>NZ_CP067136.1:0-1200000 GCF_028553785.1 Paracoccus fistulariae
CAGGATGCGCCGCGCGGTCTTCGGCGCCAGATCCAGAAGCGCGCGGATCGCATCCCCGGTGCGTTCTCGCGCTCGGAGTTCCAGCACCTGGCCCACGAAGACCAACGCGACGATCACCACCGCCGCCTCGAAATAGGTGCCGACGCCGTGGCCCATCCGGTACTGTTCCGGAAACACCCCCGGCAGGAACGTCGCGACGAGCGAGTAAAGGTAGGCCGCCGCCACGCCGATGCTGATCAGCGTCCACATGTTTGGGCTGCGGTTCACAATGGAGTCCCAGCCGCGCCGGAAGAAAGGCAAGGCGGCCCAGAGGATGATCGGCGTTGCCAGCACGAACTCGAGATAACTTGCGGTCTGATGCCCGATCCAGTCGCGCACTGGCAGCGCGACCAGTTCACCCATCGTCAGGATGATGAGCGGCACCGCCGCCGCCGCCGAAATCCACATCCGACGCGTGAAGTCGGTCAGCTCCTCGCTGGGCTCATCCGACGGCACCATCGGTTCCAGCGCCATGCCGCAGATCGGGCAGGACCCCGGCGCATCGCGGACGATCTCGGGATGCATCGGACAGGTGTACTGGACGTTGGCCGGAGCAGCCTTCTTCTGTCCGGCGGCCCGGCCCGAGGCGTAGAACCACGGATCCGCCTTGAACTTCGACTGGCATTTCTCCGAACAGAAATGAAAGGTCTCTCCCTGGAACTCGGCGTGACGCCCGTCCGGCTTGACCGCGACCGTCATCCCGCAGACCGGGTCCTTTGCGGTATTCGCCCCCGCCGGAATGTCGGGCGCCGCGTGATGGTGATCGTGCTCCATAGTCTGCCAGCCTTTCGATCTCTTGTTTCAGCTTGCCGCTTCCAGCCGTTGGAAGCTCAAGCTCTTTTCAATGGTGGTCGTGAGCGCCTTCCAGGGCGGGATTCCGTGCGAGGAAGATTCCGACGAACAGGAACACCAGCGCCATGCCGATCGCACCCAGGACGACGATCAAGGGGTCGGACTGCCATTTCATCGCGGCGAAGGCGGCCAGCACCACGGCATCAAGTGCGATTGCCGTCAGCAACACCCAGCCCCGAGCGCCGATTTCTTCGCGCAGATGCCGGAACACGCCGAAATGGATGATCATGTCCATCACCAGATAGAAGAAGGCCCCGAGCGAGGCGATGCGGCTGAGGTCGAAGAAGACCGTCAGGAAGCCTGCGATCACGACGGTGTAGACGAGTGTGTGGTCCTTGATCGTGCCTGGCATCCCGAAATGGCTGTGCGGGATCATCTTCATGTCCGTCAGCATCGCCAGCATCCGCGAGACGGCAAACACGCTGGCGATCAGGCCCGAGGCAGTTGCCACCAGCGCAAGCGCCACCGTCAGGTAGAAGCCGGTTTGCCCGAGGGCTGGTTGGGCCGCTTCAGCCAGCGCGTAGTCCTTCGCCGCCACGATGCGATCGAGCGGCAGGCTGGAGCCGACCGCGAATGCGACCAGCAGGTAGACGACGACGCAGATGGCGATGGACAGGACTATGGCCCGGCCCACGTTCCGATGCGGATTGGTCACCTCGGCGCCGCTGTTGGTGATGGTCGTGAACCCCTTGAAGGCGAGAATGGACAGCGCGACCGACGCCACGAACCCACCCGCACGAAAATCTCCGCCCGACGCTTCGAACGAAATGCCGCTGGCCCACAGACCGGCCGCCCCGAACAGCGCAATGCCGCCCACCTTGAGAATGGCCATGATAATGGACAGCAGCCCGACCGACCGGTTGCCAGAGACGTTCACGAGATAGGCGAAGACGATCAGCCCCACGCCGAGGACCGGCACGAGAATGCTGTCCGGATCGCCGCCGAAGGCTCGCAGGGTGTAGGTTCCGAAGGTGCGCGCGACGAGGCTTTCGTTGATGACCATCGACAGCGCCATCAGGAGAGCTGCGCCCGCCGCGACCGTCGTCGGTCCGTAGGCTTTCTTCAGGATCATCCCGATGCCGCCCGCAGACGGGTATGCGTTCGACATCTTGATATAGGTGTAGGCGCTGAAGGCGGTCACGATGGCGCCGACCACGAACGAGAGCGGGAAGAGAGGCCCGGCGAGTTCGGCGATCTGGCCGGTCAGCGCGAAGATGCCCGCGCCGATCATCACGCCGGTGCCCATGGCGACCGCGCCAGGCAGGGTGATGCTGTTCTTCTCGTAATCGCTTTTCGTCATGGATTTTCCTTTTCAGGCTTTTGCCGCAGCGCCACCCAGAGCAGCGGCAGCCCCGTCACAAGCCCGAGTCCGAGCACCGCCCATGTCGCGCGGCCGAGGTCTCCGCTAACCGCCTCACCGCCGAAATGTGCCAGCAGGAAGCTTGCCGGGATGATCCCCGCCAATGTTGCGAGGGCGAAAAGCCAGGCGTGCAATCGGCTCAGTCGGGCCGCGTAGCTGATCATGTCGAAGGACACGAAGGGCATCAGGCGGCTGGCAAAAACCGTCGCCGTCAACGCGGTCTGCGAGCCGAGAAGCCCGGCATCGACGCGATCACCGAACACCCGCCGCAAGACATCATGCCCCAGAACCCGTGCGAGACCGAAGGCGATCAGCGCCCCGAGCTCGGCGCCGATGACGACCTGCACGGTCCCCCAGAGATGTCCGTAGGCCGCTCCGGCCGCCAGTGCGATCGGCGCGCTCGGGATGGGGCTGGCCACGACCGCAAGGGTCATAAGCGTGACGATCAGGACCGGCCCCCAGAGACCGGCGCGCGCCACCAGCATTTCCAGACGCTCGACGTCCAGAAGGCTGCGCGCCTCGGCGAATACCGAAGGCGCGAACTGCCAGACAGCGAGCAGTCCGATCCCGAGGATCGCAAGGCCCGTGAGGATGGCGGCGCGCAGGCTCATCTCAGATCGCCTCGACGGCTTTCGCCAGCAGGTCGCGCACCTCGCCTGCCACGGCCGTCAGCTCGGCGTTCTCGATCGCCTGCATCGACGCCACAGGATCGATAGCGCTGACCTCGACGCCGTCCTCGACTTCGCGCAAGATGACGTTGCAGGGCAGCATCGCGCCCACCCTAGGCTCGATCCCGATCGCCTGATGTGCCATCTTGGGGTTGCAGGCACCGAGGATGCGATAGGCCGGCATCTCGACATCCAACTTCTTTTTCATCGTCGCTTTGACGTCGATCTCGGTCAGGACGCCAAAGCCATTATCAGCAAGCGCCTTTCGCGCCCGAGCGTCGACGTCGTCGATACCCGCGTCGGGGATAATTCGATTGATCGTGTAGGCCATTGCGAACTCCTTTCTTTTATTTACGAAGATATTTTATCAGCGCTGCTATGATCAAAACAATGAGCGCCAAGCAAAGCAGACCGAACAGCCAGCCAAACCCCATCCCGAAACCCATTCCGGGGCCCATATCATTCCAGTTCATCACCTCATCCTCCTTGTTTCCTGCTGAGTGGTGCGCCCTGCAACCGGCCCTTGCGACAACATCGCGCAGAACAACACGGCACGGAGCCAGTGTCCGGGCGCTCCATCCGAACGCCCCGCCCCAATTAAACCGACGCTGTGACCGCGAGTTCGGTCATCATGCCGGTCGCCAAATGCGGCATGTGATGGCAATGCAGCATCCAGCTCGCGGCCTCGCCGGCGTCTAGGGCGACGTCGACCATCGACATTGGCGGCACGTGAATCGTGTCTCGAAGTGCGCCGGCAACGCGTCGCCCGTTCAACCCGACGACCTGGAACACATGGCCATGCAGATGCATCGGGTGGGCCATCATCGACATATTGTGGAACGACAGCACGACTCGCTCGCCGCTGCGCGCGATGAT
The DNA here is from genome assembly GCF_028553785.1 of Paracoccus fistulariae. Classification (NCBI taxonomy): domain Bacteria; kingdom Pseudomonadati; phylum Pseudomonadota; class Alphaproteobacteria; order Rhodobacterales; family Paracoccaceae; genus Paracoccus; species Paracoccus fistulariae. The sequence continues at coordinate 3,796 of NZ_CP067136.1, forward strand.
CGGCTGGTGCTGTCCCCAGACGGCCCCGTTGATCGTCCAGACGTAAGGCTGCATCGAGCCGCCCAGCATCAGCATCTGGCTGCGATCCACCGGCCGATCAGGCAGGGCATCGCGGGCGATCAGGCGCGATTCCTGCGCAAGATCGGTGTCGAACGCCGGTGCCTCGGTCTCCGCCATGGCATCTAGACGTCGGACATCGGCACCCTGCGTGGCGAGGATCAGGCCAGTGCGCTCCCGCGCGCCTTCCCGCAGTGCGAGGATCGGCCAGGCGCCGCCTTCGTTCGGCAGGTCGATCTCGATGTCCAGGCGCTGGCCCATCGCCAGCCCGAACCGCGTGCCAGCGAGAGGCTGGACGGCGTGCCCGTCTACCGCGACCAGCCGCGCCTCGGCACCGCCGGTCTCGATCCAGAACACCGTCGCCGCGGCGGCGTTGATGACCCGAAGCCGGATACGGCCACCGCGCTCGACCTGCACCACCTCGGGATCCGAAAGCGTGCGGTCGTTGGCGAGATAGGCGTCCCAGTCGTAGTCGTTGAGGTCCATCGCCATGCCGTCCATGGCGCCCATTCCCGTCATGCCACCCATGGCGCCGTGATCCATGCCACCCATCGGCATGTTCCCCATCGCGCCGTGGTCCATGGCCGCCATGCCGCCCATGACCGCGCCGTGGCCGCCTCCATGACCGCCGGCGGTCCCGTGGCCGCCAAGGATCTCGGCCATCACCTCCTCGGGTGCCTTGAACGAGAAATCATGCAGGAACAGCACCACCTCCTGCCGGTCGGCGGCGACATCCTCGGCGCTGCGCACGATCAGCGGCGCGGCCAGAAGGCGCATCTCGTGCAGCGGCACATGCGCGTGCATCCAGTAGGTGCCGGGCAGCGGCGCGAAGTCATAGGCGCGAGTCTCGCCGGGGGCGAGCATCGGCAAAGGCATGTCGGGCACGCCATCCTGTGCGTTGGGCGGGATCTGGCCGTGCCAGTGGATCAGCGTATCAGTATCGAGATCGTTGCGCAGATCCACCCGGAACCGCGCGCCGGGATCGAGTGTCAGCCCCTGTCCGGCTGGCCCGGCAAGACCCCAGACGGTGGCGGCGCGACCGTCGATGTCGAGCGTCCGGGTGGCGGCGTGCAGCGACAGCGGGGCGGCGCCCTGCGCTGCCGCGATCCGGGGCAGATGCGCATAGGCCAGCATGGCGGCGCCAGCGGCAAGAAAGCCGCGTCGTGAAAGGGTATTCATGGTCGTCTCCTCGGGACAGCTCGTCCCGTTCATCAAAACCGACAGGACGCCGCGGGCCTCGGCCCGGACGCGCGATCAGAGGAGACGGTGCTTGGGAGGTCGTTCGTTCAGTCCAGGTGCCCGACCGGCAAGCACTGCACCGGTGGGCAGGTCATGGCTGGCAGGCGCGTAAACGCTGGGCGAGTCTTCCCTCGGAAATGTCAGAAAGACCAAAAGACCTGAACAAAGCAACTCACAGCTTCCAGCATCCATCGATCCGCAGTGCTGTTCGCCGTCACAGGAACGGTCGCTGCCGGCCGCAACCTGCATCATCTCGCCGACATGCACCGAGTGATCCGGCTCTGCGCTCAAGCGCGCCGCATGCGCGGAGGTCACCGTCGTCATGACGGCGATCGCGAGTACGGCAAGCATGGTGACGAGGCGCGAGAACATGCCGGAAAGATAGGCGCTGGTCACGGGAATGTCCATTGCCTCCGGCGTCGCGCCTCTGGCAGAAATTCATCCTCGGCATGTAGCCAATAGAAATTCCTCGCCACCAATCATGCAACTCATGCGAAAAGAACTCCGTAATATCTTGTGGCCCGGGTTGCTCGTCGGAGGCCTGGTCATGGCGGTCTTCGCTGGCAGGCACTATGCCCAGACCGCATCCAACGCCGCGTCATCTGCAGAAGTCATCGAACAGGGCCGGCAGATCTATGCGGACCAATGTGCGTCCTGCCACGGTGCGCAGCTCGAGGGGCAGCCGGACTGGAAGACGCCCCTTCCGTCCGGGCGTCTCCCGGCGCCACCACACGATGCCGACGGCCACACGTGGCACCATCCCGATGACATCCTGTTCCGGATCGTCAAGGAGGGCACGGCCGCCATCGTCGGGGGCGGCTATAAGAGCGACATGCCGGGCTTTGCCGTCCTCAGCGACGCAGAGATCCAGGCTGCGCTCGCCTATATCAAGAGCACCTGGCCGGAGCGCGAGCGGACCTACCAGGAGAATGTGTCGCAAGCACGCTGAGCGCTGATGGCACCTTCGGGATGGAGCTTCGCTGCAGGCCGGAGCTGCCCGTGCGACCGGCTGCTCAGTTTTCCGAGGCCCACCCGGTGACAGTTGTGGCTGCCGGACAGAAGCGGCATATTTGGATCGACCTGATGGCGAAACCTTTGGGAGGGATGTTCGTGGGATTATTCATGGCTTACTTGGCATTTGAAGCGCGCTCGATCTTGGCGCCGCCTCGGGTTTTCCCTCGATGAACAATCCCGGCTCCAGTTCATCGAAGCGGGTTCAGGACCGCACGGACCGACTCAACAAGAACTGCTTCTGCGTTACACTGGACCTTCCATCGCTTCGCGAAGCGATGGAGCGCGAGGCCGGTGAGCCGGCATTCTTCGAGACGTTCATCCGCCCCAAGGCCCATCTGTTCTCGCACGTACCGGTGTTCCTTTCGGCCACCACCGTGGATGAGATGCGCGCCATCGCAGCGGCTGTGGAGACCACCGCCCAACTCGCGGCATACAAAGCCGCGGTCCTTTCCTGGGCGCCGGAAATCGCGCGGGCGGATCACGGTCCGATCGGGGCATTGATGGGCTACGACTTTCATCTTGGCGAAGACGGCCCCCGGCTGATCGAGATCAATACCAACGCCGGCGGGGCATTTCTCAATGCCTTTCTTGCAAGGGCGCAGCGCGCGTGTTGTGCCGAAATGGATATCCCCCCGGCGCTGCCATCGTTCGAGGACGCGGCGTTTCGCATGTTCCAGAACGAATGGATTCGGCAGCGGGGAACGGGCACGCCACAACGCATCGCCATCATCGATGACAATCCGCCGGAACAGTACCTTTATCCCGAGTTCGTGCTCGCGCGGCAAGTTTTGGCGGCACGAGGGGTAGACGCGGTCATCGCCGACGCCGGTCACCTTAGCTACGACGATGGTCGGCTCAGCGTCGACGGAAAGACGATCGATCTCGTTTACAATCGGGTCACCGATTTCGCCTTTGATCAGCCCGAGCACAAGGCATTGCAGGAATCCTACCGTGATGGCGCGGTTGTCGTAACGCCGAATCCGCACAACCACGCGCTCCTTGCCGACAAGCGCAACCTTTCGCTTCTTTCGAATTCCGCGACACTTGAGGCATGGGGAGTCGACCCGGGGATTCGGGCCGGGCTTGCTGCCGTTCCACGCACCGTTTTGGTCAATCCCGACAACGCTGATGCACTTTGGAAATCCCGCAAGGACCTGTTCTTCAAGCCGACAGGAGGACATGGTGGCAAGGCGGTATATCGTGGCGACAAGCTGACGAAAGGAGTCTGGGCGGAGATCGCGGGAGGCGGATACGTTGCCCAGACGCTGGTCCGCCCCAGCGAGCGCATGATCAAGATCGACGAGACACCCCAGAGGCGCAAAATGGACGTGCGACTGTATACCTATGATGGGCAGGTGCTTCTGGTGGCCGCGCGCCTTTATCAAGGTCAGACCACGAACTTCAGGACACCTGGGGGCGGTTTTGCGCCGGTGTTCATGATCTGAAGCGTGAACTGGCGGACACGTCAGCCCGCCTCGCACCCGTAGAAGCCGCGGTAGCCCACGCTCAGCCCCTCATCGAGTTCGAACACGAGCTCCGCGTTCTGGCGCCAATCGGCCTCGTCGCCGAGCGGCTGCACCGTGATCGTGGTGCCGGGCGCCGAGTACGTCGTCGCACCCTCCTGCGAACCTCCCTCCGCCTCCAGAGAGATCAGGACGCCGTTCAGCTTCACCGCAGCCCCGCCGCCTTCGCTCGCCCAGAGGATCGGATCGGATTCGGGGCTGCGGTTGAACGTGCAGGGAGCAGGCGCCCCGAGCACCCGGTCGGCCTCGGCTTCCGGCATCGGCGCGAGGTCGAGCCCGCTGATGAGGGTGTTCGAAAGCGCGTCCTCGACGCTGCCCGGCTCGGCCGGCGGGTCCTGATAGATGCTCTCCACCACGTTCCCGGCGGACACCTCGGCGATCAGGTAGCGCATCTCCGCGATCTCGCGGCGCTGCGCCTCGATGATTTCGTCGGCGAGGTGGCGAACGCGCGGATCGCGGATTTGCGCCCGCTCAGAGGTCATGATCGCGATCGAGTGGTGCGGGATCATTGCCCGCATGTAGCTCGGACCCGAGACCGTGACCTGGCTGCGCACCAGCCAGAGCGACAGGGCAAAGACGATGATCGCGCCGACGAAGATCGCGATGTTCAGGCCCTTGTTCGAGTACATCCCGAGCATGTAGGCGAGCATGATGACGGCCATCGTCGCCCCCATCATGATCGCCATATAGGTACGTGTCTCCGAGAAGAAGACGTGTTCCCAAGCGTAGGTGTTGAGGTACATCAGGATGAACATCACCACTGTGGAAGTGAGGATCATCAGGCCGAAACGGATATAGGACATGTCGCGACTTCCTGCTCGTTCTGCAATCTGCTTGAGGGCAACTGGGCAGTCGCATCTGCCAACGCAGAACTCGGCGGGCGTCCGGAGACGCAGCCCAATACCCCAAGGGGGTATGATTCAACACGCGATGGCCTGTGAGGTTCCGAGGAACCCTTCCGCACAAAGCTCGGTTCCCCCGTATCGTAGCAAGAGACCAGCCCGCCATGAAGGATCGAAAGCAAGCAGCCATCCAACGACTGGCGCGCCTCGAAGGGCAGGTACGCGGGGTTGCGCGCATGATCGAAGAAGATCGCTACTGCATCGACATTCTCAATCAATCCCTGGCGATCCGATCGGCACTTTCGCAGGTCGAAATTCTAATCCTGCAGGATCACGCGGATGACTGCGTGGACAATGCGATCCTCTCACAAGATCCCGACGTGCAGCGTCGCAAGTTCAAGGAGCTTGTGGAAGTGTTCGAGAAAGTTTGCCGGTAGCCGGGAAGGGTGCAAAAAAAATACACATTTACAGTAACTTAGAGTGGAGAAGGTTGGATGTCAGGCCCATCCCCTCCGCCACTTGCCCTTGAGAAAGCGTTCTCCCGATCCGGCTGCGGCCGGATTTTTTCGTTGTTTTCGGGGGTTATGCAGGAGGGGCTGAGCACTGGCCCGGACGCGAGGCGGTCCGGAGGCGGTCTCTCAGGGCCGAAATTCTCCGGACCTCATGACTAGGGCATTCTGGTGTTTAGCTTCTAGAGGTCTGATATATGGTCTCTTTTTCGAAAACGGGCTGAACACTTCGACGCCGGGGACACTCGCAGAGATGGAACGCTAATCGAACCTGATCTCGATCTGCAGCCAGCCAACCTTTCAGCGCACCCCATTCTTAAATTACTTTCTGGGTAGCGTTTAGGCTCACTCAACTGGTCCTGCAGGGCGAGGAAAATCGTGGCGGCGCCCAGCAGCACAGTCAAAGTCGAGGCAACAACTGGAGCACTAGAAAGTCCAAGGAGGAGAGCAATGAAGCCACCGAGCGAGGCACCGCCAATCGCGTTAAGTAAGCGAGAATCCGAAGGCGGTGAGGGATTTGGTGTATCTGTCATGTCGTCTCAACTCCTTTGATCGGATCGGATCAATGTGCTGTGACGCCTTCGCGGATGCAGCACAGCAAGGGCTTCTTGCAGTCTAGTTCATTACCGGCATCATGAATGCGACGAACTTGGCTGTTACGGTACCGTCACCGTCGGTCACAAGGAGCGGATATTCCTGTTTGGTAATTGTTTCCGACTGGTTTCCACCGAGAAGAGTCACATGAGTGGACGTATAATCCACTACAAAGCCTACATGTCCGGATCCAGTTTCCCAGTTGGGTTGGCTGAAATCATACCGACGAACCCCGATACTGAAGTTCCGCGGCTCGGGCAAGCGGATGAACTGGTTCTTCCTGTTCCAGAAAAAAGAGCGTGCCCCGGGATGGTTTGTGCCAACATGTCCACTCATTTCCAGGCAATAGTTGACAAAGACGGCGCACCATTCTTCTTCATCGCCTTTCTTGGGATCAAACCAATTGGACCCCACACGGAAGTACTCCAAGATCCGCGGGTTACTCTTTGGGCCCGGCACTTCAGAGCGTTGCACCGCTGGCAATGCCGCCTCGCGGCGCGCGATGTTCATCCATTCCTCCGAAGCACCAATCGCAGCAGAAGTGCCTTGGCCATCAGTGCCGCCGCCTGTCAGCATCTCGTCTCCGGCGAAACCGCTTGCCGGCAAATGAGGTTTCTCTTCGCCGGGCTTCCAGCCCTCCATCTTTTCAATGGCACCGATAATCGAACGTATCTGAGCGATCAGGAGCTCATCAAGGACGTCCGATCGGTTGAGCCCGGTTTGTTGGACTACAAAGTCAACATATGCGTCCGTGTCGTTCTCGATTTTGGGCGCATAGCGGTTGATCGCGGCTTCAAGCGTCAGCGGTCCGTAGCTGCGCCCGCGCAGTAGCGCCTCAATCGCATCGCGTCCCACCTTTTTGCTTGGGAAGATTGCGAAGGATCCGTCATTTCCAATGCTGCCATTGTTCTTGGAGAATCCACCCTTTCGGATATTTCCGGGATTACAGTTGCGCCAGGATCGCGAGCCCCCTACCCGCAAGAAATCTCGACCGCCATCGTCGGTGTAGAGGATAGTCTGTGGCCGGATCATTCGGGCGGCAACGAAAGTCGAGGGACCGCCGGTGGTTATTCGACCAGGTTGATCCATTGAGGCGACCGGCGGTTCCTTTGGCAGCTCTTCCAGAATGTCGCTGTGTACACCCTTTCCAGAGGGAAGCGGAATGCCCAAATCCTCTGCTAGGCTTCGGACAAAAGATAGCCCCGTCTTGCTGCGGATACGTGCGATCGCATTCTCAACCTCGCCGCGCGATGTGGCGAGTTGTGTTGCGAAAGCCTCTGCATCTGCGATCAGGAGCCGCGCTCTAAGCACCTTCATCTCCATTAGCGAACTTTGGAGATCCGCTGCGCGCGCATTGTCCTTGGTGGCATTGGCCGTTGCAAGCTCGCTTTCGAGAGTATCGACCAAAAGATGCAAATCATGGATTGAAACAGTCATCTTGCACTCTCCTCAATGCGGTTGGCGTTGCTCACAGAAATGAGACGTTGCGCTAATTTGCCAACTCTGCCAAACTTCCTTTAATGCTCTCCGCCACACTCTCCAGTTCGGTCAACCGTTCCTGTATTGCTTTAAGATCGACGGATGCGCGGGAGCTATTTTTGGCCGCATTAACAGCAGCTTGCAGAGTTTCTATATTGTGGTCCATCAGCACCAGCCAATCGGCCATTAATTTGCGTCGGGTAGCATCGTCGGCTCTCCCGCCAGCGGCACGCAGCATATTGTAAATCAGCGGCCCGCCTGAGCGAATATTACGCATCAAGGTGATTACAGCCTCTGAGCTTTGAGCGAGTTCTTCGGCGAAGACCCTGCGATCTCGGCCAGTCAGGGCATCCTTTGCGACCGTAGAGATGATCTCCATCACCGGAACGATGCCTTGAAGTTGTTCAGTGGATATAGCCGTTCCGGCAAGCGCAAAGGCACCGGTCGCGAGTTCATAGCTTTGTTTGGTCAGGACTCCCGCATTCTCGCCAGTAATCAGTGCCACCATAAGTTGATTATATTGAGAAATTGCGTCGAAGCTCGCGCGATACTCGCGAGCGAGGGGTGGAGCAGAAAGATTGGTGTAGAGATACGGTCTCGATGGATCAAATTCAGCGGATGCGGCGCTGTATGCCAGTCGCGCTTGATCCCGCTCAGCAACCTCCAGCAAATCGAAAAGTGCTTCAGAAGCCTGTCGCGACGCCGTGAACGCTTCTGTGTACTGTATAAAGCGTGCTGCACCAGGCGGTTGGGTGCAGGCAGACAATGCGAGGCAGAAGATCGCTGCAAAGCACAACGAATACCAGCGTCGAAACACGTCTAGTCTTGCATAATTACTCTTTTGCGAGGGCATCTGATAGGACCCCGAAAATAATTCAACTAGATCGCGAGTTTAGCATCGGTGCACCGTTCGGCATAGTTAAAAACTTGACCTGCGCCTCCCACTCCGAGGGGAAGGACTCCAGCACCCCCGCGAGCGTGACCTCCGGGTGGAGATCCTCGACGGCCCTGCTGTGAAGCGGGTGCTGAGCACGGCGACGACCAGCGCGCTCTACACCGCCGCTCAGCAGACTGCTGACTGGGGCGCGCCACTCGGCCCCGGCGACACCCTCGACATCCGCATCTTCCAGCTCTCCGCCCTGGTCGGGCGGGGCGCGCCCAAGGCTGTCACGCTGAGCATCTGAGGTGGCGCAATGATTTCTGGCACGGCGCGCGATCTACGTCGTAGGCTCGGGACATGCGCCCAGAGGACGAAGACAGGATTGCAGCCCAGCTTGCCAGAGTGATGGCCGTGGCATGCGTGCGCAACACGCAGCTCGAGACACTCCACGCGGGTCAGGTGCCTGCCTCGCGCACGGGCGACGGCAGCGACGTCATCGTCGTGGACGCCGACGGCAACCGCATTCCGTGGTCCGAGGTCTCGCGGATCGACGATGACGAGATGCGCGCGCTGATGCGCGAGATCGTGGATCGCCTCTACACCTTCCATCTGCGGATCGACGACCCGGCCTTCAGGGCCGAGATTGATCGCTGGGCCGCGATGACCGCGAAGTGGGACGCCCCGAAGCCCGACCCGGTTCTGTCGGCCATTCCGGCGGAGACGCCCGAGCGCGGGTAGCCCGCCACCTCTCTTCGCCGCGCCTTAATCCGTCGCCTGCCATGCAGGCGGCTTTTTTCGTTCTGGAGACCGCCCATGTCCGACGCCACGACCCATCTCCTTATGCCCTACATCCTCGCGGCGCAGGCCCAGAAGCATGTCACCCACAACGAGGCGCTGCGGATCCTCGACGGGCTCGTCCAGCTTTCCGTCCTCGACCGGGATCTGACCGCGCCGCCCGGCAGCCTCACCGATGGCGACCGCTACATTGTCGCCTCGGGCGCGACGGGCGACTGGGCGGGGTGGGACCTGAACGTCGCGCTCTGGACCGATGGCGCATGAACGCCTTCAGAGCTCGGACTTCGCGCAGCCTCTCGACCGAGACCACATTTTCCAGAACTCCCTTCAGATCGTTCGGGATCTCCTGAGGCGAGATCTGGAACTCGGGGAACTCTTCTCCATCCGGGCCGCCCGAGCGAAGCATCAGGTGCTCGTTGGGACGCAGGTCACCGGTCTTGTTGTCCAGCATTGTCAGCAGGGTCAGTATCCGCGCGGTCAGGTTTTCCGGCCTGGTGTCAGGCTCAGGCCACATGGGATGGATTCGCTTTCGCACGAAGTCCGGAAGCTGCGCCCTGTCGTCCAGCGCAATGATGTCCGGCCAGAAATCCTCCAGCATGTCCCGGAAGGAACCACCGAACGGCGGCACGTCGAGCGCAGACTCAATCACAGGGAAATAGGCGTTCGATGCACCGCGTTGAATGGCAACAGGCTGATGGTTGCAAGGTTCTGGCTGCATCTTGAGCCAAGGTGACCTGCCGTCGCACGAAATCTTGCCCAGCGCGCCGGGCGACAGGGCGCCATCAAGGTCGCGCTCGTCTTTCGAGGCCTTGTCGGACGTGCGGTCCCACTTACGGGTCCCGGAGCCATTGCTTTGGCGGCGCTTGAGAGTGCGTGGGAGATTAGCGATCAATTACGGGAGCTTACCAAACTCGCAACAGAACGTCGCCTGAACCGCGCTGCCGATATGCTCGGCGTCGATCTTGGATCGGCCGAAGGGCTCCTGGCTGCTATTGCGCACGAACTGGTGCAGGAAACGGTCAGTACCGGCTTCGGATCCAACCTGCCCAAGACCGTTGATGCGGCACGGATCGCCGGTCAGGCGGCGGCGCTTTTCGAGATGGCGAATCCCGGAGTTATTCAGAAGGTGGCGGAAGGAGATCGCGCTGCTCAACACGCGCTTGGCACATTCGTGCAGCAAGCCTACGATGCGTTCAGCGAAGGTCGGCTCCGGCTTCAGGATGGAACGATTGCCGATGGCTGGGTCGAGGTATTCCCCCAACTGGATGATTTGGGTCGCGATATTCTTGATCTGCCTGGGTTTTCGACAGAAGGTTACCGAGCACTCGGTGGCTCGTCCTCACCGCATGTTGTTGAAAGCAACGCAGATGATGAACCACGATCTCTGCCGGAGGGTGTTCCGGAAATCGATGCAGAGGGGAGGCCCGTGGAACCCGCGCCAGAGGAGCGAGGCTTGCCGAAACAAGGGCGTCCGGGAACTTGGGTTGTAGGTCCCCGTGGAGACAGACTGTATGGCCCTGACGGCAAGCCTATCAAAGACGTTGATTGGGGCCATGATCACGGTCAAGGTCAACCCCATACCCATGAATGGATCGATGGCGTTCGCCAGCCTGGTCGGCCCGCTACTGCGGAAGAGAGTTTTTCGGGTGATGGGCGCGGTGATGACGGGTTGATCCGTCCGGAGGATTGGAGATGATCGGGTTCAAAGGGGACGAACGGTTTGCGGATGTGGAATTCGTCGGCATTCGCTACGAGCCCGTGCGGCAGGTGCTGACGCTGCTAGTCTCTTCCGATCCGGCTGATAATTGCGAGACGGTTCTGCTTCGTGACGTCGCGGCTTTCGACGTTATCCATTTCATGCGGCAGAATGTTGTCCATTACCTCGATATCGCGCGCTTGGCTGTTACCGAGCATCAGGCGTTTGTCGATCTTGCGCGCAAGGAGGGGGCATCCATAACTTTGGCAGCTAATCCAGATCGGGATGAACTGCTTGGGGCTGTCTTCGTGCCTGCGAATGGAGCCACGATCTTTGCTCTCTGCCGTTCGATCGAGAAATATTCGAAAGACGGGCAGTCGGTTTATAGTGTCACGGCTTGAGCATTATTGGTAAAATCGCCCCTCGACCCACTTCCCGACAACCCTCCCCGGCACCGCATCCGCCGCCCGTTCCGCATCCCGGGCCAGGTCCAGCCGCTTGGGCAGCCTGACCTGCGGCACCAGCAGGAAGATGGGCACGGTGGTGCGCCTGCGTCCGGTTTTCGATCTGGACGCCACGGCGCGTCCCTTGGTGTTCAGCCGCCCCTCTGCAACCAGCAGGCTTGGCCCGCGCCTGCGATAGACGAAACGCAACCGCAACCCGGTCCTTCTTTCCCATTCGCCGGGCGTGATGCGCCCGCCGCGCAGGGATTTCCCTGCGGCCTCTGCCGGGATGGCCAGCCAGAAGCCGCCCTTCGAGCGGATCAGCGGCCCGGCATTATGCGCGCCGACGATCATCGGCGCCTTGGACCAGACCAGCGCGGTGGCGTTCAGGCTCTCGCCCGCTTTTGGATAGGTGGTGTTGCGGATTGAGTTTGCCAGCCTGCGGGCTTCAGACGATGGTGTCGCTCACCACCGGTGACACCGTGGAGTTGCAGGGAAACTTCCGCGCCGCGGATGGATATTTCGCCGCCGACCAGACGTCGTTTTGGGGTGCGAAGATCGGCTGAGGGAGGCGCGCCATGGCCCCACAACGCCCGGAGGACGGCTTCGTCCGCATGCCTGAGCACGAGTTCGAGGCGATCCTCGCGCGCGCCGCCGAGGAAGGCGCCAAGCGCGCGCTCAACGAGCCGGCGCTCGACAAGCTGCAGGCGCTGCGCAACCGTCTGGGTAAGCCGCTGATCGTCCGCTCTGCCTATCGCAGCCCGGAGCACAACCGCGCCGTTGGTGGTGCGATGCGTTCCAAGCACATGGACGGTGCGGCGTTCGACATCGCCATAGTACTCATTCCAGAAGCATGGGACAAACTCAATGATCAGCTCTGACGCACCACGAGAATCGGTATGCGCGACTGGGCACATGGGTTCTGACCAATGCATATTGGTATCAGAGCGCGCCGAGCGCCTCGGCTTGTTGGGGCAGGGCTTTCTTGAGCGCGGCCAACGGGTCGCGATAGAAGAGATCGGCGTGCTCGGCGCTGGTTTCGAGCCACTGGAAGACCGCGTCCTCCTGTCCGGATATGAGGGAAAAGAGCGCCCGTGCCTTTGCAGCCTTCGGATCGCCGACCTCGTCGAGTTGCTCGATTATGGCGCTTTCCTCGGGCTTGGAGGGCATCGCGGCCCCGGCCTCCCGGATCTCGAAGTACTGCGCGCAGGGTTGGCCGGGTACGTTGTCGGACGGCACCCTAAGGCGCGAGAAACGGCCGTCGAAATCCTGTGTCATGAACATTCCTTTCGGTTTGTGGCGTCAGGTGGTGATGGAAATGAACGGGTCCCACTTGAAATAGCCCAGCGGCTTGCCGGTCCGGTCCAGTATCATGAAGCAGAAGGTGTAGGTCACTTCACCTTGGGCGAGCACCGTGGCGCTCCAGAATGCCGAGGTAATGGTCTGGGCTCCCGGCTGGGTCGGGTCGGCGGGATTCGGCAGCGGGGTGGTCACCTGCGCGTCGAGCGGCTGTGGTTTGCTGATCAGGCTGCCGCCCTTCAAAGCGAAGAACTTGTAAAGCATCCCTGAATAAGCCGCGTTCAGCGACATGGACGTGCAGCGCCAACGCAGCGTGTCCATGGTCTTTGCCGTGATCTTCAGCTCCTTGCTACCCTGGCCGAAGACGGCGTTGCCGGATCGCACAATGAGCCAGATCAGGTCTGCTCCGACTGGGGCGGGCGCGTCCGCGGTACCGGTTGCGCCGCTTGCCAGAAGCGTTTCTGCATCGATCACCATCAGAATGTCGATGATGCTTTCGTTGGGGTCATCAGGCATCGTCGGCCTCCTTACGAGTTAATGTGGATGTAGGGATCCCACCAGTAGTAGCCCTGCACGACTCCCGTCCGGTCGAGGATCATGAACTTGAAGTGATAGGTGGTGTTGCCGGGTTCCAGCACAGTGGTATTCCAGAAATAGCTCTTGATCTTCTGCGTCTTGGGCGTGGTCGGATCGGCCGGGTCGGGCAGCGGGTCGGTCACGTCCGCCTCCAGCGGTTGCGGCGGCGAGATCAGGTTGGCGCCGCTCGCGGCAACGAAATCGTAGAGGATCACCGAATAGGCCGCGTTCATCGACATCGAGGTCGCGCGCCAGCGAATCGTGTCCATGGTCTGCGCCGAGATCTGGAGTTCCGTGCCGCCCTCGCCGGACAGGGCATTTTTCTGCCGCGTCAGCATGAAGATCAGATCGGGCTGGGTGATCTGCACCGGGTTCGCAGAATCGCTGTTGGTGCCCAACGTCGCGACGATACTATCGGCGTCAATCGCCGTCAGTACGTCGATAATGGTTTCGGTATCGGCCATTTCCGGCCTCCTTTCCAAAGGTTTCAGATGAATTTCGGGTTGCCGCCCAGTTGCAGCGCGTTGTTCATATGCCCGTAGGTCAGATCGAAGACGCCTGATGCGCTCCAGGTGATTGGCGCCACCGCGTTGGCGAGCAGCAGACCGATATCGGGGCTGTCATCCTTGTTCACCTTTTCGATCAGGGCCGGCACGATCTGGTTGGTACCCAGCAAAAGCCCGATCACCAGCCCGCCCACGATGAGCGCGGCGCCCTCGGTCAGGATCGTCAGGATAAGCAGCGCAATCGACGCCACGATCATGATGATGATCTGGGTTACGTGACTGCCCTCGGACTGGTGGATCGAATGCACGATCGACGGCTTTTGGTATTCGGTGAATTTCAGCGTCTGGCCCTTGTTCGACTTGCCCAGATCGACCGTGTACCAATGGGTCGAGACGCAGCTTGCGACGATACCGGCGGCCACTTCGGTCTCGGTCGTGCTGGTCAGCGTGAGCACCGATCCCACCGATTTCACCTTGAGCTGCGTGAGCTTGGGGTAATAGGGCGTGCCGTTGTGATGCACGGTTTTGAGATCGACCGACGTGTTCTCGGTGAGGTACAGCGTGTCGCCCGCTGCATCCATGAGGAAATTCTGACCGGTCAGCCCGGGATAGGCCTGCATGATCGACGGCCGGATCAGATCGTAAAGCGTGCGCGTCTGGCTGACGAGAAAGCCCGCCTTCGACCCCGACGGGATCGCGTTTTCCGGCAATTGTTCGTTAAGCGTCGAGCCGGAGCGTTTGCCGGTCATGGTCAGCACGCCGAACAGATCGTTGGCCAGCGCGCTGCCATCGGTCAGATAGGCATAGCTGGTGTAGTTCGGTGCCACGAATCCCCATTGCCCCTGGTCGATCATGGTGTTGAGGTCGACCACCGCGAAGACATGGCCGAACTCCGCCAGATTGGCGCTGGCCCATTCCTGCATGCCCTGTTTCAGCATCGCCTCGGCGATGGTGCCGGGCGTCGGCGTCAGCGGCATGTCCACGACAAAGGCCACCGATTGCGTGGGATCGTCGGAGGTGGGTTTGACCTTGAGCGCCATGGGGTTGGCGCCCTTGGCGGCGCTGGCCTGCGGATCTGTATGCGGGATGTAGTGCAGCTCGATCCCGATGACGCAATTGCCGGAGTAGTCGGTCTTTTTGCCCGTTGCGAGGAAGGTCAGCGAAATCGCCGTCAGCGGCAGGTACATCCGCACTTCCTTGCCGTCGCCGCCTTCGGTCATCTGCCAGTCGCCGAAAGTGCCATCGAGCTTGAAGGTGTTGGACGGGTCGGTGAACGAGAAGGACGGCGGCGAGGATTTCTTGTCGACGATCGCCTTGTTCACGTCCGGAACGGGGATGGCAAAGACCGTATCCCAACCGTGGGTATAGACGGCGCTGCCGGTGTCGGTGTCAGAGGTCATGGGACAGCATCCTGATTTGGGAGGAGTGAGGGACCCCGGCCGAATGGGGACTGTCCGGCCGGGGTGGGGACGGCGCGATTAGCTTTTTGGAGTAACGTTGAAACCAACTACCAAAGACTGCTGCAGATGCGCCGATTCCAACTCGAAGCCCGAGATGCCGGGGAAGCTGTAGGGCTCGATCAGCGTGTTGGCAAAGAGGTCGAAGCCGGGGACTTTCTGCCACTCATCCTTGGCGGCAAGCTCGATGATGCCGGAGATTGCCAGATCGAGGCCGGAGATCGCCGCCGAGGTCGCCATGATCGCGCCCATGATCTTCCACTTGGTAGTGCGGAACGCGTTCTTGATATTGGTCAGCTTGCCCTTGGAGGTGGTTGCCGCCTTTTTGCCGGCATCTTCCTCGTCTTCCTCGTTGCGGGTGGGGTCGCTGTCCTCGGCGCTCTCGAAGCTTTCGGCGCTAATCTCCACGTCGGCGCCCTCTTCCGTCAAATCGGTCACTTCGGCGGCTTCCGACAGCCCCTCGATCACCGGGCCGGCGATGGCGACAAGCGCCAGGACAGCCGTGATCGCGCCTTCGACGATTTGGCGGGTGATGGCGATCTTGGTCTTGGTGACCGTGACCGTCATGTTCTTTTCGATCTGGTCGAACCAGAAGATCTTCTTGCCGCCCTTCTCCTGCAGTTTCATTTCGACCTGTTCGGTGAAATTCACATGCACGTCAAAATTGGAGCTGTAGGGGTAGTAGAGGTCGATGAACTCGATCTCGACATAGGAGTTCACGAGGCTCATCTTGAAATTGCCCTTGTCGATCTTGATGACGGTGGCCTCGAACACCTCGATACTGTCGCCATTGACATCGAGGATCGCCTCGACCGAGCCTTCCTTGGCGTCCGACAGCAGCCATTGATCGCCCTTGCTGGTCACGCTGATCTTGGCATCGTCGGGCAGGGACAGCCCGGCATTAAGCACGGCCATCTGCAGGTCGTTCGACACATCGCCGCCCTTGTCGAGCTCGGTGGCGTAGCTTTTGTCGATCGTGCCTTTCTTCTTTTCGTCCATCATGAACTTGCCCCAGACCACCGTTTCGGTGTTGGTCACGGTCAGCCCGTCGTTGAGCACCTTGAACGCACTGGCCGGCGCGTCGTCAAAGGCATGCATGGCCGCGGGCAAAAGCATCTGCTGTACGAAATTGGTGCCGGAAATGGCATAGCCGGCTTGCGACTTGGCGGGGATGATGTTGGGCGAGACCTGGTGATTAGCCGGAATCTCGTGCTGCAGCACGGTGTTCAGCACGCCGAAGATGCTGTCGTCCGACGCGCCTTCGTCCACAACGGCATAGCCGGTGCCGGTCGGCTTGATCCAGGCGTATTTCGCCGTCGCGGCCAGCGTGGGCGAGAGGTTGATGGAGGCAAACACGTGGTTGAACTCGCCGATATTGTCGGTGAACCAGGTGCTCAGCATCTCCTCCAGCGCGGCGCGCGGAATGGCGGTCAGGTCGCTGTCGCCCGCGACGGAGATGATGGTGACGGCGGGCTCGGACTCGCTGACGGCCTCGCTCAGCAATTGCAGCACGTTTTCCCAATCGTCCTGGAACTTGTAGACCTGCAGGTATTCGGTGCCGAACTTGTCGGTGGTCAGAAAGATGTAGAAATCGTCATCGGCGCCGTTCTCGATCAGCCATTCCTTGCCCGGTTGCTTGGGCGTGATGACCGCGCCGGAGGCCAGCGTCACCCCGTTGTCGGAAAAGGCGGTTTTCAGATCGGCGTTGGTTTCGTGGTCGTCCAGCGCGGTCTTGATCGAGTTGACCTTGGGATTGTCATTGATGACAAAGAATTTCTGGTTCGGTTCCGGCACCCATTCCATGCCGACCTCGATGATCGCAGAGACCGGCTGCCCGTCGCCTTTCGCCAGATCGAGCGAGCCGCCCTCATAGGCATAGGTGCCGCTGTCAAAGGTGCAGCGCATGCGGATGTTCTTGCCATCGCCGCCGGCCACAAGCTGCCAGGGCTTGAACGTGCCATCGATACTGAAGCTGGGCATGTCGGAGGCGGTCTGCCTCACCGCCTTGGCGGCGGCGTTGACGTTGGGCCAGTTGTTCACGAGCGCCGCGTTTGCATTGTCGAAATTCAGTGCGAAGGCGGTGTCCCAGTCATAGGTGTCAACGACAGGATCGGAAGCCGCGGCAAAGGCGGGAGTGTTCTTGTTCATCGTTATTTCTCCTTGTGTGCGATGAAGGGGGGAAGCAACGTCAAGAAAAATTGCCCCGGGCGAAGAGCGGGCCATCGAGGCCCGCGACGGACAGAGACAAGCTCTGCCCTGCCAGTTTCCAGTCGATCAGAGCGGCCAGATTCAGAACGTTTCCACCGAAGGCTTTGGTCAGATCGGTGTTAATATTTCCGACGCCCATGTCCGCGCTGGCATCGCCAAAGCCCTTGATAGCCTGATAGATCGCCGAGGCCAGACCGGCGGCGCCGGTGATCCCGGTCACGACCAGCAAGGCCCAGTCGTACCAGTGCATGGTCTCGTGATGGTTGATTGCAGGGTGGGCGTCGGCGATAAAGGAAATCGCACCGTCAGAGAATGCAAGCGGGTTGTTGGACGACGTGGACCACGAGTAGCTTGCATTGGGTAGTTTGCCGAGGCCGAAGAAGAACTTCAGCGGCCCGCCGCCGGAGGCGGAGATCGCAAGCCCGGTACCGGCACTGTCGACTTCCAGCGTATAGTCGGACGTCTGAACCTTGCCCACGGTGAAGGAATCGGAGTTCTTGAGCGAGCAGATCTCGTCGGAGCAGGATATGGTGAAACGGCCGCCCGGAAAGCTGCCTTTGACAGACGGCAGGAACGCTTTCTCGAAAAGGACGTTTTGGCTGATCAGAACAGTGGTGTCGTAGCCTGCCACGAGGTTGTCGGCATCGAAGGCCGCACCGTTTGCCGGGAAGGCCGTGTCGCTGAGCATGCAGAGGAAACACAGCGCCTGCTTGTCGGTGCTCTTGTTGGCGACGTTAAAGTAGAGCCACTTGGCGGGGACCAGCCAGCTTCCGGCCGATGCGGGTTTTGGAGCGACATCGGCAAAGACAAAGGAAAGCGCTTTGCGATTGGCGATCAGCGTCTGCACACTGAACTGCTTTAGGAGGCCCACGGCAACCGTATCAGGATTGCCATCATTCCCGGTGAGTTGGCCATCGGGATCGAGCACGTTGACCGCCGAGACGTAGCCCGGCGATGTCTTGTCGGTCGTCTGACTTGGCGAGAAGACGAGCTGCGTTGCGCTGCCAGATCCGTTGAGATTGGGCGCTCCATCGACGCTTTCGGCCCATCCCAGATTGACCTGAACGATGAGCGACACGCCGCTTAGATCATAAGAGCCGTTGACTACCGCACCGTCGAGTTCCAGCGACCCTTCGTCGATTTCGATCTGAAGGTTGATGAGAGAGTTGCCGCCACCCGCCACGATCTGGTAGGGCTTGGGAGAGACTGTGATGGCGATGTCGGTGCCACTGTCGGGGTCGGTGCCGTTGTAGCCCAGATCGATGCCCTGACCGGCCTTGTTGGCCTTGAGCGCTTCGTTGATCTTGCTCCAGGAAATCGCGTAGGCGTAGTCAAATCCATAGGTTTTCATCGTGACACTCCGATCTTGGGTTGGTGTCTGCGAAAATTGCGAATCTCGTTGGCCTTGTCAGAGTCGCGCGCTGACCGGTAAACACAGTGTGCGGGCGCTTCTCCACGACGCTCCAAGGAGAGCATTTCGCCGTCTAAATTTTGGTGTATGGTGAATACATGAGCGGTTCGGCAGACCGAAATTTTCGAAAAATCTTCTGTAGGTTACTTTATCTAGCCGCAAAGTCTACCAAAACTATCGCTTAGGTTGCAGAGCTTATCGCTTAGGTTGCAGAGCAATGTACCGAAAGGGCGCCGTCAGTAAGTTCGACCTTGTGCGTGGCGGGTTGCTCTTAGCGTCGCGGGATACGCCAACGACTCCCTCCAAAGGCTTGCAGAGTAGCCCTGAGGTGGTCCGCCTGGCAGGAATGCCGTGCATCAGATTTCCGATCTCGCTGCGGGCAGTCGAGGACCTGGTGCACCGACGCAGGCCCGCCGAGAGCCACGAGACCTATTGCTTCCGGCTGTATAGGTTCTTCCGCGTAGGCGGCGCACGTTTTTATCGTTCAGGGTCCTATGCTCTGCAAGCGGAGAAGGTTGGATATCAGACCCATCCCCTCCGCCAGATTTCCTAATTTCCATATCAGTAAGTATCAGAAAAAAAGTAAAAATTGCCTTTGGTTTGATAAACCATGCCCAAATTTTCCCATTTTGGTTCACTTTTTGGTTTACTTTTTGGGTTGCTTGTTGGTTCACCGATCAGCAATATGATCAGAAGAATCATGATCGAGGCGAACCGATGAAAGCACCTTTACCGATTTTGAGAGGCGACACTTTCTATATCCGCAGGAAGGTTCCGGCCCGATATTCGGCAGTCGAGTCCAGGTCGATCATCCAGATTTCGCTGCATACTGACTCGCCCAAGATCGCGACTAGGAAAGCGCAAGATGTATGGGCCGAATTAGTTGAATCGTGGGAATGCAAACTCGAAGGCAATGATGCGGAAGCGGAAGCCCGATATGAGGCCGCCATGACACTTGCAGCTAGGTTCCAGACCCATTGATTTCGGATGTTTGGCGTGATTCAGGCTCCGCAAGGAGATCTGATCGATGAGCAAGCTTTTCTGGCTGAGCGAGGCGCAGATGGCGCGCCTGAGACCCTTCTTTCCCAAGAGCCATGGCAGGCCTCGCGTCGATGACCGGCGTGTATTGAGCGGCATAATCTTCATCAACCGCAATGGTTTGCGATGGTGCGACGCGCCGAAGGACTACGGGCCCGCCAAGACGCTCTACAACCGATGGAAGCGCTGGAGCGAGAACGGGATCTTTGGCCGGATCATGATGGGCCTGGCCGCCGAGAGCGCCGAACACAAGACGATCATGATCGACGCGACCTATCTGAAAGCGCATCGCACGGCCTCGCGCCTGCGGGTCAAAAAAGGGGGCGCGGGCGCCAGATCGGGCGAACGAAAGGGTTTGAGGGATAAAGAAACTGTCCGGGGGACAGTTTCGCCCGAAAACGGAACACCAAGCTGCATGCCGGCACCGACGCGAAGGGACGCCCGATCCAGTTCTTCATGTCGGCCGGGCAAGTGAGTGATTATACCGGCGCCGCGGCCTTGCTGAGCAGTTTGCCGAAGGCCGGCTGGATGCTTGCGGACAGAGGGCATGATGCCGACTGGTTCCGAGAAGCGTTGAAAGACAAGAGGATAAGGGTATGCATCCCCGGCCGGAAAAAACCGCAAGAAGGCGGTCAAATACGACAAGGGGAGTGTCTGAAACTCTGTGTATCTGATGTGGCCCATGCGGTTTTCAGATACGTTCAGGCGTCGAAGCGCCCTGCGAACATTATGGCCAGCTGATTGCGGGCCGCAACCCATTCCCGGACCGCGCGGCCGCCCTTTTCGAAGTTGCGGATGGCGAGGAAGATCAGCTTCGTTGCGGCCTCCTCGGTTGGGAACGAGCCCTTGGTCTTCAGCGTTTTCCGCAGCACGCGGTTCAGCGATTCCACCGCATTCGTGGTGTAGATGATCTTCCGGATCGCCGCGCTGAAGGCGTAGAACGGGGTCACTTCCGCCCATGCCCGGCGCCAGGCCGGGGCGATGGATGGGTATTTCCCGGCCCATTTCTCCTCGAAGGCACCCAGTTGGCGGGCGGCCTGCTCAGCGGTGGGGGCCTCGTAAATCGGGCGCAGGTCGGCCGCCACGGCCTTGCGGTCCTTCCAGCTGCAGAAGTTCATCGAATGCCGGATCAGGTGAACGATGCAGGTCTGGACCGTGGTCTCGGGGAAGGCCGCAGTGATGGCCTCGGGGAAGCCCTTCAGCCCGTCCACGACCGCGATCAGGATGTCCTGAACGCCCCGGTTGCGCAGCTCATTCATCACCGACAGCCAGAACTTCGCGCCCTCGTTGTCGGCGATCCAGAGCCCCAGAACCTCGCGATCCCCTTCCCGGGTGACGCCCAAGGCGATGTAAACGGCCTTGTTTTTGACCATCCGGCTGTCAGCATCGCGGATCTTCACGCGCAGGGCATCGAAAATGACGATCGGATACATCCGGTCCAGCGCCCGGTGCTGCCACTCGCGGACCTCGTCCAGCACGGCATCCGTGACGCGGCTGATCAGGTCGGGCGAAACCCGCAGGCCGTAAAGATCTTCCAGGTGGGCCTGGATGTCCCGAACCGACAGCCCAGCAGCGTAAAGCCCGATGATCTTGTCATCCACCCCATCGATCCGGGTCTGGCCCTTCTTCACCAGCTCGGGCTCGAAGCTGCCCTCCCGGTCTCGCGGCACCGAAAGCGGCACCTCGCCGTCCGAGCCCTTCACCCTCTTCGTCGCGATCCCGTTCCGGCGGTTGGTCTGCTCAGCCGGCGGCTCCGCACCAGCCTCATAGCCCAGATGTGCCGTCAACTCGGCCCCGAGCATCCGCTCCATCAGCCGGATCTTCAGTTCCTTCATCAGCCCGGCGTCGCCCAGCAGATCCTCAGGCCGCTTGCAGCCTTTCAGCAGCTCGTCCAGCAGTTCGTTCGAAATCGTCATGGTCCTTGCTCCTCTCAGGAAGCATGGACCCAATCAGCCATCCACAGAAGACCGGACACTCTCTACGACAAGCGGCGATACAAACGCCGCAACCGCATCGAGATCATGTTCGGGCGCCTCAAGGACTGGAGGCGCGTTGCCACCCGATACGACCGATGCCCCGAGACCTTCTTCTCCGCCATCCTTCTCGCCGCAATCGTCCTCTTCTGGCTATAATCCACAACGAGTCCTGACCCTTCTGTATCTGCGCTCTGCTAAACTTGCCCCGTCACGGACCCCGGCCAGGGTCAGTGACGGGGTGGTGCGCGACGTCTGACCCTTGTGGCATGACCACGCTTCTTAGCCTGTCGGCACCGCCTCTCTTCATCGTCTCGAACAGTTGATTGCGGCCTTGCAGGACCGCGCACTAGAAGGAAGAGAGCATGGACAACCTATCACATGGCCGCGTTATCGGCATAGATGTCAGCTGCGACTGGCTGGACATTCATTGCCTCCCCGATGGCCATCGCCTCAGAGTGCCAAACGCTGCGGCAGGTCATGCTGCCGTGGCGAGTCTTGCCCGGGACCGAAATGCCATCGTCTGCTTCGAGTCGACAGGTGGTCAAGAATGGCAGCTCTGGGCGCTTCTGGAGGCAGAGGGTGTTGCGGCCCGCCAAGTGCCACCCGCACAGGTAAAGGCGTTTGCGCAAAGCCGCGGCACGCGCGCCAAGACCGACCGGATCGATGCGGAACTCATCGCCCGCTTCTTCGTGTTCCGGCCCGAAGCAGGCCGCGGTCTTCCCACAGAAAAGCTGCGCCTTCTCAGAGCTTTGACATCAAAACGAGCCCAGTTGGTCGAAATGCGCAAACGTCTTCTGGCTCAAATCCGCGCGCACCAGAAACTGGGAACCGCTTTGATGTTCGAGGACGTCGACAGCGAACTGAAGCAAAGGATCGACGGTATCATCGAGGAACTGGAAGACCGGATCACCCGAGCCATCGCCAGCGACGATCACCTGTCAGAGGTGGCTGCCGTCCTCCGCTCCATTCCTGGGATCGGCCCTGTTGCCAGCTCGATGCTGATCGCAGAAATGTCCGAGATCGGCACCATCACCGGCGAAGAGGCCGCAGCACTCACTGGATTAGCACCGGTCGCACACGACAGCGGAACTCTTCGTGGGAAGCGCGCCATCGCCGGAGGGCGCCGCGCTCTGCGGCACGTGATGTTCCAGGCGGCCTTAGTCGCAGCACATCACAATCCAAACCTGAGGTCCTTCGCAGATCGTCTCCGCAAGGCTGGCAAGCCGCACAAGGTCATAATCACCGCCGTCGCCAGAAAGCTGGTCACCGTCGCGAACGCGCTATGCAAAAACCGTCAGAAATGGGTCGCCACTGCTCCCTGACAGATACAGTTGCTAAGGTACTCCGGTACTCTGTTCATCATGATCCGATGCCGTTATGTCGCCTAGTTGTCCACCACACTGCACCCCTTTCAGCTTCCGATTGCAATCCGTCTTTATTCTGTGGCGTTTTCCTGCAAGCGGCTGAATCCGGGTGCTGACAGTGAGTTCCACTGCTGTATAACCTTTCGTGATTTTACGAGTTCTTTACGGGCGAGGCGCATTATGACTGCCGAGGGCGACTTCATCCAGGCTGAGCGGATTCTGCGCATTGACAGCGCTCTGGGGGCGGATGTGCTTCTGGCGCAGAAGCTGCATTGGCGTGAGGCGATTTCCGAGCTGTTCGAGGGGCGTGTCTCGCTGCGGTCGAAATCGCCGGATCTGACGCCGCAGGATCTGCTGGGCAAGCCGGTCGATCTGCGGCTGGAACTGGGCGGCGGGCAATGGCGGCAATGGAATGCGATCGTCACCGATCTGCGCGCAGGCCCCCGCCAGAGCCGTGGGCTGCGCCATTACGAGCTGATCCTGCGCCCGGATCTGTGGCTTCTGTCGCAGCGCTCGGATTGCCGGATCTGGCTGGACATGTCGGCGCTGGAGGTGGCGCAGACGCTGATGTCGGAACATGGCATCGCCGCGCCGCGGACCGGCGGCGTGACCGATCCGGTGCCGCCGCAGCATTACTCGGTGCAATGGAACGAGACCGATCTGGCCTATCTGACGCGGCGGCTGGAGGAGGACGGGCTGTTCTTCTGGTGGTCGCATGAGGAAGGCGCGCACCGGTTGCATATCGCCAGCCATGCCTCGGGCTATCTGGGGGGTGAGGATGTGCGCTTTGCCCATGGCTCGACCGATCGCAATCACATTAACCGGTTCGAAACCACCTTCCGCTACATTCCGGGGGCGCATGCCGGGGGCGACTGGAATTTCCAGACCCCGGGCCATGTGCCGGGCGGGGTCAGCCCCGGCCTGATCAACCTGCCCCGGAATGGCGGTTACGAGCGATATGAATACCCGGTACAGGCGGGCTATGGTCCGGGCGGCCGCGCCAGCGACGGGATCGAGGATGGGGCGGTGGAACGCGTGGCCCGTCTGCGGATGCAGGCGGATGAGGCCGAGCATGCCCGGGTCGAGGGGTCGTCGAATGTGCGTACGCTTGCGGCGGGGTCGCGGCTGACGCCCTATGACGTGGCCAATCCGGACAATGTCTTCGCGCCGCATGTGATCCTGGCGATCGAGCATGAGGTGACGGATACCAGCTATGAAAGCGTCGAGAACCAGCCCGAATATGTGAACCGCTTCCTGGCGCTGCCCGCGGATGTGCCCGCGACGCCGCGGCGGGTAACGCCTCAGCCGCGGATCGACGGCACCCAGGTGGCGATCGTGGCGGGCCCTGCGGGTGAGGAGATCCATCCCGACGAATATGGCCGCGTCAAGCTGTGGTTCCCCTGGGACCGGCGGGCCAGGAAGGATGGCTCGGACACCTGCTGGGTGCGGGTGACGCAGAACTGGGCCGGTGCCGGCTGGGGCGGCCAGGTGATCCCGCGCATCGGTATGGAGGTGATGGTCAGCTATCTGGACGGCGACCCCGACAGGCCCGTGGTGACAGGCGTCGTCCCGAATGCCAGGCAGAAAGTGCCTTACCCTCTGCCCGCCAACAAGACCAAGATGGTCATGCGTTCCAATACCCATAAAGGACAGGGCTTCAACGAGATCAGCTTCGAGGATGAGACCGGGCAGGAAAACATCGCGCTTCATGCCCAGAAGGACCAGACGCTGAAGGTCCTGAACAACCGCATGAAGCGGGTGGATAACGATCAGGTCGAAAGCGTGGGCAGCAACAAGTCGATCGAGATTGGCAGCAACCACCAGGAACGCATTGGCGGCTCGATGAATCTGACCGTGGGCGGCGGCAAGCTGGGCCTCTTCGCAGCGCTTGCTGGAATCGCGGGACAGGCGACCAAGGATGCGATGAACGTGGCCGAGGAGGCGGGCGATCCTTCGATCCCAGCCTTTCTGGGCGGGGTTGTCGCCGCGACAGTTGGTGGCGAGATCGCCTCCAGCCCGCTGATCTCGGCCTTCGACGGTGCCGGTCAGAACAAGGCGGTTGCGGGGGCTGAACAGGTCGGCACGGGCACCGCGCTTGGCGGTGTGCTCTCGGCGATCATGCCGGTCTCGGGGGTGATGAACACGCTGGTCGAGAAGTTCAAGGCCGACACGATCGGCCTGGCGCGGACCGAGCAGATCGGGTTGTTCAAGAACACCATGGTCGGCTCGGTCCGCAACACGACCATCGGGCAGAAGGAATTCACCAAGGTCGGGGTCGAGCAGCGCCTGCAGGTCGGCAAGACCAAGACCGTCGATGTGGGCGAGGAATACACCACCCATACCGGCCAGCGCGCGGCGCATAGTTCGGGCAAGCTCTACCAGATCTCGTCCGAGGAGAAGTTCGAAGGCACCTCGCGGGTCTGGGAGATCAAGGCCGACGACACGCTGCTGCTGTCAGCACCAGGCGGCTATGTCGAGATCAACAAATCCGGCGTGCGTATCCGCGGGCTGAAGGTCCTGATCGAGGGCAATGCCATCGACTTCAAATCCGGCGGCCCCGGCGAAGGCAGCAAATGCCTCCGCGCCATGGCCAAATCAGCAACGCCCTTCGTGAGGTAGAGGATGGGGGGTACGGTGAAAACGGCGACAAACGATCTGGCGGACGCTTTGCTTGAAAGTGGGGTGACAGCGGCGCAGATTGAACATGCCGAGGCGATGGCCGATGCCGATTTATCACCCGGTAGTGACAACGCGCCTTGCAAGCAGTGCCGGGAAGACATCTGCAAGGCTTTGAGGAAACAACTGGACAACAACAGGGACGAGCAGGAAAAGGCCATGCTGGCCGCCGCGACCTATGACCCGAACGCGCCGCTGCCTGAAGGATACAGGCGGGCGACCGAGGCTGATCTTCAGAAGATGGGGCTGTCGGATGGCGCGGGGAGCAACTTGCTGGTGTTGCGAGATGAGCCAGACTTTCATGCTGAGGCTTTTGTGAAGACCGACCCGATTAGTGGTGCGGAAAGCTATGTGGTCGGCTTCAAGGGGACCAAGATGTCCAGTACAGCTGACTGGCAGACCAATATAAGCCAGCGCCTGGGATTGGAGACGGCATATTACACACAGGCTAGCTGGATAGGAGAGGGTCTTCGCCGATCTGGTGTCGGCCCAACCTCTTTCGTCGGTCATTCGCTTGGGGGCGGTCTGGCTGCTACGGCATCGGGGGCGTCGGGATTTCCTGCTCAGACTTTCAACGCCGCCGGGCTGTCGGGTAGTACTTTGGCTGGCTTGCCGCTGGCCAATACCGATCTGGTTCATGCCACGAATGTTACGGGCGATATCCTGAGCGACTTTCAGGACCGGTTCGGTCCCAAGGCCTTCGGTATCCGGCGCAGCATTGCCGATGTGAAGGCTGCTAATTATTCCCGTGGGCAATGGACCGGAAATAACTTCAATACGAGCTTGGAAAACAACGCCAAAAGCGGAGTTCAACTGCATGGGATGCAAGAGGTGCAGAACTCACTGAAACAGGAAGAATCCCAGATTCAACGACAGATGGAGGCAAATGGATGCGGTGGTTGACTAAGGCGGCCGTCGCCTCGGCTCTGGTCGTATTGCTGGCAGTGGGATGGGCGCTCGCAAAGGATGAGAGGCAGGACATGGCACAGAACGTCGACATTTATAAACTCTATAACGATCTTCCGGTCATCTTCTGGCGGATTAGCGAGCGAAATTATCCTGCGGTCGATGCACTGCTGAAGGCTGGGGCCGATCTGGAGACACGTGGTTTTTTTGGTATGACACCCGTCATCTCCGCAGCAACCAGTGATGGTTGGGGGATGGTCAAATTCCTGATCGAACAAGGAGCGGACCCGAGCGCTTATGCCGGAAACGGGCGCACGGTTGCAAACAAGGCGCTGACCTCTCGCGTTATTCTCGACAGCCCGAATGGCCGCGATCTGCAAGATGTGCGCGCCATCCTCACCGAGCGTGGACTTTACGACGATGTACCCACCCCGGCCGAGCTGCGCGCGCAGATGGAGGCCGGGACATTGCCGCGCCCGCCCTATTTTGACGAATGGCGCGCGACGCACTGGCCTGCCGAAGCCAATGCACGCGCCGATCGGATCCGCGCTGAGAAATGATGACCGCGCTCTCTAAGCACTTCGATTAAATCCGCAACATCATTCGCGAGGAAAAGGATGAAGCAGAACGATCCCTGGTCGCTGGATGCGGCGAACCAACCCGCGCGCGATGAACCGACAACGGAAGCGCAAACTCCGACAACGCTGGAGGAAGCATTGCTCGCGCTGGATCACAAGGCTGCGCCGGTCTTTGCGGTTCTCGACGGCGCGCAATTCGACAACCTTCCGCAAGAGCTGATGCTGGGCGATTTTGTCAGCCGCCCGCTCTATCTGGATCGCGGCGACAACAACCCCGAACAGATCATCACCGCGCCGCATATGGTCTGGCTGGACGAGCGCGCCGAAAAGATCACCGGCCGAGCGCCGCAGGAAACCATCCCGGCGCTGATGACCCTCATCGCCAACCGCCCCGCTGCAGTCTTCTGGCAATGCCCCGCAGGCGCAGAGGCGCTCTACAAGCACCTCAGGGGCATCAATATGGTGCTGATCCCGAAGGAATTTGCGCCACCGGATGATTTGGCGCGTCCTGATGTAAATGGTTCGCAAGATTCCGAGACCCATGAGGCGGTCCTGTTTCGCCACGCAGATGCAAATGTCATTGCGCAAACACTACCGGCAATGGATGCTGCCGAAATAGCGCGCTTTTATGGTCCAGCCGCGCGCCTGTTCTTCGCTTCAGACCCAGACTGGGCACATGGCCGTGATTGGCTGCAGGCAGATCGGTTCGACGCATTGCCAAAGCCGCAATCAGGGCTGCTGACCCTCAGCGCCGCGACTATGGAAGAGATCAAGCATGCGCGAGAGCGCAGATCGCTTCAGCGAACCGTCGGCTTTCTGCGTAGAACGCTCCCTCCCGATTTTCAGGGTCTGTCAGACCAGCAGCTTGAGCAAATCGCGCGTAGCAGTCGCAAGTCGGGCAAAGAGTTGGGTGTCAGCAGTGCAGGCGGCCATCAGAGGTGGGCCTATCTGATGGCAATCACCGAGGGTCGTGTGGCAAAAGATCGCCGTGTGCGCGATTTTATTCGGTCAGGCGATGAAACGCCGGACCGGCAGGTCAAGAAAGCAATGCTGGATACGCTGGAACGCATGAAACAGGCTGCGGCGGAGATCGATACATGAGTACCGCTGGAACAGCAGGGGAGCTGGGAGGTAAGGTCGCCGGAGGCTGGATCGGCGGGATCATAGGGTCGTTCATTCCTCCGCCCGGTCTTGGTACCTTGATTGGCCGAGCTGTCGGGTCACGCATTGGTGGAATGGCAGGTCGTGCTGCAGCGTCTGCCCTGCAGGACCATATCAACAGCATGGAAAACGCTGAGGAGGAGGCCGAGGAAACTGATCGCGCTGAAGGGGCGGCGGCTGAGGAAGAGGTGTGCAAAGACTGCGCGGCAAAGTGCCAGCAAGCGGCGAATGATGCCAAGCATGCGCTATATAACAACAAACGTGATCCCGGAAACTCAAGCGGTTTCCATGGCTATCTGAACAGGATGATCGAACAGATGTGTGGCGCAGATGGACCGGGGACCCCATCTTGGGATCGGCACGTCGATGAACTAACGGGCGCGAGGAGAAAGCTGGCTGACACATATAAACCCTTTCAGGCGGACGCTGGGGAAACTCCGGAGTGCGATCCAAGTCAATTCTTCTCTCGTGAAGAGCGTGAAACGATTAATAAGATTATCGGGAACGGTAAAGGTGGTGCTACGGGGTGGACCCCTGAGACCATTCCATTCAAAGGTCGCAATCACGCGGATTGTCAATCTCTACCGGCTGCAAGAGAAAGTGCTAGAATGCGTGATTATTTGCGTATCATTCGTCCGCAAGGGGGCCCGTCCGGCCCGGCGTTAACCTCTTGATCAGAAATAAGGACGCCTGATTCCATGATTAAATTGTCTCATCGGCAACTGCTCAACGTGAAGCCTTCCTGGTATTGGATGGTGTCAGACCGTGCCGGCGAATTTGATGACGTCTTATTGCGTCCCATGAAACGGCTTGATGCCGTTCGTGCTGCAACTGAGGACTACTTCTATAAGCAGAAGAAAACCGACCCTTCGGGGTCTGACACACAGATCAGCAATAATGTGCGAGAGATGCTTGAACGGCTGGAGGATGCCGGTGAAGATGTTGATCGTATTTATAAGTGGGGGCGCGCGTTAGATTCAGATATGTGGAGCTATTCCGAGTTCGAAGGACGCCCATCTGCTTCGCTTTGGGACAATACGATTGGTTGGTGGCGACCTGATGAACTTGCTAAGCTTGATCGGTCCGGCGCGGACGTGCGCGATCGGTTGTATGCCTCTTGGCACGAGCAGGTCAATAAGCCCGCGGCTGCCCTGAAGCAACGCGTAAAGCTTGATCGGAAAGCGTGGCAGGAAGATGAAACTCGTCGATCAGACTGGGATAACTTTCTCTGGGACAAGTGGTTCAAGGAGTTTCAATACGATCCGGCCATGGTCGCTGCAGATGGCTATCGGCAAATGCTGTTCCGCGAATGGTGGCGCAAAATCGGGCCAACGGTTACGCCGGAACAGCGCGTTCAGATGATGCAGTGGCATGAAACAGAGTCGCGTGCGCGTGATAAGGATGGTTTTCTTCAGCCGGATGAGATTGGCTGGATTGGAGATGCCGTGATGACCGACGTTTATCCGCCATTTTTCGAGGCGGCGGTCCGGGTTGAACAGTCATAAGGGCGAATAAAGGTATGTCGAAACCGGTAGCGCTTCTCGGCCACGCTCATACATGCCCGATCCACGGCGGTGGGCCGGTCATGAATCCCGGTCAGACTCTGGTGAAATTCAATGGCATCCCTGTTGCGGGCGAAGGCGGGCAATGCGGATGTCCCGGATCGCCTCCGCTGCCCGACCTGATGGTCAAGGGATCAAGTGTAGTGAAGATCAACGGACGCGGAGTCATGCGCGTCGGCGATCAGACCGCGCATGGCGGAAAGATCGCGATGGGCATCCCGACATTGAACTCCGATTGAAAGCGCCCCGGCGGTGGTGATGTATCTACGTACAAGGTGGTTCGGCCCCTGGGTTTCATCGTCGTCGTAGAAAATCGGATATCTATTGCCGCATGCACAATTGTGCCTATTTTCACGCGCGATAGCCCGCATCGAACTGTGCGAATATAGCTGTGCAGCGAACCTCGGCCGCTTTTTAACATCGTCAATTCCCCAGTGCGACCGGGCGGATCAGCGCCCTTCCGGCATATGCTCCCTACGGCGTGCACGCCCGCGCCTGCGCCCGCATGACGGCATAATCCGCCATCATCCCGACTAGCAACTGTATCTGTCAGGGAGCAGTGGCGACCCATTTCTGACGGTTTTTGCATAGCGCGTTCGCGACGGTGACCAGCTTTCTGGCGACGGCGGTGATTATGACCTTGTGCGGCTTGCCAGCCTTGCGGAGACGATCTGCGAAGGACCTCAGGTTTGGATTGTGATGTGCTGCGACTAAGGCCGCCTGGAACATCACGTGCCGCAGGGCGCGGCGCCCTCCGGCGATGGCGCGCTTCCCACGAAGAGTTCCGCTGTCGTGTGCGACCGGTGCTAATCCAGTGAGTGCTGCGGCCTCTTCGCCGGTGATGGTGCCGATCTCGGACATTTCTGCGATCAGCATCGAGCTGGCAACAGGGCCGATCCCAGGAATGGAGCGGAGGACGGCAGCCACCTCTGACAGGTGATCGTCGCTGGCGATGGCTCGGGTGATCCGGTCTTCCAGTTCCTCGATGATACCGTCGATCCTTTGCTTCAGTTCGCTGTCGACGTCCTCGAACATCAAAGCGGTTCCCAGTTTCTGGTGCGCGCGGATTTGAGCCAGAAGACGTTTGCGCATTTCGACCAACTGGGCTCGTTTTGATGTCAAAGCTCTGAGAAGGCGCAGCTTTTCTGTGGGAAGACCGCGGCCTGCTTCGGGCCGGAACACGAAGAAGCGGGCGATGAGTTCCGCATCGATCCGGTCGGTCTTGGCGCGCGTGCCGCGGCTTTGCGCAAACGCCTTTACCTGTGCGGGTGGCACTTGGCGGGCCGCAACACCCTCTGCCTCCAGAAGCGCCCAGAGCTGCCATTCTTGACCACCTGTCGACTCGAAGCAGACGATGGCATTTCGGTCCCGGGCAAGACTCGCCACGGCAGCATGACCTGCCGCAGCGTTTGGCACTCTGAGGCGATGGCCATCGGGGAGGCAATGAATGTCCAGCCAGTCGCAGCTGACATCTATGCCGATAACGCGGCCATGTGATAGGTTGTCCATGCTCTCTTCCTTCTGGTGCGCGGTCCTGCAAGGCCGCAATCAACTGTTCGAGACGATGAAGAGAGGCGGTGCCGACAGGCTAAGAAGCGTGGTCATGCCACAAGGGTCAGACGTCGCGCACCACCCCGTCACTGACCCTGGCCGGGGTCCGTGACGGGGCAAGTTTAGCAGAGCGCAGATACAGAAGGGTCAGGACTCATAGCCAGAACATGACGATGGCCGCGAGGGCGCATGCCGAGAGAAAGACTTTCGGGCACCTGTCGTAGCGGGTTGCGATGCGCCGCCAGTCCTTCAAGCGGGCGAAACTATTCTCGATCTTGTGGCGTTTGCGGTAGCGTTCGTGGTCGTGCGGGATCGGAATCCTGCGTCCTTTACGCGAAGGGATACAGGGCGTGATCCCCTTGTTCTCAAGGGCTTGGCGATACCAGTCGGCGTCGTAGCCGCGATCTGCCAGCAGGTGTTTCGCGGGCGGCAGACCATCCAGCAACGCCCGCGCGCCGATATAGTCGCTGCGCTGGCCCGCAGTCAGGAACATCCGCAACGGACGGCCCAGAGCGTCAGTGACGGTGTGGAGTTTGGAGTTCAAGCCGCCTTTCGTGCGCCCGATGAGACGGCCCTTGCCCCCTTTTTCAGCCCCAGGCTGGAAGCGGTGCGGTGCGTCTTCAGATGGGTCGCGTCGATCATCAGCGTATCGGTCGAGCCACCCCGGTCGGCCAGTTCGAGCAGCATCGCGGTACGCCTCGACACCATGGAGAAAGCCAATGACGTTCAGAGAAGGATGCTGGAGGCGGCGGCTCCGCGGTGAGTGGTTTCCGGGGACGCGCCTGACGCTACGTGCGCTTGCGTCGGAACTGGGCACCAGCGTGCAGCCGGTCCGGGATGCGATCGGCAAGCTGACGGTCGAGCGTGTCTTGGTATTGCGGCCGAATTACAGCGTCCAGATTCCGAACATCGACCGGGAGCTCATGGACGAGATTTTCGCGATTCGAAACCTTCTGGAGGCAGAGGCGGCGCGCAGATGTGTGTCGGTGATGACCGATGCTGACATCGACGATCTTGAGGAGGCAATCCTTGCAACGCGCCGCGTCTATTGGGTCGAATCAGAGATCCCGAGCCGTGTCACGACGATCCAGGGGGTATCTCGTATCCTGGCCGAGCGCTGCGGGTCCGAGGCGCTATGCGAGCAGCTTATCAATCTCCGAGCCCGGACTGCGCCCTATTACGCCGCTGCGTTGGCGCGGAGTGATGATGGCGAAGATGCCGAATTCGTCACCTTCACCATTCGCATTCAGGATGAATTCGTGACCGCCCTGCGAAGGCGGGACGAGGTCGCGGCGGCGGAAATCAGAAAGGTCGATCTCTATACATTTCAGCACTATATCTATCGCCTTTTGGATGTTGAATAGGCGGTCCCTTTGGACGCCTTCCTGGGGCTAGTCTTGTCCCTGTTCTGCGGACGAGTCTGGTCCGGCATTGCGTTCACTCATTTCTTTTCGATCGCGATCTGATTCAGAATATCGTTGTACGAGGCGTAGTCAGGTTGGCCTCTGCCGTGTTTGTTGTGCCTCGCGTCGAAGCGACTGCACTGCATATCAACCAGTCCACTGAGGCAGGTCCGGGAAGTCCACACAGACCGCCGCGATGCGGTAGTGGCGACCCATGCCATCTGGCTGTCCACCTGCTCAGCCATCGAAACGTCTCCTTGATTTTGCAAGGGGGGCAAGAAATCACCTGGCGGTTGGGTCGGGCAGTTGGTCGACGGGCAGGCACGCCGCCAGGACCATTTCCTGCACTGCCGCAATGTACTCTTCGACCGACACCTTCCGGCGGCGGTATTTGGCGCGCTTGACATACCAGTCCTGCAGCAGCGGCTTGATCATCGTCGGCAGCAGGGGTGTCACGCCGGGGCGAAAGCGCCCCTGTGCGCTGGCGCGGACGGTGACTTCGGCGAACAGCGATTCGGTCAGTTCCTCGCTATCGACAGCCCTGCTGCGTTCTTTGGCGGGAAAGTTCTTGGCCTCCATAAAGGCAAAGCTGAACCA
The DNA here is from genome assembly GCF_028553785.1 of Paracoccus fistulariae. Taxonomy (NCBI): domain Bacteria; kingdom Pseudomonadati; phylum Pseudomonadota; class Alphaproteobacteria; order Rhodobacterales; family Paracoccaceae; genus Paracoccus; species Paracoccus fistulariae. Next base: position 37,136 of record NZ_CP067136.1, read on the forward strand.
TGACTGCATATCCTCGGTCAGGCGGATATGTGCCTCGATCAGCCATTTCAGATGTTCGATCGGATCGCTGACGACTTCGGCCGGCGGATTGGCCAGCGCAACTTCGACGGCATCGGTGACTTCGGTCAGGATCATGTTCAAGAGCGTCGTCTTGCTGTCGAAATAGGCGTAAAGCCCGCCCATCGATACACCCGATTCTTTTGACAGATCGCGCAGGGACATGGCCTGAAATCCCTTGCTGTTCGACAGCTTCAGTGCTGCTGCGATGATGACTTTCAGCTTTTTTAACGCAACATCAGGCTTCTGGACCGAGATAACATCGGCATGTCGCTCCAGCATCGAACGGCACAGGTCATCGGCGGTATGTCCCTTCGATTCGAACATTTTCTTTGCCTCTTTCTCTTCAGCGGCTGTCGTGACGATCAGACCGGCCCGGATGCTCTGGCGCAGCACCTCGAGTCTGCGCTGCAATTTATAGAACGAACGCTCGCTTGACAACTTGATCGGGCTTCTTGCATAAAAAATGAGCGAGCGCTCGATAGGAGGATTGATGCTGTGACCGAAATTGAACATGAAGCACATCCATGGCCCGGCATTTCGGGCAGCAGGGCGTTGGTCACTGGGGCTTCTTCCGGCCTTGGGGCGCATTTCGCGCAGCTACTGGCGGCGCAGGGGGTGCATGTCTTCGCCGCCGCTCGCCGGACCGACCGGGTTCAGGCGCTGTGCGACGGGATTCGCGATCAGGGATTTCAGGCGACACCGCTGGAACTGGATGTCAGCTCTGCACGGGCGGTCGAGGAGGCGCTGCAAGGGCAGGTCTTTGATCTGGTCGTCAACAATGCCGGCGTATCGCATAGTTGCGCGGCGCTGGATCTGGATGCCGATACACTGGATCGGGTGATCGACACAAATGTCAAAGGCGTTTTCCATGTCGCCCGCGCCACGGCGTCGGCTATGCGCGATGCAGGGCAGGGCGGTTCGATTGTCAATATCGCCTCGATCCTTGGCTCGCGCGTGTCGGGCCATGTGGCGGCTTATGCGGCGTCCAAGGGTGCGGTGCTGCAACTGACCCGCGCATTGGCGCTGGAATGGGCGCGGCACGGCATTCGCGTGAACGCCCTGAGCCCCGGCTATATCGAAACCGAAATCAACCGCGATTTCTTTGCCACCGAACAGGGTCAAGCGCTGATCCGCCGGGTCCCGCAGCGCCGCCTTGGCCAGCCGCAGGATCTGGATGGCGCGCTGATGCTGCTTCTGTCCGATCTGGGCCGCTTCATCACCGGCGCCGACATCGCCGTCGATGGCGGTCATCTTGTTTCATCGCTGTAGGAGGCGACCATGGATTTCACCATTTCCTCCGAGATCGAGGATTACCGCGCCCGCATCGCCGATTTCGTCGAGACCCGCATCCTGCCGGTCGAGGCAGATCGCAGCCAATGGGACGAGCATGGCAATATCGGTCGTCCGGCGCTGGAGGATCTGCGTGCGCAGGCGCGTGATCAGGGCCTGTGGTGCCTGCAGCTGGCCAGGGAAACCGGCGGGCAGGGGCTGGGCAAGATCGGGATGGCGGTCTGTTACGAGGAAATGAACCGTTCGATCTTTGGGCCGGTCGTGTTCAACTCGGCCGCGCCGGATGATGGCAATATGATGGTTCTGGAACAGGCCGCGACTAAGGCGCAGAAGGAACGCTGGTTGGCGCCGATTGTGTCGGGTGAGGTCAGTTCTGCCTTTGCCATGACCGAACCTGCGCCGGGCGGCGGATCCGACCCGGGCATGATGCAAACGCGCGCCGAAAAGCGCGGAGACACATATGTCATCACCGGCCGGAAATGGTTCATCACCGGGGCCGAGGATGCCAGCCATTTCATCGTCATGGCCCGCACTTCGGACGATCCGCGAAAAGGCCTGACCGCGTTCCTTCATCACCGGGACGAGCCCGGCTGGCGCATCGAGCGTCGCATCCCGATCATGGGCCCCGAGGAACATGGCGGTCATTGCGAGATCACCTATGACGGCATGGAACTGCCAGCCGACCGTATCCTGCTGGGCGAGGGGCAGGGGCTGAAACTGACGCAGATGCGGCTTGGCCCGGCGCGGCTGACCCATTGCATGCGTTGGCTGGGTCTGGCCAAGCGCTGCACCGAGATCGCGCGCGACTATGCCGAGAATCGCATGGGCTTTGGCATCCGCCTGGCAGACCGCGAAAGCACCCAGATCAAGATGGGCGATCTGGCCATGGGGATCGAGATCGGTCGCCTGCTGGTCATGAAAGCCGCCTGGACGCTGGATCAGGGCGATTTCGCGCGCAAGGAGGTCTCGATGGCCAAGATCCATGTGGCAAACCTGCTGCACAAGGCCGCCGATACCGCGATCCAGATCAATGGCGCGCGCGGCTATTCCACCGACACTGTGCTGGAATGGATCTATCGCTATGCCCGCCAGGCACGGCTGGTCGATGGCGCGGATGAGGTGCACCAGATGGTGCTGAGTCGCCAGCTTTCCGACGCGCCGGACGGTTTCTGGCGCTGGCCCGTCGCGCAGCACTGATCCCCGCCGCTGAACAATCGTCACGGGGGAGGAGGCTCCGATGTTCGAACAGCCATATCTGGCGCCCTGCGCCACGAATTACGAAGCATTGTCGCCGCTGAATTTCCTGCGGCGCGCGGAACAGGCCTATGCCGACCAAACCGCCGTCATCTGGCGTGATCGGGACCTCAGCTATGCCGAATTTGGCGCGCTGGTACGCCGCATGGCCCATTGGTTGCGGGCAAGGGGCGTCGGCCCGGGCGATGTCGTCTCGCTGATCCTGCCCAACCGGCCCGAATTGCTGGCAGCGCATTATGCGGTGCCGGGCATTGGCGCGGTTTTGAACACGGTGAACACGCGGTTGGAGGCCGAGGAGATCAGCTATATCCTCGACCACGCGCAAAGCCGGTTGCTGATCGGTGATGCCGATACGCTGGCCGCTTTGGGCGACGCCCCCGTTCCGGTCTTTCAACTCTGCGGCAATCCCGGCGCGGGCGACGGGCTGGACTTTCTCGCGGCCGATTTGCCCGGGGCCACGCTTGCCGCCGGACCAGCGGCGGAAACAGATGCCATCGCGCTGAACTATACTTCAGGCACGACGGGAAGGCCGAAGGGCGTCGTCTACACCCATCGGGGCGCTTATCTGAATGCCCTGGGCAATGTCGCCGCATTGGCCTTCGATCATCAGACCCGATATCTGTGGACCTTGCCGATGTTTCACTGCAACGGCTGGACACATACATGGGCGATCACGGCAGCGGGCGGCACCCATGTCTGTCTGGACCGGATAGACGCGGCGCAGATGATCGGTCTGATCGCTGACCAGCGGATCAGCCATATGTGTTGCGCGCCCGTGGTGCTTTACATGCTGATGGAGCAGATGTCTGAACCATCGCCGCAGCCGGTCAGAGTCGGCACGGGCGGCGCGGCCCCCACGCCCGCCCTGATCGCGCGAATGGAAGAGCTGGGGTTTCAGATCGTCCATCTTTACGGGCTGACCGAAAGCTATGGTCCGGTAACGCTGAACGCACCAGTCTTTCAGCCAGACGCCAGCCTGCAACAGCGCGCCACCCGATTGGCGCGGCAGGGCCTGCGCCATGTCACGACAGGCGCCGTCCTCGTGGTTGACGATGCGGATCACAGCGTTCCCGCCGATGGCAAAACAGTGGGTGAGATCGCGCTCTGCGGCAACACCCTGATGGCCGGCAATTATCGTGACCCTGACGCAACAGAAGCAGCCCTTGGCACCGGCCTGTTCCGCACCGGCGATCTGGCGGTGCTGTATCCTGATGGCGAGATCCAGATCCAGGACCGCGCCAAGGACATCATCATTTCGGGCGGAGAGAATTTTTCCAGTCTTGAGGTCGAGGCCGTGCTGCATCAGCACCCCGATATCCTGATCGCCGCCGTCGTCGCCGCGCCGCATCCGAAATGGGGCGAAACCGCCTGGGCCTTCATCGAGATGCGATCGGGATCGTCGCCCGACCTTCAGGCGCTGGAGCAGTTCTGCCGCCAGAATCTTGCAGGCTTCAAACGCCCGAAGAAATTCATTCCGGGACCGCTGCCCAAGACCGCGACCGGCAAGGTTCAGAAATTCGCATTGCGCCAAAAGGCGAAGGAGATGACCGATGAGCAGTGATCTTGATCTTGCCGCGCTTGAGGCATGGCTGACCGAAAAACTGCCGGGCAAGTCCGGGCTGGAGGTCTCGCAGATCTCGGGCGGGCAGTCGAACCCGACCTATCGGGTGGGTGTCGGTGGCGACCGCTTTGTCCTGCGCATCAAGCCGCCCGGTCCACTGCTGCCCGGCGCCCATGCGATCGAGCGCGAATATCGCGTCATGAAGGCACTTGACCCGACCGACGTGCGGGTGCCTGTCGTCCGATGGCTGGAAGAAGATGAAACCATCCTCGGCCGACCCTTCTATCTGATGGACTGGCTGGATGGCCGCGTCTTTTCCGACTGTTCGCTGCAGGGCGTCAGTCCAGGTGACCGGCGCGAGATGTATCTGGACACGGCCCGCACACTGGCGCGGTTGCATGCGGTCCGGCCCGACCAAATCGGCCTGTCCGATTACGGCAAGCCCGGCAATTATTTCGACCGCCAAATCGCACGCTGGTCGCGGCAGTGTCGGGAATCCACCGGGCCGCGTATTCCGGCACTGGACCAGCTGACCGATTGGATCGTTGCCAACGCGCCCGCCGATGACGGCGCGGTGGCGATCAGCCATGGCGATTTCCGTATCGGCAACATGATGTTCCACCCGACCGAGCCGCGCGTCATCGCCGTGCTGGACTGGGAATTGTCGACCCTTGGCCACCCGATGGCCGATCTGGGTTTCTGTACCATGCCATGGGACAGCGCGCCCGATGAATATGGCGGCATTCTGGGCACCGATTGGGCCGCAGCCGGTATCCCGGCGCTGGAAGAGTTCGTCGCCGAATATCAGGCAAACGCCATCACTGACATTCCGCTGACCAGCTTCCACCGCGCCTTCGCCATGTTCCGCTTCGCCGCTATCTTCGTCGGCATCGCCGATCGCGTGCGCAGCGGCAATGCCGCATCCGAACAGGCCGCAGACCTCGCCCCACTGGCAGAACGCTTCGCCATCCGGGCCCTGAACATCGTCCAACGCGACGAAAATGGGGGCGCAGAATGATCCGCCGTCTGACCCGCGCCATCGACAGGATGAACACCGCCATCGGCCAGGTCGTCAGCTTCCTGATCTGGGCCGGGATCGCGGTGCTGTGCTACGAGGTCGTCGCGCGCTATGTCTTCGGTCAGCCGACGGTCTGGGCGCATGGCTATACGCAGCGGATTTTCGGATCCTATTTCATCCTGATCGGTGCCTATACCCTGATCCAGCGCGATCACGTCCGGGTCGACATTCTGCTGACGCCCGAATCCTCGCGTCGCAACGCTTTTCTGGACCTGCTGAATTACGCCTTCCTGATCCTCTGGGGGACGGTTCTGACCATCGAAGGCTGGCGCTTCTTTATGGACGCCTGGCGATGGGCCGAGGTCGATGACAGCGCCCTGCGCCACGCCATGTGGCCGCCCAAGCTGGCGCTGTTCCTTGGCAGCCTGCTGATCACCCTTCAGGGCATCAGCGAGGCAATCAAGGCAGTGCTCTACCTGATCTCGCCAAGCGATGCCGAGGCCGCCAAGGCAGAAGATGCCGAACAGGAGATGCTTCCCCATGACGCCTGAAATCCTGACCTACGGCATGTTTGGCACGTTGCTGATCGCCGTCATATGCGGTGTCTCGCTTTCGTTTGCCATGGGTGGCACCGCAGTTATCTTTGGTTATCTGATTTTTGGCCCGAACGGCATGTATTCCATCGTTTCGGCGGCCTTTGGCGGCATGTGGTCGATTTTGCTATCGGCGATCCCGCTGTTCACCTTTATCGGCGTGGCGCTGGCCAAATCCAGGATCGCCAGCGATCTTTATCATGCCTTCTACCTCTGGTCGGGGCGGATGCCCGGTGGATTGCTGCTGGGCACCTCGGGTTTCGCGGCCACGCTGTCGGCGATGACGGGCAGTTGCGCGGCCTCGACCATCACCACCGGCATGGTTGGCATTCCGGCTATGGATCAGCGCGGCTATGACCGCAAATTCGTGTTGGGCACGATCGGGGCATCAGGCACGCTGGGCATCCTGATCCCGCCCTCGATCACGCTGATCCTGATCGGAATGCAGACCGGCCAATCCATCGGGCGGCTGTTTCTGGGCGGCATGATTGCCGGGCTGATAGTTCTGGCGGTGTTCATGGGCTATGTGGCGGTCCGCAGTTGGCTGCGCCCGGAACTGGCGCCAACCATCGGCGAGACGCCGCCGCTTCGCGAAAGGCTGGCCTCGCTGAAATCGGTGATCCTGCCCGTGCTGATCATCCTGTCGGTGCTTGTCTCGATCTTTCAGGGTATTGCGACGCCGACCGAGGCCGCCGCCATCGGCGCCGCCGCCGTCACCCTGTCAGTCGCGCTGCGGGGCGAGTTGAACTGGCGCTATATCAAAGAAGTCAGCTATACGACCGCATCGGTCACCGGCATGGTGATCTGGATCGTCTTTGGCGCCACCGCCTTTACCTCGATATATGGCAGCGGTGGCGGCACGGCCTTCATGCAGCAGATGCTGACCGGCCTCAGTTCGTCGCCCTTGATCACCATTCTGCTGATCCAACTGATCACGCTGATCCTTGGGATGTTCCTTGATCCGGTGGGGATTATTCTGTTGGTGCTGCCGATCTTCTTTCCGATCGTCGTACAACTTGGCTTTGATCCAATCTGGTTCTGCATCCTGTTCCAGTTGAACCTGTGCATTGGCTACGTGTCGCCGCCCTTCGGCTATAACCTGTTCTACCTGAAGACCCTCAGCCCCAGGACCCCTATCACGCAGATCTATGCGGCCGTGCTGCCGTTCCTGCTGCTAATGCTGGGCGTCGGTGCGCTGATCTTCGCCTTCCCGCAACTGATCACGGCAGCGACCAGTGCCTGAACGCGCCCCTGAACCAACAGAGAGTGAGAGGAGACCCATGATGAACACGAAACCAACGACGCCATCGCGCCGCCATTTCCTGACCGGCACGACCGCCGCCTTGGCCACCGCTGCGCTGGCCGCGCCGCCCGCCATCGCGCAGGGCACCACCACCTGGCGGATGCAGACCCACTGGCCGACCGGGAACTGGTACTACGAGGATGTCTTCGTCAAATTTTGCAACCGCGTGACCGAGGCCACGGGCGGCGAGTTGACGATCACCCCGGTCCAGAATGACGGACTTGTACGCACAGGCGAGGTGCTGGACGCCGTCCGCCGGGGCCTGTTGGAAAGCGCCTTCATCTATCCCGCCTACTGGATCGGACGCATCCCCGCTGCAGCGCATCTGAACGGCTTTATCGGCATGTGGGACAAGCACGAGGAAATGGCCGCCTTCATGTATGAAATGGGCGCTCTGGACATTATCCGCGAGGCCTATGCCGCGCAGGGCGTCTATCAGGCCGGGCCGGTGTCTTATGCAGGGCTGGCGCTGTATTCCAACCGCCCGCTGCGCACAACCGCCGATTTCGCCGGCTGGAAGGTGCGCTCGACCGGGCCGGCGGCGGATGTCTTCGTCAAGATGGGTGCGACGCCGGTGTCGATCCCGGGGGCGGAACTGTATCAGGGCCTGCAGACCGGCGTGGTCGACGGCGCGCATTGGGGCTCGACTTCGACTGGCTGGGGGATGAACCTGCAAGAGGTGAACAAATACATCGTTCGCCCCGATCTGGTCGGCCATCTGAACGGCGAGGTGATCGTCGGGCTGGATACCTGGAGCAAGAGCAGCCCCGAGATTCAAGCGATCTTCAACGAGATCGTGCGCGCCACATCCGCCGATGCCAGCGCGCATTTCCTGTATCGCGACATGACCTATGCGCAGCAATTCGTCGATGAAATGGGCGGCGAACTGACCCAGCTTGACGAAGAGGCGCTGGAAAATCTGCGCCGGTACTCGCTGGAAGTCGTGGACGAGTATTCCGCCAAGGACCCGGAATATTGCGGCAAGCTTGGGCCTATGCTGCATGAATTGCAGAAATTGCGAGGTCTGGTGTAGGGTCTGTACCGTCGAAAACTACGTGCCGGACCATCTCGGTCCGGTATTTCAGAGGTTCGGCTTGGCGCTGCCATACGACAAGCAATCCGGACTGCTGCGCTATTCAGCAGAAATCTGCGCCGTTTTGTGGGCCTCCAACTCAGCCATGAGCGCCCTGATCCGGCGCTTTCGGTCTTTGGCCTCGACGATCAGCGTAGTGAAGGTATCGCGTTTCATCTCCAGAAGTGACAGAGTATCTGTGCATGAAACAATGTGATCGCCGCCGCGGATTTCAATATCGGTGACTTCGCGCAGGGTGGAGCCGAGCCCCTGTGCCTGTTCGATAAAACGCAGCAGTGCGACCAGATCCTCGGGATAGTCACGATATCCGTCTGCCCCGCGATCGGCAGCCGGGATACGACTTGCCGCTCATACAACCGGATGCGCGAGGTGGTCACGTCGGCGGCTTTCGCAAATTCTTCGACTTTCAGTGATCGGCCCCTCGACCTTAAACTTAGGTTCAAGCCCTATATAGAGTGCGAACAAAAAATTAGGGATCGCAGATATGTTAGACTAAACCACTTGATCGCTGCTGTTCCAGACCCTGACGCTGCCGAATGGCCAGCCGCCTCGACCGGCAGACACCGACGCCCAAGACATTCCTTCAAACCGAAGCAGGGCGTCCGAGATTGGCTGCTGGACTAGGGAACTCGATGCGCGACTGGTGCAACGGTGCGGGCCTGCCCCAATGTACAAGCCACGGTTTGCGCAAAGCGTGTGCAAGAAGGCTGGCAGAAGCTGGCGCTATACCGCACGAGATTATGGCAGTAGCTGGACATGAAACGCTGGCAGAAGTCGAGCGGTACACCAATAAAAAGCGCAACGCGCTGGGCCTACCGACAAAGCGATGCAGCGGATTTTGTGGCAGCCCGTAGGGGAATCGAACCCCTCTTTCCAGGTTGAAAACCTGGCGTCCTAACCGATAGACGAACGGGCCACCTTTTCAGCGCTTCCAGTCTTGCTGGCGGCGTGGAGCGGTGTTTAGGCGAGGGCGCAGATGGGCGCAAGAGGAAATTTTGCCAGTTCTGAAATTAAATTTGTGTCCCTCAAGCCAAGTAACAAACCGGGGGATCGGCTGATTTTCGGACGGTCTGTCGCATAGGCATGGCGGGGCGATAGCCCTCGCCATGCCTGTGAAGGATAAAGACCGCGAAGGCCCGAAGGCACCGCAAAATATGCGGCGCTTTCACGTCTTCTCAGCCAGCGATCGCTCCGCCGACCAGAAGCCATATCGATAAGGTCATCGCAGAGAGGACCGTCTGCCACGTAAATATATCGGCAAAGAAATCCGCGTCTCCGCCCATCTGCCGCGCCAGAATATAGCCCACCGAGGCTCCGGGGGCGGCAGTGGCCAGAAGGCCCGAGGCGATCTGGTTCTGGGGCAGGGCGATCAACAGGGCGATGAGCAGGAAGATGGCCGGGCACAGCAGCAGCCGCAATCCCACGCCTGTCCACATGGCCAGATCGCTTTGCCACAGGCGGCGCAGCTCGATCCCCGCACCGACCGTCAGCAGGCCCACGGCCAGCGCGCCCTGTCCCAGCCAGTCCAGCGGCGTCAGCAGCCAGGCGGGTAGCCGGATTCCAGTCATATTCAGGACCAGCCCCGCCACGCAGCCCAGAACCAGCGGGTTGCGCAGGATTTCCGTGGCAATGCGCCGCGTCGCCTGTCTGCGCGTTGTGGCCGGGCGGCTGGGGTCCTCTGGCGGCAGCAGCGTCAGGGCGATGATGGCCGAGATATTGAAGGCCGGTATCAGGAAGGCCATGGCCACCGCCAGATCGGACAGGGCCACGGGCCCAAGGCCCTGGGCGGCCACTGCCAGAATAAGCAGGGAATTGAACCGCAGCGCGCCCTGAAACAAGGAACTGGTACGCGGATTGTTCAGCCGCAGCGGGCGACGCAGCGCCAGCGCCAGCAGCCCGACCATCGCGAAAGCCGCAGCCATGGCGCCCAGATAGGGGGCAAGCCTGCCGGGCGTCAGCTCGGACCGGTAGATCGAGGTCAGCAGGATCGCGGGAAACATCACCCGAAAGCCAAGCTGCTCGATCCCGGGCCAGCTTTGCGGCGCGATGATGCGGGTGCGCCGCAGGATATGGCCAAGCGCGACAAGGGCGATAACCGGCAGGATCGAGAAAACGGCAGTCATGCTGTGACCTTTGACAATGCGCAGTTCTTGCAGGGGCGCCCGTTGGGTTGTAGACCCGCGCGCAACGAAAGGAAATGTCATGTCGATCACCGAGGACGAGGCCCGCAAGGTCGCCCATCTGGCACGAATCGCCGTCGATGACTCTCAGTTGCCCGCTCTTGCGCGCGAACTGAGCGGCATCCTGAAATTCATGGAACAGCTGAACGAGGTCGATGTCGATGGCGTCGAGCCGATGACCGGCGTGACGCCGATGCGGCTGAAACGTCGCGAGGATGTCGTGACGGCGGGCGGCATGCAGGACAAGATTCTGGCCAATGCGCCCGACGCGCGGGAAGGCTTCTTTGCTGTGCCAAAGGTGGTGGAATGAGCGATCTGAACAAACTGGGCATCAGTGAGGCGCGCGACGCGCTTGCCAGGGGCGACGTGACATCGGTCGAACTGACGGACGCCTGCCTCACGGCCATCGAGGCCTCGGGCGCGCTGAATGCCTTTGTCCATCAAACGCCGGACATGGCGCGTGACATGGCCCGCGCCGCCGATCAGCGGATCAAGGCGGGCAAGGCCGCGCCGATGACCGGGATCCCGGTCGGCATCAAGGACGTCTTCTGCGTCAAGGGCGTGCCCACGCAGGCGGCCAGCCGGATACTGGAAGGCTTCCGTCCTGAATATGAATCGACCGTGACGCAGAACCTATGGGATGCGGGCGCGGTGATGCTGGGCAAGCTGAACCAGGACGAATTCGCCATGGGTTCGGCCAATGAAAACAGCGTCTATGGCGCCGCGGTCAACCCGTGGAAGGCCGGGGACGGTCAGGCCCGCACCGCTGGCGGCTCATCTGGCGGCTCGGCGGCGGCCGTGGCGGCGGATCTGTGCCTTGCCGCGACCGGCACCGATACCGGCGGGTCGATCCGCCAGCCGGCTGCCTTTACCGGCACGGTCGGGCTGAAGCCCACTTATGGCCGGGTCAGCCGCTGGGGCGTGATCGCCTATGCCTCGTCGCTGGATCAGGCCGGGCCAATGACCAAATCGGTGCGCGATGCGGCGATCATGCTGGGCGCCATGGCCTCGGTCGATGACAAGGATTCGACCAGCGCGGACATGCCCGTTCCGGATTTCGAGGCGGCGCTGACCGGCGATATCCGTGGCAAGAAGATCGGTATCCCGCGCGAATACCGCATTGACGGGCTGCGCGACGATATCGACGCCGTCTGGAAACAGGGGCAGGAAATGCTGCGCGATGCCGGGGCCGAGATCGTCGATATCTCACTGCCGCATACGAAATACGCATTGCCCGCCTATTATGTGATCGCGCCCGCGGAAGCCTCGTCCAATCTGGCCCGCTACGACGGCGTCCGCTATGGCCGCCGCGCGAAGCTGGGGCAGGGCGACGGCGTGGTCGAGATGTATGAAAAGACCCGCGCCGAGGGCTTTGGCCCCGAGGTGCAGCGCCGCGTGATGATCGGCACCTATGTGCTGTCGGCGGGCTTCTATGACGCCTATTACAACCGCGCGCGCAAGGTTCGCAGCCTGATCAAGCAGGATTTCGAAAACGCCTATGCCCAGGGCGTGGATGCGATTCTGGCCCCCGCGACCCCTTCGGCGGCCTTCCCGCTTGGGGAAATGGATAATGCCGATCCGGTTCAGGTCTATCTGAACGACGTTTTCACCGTCACGCTGAATCTGGCCGGTTTGCCGGGGATTTCGGTGCCGGTCGGACTCGATTCACGCGGTTTGCCGCTTGGGCTGCAGCTTCTGGGACGCCCCTTCGAAGAAGCGGATTTACTTAATCAGGCGTTGGTGCTTGAAAAGGCTGCGGGTTTTGTGGCCAAGCCTGACCGCTGGTGGTAGGCTTGCCACGATTGTTGATGTGATGGAGGCAAGATGCGCGGCTGGTTGGTGATCTCGGTTCTGGCGCTGGCCAGCTGTGGTGAGAATCAGGGGTGGAACCCGAATTATCAATTTGGCGCCGATGCCTATGGCAAATATCGCGCCGATCGGGAAAGGGCGCTGGTGACGAATACGGAATCGCCCGACACCATTCCGGTGGCGCTGCCCGCCGAATCCTTCACCCCCGCACAGATCGCAGGCCGCGATCCGGTGCCGGTGCCGAAAACCATGGGCGCAGGCCGCGCCCGCGCTGCGACAGCAGCGACGGCCACCACGGCGGCAGCCGCGGCCGATCCCGATGCGCCGACCCAGATCGTGCCGGATTCGATGCTGCCCACCACCGCATCCGGACCTTATCCCGGCTCGACCCCGGTTCTGGTCCGCTACGCCTTTGCCCAGCCCCATGATCCGGGCACCCGCGTCTTCGCCCGCAGCGGCGGCAGCACGGCAACGGCGGCCCGCGCCTGCGCCAGCTACAAGGAAGCGAATGCCGCCCAGACCGCCTTCCTCGCGGCAGGTGGACCGGATCGCGATCCGCGCGGCATGGATCCCGATGGCGATGGCTTTGTCTGCGGCTGGAACCCGGTGCCCTTCCGCCAGCCCCAGCTTTGACGGAACACCCGCCAAGCCCCAATTTCGGTGACCGTCGCGGTCAGCGCCCCGAACTCATCGTGCTGCATTACACGGGCATGGCCGATTGCACCGCGGCCCGCGCGCGGCTCTGCGATCCCGCCGCCGAAGTCAGCGCCCATTGGCTGATCGACGAAGGCGGACAGGTCGAGGCTCTGGTGCCCGAAGATAAACGCGCCTGGCATGCGGGCGCAGGCAGCTGGCAGGGGCGCGACGACGTGAATTCCCGCAGCATCGGGATCGAGCTCGCCAATCCCGGCGACCGCCCCTTTCCTGCCGCCCAGATGGATGCGCTGGTGGATCTCCTGCGCCAGATCATGCAACGCTGGCAGATCGGCCCGGCGGGCGTGATCGGCCATTCCGACATGGCCCCGGGACGCAAGATCGACCCCGGCCCGCGCTTCGACTGGCAGCGCCTCGCCCGCGAAGGGCTGGCGATCTGGCCCGGCGCAACCCATGACCGCCCCCTGGCCGAAAGCCTCACCACCATCGGCTATCCCGAGATCGCCCCCGATCACCGCCTCGCCGCCTTCCGCCTGCGCTTTCGCCCCTGGGCCACCGGCCCTGAAACCGAACAGGACCGCCGCATCGCCGCCGCCGCCGCCGATCTCTCCCGCCCCTGATTTCTTCTTTGCCCAAATATCCCGGGGGAGCCGCCGTCAGGCGGCGGGGGCAGCGCCCCATTGACCTTGTCCGTCTTCCCCGCCATATCACGTCCCGCGCGGAGGGCCGGGTGACCGCGTGGCAGAATGCCGCGAGGAAAGTCCGGACTCCATGAGGCGACGGTGCCGGGTAACGCCCGGCGGGGGCAACCCCAGGGAAAGCGCCACAGAGAACAGACCGCCCGCAATCTGCGGGTAAGGGTGAAACGGTGGGGTAAGAGCCCACCGGGGGGCTGGCAACAGCCCCCGCATGGCAAGCCCCACCGGGAGCAATGCCGAATAGGGACCGCGCGCGGGCAATCCCCGCAGGGCCGCCTTGCCCCAGCAGGTCCGGGTAGGCAGCTAGATCCGGCTGGTAACAGCCGGGCCAGAGGAATGGTCATCCCGTTCGGGTCCGCCCCGACAGACAGAATCCGGCTTACAGGCCCTCCGCGCAATACCAGTTTCCCCTCTTCGGCCAGCCGGCCCGATCTGACCCTGCGGAAAATGCATATCCGGGTTGAAACTGTGGAAAACTTGATGGAATCCGGTTGACATGCGGAGGATCGCGGCTAAAACGCAGGCTCCAACGAATTCCACGGGGTTTGCGCTGCGCGACTTTCCCCGCAGCAGGAGCGATAACCATGGCGAAGCCGACGACCATCAAGATCCGGCTGAACTCGACAGCCGGGACCGGTCATTTCTACGTGACCAAGAAGAATGCCCGTACCATGACTGAAAAAATGACCGTTCGCAAATACGATCCGGTCGTGCGTCAGCATGTTGAATATAAGGAAGGCAAGATCAAGTAATCTTGCCTCCACACGCCCGACCTGAAGGCCGGACGTGACAGACAGGGCGCCCTTCACGGTGCCGTCGCAACGGGGTGATGCTGCCGCATCGCCCTTTTTGCGTTTGCACCCCTGCGGTCCCGAATCCGCCTTTCCGTCACCGGTCTGATCTGCTTATCTTTTCCGAAAGATCAGCACGGAGGCATCGATGGAGATTCTGGCCAAACTGACCGAGATCGTCGGCGGGATCATGGTGCGTCAGCGCCGCGCCCAGTCCCCGTCGCAGCAAGCGATCGGTCAGGATCCGGCGATCCCCGACGCCAGGGCACAGGGCATCATGACGCTGAAGATGCCGGCGGCGGTTGGCTGGGCCGATGGCCATCTGCCCACGGCCGCACCGGGGTTGAAGGTCAATGCCTTCGCCACAGGTCTGGACCACCCGCGCTGGATCGAGGTTCTGCCCAATGGCGATGTGCTGGTGGCTGAATCCAAGGAACAGGCAGGCCCGCCCAAGACCCTGTTCGACCATGCCGCACAATCGGTCATGCGCCGCGTCAAGGCCATCGGCGACAGCGCCAATCGTATCACCCTGTGGCGCGATGCAGATGGCGATGGCCAGGCCGAATCGCGCCATGTCTTCCTGTCCGATCAGCGTCAGCCCTTCGGCATGGCGCTTGTCGGTGACACGTTCTATGTCGGCAACACGGACGGCATCGTCGCCTTCCCCTATACCGTAAATGCAACGCAGCTTCAGGGGCAGGGCCGCAGGCTGGTCGAATTCAAGCCGCATGGCCACTGGACCCGCAGCCTGATCGTCTCGCCCGACCGCAGCCGGATCTATGCCGGGGTCGGATCGCTGACCAATATCGGCGATCAGGGCATGGAGGTGGAAGAGGGCCGGGCCGCGATCTGGGAACTGGACCTTACAAACGGCGACGCCCGCGTCTTTGCATCTGGCCTGCGTAACTCGGTCGGCATGGCCTGGGAGCCGAGCACAGAGACGCTGTGGACCGTGGTGAATGAGCGTGACGGGTTGGGCGATGAAACCCCGCCCGACTACCTGACCTCGGTGCAAGAGGGCGGCTTTTACGGCTGGCCCTATTGCTATTGGGGCAAGACGGTGGATGACCGCGTGCCACAGGACCCGGAACTGGTCGCGCGGGCGATTACCCCCGATTACGCGCTTGGCGGCCATACGGCATCCCTGGGCCTGTGCTGGATGCCCGAGGGCACGCTGCCGGGCTTTCCCGATGGTATGGTGATCGGGCAGCACGGATCCTGGAACCGCTCGATCCTCAGCGGATACAAGCTGATCTTCGTGCCCTTCGAACAGGGCCGCCCCTCGGGCCCGCCCCGCGATATCCTGACCGGCTTTCTCAGCGATGATGAGAAAAAAGCCTATGGCCGCCCCGTGGGCGTCGCCATCGGGCCGGATGGCAAATCCTTGCTGATGGCGGATGATGTGGGGGATGTGATCTGGCGCGTCAGCGCGGCATGATCGCGCTGTTATTCCTGTAAGTAGATGATTTTATAATAAAATCATCTACTTTATTCCGTTTGAATATGGACTGACCTGACATAGCTTCGCCTCGGATAATATAAGAGGTGATTATGCTGATCCGTATTTTTGCGATTTCCACGATGTTTCTGATCTCGGCCTGTGCCACGATTGCGCGGGGCACGAATGATGTGCTTGTGGTCAATTCGACCCCGACCGGCGCGCAGGTGAAGATGAGCAACGGGGAAAGTTGCGGCAACACGCCCTGCACCTTCAAGGTGCCGCGCAAGTCCGAACTGAACGTGCTGATTACGAAACAGGGCTGTCAGCCGCAGCAGGTCCGCGTGACCAACAAGATCGCAGGCAGCGGTGGTGCGGCGATGGCGGGCAATGTCCTTGTCGGCGGCATTATCGGCGCAGGCGTGGATGCGGGCACCGGCGCGACGCTGGATCTGGTGCCGAATCCGGTCGAGGTGACGCTGGACTGCAAGGGCTAGGCCTGGACGGACCGCGATGAAAGGGCGGGGCGGACCTGCCTTTTCAGCCCTCCGGCGACAGAGGCTGGTAACCGGAAATGTCAAATCGGGGGATTGGAGCGGGTGAAGGGAATCGAACCCTCGTCGTAAGCTTGGGAAGCTTCTGCTCTACCATTGAGCTACACCCGCGATGTTGACCGGGTATCTTATGCCCGATCCGTCGTCAAGATCTTCACATCAACCCCATATCGGCCAGCGCGGCGGCCATGGCCGGGGGCAGGGGATCTTCGGCCTCGCGGCCCCTGGGCAGGTCGGGCGGCGCGTCCTTGGCAGCCAGATAACGCCAGCCCTGAAAGGGGCGGCGGGGCACGGCGCTGACGCGGATGATCTCGCGATCCAGAACCAGCGCGCAGCGGCGGATCCCGTCGCTGCCGATACGCTCATCCAGGCGCAGCAGGCGTTGACGCGCCAGCATCACCCCTTTGAACACCCAATAAAGCGAACCGCCCTGTAACAGCTCCTCCTCGCGCTTGGGCCACATCCGGGTCACATGCGCCGCAGGCCCGTCGCCATGGCGCATCTGCTGCCACTGGGCCAGATCCTCGATGCCCTCGGCACCGACACAAAGCTTCATCAGGTTCAGGCTTGCGGTCATGGGCTCAAGATAGGGGCTTCAACAGGTCTCTGCCAGTCACAAGCGGCTGAAAATGAAAAAGGCCGCACCAGATGGCGCGGCCTGATATCAGTCGTCCGGGCGAAATCAGATCTCGTCCAGCGCTTCGATGGCTTTTTCCAGCTCTTCCTTGGTGACTTTCTTGTCTTCGACCTTGGCCTGCTCGGCGATGTGATCGACGACCTTGTCTTCAAAGATCGGTGCGCGCAGCTGCTGCTGAACCTGCGGGTTCTGCTGCACGAATTCAAAGAAAGCACGCTCCTGGCCCGGATACTGACGGGCTGCCTGCATGACGGCCTGGGTCATTTCCTGATCGGTAACGGTAACCTCGGCCTTCTGGCCGATTTCAGCCAGCAGCAGACCCAGACGCACGCGACGCTCGGCCAGTTTCTTGTGCTCGTCCGTGGCTTCGATCGCGCCGTGGTTATGGCCCTGCTCTTCGGGGTGCTCTTCGTGCCACAGCTGATGGGCGATCTGCTCGGCCTCGGCCTCGACCAGCGATTCAGGCAGCTCGAACTTCACCTGATCGTCCAGCTGATCCAGCAGGGCGCGCTTCATGATCGCGCGGGCCGCACCGGCATATTCCTGTTCAAGACGACCGGCGATCTGCTTTTTCAGCGCGTCCAGATCGTCGGCACCGAATTTCTTGGCCAGCTCGTCATCGACCTCTGCATCCTTGGGTGCCTTGACGGCCTTGACGGTGACTTCGAAAGTCGCGTCCTTGCCGGCCAGATGCGCGGCGCCATATTCCTCGGGGAATTTGACCTCGACCTTGACCTCTTCTTCGGCCTTGGCGCCGACCAGCTGGTCCTCGAAACCGGGGATGAAGCTGTTCGAGCCCAGAACCAGCGGATAATCCTGCGCTTCGCCGCCTTCGAAGGCTTCACCATCGACAAAGCCCTTGAAGTCGATCACGACCTGATCGCCGTCCTTGGCCTTGCTGCCCTTGCGGCGGTCTTCGAAATTCTGGGCCGATTTCGCCAGATTTTCCAGCGCCTCATTCACGGCCTCGTCCTCGGCCGGGACGGTCAGACGCTCCAGCTTCAGCTTGCCCATGTCGATCTCGGGGATCGCGGGCAGGTTTTCGTAAGAGATGTTGACGATGACGTCGTCGCCCTCTTTCCAGCCTTCGCCGTTTTCCATCTCGACCTTCGGCTGAGCAGCCGGGCGGTCGCCGGATTCGTCCAGATGCTTGCGCAGCGCGCCGTCGATGGCTTCCTGCATCGCATCGCCCATGACGCGCGGGCCGAACTGCTTTTTCAGCATGGCCATCGGCACTTTGCCCTTGCGGAAGCCCTTCATCTCGATCTCGGGCTGCGCCTCTTTCAGCTTGGCATCGACCGTCTCGGCCAGCTCGGTGGCGGGCAGGGTGAATTTGTAGCCCCGCTTCAGGCCTTCGTTCTGGGTTTCCGTAACCTGCATTCTCGTCCTCGTCAGCTGGTATGCATGAAGGGCCACCCTCAAGGGCGGCCGCAAAATTCCTGCCCTTCTAGTCCTCGTGGCGATACACTGCAAGCAGATAGCGGCCCGGCGGGCTGCGGGAACCGGCGGCGGGAGCCGGGCGTTCTGCTGTCACCTTCCCTTCGCACAGACAGAAGAGCGTTCCATGACTTTCCGCAAGCCTATGATCGGATCATCCAGTGCCGCCGCCATTGCCGCCGCCTTTACCCTTGTGCTGATGTCGGGTCCGGCCGTGGCGCAAAGCGATGATGCCCCGACACGCCAGCCCGACGCCCAGACGACGATGCCAGCGGCCGAGCAGCCCATGGATCAGGCCGCGACGGATGCGTCGCCCCCGGCGACGCGCGATGCGCCCGGCGAAATGAACGCGAAGTCAAAGGGCTCGAATGATTGCGCCAATCCTGCGGGGCAGGCCGAACCGGCCACCGAAGCCAAGCCAGAGGCCGATGGCACAGCGCCCGCCAATGCCGGGAATACCGGCTTTACCGGTGGGCTTGGCGGTTCGCAGATGGGGACGAACCCGCAGGGCGCGATCGAGGAATCGACGACCTGGCATTCGCCCACAGCCCGCGGGCTTGATCTGAAAGGTCGTCCCGAACCGGTTCCGGCTTCGGATTGCTGAGCGTAGATCAGCTGAACAGAGGCGGCTGCGGTTCGGCATCGTCCAGCCGCAGCATCAGCCCGTCGCGATTATAGAACTCGCCATCGCGAATCAGCGTGCGGTCGCCGTTCATCGCGCGCATCAGCGCGTCCAGCCTGTCCTTGGCGACATCATGGGCGACCAGCCCCTCGCGCCCGGCGCGGAACATGGCGACAGCGTCCCATGCCTCGCCCGAACTGTCGAAATGCCGGACCATCTCATTCCAGGTCAGATCGTCCCCGATCACGTGCAGATAGGCCGAGCGCAGCAGATCGACGCGCCCCTCGCCAAGGCCGATCAGCACCATCAGCAAGGTAAAGCCCTGCGTTTCGGCCCAGGTCGCGCGCAGCCAGTCATCGAAATCGGTGTCACTCATCACGGGCCTCGGAAATTGGCGGAAGGGAATGGGAGTCGAACCCACCCGGGACAGGCTCGCTGCCCCAACCAGATTTGAAGTCTGGCCGCCCCACCGGGGACGATTCCCTTCCGGATGCGCCGAACAGGTCGACGCGATGTGGATTGATGCGACGCAAATCGCCCCGGCGCAAGGTCACACCAAGCCGGTCGAAGAAATCGAGGATCTCGATGGCGACCTTGCGGCCGTTCTGGACCCGGTCGCGGAACAGGGGCGCGGTGAACCAGCCATCCTCGCTGGCCCCGGCCACGTCGCAGATGATCTGCACCATCTCGGCCGTCACATTGCGGGCAAAGAAATGGTCATGCGCGATCTGATCGGTCCGGCCCAGCTTTTGCGTCAGCTTCAGAACCCGCCGAACCTCTTTCTCATCCACGCCAAGCTCGCCTGCGAAATCGCGGACCCGGGGCGGGCGGAAACGGGCCTCGCCCTGCAATTGCGGCGCGATCTGCTGCCACAGCGCGTCATCCTCGGGCGACAGGCGCACCTCGTGGCCGGGCAGGCGCAGAAAGGCGCCGTCCAGCACCAGATGTCCGGCCTCGGCCTGCTGCTGCAGGAAGATCAGAAAGACCTCTTTCGGCAGGCGGGGCTGCAGCGTCAGGCGCAGCTTTTCGCGGCCAAGCCCCGACAGGTCGGGATTATCTGCGTGAAACCGTTCCAGCGTGTCATGGCATTGTTGCTGCAGATCCAGCGCGGTCTGTCGCGACAGGGCCAGATCGCCGATGGTGACGGCTTTGGCCATCTGGACGGCGGTGGCGGCCATTTGCGCATCCAGACTGCGATCGCGGGCAAAGACCGGCAGGTTGACCGGCGCAACGGCCAGCATCGCGCGCAGGGCATGCGCTGGATCAGGCGTGTCGGCCGCGGCGATCAGGGCCAGTCGCTCGGGCGTGCGACGTTTGCGGGCGGGGGCGCGCAGGTCCAGAAAGCGGCCGCCACCGATGGTCCGGCTGGCCGAGACATCGCGCAGGATGAAGCGGTCCCCGATGGCCGCGGCAATCGGGCGATCCAGAACAATCTGGACCGGGCCGGAACCGCCGGGCGCAATCGGATCGGACAGCGGCACGATCCGGGCGCCGGCCTCGACCGCATGGCTGTGCAGGCGGGCGGGGAACCATGTGCCGATGGGCTTCGGCTCGCCCGGCAGAACGTGCAGGATCGCGTCGATCCGATCTGTCGGCGCGTGCAATTCGGGCGACAGGATCATGTCGCCGCGATGGATCGCCTCTTTCGTGATGGCATCGCCCGCCAGATTGAGCGCGCAGCGCTGCCCGGCAAATCCCTGCCCGGCGCTGCGGTTCTGCGCATGGATGGCGCGCACCCGTGCCGACAGGCCCGAGGGGCTGACCGTCACCCGGTCCCCGATGGCGACGGCGCCGGTCAGGACGGTGCCGGTGACGACGGTTCCGGCGCCTGACAGGGTAAAGCAGCGATCCACGGCCATGCGCAACGGCCCGGCGGCGCGGCGCAGGGCGGTCTGCGCCTCTGCCGCGATCAGGGCGTCGCGCAACTGCGCGATCCCTTCGCCGGTCACGGCCGAGACGGGGATGACCGGCGCGCCCGCGATCGCCGAGCCGGCCAGAAGCGCTTCGACCTGGCCGACCACCTCTTGCCGCTGCGCGCTGTCGGCCAGATCGCATTTGGTCAGCGCCACGATCCCGCGATCCAGCCCCAGCAGGTCAAGGATCGCGACATGTTCGCGGGTCTGCGGCATGACCCCGTCATCGGCGGCCACCACCAGCAATGCCAGATCGATGCCGCCCGCACCGGCCAGCATGGTGTGGATCAGCCGCTCATGCCCCGGCACATCGACGAATCCGGTGATCGCCCCGCCGCCCAGATCGGCATAGGCGAAGCCCAGATCGATGGTGATGCCGCGGGCCTTTTCCTCGGCCAGCCGGTCGGCATCCTGTCCGGTCAGCGCCTTGACCAATGCGGTCTTGCCGTGGTCGATATGCCCCGCCGTGCCGATGATCATAGCGCGCGCAGGGCCTTTATCAGGTCGTCATCGGATTGCAGGCAGCGCAGGTCCAGGATCAGCGCGCCGTCATGGATATGGCCGATCACTGGCAGCGGCAGGGCACGCAGCCGCGCCGCCAGCCTGTCGGGCGCGTCGCCGCCCGGTCCGGTCAGGCGCAGTCCGGCCGAAGGCAGGGTATCGGTCGGCAGCGCGCCCGAGCCGATCTGGCTGGCACAGTCGCAGGCGCTGACCTGAAACCCATCGGGCAGCAGATCCTGGACCAGCGGCACCAGACGCGCGGCCATCGCTGCGATCTGATCGCGCGGGCGCGAAAGATCACGCAGTGTCGGCAGGCTCTGCGCCAGCCGGTCCGGATCGCGGTAAAGCCGCAGGGTTGCCTCAAGCGCGGCGATCCGGATCTTGTCCAGCCGCAGGGCGCGTTTCAGCGGGTTCTTGTTGATCGCGGCAATCAGATCGCGCCGCCCGACGATAAAGCCCGCCTGCGGTCCCCCCAACAGCTTGTCACCCGAGAAGGTGATCAGATCGGCGCCCTCGGCCACGGCTTCGGCGACGGTGGGTTCGCGCCGCAGCCCGTAATCGCCCAGATCGATCAGCGAGCCCGCGCCCAGATCGTTCAGCAACGGCACCCCCGCCGCAGACGCGATTGCGGCCAGTTCAGGGGCCGCAACCTCGGCCGTAAAGCCCTCGATCCGGTAATTCGAGGTATGGACCTTCATCAGCAAGCCGGTTTCGGCGGTGATGGCGGTTTCATAGTCACGCGGATGGGTGCGGTTGGTGGTGCCGACCTCGACCAGCTTTGCCCCGGCCCGTGCCATGATATCGGGCATGCGAAAGGCGCCGCCGATCTCGATCAACTCCCCGCGTGAGACGATGGCCTCGCGGCCCATGGCCAGCGTGTTCAACGCGATCAGCACGGCGGCGGCGTTGTTATTGACGATGGTGGCGTCCTCGGCCCCGGTCAATTCGCAGAGCAGGCCGCGCAGGTGATCGTCACGCTGGCCGCGCCCGCCGGTTTCAAGGTCGAATTCCAGCGCCAGCGGGGATGCCATCGCGGCGCTCGCGGCAGAAATGGCCTGATCGGATAGGATAGCACGACCCAGATTGGTATGCAGCACCGTGCCCGTCAGGTTCAGGATCGGGCGCAATTGCGACCGGCTGTCCAGGTCCAGACGTTCTGCCACGCGGATGGGCAGGGCGTCGGCCAGGGCCTGCGCCTGCGCGCCGTCACGGATCGCCGCGCGCGCCGCATCCAGTTCCGCACGCAGCGCGCCGGTCACCATCTGGCGACCATGCATCTCGATCAGCGCCTGTCCGGGATCCGATTTCAGGAACTGATCGACTGCGGGAAGCCGTCGAAATCCCTGCATCAATAGCCCGCGATAAAGGGATCGAACCCGCCACGGCGATAATCGCTGTCCTTCATCAGCAGATCCAGCCCAAGGCTGCCGACATTATCGGCGATCGGGTCCAGGCTGTGGTTCTTGACCTGATACAGGATCTTGACCCAGCTGTTGCATTCGCTGCACAGCTCGGCCTTGACAGTCGCCTCATCGGTTTCGACCGAGCGATAGCTGATCCCCTTGGTCGATCCGCAGCACAGGCATTTCACCCGCACCTCATTCCATTGCGTCGCGCAGCAGCCGCAGGTCGCATAACGGGCGTTATCGACACCCGCAGCCCCCGCGATGACCGAGGATGTCGCGGGTTTGCCGCCGCAGGCCGGGCAGACGCCGGTCTTGATGCGCACCAGCTGTCCCGCATCCAGCAAGGCGGCGATCCGCGCCAGATGCACCTGCACCGCCGCCGCCACGAACAGATGCGGCGCGATGCTGTCTTCGGGAATGCGATCCGACAGGATATTGTCCAGCAGCCAGTGGCGATCCGCGATCCCCGCCGATTTCAGCGCCTGCAGCGCAAGGCGGGCAGGTTCGGGCATCTTCAGTGCCTCGGCCGCGTCGATGAATTGCGACAGGGTGTTGTACAGCGCCTCATCCGTGGCCAAGGCAGCGCGGTCGATGGGCGGCATGCGGCTGGCGCGCGCCAGTTCAATCCGCTGAGGCGACAGCGGGGCAGGGGCGGGCAACTGATCGGCAAGACGGGCCTGCAACTGGCTCAGATCCGCCAGAAAGCGCAGATAGGGCGACAGGTTGCCATCCTGCGCCGCCAGAAAGGCAAAGCGCTTGGCGCGCCTGGTGAAAAGTTCGGCGGGTTTGGGTGAAAAAGTCAGCGGCGCCTCTGGGACGCCGCCGATAACACCGGGATCGGGTTGAACTGTGGTGTTCATGTTGTCTCCGGGCCGCACGGGCCACTGCTTTGGATGTTGCGGCTATTTTGCCGGACCGTTGCGCTGGCGTCCAGCAACCTCGCGCAGCCATTTGCGATGGTGCCGCCAGGCCCAGCCACCGGTGACATCGCCCCGCGTCATGGCCCGCAACGTGCCGCGGACCCAGAAGGCCGCATAGACATGCATGATAAAAACCAGCACGATGGCGACCGCCGCCAGCGCATGGATCAGCACGGCCCAACGGCGCACCGGGATCGAGACCAGATCCGGGAAATATTCCTGCCAGATCATGATGCCCGACCCGATCAGCACGACGATCAGCGCGGACATGGCCCAGAAAACGAATTTCTGACCGGCATTGTATTTGCCAAGCTCGGGCAGGTTTTCCTCGTTCCCCTTCACCACCTCGTCGATATTGGCCACCCAGGTCGTATCCTCGGGCTTGGGCAGGTTCAGCCGCCACATCTGCAGGAACAGAAGCAGGAAGCTGAAAAACAGGACGACGCCCACGATGGGATGCAGCCAGCGCGCCGTCTGTCCGCCGCCGAACAATCCCGTCAGGAAGTAGAGCGAGGGCGAAAAGAAGGCCAGCCCGGACAGCAGCAGGATGATCATGCAGCCTGCCGTGACCCAATGGTTCAGCCGGGTGATGCCACGATAGCGGCTGACGCGGACCGGATCGGTGCTTTCGATATGATCACCGGGTTCGGAATAATACGGTCTTGGCATCAGACATCCCCCCGACGGTCATGAAGATCGGCATCGACCAGCGCCTCGGCCTGTTCGGTATCCTCCTCGGTCACCTTGTTCCCGCGAGAGAACAGCCCGTGCAGCGCCACGCCGACAGCCGCGATCCCCATTGCCGCCAGACCGGCGGTCTTGGTGACGCCCTTCCAGCCCTCCACGATCGGAGAGATCCGCGGATTGTCCGGCAGGTCGCTGTAGATCGAGGGCTTGTCGGCATGTTGCAGCACATACATCACATGCGTGCCGCCGACGCCTGCGGGATCGTAAAGCCCGGCATTGTCATAGCCGCGCGATTTCAGATCCGCGATCCGCTCATCCGCATGGGCCTTCATATCCTCCTTGGTGCCAAAGACGATGGCCTGAGTCGGACAGGCCTTGGCGCAGGCCGGCCCCTGACCCACGGCGACACGGTCGGAACACAGGGTGCATTTATAGCTTTTGTGATCCACCTGGCTGATGCGCGGGATGTCGAAGGGACAGCCCGTTACGCAATAGCCGCAGCCGATGCAGTTTTCATGGATGAAATCCACGATCCCGTTGGAATATTGCACGATGGCGCCGGGCGCCGGGCAGGCTTTCAGGCAGCCCGGATCCTCGCAATGCATGCAGCCATCCTTGCGGATCAGCCATTCCAGATTATCGGTTTCAGGGTTCACCCATTCGCTGAACCGCATCAGCGTGAACATCGCCGGTGTCAGGTCATGCGGGTTTTCGTAGCTGCCGATATTCGTCCCGATCTCGGGCTTGGTATCGTTCCATTCGATACAGGCCGATTGGCAGGCCTTGCAGCCAATGCATTTCGAAATGTCGATCAGCTTGGCCAGCTTGTCCAACTGGCGATCGGGCTGCGGCACATCCGAGGTGGCCGAGATGCGCACGACGTCGCGCGCATCAAAGCCAACTTCCAGCGGTTGAACAGGCGGGTTCGAAACCGCGGTTTTGGGTTGAGCTGCGGTCTCGCTCATGCCACCGGCTCCTCTGCTGCGGGTTCAATATTGACAAGGAAGGCCTTGAATTCAGGCGTTTCCACATTGGCGTCGCCGACAAAGGGCGTCAGGCTGTTCGGCCCGAAACCTTTCTTGGCGGCCCCCATGAAGCCCCAATGCAGCGGGATGCCGACGACATGCACCGTCTTGCCCCGCACCGTCAGCGGCTGGATCCGCTTGGTCACGACCGCCTTGGCCCAGACCTCGCCCCGTTTGCTCCAGACACGGACGCGACCGCCATTCCGGATGCCCTTTTCATTGGCAAGTTCCACGCTGATCTCGACGAAGAATTGCGGCTGAAGCGTGGCGTTGACCGGGTTGTGCTTGGTCCAGTAGTGGAAATGCTCTGTCAGGCGATACGAGGTGCCGACAAAGGGGAACTCATCGCTGGTGGCGAATTGTTCGGCATCGTCAACGAAGACCCGCGATGCCGGGTTGCCCCGCATCTTGGCGTTGAAGACGTTTTCCACCGGGCTTTCGAACGGTTCCATATGCGTCGGGAAAGGTCCGTCACGCATCATGCCACGCGTGAAGAGCCGAGAGGTTCCCTCGGGGTTCATGATGAAGGGCATGACCTCGCCGGGTTTCGCCGTGGGCGAGATATCCGGCACGTCCGGACCTTCCCAACGTTCGCCGTTCCACGCCAGCAAAGCGCGTTCCGGATCCCAGGGCCTGCCCTGCATATCCGCAGAGGCGCGGTTATAGAGGATGCGGCGGTTCACCGGCCAGGCAAAGGCCCAGTCGGCAAAGACGCCAAGCCCGCTTGGGTCGCTGTTGTCGCGGCGCGCCATATTGTTGCCGTCTTCATTCCAGCAGCCGGAATAGATCCAGCAGCCGCACATGGTCGAGCCGTCGTCGCGCAGCTGGGAAAAGTTCTTCAGCTGCTTGCCCGCCTCGACCACCACCTTGGTCGGATCGGCCGTGTCGTAAACGGGCGTCAGGGCGCGACCGTTCATCTCGCGGGCCAGTTCGTCCGGCATCGGCTCGTCCGGATCGGCATAGTTCCAGGTCAGGTTCAGGATCGGATCGGGGAAAACCCCGCCCTCTTCCTCATAGAGCTTGCGCACGCGGCGGAAGATCTGTGCCATGATCCAGGTGTCATGCTTGGCCTCGCCCGGCGGGGTCGCCCCGGCCCAGTGCCATTGCAGCCAGCGTCCCGAATTGACCAGCGCGCCTTCATCCTCGGCAAAGCAGGTCGTGGGCAGTTCCAGAACCTCGGTCTGGATGCTGGCCGGGTCCACGTCATTATAGATGCCGTGGTTCTCCCAGAAATGCGACGTTTCCGTCGCCAGCGGATCCATGACCACCAGCATTTTCAGCTTGGACAGCGCCTCGGTCAGCTTGCCCCGGTTGGGGAAGGACAGAAGCGGATTGAAGCCCTGGCAGAAATACAGGTTGATCTGGCCCTGGTTCATCAGTTCGAACATGCGCAGGACGTCATAGGTCGGCACGTCCAGCTTGGGCAGGTAGTGGAAGGCCCAGTCATTTTCCGCCGTGGCCGCATCCCCCCACATGGCCTTCATGAAGCTGACCATGAATTTCGGGTAATTCTGCCAATAGCTGGTCTGGCCCGGCCGCAGCGGCACGAAGCTCCGCGACGAGATATAGGTCTGCCAGTCGGTTTCCTTTTCGGTCGGGATGTTCAGATAGCCCGGGATCAGGTTCGACATCAGACCGATATCGGTCAGGCCCTGGATGTTGGAATGCCCGCGCAATGCGTTCATGCCGCCACCGGCCATGCCGATATTGCCCAGGATCAGCTGGATCATCGCCATGCCGCGAATGTTCTGCGCGCCCTTGGAATGCTGTGTCCAGCCAAGCGCATACATCGAGGTCATGACCTTGTCCGGCGCGCTGCATTCCCCGATCATCTCGCAGATATGCAGGAACTTTTCCTTCGGCGTTCCGCAGATATCCTCGACGAATTCCGGCGTATAGACATCGACATGGGCCTTGAGCAGGTTCCAGACGCAGCGCGGATCCTTGAGGGTCATATCGACCTGCGCGTAGCCTTCGGCATCCTTCTTGTAGTCCCAGCTTGACTTGTCGAAGTCGCGCTTTTCCTCGTCATAACCGCTGAACAGCCCGTCGCTCCAGCCGAACTCATCCTTCACCAGGAAGGCTGCGTTGGTGTAGTTGGTGACATATTCCCAGTTGACCTTGTCGTTTTCGATCAGCCAGCGGATCACCCCCATCAGGAAGCTGATATCGCTGCCCGGACGGATCGGGGAATAGTAATCCGACACGGCGGCCGTGCGGTTATAGCGCGGATCGACCACGATCAGCCGCGCGCCACGATGGGCCTTGGCCTCGGTCACCCATTTGAAGCCGCAGGGATGCGCCTCGGCTGCGTTACCGCCCATGACGATAACAAGGTCAGTATTCTTGATGTCGGTCCAGGAGTTGGTCATCGCTCCACGGCCAAAAGTCGGGCCCAAACTGGACACCGTGGGGCCGTGTCAAACGCGCGCCTGGTTATCGAATCCGACGATCCCCATGGAACGGACCGTCTTATAGGTCAGCCATGCGGTTTCGTTTGTCGTTGCCGAAGCAGCCAGGAAGCCTGCGGTCGTCCAGCGATTGACCGGGGTGCCGTCCTCGTTGACCTGCACCATATTGGCATCGCGGTCGTCCTTCATGGCACGCGCAATCTTGTCCAGCGCTTCGTCCCAGCTGATCTCGACCAGTTCGTCCGAGCCCGCGGCGCGGTAGCGCGGCTTGGTCAGACGAGTGGGGGCCTTGACGAAATCCTTCAGCGCCGCGCCCTTGGGGCACAGCGTGCCGCGGTTCGTCGGGTGATCGACATCGCCTTCGATATGCAGCAGGTCGGCCTGCTCGCCCGCTTTCACGTCGCCCTTGGAATACATGATGATGCCGCAAGCGACCGAGCAGTAGGGACAGGTATTGCGGGTTTCCGTGGTGGTGGTCAGCTTGAAGGCGCGCACATGCGCGGTTTCCGCCGCCTCAGCCTCGCCGAAGCCCATGGCCCCAAGCGACGTTGCCGCAACCCCCGCACCCGCCAGCTTCAGAAAGCCGCGCCGCGAAAGGTCGATATTCATAGAAGACCCTCCTTTTGCCTGTCGAATAGATAGGTACGCTGCGATGTTGCGCCGCAGGTTTTTCAAAGTCAAGCTGAACGGGCATGTGCGGATTTGAAGGGAGTTTTTGTACTTCCTTGTAAACAAAGGGAATTTATGCCATTTTCTGAACCGGCCTTTGCAGGGGAAGTTCGTATTTATCAGTTCTGCATCCCGTGCTTACCCTTTGACTTCGTGGGCGTTCCTTTCTAAGGATATCCGGCGTGCGCGATTGGCGGAATTGGTAGACGCAGTTGGTTTAGGTCCAGCCGCTTCGGCGTGGGGGTTCGAGTCCCTCATCGCGCACCATAGCCGAAAGAAAAATGGCCAGCAAAAGCTGGCCTTTTTCGTTTTTCAGTTGCGGCGGTTCCCCACATCGTCCCCCCCATCCTGTCACATGTCGGCATTCAGCCGTCCGTGCGACGTTCGACAAAATTCTTATGCCGCAGCGATGCGAATGAACCTTCGGTTCCGCGCGTTTGGTCCGCGTTGCAGAGTTACCCTAACGAAAAAAGAACGCAGATCGCGCAACCGTTGAGTTCGCGCCCCGTGAGCAATATCAATCTTGCCAGACCTGACTTTTCACGATGATGAGATCATGGATATTGATTCAAAGACACGCTTGGCAAGAGTGAACGATATGAGCGTCGAGGCGAGCGCAATCAGATTGCGCGCCGCCTTTCTCGTAACGGGCCTTGATCGGCGGAACGCGCTGGCGAAAGCCGCCGGGGTGTCGAAAACTGTCTTGAGCAATGCTATGGCCGGATTGACCTATCCCAATCGGGACCTGATGAAATATCTATACCTAGCACATCGAATAGATTTCAATTTCCTCATGAACGGTGACTTTTCCCAACTCCCTGGCGATGTCCAGGACAAGCTGTTCCCCGCACTTTTGACCGCAACCAAGGCCTGGGGCCAGACAGAGGATTGAGATCGAACCCGACTTTCGCCAGCCCATGCCTTTTGCGCGCGTGCAGGACGTGGAACACCGTTTCCTCCGACATGCGCGCGTTTCTCGACCCTGTCTCGACATTCGGTCTGACGACGATCCGGCCGCACAGGGCGATGAAGAGATCCTCTGCGCGAAGTGGGATTCCAGCAGCGAAAACATGGGAAAGTCCGTGCCGTCAGTCCAGCGGCTGATGTGCGTCGCTTTCGCCAAGCAGCCAATAGCCCGAGGCCTTAAGCCATTCCTTCGGGTGGCCGAGCTCCGACAGCACGTGGTCGCGGGCGGCGCGGGCGACGCCTGCTTCGGCGGCGATCCAGATAAAGCCCTTGCCCGGCGGCAGGGTGATCTGGCGCAGCGCCTGCAGCAGGGGTGCGGGGTCGGCGGCAAGGTTCAGCGGGCGATGCACCCAGATCGGCTGATGGGTGGCGGCGGTGTCGAACTGCTGCTGCTCGGCCTCGGATTCGACCGTCGCCAGAGAGGTGACATGGGTTCCCGCAGGCATTTCCTCGATCCAGCGGCCGATGGCGGGCAGGGCGGTTTCATCGCCGATCAGCAGATACCAGTCAAAGACCGGCGCCACCACGGCAGAGCCGCGCGGCCCCCCGATATGCAGCAGGTCACCCGGTTTCGCCGCCTCGGCCCATTCCTGCGCCGGACCCTCGCCATGCACGGCGAAATCCAGCGTCAGCGTTCTTGCGGCGGTGTCGAAGGCGCGCGGGGTGTAGTCGCGCATCTCGGGCTTGTCGCCATCGCCCTGAAAGAACAGCTTCACGTGGTCGTCGGGGCCAAGGCTGACAAAATCGCCCAGATCGTCGCTTTGCAGCGTGATGCGGATCATGTTGGGGGTGATGCGGCACGTCTCGGTGACGGTCAGCACGCGGCGTTTCAATTCGTGCCGGTGGCGGGTGATGATCTGGTCCATATGGCCTCTTTCTGCCCTACTGCGAATGGCTGGGTCAGGGGGCAGATGGTCCCGTCTTACCTGGCGATACGGGGCCGGTGCTAACGGGAATTCGGGGCCAGATGCAAGCCCCGGGCGCGGAACCGAGCTGGCGTCAGCCGCCTGCGACGAAGGGCAGGCGATAGCTGATCGCCTCGGCGATATGGGGCGCGCGCAGATCCGCCGCGCCATCCAGATCCGCGATTGTGCGCGCGCTGCGCAGGATGCGGTGATAGCCGCGCGCCGTCAGGCCCAGCCGTTCCGAGGCTTTCAGGATCAGGTCCCGACCCTCGGCATCCGGTGTCGCGATCTCGTCCAGCACGCGCCCCGAGGCGTCGGCATTCACGCGGATATGGGGGTGGTCGCGAAACCGCCGCGCCTGGATATCACGCGCTGCCGCCACCCGTTCGGCGATCCGGGCCGAGCTTTCGCCGCGTTCGGGCAATTCAAGATCCAGAAAGCTGACCGCCGGGACCTCCAGCCGCAGATCGAAACGGTCCATCAGCGGCCCCGAGATGCGGCCCAGATAATCCCCGCCGCATCCGGGCGCGCGGGAACAGGCCTGCGCCGCATCCGCCAGATGGCCGCAGCGACAGGGATTGGCCGCCGCCACCAGCAGGAAGCGGCAGGGATAGCGGATATGGGCATTGGCGCGGGCCACGACGACCTCTCCGGTCTCGATGGGTTGGCGCAGCGTCTCCAGAACCTGACGGGGAAATTCGGGAAATTCATCCATGAACAGCACGCCGTTATGGGCCAGGCTGATCTGCCCCGGCCGGGCGCCGCGCCCGCCTCCGACAATCGCAGGCATAGAGGCGGTGTGATGCGGCTCGCAAAAGGGTGGATGGCGCAGGATGCCACCCTGATCCAGCGTCCCGGCCAGCGAATGGATCATCGAGCTTTCCAGCGCCTCGACCGGGGCCAGCGGCGGCATCAGGCCGGGCAGGCGCGCGGCCAGCATGGATTTCCCCGCGCCGGGTGGGCCGACCATCAGCAGATGGTGCCGACCTGCGGCGGCGATCTCCAGCGCGCGTTTGGCGCGTTCCTGCCCCTTTACCTCGGACATGCAGCCATGGCTGGCGCCCGTGCCGATGCTGCCCGGCGCGGCACGCGCAAGGGGCGCGCGATCGGTCAGATGGTCGATCACCTCGCGCAGATGGCGGGCGGCCAGCACCGGCACGGCATCGACCCAGGCCGCCTCGGCCCCGCAGGGCTGCGGACAGATCAGCGCGCGGTCATCCTCGGCGGCGGCCATGGCGGCGGGCAGGGCACCCGTCACCGGCGCCAGCCGCCCGTCCAGAGCCAACTCTCCCAGACAGACGCAGCGCGCCAGCTCATCGCCCGGCAGGATCTCCAGCGCCGCCAGCACGGCCAGCGCGATGGGCAGATCGAAATGAGAGCCCTCCTTGGGCAGATCGGCGGGCGACAGGTTCACCGTCACCCGCCGGTTCGGCAGCGCAATGGAGAGCGCGCCAAAGGCGGCTTTGACCCGTTCCTTTGCCTCGCTGACCGCCTTGTCCGGCAGGCCCACGATGGCGAAACCGGGCAGGCCCGCGGCGACCGAACACTGAACTTCGACCAGTCGCGCCTCGATCCCCTCGAAGGCGACGGAATAGGCGATGGCGACCATGGCATTTCCGGTATCCCTTGCCCGGAAATGGTTAACGCTGGCGCTGTTAAGAAATGGTTAACATCCCGGGTGCAGCTTTCCTTGCGACTTGGCCGTTGCGCGACTATTTCTGTGCCAGCACAGCCCGGGGGCGATAATGGACGGAAAACGCATCCTTTTGATCATCGGCGGTGGCATTGCCGCCTATAAGATCCCGCAGCTGATCCGGCTGATCCGCGCCGAGGGCGCCCATGTCACGCCGGTTCTGACGCAGGCGGGCGCGCAGTTCACCACGCCGATGACGGTGTCGGTGCTGGCGGGCGAGAAGGTCCATGACGGGCTGTTCGATATCGAGACCGAGGCCGATATCGGCCATATCCAGTTGTCGCGCGACGCCGATCTTGTGGTCGTGGCCCCGGCCACCGCCGATATGATGGCCAAGATGGCCAATGGGCTGGCCGATGATCTGGCCTCGACCCTGCTGCTGGCCACTGACAAGCGCGTGCTGATCGCGCCCGCGATGAATGTGCGCATGTGGCACCACCCGGCGACGCAACGCAATCTGGCCACGCTGAAGGATGACGGCATCCTGATGGTCGGGCCGGATGATGGCAGCATGGCCTGTGGCGAATTCGGCACCGGTCGCATGTCCGAACCCGACCAGATCGTCGCGGCCATCCGCGATGCGTTGCAACAGCCTGTCTGGCCCAGCCTGCCGCCGACGCGGGCGCTGACATCGGAAATTCCGCTGACCCTGGCGCGGCTGAACGGGCGGCATGTCATCGTCACCTCGGGTCCGACGCATGAGCCGATTGATCCGGTGCGTTATATCGCCAACCGCTCTTCCGGGTCGCAGGGCGCGGCGATTGCGGCGGCGCTGCGCGATCTGGGCGCGCGGGTCAGTTTTGTCACCGGCCCGGCCAGCGTTCCCCCACCCGCGGGCGTCGAGGTGATCCGGGTCGAGACCGCCCGCCAGATGCGCGACGCGGTCGAGGCCGCCTTGCCGGCCGATGCCGCCGTCATGGCCGCCGCCGTGGCCGATTGGCGTGTCACCAATGCCTCGGACAGCAAGATGAAAAAGGACGGCTCGGGTCGGCCGCCCGCGCTGGAAATGTCGGAAAACCCCGACATTCTGGCCTGGATCAGCCATCTGGAACAGGATCGTCCGCGCCTTGTCGTGGGATTTGCCGCCGAAACCAACGATGTGTTGCGCCATGCCACGGAAAAGCGGCTGCGCAAGGGCTGCGACTGGATCGTGGCGAATGATGTCAGCCCCGAAACCGGCATCATGGGCGGTCAGGAAAACGCCGTCACCCTGATCTCTCAGCACGGCCCCGAGGAATGGCCGCGCATGTCCAAGGCCGAGGTTGCCCGCCGTCTGGCCGACCGCATTGCCGAGGAAATCGGATGAGAACCTATCTGGACTGGAACGCGACGACCCCTCTGCGTGACGAGGTGAAGGCCGCGATGCGCGCGGCGATGGAGATCAGCGGCAACCCCTCTTCGGTGCATAGCGAGGGGCGGGCGGCCAAGATGGCGCTGGAGGCCGCGCGCGAAGAGGTTGCGACCGCATTGGGGGCCGAGGGTGCGGATGTGATCTTCACCTCGGGCACGACCGAGGCGGCGGCCATGGTGCTGGCGGGCAAGGGCGTGCATTGCGCCCCGGTGGAACACAGCGCCATCAAGGCCTGGTGCGACGACGATCTGGCAGTCGATGGTGATGGCATCGTCACCGTGACCGACCCGGCGAATTCGACGCTGCAGATCGCCAATAACGAAACCGGCGTGATGCAAAGCTTGCCCGCCGGTCTGGCCTCGTCCGATCTGACGCAGGCCTTCGGCAAGGTGCCCTTTGCCTTCAACTGGCTGGATATCACGGCAGGCTTTGTCAGCGCGCACAAGCTGGGCGGGCCGAAGGGGATCGGTGCGCTGATCCTGAAGAAGGGCACCGATATAGAGGCCTTGATTCGCGGTGGCGGGCAAGAGCAGGGCCGTCGCGGCGGAACGGAAAACCTGATCGGCATCCTTGGCTTTGCCGCCGCAGCCACCGCCGCGCAACGCGATCTGGAGGCCGGGTTGTGGGATCAGGTGGCCGAACGCCGCGACGCGCTGGAGGCCAGGCTGCTGGCAGCCGCGCCGGGATCGCGCATCGCCGGTCATGGGGCCAGACGGTTGCCGAACACGACCTGCATTCTTACATCGGGCTGGAAGGGTGAAACCCAGGTGATGCAGATGGATCTGGCAGGCTTCGCGATCTCGGCGGGCTCTGCCTGTTCCTCGGGAAAGGTCCGGGCCAGCGGGACGCTGCAGGCCATGGGATTTGACGATAAGGAAGCGCAATCCGCGATCCGAATTTCCATAAGCCCCGATTTGGCTGAGGATCAGATGAACCGATTTGCGGATGCATGGGAAACCGCGTATGGACGCTGGCGCGACAGAAATGGCTAGGCAATCTGGCCGGCCTTAGGAAGGACAAAGGATGAACTCGACCCCCGATCTTGAAGTGCGCGAAGGTGTCGACCGCGAGACGGTTGAAACCGTGCAGAACATGGGCAGCTATAAATATGGCTGGGATACCGAGATCGAGATGGACTATGCCCCCAAGGGGCTGAACGAAGATATCGTCCGCCTGATCTCGCAGAAGAATAACGAACCGGAATGGATGACCGAATGGCGGCTGCAGGCCTTTCGCCGCTGGCTGACCATGACCGAACCGAAATGGGCGATGCTGAACTATCCCGAAATCGATTTTCAGGATCAGTATTACTATGCCCGCCCGAAAAGCATGGAAGAAAAGCCGAAATCGCTGGATGAGGTCGATCCCAAGCTGCTGGCGACCTATGAAAAGCTGGGTATCCCGCTGAAAGAGCAGATGATTCTGGCAGGCGTCGAAGGCGCGGGCGAGGTCCCGGCCGAGGGCCGCAAGGTCGCCGTGGACGCCGTGTTCGACAGTGTCAGCGTGGGCACCACCTTCAAGGATGAACTGGCCAAGGCGGGCGTCATCTTCTGTTCCATCAGTGAGGCGATCCGCGAACATCCCGAACTGGTCAAGAAATATCTGGGCAGCGTCGTGCCGCAATCGGACAACTTTTTCGCCACGCTGAACAGCGCGGTGTTTTCCGACGGCTCATTCGTCTATGTGCCGCCGGGGGTGACCTGCCCGATGGAGCTGTCCACCTATTTCCGCATCAATGCCGAAAATACCGGGCAGTTCGAACGCACGCTGATCATCGC
This sequence comes from Paracoccus fistulariae, assembly GCF_028553785.1. Classification (NCBI taxonomy): domain Bacteria; kingdom Pseudomonadati; phylum Pseudomonadota; class Alphaproteobacteria; order Rhodobacterales; family Paracoccaceae; genus Paracoccus; species Paracoccus fistulariae. The sequence continues at coordinate 72,353 of NZ_CP067136.1, forward strand.
CGACAAGGGCAGCTATGTCAGCTATCTGGAAGGCTGCACCGCGCCCAAGCGCGACACCAATCAGCTTCACGCCGCCGTGGTCGAGATCGTGATTCTGGAAGATGCCGAGGTGAAATACTCGACCGTCCAGAACTGGTTCCCCGGCGATGAAGAGGGCAAGGGCGGCATCTATAACTTCGTGACCAAACGCGCCGATTGCCGCGAGGATCGGGCCAAGGTGATGTGGACGCAGGTGGAAACCGGCAGCGCGATCACCTGGAAATACCCGTCCTGCATCCTGCGCGGCCATGAATCGCAGGGCGAGTTCTATTCCATCGCCATCGCCAACAACTTCCAGCAGGCGGATACCGGGACCAAGATGATCCATCTTGGCAAGAACACCCGCTCTCGCATTGTGTCCAAAGGGATTTCGGCCGGTCAGGCGCAGAATACCTATCGCGGTCTGGTGACGATGCATCCGCGCGCCACCAACAGCCGCAACTATACCCAATGCGACAGCCTGCTGATCGGCGACAAATGCGGCGCCCACACCGTGCCCTATATCGAGGTCAAGAACACCAGCAGCCGCGTGGAACATGAGGCCACGACCAGCAAGGTCGATGACGACCAGATGTTCTATTGCCGCCAGCGCGGCATGGATGAGGAAGAGGCCGTGGCCCTGATCGTCAACGGCTTTGCCAAGGAAGTGCTGCAGGCGCTGCCGATGGAATTCGCCATGGAGGCACAATCGCTGGTCGCGATCTCTCTGGAAGGTTCGGTGGGATGATCGTCACCACCACCCCATCCGTCGAAGGGCGCAGGATCAGCGCCTATCACGGCGTCGTCACCGGCGAGACGATCCTGGGCGCGAATATCTTCCGCGATATGTTCGCCGGGATCCGCGACATCGTCGGCGGGCGTTCGGGCAGCTATGAAAAGGCGATGTCCGAGGCGCGCCAGACGGCGTTGAAAGAAATGCAGGACCGCGCCCAGGAGCTGGGCGGCAACGCGGTCGTCGGAGTGGACCTTGATTACGAGGTCATCAACAACATGCTGATGGTGTCGGCTTCCGGCACCGCCGTCACCATCGACTGAGGTAAGAATTATGCTGAAAATCAATAATCTGCACGTCAAACTTGAGGACGAGGATAAGCAGATCCTGAAAGGTCTTTCGCTGGAGGTTCCGGCCGGTCAGGTGCATGCCATCATGGGGCCCAACGGCTCGGGCAAATCGACGCTGTCCTATGTCCTGTCGGGCCGCGACGGCTATGAGGTGACCGAGGGCGAGGCGGCGCTGGATGGCGAAGACCTGCTGGACATGGAGCCCGAGGAACGCGCCGCCGCCGGGCTGTTCCTGGCGTTCCAGTATCCGGTCGAGATTCCGGGCGTTGGCAACATGACCTTCCTGCGCACCGCCGTGAATGCACAGCGCAAGGCGCGTGGCGAGGACGAACTGTCGGCCGGCGAATTCCTGAAAGTCGTGCGCGCCAAGGCCGCCGATCTGAAGATCGATGCCGAGATGCTGAAGCGTCCGGTGAATGTCGGTTTCTCGGGCGGTGAGAAAAAGCGCAACGAGATCCTGCAAATGGCCATGCTGGAGCCGCGCATGTGCATCATGGACGAGACCGACTCGGGCCTTGATGTCGATGCCATGCGTCTGGTGTCGGACGGCGTGAATGCGCTGCGCAGCCCCGATCGCAGCTTTCTGGTCATCACCCATTATCAGCGCCTGCTGAATCATATTCAGCCCGACGTGGTCCATATCATGTCGAATGGCCGCATCGTGAAGACCGGCGGTCCCGAACTGGCGCTGCAGGTCGAAGAAGAGGGCTATGGCGATCTTCTGTCGGAGGCCGGCTGATGGCGGAGAGCGCAGTGAAGACCGCAGAGGTCACACCGCAGGTGACGGGCACCGCCAAGCCGGCTGATGCGCTTGGCGCGCGGCTGTCGGCGCTGGATTTGCCCAACGGCGGCTTTACCGCCGCAGCCCGCAGCGATGCGCTGTCGCGCCTGCAACAGATGGGCCTGCCCGCGCCGCGCGATGAATATTGGCGCTATACCGACCCGAAACCCTTCAACGCCGCGCAGCCTCAGCCGATGGCGGTCGATGCGGCGGCCGGGGATTCGCCGCTATTTACCGATCTGGACCGGCTGAATCTGGTCTTTGTGGACGGCGCCTTCGATGCGGCAGCCTCGGATGATCTGTCGCTGGAGGGCGTCGAGATCGAGATTCTCTCCGCCGCCGATACCGGGTCCGATCACTGGGCCGCCGGGATCTATGGCGCTCTGGAAGCCTCGGGTCAGGTGCCGGTCAAGCGTCCCTTCGCGGCGCTGAACACGGTTGCGGCGCGCGACGGCGTGCTGATCCGGGTGACGGGAAAACCCTCGAAACCCGTGCATATCACCCATCGCCGCGCGGCTGACGATGCCGATGCGATCTGGCACCATGTCATCAGGATGGAGCCGGGCAGCGAAGTGACCGTTCTGGAAACCGGCATGTCGGGCGCACGCTCGAACGGGCTGATCGAGGCCGATGTCGCCCAAGGTGCGAAGCTGCATTACATCGCCTCGAAGCGCGCGAACCATCAGACCGTGGGCCTGTCGCACCTGTTTGCGCGCGTTCACGCCGAGGCGCAGTTGAAGGCCTTTACCCTGTCGGTGAACGGGTCGGTCATGCGTCAGGAAGGCGTGATCGAAATCGTCGGCGACGACGCCGTGGCCCATATCGCGGCGGCGGTTCTGGGCGATGGTCATGTCGGTCCGTTCCACCATGACGACACGGTCTTCATCACCCACGCGGCCGAGCGCTGCGAAAGCCGTCAGGTGTTCAAGAAGGTGCTGAAAAACGGCGCGAAAGGCGTGTTTCAGGGCAAGATCCTGGTCAAGCCGGGTGCGCAGAAGACCGACGGCTACCAGATCAGTCAGGCGCTGCTTCTGGACGAGGACAGCCAGTTCCTGGCCAAGCCAGAGCTGGAGATCTATGCCGATGACGTGATCTGCTCGCATGGCTCGACCACGGGTGCCATCGATGAAGAGGCGCTGTTCTATCTGCGCTCTCGCGGGGTGCCGCATGACCGGGCGATCATTTTCCTGGTCCTGTCCTTCCTGGCCGATGCGCTGGAAGAGGTCGAAAGCGACGAATTGCGCGACCAGATCAATGGCAGGCTGGAAGCCTGGCTGACCGACCGGTCGGGAAAGTAAGCCGTGTCGGGGGGGATCCTGCCGCGGGTTCTGAAAAGCTGGTGGGCGCCGCGCCCTGTGGTGCGGAGCCTTGCCGCGATGAGCGAGGCGCAGAAGGTCGTCCTGCTGATGGTCGCGATGCTGATCTTTCTGATCGCGCAGATGCCGTCGCATTCGCGTGCCGCGACCCTTGACCCCTCGATCCCCTTCGAGGCGCGCTTTGGCGGCGCGCTGCTGGCGGTGATGTTCGTCATGCCGCTGATCGCCTATGGGCTGGCCTGGCTGGTCTCGGTCCTGTCGCGGCTGACGCCCTGGCGGATCAGCGGGCCGGATTCGCGGCTGGCGCTGTTCTGGGCCTTGCTGGCGGTCGCGCCTGCGATGCTGTTGCAGGGGCTGGTCGCGGGCTTTGTCGGGCCGGGCCCGGCGCTTGGGCTGGTGCAGGTCATCTGCGGCCTGGGCTTTCTGTTCATCTGGGGCGCGGGCCTTTCGGCTTTGGCGAGGCGCAAATGACCTTCGAAGATCTCAAGATGCTGTTCCTGTCGACCTTCCGTGACCCGCAGGGCACGGCCAGATGGCTGATCGGACAGAATTTCCCCATCGGCGCGCGCTGGATTGCCATGCTGCTGATGGCGGTCGTCTCGGCCCTGCTGGGCTTTCTGTGGAATGCGATCCTGATGCTGCGAATGCCGGTCGAGGTGACGGCGGTCGCCGCCGGATCCTCGCCGCTGGATAACCCGCTGATGATGGCGGCGATCCAGATCTTTGCCATTGTCCTGTCGGCCGGCGCCATGGCCTATGTCGGGCGGCTGTTCGGCGGCAGGGGCCGGTTCGAGGATGCGATGGTCCTGACCACCTGGATCGAGGCGGTGATGATCCCGGTCGAATGCATCAATCTGGTGATGGTGCTGATCCTGCCCGCGCTGGCCTCGATCACCGGGATCGTGGTGATCGCGCTGTTCTTCTGGCTGACCGCGCAATTCGTCATGGCGCTGCACGGGTTCCGCAGCGCGGGCAAGGTGGCGCTTGGCATGTTCGGCACGCTGCTGGCGCTTGGCCTGTTGCTTTATCCCCTTGCCGCGATGCTGGGAATGCTGCCGGAGTTACCGCAATGAGCTTTGATATCGACAAGGTCCGCGCCGATTTTCCGATCCTGTCTCGGCAGGTGAACAACCGCCCGCTGGTCTATCTGGACAGCGGCGCCAGCGCCCAGAAGCCGCGTCAGGTGATCGGCGCCATCACCCGCGCCTATGAGGGCGAATATGCCAATGTCCATCGCGGTTTGCATTACCTGTCCAACCTGGCGACCGATCATTACGAGCGTGTGCGCGGCATCATTGCCCGTTTCCTGAACGCCCCGCATGAGGATGAGGTGATCTTTACCAGCGGCTCGACCGAGGGGATCAATCTGGTCAGCTATGGCTGGGCCGCGCCCCGGTTGCAGGCGGGGGATGAGATCCTGCTGTCGGTTCTGGAACATCACGCCAATATCGTGCCGTGGAACTTCCTGCGTGAACGTCAGGGCGTGGTGCTGAAATGGGTCGAGCCGGAACCCGATGGCAGCCTGCCCGCGGAAAAGGTCCTGGCTGCGGTCGGGCCGCGCACGAAGCTGATTGCCCTGACGCAGATGTCCAATGTGACCGGCACGATCATCGATGTCGCTGCGGTGGCGCGGGGCACCGATGTGCCGGTGCTGGTCGACGGGTCGCAGGGCGCGGTGCATATGCCGGTGGATCTGGCCGAGCTGGGCGTGGATTTCTACTGCATCACCGGGCATAAGCTCTATGGCCCCTCGGGCTCGGGCGCGATCTGGATCCGGCGCGACCGTCAGGCCGAGATGCGCCCCTTTATCGGCGGCGGTGACATGATCCGCACGGTGTCGCGCGACGGTGTCACCTATGCCGATCCGCCGCTGAAATTCGAAGCAGGCACCCCCGGCATCGTCAACCAGATCGGTCTGGGCGCGGCACTGGAATATCTGATGGGCCTGGGCATGGAAAATGTCGCCGCCCATGAACGCAAGCTGCGCGATTACGCCCGCGACCGTCTGCGCAGCCTGAACTGGTTGCAGGTTCAGGGCGATGCGCCCGACAAGGGGGCGATCTTTTCCATGACCATGCAGGGCGCGCATCCCCATGACATGTCGACCATTCTGGACAAGCGCGGCATCGCCGTGCGTGCCGGATCGCATTGCGCCATGCCACTGATGGATTTCTATGGAATCACCGCCAGCGCCCGCGCCTCTTTCGCGATGTATAATACCATCGAGGAAGTGGATGCTTTGGTCGAAGGATTGACCTTCTGTCGCGAGCTTTTTGGTTGAATCTTGCAAAGATTCAGCCACTCGCCGAAGAATGCCCGAAAATTCTTGCCCGACGCGGTTCATTTCTGCACAGGGTGGCCTCGATTTACCAAGGGGGGCAGGAATGGCTGAGATTCTGGTTCTGGGCGCGGGGATGGTTGGTGTCAGCACCGGGCTGGCCTTGCAGGCGCGTGGGCATCAGGTCACGATTGTGGAACGCGGATCGCCGGGGCGCGAGACCAGCTATGGCAATGCCGGGCTGATCCAGACCGAGGCGGTCGAACCCTATGCCATGCCGCTGTCGCCCTGGGTTCTGGCGCAGATCGCGCTGGGGCGCGGCTATGACGTGCGCTGGAACATTCCGGGCCTGATGTCGCAGGTGGGCGCCGTTCTCAGCTATGCGCGCAACTCTCTGCCCTCGGCCCATCGTCGGGCGACGATCACCTGGGGCAAGCTGATCCGGCAATCGACGGAACGCCACGCGCCGCTGGTGCAGGCGGCCGGTGCCGACAACCTGATCCGCCGCGATGGCTATATCGAGATCCACCGCACGCCCAAGGCCATGGCCAAGGCGCGCATCGCGGCCAAGCGTTTCCTGGATGAATTCGGCGTCGAGGCCAAGCTGATGGACGGGGCCGAGTTGCGTGGTCTGGAACCCGCCATCAAGGTCGAGGTCGAGGGCGCGACCCATTGGCGCGATGCCTGGGCCTGTTCGGATCCGGGCGGGCTTGTCGCGGCCTATGCGAATCTGTTCGAAAAGCAGGGCGGGCGGATCGTGAATGGCGATGCGGGCGATCTGCATCGCGATGGCAACGGCTGGCGGGCCGATGACTATACCGGCGAACATGCGGTCATTGCGCTTGGCCCCTGGTCGCCCATGCTGCTGGCGCGCTATGGGCTGAACGTGCCGATGGTCTACAAGCGCGGCTATCACCGCCATTACCACATGGAAACGCCGCCCAATCACCCGATTGCGGATTTCGGCAATTCGGTCGTGCTGTCGCCGATGCGGCGCGGTTTGCGCATCGCCACGGCGGCGGAACTGACCTCGCATCCGCGTCTGGCGCCGCCGCAACTGCGCCACGGGGAAGAGGCCGCCCGCGAATTGTTCGACATCGGTGCCCCGGTCGAGGCCGAACCCTGGACCGGCCGCCGCCCCTGCATGCCCGACATGCTGCCGGTGATCGGCAAGGTTCCCGATCAGCCGAACCTGTGGGCACATTTCGGCCATGGTCATCAGGGCTTTACCCTTGGCCCGGTCACGGCGGAAATTCTGGCCGACGAGATCGACGGGGGCGAAGGCTGGGCCGCCTTGCAGCCGGCGCGGCTGAAGCATTAGGACCGACACGGCGCGCCCGGCTCAGCTTTCGGCGAAAGCGATTTCCTGCAGCTGGGCGACAGAGCTGATCCGGGCCTGATTATGGTCGATCTCGACCCCGAATTTCCGCAATCGCCCGAAGGCCCGGCTGAGGCTTTCGGGCTGCATTCCCAGCCGTCCCGCGATCAGCGCCTTGTCATAGGGCATGGTCACGACGGCGCTTTCGACGCCCTGCGGGCACAGTTCCAGCAGAAATCCCGCAACGCGCTGCGTGCCGGACCGGGCTTTCAACTGCTCGATCTGTTCGACAAGGCCCTGCAGATGGATCAGCATCGAGGCGATGATCGAAATCGCGACCTTGGGATGCGCGTCCAGCGTCGATAACAGCGCATCGGCGGGCACGCAGATCACATGGCAATCGGTGGCCGCCTCGGCCGAGACGGGATAGGCCGACCGCTGCAGCGCGATCGGCTCACCAAAGGACTGACCCCGGCTGAAGATATGCACCACCGTCTCGGTCCCGTTCTGCGTGATCCGGTACAGCTTGACCCAGCCATCGGTGACGATATGCAACGCGTGCGCCTCATCGCCCTGATAGAAGATGGCCTCGCCGCGCTGAAAGTGAACGACCCGTGCGGCGTCCAGCAGGGGCTCTCTCATATCTATCGGCAGCGTCGCCAGAAAGCGGGATTGCCGCGCGATCTGGCGCTGATTGTCGGTAAGGGTCTCGGACATGTGGGGTCGGATGCAGGACGGTCAGGAAAGGGGCATACGGAAAAGGCGCGCTGTGGCCAGCTTACGCCGCGCCGCGCCGCTTTACCATCGTCCTGATGTCGCAGCCATGCCATCGGCGGATCAGAACAGTCCGTGCGATCCGCCCACCGCGCCGATCAGGGCGATCACGGCCAATGTCAGAAGCACCCGATGCGCGATCATCACGACGCGGAAGGCACGGGGTGAGATCTGGGGCTTTCCGCGCCTGATGCGTCTCAGAACGGGTTCGATCACGAACAGGATCAGCATGAAGATCAGCCAGACCAGCAGCATGGCATGCATCCACCAGAAGCCCGGTTCCTGAAAACGCGACCACATCTGCCCGCGCCAGACCATCCAGAAGCCGCTGATCCCGGCCAGCAGCACCCAGATCCGCGCCTGCGGGGCGAAATGACGCTCGATCCGGCCAAAGCTGGCCAGCCGGTCGCCCTGCGCCGCGCTGTCGCGGATCGCGGGCATGATGACCAGCGTGACAAAGCCGACGCCGCCGATCCAGAAAAGGACGGCGGCGACATGCATGATCCGGGCGATGGTCATGTCAGCCATGCGCGGTCTCGAATGCCTGCGCCATGTGATCCCGCGCCGCGTCGCGACAGGCGGCAAGGCACCATTCGGTGATTGCCTCGGCACTGGCGGGCAGGGGGGTGGCCAGTTGCCCGGCGAAATCCAGAAACGGTTGCAGGTTCAGCCCGTTGACGCCGACCAGAACCGGGATGCCCTGTTCCAGAGCCTTGGCAATCGCGGTTGTCAGGCCACGGCCCTCGGCCTCTTGCTTGCCGAATTTGTTGACGACCAGCAGATCGGCGCGCCTCAGCGCGGCTTCGGTCCACATGACCGAGCGTTCCAGCGCATCCGCGTCCAGCCGACAGCCCCGGGCCTCGGGGCCGCGATCGACGCTGATCCGCACCTCTGGCCCATCGGGCAGAAGCCGCAGGTCCATATCGCAGAGCGGTCGGTCAGCGCGGTCGATATTGGTCTGCACCGTGCCCGCCAGCGCAAGGCCCGCGGCCTCCAACTGGCCCACCGCCTGGGCCAGCAGGCGGTCGATGGCGCCGCGACCCGAAAGCGTGACATAGGCGATCTGCATGCTCATCCCTCCTGCCGGGCAAAGGGAAGGGCGCTGTCGGTGTCGATGGTCAGGCCGATGATCTTTGCCTTGCGGATCAGCCCGGCGATGAAGGCGTGACAGGCGCGCAGCCATGCGGCCTTGTCATGGGCTTCGCGCAGCCGGGGCAGGACGGTGTCGAAGGGCAGCACCTCGCCCCGGACCATCGCGTCCAGCCGAACGACATGCAGGCCATAGCGGCTGCGCACCGGCTGATCCGCGATGCTGTCTTCCTGCATCCGCGACAGCGCCGCTTCAAATTCCGGCACCGTGTCGCCCGAACTCAGCTGACCCAGCACCCCACCCGCGTTTTTCGACGAACAGGCGCTGTATTCTTCCGCCATCGCGGCGAATTTCTGCGGTGCGGTCTTCAGGTCCGCGATCAGGGAGCGGGCGGTGTCTTCGGCCTCGGCCCGTGCCTTGGGATCATCCGGCGCGACCGGCAGCAGGATATGCGCCGCCTCATAAAGCGACGGGGCGCGAAAGCGGTCGGGATGGGCGTCATAGAGCGCACGCAGCTGGCCCTCATCGGCGGGCTCGGGGGTGATGGCGGCGTCCAGCAGCGCGGCGATCCGGGCCTCATCCTCGGTTTCCCACTGGCCGGGCGCGATCTCGGCCGGGGTGGCGTCAAGGTCGCGGCGGGCGACCTCTTGCAGCAGCAATTCCCGGATGGCCAGCGCACGGGCGGCGGCTTTCCACGCCGCGCCGGGCTTGCCCTTGGGGGCAGGATGGTTCTGCGCCTCGGCCGCGATGCGGGCGGGGTCCAGCGTGACGCCGTTGACGATGATCGGGGGCAGAAGGGGTTTGATCTGCATGGCGCACCTATTCGGCCGGATGTTGCGGGGCGGGGCTGTCTTCGGGATCGTGACGCTTGCTGCGCACGATCTGATAGCCGGGTCGCCACAGATAGCGGATCGGGGCCGAGGCCATATGCACAAGCCGCGTGAAGGGCACCAGCATGAAGATCGTCAGGCCCAGCAGGATATGCAGCTTGAACAGCCAGTGGACATCCTGAACGCTAAGCCAGGCATCGGGCCGGAACAGCATGATCGCATTGGCCCATTGCATGAACTTGACCATTTCTTCGCCATCCAGATGCTGCATCGACACGATGATCGTGGCCAGCCCCAGCAGAAGCTGGACATTCAGCAGCACGAGGATGGCGATATCGGCAAAGCTGGAAATCGCCCGGACGCGCGGGTTGAACAGCCTGCGATGCAGAAGGATCAGCCCACCCGCAATCGCCATCAGCCCGGCAATGCCGCCGATGACAATGGCCATCACCTGTTTGAAGCCATGGCCGATATGCAGGAAGTCGAAAACCTGGATCGGCGTCAGCATCCCGACCAGATGGCCGAAGAAGATGATGATGATGCCGACATGGAACAGCACCGAACCGATCACCAGCTGGCGGCGGGCCAGAAGCTGGCTGGATTTCGATTTCCAGGTAAAGGGATCGCGCTCGTAACGGATGATCGAGCCCAGAAACATGACGGTCAGCGCCACATAGGGCAGGACCTGAAAGATGAAGAATTCCATAACTTATCCTTTCTGGCGTTCAGGGCGGGCTAGCGCGCGTCCATACGGGCAAGAAGATCGCGGCTGACGGGGCAGCCGGCATTCGGGTCGGGGCCGAAGGTGACCTGGGCTTCCTCCCAGACGGCATCCAGCGCGGCCAGATCCTCGGGGTCGTCATCGGGGATCCCGGCCAGTTCGGCGGGCGGCTCGGCATCGGCTTCGGACAGCGCGACCAGCGTGGTCATCACCGCCGCATAGGCCGCCTCGCGCCGGTGCAGGCGTTCGGCCAGCGCGGCGATGATATGGGCGGCATCGGCCAGAATGGCGCGGGCCTCGGGCAGGGGGCGGGTGGACAGGTATTCCAGCAGCACCGGCAGATGATCGGGCAGTTCCGGACCGGCCAGGTCAAAGCCGCCCGCGCGATAGGTTTCCAGCAGATCGACCATCGCCCCGCCCCGGTCGCGGCTTTCGCCGTGAATATGCTCGAACAGGTTCAGCGACAGCGTGCGCGAGCGATCGAACAGCAGCACATAGCGTTCCTGCAATTCGTACAGATCGCGATCGGCAAGCTGATGCAGCAACGTGTCAAGCTCGGCCAGGCGGCGCGGGCCGATCAGCCCTTCCTGATGCAGCACGTCGCGGATCTGGGGGATGGCCGCGCAAAGCTCGGCCGAGGGATAGCTGAGAAGGGCAGAGAGCGCCTTGAAACTTTTCATGCCAGAAACTCCTGCGGACTGCGGAATTTCTTGTTCCCGAACAGCGAGCCGCCATCGCCCGAGGAACAGCCATGCCCATCGGTAAAGCCGCAGCCGCCGCGCAGGTCATAGGCGTCCTCGACCAGTTCGCGATGCGTCGTCGGGATGACAAAGCGGTCTTCGTAATTGGCGATGGCCAGCAGCTCATACATCTGATCGATCTGCAGCGGGGTCAGTCCGACGCGCTGCGCGGCGCCAAGATTGATGACGCCGTCGATGGATTTGGCCCGCATATAGGAGCGCATCGCCATCATCCGTTCCAGCGCCAGCGCCACGGGCGCCTCATCCCCGGCGGTCAGCATATTGGCCAGATAGCGCAGCGGAATGCGCAGGCTGCGGATGTCGGGCATGTCGTCCTGCGCGGCGATCCGGCCCGCCTCGGCCGCGTTCTGGATGGGCGACAGCGGCGGCACATACCAGACCATCGGCAGGGTGCGGTATTCGGGATGCAGCGGGAAGGCGATCTTCCATTCCATCGCCATCTTCCAGATGGGCGAATTCTGCGCCCCGGTGATCCAGTCTTCCGGCACGCCCTCGGCGCGGGCGGCGGCGATCACCTCGGGATCGTTCGGGTCCAGAAAGATGCCCATCTGCGCATCGTAAAGCTGCTGTTCATCCTCGACGCCGGCGGCCTCTTCGATCCGGTCCGCATCGTACAGCATCACCCCAAGATAGCGGATCCGCCCCACGCAGGTTTCCGAACAGACCGTCGGCTGCCCGCTTTCCAGACGCGGATAGCACAGCACGCATTTCTCGGATTTGCCGGTCGACCAGTTGTAATAGATCTTCTTGTAGGGACAGCCCGAGACGCACATCCGCCAGCCTCGGCACTTGTCCTGATCGATCAGCACGACGCCGTCATCCTCGCGCTTGTAGATCGCGCCCGAGGGGCAAGAGGCGACACAGGCCGGGTTCAGGCAGTGTTCGCACAGGCGCGGCAGATACATCATGAAGGTGTTTTCATATTCTCCGTAGATCTCTTTCTGCACGCCTTCGAAGTTGTAATCCTGAGAGCGTTTTTCGAATTCGCCGCCCAGGATCTCTTCCCAGTTCGGGCCCCATTCGATCTTCTCGATCCGCTCGCCCGAGACCAGCGAACGCGGGCGGGCCGTTGGAAAGGCCTTGCCCTCGGGCGCGGATTTCAGGTGGTCGTAATCGAAGGTGAAGGGCTCGTAGAAATCGTCGATTTCCGGCAGGTCGGGATTGGCAAAGATATTGGCCAGAATGCGCCATTTGCCGCCCTGTTTGGGTTGCAGATGGCCCGCGCTGGTGCGGGTCCAGCCGCCCTTCCAGCGCTTCTGGTTTTCCCAGTCCTTGGGATAGCCGATGCCGGGCTTGGTTTCGACATTGTTGAACCAGGCGTATTCGACCCCTTCCCGAGAGGTCCAGACATTCTTGCAGGTGACCGAACAGGTGTGACAGCCAATGCATTTGTCCAGGTTCAGGACCATGCCGATTTGTGCGCGTACTTTCATTCTGCTGCCTCCGGGCTTGGGGTGGCTGACGCGGCTTCATCCGTCTGATCAAGCCAGTCGATCTTGTTCATCTTGCGGACGATGACGAATTCGTCGCGGTTCGACCCGACCGTGCCGTAATAGTTGAAGCCATAGGACAGCTGCGCATAGCCGCCGATCATATGGGTCGGCTTCAGGATCGTGCGGGTGACCGAGTTGTGGATGCCGCCACGGTTGCCGGTGATCTGGCTGCCGGGCGTGTTCACGATCTTTTCCTGCGCGTGATACATGAACAGCGTGCCTTCCTTCATCCGCTGGCTGACCACGGCGCGGGCGGTGATGACGCCATTGCTGTTAAAGACCTCGACCCAGTCATTATCGGCCAGCCCGGCTTTTCTGGCGTCAGTTTCTGACATCCAGACGACCGGGCCGCCCCGGTTCAGCGTCAGCATCAGCAGGTTGTCGGAATAGGTCGAATGGATGCCCCATTTCTGGTGCGGGGTGATGAAGTTCAGCACGACATGCTTTTCACCCGCCTGCAGCGACCGCGTCGCATCCTCGCCCACGGTTTTCAGATCGACCGGCGGGCGCCAGGTCACGAAAGCCTCGCCAAAGGCGCGCATCCATTCGTGATCCTGATACAGCTGCTGTCGGCCCGACAGGGTGCGCCAGGGGATCAACTCATTCACATTGGTCCAGCCGGCATTATAGCAGACCTCTTCGCTTTCGATGCCCGACCAGGTGGGAGAGCTGATGATCTTGCGCGGCTGGGCGGCAATGTCGCGGAAGCGGATCTTTTCGTCCTCCTTGACCTCGGCCAGATGCGCATGGTCGCGGCCCGTGGCCTTGGTCAGGGCCTTCCATGCCTTGACCGCGACCTCTCCGTTGGTTTCGGGGGCCAGCATCAGCACCACCTCGGCGGCGTCGATGGCGGTGTCGATCCGGGCATTGCCCTTGGTCGGCCCGTCCTCGGTCACCGTCCCGTTCAGCGCCTTCAGGTGATGCACCTCGGTTTCGGTGTTCCAGCTGATCCCCTTGCCGCCATTGCCCAGCTTTTCCATGAGCGGCCCAAGCGAGGTGAAGCGGCGGTAAAGGTTGGGATAGTCGCGTTCGACGGCGATATAGGCGGGCGCGGTCTTGCCGGGCAGCAGATCGCATTGCCCCCGCTTCCAGTCGCGCACATCCATCTGCGCGATCTCGCCGGGGCTGTCATGCTGCAGCGGCAGTTGCACCACATCGGTTTCGACGCCCAGAACCTCGGGCGAGATTTCCGAGAATTTCTGGGCGATGGATTTGAAGATCTCCCAGTCGGATTTCGATTCATAGGCCGGATCGACCGCCGCCTGCAGCGGGTGGATGAACGGATGCATGTCCGAGGTGTTCATGTCGTCCTTTTCGTACCAGGACGCGGTCGGCAGCACGATATCGGCATAGACCGCCGTGGTGGACATGCGGAAATCGATGGTCACCAGCAGGTCCAGCTTGCCTTCCGGCGCATCCTGGTGCCAGGCGACCTCGACCGGTTTGCGGCGCCCCTGCTGACCCAGATCCTTGCCCTGCACGCCGTGATCGGTGCCCAGCAGGTGTTTGAGGAAATATTCATGCCCCTTGCCCGAGGATCCCAGCAGGTTCGAGCGCCAGACGAACAGGTTTCGCGGCCAGTTTTCCGGCGCGTCGGGATCTTCGCAGGACATCTGCAATTCCCCCGATTTCAGCCGCTGGGCGACGTAATCCTTGACCTCGATCCCGGCATCCTTCGCGGCGCGGCCGACCTTCAGCGGGTTGGTCCTGAGCTGCGGGGCCGAGGGCAGCCAGCCCATGCGTTCGGCCCGCACGTTATAGTCGATCAGGCTCAACTCGGTCCAATCGCCGCGCGGTGCGGTGGGCGACAGGATTTCGGACGCGGTGACGGTCTCATAGCGCCACTGATCGGTATGGGCGTACCAGGCGCTGGTCGAGTTCATGTGCCGGGGCGGACGCGCCCAGTCCAGCGCAAAGGCCAGCGCGGTCCAGCCCGTTTGCGGGCGCAGCTTTTCCTGCCCGACATAATGCGACCAGCCGCCGCCGGATTTGCCGACGCAACCGCACATCACCAGCATGTTGATGACCGCGCGATAGTTCATATCCATGTTGAACCAGTGGTTCATCCCCGCCCCGATAATGACCATCGAGCGGCCATTCGTCTTTTCGGCATTGGTGGCGAATTCGCGGGCGACCTGAATGATCTTGTCGCGCGACACGCCGGTGATCCGTTCGGCCCAGGCGGGGGTGAAGGGGACATCGGAATCGTAATCCGTGGCGACATTTTCGCCGCCCAGGCCACGATCCAGACTGTAATTGGCGCAGAGCAGGTCAAAGACCGTCGCCACCAGCGCCTCGGTCCCGTCGGCCAGCGTCACCCGACGCGCGGGCACGTGGCGGGTCAGGATATCGCCGCGGTCATCGACCTCGAACCCGTTGCTGGCCGCGCCGCCGAAATAGGGGAAATCGACCGGCACGACCTCGTCGTGATCCTCATCCAGCAGCAGGCTCATCCGCAGCTGCGTCTCGGCCCCACTGGCCTTGGCCTCAAGGTTCCAGCGCCCGGCCTCTTCGCCCCAGCGGAACCCGATCGAGCCGTTGGGGACGACCAGATTGCCGCTGTCATCGTCAATCGCGATGGTCTTCCATTCCGGGTTGATCTTCTGGCCCATGCCGTCGGACAGATCCGAGGCGCGCAGCTGTTTGCCCGGCACGATCCGGTCGCCGACATGATCCAGACGGACCAGCATCGGCATGTCGGAATAGCGGCGGCAGTAATCCTCGAAATAGGGGACCTGACGGTCCAGATGGAATTCGCGCAGGATTACATGGCCGAAGGCCATGCCAAGTGCCGCGTCGGTGCCCTGCTTGGCATGCAGCCAGATATCGCTGAACTTCGCGGCCTCGGAATAATCGGGGCAGATGACAGCGGATTTCGTGCCTTTGTAACGTACCTCGGTATAGAAATGCGCATCGGGCGTCCGGGTCTGTGGCACGTTCGAACCCCAGAGGATCAGATAGCCCGCATTATACCAATCCGCCGATTCCGGCACATCGGTCTGTTCGCCCCAGGTCTGCGGGCTGGCGGGCGGCAGGTCGCAATACCAGTCATAGAAGGACATGCAGGTGCCGCCCAGCAGCGACAGATAGCGGGTGCCCGCCGCATAGGAAATCATCGACATCGCCGGGATGGGCGAGAAGCCGAAGACCCGGTCGGGCCCATATGTCTTGGCGGTATAGGCATTGGCGGCGGCCACCATCTCGGTCGCTTCGGCCCAGCTTGCGCGCACAAAGCCGCCCTTGCCGCGAATGCGGGTATAGCTGGCCCGCGCCTCGGGGTCGTTCTGGATCGCGGCCCATGCCTGAACCGGCGACATGCTGCGGCGCTTTTCGCGCCACAGCTTCATCAGCCGCCCGCGGATCAGTGGCGTCTTTACCCGGTTGGCGGAATACAGATACCAGCTGTAGGAGGCACCCCGCGCGCAGCCGCGCGGTTCGTGATTGGGAAGATCGGGCCGGGTGCGCGGATAATCCGTCTGCTGCGTTTCCCAGGTCACGATGCCGGATTTGACATAGATCTTCCACGAACAGGACCCGGTGCAGTTCACCCCGTGGGTCGAGCGCACGATCTTGTCATGGCGCCAGCGCGAACGATATGTGTCCTCCCAGTCACGGCTTTCCGTGGTGGTCTGGCCATAGCCCTCGGCAAAGACGTCCTTTCGGTTGGATTTCAGGAAATTCAGGCGATCCAGAAGATGGCTCATGTTGCTGTCTCCGTCAGGGTGTCAGGCAGGTTGAGATGTCGGGGCGGGGGGCAGGCGGCGGTTTTCCACATCGTGCAGAAGCCCGCCGCGCCGCGTGTAGTAGAACCAGGTCACGGCAATGCAGAGCGCATAGAAGATCACAAAGCCCCACAAGGCGCCGACCGGCGATCCGGTCATGGTGATCGAGGTGCCATAGGCCATCGGGATGAAGAAGGCGCCATAGGCCGCGATGGCCGAGGTAAAGGCGATGATCGCCGCGCTTTCGCGTTCCGATTGCTTGCGCAGCGCCTCGCCCGTCAGGTCGGGCATCAGGCGCGGAACCTCTTTCGACATGATCGTGGGGATCATCTGGAAGGTCGAGGCATTGCCCACGCCGGTCAGGAAGAACAGCGCCATGAAGCCCGCGAAGAAGCCGATAAAGCTGCCTGCGCCAAGCGCGGTGATGACGCAGAAGGTCGCGATCATCATGCCGATGAAGGTCCAGAAGGTGACCCGCCCGCCGCCGAACCGGTCGCTGATCCAGCCCGTCCCGGCCCGGCTGAGCGCGCCAAGGAAGGGGCCGATGAACACGAAGTTCTGCGCATTCACGCTGGGGAAGGCCAGATTGATCAGCAGCGGGAAGCCGGCGGAAAAGCCGATGAAGCTGCCGAAGGTGCCGGTATAAAGCAGGCACATCAGCCAGTTATGCTTGCGGGTGAAGATGATCGCCTGCTCGCTGAAGCTGGCGCGGGCATCGGCGATATCGTTCATCCCGAACCATGCCGCCGCGGTCGAGACCAGAATGAAGGGCACCCAGATGAAGCCCGCATTCTGCAACCACAATTCGCCGCCATCCTGCAACGTCTCGGGCGCGCCGCCCATGGCGCCAAAGACGCCTGCGGTGATCACGATGGGCACCAGAAACTGCATCAGCGAGACGCCCAGATTGCCCAGACCCGCATTCATGGCCAGCGCGTTCCCTTTTTCCGATTTCGGGAAGAAATAGGCGATATTGGCCATGGATGAGGCGAAGTTCCCGCCCCCGAAGCCGCAAAGCAGCGCCAGGATCAGGAAGATCATATAGGGCGTTTCAGGGTTCTGGACGGCATAGCCGATGCCAAGGGCCGGGATCATCAGCGACGCGGTCGAGATCGTCGTCCACAACCGGCCCCCGAAGATCGGCACCATGAAGCTGTAAAAGATCCGCAGCGTCGCGCCGGACAGGCCGGGCAGGGCGGCCAGCCAGAACAGCTGATCGGTCGAGAAGTCGAAACCGATCAGCGGCAGCTTGGCCACCACCATCGACCAGACCATCCAGACCGAAAAGGCGAACAGCAGCGCCGGGATCGAGATCCACAGGTTGCGCCGCGCGATCTTGCGGCCCTTTTGTTGCCAGAATTGCGGATCCTCGGGGTGCCATTCCTCCAGCGTGTGCGGCATGGCGGTACGGGCGGGGTCATGGACCTCGGCAAGCTCGGGGAAGCTGGGCAGATTGTCCAGCGCCGTGCCATGGGCCTTGCGCTCCATATTGCGGATCGACAGGTGCATCCAGCCCATCGACACGACGACGATGACCAGAAGCAGCACGAAGCAAGAGGTATAGATCCCCGTCAGATCCAGCAGGCCGCCAAAGACGATGGGCAGGATGAACCCGCCCAGACCGCCGATCATGCCCACAAGCCCGCCGACCGCGCCGACATGGTTGGGATAATAGACGGGGATGTGCTTGAACACCGCCGCCTTGCCCAGGCTCATGAAGAACCCAAGCGCGAACAGCGTGATGACGAAGGGCACAAGCCCCATCTGCGTCGAGAAAGAGATCGGACCGTTACGGCCGTGGATCACGTAATCCGTCGGCGGATAGGACAGCATGAACAGCAGCAGCCCCGAAAAGCCCAGCGTCCAGTACATGACCGCGCGGGCGCCGAACCGATCCGACAGCACGCCGCCATAGGCACGGAAGACGCTGGCCGCCAGGCTGAAGACCGCCGCGCAGATCCCCGCCACCCGGACATCGACGCCGTAAACATCGGTCAGGTAATGCGGCAGCCACAGCGCCAGCGCGACAAAGCCGCCGAAGACGAAAAAGTAATACAGCGAAAAGCGCCAGACCTGCAGGTTCTTCAGCGGGGCAAACTGCTCGGCCAGCGACGGGGCGGGCAGGCCCTGTTCACGCCTTGCGCGAAAGGCCGGATCGTCCCGCGCGACCAGAAAGAACACCAGCCCCATCAGGCCGATGGCCACCGCCCAGATCTGCGCGACGCTTTGCCATCCCCAGGCGACCAGCACA
Source organism: Paracoccus fistulariae (assembly GCF_028553785.1). NCBI lineage: Bacteria > Pseudomonadati > Pseudomonadota > Alphaproteobacteria > Rhodobacterales > Paracoccaceae > Paracoccus > Paracoccus fistulariae. Next base: position 90,789 of record NZ_CP067136.1, read on the forward strand.
AAGGGCGCCAGGAATTTCGTCACCGCCGCGCCGACATTGCCCATGCCAAAGATGCCAAGCGCGGTTCCCTGCCTTTCCGGCGGAAACCATTTCGACACATAGGCGACGCCGACGATGAAGGACCCGCCCGCAAGCCCCACGCCAAGCGCGGCCAGCAGGAAGGTTGCATAGCTGTCGGCCCAGATCAGCGCCCATGTGGCCGCCGCCGTCAGGATCATCTGCAGGGCAAAGACCAGCCGCCCGCCATAGCGTTCGGTCCAGACGCCAAGGATGAAGCGCGACAGCGATCCGGTCAGGATCGGGGTTGCGATCAGCAGGCCGTATTGGAACTCGGACAGGCCGAGTTGCTGTTTGATCTCCAATCCGATGATTGAAAAGATGGTCCAGACCGCGAAGCACAGAGTAAAGGCGAATGTGCTAAGCCAAAGGGCGCGGCTTTGGGCCGCCGGGTCGGGTGTGATCTGCGCTGGCATATCGTTCTCCCACTACGCTGGCTTCCGCAACGGAATCCTGTCGCGGATATTGACCTGCACAAAACACGCCCTGAAATCCGGCGCCTTGATGAAAGTCAAAAGGGCCCGGAAACTGGTTAATAAATCCGCGATGATCTAGTTAGTTTATTGAATTTATTTGTGAATATTTTTAATCCGCACATGCGCGGGCCAATCGCGCCCTTACCTGCGCTGATTCGTCGCAGGTAAAGCAAATGTGATCGGTGGCCGGGCCCGAACCCGCCCAGCGGTCTCACCTTTCCGCCACGCGGGGGCTTGCGCCGTGTTCGCGGCTCGACGGCAGATCTTGCGGCGCGTAGGTTCTCGGCTTTGACACGTCGCTCTGGGGGCAGGATGAAGATCGGTGAACTGGCAAGCCAGACGGGGCTGTCGATTTCGCGCATCCGCTATTACGAGCGGATCGGCCTGCTGAAATCCGTCTATCGCATGCCCAATGGCTATCGCGCCTATCCGCCGGAATCGGTGCTTGCGCTGAAGCTGATCCTTGCCGCGCAGGTGGCCGGGTTCAGCCTTGAAGAGATCCGCATCCTTGTGCCGCCGGATGTCGTCAGCTGGGATCACGACCGCCTCTCCGCGATGCTGGAGGACAAGCTGGCCCAGATCGCGGCGCAAGAGGCCCGGCTTGCGGACAGCAAGGCCCGCATCATGGCCCTCCGGCAGGCTTTCTCGACCCGGCCCGAGGGGATGGATTGCGCGGCCAATGCAGCGCGGATGCTGTCGCTGCTGATCCCCGATGCAGCCGATTACCTGCCAAAGCCACGGCGCGGCAGCAATTCCGGCGACAACTGACGCAGGATCCGCCGGTCGGAAACGAGCCCTCATCGCCGCCCGGCAGGATTTTTCAGAATCTGCAAATTTAGCGCTTCGGGTCGCTTGACCCTGAACCATGCTTCACCCTTATGTTTCGCGCTGTTCGCTCGAATCACGTCATGGTTGAGGGCGGGAAACGATCAGCAAAGACTGATGATCGGGCGACCATCGGGGATCTGTTGGACAAACGGATGCCCTGACCCGATCACGGTGGCGCCGGCGCATCCCGCCGCAATCACGGCATAAGGCCCGCGCGACACAACGAATGACACGTGAATAAAGGAGTCACCAATGGGCTATGTTACCACCGACGATGGCGTCGAAATCTATTACAAGGACTGGGGCCCGAAAGACGCTCCGGTCATCTTTTTCCATCACGGCTGGCCGCTGAGCGCCGATGACTGGGACGCCCAGATGATGTTCTTCCTTGGCCAGGGTTTCCGCGTCGTCGCCACCGATCGCCGCGGCCATGGCCGTTCCCAGCAGGTCTGGGACGGGCATGACATGGACCATTACGCCGATGACACCGCCGCCGTGGTCAGGCATCTGGGCGTGCAGGGCGCGGTGCATGTCGGCCATTCGACCGGCGGCGGTGTCGTGGCGCGCTATATCGCCCGGCACCCCGAGGACAAGGTGGCCAAGGGCGTGCTGATCAGCGCCGTGCCGCCGCTGATGGTGAAGACCTACGACAATCCCGATGGGATCGACAAATCGGTTTTCGACGACTTCCAGAAGAACACCGCCGAAAACCGCGCGCAGTTCTTCCACGACGTGCCCGCAGGCCCGTTCTATGGCTATAACCGCGACGGGGCAGAGCCGTCCGAGCCGGTGATCCTGAACTGGTGGCGTCAGGGCATGATGGGCGGCGCCAAGGCGCATTACGACAGCATCGTGGCCTTTTCGCAGACCGATTTCCGCGAGGATCTGAAGTCGATCACCACCCCGATGATGGTCATGCACGGTCTGGACGATCAGGTCGTCCCCTTCGAGATTTCGGGCCGGAAATCGGCCGATCTGCTGCAGAACTGCGTGCTGAAGACCTATCCGGGCTTCCCGCATGGCATGCCGACGACCGAGGCAGAGACCATCAACAAGGATCTGCTGGAGTTTATCCGCAGCTGATCCGACAGGAAGCCGGCGGCGCGTTCCGTCGGCTTCACCGCCTTTAGATCGCGCTGTCCGCCGCGTCCTTGTTGCGCTGCAACTCGGCCATCAATGCCTCGATCCGCGCCTTGCGGTCCCTGGCTTCGGCGATCAGGGCGGTGATGCTTTTGTGCTTTTCGGCCAGCATCGCCAGCGCATCTGTGCAGGATACGATATGCTCGCCGGTCCGGATCTCGATGCTGGCGATCTCTTTCAGTGAAAAGCCAAGGCCCTGCGCCTGCTCGATGAAGCGCAGCAGCGCGATCAGATCGGGCGCATAGTCGCGATAGCCGTTCACCCCACGCTCGGCCGACGGAATGATGCCCTGACGTTCGTAAAACCGGATGCGAGAGGTGGTCACCCCTGCGGCTGTCGCAATTTCTCCAATTTTCATCGGCGGGCCCCTTGACCTTAAACATAGGTTCAAACCCTATATCCTCAGCAGGCCGATCACAAGGATTGCAAGAATGTACGATATTTCCATGTCTTCACTGCTGTTTTCCCCCCTGACCCTGCCCAGCGGTCAGGTCATTCCCAACCGCATCGCCAAGGCGGCGATGGAAGAGAATATGGCGGATGAAAATCACCTGCCGGGTCAGGCGATGCAGCGCCTTTATCAGAAATGGGGCGCGGGCGGTGCGGGAATGCTGCTGACCGGCAATGTCATGGTCGCCGCCGATGCGGTGACCGGTCCTGCCGGTGTCATCCTGGACGCGACCCAGCCGTTAGAGCCTTTTCGCCAATGGGCGCGCGCGGGCAAGGCCCAGGGCGCGCGGATGTGGATGCAGATCAACCATCCCGGCCGACAGGTCTTTGTCGCGGCCAATCCGACGGCCATTGCCCCCTCGGCCATCCCGGTCGAGCTTGAGGGCGCGTCGGGGCTGTTTGCCCGGCCCCGCGCCATGACCGAAGAGGATATCCAGCGCGTCATCGCCCAATTCGCCGAAACGGCAGAGCTGGCGCAGAAGGCGGGCTTCGACGGCGTGCAAATCCATGCCGCCCATGGCTATCTTCTCAGCCAGTTCCTGTCGCCGCGCACCAACAGGCGCGAGGATCAATGGGGCGGATCGCTGGAAAACCGGGCGCGGATTCTGATCCGGATCCTGCGTGCCGTGCGTGCCCGCGTCGCCGCGGATTTCGGGGTCGGCGTGAAGCTGAATTCGGCGGATTTCCAGAAGGGCGGTTTTGACGCGGCGGATGCCGTGGCGGTGGTGCGGCTGCTGAATGACGAGGCCGTCGATCTGGTCGAGATTTCGGGCGGCAGCTATGAAAGCCCCGCCATGCATGGCCGCCCCGCCCATGCCAGCACCCGCGCCCGAGAGGCCTATTTCGTCGATTTCGCCCGCGATATCGTGGCCGAGGCCGCCATGCCGATCATGGTCACGGGCGGCATCCGCCGCCGCGCGACCGCTGCCGAAGCCCTGGCGCCCGAGGAGGGCCGCGAGGGCGTCGCGATGGTCGGGATCGGGCAGGCGCTGGCCTATGATCCCGATCTGCCGAATGCATGGCGCGGGGGTGAAAAGGTCGTCACCGTGCCCTCGGTCCAATGGAAGAAACGGGCGCTGGCCAGTCTGGCGACGATGGCCATGGCGCGGGCGCAGCTGCGCCGTATGGGGGCGGGGAAATCGCCCCGGCGGGTCTGGCCTGTTGGCGCCGTGCTGTCCGACCAGATCCGGACCCTGCATCGCAATCGCAGCTATCGCGCATGGCTTGGCAAGCGGCGGTGAGAAAAGATCAGATGAGCAAGCGTATTCTGCATGTCGTGACCAATGTGTCGCATTACGATGATCCGTCCCACCCGACCGGTCTGTGGCTGTCTGAACTGACCCATGCCTGAGATGTTCTCGAAGCGCAGGGCTATCAGCAGCGGATGGTCAGCCCCCCGGGGCGGGCTCTCGCCGCTGGAGCCTCGGGCGCTGAAATGGCCCTTGCTGGATGGCTCGGCCCGGGCCTGGTTGCGGGACGCGGCGCGGATGGAACTGCTGCAGCAGACCGCCGCGCCGGATCAGATCGACCCGGCACAGTTCGATGCGATCTATTTCACCGGCGGGCACGCGGTGATGTGGGATTTTCCCGACAGCACCGGTTTGCAGCGGATCACCCGCGCGATCTGGGAAGGGGGGCATCGTCTCGGTCGTGTGCCACGGCTATCGTGGGCTGCTGAACACCACCCTGTCCGATGGAACGCTGCTGGTCGCGGATCGTCGGCTGACCGGGTTTTCCTGGCGTGAAGAGGTGCTGTCCTTTGCGTAGCGGATCCTGCCCGGGGATGTGGTGCTGCAACGGGGCGAGGGGCCGCTGAGCCAGCTTCTGGACGATCTGGGGTCAGGGCGGATCCTGCGCTTTGACCTGATCAAGGATGCGCAGATGGTGCTGAACCTGCCCACCCAAAGCGCCATCGCCCGGGATCTGTGACGGTGACGGGCGGGGCGGCGACATGGCAGAGCCATTGTATCGCCCCGCGCTTTGGTCCAGAATTTCGGCATACCCCGATGCCCGCCATCTCTTTGACCGGGCAGATGATTTGTCGAAAGATCTTTTCATGGCACCACGTCGCGACCTGACCACGGGACCGATTGGCCCGGCATTGCTGCTTTTCGCGCTGCCGACGCTGGGCTCTTCGATCCTGCAATCCGCGAACGGATCGGTGGATGCGGTCTGGGTCGGGCGCCTGCTGGGCGAACATGCGCTGGCGGCGACGACCAATGGCAATCTGATCATGTTCCTGCTGACGGCCTTTGTCTTTGGCTTCGGCATGGCCTCGACCATCCTGATCGGGCAGGCGGTCGGGCGGCGGGACATGACCGGCGCGAAAGAGGTCGTGGGCACCGCCATCGGCACCTTCGCCCCGCTGGCGCTTGCCCTGGCCATTGGCGGCTGGTTCGTCGCGCCGCATGTGCTGGCGCTGCTGGGCACCGGCCCCGAGATCACGCCGCTGGCGCGTGATTTCCTGCGCGTCACCTTTCTGGCGATGCCTGCGATCCTGATGCAGACCATGATCATGATGGCGCTGCGCGGGGCAGGGGATTCGGTGACGCCGCTGATCTTCATGGCGCTGGCGGTCGCGCTGGATGTGGTGCTGAACCCGCTGTTCATTCTGGGCAAGGGCCCGCTGCCCGCCATGGGGATCGGCGGGTCGGCCTTTGCCATGGCGGTGGCGAATTACATCAGCCTGACGGCGATGGTGGGCTATCTTTATGCCAGCCGCCATCCGCTGCGCCTGCAGCGGGACGAGCTGCATTTCCTGATCCCGGAGCGGAGCATCCTGCGGCTGATGCTGTCCAAGGGCCTGCCCATCGGGCTGCAGATGGTGGTCGTGTCCAGCGCGATGCTGACGGTCATGCGGCTGGTCAATCGCGAGGGCGTGGACACCACCGCCGCCTTTGGCGCGACGCAGCAGCTGTGGACCTATGTGCAGATGCCCGCGATGGCGCTTGGCGCGGCGGTCAGCGCGATGGCGGCGCAGAATATCGGCGCGGGCAACTGGGAACGCGTCTCTCGGATCACGCGCATGGGCATCCTTTTCAATCTTGTCCTGACCGGCGGTCTGGTGGTGGCGCTGATCCTGGTCGAGGAACGCGCGCTTGGCTTTTTCCTTGGGCCCGACAGCGCGGCGATTGCCATTGGCCAGCATATCCTGCGCGTGGCGACATGGGGGTTCATCGCCTTCGGGGTGACGATGGTGCTGTTCGGGACGGTGCGGGCGAACGGGCAGGTGGTCTGGCCTGTGATCATCCTGGCGATCTCGCTTTACCCGATCCGGCTGGGCGTGGCTTACGGCCTGCGCGGCTGGCTGGGTGTGGATGCGCTGTGGATCAGCTTTCCGGTGGCGATGGTGGCGACCATGATCATGGCCATCGCGCTGTATCGGCAGGGGGGCTGGCGGCGTAGCCGGGATATCGCCCAGCTTGACGATGCCGAGGCGACCCCGGCCATGTCGCTTGCCTCCGAGGCCGGTCCGCCGACCAGCCCGCGCAACCCGGCGGTTCCGCCCGCGCGGGCGGATAATAGGGTCGATGCGGTCTGAATTCTGATGAAAATTTGGGCCGCGCAGAAATTCCGACGTAAAAACCTGTCAAATTGGTCAGGGCTTGGGTCAATCCTGTTGACGTGAATCCGAAAATCTCTCTACATTCGCGCCCAAGACGAACGGCGCGGGTCGCGGATTCGACCGTACCGGACGTTTGATTGCCTAGGTCGTTGGTTCTGGCGGAAAATCTATCTCTGCCGGGTGGCGTCTGACGACCTTTCGAGAGAAAGCATGGCTGGAGAGACGGATATCCTTTCACAGGCTGATATCTGCACATTGCCCCGCAATGCCTTGGGGTATGTGAAGAAGGGATTGGCATTCAGTCTGCGCTGATCGGGCAATCGGAAAGTCACCACTCACTGTAGTTAGTGCTGTCGCGCGGATCCTCAGGCAACGGGATCCGCGCTTTGCATTTCAGACGGTGTCATGACCCGGCGAATCCCGCCTGTTAGCGCAGCAAGGCCGATCCGGCGCCACATGGGCGCATTCGTGACATTTCGCGCCATATCGGGGGGATTCACGACCCTTGGGGCAATTGACCCTGCCCGCTGTCAGGTCTAAACCGGCCTAAGCCAACCCGTCGCGGGCAGCCAAGTTACCCCGCGACCGAAAAGGGGAACTTGCCCGTGGAATATTTGCTGCAGGAATATCTGCCCATTCTCGTTTTCGGCGCGATGGCGTCGGCATTGGCCATCATTCTGATGCTGGCCGGTGCGCTGATTGCGATCCGCAATCCCGACCCCGAGAAGGTCAGCGCCTATGAATGCGGCTTTAACGCCTTTGACGACGCGCGGATGAAGTTCGATGTGCGATTCTATCTGGTCGCGATTCTGTTCATCATCTTTGACCTTGAAGTCGCCTTCCTGTTCCCCTGGGCGGTGAATTTCGCCGGGCTGACCGATGCTGCATTCTGGTCGATGATGGTGTTCCTGGGCGTTCTGACCATCGGCTTTGCCTATGAATGGAAGAAAGGGGCGCTGGAATGGGCGTGATGACCGGAGCCAATACCGCAGGCCCCGACCGCGAGGTTGCCACGGCGGCGCTGAACAGCGAATTGCAGGACAAGGGTTTCCTGCTGACCTCGACCGCCGATATCATCAACTGGGCGCGCAATGGCTCCCTGCACTGGATGACCTTCGGTCTGGCCTGCTGCGCGGTCGAGATGATGCAGGTGTCGATGCCGCGCTATGACGTGGAACGCTTCGGCACCGCGCCCCGCGCCAGCCCGCGCCAGTCGGACCTGATGATCGTGGCGGGCACCCTGACCAACAAGATGGCGCCCGCGCTGCGCAAGGTCTATGACCAGATGCCCGAGCCGCGCTATGTTCTCAGCATGGGAAGCTGCGCGAATGGCGGCGGCTATTACCATTACAGCTATTCCGTCGTGCGCGGCTGTGACCGCATCGTGCCCGTCGATATCTATGTGCCGGGCTGCCCGCCCACTGCCGAGGCGCTGCTTTACGGCATCCTGCAATTGCAGCGCCGCATTCGGCGCACCGGAACGCTGGTGAGGTAACGATATGGCTGTTTATCCCGATATCGACGCCCTGAGCCAACTGGCCGAGCATATTCAGCTGCGTCGCGGACAAGAGGTCGAAGGCACCTCGGTCGAATTTGGCGAGCTGACCATCACCAGCACCGTCAGCGGCATTCTGGATCTGATCGATTTCCTACGCTCGGATTCCAGCTGCCGGTTCTCGACCCTGATCGACATTACGGCGGTGGATCACCCGTCGCGCCCGCAGCGTTTCGACGTGGTCTGGCATTTCCTGTCGATGTATCAGAACCAGCGGATCCGGGTGAAGGTTGCCATCCGCGAGGATGAGATCGTGCCCTCGCTGACCGGGATTTTCCCCAATGCCAACTGGTACGAACGCGAGGTGTTCGACCTTTTCGGCATTCTCTTCGGCGGCCATCCCGACCTGCGCCGCATCCTGACGGATTACGGCTTCAGCGGCCATCCGCTGCGCAAGGATTTCCCGACCACGGGCTACGTCGAGGTGCGCTATAGCGATACCGAAAAGCGCGTCGTCTATGAGCCGGTGAACCTGACGCAGGAATACCGCCAGTTTGATTTCCTCTCTCCCTGGGAAGGCGCGAAATACGTGCTGCCCGGCGATGAAAAGAGCAAGGGGTAAGGCCATGGACGGCGATTTCCGCAAGAACGAATATGATGATGGCAGCCAGGACATTCTGGCGGGCGAACAGAATATCCGGAATTTCAACGTCAATTTCGGGCCTCAGCACCCGGCGGCGCATGGCGTGCTGCGCATGGTGCTGGAACTGGATGGCGAGGTGGTCGAACGCGCCGATCCGCATATCGGGCTGCTGCATCGCGGCACCGAAAAGCTGATGGAAAGCCGCACCTATCTGCAGAACCTGCCCTATTTCGACCGTCTGGATTACGTGGCGCCGATGAACCAGGAACATGCCTGGTGTCTGGCGATCGAGCGGCTGACCGGCACGGAAATTCCGCGCCGCGCCAGTCTGATCCGGGTGCTGTTTTCCGAAATCGGCCGCATTCTGAACCATCTGATGGGCCTGACCACCGGGGCGCTGGATGTCGGCGCGCTGACCCCGCCCTTGTGGGGGTTCGAGCCGCGCGAACAGCTGATGATCTTCTATGAGCGGGCCTGCGGGGCGCGTCTGCACGCGGCCTATTTCCGCCCGGGCGGCGTGCATCAGGACCTGCCCCCCGATCTGATCGACGATATCGAGGCCTGGTGCGATCCCTTCCTGAAGGTGGTTGACGATCTGGACGGGCTGCTGACCGAGAACCGGATCTTCAAGCAGCGTCTGGTCGGCATCGGCGTCGTGTCCGAACAGGATGCGCTGGACTGGGGCTATACCGGCGTGATGGTGCGCGGATCGGGCATGGCCTGGGACTTGCGCCGCGCGCAGCCCTATGAATGCTACGATGAATTCGAGTTCCAGATCCCGGTCGGCAAGAATGGCGATTGCTATGATCGCTTCCTCTGCCGGATGGAGGAAATGCGCCAGTCGGTCGGCATCATGAAACAGGCGATCGCGAAGCTGCGTCAGGAACCGGCCGGTGACGTGCTGGCGCGTGGCAAGCTGACCCCGCCAAGACGCAGCGACATGAAGCGCGACATGGAAAGCCTGATCCATCACTTCAAGCTTTACACCGAGGGCTTCAAGGTTCCCGCGGGCGAAGTTTACGCCGCGGTCGAGGCGCCCAAGGGCGAATTCGGCGTCTATCTGGTCAGCGATGGCACCAACAAGCCCTATCGCGCCAAGCTGCGCGCGCCGGGCTTTACCCATCTGCAGTCGATGGACTGGATGGCGCGCGGTCATATGCTGGCCGATGTGCCGGCGCTGATCGCAACGCAGGATATCGTTTTCGGCGAGGTGGACCGGTGACACGCTCTGCCTTCGCCGCGTCCCTGACCGGGGCGCTTCTTGAAATGTCGCGGCCCGGCACGGTGGTGCAGGGGCGCAATGCCGTTAAGCCAGGGGCCTGATCCATGCTTCGTCGTCTTTCACCCGTTCAGCCCGACAGCTTCGAATTCACCTCCGCCAATCTGGAATGGGCGCAGGCGCAGATGACGAAATACCCGGAAGGCCGCCAGCAATCGGCGATCATTCCGGTCCTGTGGCGCGCGCAGGAACAAGAGGGCTGGCTGTCGCGCCCGGCCATCGAATATTGCGCGAACCTGCTGGGCATGCCCTATATCCGGGCGCTGGAAGTGGCGACATTCTACTTTATGTTCCAGCTTCAACCCGTTGGCAGCATTGCAAATATCCAGATCTGCGGCACGACCAGCTGCATGATCTGCGGGGCCGAGGCGCTGATCGAGGTCTGCAAGCGCAAGATCGCGCCCGCGCCGCATACCGTCTCGGCTGATGGCAAGTTCAGCTGGGAAGAGGTGGAATGTCTGGGCGCCTGTTCGAACGCGCCGATGGCCCAGATCGGCAAGGATTACTACGAGGATCTGACGCCCGAAAAGCTGGAACAGCTGATCGACGCCCTGTCGGATGGCAAGGTGCCGCTGCCGGGGCCGCAGAACGGGCGTTTCGCATCAGAGCCGGTGACCGGGCTGACCAGCCTGACCGAGGTGGCGGGCAATGATCTGAATGCCAGCGCGGCGCTTGCCCGCGAGATTGGCGAGACGGTCAAGCGCATCGACGGGACCGAAGTGCCGATCCTGACCAAATGGCTGAACCGCGACCGGCCGGCCAAGGCCGCCGATCAGAAAGAGGGCCGCGACGGCGTGCCAGAGGATGAGCCGCGCCCCGCAGATGGCAAGCCCGCCGACAAGACCGGCGTGACCGAGCAGGCCGCCACCGCCGATTCCGCCGCGAAGCCTGATGAAACCGCGCCCGAAACCCGTCGTCCGCAGGGGCTGGACGCCGCGCGCGGTGACAAGGCCGATGATCTGAAGCTGATCAAGGGCGTCGGGCCAAAGCTGGAAGGGCTGCTGAATAGCCTGGGCTTCTGGCATTTCGATCAGATCGCGGCCTGGGGCCCCGAAGAACTGGCCTGGGTCGATGACAATCTGGAAGGCTTCCACGGCCGCGCCTCACGCGATGAATGGGTCGCACAGGCGAAGATTCTGGCCGAAGGTGGCGAAACCGAATTTTCGAAGCGGGCCGAAGGCGGCAACCGTTCGGACGAGGAGTAAGCAGAAACGCTTCTAGCGACGAGGAGACGTGAAGATGCCGACAGCTGAAGCCACCAGAAGAGCCTGGATTTCCGGCGCCATCCTAGGGCTGCTGATCCTGATCTCATTATGGGGCATCGGTGATTACTCTTTCCTGGCGGGCCTGTTCCTTGGCATCGTCGGGGCGGTGATCACGGCGCTGGTGCTGATCTGGATGTCTCTGGGTGGCGAAGGCATGGATGCGGCGCAATGGGAACCCGACGCGCTGTCCGGCACCGGTCAGGCCGCGGCGCGGACGCTGGATGTGATCGAGCCGCAGCCGAGCCCGAAACCCGCCGTGCAGGAAACCGCGCAAGAGATCTCGGACCTGAAGGCAAAATCCGCTTCGGCCCCGGCAAAGCCTGCGGGCAAGGCCGAGCCGGATGATCTGAAGCTGATCAAGGGCGTCGGGCCGAAGCTGGAAGAGTTGCTGCACGAAAACGGCGTGACGCAGTTTTCGCAGATTGCGGCATGGGATGATGCGCAGGTGGACCATTTCGCCGAATTGCTGGGGCGCATGGGCGGTCGGATCCGCAGCGATGATTGGGTCGCGCAGGCACAGACGCTTGCCAGTGGCGGCGAAACCGAGTTTTCCGCCCGGGTCGAGAAAGGCGAAGTCTATTGATGGCCGGACCGCAACACGATCGGGATGCAGGGCAGATGCGCCTTGTCGGCGGCGTGATTGCGGCGACGATGGTGATCTGGCTGCTGGTCCAGTTTCTGGGCCGCGAATATAATTGGGCGGCGCGATGGGCTTTTCTGGCCGATCTTGCCGCAATCGGAGCTTTTGTCTGGTCGCTGATCGTGACCTGGCGTATCTGGCGTCGCAGAAACGTGTAGCGCCCGGATGAGAGGAAGAAGAACCTGATGCTGAAAGACCAGGATCGCATTTTCACCAACCTCTATGGGATGGGCGACCGCAGCCTTGCCGGTGCGCAAAAGCGCGGCTGCTGGGACGGTACTGCCGGGATCATCGGGCGTGGCCGCGACAAGATCATCGAAGAGGTCAAGGCGTCCGGCCTGCGTGGCCGGGGCGGCGCCGGCTTTCCGACCGGTCTGAAATGGTCCTTCATGCCGAAGGAAAGCGATGGTCGCCCGGCCTATCTGGTGATCAATGCCGACGAATCCGAACCGGCGACCTGCAAGGACCGCGAGATCATGCGCCACGATCCGCATACGCTGATCGAGGGGGCGCTGATCGCCAGTTTCGCGATGAATGCCCATGCCTGCTACATCTATCTGCGCGGCGAATATATCCGCGAGCGCGAGGCGCTGCAGGCGGCCATCGACGAATGCTATGATGCCGGTCTGCTGGGGGCGAATGCGGCCGGGTCCGGTTGGGATTTCGACCTTTACCTGCATCACGGGGCGGGCGCCTATATCTGTGGCGAGGAAACCGCGCTGCTGGAATCGCTGGAAGGCAAGAAGGGCATGCCCCGGATGAAGCCGCCGTTTCCCGCGGGGGCCGGCCTCTATGGTTGCCCGACCACGGTGAACAATGTCGAATCCATCGCCGTCGTGCCGACGATCCTGCGTCGCGGCCCGGAATGGTTCGCCAGCTTCGGTCGTCCCAACAATGCGGGCGTCAAGCTGTTCGGCCTGACCGGCCATCTGAACGCCCCCTGCGTGGTCGAGGAAACCATGTCGATCAGCATGAAAGAGCTGATCGAGAAGCATGGCGGCGGCGTGCGCGGCGGTTGGAGCAACCTCAAGGCGGTCATTCCCGGCGGCGCGTCCTGTCCGATCCTGACGGCCGAGCAATGCGAAACCGCGATCATGGATTACGACGGCATGCGAGAGCTGAAATCCAGCTTTGGCACCGCCTGCATGATCGTCATGGACAAGGATACCGACGTCATCAAGGCTGTCTGGCGCCTGTCGAAATTCTTCAAGCATGAAAGCTGCGGTCAGTGCACGCCCTGCCGCGAAGGCACCGGCTGGATGATGCGCGTCATGGAACGTCTGGTCCGGGGCGAGGCAGAGGTCGAAGAAATCGACATGCTGCTGGACGTGACCAAGCAGGTCGAAGGCCATACGATCTGCGCCCTTGGCGATGCCGCCGCCTGGCCGATCCAGGGCCTGATCCGCAATTTCCGCGAAGAGATCGAGGACCGCATCAAGGCCAAGCGGACCGGTCGCATGGGCGCCCTGGCGGCCGAGTAAGGAGAAACAGCGATGATCCGTCAGACAGCAATTGGACAGAAAACGGGCCGGGGCAGCCAGGCCCTTGCCTTGCTGTGCCTGTTCGGTCTGGCCGCATGTATCGCTGGTCCCTCGGACCGGGTGCCCTTCACCATCGAAGGCCGCAGCTTCATCGTCTCGCGCGATGCGGCGGCGCCGGGCGGGCTGGTCAGCGCGCCTGCGGGCGGTGCGCTGTCGCAGGCCGATGGGGCGCTGGCGGATCGCGCCTTCCACGAATATTGCCGCACGCAGGGCCGCAATGGCGGTCCCGGCAGCTACGTCGTGATCGGTGGTGTCGGGATGTGGGAATATGGGGGATGTCGCCGATGACCCTCACGAAAGCCTCACCCCACCGTGTCGGGCGATTTCCGGCGGGCTGTGATAGCCCTGCTTCCGTAGTGAAACGGAGGCTTATGCCATGAAAAACCTGATCCCGACCCTGCTTGGCGCAGCAATCCTGACCGGCGCGACCCTGTCCGCCGGACCGGCCCTGGCGCTGGAACCGCTGAGCCAGGAAAAATACGTGAATGACCGGCTGATCGCGGCGCGGATCGCCGACCGTATCCGCCGCGAATGCCCGGGCTATGGCGCCCGCATGATCTATGCCTTCAACGAGGCGCGGGCGCTGAAACGCTATGCCCGCGACAAGGGCTATAGCGAGGCGCAGATCGACGCCTTTCTGGACAGCAAAGAGGATCGGCGCCGCATCTATGCCGTGGCCGAGGATTATCTGACCGGCAAGGGCGCGAAATTGGGCGATACGCAAAGCTTCTGCACCGTGGGGCAGCAGGAATTTGCGAATAATTCCTACATCGCGACATTTCTGGTGGCGCGATGAAACGGGCGACGCGCATCATGGCCGGACTGCTTCTGGCGCTTGCCGTGTTTGCGATGGTTGCCGGGGATCTGCTGCTGGCCAGCGCCGCAGATCTTCCGGTGCAGGATGTGACGGTTCTGCAGCGCGCCGACCACGCGCTGAATGACGATTTCAATTCCTTCGCCCGGATGGGCTAAGGCAAAGGACAGGCAGATGAGCGAACTTCGCAAGATCAAGATCGACGACAAGATCATCGAGGTCGATCCCAATTTGACCCTGATCCAGGCGTGCGAACAGGCCGGGATCGAAATTCCGCGCTTCTGCTATCACGAGCGTCTGTCGATCGCGGGCAATTGCCGGATGTGTCTGGTCGAGGTCGTCGGCGGCCCGCCGAAGCCTGCGGCGTCCTGCGCGATGCAGGTCAAGGATCTGCGTCCGGGGCCGGAAGGCGCGCCGTCCGAAATCCGCACCAATTCGCCCATGGTCAAGAAGGCCCGCGAGGGCGTGATGGAATTCCTGCTGATCAACCACCCGCTGGATTGCCCGATCTGCGATCAGGGCGGCGAATGCGATCTGCAGGATCAGGCCATGGCTTACGGCGTCGATTTCAGCCGCTATCGCGAGCCCAAGCGCGCGACCGAGGAACTGAACCTCGGCCCGCTGGTCGAAACCCATATGACGCGCTGCATCAGCTGCACCCGCTGCGTCCGCTTCACCACCGAGGTCGCGGGCATCACCCAGATGGGTCAGACCGGTCGCGGCGAGGATAGCGAGATCACCAGCTATCTGAACGAAACGCTGGCCTCGAACATGCAGGGCAATATCATCGACCTGTGCCCGGTTGGCGCGCTGGTCAGCAAGCCCTATGCCTTCACCGCCCGCCCGTGGGAACTGCGCAAGACCGAATCCATCGACGTGATGGACGCGCTTGGCAGCAATATCCGCATCGACACCAAGGGGCGCGAGGTGATGCGGATCATGCCGCGCAACCATGACGGCGTGAACGAGGAATGGATCAACGACAAGTCGCGCTTCATCTGGGACGGTCTGCGCCGTCAGCGTCTGGACCGCCCCTATATCCGCGAAAACGGCAAGCTGCGTCCGGCCGATTGGGGTGAGGCGCTGACCGCCGCCGCTGCCGCGATGAAGGGCAGGAAGATCGCCGGTCTGGTCGGTGATCTGGCCCCGGTCGAAGCCGCCTTCAGCCTCAGGACGCTGATCGAGGGGCTTGGGGGTCAGGTCGAATGCCGCACCGATGGCGCGCGCCTGCCTGCGGGCAACCGCAGCGCCTATGTCGGCACCGCCCGGATCGAAGATATCGACAGCGCCCAGATGATCCAACTGATCGGGACCAATCCACGTGAAGAGGCGCCGGTCCTGAATGCCCGGATCCGCAAGGCCTGGGCCAGGGGCGCGCAGATCGGGCTGGTCGGCGAACCCGTCGATCTGACCTATGATTACGCCCATGTCGGCAATGACCGCGCGGCGCTGGAAAGCCTGTCGGGGCGCGAGATCTCGCAGGAAACCCGGGACAAGCCCTCGCTGATCATTGTCGGGCAGGGGGCCATTCGCGAAGCCGATGGCGAGGCGGTTCTGGCCCATGCCATGAAGCTGGCCGAAAACAGCAATTCCAAGCTGCTGGTCCTGCA
Organism: Paracoccus fistulariae; assembly: GCF_028553785.1. NCBI lineage: Bacteria > Pseudomonadati > Pseudomonadota > Alphaproteobacteria > Rhodobacterales > Paracoccaceae > Paracoccus > Paracoccus fistulariae. The sequence continues at coordinate 106,592 of NZ_CP067136.1, forward strand.
TACGGCGGCCAGCCGCGTCGGCGCGATGGATGTGGGCGCGGTGACCGAAGGCGGCCTGACTGCCGCCATCGACGGGGCCGAGGTGATCTATAACCTTGGCGCCGATGAGGTCGACATCGCCGAGGGCGCCTTTGTCATCTATCAGGGCAGCCACGGGGATCGCGGGGCGCATCGCGCCGATATCATCCTGCCCGGCGCCTGCTATACCGAGGAAAACGGCCTGTTCGTGAATACCGAAGGCCGCCCGCAGCTTGCCCTGCGCGCCAATTTCGCGCCCGGCGAGGCCAAGGAAAACTGGGCCATCCTGCGCGCGCTGTCGGCCGAGCTGGATCAGACGCTGCCCTGGGACAGCCTTGCCGCGCTGCGCCACGCGCTGATCGAGGCGGTGCCGCATCTGAAACAGATCGATCAGGTGCCCGAAAACGACTGGCAGCCGCTGGCGGTTCGGGATCTGGGCAAGGCCGGTTTCGTCTATGCGATCAAGGATTTCTATCTGACCAACCCGATTGCGCGCAGCTCTCCGCTGATGGGGGAATTGTCGCGCATGGCGGCGGCGCGCAATGCGACCGCCATGGCGGCGGAGTAACCGGAATGCGGCCAGCGACCTGCAAGCCCCTCGCACTGACGGCAGCCCTTCTGGGGCTGGCGGCGCTTGCCGGGTGCGAACAGGCGGCCACCGATGACCGGCCCAGGGCCAAGCCCGAGACCTTGACGGCCAGCGTGCCCGCCTCGGGACGTCAAAGCGCGCTGTCGCGGGCCAGTATCTCGACCAAATCGGGGGATATCCTGATTCTGGAACCGGATGGCAGCGTCAGCAAGATGAAGCTGGACAGCCCGCAGGGCCGCGATGCCTTTGCCGTCAGCGAAGCCGATCTGATGGCGCTGAACAGCAATCTGGATCTGAACCTGAACGGGATGGTCGCGGCAAATCTGCCACGGCGCAAGACCGATCAGGAACGCGCGCTGGAGGCTTTTGCCCGGCGCACGCAGCCCGCCTTGCCCGCCTGGGATGGCCAGACCACGGTCGAGAAAGAGGCGTTTCTGGGCAGCAGGGTCGTGCCGCTGAACCCCGACAAGGCGGCCGATCTGGTCGAGGTCCAGGCGAATCTGCGCGAAGGGGTGGACGCCGATATCGCGTTCTCGTATGCCACCTGCGCGTTGGCTGCTTGGGCAAAGGAAAATGGCGGAAAATATGGCCGTCACATTCGCACGCTTCAGGACACACGCAACGGAAAATTGCTGATCGGCGCAGCTTTCACGCTGTCGGACAGCAAGCCGATGGGCCTGCGGGTGATGGAAACCAAAGAGACCCTGCAAGAGTGCAGGGCGCGCGGCATTCCCGCGGCGTAAAGAAGAGGGACGGACGTCATGGCTGAATTTTGGGCATCCTCCTGGGGCATTGCGATCCTCCTGCTGTTGCAGGGGCTTGCGGTGATCGCCTTTGTGATGTTGTCACTGATCTTCATGGTCTATGGCGACCGCAAGATCTGGGCCGCCGTGCAGATGCGTCGCGGCCCCAACGTGGTCGGACCCTGGGGCTTGTTGCAGACCTTTGCGGATGCGCTGAAATATGTCGTCAAAGAGGTCGTGGTGCCCGCAGGCGCCGACAAGTTCGTCTTTTTCCTGGCGCCCTTCCTGTCGATGACGCTGGCGCTGTTCGCCTTTGTCGCCATCCCCTTTGCGCCCGGCTGGGTTCTGGCCGATATCAATGTCGGCATCCTCTTCATCTTCGCGGCCTCCTCGCTAGAGGTTTATGGCGTGATCATGGGCGGCTGGGCCTCGAACTCGAAATACCCGTTCCTCAGCTCGCTCAGGGCTGCGGCGCAGATGATTTCCTACGAGGTCAGCATGGGGCTGATCATCATCGGGGTGATCATCTCGACCGGCTCTATGAACCTGACTGCCATTGTCGAGGCGCAAAGCGGGGCAGGGCTGCTGTCCTGGTACTGGCTGCCGCATCTGCCGATGCTGGTGCTGTTCTTTGTCAGCGCGCTGGCGGAAACCAACCGCCCGCCCTTCGATCTGGCCGAGGCGGAATCGGAACTGGTCGCGGGCTTCATGGTCGAATATTCCTCGACCCCCTACCTGCTGTTCATGGCGGGCGAATATATCGCCATGTGGCTGATGTGCGCGCTGATCAGCCTGCTGTTCTTTGGCGGCTGGCTGTCGCCCATCCCGGGCCTGCCCGACGGTGCCATCTGGATGTTCCTGAAGATGGTCTTCTGGTTCTGGATGTTCTCGATGGTCAAGGCCATCGTGCCGCGCTACCGCTATGACCAGTTGATGCGGATCGGCTGGAAGGTGTTCCTGCCGCTGTCGCTGGGCTGGGTCGTTCTGGTCGCATTCCTTGCAAGATATGAAGTGCTGGGTTCCTTCTGGGCCCGCTGGGCAGGAGCTTGATTGATGGCATATTCGAACAAGATCGCCGAGGTTCTGGCCAGCGCGTCGGAAACCGACAAGGCCGAACTGGCGCATTTCCTGGCCAATAATCTGGACAATGGCGAACATGCCAAGGACAGCGCCTTCGTGCGACAGATCGTGGCCGCCTTCGACCGTTTTGCCGCCCCCCGTCGTGGAGAGCATTTCTGATGGCTTTTGATATCGCCCGCGCAACCAAGTATTTTCTGATGGTGGATTTCATCAAGGGCTTCGGTCTGGGGATCAAGTATTTCCTGGGACCGAAGGCGACGGTGAACTATCCGCATGAAAAAGGCCCGCTGTCGCCGCGTTTCCGGGGCGAGCATGCGCTGCGCCGCTATCCCAATGGCGAGGAACGCTGCATCGCCTGCAAGCTGTGCGAGGCGATCTGCCCCGCCCAGGCGATCACCATCGACGCCGAGCCGCGCGAGGATGGCAGCCGCCGGACCACCCGCTATGACATCGACATGACGAAATGCATCTATTGCGGTTTCTGTCAGGAAGCCTGCCCGGTGGATGCGATTGTCGAGGGGCCGAATTTCGAATTCGCCACCGAAACGCGGGAAGAGCTGTTCTATGACAAGGCGAAGCTGCTGGATAACGGCGCTCGCTGGGAATCCGAAATCGCCCGTAACCTAGCCATTGATGCGCCCTACAGATGAGTAACGATCCGTTCCAGAAGCTGTTCCAGCAGATGCTGCAATCCGGGCAGGAGATGGCGCGTGCCTTCAATCCCGCGTTGGAAAGCATCGACACCAAATCGCTTGAAAAGATGTTTCCGACCATGCCGGCCGACATGCTGGAAATGTGGTTCGGGCGCACCTTCAACCGCGACGGGCTGGATGCCAAGACCCGGCTTCTGGTGACGATTGCCGCAATGACGGTGCAGGGCGCCCATGCCGAGCCGCAGATGCGCATGACCATCCGCCACGCCATCGAGGCCGGGGCAACGCCGCGTGAAATTGCCGAGGTGATTTATCAGATGGGCATGTTCGGCGGCCTTCCCGCGATGCAGAAGGCGCTGGAAATCGCGCAGGGCGTCTTTAACGAACAGGAACAAGGGGAACAGTCGGAATGATGACCTTTGCCTTCTATCTTTTCGCCGTCTCGGCCTGCGTCGCGGGCTTCATGGTGGTGCTGGCGCGGAACCCGGTTCACTCGGTTCTGTGGCTGATCCTGGCTTTCCTGTCCGCGGCGGGGCTGTTCGTCCTGCAGGGTGCGGAATTCGTCGCCATGCTGCTGGTCGTCGTCTATGTCGGCGCGGTCGCCGTGCTGTTCCTGTTCGTGGTGATGATGCTGGATGTCGATTTCGCTGAGCTGAGAAGCGAATTTGCGCGCTATCTGCCGCTGGGCGGCCTGATCGCCATCGTGCTTCTGGCGCAGCTGGCGATCGGCTTTGGCGCCTGGCAAAGCTCGGATCTGGCGGAATTGCAGCGCATCGCCCCGATCACCGGCGAGGTGCAGAATACCAATATGATCGGCACGGTGCTGTATGACCGCTATCTGCTGCCGTTCCAGCTGGCCGGTCTGATCCTGCTGGTGGCCATGATCGGCGCGATCACCCTGACCATGCGCCACCGCCGCGACATTAAGCGCCAGGACGTGCTGGCGCAGATGCATCGCGATCCGGCCAAGGCGATGGAACTGCGCGACGTGAAGCCGGGCCAGGGCCTGTAAGATGCGGATGCCCGACGGGGCATCTGCGGCGAAGGAATATTTCAACGGGTAAACCGCCCGGAGGGACAGAAACGATGATAGGTCTGACACATTATCTTGTCGTGGGGGCGATCCTCTTCGTCGCCGGGGTGTTCGGTATCTTCGTGAACCGAAAGAACGTCATCGTCATCCTGATGTCGATCGAACTGATGCTGCTGGCGGTGAATATCAACTTCGTGGCCTTCTCGACCCATCTGGGCGATCTGGCCGGACAGGTCTTTACCATGTTCATCCTGACCGTCGCCGCCGCCGAGGCCGCCATCGGTCTGGCGATCCTGGTGGTGTTCTTCCGCAACCGCGGCACGATCGCGGTCGAAGATGTCAATGTGATGAAGGGGTAAGCGAACATGGTGCAATTCATCCTCTTTGCCCCGCTTCTGGGCGCGCTGATCGCGGGCTTCGGCTGGCGCATGATCGGAGAGCGGGCGGCACAGCTGCTGACGACGGGTATCCTTTTCGCCTGCGCCGCCTTCAGCTGGATCGTGTTCCTGTCCTTTGACGGCGTGACGCAGCAGATCCCGGTGCTGGACTGGGTCGTTTCGGGCGATCTGCAGACCAACTGGGCGATCCGCCTGGACCGGCTGACGGCGATCATGCTGATCGTGGTCACCACCGTTTCGGCGCTGGTTCACATGTATTCGATGGGCTACATGGCCCATGACGAGAACTGGGAACATGGCGAGCATTACAAGGCCCGCTTCTTCGCCTATCTGTCCTTCTTCACCTTCGCCATGCTGATGCTGGTGACCGCCGATAACCTGCTGCAGATGTTCTTTGGCTGGGAAGGGGTCGGCGTCGCCTCCTATCTGCTGATCGGCTTCTATTACCGCAAGCCAAGCGCCAATGCTGCCGCGATGAAGGCGTTCATCGTCAACCGCGTTGGCGATTTCGGCTTCCTGCTGGGCATGTTCGGTCTGTTCTGGATGACCGGCTCGATCCAGTTCGACGAGGTCTTTGCACAGATCCCCGAACTGGCGCAGACGCAGATGCATTTCCTCTGGGCGGATTGGAGCGCGACGAACCTGCTGGCTTTCCTGCTGTTCATCGGCGCGATGGGCAAATCCGCGCAGCTGTTCCTGCACACCTGGTTGCCCGACGCGATGGAAGGCCCGACCCCGGTCTCGGCGCTGATCCACGCCGCGACCATGGTGACCGCCGGTGTCTTCCTGGTCTGCCGCATGTCGCCGCTGTTCGAATTCGCGCCCGAAGCCAAGATGTTCGTGACCATCATCGGCGCGACCACGGCTTTCTTTGCCGCGACCGTGGGGCTGGTGCAGAACGACATCAAGCGCGTTATCGCCTATTCGACCTGTTCGCAGCTGGGCTATATGTTCGTGGCTGCCGGTGTGGGTGTCTATTCGGTCGCCATGTTCCATCTGTTCACCCATGCCTTCTTCAAGGCGATGCTGTTCCTGGGCGCCGGTTCGGTGATCCATGCGATGCATCACGAACAGGACATGCGGAACTATGGCGGGCTGCGCAAAAAGATCCCGCTGACCTTCATGGCCATGCTGATCGGCACGCTGGCGATCACCGGGGTCGGCATTCCGCTGACCTATATCGGCTTCGCGGGCTTCCTGTCGAAAGATGCCGTGATCGAAAGCGCCTGGGCGGCCAATAATTATGCCTTCTGGATGCTGGTCGTCGCGGCCGCCATGACCAGCTTCTACAGCTGGCGCCTGATGTTCATGACCTTCTGGGGCAAGCCGCGCGGCGATCAGCATGCGCATGAGCATGCCCATGAATCGCCGCCGGTGATGACCATTCCGCTGGGCGTTCTGGCCGCGGGCGCGATCTTTGCCGGGATGATCTGGTATCAGCCCTTCTTCGGCAGCCATGACCGCGTGCTGGAATTCTTTGGCATCGGCCATGGCGAGGCTGCGGTTTCCGCCGAGGCGGGCGAGGGCGAAGCGACCGCCGCGGCAGGGCATGGCACCACCGACGCAGCGTCCGAAGAAGCCGCCGAGGGCGAAGACGGTTCTGCCGAAGCCGGGATCGTCGATGGCGTGGTCATGGTCGATCCGTCGCAGACGCCCGAGGCGCTTGGCGGTGCGATCTACATGGCCCCCTATAACGAGGTCATGGACAAGGCGCATTACGCCCCGAAATGGGTCAAGCTGTCGCCCTTCTTCGCGATGCTTGGCGGGCTGGCGCTGGCCTGGCTGATGTATATCCGCTATCCGACCGCTCCTGCCAGACTGGCGGCGCAGCAGCCGGTTCTGTACCGCTTCCTGCTGAACAAGTGGTATTTCGACGAAATCTACAATTTCCTCATCGTCCGTCCGACGCTTTGGCTGGGCCGCAAGCTGTGGCTGATCGGCGACGGAAAGATCATCGACGGCACCATCAACGGCATCGCCATGGGGCTTATCCCGCGCCTGACCCGTTTCGCGGGCCGGTTGCAGTCGGGCTATCTGTTCCACTATGCCTTTGCCATGGTTCTGGGCGTCGTGGGCTTGCTGATCTGGGTGATGACGCGGGGAACGCACTGATATGACGAACCTACTTTCGATCATTACCTTTCTGCCGATCGTAGCGGCGGCCATCCTTGCCCTGTTCCTGCGCGGCAATGACGAGGCGTCGCAGCAGAATGCCAAATGGCTGGCGCTGATCGCCACGACCGCGACCTTCCTGATCTCGCTTTTCGTGCTGATCGGGTTCGAGCCTGCCGATACCGGCTTCCAGTTCGTCGAGCAGCATGACTGGATCATGGGGCTGCAATACAAGATGGGCGTGGACGGGATCTCGGTCCTGTTCGTGATGCTGACCACCTTCCTGATGCCGCTGGTCATCCTGTCGGCCTGGCAGGTCGATACCCGCGTCAAGGAATACATGATCGCCTTTCTGGTGCTGGAGGGGCTGATGATCGGCGTCTTCACGGCGCTGGATCTGATCCTGTTCTACCTGTTCTTCGAGGCCGGTCTGATCCCGATGTTCCTGATCATCGGCATCTGGGGCGGGCAGAACCGCATCTATGCGGCCTTCAAGTTCTTCCTCTACACCTTCCTCGGCTCGGTTCTGATGCTGGTCGCGATGGTGTCGATGTACTGGATGGCCGGAACGACCGATATCGCGGTGCTGCTGGACTTCGACTTCCCGTCCACCACGATGCAGGTGCTGGGTTTCAGCGTGATCGGCGGGGTTCAGACCCTGCTGTTCCTGGCCTTCTTTGCCAGCTTCGCGGTGAAGATGCCGATGTGGCCGGTCCATACCTGGTTGCCCGATGCCCACGTGCAGGCGCCCACCGCCGGTTCGGTCGTGCTGGCCGCCGTGCTGCTGAAGATGGGCGGCTATGGCTTCCTGCGCTTCAGCCTGCCGATGTTCCCGGTTGCCAGCGATCTGCTGCAGCCCTTCGTCTTCTGGCTGTCGGCCATCGCCATCGTCTACACCTCGCTGGTGGCGCTGGCGCAGACCGATATGAAGAAGCTGATCGCTTATTCCTCGGTCGCGCATATGGGCTATGTCACCATGGGCATCTTTGCGGCCAATCAGCAGGGCCTGGATGGCGCGATCTTCCAGATGCTGTCGCATGGCTTCATCTCGGGCGCGCTGTTCCTTTGCGTCGGCGTGATCTATGACCGCATGCATACCCGCGAGATCGACGCCTATGGCGGTCTGGTGAACCGGATGCCGGTCTATGCGCTGGTCTTCATGTTCTTCACCATGGCCAATGTCGGCCTGCCGGGCACCTCGGGCTTCGTGGGTGAATTCCTGACGCTGCTGGGCACGTTCAAGGTCAACAGCTGGGTCGCGACCGTTGCGGCGACCGGGGTGATCCTGTCGGCGGCCTATGCGCTGTGGCTTTATCGCCGCGTCACGCTGGGATCGCTGATCAAGGAAAGCCTGAAGACGATCACCGACATGACCCCGCGGGAACGCTGGATCTTTGCGCCGCTGATCGCCATGACCCTTTTGCTGGGCGTCTATCCGCGCCTGGCGCTTGACATCACCGGCCCCGCCGTCGAGGCGTTGCTGGTCAATTACAATGATGCCCTGCCGCATGCGCCGGCCGACGGTCTGGCCGTCGCCGAACCCGCAGCCGCGGCAGAAGCAAGCCACTGAGGTAGCAAGATGACCGCGCTTGATTTCTCGACAATCCTGCCCGAGCTCTTGCTGGCGATCTTTGCGCTGGCGGCGCTGATGGCCGGGGCCTATCTGGGCAAGGACAAGATCGCCAAACCGGTGCTTTGGGCGACGGTGGCAGCGCTGCTGCTGGCGGCCTTCTATATCGGCTATGGGGACCGGGCCGAGGGCGTCGGCTTCTATGGCATGTTCATCGACGATGGCTTTGCCCGTTTTGCCAAGATCACGGTGCTTCTGTCCGCAGCCACGGTTCTGGCGATGAGTGCGGATTACATGCACCGCCACGGGCTGCTGCGCTTTGAATATCCGATCCTGATCGCGCTGGCCTCGACCGGGATGATGGTCATGGTCTCGGCCGGGGATCTGCTGTCGCTGTATATGGGGCTGGAGCTGCAATCGCTGTCGCTTTATGTCGTCGCCGCGATGCGCCGCAACAGCGTCAAATCCTCGGAAGCGGGCCTGAAATATTTCGTGCTGGGCGCGCTGAGCTCGGGGATGCTGCTTTATGGCGCCTCGCTGGTCTATGGCTTCTCGGGCACGACCAGCTTTGCGGGGATCATTGCCGCCGTGACGGCGGATCAACTGCCCATCGGGCTCCTCTTTGGTCTGGTTTTCCTGATGGTCGGTCTGGCCTTCAAGATCTCGGCCGTGCCCTTCCACATGTGGACACCCGACGTCTATGAGGGCTCTTCCACGCCGGTGACGGCCTTCTTTGCCACCGCGCCCAAGGTCGCGGCCATGGCGCTGCTGGCGCGGCTGATGTTCGACGCCTTCGGCAATGTCACCGGGGACTGGACGCAGATCGCCGCCGCCCTGGCCGTCATGTCGATGTTCGTCGGCGCAATCGCCGGTATCGGTCAGCGCAATATCAAGCGGCTGATGGCCTATTCTTCGATCTCTCACATGGGGTTTGCGCTGGTCGGTCTGGCTGCGGGCGATGCCGATGGCGTGCAGGCGATGCTGATGTATATGGTGATCTATGCGATCATGGGCATCGGCACCTTTGCCTTCATCCTGTCGATGGAACGTGACGGCCAGCCGGTCTCGGATCTGGATAGCCTGAACCGCCTTGCCAGTGCCGAGCCGCTGAAGGCCACCGCCATGCTGTTCCTGATGTTCAGCCTTGCGGGCGTGCCGCCCTTCCTGGGCTTCTTTGCCAAGCTGGGCGTGCTGTCGGCGGCTGTCGGGGCAGGGATGACATGGCTGGCGGTGGCGGGCGTGATCGCCTCGGTCATCGGCGCCTTCTATTACCTGCGGATCGTCTATTACATGTTCTTCGGCGCGGAATCCGAAGGCGTGGAAAGCCGCATGAGCCCGGTGCAATTCGTCGCCCTGATGGCGGCGGCCGCCATCCTGCTGCTGGGCGCCTTCGGCATGTTCGGTCTGGACGAGGCTGCCGCCACCGCCGCCGAGAAGCTGGTGGGAGAGCCGGTGACGGTCTCGGCCGCCTCGGGTGACGCCACGGCCAACCCGTGAGCGAAGCGGCCCCCGCCACCTGGCCCGACGGGGTCGCGCGTCACATTCTGGACCGCGTCGACAGCACCAATGCCGAGGCAATGCGCCTTGCGCCGCATTTAAGCGGCCCGGCCTGGATCCTGGCGCATCGGCAAGAGGCCGGTCGCGGTCGCCGTGGCCGCGCCTGGGCCGATCCGCCCGGCAATTTCGCGGCCTCGCTGGTGCTGCGCCCGGCAGGCGGCGCGGCAGAGGCGGCCAAGCTGTCCTTCGTGGCGGCGCTTGCGCTGCACGAGGCGCTGATCCACCTGTGCGGGCCGCATCTGAACGTGGCGCTGAAATGGCCCAATGACGTGCTGCTGAATGGCGGCAAGCTGTCGGGCATCCTGCTGGAAAGCGCGGGTGCGGGGGGGCAGGTCTCGACCCTTGTGATCGGCATCGGCGTCAATCTGGCCGGTGCCCCCGAGGCCGCGCAGGTCGAGGCGACGGCCCTGCGCCCGGTCAGCCTGAAGGGCGAAACCGGGCTGACCATCACGCCCGAGGAGTTTCTGGACGCGCTGGCCGTGGCCTTCGATCAGTGGCAGCGGCAGTTGCAGACCTATGGTTTCGCGCCGATCCGGCAGGCATGGCTGGCCCGCGCGGCCAGGCTGGGCGAAACCATCACTGCCCGGACCGGCAAGGTCGAGGTGACCGGCGTTTTCGAGGGCATCGACGAATCCGGCGCCCTGATCCTGGCGACGCCACGCGGCAAACAGGCGATCCCGGCGGCCGACATCTATTTCAGCGGGGGCTGATCTCATGCTGCTCTGCATCGATACCGGCAATACCAATACGGTGTTCTCGATCTGGGATGGCGAGAAATTCCTGGCACATTGGCGGATCTCGACCGATCACCGGCGCACGGCGGATGAATATTTCGTCTGGCTGTCCACGCTGATCGCAGTGCGCAGGTTCGATCTGGACATCAATGCCTGCATCATCAGCGCCACCGCCCCGCGCGTGGTGTTCAACCTGCGCGTGCTGTGCAACCGTTATTTCGATATCCGCCCGCTGGTCGTGGGCAAGCCTGAATGCCTGCTGCCGGTGGAACCCCGCGTCGATCCGGGCACCAAGGTCGGGCCGGACCGTCTGGCCAATGCCGTGGCGGCCTTTGACCGGCATGGCGGGCACAGCGTCGTGGTGGATTTCGGCACTGCCACGAATTTCGACGTGGTCGATGCCGATGGCGCCTATGTCGGCGGGGTGATCGCCCCCGGCGTCAACCTGTCGCTGGAGGCGCTGCACATGGCGGCCGCCGCGCTGCCCCATGTCGATGTGACCATGCCCGAACGGGTGATCGGCACGAATACGGTTGCCTGCATCCAATCGGGCATCTACTGGGGCTATATCGGCCTGATCGAGGGGATCACCAGGCGCATCAAGCAAGAGCGCGATCACCCGGTCAAGGTCATCGGCACCGGCGGGCTGGCGCCACTGTTCGACCAGGGATTTGACCTGTTCGATGCGATCGAAGACGATCTGACGGTACATGGATTAAGATTGATACACGATTACAACAAGGAGATGGGCAATGGCTGACCGCCTGATCTATCTGCCGCTGGGCGGCGCGGGCGAAATCGGCATGAATGCCTATGTCTATGGCTATGGCGCCCCGGGCAAGGAGCGTCTGATCCTTGTCGATCTGGGCGTGACCTTTGGCGATATGGACAGCACGCCGGGCATCGACCTGATCATGCCGGAAATGGCCTGGCTGGAACAGAACCGCGACCGGCTGGAAGGAATTTTCATCACCCACGGGCACGAGGATCATCTGGGCGCGCTTGGCCATCTGTCGGCGCGGCTGGATGTGCCGATCTATGCCCGCAAGTTCACCGGCACGCTGTGTCGGCTGAAGCTGGAGGATCAGGGCCTGTCGCCCGACATGGTCCGGATCGTCGGTCCGCGTCCCGAAGCGACGCAGCTTGGCCCCTTCAAGGTGCAATTCGTCCCGATCAGCCATTCGATCCCCGAAAGCTCGGCGCTGACCATCGACACGCCTGCCGGGCGCATCGTGCATACGGGCGATTTCAAGCTGGACGGCACCCCGGTCGTGGGCGATGCCTTTGACCCGATGATGTGGCGCGACATCGCGCAGGAAGGTGACGGGATCAAGGTGCTGACCTGCGATTCCACCAATGTCTTCTCACCCCATCCCGGCCGGTCCGAAGCGACGCTGGCGCAGCCGATCCTGGAATGGGTCATGGCGCAGAAGAACATGGTGGTCGCCACCACCTTTGCCAGCAATATCGCCCGGCTGAAGACGCTGGCGGATGCGGCGCGGGCCTCGGGGCGCAAGGTCTGCCTGTTGGGCCGCGCGATGCGGCGCATGGTCTCGGTCGGGTTCGACACCGGCATCCTGACCGATTTTCCCGAGACCATCGGCCCGGAAGAGGCCGCGGGCCTGCCGCGCGATCAGGTCATGCTGATCGTGACCGGATCGCAGGGCGAACGCCGGGCGGCCAGCGCGCAACTGTCGCGCGGGCGCTATCTGGGTCTGTCGCTGAAAGAGGGTGACAGCTTCCTGTTCAGTTCCCGCACGATTCCGGGCAATGAGCGCTCGGTCATCCGGATCATGAATGCGCTCAGCGAATTGGGCGTGAATGTCTTTGATGCCGATGACGGCGTGTTCCACGTCTCGGGCCATGCCAACCGCCCGGATATCGAGGCGATCCACGATCTGCTGAAGCCCGGCATGGTGGTGCCGATGCATGGCGAACACATGCATCTGCGCGCGCATATGAAGCTGGCGCAGGATCGCGGCACGCCCTCGGTCATTGCGACGGATGGGATGATGGTCGATCTGACCGGCAATGCGCCCAAGGTCGTCGATCATGTCGAAACCGGGCGGATCTATCTGGATGGCTCGGTGCTGATCGGGGCGATGGACGGGATCGTCCGCGACCGGATCCGCATGGCGCTGAACGGTCAGGCCATGGTCAGCGTGATCGTGGATGAGGATGACAATGTCCTGCCCGATGCCTGGGTCGAACTCAGCGGTCTGGCCGATCGTACCCGCGGGGGCGATGATCTGGCCCAGCATATCGAGGGCGAGCTGGCCGAGTTTCTGGACGGCGCCGATGCCCGCGTCGTCCGCGACGATGCCAAGATGGACGAGGCGATCCGCAAGATCACCCGTCAGGTCGCGATGGAAGAGATCGGCAAGAAGCCCGAAGTGACGGTCATCATCAGCCGCCTGATGGCCGACTGAACGATTGGGGCGCCCGTTGCGGCGCCCCTTTGCCCTTGACCGCGACCGTGCCCCGGTGCACATCCCGCCGCCATGAGTGACGAATCCAAATCCCCCTTCGATCCGAACCCGCCCCGGCGGAATTTCTATGGCCGCCGCCACGGCAAGACGCTGCGGCAAAGCCAGAAGGGCTATCTGTCCGAGGATCTGGGCGATCTGCGTCCCCGCAACATCACCATCGAGGAAAATCCGGATCGTCGGCCGATCGACCCGGCGGCGATCTTTGGCGATGATCGTCCGGTCTGGCTGGAGGTGGGTTTCGGCGGTGGCGAGCATATGGTGCATATGGCCGCGACCTATCCCGAGATCGGCATCATCGGCTGCGAGCCCTTTATCAATGGCGTCGCCATGCTGTTGGGCAAGATCCGGGCGGCGGGGGTCGAGAATGTCAGCGTGCATCCGGGCGATGCGCGCGATCTGATGGATGTGCTGCCCGATGCCAGCATCGCGCGCGCCTTTCTGATGTATCCCGATCCCTGGCCCAAGGCGCGCCACCACCGCCGCCGCTTTGTCACGCCCGAACATCTGTTGCCGCTGGCCCGCGTGATGCGGCCGGGCGGGATTTTCCGCGTCGCCAGCGATATTCCCGATTACATCCGCCAGACGCGGGAAGAGGTGCCGCTGGCCGGGTTCGACCTGATCGCGGATACGGATCAGGCCTGGGATGACTGGATCAGCACCCGCTATGAACAAAAGGCGCTGCGCGAGGGGCGCGTGCCCCATTACGTGACCTTCCGCCGTCAGGGATAGGGCGGCTGTCGGTCGGGCCAGTTGGTCATCTGGTGCCAGGCATGGCCCAAGCGCAGGATGGCCGCATCCGCGCCGACAGGTCCGGCCAGTTGCATCCCCATGGGCAAGCCCTGATCGCCAAAGCCCACCGGCACCGACAGGCAGGGCAGCCCGGCAAGGCTGACCGGGACGACGATCTCCATCCAGCGGTGATAGGTGTCGGCGGGTTCGCCCGCGATCCGGTCGGGCCAGCGCCATTCGATGGGGAAGGGCCAGAATTGCGCGGTTGGCAGGGCGATCACGTCAACCTGCTGAAACAGCTTTGCCAGACGCCGATACCACGCGCTGCGGATGGCGCTGGCCTCGTAAACCTGTTCCGCGCTCAGCGTCAGGCCCTGCTCAATCTCCCAAACGGCTTCGGGTTTCAGCAGCGCGCGTTTCGCCGGATCGTCATAGAGCGCGCGCTTGCCCCCGGCATTCAGGAAGGCGCGCAAGGTCAGCCAGGATTGCCACAGCTTCTCGGCCGGAAATGGCGCGGGCAGGGGCACGATCTGGCAGCCAAGCTCTTCAAACTGTTCCAGCGCGGTTTCGCAAAGTGGCAGGATCCCGTCTTCGCAGGGGTAGGCGCCGTCCCAATCGGCCAGCCAGCCGATCCGGGTGGGCGCAAGCGGGTCGCGCAACGCGGCGGGATAATCCTGCGCCGCGCGGTCAAAGGGCAGGGCAGGGTCCGGCCCGGCCATAACCGACAGCAGATGGGCGATATCGCCGGGGCTGCGCCCCATCGGGCCAAGGGTGGCCAGGGTGGCCATGAAACTGTCGCCTACCGGATCGCCCGGAACCAGCCCCCAGCTTGGCCGGAAGCCATAGATATTGCAGAACGCCGCCGGGTTGCGCAGGCTGCCCATCATGTCCGAGCCATCGGCCACCGGCACCATCCGCGCCGCCAGCGCCGCCGCCGCCCCGCCTGACGATCCGCCCGCCGTGCGGCCCGGATCATAGGGGTTGCGGGTCGCGCCAAAGACCTCGTTGAAACTGTGCGAGCCAAGGCCCCATTCGGGCGTATTGGTCTTGCCGATGAAGATCGCCCCCGCCGCGCGCATCCGTGCCACGACGATATCATCGCTGACCGGGATGTGATCGGCAAACAGCGGCGATCCCCATGTAGTGCGCAGGCCCCTGACCGCCGCCAGATCCTTGACCGCGACCGGCAGCCCGTGAAGCCAGCCCTGGCGCGGCGCCCTGTCGGCGGCGCGGGCCTCGGCCAGCAAATCGTCGCGGGGGCGCAGGCTGACAATGGCATTCAGCTGCGGGTTCAGCGCCTCGATCCGGTCAAGAAAGGCGGTCATCACCGCCTGGGATGTCAGGCGCCCATCCGCGATGGCGCGGGACAGATCGGCGGCGCTGTGATTGGTCAGATCGTCCATGGTACCCCCCTCATCCGGCGCAGATCTGTTGCAAAGCGCGCCACTGATCGCCGGTCAGCAGCGGCTTGGCGGGGCCGTTGGGATAGGGATTGCCCTCGATCAGCCCGATCACCGATTGCCCGGTCGGATCCAGCGACCGCGCATAGGGTTCCGAGGGCAGGCCACGCGTGCCAAGCGCCGCCAGAAGCTGACCATCATCGGGGCGCGGCGGCGGCTGGCGCAGCAATTCCTGACCATAGCCCGCCATTGCCCCTTGCGACAGCCCGCCAAGGGTCAGCAGCCGCAGCACCGGACGGAAACCCGCATAATGCAGCGCCTGCAGCCGCAGATCATCGTCATTCGCGCCCAGCCGGGCGGCGACCAGATGGGCGGCAGCGGTTTCGGGGCCGGGGGCAGTTTTCAGCAGATCGCTGCCCAGCACGTAAAGATCGCCGGGCAGTCGGCGCGCGCCGCTGATCGGGCCGGGCAGGACGCGGATCTCGGCCCCCTCGCCGATCAGGCGCGGGGCCAGCCAGTCCAGCACGGCCATGCCCGATTCGCGTTTGCAGACGGCGCCGACGGTGCTTTCCAGATCGGTCAGGATCTCTTGCCCGATCTTTCGGGCCTGCGCGGGCGGCGCGATATGGGCGGCGTGGCGGATGACCGCATCGGGCAGCCAGAAGACCAGCGCCGCCATCACCGCCAGCACCGCAAAGACCACCAGCCCGCCGCGCAGGCTGCCGGGGCGGTTGCGGCGGGATTCGATGGCGTGATGCACCCGCTCGATCGCCCGGATCATCAGCGTGTCCTCGACCTCCAGCGTTTCGTCGCTGCTGTCATCGGCGGGCGCATAGAGGGCGGGCAGCTTGCCGGGGTTCAGTCGCGTGACCGCGGGCAGGGACCAATGCGACAGCGGGGTTTCGGTCTTTGGATCGGACAGAATCAGCGTGGCATCGCCGAACGAGACGATGACCTCTCGCGCCACCGACTGCGGCGTTTCGCGCCACATGCCCTGCGCTTCCAGTCTTTGAAATTCCGTCAGCGCGGTGGTCATCTTATCCGGTCTGCCTGTGCTTCAGACGAACCATAGCGCCACGCCGGGGCAGGTCAATCGCAGCCGGTCGGATCGGACCGGCTGCGACAGGTGGAACGGGCGGGATCAGGCGTCTTCGGGGATCCGCATCCCCTTGTCGCGGGCAAGGTTGCGCATCCGCTCCTGCAGCTTTTCGAAGGCGCGCACCTCGATCTGGCGGATCCGCTCGCGCGAGACCTCGTAGCGTTCGGACAGATCCTCAAGCGTCATCGGATCGTCGCGCAGGCGGCGTTCCATCAGGATGTCCTTTTCGCGGTCGTTCAGCACATCCATCGCCTGAATCAGCATCTGGCGGCGGGTATCCAGCTCTTCGGTTTCGGCATAGGCTTCGGCCTGATTGGCATCCTCATCTTCCAGCCAGTCCTGCCACTGCGCCGTGGATTCGCCATCGCCCGCCCCGACCTGCGCATTCAGCGAGGCATCGCCGCCCGACATCCGCCGGTTCATGTCGATGACCTCTTGTTCGGTCACGTTCAGATCATTGGCGATCTGGGCGACGTTTTCGGGGCGAAGATCGCCGTCTTCCAGCGCGCCGATGCGATTCTTGGCCTTGCGCAGGTTGAAAAACAGCTTTTTCTGAGCGCTGGTCGTCCCCATTTTGACCAGAGACCAGGACCGCAGGATATATTCCTGGATCGAGGCGCGAATCCACCACATCGCATAGGTGGCCAGACGGAAGCCCTTTTCAGGGTCGAACCGCTTGACCGCCTGCATCAGCCCGACATTGGCTTCGGAAATCACCTCGGCCTGGGGCAGGCCATAGCCGCGATAGCCCATGGCGATCTTGGCAGCCAGGCGCAGGTGGCTGGTGACCAACTGATGGGCGGCCTCTGAATCCTCGTGATCGACCCAGGCCTTGGCCAGCATGTATTCCTGTTCCGGCTCCAGCAGGGGGAACTTGCGGATCTCCTGCAGATAGCGGTTCAGACCCTGTTCTGGACTGGGGGCGGGAAGATTGCCATAATTTGCCATGTAATTCGGCCTTTCGCAGAGTTCGGGAAACGCCTGACACGCTTTCGCGGTTCCGTGTAAACGGCGGCATATCCCGGGAATGGGACGGCAAAAGCCGTAAGCTGTTCTGTCTGGAATTTCGGGAAGATTAAGGTGGGTGTCCATCACGTTTTTGTCAAGCATCGGAGCCACGGCAGTGGCGGCTGGCCGGTCAGATGGGAAAAAACCGGCGGGAATGCTTGAAATTCGGGGGCAATCACGTTTATGCGACATGTTAGCGTAAGGACCCGGTGAAAGCCCGGGTGGCTCTTCCGGCCGCTGATCCGCCGGACAACCTGTTAATTATAGGCCCAAACTGCACTGCCGGACCGTCTTGCGAAAGACAATCCGAGGCCGGGTATTGGACTGCTCATATGATCTCTTTTTCTGAATACCGTCAGCAATGGTTCGGTAATATTCGCGGCGATGTGCTTGCCGGGATCGTCGTCGCACTGGCGCTGATCCCCGAAGCCATCTCTTTCAGCATCATCGCGGGGGTGGACCCCAAGATCGGGCTTTATGCCTCATTCTCGATTGCGGTTCTGATCGCCTTTACCGGCGGCCGACCGGGCATGATCTCGGCCGCGACGGCGGCCACGGCGGTGCTGATGATCACGCTGGTCAAGGATTACGGGCTGGAATACCTGCTGGCGGCGACGGTGCTGGCGGGGCTTCTGCAGATCCTTGCCGGGCTGCTGAGGCTGGGGCGGTTCATGCGCTTTGTCTCGCGTTCGGTGATGACGGGCTTCGTCAATGCGCTGGCGATCCTGATCTTCATGGCGCAACTGCCGGAACTGATCCCGGGCAATCCCGGCGTCAGCTGGCTGACCTATCTGCTGGTGGCGGCGGGTCTGGCGATCATCTATCTGTTCCCGCGCATCACGACCGCCGTGCCGTCGCCGCTGGTGGCCATCATGGTGCTGACGGCGCTGGTGCTGGCGATGGGCTGGGATGTCCGCACCGTCGGCGATCTGGGCGAGCTGCCCGATACGCTGCCGGTCTTTCTGATCCCGGATGTGCCGCTGAACCTGACCACGCTGCAGATCATCCTGCCCTATTCGGCGGCGATTGCCGTGGTCGGTCTGCTGGAAAGCCTGATGACGCAGAATATCGTCGATGACCTGACCGATACGAAATCGGATCGCGATCAGGAATGCGTCGGGCAGGGCATCGCCAATACCGTGACCGGCTTTATCGGCGGCATGGCGGGCTGTGCCATGATCGGCCAGTCGATCATCAATGTGAAATCCGGGGGGCGCGGTCGCCTGTCGGCCTTTACCGCCGGTGTGGTGCTGCTGATCCTGGTGGTGGGCCTGGGCGATTTCGTGGCCCGGATCCCGATGCCCGCGCTGGTGGCGATCATGATCATGGTCTCGATCGGCACCTTTTCCTGGTCCTCGATCACCTCGCTGCGGACGCATCCGCGCTCATCCTCGATCGTCATGATCGCGACGGTGGTGACCGTGGTTTACACCCATAATCTGGCCATCGGCGTGCTGGTGGGCGTCCTGCTGTCTGGCATTTTCTTCGCGGGCAAGATCGCCCAGCTGTTCCGCATGTCCTCGACCCTGTCCGATGACGGGCGGCAGCGGACCTATGTGCTGGAAGGGCAGCTTTTCTATGGCTCGGTCGAGGATTTCAGCAATGCCTTTGACTTCCGCGAGGCGCTGGACCGTGTCATCATCGATGTCAGCGGGGCGCATATCTGGGATATCAGCTCTGTTCAGGCGCTGGATATGGTGATCCTGAAATTCCGCCGCGAAGGGGCCGAGGTTCAGGTCGTCGGCATGAATGAGGCGACCGAAACGCTGGTCGATAAACTGGCCATCCATGACAAGCCGGGCGCCATGGACAAGCTGCTGGGCCACTGAGGAGAAAGACCTATGGACAAGATTCTGACATTGCTGGACGGTTCGGTCTATTCCGAAAGCCTGTGCCATTACACGGCCTGGATCGCCAGAAAGCTGAACACTGGGGTCGAGGCGATGCATGTTCTGGGCCGCCGGGAAGGCGCGGGTTCGACCGATCTTTCCGGCTCGCTGCGGCTTGGGGCCCGGACCGCCCTGTTGCAGGAACTGTCACAGCTGGACGAACAGCATGCCAAGCTGGCCCGCGAAAAGGGCTATGCGATCCTGGAGGATGCCAAGGCGATCCTGCAGGCCGACGGGGTGGAACAGGTCAGCACGCGGCTGCGCAACGGCGATCTGCTGGATGCCGTGCGAGAGCTGGAGGGCGATATCCGGGCCATCACCATCGGCAAGCGGGGCGAGGGGGCGGATTTCGCCTCGGGGCATCTGGGGTCGAATCTGGAACGGATCGTGCGGTCGTCAAAGGTGCCGGTCTTTGTGGCCTCGCGGGAATATCGCCCGATCGCCAAGGTGCTGATCGCCTATGACGGCAGCGCCAGCGCCAAGGCCGCCATCCAGCGCATGGCGACCAGCCCGGTCTTTGGCGATCTGGATGTGCGCGTGCTGTGCGTCGGCCCCGATGAGGCCGAGGCCTGGGCCACCGCCGAAGAGGCTGTCGCACGGCTGAAAGAGGCGAATGTCACCGCCTCCCCGCGCATCGCCTCGGGCGAGCCTGAACAGGTGCTGGAAAAGATCGTGGCCGAGGAAGGTTTCGACCTTCTGGTGATGGGCGCCTATGGCCACAGCCGCATCCGCAGCCTGATCATCGGATCGACCACCACGGCGATGATCCGCTCGGTCAAGATCCCGGTACTGCTGTTTCGCTGATAGGGCGTAGGGCGATATGGTCAGCCCTGATCCCGCAACGCGTCCAGCAGGGCCTGCATATCGCCGGGCAGGGGGCTGTCGAACTGCAGCGCCGCGCCGCTGACGGGATGCTGAAAGCCCAGATGCGCGGCATGCAGCGCCTGACGCGGAAAGCCCATCGCCGCTGCCGCTGCTGCCGGACCAAGCGCCTTGGCCGAGGCGCGCCGCGCCCCGCCATAGACCGGATCGCCGATCAGCCCCAGACCGGCATGGGCCATATGCACGCGGATCTGATGCGTGCGCCCGGTTTCCAGACGGCATTCGACCAGCATGGCCGAGGGCGGCGTGCCGAACTGTTCCAGCAGCCGCGCCCGCGTCACCGCATGGCGGCCCTTGTCGAAATAGACCGCCTGTTTCTGCCGGTCGGTGGCATGGCGGGCCAGCCGCGACGTGATTTTCAGGACGCCGCCTTCTTCGAAACTGATGCCGGGCGTGCCGCGCAGACGCGGATCGGCGGCGTCGATCACCCCATGCGCCAGCGCCAGATAGCGGCGGGTGGCGCTATGCGCCTCGAATTGCGCGGCCAGACCGTGATGGGCGCGGTCGGATTTCGCCGCCACCAGCAGGCCAGAGGTATCCTTGTCGATCCGGTGCACGATACCGGGCCGCTTTTCGCCCCCGATTCCCGACAGCGAGTCGCCGCAATGGGCCAGAAGCGCATTGACCAGCGTGCCATTGGGGCTGCCGGGGGCCGGGTGCACGACCATCCCCGCCGGTTTGTCGATCACAATCAGGTCAGCATCTTCATAGACCACATCCAGCGGAATCGCCTCGGGCCGGGTCTCTGTCTCTTCGGGGGGTGACAGGGTGATGCGGTATTCCTGCCCCTCGGCCACGCGGGCCTTGCCATCGCGCACCACGCCATCGGGGCCGCTGATCGCGCCCTCGGCAATCATTTTCGACAGGCGCGACCGTGACAGGGCGGCTTTCTCTGGCACTGCAAGGGCAAGCGCCTTATCAAGCCGGTCAGGCGGATTGGCCGGGATGGTGACAATAAGGTTCGACATGGCGCAGGATGATAGCGACTGGAAACAGGTGGCGAAAGACGTGCCCGAACTGCGTTTGCTGAAAACGCTTGTGACCGGGCTGGCGTTGGTCATGGGGCTGGGCATGATCGCCCTTGTGGCCCTGTTATGGCTGCGTTTCAGTCAGCCTGTTCTGCCCGACTTGCCGCTGAATATCACGCTGCCCGAAGGGGCGCAGGCACAGGCCGTGACCTTCGCCCGCGACTGGATCGTCGTCGTGACCGATGCGGGCGAGGTGCTGCTCTATGACCGCGCGGGCAAGCTGCGCGACAGGGTTCAGCCCTGACGACCGGCCTCAAGCGTGTCCAGACGGGCCTTCAATTCGGCATTTTCGGTGCGGGCCTTGATCGCCATTTCGCGCACAGCCTCGAATTCCTCGCGGGTGACGAAATCGCGCTCGGCCAGCCAGCGGTCGATCCAGCTGTTAAAGGCGGTCTCGGCCTCGGTCTTGGCGCCCTGGGCCACACCCATGGCATTGGTCATCATCTTGGACAGATCGTCAAAGAACTTGTTCTGTGTGGTCATGTATCATGGCCTTCTGACTTTGCGTTGGCCCCTATATGGGCGGCTTCGCCCCCGGGTTCAATGTTGACACCGCCCTCTGCGTGACTAGCGTGCGCGGCGAATTGAACCCCGAGGTCGCATGATCCCCTTTCCCGATATCAGCCCCGAGATCTTTACCATCAATCTGGGCGGGCTCAGCCTGTCGCTGCGCTGGTATGCGCTGGCCTATCTGGCCGGTCTGATCATCGGCTGGCGCATCCTGATCTGGATGATGCGCAGGCCCGCGATCTGGGGCGATGCGGCGCCGATGAAGCCCGAAGAGGTCGATGACCTGCTGACATGGGTGATCGTCGGGGTGATCCTGGGCGGTCGGCTGGGCTTCGTGCTGTTCTATGAGCCCGCCTATTACCTGGCCAACCCGGCCGAGATCCTGCAGGTCTGGAACGGCGGGATGAGCTTTCACGGCGGTTTTGCCGGTGTCATTCTGGCGACCTGGTTGTTCTGCCGCGCGCGGGGCATTGCGCCGCTGCGTCTGGCGGATGCGATGGCGGTCGTGGCACCGATCGGGCTGTTCTTTGGCCGGATCGCGAATTTCATCAATGCCGAACTGTGGGGCCGTCCGACCGATCTGCCGTGGGGGGTGATCTTTCCCGGTGCCGCCGCGCAGGATTGCCCCGGCGTTCAGGGTCTCTGCGCCCGCCATCCCAGCCAGCTTTACGAGGCCGGGCTGGAAGGTCTGCTGCTGGGGCTGATCCTGTTTCTGGTCATGCGGGCGGGCGGGTTGCGTCGTCCGGGTCTCAGCTTCGGGATCTTTCTGGCCGGTTACGGTCTGGCCCGGATCTTTGTGGAACTGTTCCGCGTGGCCGATGCGCAATTCATCACTCCGGGTAATCCGCTGGGCCATGTGATCGGCGGGCCGGTGATCGGCCTGACGATGGGGCAGGTGCTGTCCCTGCCGATGGTCATGCTGGGGCTGTTTTTCATCGCCCGTGCCCTTCGTCGCCCCGTGATCGCCGCCGCCGCATGACCCCGCTGGCCCAGATCATCGCCGGGCGTATCCGCGCCACCGGTCCGATCTCGCTGGCCGATTACATGCAGATCTGCCTGCTGCATCCGCAGCATGGCTATTACAGCACGCGCGATCCCTTTGGCAGGGCGGGCGATTTCACCACCGCGCCCGAAATCTCGCAGATCTTTGGTGAGATCTGCGGGCTGGCGCTGGCGCAGGCCTGGATGGATCAGGGCAGCCCCGCACCCTTTACCCTGGCCGAGATCGGGCCGGGCCGGGGCACGCTGATGGCCGATATGCTGCGCGTGATCGCCCGCGTGCCGGGCATGGCCGATGCCGCGCAGCTGGTGCTGATCGAAGCGTCCCCGCATCTGCGGCAGGTCCAGCGCGACAGGCTGGGCGACGTGACCCATCTGGATCATGCCGCCGATCTGCCACAGCAGCCGCTGTTCCTGATCGCGAATGAATTTTTCGATGCCCTGCCGGTCCGGCAATATCAGCGGGGCGATCAGGGCTGGGCCGAGCGCATGGTGGGTCTTGGTCCGGATGGGCTGCAATTCGGGCTGGGTCCGACTGTCGATCTGCCGCGCCCCGGCAAGATCGGTGATGTGGTCGAGGATTGCCCCGCCGCCCCCGCCATCATCGCAGCGATTGCAGGGCGCATCGCCCGGCATGGCGGCGCGGCAATCGTGATCGATTACGGCGGCTGGAACGGCTATGGCGACACATTTCAGGCGCTGCGCAATCACCGGGCCGAGGATCCGCTGGCCCATCCCGGTCAGGCCGATCTGACCGCCCATGTCGATTTCGCACCGCTGGCGGCTGCGGCGATCCGGTCGGGCGCAATGTCGTCGCGGATGGGCATGCAGGGGCCGTGGCTGTTGGCCCTTGGCGCGGCGCAGCGCGCGCAAAAACTGCTTCAGGCAGGTGATCGGGGCGCGCCCGCGGCACTTCGCCGCTTGACCGACGGACAGGAAATGGGTCAGCTATTCAAAACACTGGCCATTTGGCCGGAAGGGGCGCCGCCGGTGCCCGGTTTCGATCCGCTGAGGCTGCATGCAGACGACGCTTGAGATATTGACCCATCCGCTTCTGGACGACGTGAAACACGGGTTTTTCACGCGCAAGGGCGGGGCGTCCTCGGGCCTGTTCTCCGGGCTGAATTGCGGCCGCCGCTCGACCGATCAGCGCGACATGGTGCAGGTCAATCGTGCGCGCGTCGCCACCGCGATGGGCGTCCCGGTCGAAAATCTGGCGACGGTGAAACAGGTGCATTCGCCCGATGTGGTGACCCTGGCCGAGGGCGACGATATCGCCGTGATCTGCGATATCGAGGCGGACGGGCTGGTCACCACCCGCCGCGATGTGGCCATTGCCGTGCTGACGGCGGATTGCCAGCCGATCCTGCTGGCCGATCCCGGGGCCGGGGTGATCGGTGCCTGCCATGCGGGCTGGCGCGGCGCGATCAGCGGCGTGATCGAGGCGACGGTGCAGAAGATGCGCGAACAGGGCGCAACCCGGATCGTCGCCGTGATCGGCCCCACGATCAGCCAGCGCGCCTATGAGGTCGGCGAGGATTTCATGGAGGATTTCATCGCCGAAGACGCCGATTACGCCCGGTTTTTCAGCGGCGGCCCCAACGGCCGGCCGATGTTCGACCTGCCGTCCTTCGGCCTGTCGCGGCTGCGCGACGCGGATGTCGAGGCTGAATGGATCGGATATTGCACCTATTCCGATCCGGACAGGTTCTTCAGCTATCGCCGTTCGACCCATGAGGGGCAGGTGGATTACGGGCGCCTGATCTCGGCCATCGCGCTGTGATATTCGCCGCGCTGTGAGGGCGGACAATCGGCCGTGCCAGAAAAATTAGACCTGCCCCGTAAGGTTGTCAGCTTGGTTACCCGGCCTCGCGCACCCGCTCTTCGACGATTTCAAAGGGGACGCTGGGCTCATCCTTGGCGGCGCGGATCACCAGCGAGGTCTTGACGCTGGCCACGTTCGGCGCGGCGGTCAGGTCGTCGGTCAGAAAGCGCTGGAAGGTCGACAGGTCCGGGGCGAAGCATTTCAGGATGAAGTCGATCTCGCCATTCAGCATGTGGCATTCGCGGACCAGCGGCCATTCCTGCGCCTTGGCCTCGAAGGCCGAAAGGTCGCGCTCGGATTGCGAGGCGAGCCGTACCATGGCAAAGACCTGCACCTCGAAACCCAACTCGCGGGCATCGACATCGGCGTGATAGCCGCGGATGAAGCCCAACTCCTCAAGGGCGCGGACGCGGCGCAGGCAGGGCGGGGCCGATATCCCGACGCGGCGGGCCAGTTCGACATTCGTCATCCGCCCATCGGCCTGAAGCTCGGCAAGAATCTTGCGGTCGATGTCGTCCAGTTTCGCGCCGGCCATGCTGCTCTTTCTGTTCGCGGGTCTTATCGTTGCCGGAAACTACAATGCCCGCCCTGCCTGCGCAACATTCTTTCTGCGGCTCTGGAACGTTGCAGTTGCGGGTCGGGGCGATTACCTAAGGTGTGAACACAGATTGGGACGCAAGATGACTGACCGCACGCATGTGAAACTTCTGATCGTGGGCTCTGGCCCAGCGGGCTATACCGCCGCCGTCTACGGGGCCCGTGCGATGCTGGAACCGATGCTGATCCAGGGCACGCAGCCCGGCGGGCAGCTGACCATCACCACCGAGGTCGAGAACTGGCCGGGCGAGACCGAGATTCAGGGCCCCGAACTGATGGTCAAGATGGAAGAACACGCCCGGCAGATGGGGACCGAGATCGTCTTTGACACGGTGACCGATCTGAACCTGCAGCAGCGACCCTTTGTCGCGACCTGCGACAGCGGGCGCGTGGTCACGGCGGATGCGGTGATTCTGGCGACCGGGGCGCAGGCGCGCTGGCTGGGCCTGCCGTCCGAGGAAAAGTTCAAGGGTTTCGGCGTCAGTGCCTGCGCGACCTGCGACGGATTTTTCTATCGCAACCGGCAGGTGCTGGTGATCGGCGGCGGCAATACCGCAGTCGAAGAGGCGCTGTTCCTGACCAAATTCGCCTCGAAGGTGGTGCTGGTGCATCGTCGCGACAGTCTGCGCGCGGAAAAGATTCTGCAACAGCGTCTGTTCAAGAACCCCAAGGTCGAGGTGATCTGGGATCACGAACTGACCGAGGTGATCGGGGCCGAGGATCCGCTGGGCGTGACCGGTGCGGTGCTGCGCTCGACCAAGGATGGCAGCAGCCAGGAGGTCAAGGCAGATGGCGTCTTTGTGGCCATCGGTCATGCGCCGGCCAGCGAATTGGTCAGGGATCAGCTGGAACTGCATAATGGCGGCTATGTGAAGGTGCAGCCGGGCACGACGCAGACCTCGATCCCCGGTGTCTTCGCGGCGGGCGATCTGACCGATCACGTCTATCGGCAGGCCGTGACCAGTGCAGGCATGGGCTGTATGGCCGCGCTGGATGCCGAACGCTATCTGGCCGAACATCACGAGGCGGGCGAGCCTGAACCCGACGCCGCCCAGATCGAAGAAGCCGAGGCCTGATGTGACGCGCCGCGTTCAGGTTGATGACAAGATGCAGCAGGGCTATTCCTACGCCCTGTCTGCCCCCATGGGCGAGGATTTCGCCGAGGGGTTTTCGCCCGATCTGACACCTGCGCAGATGCTGGAGCTTGGCGTCTTTGGCGGCTGCTACATGACCGATTGTCGTGACGAGTTTCCCGCCGACTGGTTCGAGGAGGCGAAACTGTCGCCGGGCAAGCCTGACAAGGAACTGAACTATTTCGGCATCCATGCCAGCCAGCCGCTGTCGGAATGGCAGCGCAAAGGGTGGCTGCATCAGGATGACCCGCGCGGATGGTTCCAGTGGTATTGCCGCTATTTCATGGGCCGCAGGCATGACGATGATGAACGCCAGATCGGCCGCTGGCGGGCGATGCGTCGCCATGTCGGGCAATTGCGATCCGCCTGCGATACGGGCGATCTGTCCTGCCGTCCGCGCCAGCGTCAGGCGCTGCTGCACTGGGCCTATGACAGCCGCAAGCTGTGATCGGGGCCGTGACGCAATTCCCGCCGCAGCCAGTCGCGAAACCGGGCAATGGCAGGCTTGCGACGGCCTTGGGTGGCGGTGACGAACCAATAGCCCTGACCTGTCTCGGCGCGGCCGGGCAGGGGGGCTGACAGGCGTCCATCGGCCAGCGGATCGGCGGCCAGGGTCTCCCACGCCATGAACAGACCCTGACCCGAAATCGCCGCATCGACGCAGATTCCGCCATCGGCATATTCCGGCCCGTCGCGCAGATCCCCGGGCGACAGGCCATGCGGCGCCAGCCATTCACGCCACCCCTGCAGCCGGTCGTTCTCGCGGATCACGGGCAGGCTCAGCAGATCCGCCGGTTCGCGGATGCGCGCGGCCAGCGCGGGGGCGCAGACCGGCATCACCCGCTGGTCCAGCATCTTTTCGGACCGCAGCCCCGGCCAGTCCCCCCGGCCCACGCGCAGGGCGATATCGATCCCGCCCAGACCCGGCATGGCCATCTGCACCGAAGGCTCGATCCGGACGCGGATATCGGGATGGGCCGCCTGAAAGCGCGGCAGGCGCCAGATCAGCCAGCGGCTGGCGAAAAGCGGCGCGGCGGAAATGTTCAGAACATCGTCCTGCAGCGGATCGGCCAGCGCCACGGCGGCGGCCAGTTCTGCCATGCCGCGCGACAATCTTGCAACGATCAGCGCCCCGGTTTCGGTCGGACGCAGGCCCTGCGCGCTGCGATGAAAGACCGGCTGGCCCAGCTGCGCCTCGGTCCGCGAGATGCGCTGGCTCAGCGCGCCGGGCGTCACGCCAAGCTCTGCCGCGGCGGCGTTCAGGCTGCCCAGACGGCCCACCGCTTCGATGGCGCGCAGCCCGTTCAACGCGATACGGTTCAGGTCATGCATTTAGAAAATCTAAAACAGATGCGCAATCTTCACAATCCCAGTTGGGTGCGCGAACATCTATATTTAACCCATGACACAGATACTCCGCCATCTTGGACGCCGCCTTCTTCGGCGTCTGGCCCCGCCCCTGCCGCCTTGCGATCCGCTGGATCACCCCGACCTGCGCCGCATGAACCCGCATGAACTGGACGACCTGCCTTTGCCCCGGTTCCGCATCTGCGAGGGTCGATAGCCCCCCGATCCCCATGCAGTGACGGTATTGCGGCCTTGCAGCGGGAATCGGCGAAATCAGATGGCCCAAGGTTGATTGTCAGGGCGCAGAGGTCTATTCGCGGCGGCAAGTAGCGCCGGTCCCAGTGGCCGGCCGCCGATGTAACGCTTCCGAAGTTGACCGAGCACCCAGATGACAAACCCGAACCACCTGCCGATCCCCGAACTCTATGTCTCGCCCGAGGCCTCTGCCGCGCTGAAAGATGACGCCGGCAATATGCCCAGCTGGGATCTGAGCCCGCGCCAGATCTGCGATCTTGAACTGCTGATGAATGGCGGTTTCAGCCCGCTGAAAGGGTTCCTGACGCAGGCCGATTACGATGGCGTCGTGAATGAGATGCGGCTGAGCGATGGGTCGCTGTGGCCGATGCCGATCACGCTGGACGTGTCCGAGAAATTCGCCGAAGGGCTGGAGCCGGGCACCGATATCGCGCTGCGCGATCAGGAAGGCGTCATTCTGGCGGTCATGTCGGTCACCGATAAATGGGTGCCGAACAAGTCGCTGGAGGCCGAAAAGGTCTTTGGCGCCGACGATCTGGCCCATCCGGCCGTGAACTACCTGCATAACGTCGCAGGCCCGGTCTATCTGGGCGGCCCGGTCAAGGGTCTGCAACAGCCGACGCATTACGATTTCCGCGCCCGCCGCAATACGCCCAACGAATTGCGCGCGATGTTCAAGAAGCTGAACTGGCAGCGCGTCGTGGTCTTCCAGACCCGCAATCCGCTGCACCGCGCCCATCAGGAACTGACCTTCCGCGCCGCGCGTGAAGCCCAGGCCAACCTGATGATCCATCCCGTCGTCGGCATGACGAAGCCCGGCGATGTCGATCACTTTACCCGCGTGCGCTGCTACGAGGCGGTGCTGGACAAATATCCGCAGGCCACCACCACGCTGTCGCTGCTGAACCTGGCCATGCGCATGGCCGGCCCGCGCGAAGCGGTGTGGCACGGCATCATCCGCCGCAACCACGGCGCCACCCATTTCATCGTCGGCCGCGACCATGCCGGCCCCGGCAAGAACAGCGCGGGCGAGGATTTCTATGGCCCCTATGACGCGCAGGACCTGTTCCGTCAGTATGAGGATGAAATCGGCGTCGAGATGGTCGACTTCAAGCATATGGTCTATGTGCAGGAGCGCGCCCAATACGAACCCGCAGACGAGATCGAAGAGGGCGTCACCGTCCTGAACATCAGCGGCACCGAATTGCGCCGCCGCCTGCGCGAGGGTCTGGACATCCCCGAATGGTTCAGCTTCCCCGAGGTCGTGCGCGAATTGCGCCGCAACTCTCCGCCGCGCGCGCAGCAGGGCTTTACGGTCTTCTTCACCGGCCTGTCGGGCTCGGGCAAATCGACCGTCGCCAATGCGCTGATGGTCAAGCTGATGGAGATGGGCGGGCGTCCCGTGACGCTGCTGGACGGCGATGTGGTGCGCAAGCACCTGTCCAGCGAGCTGGGCTTTTCCAAGGAACACCGCGACATCAACATCAAGCGTATCGGCTATGTCGCCTCGGAAATCACCAAGAATGGCGGCATCGCCATCTGTGCGCCCATCGCGCCCTATACCGCGACCCGCCGCGCCGTGCGCGAGATGGTTGAACAATATGGCGCCTTTGCCGAGGTCCATGTCTCGACCAGCCTGGAAGAATGCGAGCGCCGCGACCGCAAGGGCCTGTACAAGCTGGCGCGCGAGGGCAAGATCAAGGAATTCACCGGGATCTCGGACCCTTATGAAGAGCCGACCAATCCGGAACTGCGCGTCGATACGCAGGGCATCGACGTCGACAGCGCCGCGCATGAGGTGCTTCTGACGCTGGAAAGCATGGGCCTTATCGGTCTGCGCTAAGCCCTCCGGCATTCCTTTTCAGACATTCCCTTTTCGCAGCCCCGCCCGTAACAAGGCGGGGCTGTTTCTTTTTTACGCCCGGCTGTGCGCGCATTTTTGGGGCAAACACGCAATGACCGATCAAAATTACAACCCCTGGGCGGCCGCCGTCGTGCTGCTGCTGGGGAATTTCATGAACCTGATCGACGTGACCATCGTGAATGTCGCTCTGCCCTCGATCCGGGCGGATCTGGGGGCCACGCCCGCACAGACCGAATGGGTGGCGGCGGGCTATGTGCTGGCCTTTGCGGCCGGGCTGCTGCCCTTTGGCCGCTTTGGCGACATGCTGGGCCGCAAGAGGCTGTTTCTGTGGGGGATCGGCCTGTTCACGCTGGCCTCGGCGCTTTGCGGTCTGGCGCAGAGCATGCCGACGCTGATCGCCGCCCGCGCCTTGCAGGGGTTCGGCGCATCGATGATGGTGCCGCAGGTGATGGCGCTGATCCATGTGATGTTCGAACCCGACGCCAAGGCCAAAGCGCTGTCGCTGTCTGCGGTCATGATCAGCGTGGGCGCCGTGTCGGGCCCGATGCTGGGCGGGGCGCTGATCGGGGCGGATCTGTGGGGCCTGGGCTGGCGACCGATCTTTCTGGTCAATCTGCCGGTCGGGCTGGGCGCGGTCCTGTTCGGCATGCGGCTGATCCCGGAGATCAGATCCGATGTGGCGATGACCATCGACTGGCCCGGAGTCGTGCTGTTTTCGCTGACCATCACCCTGATCGTCCTGCCGGTGATCGAGGGCACGCAGCTGAACTGGCCCTGGTGGTGCATTGCGATGCTGACGGGCGCGCTACCGATGGCATGGCTGTTCATTCACCGCCAGATCCGGCTGGAGCGCGCGGGGCGTACGCAGCTTTTGCCCATGCGCCTGATGCGCAGCACCAGCTATATGTCCGGGCTGCTGATGGTCATGCTGCATTTTTCGGCCATTCCGGGCATGTTTCTGGTGCTGGCGATCTATCTGCAGACGGGATTCGGGCTGACGCCGCTGCAATCGGGGATGACGACGGCGCCCTTTCCGCTGGCGCTGATGCTGGGCAGCACGGTCACGGGGCGTTTCGGGCAGCGCGGTCTGGTGCGGCGTATCGCGGTGGGGACGGCCTGCCTGTTCTGCGCGATGCTGTATCTGCGCCACGTCGCGGGCGAACCGCCGCAGCCCTTCACGGCGCTGGTCTTTGTCGCGCCGCTGGCCCTGGGTGGTTTTGGCGCCGGGCTGCTGATTCCGCCGATGTTCCAGCTGGTGCTGAATTCCGTGCCCGGCAATGACGCCGGGGCGGGCGCGGGCACCATGCAGACCTTTCAGCAGACCGGCACCGCGATGGGCATTGCGATGACCTCCAGCCTGTTCTTTGCCTTTCTGCAGCTGCCGCAGAATGCGGGTGATTATCCGGGCGCGATGCAGCAGGGATTGCTGTACCCGCTTGCGGCTTTTTCCGGGGTGCTGATCGTCCTGTCGCTTCGCAGTCATCTGCTGCGAAAGGCGGGCGCCTTCGAGGGGGCCTGAGCGCAAGAAAAACCCCCGCCGCAGGGCATGCGGGCGGGGGCCGTGTCCGTCCGGTGCGGTTCAGTGAACGCTGACCGGCGTCAATTCGTTCTGGCGCGCCAGCATGAAGGCCTGCGACCGGTCGCGGACCAGCGCCAGGCGTTCGCCATCGGCATCGCACATGGCATAGAGTATCTCGACACCCGGGATCTGTTCCCGGATCTCATGCGGCAGCGTGCTGGTCTCGACCGAGCGGATATAGACGGTGTTGTTTGCGGCGTCGGTTTCGCCGAAATCGAATTTGGTATCCATGATGATCCCCTTATTTGCGGCTGATCGGAATGGTCTGGACGACCTGCTGCGTGGCGACGCGGCGCAGATCGACATGAAGCAAGCCGTTTTCCATCGAGGCCGCCACGACCTCGACCCCGTCAGCCAGCACGAAGCTGCGCTGGAAGGCGCGGCCCGCGATGCCACGGTGCAGGAAAACGCGATCCTCATCGGGTTCGGCCATGCGACCGCGCACGACAAGCTGGCGATCCTCGATCGTGACAGTCAGGTCGTCTTCGGAAAACCCTGCGACGGCAAGGCTGATCCTGAAACCATCCGGTGCCACATGCTCGATATTATAGGGCGGATAGCCCTCGGCACCTTTGGCGGCACGCTCGGCCAGCCGTTCAAGCTGATCGAACCCCAGAAGATAGGGATGCGCGCCCAGTGAAATCTTGCTCATATTCAGCCCTTCGAGTTCTAAGCGACTGGTGATGACAGGCCCCGTTCGGCGACCCGCTTGGCATGAATATGTGGATGAAAGTCGCATGAAACAAGTCCCCGGACGGCTGCCGCAGGGGCAGGCGATGGTTTGTTAACGATGTCGTCAAATAGTGATCGCTCCCCCGCAGGATTCGGTTAACACATTGCCCCAGACTGCGTATAAACAGTTAAAATACCATCAACTTGTCCAGCAGAGCCGCCAGATGAATAAGCAGAATACCATGTCGCACGAGGAAATCGTCCGCTCGAAGCTGACGGCGCTGCGCTGCGAGCATCGCGATCTGGACGAGGCCATCGCCGCGCTGTCGGATCAGCAACTGACCTCATCGCTGGCGCTGCAGCGACTGAAGAAGCAAAAGCTGGTGCTGAAGGATAAAATTGCACGGCTTGAGGATGAACTGACCCCCGATATCATTGCCTGAGATTGCGAAGCGCGGGCCTGCGGGTTATGGCCTTTTGCAGCAAGAACGGGGGCAAGCGATGGACAAACCGGTCGGGATCATCATGGGCAGCCAGTCCGACTGGCCCACCATGCGCGAGGCTGCGACAATTCTGGACGAATTGGGGATCGGCTATGAGGCCCGCATCGTCAGCGCCCATCGCACGCCGGACCGGCTGTGGGATTACGGCAAGACCGCGGTATCGCGCGGGTTGAAGGTGATCATTGCCGGGGCCGGGGGCGCGGCGCATCTGCCGGGGATGATGGCGTCGAAAACCCGCGTGCCGGTGATCGGCGTGCCGGTGCAGACGCGGGCGCTGTCGGGGGTGGATTCGCTTTATTCCATCCTGCAGATGCCCAAGGGCTTTCCGGTCGCGACCATGGCCATCGGATCGGCGGGGGCGGCCAATGCCGGGCTGATGGCGGCAGGGATTCTGGCCATCAGCGACCCGGATCTGGCACAGCGGGTGGAGGATTGGCGCGAGGCGCTGTCAGCCTCGATCCCCGAGGAGCCTTCGGATGACTGAGATCCGCACCATCGGAATTCTTGGCGGCGGCCAGCTGGGTCGGATGCTGTCGGTCGCGGCCAGCCGTCTGGGCCTGCGCTGCCATATCTACGAGCCGGGCGCCGCGCCTGCTGCCGATGTCGCCCATCAGGTCACCACCGCTCCTTACGAGGATGAGGCCGCGCTGCGCGCCTTCGCCGATTCCGTCGATGTGATCACCTATGAGTTTGAAAACGTGCCGACCTCGGCGCTGGATCTGCTGGAATCGATCCGCCCGATCCGTCCGAACCGGCGCGCGCTGGCCGTGTCGCAGGACCGGCTGAGCGAAAAGAGCTTTCTGAATGAGATCGGGCTGGCGACCGCGCCCTTTGCCGATGTGCCTGACGAAGCCGCGCTGGCCGGGGCCATCGGGCAGATCGGCGCGCCCTCGATCCTGAAAACGCGGCGTCTTGGCTATGATGGCAAGGGGCAGGTGCGGATCACGGATCCGGCCACGGCGGAATGGACCGGCGCGCCCTCGGTCCTGGAAGGCTTTGTCGATTTCAGTGCCGAGATCAGCGTGATCATCGCGCGGGGTGAGGATGGCCGGGTGGCGGCCTTCGATCCAGGGCTGAATGTGCATCGCGACGGCATCCTGCATACGACCACGGTGCCCTGCGGCCTGCCCGCGCGCGCCACGACCGATGCCGTTCTGATCGCCGCCCGGATTGCCAATGCACTTGATTACATTGGCGTTCTTGGGGTCGAGCTGTTCGTGACGCCTGCCGGGCTGATCGTGAATGAGATCGCCCCGCGCGTGCATAATTCCGGCCATTGGACCCAGGCCGGTTGCGCCGTGGATCAGTTCGAACAGCATATCCGCGCGGTGGCCGGGCTGCCGCTGGGCGATGGCAAGCGCTATGCCGATGTGGTGATGGAAAACCTGATCGGCGAGGATGTGGCCCGCGTCCCTGAACTGCTGCAGAGCCCGAACACCCAGCTCCATCTATACGGCAAGGGCGCGCCCCGGCCCGGCCGCAAGATGGGGCATGTCAACCGGATCACCGGATGAAGCCGGGCCGCCCGCGACTGGCCGTCCGCGCCGCGATCCTTCGGGAAGAGCGGTTGCTGATGGTCAATGCCTATCCGGGGCAGGATTCGGATCTGTGGACATTGCCCGGCGGCGGGGTCGAGACCGGCCAGTCGCTGCCCGAAAACCTGATCCGCGAGGTGCGCGAGGAAACCGGGCTGGACATCAAGGTCGGCGCGCCGATCCTGATCAATGAGTTCCACGATCCCGACAGCGGCTTTCACCAGATCGACATGATCTTTCGCGCCAGCCTGCCGGGCGGCGATACGGTCCGGCTGGAAGATCCCGAAAAGGTCGTGAACCGCTATTGCTGGGTCACGCGGCCGGAACTGGCGCGGCTGCGGCACAAGCCCTCGACGCTGGCGCGGGCCGTCTGGGGGCTGCATGCCGCCTGGTACGACCCGCTGGAAACGATCCTGCCGCGCTGACGATCGTGACCGCGGATCCGTGCTGAACCGCCCCAAGGCAAAATTCCTCGCCTTGCCCCGCGCGGGTGGATCGTTACCATCGCCCTCAGGTTGAGGGGGATCATTCACAGATGCTTACATTTCTTACCTTCGTGCATATGGTCATCTTCATATCGCTGACCCTGCACGCGCTGTCTCGTCAGGATCTGAGCTCAACCACCAGAATTGCCTGGATTTTCACGCTGCTGGTTCTGCCCTTCGCAGGCATCGTGCTGTATTTCCTTTACGCAACGATCCGCTTCAACGGCCGCGCCGGGCGGGCGCATCGCATGGCCGAAAAGGCCACGGCAGAGCTTGTCCGGGCCAGCGGCGATGCCCCGGATGCAAGCAAATACGGTCCGGCCAGCAGCTTTGCGACGGCCATCAACGGCTTTGGCGTGACACAGGGCAACCGGGCGGAGCTGCTGGACAGCCCGGATGAGCAGCGCGCGCGGATGATCGAGGATTTCGACGGCGCGACACGATTTATTAACGTTTTCTATTATATCTGGGTCGATGATGAGACAGGGCGCGCGGTGGCTCAGGCGCTGATGCGGGCGGTGAAGCGCGGCGTAAAGGTGCGTGCGGGCGTCGATCAGATCGGGTCCCGCGCCTTTTTGACGTCGCAGACATGGAAGGAGATGAAAGCCGCCGGGATCGAAACGCAGGTCGCCTTGCCGATCGGCAACCCCTTTGTGACAGCCTATATGCGTCGGCTGGATCTGCGCAATCACCGCAAGATCACGGTGATCGACGGGCAGATCCTTCATTGCGGCAGCCAGAACTGCACCAATTTCTTCTATCCGATCAAGCCGAAATACGCCCCCTGGATC
The DNA here is from genome assembly GCF_028553785.1 of Paracoccus fistulariae. Classification (NCBI taxonomy): domain Bacteria; kingdom Pseudomonadati; phylum Pseudomonadota; class Alphaproteobacteria; order Rhodobacterales; family Paracoccaceae; genus Paracoccus; species Paracoccus fistulariae. The sequence goes on from NZ_CP067136.1 coordinate 141,698, forward strand.
GACGTCATGGTCCGGTTCGACGGTCCGGTGGCGCGGCAGATGGACCTGCTTTACGCGCAGACCTGGTTCGAGGATAAGCCCATCGATCTGGAGCCTTGGCGCTATGAGGTGACATCCTATGAGGACGGCATTCCGGCGCAGGTCGTGGGCACCGGGCCGACGCTGCACAAGGGTGTCACCGCGCAGCTTTTCGCCCGCCTGATCTCGGAGGCGCGGCACGAGGTGATCCTGACCACGCCCTATTTCTCACCCGGCGAGGTCGTCGTCGATGCGATCATGGGCGCAGCGGTGGCGGGGGTGGATGTGACGCTGAACGTGCCGCGCCGCAACGATTCCGGCTTTGTCGGACCCGCCAGCCGCGCCTATTACCCGCAACTGACCGAGGCCGGCGTCAAGATCGCCGAATATAACGGCGGCTTGCTGCATTCGAAGATCCTGACCGTGGATGGCGAGATGGTTCTGTTCGGATCGACCAATCTGGATTATCGCAGCTTCGACCTGAATTTCGAGAATGATATCCTTGTGCGGGATCCAAAGCTGACCCGCGATCTGCGTGCAAGACAGCAGGAATATCTGAGATCCTCGACCCCCGTCGATCCGCAGGCGGTGAAAAACTGGCCGACGTGGAAGCGGATCTGGTTCAACGCCTTCACCGTGATCGGACCGCTGATTTAGAGCTTTTCGGATTTGGGTTGATACATACCCGCTCAGCCTGCCTGTCGCGCCAGCGGCAGGCACGCGTCCGCCCGCCCCACGGCGGGCAGACGCTCGACACGAAGCAAGACTGCCTCACCCTTGAGCCGAAACGCTTTAAGCGCCCACATCGCCAGCCGCGTGTCAGGCGGCGGTAGTTACGATGGGATTAGCAGGGCGACCGCGTGCAGCCACCCGCGACGGGCGGCGAGGCCGATCCTATTCCGCCGCCTCGTTCATCGCTGTCTCTGATCCGGGCTTCATGCTGAAACCACGCTCCAGCTGATCGAAGGGCGCGACCGGATAATCGCCTGAGAAGCAGGCATCGCAATATTGCGGGCATTTGTCATTGCGGCCCTTGGCCTCGCCCACGGCGCGATAAAGGCCGTCCAGCGACACGAAGGACAGCGAATCCACGCCGATCCATTCGCGCATTTCCTCGGGCGTCATATTCGCGGCCAGCAGCTTTTCGCGATCCGGCGTATCGACGCCGTAGAAACAGGGCCATGCCGTCGGCGGAGAGGCGATGCGGAAATGCACCTCGGCAGCGCCGGCATCGATGATCATATCCTTGATCTTGCGGCTGGTGGTGCCGCGCACCACGCTGTCATCGACCAGCACCACCCGCTTGCCACGGATCAGCGCGCGGTTGACGTTCAGCTTCAGGCGCACGCCCATATTGCGGATCTGGTCCGTCGGCTCGATGAAGGTGCGGCCCATATACTGGTTGCGGATGATCCCCATGCCATAGGGAATGCCCGATTCCTGCGCGAAGCCGATGGCCGCCGGGGTGCCGCTGTCGGGCACGGGGCAGACCAGATCGGCCTCGATCGGGGCCTCGCGGGCCAGTTCCACGCCGATCTGGCGGCGGGTCTCATAGACCGACCGTCCGCCGATGATCGAATCGGGGCGGCTGAAATAGACATGTTCGAAGATGCAGAAACGTCCGGTCGACGGCCCGAAGGGGCGCGAGGATTCGACCTTGCCCTTGGTGATCACGACCATCTCGCCCGGTTCGATCTCTCGCACGAATTCGGCGCCGATGATGTCCAGCGCACAGGTTTCCGAGGCCAGCACGAAGCCATCATCGCCCACCTTGCCCAGAACCAGCGGCCGCACGCCCAGCGAATCGCGCACGCCGATCAGCTTGGTGCGGGTCATCGCAATGACGCTGAAGGCGCCTTCGACGCGGCGCAGCGCATCCTTCATCCGTTCGGGAATGTTGCGCTGGATCGAGCGCGCCATCAGGTGGATGATGCATTCGCTGTCGGATGAGGATTGGAAGATGCTGCCCCGCTCGATCAATTCGCGGCGCAGGGCGGCGGCATTGGTGATATTGCCGTTATGGGCCACCGCGCAGCCGCCCATGTGAAACTCGCCGAAGAAGGGCTGCACATCTCGGATCGCCGTGGCCGCCTTTGAACCCGCCGTCGAATAGCGCACATGGCCGATGGCCAGCGATCCGGGCAGCGTGTCCATGACATCGGCTTTGGTGAAATTGTCCCGGACATAGCCGAAACGATGGGCGCTGTTGAACCCGTGATCGGGGTCGAAGGCCACGATCCCGCCCGCCTCCTGTCCCCGGTGCTGCAGCGCGTGCAGGCCAAGGGCGACGAAGCTGGAGGCATCTGCCACGCCGATCGCCCCGAAAACGCCACATTCTTCGTGAAGGCGATCCGAATCGAACGGATGGGCCAAAAAGGGTTGCATCATGGCATCCTGAATAGCTTTGGGCTGTCAGGGGCTATGTAGTGTGGCTTACACAAAAAGTCACGCCCCCGCATGCAGGGCGGGGGCGCTTTTTCGTCATGGATTTGTCACAGGCCGGAAAGCGGATCCGGGGATCAGTTGCCTGCCGGGGCCTCGGGCGCGACGGTTGGCGAGACGGTTTCGGTGGCGGTGCAGCCCTGAACCATCTGTTCGTAGCGGCTGACGATCCAGCTTGGCGCATCATCGGGCAGTTGTTCGTCCATCTGGCCGCGCATCCGCTCGAACACCTGGGCCGAGCGTGAATTTTCGACCATCGGCACCTGCTGCGATGTCATCACCCGGTCATAGACGATAAAGGCAATGGCCACGATCAGCACGCCGCGCGCGACGCCGAACAGGAACCCCGCGCCCTGATCGATCCCGCCAAGGGCCGAACGCTGCACGACCGAGGAAAACAGCGGCGTCAGGATGGAAAACACCACCAGCGCCAGCGCAAAGACCACGGCGAAACCGGCAATTGTTGCCAATTCGCAGCTATCGCCCAGAAATTTGTCCAGATAGGGCAGTTGCGCAATCAGCGGCCGCATCTGTCCGGCAAAGATAAATGCCAGCACCGCAGCCGCGATCCAGCCCAGAATGGCCAGCGATTCGCGCACGAATCCGCGCGACCATGCCAGAATGGCCGAGAGGATGATGACAGCAGCCACCACTGCGTCGATGATCGTGAAACCGTCCATAGTCTTGTCCCTGTGCCGGTTTTCATTGTCATTTCAGGCGGTTCAGCCGGCGCCGAAAACCTCACCCACGAAGCCAGTCAGATCGGCAATCCGTCGCAGACTTGTACCGTCCGTGCCCTCTACCTTTTGGGCATCGGGCAAAATCGCCTGTGAAAAACCAAGTTTCCGCGCCTCTTTCAACCTGTTTTCCGCCTGAGCGACAGGTCGCAGAGCGCCCGAAAGGCTGATTTCCCCGAAAAGAACGGCCTCTGGCGGCAGGGCGCTGTCCTCTCTGGCCGACAGCAGCGCGCCCGCAATTGCCAGATCGGCGGCGGGTTCGCTGACCCGCATGCCGCCTGCCACGTTCAGAAACACATCCAGCCCGGCAAAGGGGATGCCGCATCGCGCCTCCAGCACGGCAAGGATGGTGCTGACCCGGCCGCTATCCAGCCCCACCACCGTGCGGCGCGGACTGGCCAGCGTCGAGGGCGCGACCAGCGCCTGAATTTCGGTCAGCACCGGGCGCGTGCCCTCGATCCCGGCAAAAACCGCGCCGCCCGCGATGGGCTGGCCGCGCTCGGACAGGAACAGGGCTGACGGGTTGGCGACCTCGGCCAGTCCCATGCCGGTCATCTCGAACACCCCGATCTCATCGGCGGGGCCGAAGCGGTTCTTGACGCTGCGCAGGATGCGGAACTGGTGGCCGCGCTCGCCTTCGAAATACAGCACGGTATCGACCATATGTTCGACCACGCGCGGTCCGGCGATCTGGCCGTCCTTGGTGACATGGCCGACAATCACGATAGAAACGCCACGCCGCTTGGCAAAGGTCACCAGCTCATGCGCGGCGGCACGGACCTGGGCCACGCTGCCCGGCGCGGCCTCGACCCGATCCGACCACAGGGTCTGCACGGAATCGATAATGGCCAGATCGGGGCGTTCGCTGTCCAGCGTGGTCAGGATATCGCGCAGATTGGTGTCCGATCCCAGTCGGACAGGCGCATCCGACAGGCCCAGCCGCTGCGCCCGCATGCGGACCTGTGCGCTGGCTTCCTCGCCACTGATATAGACGGCATCCAGCCCGGCGCGGGCGAAGGCGGCCGCGCCCTGCAGCAGAAGGGTGGACTTGCCGATGCCCGGATCGCCCCCCACAAGCACGGCCGAGCCCGGCACCAATCCGCCCCCCAGCACGCGGTCCAGTTCGGCCATTCCCGATTGCTTGCGCGGCGGCGGCGCTTCGGTCGTGTGCAGCCCGGTCAGCGGCACCGCGCGCCCCTTGGCCGCGCCCAACCCGCGACCGGGACCCTGCGACAGCGGCGCCTCTTCGATAATGGTGTTCCAGGCGCCGCAGGCATCGCAGCGCCCGGCCCATTTCTTGTGGGTCGCGCCGCAGGCGGTACAGGTGAAGGTGGTGACGGATTTGGCCATGCCACATCTTGTGGCATCTGCGCCTTCCCGCCGCAATATCGGTATTTGCCGAATTCACGGCATTGTCGGCTTGATCTTTGCAGGCCGCCCGCTAGGGTCTGCGCGCAAATCAAAGGCCCCACCCGATGTCCAGCCCCGCGCCCTTTTCCCGATATGAATTCCTGATCGCCTGGCGATACCTGCGCGCCCGCCGGGCCGAGGGCGGGGTCAGCGTCATGACCTGGATCAGCATGATCGGCATTGCCCTGGGCGTGATGGCGCTGATCGCGACGCTGGCGGTGCGCGCCGGTTTCCGCACCGAATTCGTGGACACGATCCTGGGCGCCAATGCCCATTCCACCGTCTACATGGCGCCGCAGGAAATCAGCAACGACTATACCGATGATGTCTATGTCGTGCCCGGCCGGATCGCGGATTACGATGCCATGTCAAAGACGCTGGCACAGGTGCCGGGTGTGACCCGCACGGCGGCGATCATTCGCGGGCAGGTCATGGCCTCGGCCAATGACAGCTCGAACGTGGCCGAGGTGTTCGGCGTCTCGCGCGCGGATCTTGAGGCGATGCCCCGGATCGTCGATCCGCAGACCTCGGTCGGCACTCTGGACGATTTCGATCAGGGCATCGCGATCGGTTCGGGGATTGCGCGGGAACTGGCTGTCGGGCTGGGCGACAAGATCCGGCTGATCGCCCCCGAAGGCGCCAAGACCGCCTTTGGCACCACGCCACGGATCACCGCCTATACCGTCACCTATATCTTCAGCGCCGGTCGCTATGATATCGACCGCACCCGGATCTATATGCCCATCGCCGAGGCGCAGAGCTATTTCAACCGCGAGGGCGTCGCCGATGAGATCGAGGTTTTCGTCAGCGATCCCGAGCAGGTCGGCGACTGGACGCTACCGCTGCTGCAGGCGGCGGGGCAGGGGGCGCAGGTCTGGACATGGCAGGATGCCTCTGGCTCATTCCTTTCGGCGCTGGATATGGAGGATGACGTGATGTTCGTGATCCTGTCGGTGCTGGTGCTGATCGCCTCGATGAACATCACCTCGGGGCTGATCATGCTGGTCAAGAACAAGGGCCGCGATATCGGCATCCTGCGCACCATGGGCCTGACCGAGGGCGCGGTGCTGCGTGTCTTTTTCCTCTGCGGTGCCTTTACCGGGGTGATCGGCACCATCGCCGGGGTGATCCTGGGGATTCTTCTGGCGCTGAATGTCGACAATATCATGGCGGCGCTGAACGCGATCACCAGCGGCGGCGCCTGGCAGCCAGAGGTGCGCGGCATCTACCGCCTGCCTGCGGAACTCAGGGCCTGGGATATCTTTCGGGCGGTGGCCCTGTCGCTGGGCCTGTCTTTCATCGTCACCATCTTCCCCGCGCGCCGCGCCGCGCGCATGAACCCGGTCGAGGCTTTGCGCTATGAATGAGGTTCTGCGCCTTCACGCGATCACCAAGACCTATGGCAAGGACGGCCCCTCGCCCGTCACCGTGCTGGACGGGATCGACCTTTCGGTGGATCGGGGCGAGGTCGTGGCGCTGGTCGCACCCTCGGGCGCGGGGAAATCGACGCTGCTGCATATTGCCGGGCTGCTGGACACGCCCGACACGGGACAGGTTCTGCTGAACGGGCGCGACATGACCGGATTGCCCGACAAGGCCCGGACCGAGGCGCGTCGCGTCGATGTGGGCTTCGTCTATCAGTTTCATCACCTGCTGCCGGAATTCAGCGCCGCCGAGAATATCGTTCTGCCCCAGCTTGCCAATGGCACGGCGCAGCGCGCGGCGGCGGATCGCGCCGCTGACCTGCTGGCGCGTGTGGGCCTGTCGCATCGCGCCGATCACCGCCCCGCCGCGCTGTCGGGCGGAGAGCAGCAGCGGGTGGCCTTTTGCCGCGCGTTGGCCAATGCGCCCGCGCTGCTGCTGGCGGATGAGCCGACGGGAAATCTGGATCCCGCGACCTCGGATCGGGTCTTCGATGTGCTGATGGGGCTGGTGCGCGAAACCGGGCTGTCGGCGCTGATCGCGACGCATAACCTGGATCTGGCGCAGCGGATGGACCGTGTGATCCGGCTGGGGGATGCCTGATGCGCGCTGCGGGTCTGTGTCTGTCGCTTGCACTGATGGCGCAGCCTGCGGCGGCGGATCCGCTGGAAAGTTTTGGTACGGCGATGAAATACGGCTTGCCGCTTGCCGCTGCCATCTGCGCCGAACGCGATGACCGGCTGGAGGATTTCGCGGTCCGGGGCGTGTTGCAGGCGGCCATCGTGCTGGGCATGAAAAGCTATTTCGACGGTCGGCCCATCTCGCGCCGCCCGACGGGTGAGGGGCGGGGCTTTCCGTCGGGCCACGCGGCGGCGGCGTTTTTCGGGGCCTCGGATCTGGCGGGGAAATGCTTTGCCGATGATGTGGCGGCGGGTGCGGCCAGCTATGGCGCGGCGGCGCTGACGGGCTACAGCCGCATCCACGCGGGCGAACATACCGTCCCGCAGGTCACGACCGGCGCCCTGATCGGCTTCAGCTTCGGCGCGGCCAGCTTTGGCATCGGCAGCGAAGAGGTCAGCTTTTCGGTCGGGATGCGGTTTTAGGCGCGATCCGGGCCCTGACGCTCGATCGCGGCGGCGACGCGCTCCTGCAATTCCCAGATATAGGGATCATAAAGGCCCGCCGCATCCAGCCCCTGTGCGGTGCGCAGCAGATATTCGCTGCCCGATCCCGCCGCGCCATTGGCGAATGCCAGCCGCTGCGCCTGATCGTCAATGGACAGATCGGCCAGATCGATCCCCACCGGATCGGCATAAAAGGTCAGCGCCTCGCTGATGCCCTGATCGGTCTCGATAGTGATCCAGCAGGCATTCGCGGCCAGTTCCCGCGCGACCAGTTCACGGGCCAGGATCGAGCGCATCGAATCGGTTTCGGTGCCCGGCTGGATTTCCAGCACAAGCCCCTCGCACGCGCCGCCCGAGGCCAGCGCCAGCATCAGCCCCGGCTGTTCGGGCGAGCCGCGAAACCGGTCCAGCGGGATGCTGAAGGCGCGATGCCAGCCAAGCGCCCGCGCCCGGTATCGACGTCCCACGGCGAAATCCGGGTTCCAGATCAGCGATCCATAGGCAAAGATCGGGATCGGGCGGGGCCGGTCCGCAATCAGCGCCGCGCTGAGCTGATCCAGATCCGCCTCGTCCAGAATCTGCCAGTCGGGGTCATGCAGCGGCCCCTCGACATGGCGGGTGACGCGACGGACGTGATCCTCGGTCAGGCGCAGCGGCGGACGGCCCGCGTCCGGCAGGCCATCAGACATCCAACTCATCCGCATCGGCGAAACGCGCGTTTTCCTGAATATATTCAAAGCGCAATTCCGGCTTCTTGCCCATCAGCCGTTCGACCAGATCGCCGGTTTCGCCGCCTTCGTCATCGTCGATGCTGACCCGGATCAGCTTGCGCGTCTTGGGGTTCATCGTCGTGTCCTTCAGATCCTTGGCGTCCATTTCGCCCAGACCCTTGAATCGCTGCACGTCGATTTTTCCCTTTCCGCCCAGTCCCTTGGCCATCATCCGCTCTTTCTCGGCATCGTCCGAGACATAGATGCGATGGGCGCCCTGCGTCAGCCGGTACAGCGGCGGGCAGGCCAGATACAGATGGCCGCGATCGATCATCGGGCGCATCTGGGTAAAGAAGAAGGTCATCAGCAGGCTGGCAATATGCGCGCCATCGACATCGGCATCGGTCATGATGATGACCTTGTCATAGCGCAGATCGTCGACATTGAATTTCGTGCCCATGCCGACGCCAAGCGCCTGACACAGATCGTTGATTTCCTGGTTCTGGCCCAGTTTGGAACTGGCCGCACCCAGCACGTTCAGGATCTTGCCGCGCAGGGGCAGCAGCGCCTGATTGACCCGGTCGCGCGCCATCTTGGCGCTGCCGCCCGCGCTGTCGCCCTCGACGATGAACAGCTCGGTCCCGTCGCGATTGGTGGCGCTGCAATCGACCAGCTTGCCCGGCAGGCGCAGCTTTTTCGTTGCCGTCTTGCGCGCGGTTTCCTTTTCCTGCTTGCGGCGCAGACGCTCTTCGGCGCGCAGGACCAGGAAGTCCAGAATCGCGCCGGCCGATTTCGTATCCGCCGCCAGCCAGTTGTCGAAATGGTCGCGAACGGCGTTTTCCACCAGCCGCTGCGCCTCGACCGTGGCCAGACGATCCTTGGTCTGGCCGACGAATTCCGGCTCTCGGATGAAGCAGCTGACAAGGGCGCAACCGCCGACGATCAGATCCTCTCGCGTGACCTGGGCGGCCTTCTTGTTGCTGACCCGCTCGCCATAGGCGCGGATGCCCTTCAGGATCGCCGCCCAGAAGCCGGCCTCATGGGTGCCGCCCTCGGGCGTGGGCACGGTGTTACAATAGGACTGGATGAAGCCGTCGCGCGACGGCGTCCAGTTGATCGCCCAATCGACCTTGCCGGGCGTCTTGAAACGCTCGGTGAAATCGACGCTGCCTGCGAAGGGACGCTCGGAATAGGTGCTGGCGCCGGTCAGGGTCTCGGTCAGGTAATCGGCCAGACCGCCGGGGAAATGGAAGCTCGCCTCGGTCGGGGTCTCGCCATCATCGATGGCGGATTTCCAGCGGATCTCGACGCCCGAGAACAGATAGGCCTTGGATTTCACCATCTTCAACAGCCGCGCGGGCTTGAAGCGGTGATGGCCGAAAATCTCTTCATCCGCGTGGAAGGTGACGGTCGTGCCGCGACGGTTCGGGGCGGCGCCGATCTTTTCGACCGGCCCCTGTGGGATCCCGCGTGAGAAACGCTGTTCGAACAGTTCCTTGTTGCGCGCGACCTGCACCACCATCCGATCCGACAGCGCATTCACGACCGAGGCGCCGACGCCATGCAGCCCGCCCGAGGTCTGATAGGCATCGCCCGAAAACTTGCCGCCCGCATGCAGCGTGCACAGGATCACCTCAAGCGCGGATTTGCCAGGAAATTTCGGATGCGGGTCGATGGGAATGCCGCGGCCATTGTCGCGGATCGTCACGCTGTAATCGTCCTGCAGCTCGACCTCGATGCGGCTGGCATGGCCTGCCACGGCCTCATCCATCGAGTTGTCGAGGATCTCGGCGACCAGATGGTGAAGCGCGCGCTCATCCGTGCCGCCGATATACATGCCGGGGCGCTTGCGGACAGGCTCCAGCCCCTCCAGCACCTCGATCGAGGCGGCGGAATAGCTGTCGGTCTGCGCATCGGCGGCGGAAAGAAGATCGTCTGCCATCTGGCCTGCTCTTGTTCTTGTGCGGATTTGACCCGTTATCTCATGCCGGGGCAGGGCGCGGCAAGGGGTAGGGGCAACTGCGGGGGATGACGCTATCCCTTGCGGGCATCCTATTCCGGTTCGGCCAGCCTGCGTTCCCACATGCGGCGAAAGGCCGGGCGGGCCTGACAGCGATCCAGCCAGGCGCTGGTGGCGGAAAACTGACCCATCAATTCGTGATTCGTCTGGGCATAGCGCAGGACCTCGGCCATGTTCAGATCGGCGACGGTAAAGCGGTCCGCGACCAGATATTCATGGCGGCTCAGGTGCTGTTCCAGCACGCGCAAGGGCCGGACCAGACTTTCGGCGGCATTGGCAACGATGGCGGCATCCTCTCCGCGCTGCGCCTGACCGGGATTGTGCAGAAAGAGGATGGTCAGGGCGTCGGGTTCGATGCTGGTTGCGGCATAAAAGCTCCATTGCATCATCAGGGCGCGCTCGGCCGGGCTTTCGGGGCCGATCGGAGCGCCCGCCTTCTGCGCCAGATGCAGGGTGCTGGCCAGCGATTCCGTCAGTTGCAGATCGCCATCCTGAATGACCGGGATCGCCCCTGCGGGTGACAGGGCAAGAAATTCGGGCGATTGCGTGTTCAGCGGCGCATCGGGTGCCGAGGGATCGGCCAGGCGATAGGCCTGGATCACCGGGACCTGTTTGAAATCCAGATCCAGTTCATAACAAAGCCAGACGATGCGCGAGGCGCGCGACCGGGTAACGCCATGAATAACCAGCATGGATTCGTCCTTTTTGCAGCTGTCGCCAAGGCTATGCGCTGTCAGGGGCGGGGAAAAGCCCGATTGCTGCGGGCGCGCCAAGGCTGCGGCATGAAAAAAGGCGGGCCGTGCCCGCCTTTGTCAGGAAACACCGCGATGCAGCCCTCAGGGGCCGACGATGCGGCATTCATTCGCGCGGGCCTTGAAGCGCTCGCAGGTCAGTTGCGCATCGGCCTTGGTCAGATTGACGAAGCTGGCCTCGAACCCGCGCTTGGTATCCGCGACATGCCGACGCGCACCCTGCAGGGTTGCCCCGTCCCGCAGCGCGCTTTGCATCAGCAATTCCTCGGCCGCCGCCCGAGAGCGGTGAAGCCCCAGAACGACCCCCCAGTTCCGGCCGCTATTGGCGGGACGCGACACGATCTCGACCGCTTCGGGCTCGGCCAGGTCGCCTTCGCCCATGGCCGCCAAGATCACCGTTTCCGAACGCGGCTTCGGCGCCGAGGATTGCAGCAGCGACAGCGAGGTTCCGCTGTCGGGCACAGCCTCGGCCACGGCGCGGGCGATATCCTCGGGATTGGCGCCCGGATTGGTTTGCGCGCTGGCCACCAGCGATCCGTTTGCGCGGGCGCGCGGCGCGGGAACCGGGCGCAGCGAGGCCGACAGGACCGGCGCGGCCAGGCTGGGCGATTGCGCAGTTTCCGCCGAGGCCACAGCGGTCGCCACCGCCGCTTCCAGAGCATCGGTTCTGGTCGCTCCGGGCCGCGCGCTTGGGCGGGCGCTGGAGGCGAGCGTCAGGTTTGATGCGGCGGGGGTCAGCGCCATCGCCTGCGCCTGCCTGACAGCTGCAGCCAGCGGATCGGGCTGAGGGGTGGCGGCGGTCGATGCGCTGCGATTGGCGCGAGCCGGTTTGTCCGAGGTTTCCAGAACCAGACGCTGCGGGCTGGCCTGTGTGGCGGCCGGGGTCGGCTCGACCTGCGCGCGGCGCACGGTGCGCTGCACCAGCAGGCGCGGCGCGCGCGGGCGCGTTTCGCGCACCCGGCTGGGCACGCGGCCAAAGCTGGAATCCAGCAATTGCGCCATGGTCTGGTTACGCTGCGCGGTCGAGGTGCCGCCAAAGACCGTCGCGATCAGCCGCTTGTTCCCCCGGCGGGCCGAGGCGGTCAGGTTGAAGCCAGCGGCACGGGTATAGCCGGTCTTGATGCCGTCGGCACCCTGATAGCTGTCCAGAAAACGGCGGTTGGTCGAAGACACCTTGGCGATGCCGGCATCGGCAGAGCGGCGCGAGAACAGGTTATAATATTGGGGAAAATCGTAAAACAAATGCCGCCCCAGGATCGTCATGTCCTTGGCGCTGGAATAATGACCCTCTTGCGTCAGGCCGTGGGCGTTGCGGAAATTCGTGTTCCGCATCCCAAGCGCGCGGGCCATCTGGGTCATTTGCTGAGCAAACGCCTCTTCCGAGCCGGCGAGGTTTTCGCCGATCGCCGTGGCCGCGTCATTGGCCGATTTGATCGCGGCGGCGCGGATCAGATAGCGCAGCTCGATTCGCTGCCCGGCCCGCAGGCCCAGCTTTGATGGCGGCTCTGCCGCCGCATTGGTCGATACCAGGAATTGCGTATCCAGCCGGACCTGACCACGTTCGATGGCGGTAAAGGCCATGTACAGCGTCATCATCTTGGTCAGCGATGCGGGATGCAGCCGGGTATCGGCGTTCTGTTTATAGATCGGCTGGCCGTTCCGGGCATCCATCACATAAGCTGCGAAGGGAGCAGCCGACAGGCTGGCCGGTAAAAATGCTGCCAGCAAGAGTAATGCCCACAGCCGGGCTGTCAGGGAAAGTCGGGTCACTGTCGCGGTCTCTCTGCCTCATGCGGGTCTGTCATTTGTTGCACACCCGTCGTTGATAAAGTGATAATAGCATGCAAATTTCCATCGCGAAACCACGCAGTGAATGAAATTTCCTTACCGGTGCAATCTCTTGCGCAGGGCTTTCATCGACTGCAAAATGACCTATATTGCAGCGAGACATCGACAGGCGCCCATGCCGGGCGGCCAGCAAACGCAACCTTACCTCTGCCAATGGCGGGCTTCAGCGCGCGAACCGGATTGCAATGACCCATGTGATGAGCGACAGCGACAAAACCGATGGTCAGGCCGAACTGGCCGTGAAGCCGAAGACGAAGCAGCAGCGCCCGCCCATGTACAAGGTGCTGATGCTGAACGACGATTTTACCCCGATGGAATTCGTCGTCCACGTTCTGGAACGCCTGTTCAACATGACCCACGCTCAGGCGATCGAGATCATGCTGACCGTGCATCGCAAGGGCGTCGCGGTGGTCGGCGTCTTTTCGCATGAGGTGGCGGAAACCAAGGTCGCGCAGGTGATGGAACTTGCCCGCCGACAGCAGCATCCGCTGCAATGCACCATGGAAAAAGAGTAGCCGCATAATGGCATCACGTATCTCTCTGGCCCTTCCGGATGGACATCCAGAAGGCGAATTTCTTGTCATTGGCGCACGTGCGGGCGATGATTTGTCTGCGCTGGACCCGGCCCGGACGCGGATCCAGCAGGGCTATTTCCCGGATCATCAACATTTCAAGGCACGCGGTTTCGAGGTCGCGCCAAAGATCGACGGCGATTTCACGGCCGCTTTGGTCTTTCTGCCACGGGCCAAGGCGCAGGCGCGGGCGCGGATTTTCGATGCGGCGCGGCGGCTGCAGCCGGGTGCCAGCCTGTGGATCGACGGGCAGAAAAGCGACGGGGTCGATGCGATCCTGAAGGAAATGCGGGGGCTGATCACGGTGGACGAGGTGATCAGCAAGGCGCATGGCAAGATCTTTCGCGTCGTGATCCCGGACGGCGACTGGCTGCCTGCCGACTGGGCCGCCGCCCCGAAAGAGGTCGCGCCGGGCTTTGTCACGCGGCCCGGGGTGTTTTCGGCCGATGGGGTCGATCCGGCCTCGGCCATGCTGGCGCAGCACCTGCCCGAGAAACTGCCGACGCGGCTGGTCGATCTGGGGGCCGGCTGGGGCTGGCTGTCGGCGCAGGCGCTGACCCGCGCGGGGGTGACGCAGATCCATCTGGTCGAGGCGGATCACGACGCGCTGGCTTCGGCCCGCGACAATGTCACCGATGCCCGCGCGCAATTTCACTGGGCCGATGCCCGCAGCTTTACCCTGCCGGAGCCGGTGAATGGCGTGATCATGAACCCGCCCTTCCACGAAGGCCGCACCGCCGACCCCCGCATCGGTGCCGATTTCATCGCGGCGGCCGCGCGGCTTCTGACCGGCGCGGGGCGGTTATGGATGGTGGCCAATCGCCATCTGCCCTATGAAACCGTGCTGCGCCAGCATTTCGCGCAGGTCAGCGAACTGGGCGGCGACAACCGCTTCAAGGTGATCGAGGCCACCGGCGCGGGGCGCGGCAGCGATATGCGGAAGGGACGCAAATGACATTGTCTATCCAGGGCAAGACAGCCATCGTAACCGGTGCGGGGCGCGGCATCGGGCGTTCGATTGCGCAATATTTCGTCGAACGCGGCGCCAATGTCGTCTTCGCGGACGGGGACGAGGCCGCGCTGGATAAATCGGTGCTGGATTTTGGCGCCGACAATCCGCAGGTCCGCCGCTTTGCGGGCAATATGGCCGAGCGTTTGTCGATCGCGAACCTGCTCTCGACCACATTGGACGCCTTTGACCGCGTCGATATTCTGGTCAATGCGCATCGCATGGTGAAGCCCTCGGACGCGCTGAATACCGATGTCGATACGCTGGACGAGATGCTGCGCCAGAACCTTCTGGCCGGGCTGCGGCTGACGCAATTCGTGGCCAAGCGGATGATCAAACAGGCCGAGGAATCGCCGGATGAGCCGCAAACCGGTGCGATCGTGAATATCTCGGCCATGGCGGCGGATCGGCCCGCGCCGACGCTGCTGGGCTATTCTATCGCAAGCGCCGCGCTGGAACAGGCGACGAAGGGCATGGCGCTTGTCCTGGCGCCGCACCGGATCCGGGTCAACGGCGTGCGCTTTGGCAGCGTCATGTCACATGAGTTGCAGACCGAGCTGAAGGAACAGCCCGAACTGCGTCAGCAGGTGATCAATGGCACGCCCATGGGGCGGATCGCGGCGGCGGATGAGTTGTCGGAAACCGTGCACTATCTGTGCAGCGAAGGCGCCCGCTTCGTCACCGGCCAGATCCTGACCGTCGATGGCGGGCGCAGCCTGCTGGACCCGGTTGCGGCCCAGCTTGCCTGATCAGCTTTCTTCCGGGAAGGCCGCCTTGCAGGCCTTGATCACCTCGGCTGTGCGACCCGACAGCGCAGCCTTGCGCGCCGCCAGATTGTCGCGGCGGCGCTGTTCGGCCAGCGGGTCGATGGGAACGCGGTAACGCTCGGTATCGATATAATCGCGCCAGCAGGGCTCGTAATAGGTCGTCACCTCGCCATCCTTCTTGCGCGTATAGGCACGGCATTCGGTCAGCCGGGTGCGCACGACCTCGCGTTCTTCCCAGGCATAGCCACGCGCCAGGTTGCCCTCGACCGTGCTCAGCAAATTGCTGATGGTGCGATATTCGTCGGTATTGCGGCTGATGCAGCGTTCTTGCGGCGTGCCACAGGCGGATAGCATAAGAAGGGGCGCCATGGCTGCGACAATAGCGACGTTGCGATACATAAAAGGCCTCTTTAAGCAGTCTCTCGATGATCACGATGTCGAATCCGGCATCGCAAATCAACGATAGGGTGTTCCATGGATGACCAACGCCGAGAGGCTGCAATCTGGTTCCGCGAATTGCGCGATCGCATCACATCTTCCTTTGAGGCGCTGGAGGATCGCGGGCCGGGCGACACTGCCATCGGGCGGTTTGTCGTGACCCCGACCGAGCGTGGCGAAGATGGCGGGGGCGGGCTGATGTCCGTCATGCGCGGCGGGCGCGTCTTTGAAAAGGTCGGCGTCAACTGGTCCGAGGTCCACGGCACCCTGTCGCCCGGCGCGCAAAAGGCCATGGCCGCGCGCGGCGTTCCGGGGATCGAAGGCGATCCGCGTTTCTGGGCATCCGGGATCAGTCTGGTCGCGCATATGCAGAACCCGCATGCGCCGGCGGTTCACATGAACACCCGCATGTTCTGGACGCCCGGTGCCTGGTGGTTCGGCGGCGGTGCCGATCTGAATCCCTGCATCGAATATCCCGAGGATACCGCGCATTTCCATGCCGAGCTGCAAGAGGCCTGCGACCCCTTTGATTCAGAGTATTATCCTCGCTTCAAGGCCTGGGCGGATGAGTATTTCTTTATCCCGCATCGCGGGCGCGCGCGCGGTGTCGGTGGCATCTTCTTCGACGATCTGAACAGCGGCAACTGGGAGGCCGATTTCGCCTTTACCCGCGCGGTCGGCGAGGCGTTCCTGCCCGCCTTCCTGCCGCTGGCCGAAGCGCATATGGATCAGCCCTTCTCCGAGGCCGACAAGGATCAGCAGCTGATCCATCGCGGGCTTTATGCCGAATATAACCTTGTCTATGACCGCGGCACGAAATTCGGGCTTGAGACCGGTCATAATGCCGATGCCGTGCTGATGAGCCTGCCGCCACTGGCGAAATGGGTCTGATCTAGGCCCGCTCATCCTTGGGGCTGCTCATGACGACATGGGTGGTGATCCTGGCGATCCAGGGGAATGCCCCCAGGACATCGGCATGGAACTGTTTATAGGCTGCCAGATCGGTCAGTTCGACCCGCAGCAGATATTCGACCGTGCCGGTGATATTGTGGCATTCCCGAACGGCCGGCGCGGCGATGCAGGCGCGTTCAAAGGCCCGCTGGGCATCGTTGGAATGCTGCGACAGACCCACCGTGACATAGGCGACAAAGCCCACATTGCGCGCGTCTGGTGCGATGATTGCACGATACCCGCTGATGATGCCGCGCCGCTCCAGCTCCTGCACCCGTCGCAGGCAGGCCGAGGGCGACAGCCCGACCCGCGCGGCAAGCTCGGTATTGGGCTGGCGGGCATTCCGCTGCAGCTCTTGCAATATGCGTGCGTTAATTCTGTCATCAGCCGTCATAGGTTGTTGAGATAGTGCATATGCGCGCATCTTAGCAACCATATTGCGCGATTCACGGCATATCGTTGTGCCAAATTGGAGCACAGATGATGACGGACCTTATCCTGGCGCTTTGCGCCTTCGCCTTTGTCACCTCGGTCACGCCGGGGCCGAATAATATGATGCTGATGGCCTCGGGGGCGAATTTCGGTCTGCGCCGCACCGTACCGCATATGCTGGGCGTTTCGCTGGGCTTTGGGGGGATGGTATGGGTTCTGGGACTGGGCTTTGACCGGGTGATCGCGGCGAACCCGGCACTGTCGCAGGCGCTGACCTGGATCAGCATGGTCTATATGCTGTGGCTTGCCTGGAAGATCGCCACCGCCGCGCCGCCCGACAGCGTCGGAACACAGGGCAGGCCGATGACATTTCTGCAGGCGGCGGCTTTTCAATGGGTCAACCCCAAGGCCTGGGCCATGGCGCTTGGCGCGCTGTCGGCCTATGCGGCGGGGGTCGGCGGCGCATTGGTCGTGGCGCTGATCTTTGCGCTGGTGAACCTGCCAACGGTGGCGATCTGGGCGATGGCCGGGCAGGGGCTGCGCGGCTTTCTGGCCAGCCCGGGGCGGCTTCGCCTGTTCAATGCCGTCATGGCGTTTTTGCTGATTGCGTCAATGCTGCCCGTGCTGCTGGATTAGCGGGCGGCCACGGCCAGAAGCCAGCCGACGCCGATCACGATCAGCGCCATGCCAAGGATCTGTACGGGCCGCACCTTTTGCCGCAGGACCCGCCCCGACAGAATTTGCGCGAACACCACCTCGATCAGCGCCAGCGTGCGGACATTCGCCGCCGAGGTCAGCGCGAATCCGATGAACCAGAACAGCGAGGCAAAGGCGCCAAGCGCCCCCGCCGCCAGCGAGGTTTTCCAGTCGCGGGCGATGCCGCGCAGCGCCGCGCGGTCGCGCCAGACCAGCCAGATCAGCATCGCCGCCGCCTGCATCGCCAGCGTCAGGGACAGCACGGTCAGCGCGCGCAGGAAGAACCCGCCCGACGGCAGCGCCAGAATCGCGCCGCGAAACCCGATGGCGGACAGGCCGAAGAGCGCCCCGGCCGTCACGCCATTGACGACCGGCATGACCCCCGCCCGCGACCAGCTTGCGCCCGAGGACAGCACCACCCCCACCGTCGCCAGCAGGATCGCGCCCATTCGCGCGGGGCCAAGCGGTTCGGCCAGGATCAGCGCGCCGATCAGCGCCAGCGTCACAGGCTCTGTCTTCATCAGCGCGGTGGCGACGCCAAAGCTTTGGCCGCGCATGGTCATCAGCATGAAGGCCGTCGCAGCAATCTGCGCGGCGGCGCCCATGGCCGCAAATCCGACGGCCCGGAGATCGGGCGGCGGGATCTGCCAGAACATCGCGGCCAGCGCCAGCGCGATCACCGCAAATGGCAATCCGAACAGAAAGCGCACGGCGGTCGCGCCGATGGTGCCGACCCGCGCGGTCAGCCCCGCCTGTGCGGCATTACGCCCGGTCTGGGCCAACGCCGCAATGACCGTCGCGGCGACCCAGATCATGCGCTGCGCACCGCCTCGATCATGGCGGCGACGTTGTCGGGATCGGCGTCCGGGGTGATGCCGTGGCCAAGGTTGAAGATATGCGGGCGCCCGCGGAACGCACGGGTGATCCGCTGCGCCTCTGCCACCAGATCGGGGCCGCCCGTGACCATATGCTGCGGCGCAAGATTGCCCTGAACGCAGCCGTCGATCTGGACATGTTCAGCAGCCCAATCGGCCGCGACCGAATTATCCAGCGCCACACAATCCGCCCCGGTCGCACGGGCAAAGCCGATATAGCGCTGACCCGCTTCGCGCGGGAAAGCGATGACGGGGATGTCCGGATGCCGCTGTTTCAACGCCTCGATGATGCGGCGGGCCGGGGCCACGGCGAAATCGTCGAAATCGGCGCCCTTCAGGCTGCCCGCCCAGCTGTCAAAGATCTTGACGACCTCGGCCCCGGCCTCGATCTGCGCCGAAAGGTAAAGAATGGTCGCCTCGGTGATGCGGTCGATCAGCGCGCTGAAGGCGGCTCGATCCGCCTGCTTGAACGCATGGGCCGGACCCTGATCCGGCGTGCCCCGACCCGCGATCATGTAGGTCGCCACGGTCCAGGGGGCGCCGGCAAAGCCGATCAGCGCCGTTTCGGCGGGCAATTCGCGCGACAGGATGCGCACGGTTTCATAGATCGGCGACAGCTTGTCATGGATCGCATCGGCGGGCCTCAGGGCGGCAACCCCGGTCGCGCTGGTAATGGTCGACAGCCTTGGCCCCTCGCCGGTCACGAACCACAGATCGGCGCCAAGCGCCTGCGGGATCAGCAGGATATCGGCAAACAGGATCGCCGCGTCAAAGCCAAAGCGCCGGATCGGCTGCAGCGTCACCTCGGCCGCCAGTTCGGGATTGTAGCACAGCGACAAAAAGTCGCCGGCCTTGGCACGGGTGGCGCGATATTCGGGCAGATACCGCCCCGCCTGACGCATCATCCAGATCGGGGGGGTGGGCAGGGCCTCGCCGGCCAGCGCGCGGAGCAGGGTTTTGGTCATGATTTCTCCTTCGGCCCCATCAAGGATAGGGGCGGGGCGTTGTCAAGCACCGGGCCTGCGGATAACGTCCCGCGCATGAATACGATGCCCACCCCCTCCCGTCCGTTGAAAATTGGCACCCGCGGTTCCGCGCTGGCTTTGGCGCAGGCGCATGAGACGCGCGACCGGCTGATGGCGGCGCATGGTCTGGCCGCCGATGCCTTCGAGATTGTCGTGATCAAGACCACGGGCGACCGGGTGACGGACCGGCCGCTGAAAGAGATCGGCGGCAAGGGGCTGTTCACCCGCGAGATCGAAGAGGCGCTGAGCGCCGGAGAGATCGATATCGCCGTGCATTCGATGAAGGATATGCCGACGCTGCAGCCCGGCGGGTTGATCATCGATTGTTTGCTGCCGCGAGAGGACGTGCGCGACGCCTTTGTCAGCCCGCATCACGGCTCGATCGCGGATCTGCCAGAGGGCGCTGTGGTGGGAAGCTCCAGCCTCAGGCGGCGCGCACAGCTGGCCCATCGCAGGCCGGATCTGCAATTGGTAGAGTTTCGCGGCAATGTGCAGACCCGTCTGCGCAAGCTGGAAGATGGCGTGGCGCAGGCGACTTTTCTGGCCATGGCGGGGCTGACCCGTCTGGATATGCTTCATGTGGCGCGCGGTCCCATCGATCCGCAGGATATGCTGCCCGCCGTGGCGCAGGGCGCCATCGGCATCGAGCGGCGTGAAAGCGACGAGGCCATGGCGCAGCTGCTGCAGCCGATCCATGACGTCGAAACCGGCCAGCGCATCCTGGCAGAACGCGCCTTTCTGTCGCGGCTGGATGGTTCGTGCCAGACGCCCATTGCAGGTTTGGCCGAATTGTATGACGGGCAGTTGATCCTGCAGGGTGAGATCCTGCGCCCCGATGGCTCCGAGGCTGTCAGGGGCCGCCGCGAAGGCGATATTTCGGACGGCATCGCCATGGGGGTTGATCTGGCAGAGGAACTGCTGTCGCGTGCAGGACCGGGTTTCTTGGCGGAATAACCTGCCGCGGTAGCTGCGAATGGTCGCGCCTATTGCAGAACGGTCTATCCGGCTTCTGGCGGGCGGTTCGGCGAAGGCCGGTCCGCCGTCAATAGCTGCGGATCAACCCCACCAGACGCCCCTGAACCCGGACACTTTCTTCGGGCAGGATGCGGGTCTCATAAGCTGAATTCGCGGCTTCCAGCGCGATCATCGCGCCTCGGCGGCGATAGCGTTTCAGCGTCGCCTCGTGCCCATCGACCAGCGCCACGATGATATCGCCATTATCGGCCGTGTTCTGTTCGCGGATGACAACGACGTCGCCGTCATTGATCCCGGCCTCGATCATCGAATCGCCTTTCACCTCAAGCGCATAATGGTGTTCGCGGCCCGATAGCATGGTCCCGGGGACCGAGATGTTATGCGACGCTTCCGAAATCGCCTCGATCGGGACACCTGCCGCGATGCGGCCCATCAGCGGCAATTCGACCGCGCCGCTATCCACGACGCTCATCGCGCCGCGCGGCTGCGGCGAGGGGCGGTTGTTCGAGACCACGCGCGGTGTGAAACTGGTCACGGATTTGTCGCGCGCAGGCGCCAGATCGGCCAGCGCCTCTGGCAGACGCACGATTTCCAAAGCGCGCGCCCGGTGCGGCAGACGACGGATGAAGCCGCGTTCTTCCAATGCCGTTACCAGCCGGTGAATGCCGGATTTCGAGCGCAGATCCAGCGCATCCTTCATTTCGTCGAAAGAGGGCGGGACACCGTCGCGCGTCATGCGCTTCTGAATGAATTCCAGCAGCTGGATTTGCTTCTTGGTCAGCATTGGCGCCATTCCCGCATCATTATGTTCCATTTATGTTCTAGCCCAATGAACGAATCGCGTCAATAAACAGAACAAGTCGCGGTGAAAAAACGGTTAATTTCCGCCGCGAAGAGGCAGGTAATCGACGATCTCGCCCGCGCCGCGTGGCGCGTCATGCGCCGGGCGGAAAAGCAGCGCATCGGCCTGTGACATGAGCGACAGCTTGGCCGAATCCTGATCCTCGAAAGGGGCGATCGCGGGCAGATCCCCGCCCGGTTCCAGCCGCGCGCGCAGATAATGCTGACGGTCGCCCTCGGCCGGGATATCGATGGCCAGTCTTGCGCGATGCAGCCTGTTTCCCACCGGAAGGCCCTGCATCCGGCGGATCAGAGGTTGCATGAACAAGATGCCACAAGTGATTGCAGAAACTGGATTTCCAGGAAGGCCAAGCATGGCCGATCTGCCGATCCGGCCGGCCATCAATGGCTTGCCCGGACGCATGGCCAGCTTATAGAAGGCGCGCTCCATCCCCAGCTCTTCGGCAACCCGCGCGATCAGGTCGTGATCCCCGACCGAGGCGCCGCCAATGGTCACGATCAGATCGGCCGTCGCGGCCTGCCGGAACCGGTCGCGCAGGCTTTCCAGACTGTCGCGGGCAATGGGCAGGATCGTCGGAAGCGCCCCGGCCTCTGTCGCCAGCGCCGCAATCGCCAGATCGTTGGAGCTGATGATCTGCCCCTCTTTCGGCGTCTGGCCGGGGCGGACAAGCTCATCCCCGCCTGCCAGAATCGCGACCGAGGGACGGCGCGCGACCGTCACCTCGGGGATATTCATCGCCGCCAGCAATCCGATATCGGCGGCGGTCAGCAGGCGGCCCGGCGCAAGGCTGTCGCCAAGGGCGAAATCGCCGCCACGCGGGCGGATATGGCTGCCGCGCGGCGGTTCCGTCACGGTCAGCATCTCGCCATCGCGGCGGGTCATTTCCTGCATCACCACCTGATCATAGCCCGCAGGCACGGGCGCGCCGGTAAAGATGCGGATGGCGGTGCCGGGGGCCGGCTGGCCGGTCCAGGGGTGGCCAGCCGCAGATTCGCCGATCACCCGCAGCGATTGCCCGATATCCTGCGCGCGCAGGGCATAGCCGTCCATGGCTGCGGCATCGAAGGGGGGCTGCGTCAGCTGCGCCGTGGCCGGGGCCAGCAAGGCACGTCCTGCGGCCTGTTCCAGCGAAAGAACCTCGCCATCGGCGCTTTCGGCCAAGGCCAGAACGCGGCTCAGGGCATCTTCGACGGTGATCACCGATCTGCCTCGTAAATGCCTGATTTTCCGCCTTCTTTTCGCAGCAGTCGGATGCCCTCGATGCGCATGGATTTCTGTGCGGCCTTCAGCATGTCGTAGATGGTCAGGCAGGCGGTCGACACGGCGGTCAGCGCCTCCATTTCGACCCCGGTGCGGCCGGTGGTGCGCACAGTGGCCGTCACGCGGATGCCCGGCAGGGCGGGATCCGGCGTCAGGTCCAGAGAGACCTTGGCAATGGGCAGCGGATGGCAGAGCGGGATCAGATCGGCGGTGCGTTTGGCGCCCATGATCCCGGCCAGCCGGGCCACGCCCAGAACATCGCCCTTGGCCGCGCCACCCTGGGCCAGGGCCAGCGTTTCGGGCGACATGATCACGCAACCCTCGGCAATGGCCTCGCGCGCGGTATCGGCCTTGCCCGAGACATCGACCATATGCGCCTGACCGGCACTGTCGAAATGGGTCAAGCTCATGGCGTGGCCTGCGCGGGGACGGCAAGGATATCGCGGGTCGCAGCGGCGACGTCCTGCTGTCGCATCAGGCTTTCGCCGATCAGGAAGCGACGCGCGCCGACCTGCATCATCGCGGCCAGATCCTGCGGCGTGAACAACCCGCTTTCGCAGACGATATCGCGATCCGAGGGGATGCGTGGCGCAAGCTGTCGTGTAACATCAAGTGTAACCTCGAAGGTCTTGAGATTGCGGTTGTTTATCCCGATCATCGGGGATTTCAGGCGCAGGGCGCGATCCAGTTCGGCGGCATCATGCACCTCGATCAGCGCATCCATGCCCCAATGTGTCGCGGCGTCCTCCAGTTCCGCGGCCAGCGCATCATCGACCGAGGCCATGATGATCAGGATGCAATCGGCACCCCAGGCCCGCGCCTCGGCCACCTGATAGGTGTCATAGAGGAAATCCTTGCGCAGGGCGGGCAGGTCGCAGGCGGCGCGCGCTGCGGTCAAGAATTCGGGCGCGCCCTGAAAGCTGGGCGCGTCGGTCAGCACCGACAGGCAGGCCGCGCCGCCCTGTTCATAGGCACGGGCCAGCGCGGGTGGATCGAAATCGGGACGGATCAGGCCCTTGGAGGGGCTGGCCTTCTTGATTTCCGCGATCAGCGCCGGTCCGGTTTTCGCCTTTTCCGCAAGCGCACGGGCAAAACCGCGCGGGGCCGTGGCGGCGCGGGCGTCGGCTTCGATATCTGCCAGTGGCCGGGCACGCCGCGCGGCGGCGATTTCATCCAGCTTATAGGCCTTGATCTTGTCGAGAATATCCATGCCGATCTTCTAGCCGCTTGCACGGGGTGAGGGAAGGGGCATCCGCCCCGCCCCGCGATGCAGGTCCGCGCATCGCGATCAGCCGCGACGCTCGGCAATCACGGCCAGACAATCGCCCATCTGCACCAGTCCGGGGAAATGTCGCGCCGCAAGGATACCGTCGCGATTGGCCGGAATCTCGACCGGGGGCTGACCCGTGCGGTCGGCTGGCCAGATCCGCGCGATGGGCTGGCCCTTGCGGACCTGATCGCCCAGATCGGCCAGCGGATGCAGAAGCCCGTCACGGGTGGCGAAGTGGAAGCAGTCGCCATCGGGCATATCCAGCATGATGCTGTTATCCGCCGCCTCGGGTGCGCCCGACAGGATACCGCTGTGGCGCAGCAGGTTGCGCGCGCCGCGAATGGCAATCTGGGCGGATCTGGCCGTCGCCGTACCGCCGCCGCCAAGCTCGGTGGTGACAAAGACCTTGCCCTGGTTCTCGACGGCCGTGTCGAACATGCCAACCGCGTCAATTTCCAGCATCATCATGCTGTAGGGTGCGGCAAAGGCCTGCATTGCCGCCACACATCTTTGCTGCTGATCCGCGTCATCCAGATAATGCGCTGCCGCATAGGGCAGGAAATCCAGCGTCTTGCCGCCCGAGTGGTAATCCAGCACGATATCCGCCATCGGCACCAGCACATCGTTGAAATAATTGGCAATCTTCTGGCTGGGCGTGCCATCGGCCCGACCCGGAAAGGCGCGGTTCAGATTGACCTGATCGATGGGGCTGACCCGTGTGCCCGCCCGGAATGCCGGGTAATTCATGTAAGGCACGATAATGACGCGGCCCGAAATATCGGCGGGCTCAATCTGCCACGCCAGTTGCTGCAGCGCGATCGGGCCTTCATATTCATCGCCATGATTGCCGCCGGTCAGCAGCGCGGTGGGGCCGTCGCCATTGGCAATCACCGTCAGCGGGATCATGATATTGCCCCAAGCGCTGTCATTGCGCGAATAGGGCAGGCGCAGGAACCCATGCGCCTTGCCCGGCCCGTCCAGCGGGATCGTTGGCGTGATCGGATTGCGGGTCATGACTTCACCAGCATCCGGCGCGGGATATTGCACAGCAATTCCGGCTCTCGTTCCGTGATGACGATGGATTCGGTCGTCTCGTACCCCCAGTCATCCATCCACAGCCCGGTCATGAAATGAAAGGTCATGCCCGGCTGCAATTCGGTCCGGTCGCCACGGCGCAGCGACATGGTGCGCTCGCCCCAGTCCGGCGGATAGCTGAGCCCGATGGGATAGCCGGTGCGGTTGTCCTTGACGATGCCATAGCGGTCCAGAACGGTGAAAAAGGCCGCCGCGACATCTTCGCAGGTATTGCCCGCGCTGGCGGCGCGCAGCCCAGCCTCCATCCCTTCCAGCACCGCCTTTTCGGCCTCCAGCATTTCCTGCGGCGGCTTGCCCAGAAAGATCGTGCGCGACAGCGGGCAGTGGTAACGCTGATAGCAGCCGGCGATTTCGAAAAAGGTGCCCTCGTTCAGCTTCATCGGCTGATCGTCCCAGGTCAGATGCGGCGCGGCGGCATCCGGACCCGAGGGCAGCAGCGGCACGATGGCCGGGTAATCGCCGCCATGCTGGGACCATTCGTCATAGCGCAGCCCGGCATCATAGATCTCGGCCACCAGATCGCATTTGCGCATCCCGACCTCGATCCGATCCGCGATCCGGCGGTGCATGCGTTCGACGATGCGGGCGGCCTTGCGCATATAGGACAGCTCTTTCGGCGTCTTGACGGCGCGCTGCCAGTTCACCAGACCGGTCGCATCCAGGATCTGCGCATCGGGCAGGCCGTGGACCAGACGCTCATGCGCCTTGGCGGAATACCAGTAATTGTCCATCTCGACGCCGATAAAGCCGCGATGCCAGCCGCGATCGGCCAGCTGCGCCCAAAGGTAATCCATCGGGTGATGCTCGACCGATTGCACATAATGATCGGGATAGCCGATGATGTGATCTTCCGACATCCAGACGGTGCGCAGCGCGCCATTCGCATCCTGGCTGCGGCCGAACCAGATTGGCTGATCGGTGGGGCCGATGATCACGCATTGATGTACATAGAAGGACCAGCCGTCATAGCCGGTCAGCCAGGCCATGTTCGAGGGATCGCTGACAATCAGCATATCCAGCCCCAGCTTTTCCATGCTGGCCCGGGTCTTTTTCAGGCGCTGTTCATATTCCCCGGTCGAGAAACGCTCGGGCGTCCGTTGCAATTCTGGCATTCACTGGCCTTTCGAGAACGCGGCAAGCGCGTGGGTGGCAATGGCGGTGTCCTGAACGCCGGTTCCGGTCAGGTCGGCGATGGTGATCTGATCGGCCGAGAGGCGGCCCGGATGCTGGCCCGCGATGATCTGGCCCAGTTCCGGCAGGCCGTTTTCGGTGACGGTCCCGGCCGCAAGGGCGGCGCGCAATTCCCCCATCAGGCGGGTCTGGCCAAGGCGGTCGGCGACATAAAGATCGGCGCGTTTCAGGCACAGGGGATCAAGTTCGTTCTTGCCCGGCTGATCGCTGCCCATGGCGGTGACATGCTGCCCCGGTTGCAGCCAGTCGGCCTGCAGGATCGGTTGCCGCGCGGCCGTGGTCGTGACGATGATATCGGCGGATCGGGCGGCGGCCTCGGGATCGGGTTCGGCGCGGGTCGGCAGGTCCTCCGCCGTCATCTCGCGCGCCAGCGCCTGCGCCTTGGCGGGATCGCGGGCCCAGATCACGGCCCGATCCACCGGGCGGACCAGCCGCAGCGCCTGCAATTGCATCCGCGCCTGCATTCCGGCCCCGAAGATCGCAACCCTGGTGGCATCGCATCGCGCCAGATGGCGTGCGGCGACGGCCCCGGCGGCGGCGGTGCGCAGATCGGTCAGATAGCCATTATCCAGCAGCACGGCGCTGACCCGCCCGGTTTGCGCCGACAGTACCACCATCAGCCCCGAGGTCGAGGGTAAGCCTTTGGCAGGATTATCAAAAAACCCCGGAGAGATCTTGACCGCAAAGCCCGGAAGCCCGGGCACATAGGCGGTTTTCACATCCACCTCGCCATTCACATCGGGCATATGCATGGAAAGGATCGGCGGCATCTCGACCCCGCCGCGGGCCAGCGTGGCAAAGGCATTCTCGACCACGTCAATGGCGGCCTTGTCCAGATGAACATGCCGGCGCAACTGGTCTTCGGTCAGGATCAGGATATCGCTCATGTGGTTTGCCTCAGAATGGCGGCGTGGCGGTCGGGGTCGATATTCCGGCCCGACAGGATCAGGACCAGCGGGGCGTCTGTGCGCAGTTTGCCGGCAAGGATCGCGCCTGCGCCGACCGCTGCGGCGCCTTCGACGGTCTCGCCATCTTCCAGCGCCAGATGGCGGATGCCTGCGGCAATCTCATCCTCGGTCAGCAGGATCAGATCATCCATCAATTGCCGCACCATCGGGAAGGTCAGCCGGTTCTGCAGCCCGATGCCGCCGCCAAGGCTGTCGGCAAGGGTTTCCAGTTCCGTGACCTCGACGGGCCGACCTGCGGACAGGCTGGCCGCCATGGCCGCGCCGCGCTGCATGCTGATGCCGATGATGCGCAGATCGGGGCGCCGCGACTTTGCTGCCAGCGCCACACCGGCAAGCAGACCGCCGCCCGACAGCGGGATGGCGATGCTGGCGGCATCGGGGATCTGGTCCAGGATTTCCAGCCCAAGCGTGCCCTGACCGGCGATGACATCGGCATGATCGAAGGGCGGGATCAGGGCAAAGCCCTCGTCCCGTTTCAGCCGCAGCGCCTCGCCGAAGGCCTCATCCTGACTGTCACCGGTCACGCGCGGCTCTGCCCCCAGGGCGGCGATGGCGTCCAGCTTGTTCTGCGGCACCAGACGCGAGACGCAGATGATCGCGGGCAGGCCCTGCGCGCGGGCCGCATGGGCCAGCGCCCGCCCATGGTTCCCGGTCGAGGCCGTGGTGACGCCCGCCACCCGGCCCAGCCGCAGAACCGCGTTCGCGGCCCCCCGCAGCTTGAAGGCGCCGGTCTCTTGCCGATGTTCGCATTTCAGCCAGACCGGGCCGCCCGCAAGCGCCGACAGGCTGGGCGAGGGCCTGACCGGCGTCACCCGCACCAGATCGCCGATGCGGTCCCGCGCGGCCAGAATATCCGCGATCACGACCATGTCCGGACCCCGAACAGCTTTCCCGGCCCCTCTGCGGGGATCCTGGCTTCGTCCAGCATGGCCCAGAACAGGGCCAGATTGGCGCTGATCACGGGTTTGCCCAGCCGCGCCTCCAGCCGGTCGATCATTCTGACAGCGGGCAGGGCGGTGCAGGACAGAAACAGCGCCTGCGCCTGCGGATGATCGGACTTTTCCGCGAATTCCATCAGCGCCGCGTCATCCAGCAAGGCCATGTCGCGATCATCGGCGTATCCCATCGACCGGCGGGACACGACCTCCAGCCCGCCTGCCTGCAGATAGTCCCCGACCAGATCGCTGGTCTGGGGCAGATAGGGCGTCATCAGCGCGACCCGCTGAACGCCAAGCGCGCGGAACCCGCGAATGGCCGAGGCGGCAGGCGTGGCAACCGGGGCGCGCCCGCCAATCGCGGCCTGCACCTCATCGCCCAGCACCGCCGAGGCCGAGGTGCAGCCAAAGCCGATCCCCTTCAACTCGACGCCGGGCACCAACAGATCCGCCGCCGCCCGCAGCCGGGGGCCGGTCTTGCGCAGGTTTTCAGGCGTGGTCGGATTATCAAAGGCGATCCGGGTGACATGCAGACGGCAACCCGGCGGCAACAGCCGTGCCGCATCGCCCTCGATCGTCAGATCGGTTGCCAGGGCAATCAGCCCGAAGCGGTGCAGATCGTCGCGCCACATGCCCGGATCCGCCCCGCGCTACACGACCATGACCGGGCATTTCGCAATGCCGGTGACCTTGTGACTGACCGAGCCCAGAAGATAGCTTTCCGTCGCCCCCAACCCGCGAGAGCCGACCACGATCAGGTCGCATCCCTTTTCCTGCGCCACCTGCACGATGGTCCGCGCGGGCTGTCCGGTCTTGATGAAGGCGCTCACCTGTTCCAGCCCGGCATCGCGCGCCTGACGCTTGGCATGATCGGCGGCCTCGCGCGCGGTGTCGCGCATCGCCTGATCCAGATTGCCGCCGGGATCCAGATTGCCCCGGACCATCGACAGCGACGCCTCCAGCATCGAATGGTGGCGATAGACGGTCAGCACCACCAGATGCGCATCGCACAGTTTCGCCAGCGCCGTTGCCTTGTCCAGCGCACGCTGTGACCCGTTCGAGCCGTCATAGGCGATCATGATCCGTTCAAACATCGCGGCCCCCTTATTTCGCAAAGGCCAGATCGCGCAGGAACAGGGCGATCTGCGGGAAGACAATCAGCAGTGCCGCCGTCGTCAACAGCATGAAGATGAAGGGCGGGGTGCCGCGAACGACCTCAAGATAGGGGCGCTTGAAGACCGCGATGGCGGTGAAGATATCGCAGCCAAAGGGCGGGGTCGCGCTGCCGATGGCGACCTGCAGCGTGATGATGGTGCCGACCAGAACCGGATCCAGCCCGACATCCTTCACCACCGGGGCAAAGATCGGCACGAAGATCAGGATCACAACGATCGGATCGACGAACATGCAGCCGACGAAAAAGGCGATCGAGATCGTTAGCAGGACGCCATAGGGGCCCATCTGGTCGATGCCGACGCCGCCCAGGATCGCCTGCGGGATCTGCGCAAAGCTGATCACATAGGAAAAGGCCTGACCTGCCCCCACGAGGATAAAGACCACGGCGGTGATCAGCCCGGTCGATTTCGCCGTGGCGTAAAGCTGTTTCATGTCCATTTCGCGAAACACGACCATCTCCAGAAACAGCGCGTAAAGCACGCAGGCCGCCGCCGCTTCGGTCGGAGAGAAAATGCCGCCATAGATGCCGCCGATGATGATCGCCGGAAAGCCCAGCGGCCACAGCGCGCGGCGGATCGCGACCCCGCGTTCGGGCCATGTCGCCTTCGGCTCGACCGGGACATTGTTCCGCACCGCGTAGAAATAGCTGTAGACCGAGAACATCAGCAGGATCAGCAGCCCCGGCCCGATCCCGGCGATGAACAGCTCCGAGATCGAGGTGCCCGAGACCACGCCATAGATGATCATCCCGATCGACGGCGGGATCAGGAAGGCGATATCCGAGGCATTGACGATCAGTGCCAGCACGAAGCTGTCATTATAGCCCGCCTTCAGCATGCGCGGACGCAAGGGACCGCCCACCGCCACGACCGTCGCCTGGGTCGAGCCTGACACCGCGCCGAACATGGTGCAGGCCCCCGCGGTCGAGATCGCCAGCCCGCCCTTCAGATGGCCCACAAATGCCATGACCAGATCGATCAGACGGCTGGCCGATTGCCCGCGTGTCATGATGTCGGCGGCAAAGATGAACATGGGCACGGCGATCAGGCTGGCCGGGCGGATGCCGCCCAGGATCTGCTGCACCATCGTGTCAAGCTGACCGACGCCGCCAAACAGCGCCACGAAGCCGATCAGCGAGCCCGCGATCAGCGGGATCATCATCGGAAAGCCCAGCAGAAGCAGCACGATCATGGTGCCGAAGATGGCGAATGCCATGGCCTATACCTCCTCTTCGGCGCTGTCGTCATAGCCTTCCAGCGTGCTGGTCGACAGCCAGATATCCTTGTCGATCACGTTCTTGATCGCGGTCAGCGCGTATTGAAGACCGGTCAGCAGAAAGCCCAGCGGCACCCAGACGATGATCCACCATTGCGGGATCTGCAGCGCCGGCAGCAGCCGCCCGCGCTTGGCCTGCGTCAGCACGTAATCCAGCGCATACCAGGCCAGCATCAGCATCGCCGCCGCCGTGACCGCAGCGATGATCACCATCATCAGCTTGCGCATCCGGAAGGGCATGGCGTCGAAAAAGGCCGACATGCGGATATGGCGGCCGTGGCGCGCGGCATAGGAAATCCCCGCGAAGGTGATCAGGATGATCAGCGCCTGATTCAGCTCTTCAGAAAAGAAGATGCTCTCGCCCAGCACGTAACGCCCGACCACATTCGCCACCGTGTTGACCGCCATCAGCAGCACCCCAAGGGCCAGCAGCACGGCCTCGATCCGGGCAATGGCGGCGTCGATCACGCCCAGAATGCCCGGCAGGCCCGACACATAGGCCGAATCGTCGATGTCGTTATCCAGTTCTGCCGCTTCGGCAGCGGCCAGCACATCGGGGTCGGGCACCGGTGCGTGAGGGTCGTCAAGCTTCATCTGGGCCGTCCGTCTCGGCTGTTTTCGGTGATCCTCCGGCACCGGCAATGCGGCCCCGGAGCGTTCATGTCAGAAGGATGCGCCCCCGGAACCCGGCGGCGCAGGCGATCAGTCGCCAGAGACGGCAGCCAGATCGGCCTTCATCTGGTCCAGAATTTCCTGTGCCTTCGGACCGCCGATCTTCAGGAATTCCTCTTCGACGGCGGGGGCGGTGTCGATAAAGGGCCGCCGCTGTTCCTCGCTCAGCGTGGTGATGGTCATCGAGGGCTTGGCCTCCATGATCTTCTTCAGCGACTCTTCGGTCAGGCCGGTCTGATAGTCGATGATATAGTCGAAGGCGGCGGCGATGGCGTCCTGAACGACTTTCTTATCCTCGTCAGACAGACCCTC
Organism: Paracoccus fistulariae; assembly: GCF_028553785.1. Classification (NCBI taxonomy): domain Bacteria; kingdom Pseudomonadati; phylum Pseudomonadota; class Alphaproteobacteria; order Rhodobacterales; family Paracoccaceae; genus Paracoccus; species Paracoccus fistulariae. The sequence continues at coordinate 172,937 of NZ_CP067136.1, forward strand.
ATAGAAGTCCAGATTGGCCATGACGGCGGTGGTGAAATTGTTGTGGCCGGTGCGGGTGATGTAATCCGTCACCTCGTACATCTTGGTCGATTCGATGAAGAAGGCGGGGTTTTCCTGACCCTGGATGATCCCGGTCTGCAACGCGCCATAAACCTCGCCCCAGGGCAGCGGCGTCGGTGTCGCGCCGAAGGACTGGTAGCTGCTGACCAGAAGCGGGTTGGTCATCACCCGGAACTTGACCTCATCCAGATCCGCAGGCGCCTGCACCGCAGAGGTGGTGGTCATCATCACCTCGCCCTCGGGGAACATGGTCAGAAGCTGCAGCCCCTGATCGGCATAAAGCGGCGGGAACAGCTCGTGGATGGTCTTCGATTCGCGGAAGAATTTCACCAGCTGGTCCTGATCGGCAGGCAGCAGATAGGGCACGAAAAAGACCTGCGCCTCGGGGATCAGCGCGCCGGTAAAGCCGGGCGATTGGTCAACGAATTGCAGGATGCCGGATTGCGCCTGCTCCATGATATCGGCGGATTCGCCCAGCGTGCCAAAGGGGAACAGCTGGATTTCGTGATCGGAATTCGCCTCGACCTCTTCCTTGAACTTCTGCGCGAATTTGCCCTGCACCTCGTCCATCGCCTCTTCAAAGGCATAGCGCCAGGTATCCGCAAGCGCGCCACCCGAGCCAAGGATCAGGGCAACCAGGCTGGCAGCGGTCAATGTCTTATAGGTCATTTTACCTCCTGTTTCGGGCCAAAGCGGGGCCGTGGCCCGGGTTATGGAATCAGGTCTTCTTGCCTGAACTGCATGAGTCGACAGTTCGGCCCAACCGATTTCCAAGTCAATTTCTATATTAAACCATGACAATTTTGGCCGTCGGCGTCAAATCGACCGGATCAGCCAGTGCTTCTGCCTGCGTCAGAATCGGGCAGGACTGCCGCCAGCGCGGTCAGCCCGCGTTCCAGTTCGCGCAGTTTGGGCGCGCCCAGGCAGATGCGCAGCGCGGGGCTGCGGTCGATCACGGCGAATCCGCTGCCGGGGGCGACGGCGACCTCGTGCCGCAGCGCCTGTTTCAGCACGGCGCTTTCGTCGCAGGTTTCGGGCAGAGGCAGCCAGCGATGCAGCCCGTACAGATGGCCGCTGCAATCCGGGCCCAGAATGCGCTGCGCCAGCCGGTTGCGAATCGCCAGTTCCGACCGCTGCGCGGCCAGCAGCCGGTCGGCCGTGCCCGATGCGATCCAGTCCGACGCAATCTCGGCCACGATGGGCGTCGCCATCCAGGACAGCGACAGATGCCGGTTCAGCGCCCGCTCGGCCAGCCGCTCGGGCATGGCCAGAAAGCCCAGCCGAAGGCCCGGTGACAGGCATTTCGACAGACCGGTGAAATAGAAGCTGCGATCCGGCGCAAAGCTGGCAAGGGGCGGCGGGCGGCGCGGCGCAACAGGCCCGGTCGGATCGCTTTCCAGAATCATCAGCCCGGCGCTTTCCGCCGCTGCCGCCAATGCCGCGCGCCGGTCGCGGTCGATGATCCGCGCAAATGGCCCCGCGCCCGAGGGCAGCAGGAACACCGCCTTCATCCGTCCCGCCGAGGCCTGCGCGGCAGCAATCAGCGCCTCGGGCAGCATGCCGCGCGCATCGCCCTCGATCCCGCGCAGCCGCAGGTGCAGATAGCGCGCGGCGGGCCTGATCGTGTGGCAGGTCGAGCTTTCGGTCGCGATCTCATCGCCCGGCTGGGTGACCGACATCATGGCCACGATCATCGCGGGCGTGGTGCCATTGGTGATCAGGATGCGCTGCGCCGGCACGACCATGCCGCAGCGCGCCAGCCAGCCCGCCGCCATCCCGCCATAAAGCGACATGGTCTGGCGCGGGCGAAAGGACAGCATGGCCGATTCCGGCAGGCGGTCGGCAATGCGGTGCAGGCTGTCGCGCCAGGCTTCGGGCAGGTCCGGAAGGCTGACCGGGGTCATCATCGACAGATCAATCGGCGGCCGGTCGGTGGCGGCGCGGAACCACGGAACCTCGACCGTTTCGCGCGGGCCGGATTTCACGAAACTGCCGCGCCCGATCTCGCCCGAGATCAGGTCGGCGCGGATCAGTTCCTCATAGGCGCGGCTGACGGTCTGCACCGACAGGCCCAGCCGCCAGGCCAGATCGCGATGCGGCGGCAGCCGGTCGCCGGGGCGCAGGCTGCCCGAATCGATCGCCGCCGCAATGCCCTGGGCCAGGCTGCGATAGGCGGGGCGAGAGATATCTTCTTTGCTCAGCGGCCAGTGCGACATGGTCCCAATTGAGACAAGCGGCAGCTGCTTGTCCAGATTGACAAAGCGCCGGGCGGGCGAAACAAGCGTGATATGAACAGATTGCGTCTCGATGACCGTGACATCGCCCTGCTTGCGACGCTGACGCGCGAGGGGCGGATTTCCAAGACCGAACTGGCGGCACGGGTGAACCTGTCGCCGACGCCCTGCTGGGAACGGATGAAGCGGCTGGAACAGGCCGGGCTGATCCGCGGCTATCGCGCCGAGGTCGATCTGGCTGCGCTTGGCCCGCATGTGCAGGTTTTTGTCACGGTCGAGTTGGACAGCCACAAGGCCGAAAGCTTTCAGCGCTTCGAACGCAGCATCGCACGGCTGGATGAGGTGACCGGCTGCTGGGCCATCGGGGGTGGCTATGATTACCTGATGCAGGTGATTGCGCGCGACATCTCGGCCTTTCAGGATCTGATGGATGGCCTGCTGGAAAGCCGGGCCGGGCTGCGGCGCTATTTCAGCTATATCGTGACAAAACCGATCAAGGAACTGCCGCCGGCGCTGGCGCTGTTGCAGGCTTAGCCCCCGAAGAAACGCGCGCTCGGTCGTGTGGATACAGAGGATTCCTCTGCCCCGGACGCGGCAATTGGTGAAATCCTCGGCACGCGCGGGGGCATCCTGTCTTCGAACACGGAGGTGCGCGATGCGGGATAGTCCAGGGGCAGAGCTTGCAGATCAGATCGACGATGCCGGGCTGCTGCCCGGTCGCGGTGACTTTGCGGGGCAGGGGCGGCTGGCGGTGCGCGATCCGGCCACGGGGGCATTGATCGCGCAGGTGGCGATCAGCGATGCGACCGGGGCGCGGGCGGCGGTGGATGCCGCCCATGCCGCCTTTCCCGGCTGGATGGCCATGCTGCCGCAGGACCGCGCCCGGATCCTGCATCGCTGGCACGCGCTGATCATGGCCGCGAAAGAGGATCTGTCGCGGATAATGGTGGCCGAACAGGGCAAGCCGATCAGCGAGGCGCGCGGCGAAATCGACTATGCCGCCAGCTTCGTGCGTTTCTATGCCGAAGAGGCGCTGCGCCCGAATATCGAGGGCGTGACCAGCCATCTGCCCGATGCCGAGATGGAACTGTGGCGCGAACCCGTCGGCGTGGCGGCGCTGATCACGCCCTGGAATTTCCCCGCCGCGATGATCACCCGCAAGGCCGCAGCGGCGCTTGGCGCGGGATGCACCGTCGTCATCCATCCGTCAGCCGAAACGCCGCTGTCGGCACTGGCGCTGGCCGAACTGGCGCGGCGTGCGGGATTTCCGGACGGCGTGGTCAATACCGTGATCGGCGATGCCGCCAGCATCGTGGGCGAATGGACGGGCGATGCGCGCGTGCGGGCGCTGTCCTTTACCGGCTCGACGGAAATCGGGCGGCTGCTCTATCGTCAATCCGCCGAGACGGTCAAACGGCTGGTTCTGGAACTGGGCGGCCACGCGCCTTTCATCGTCTTCAAGGGCGCCGATCTGGACCGCGCCGTGGCCGAGGCGGTGAAGGCGAAATTCGCGACCTCGGGTCAGGATTGCCTTGGCGCGAACCGCTTTTACATCCACCGCCCGCTTTACGACGATTTCTGCGCCCGCTTTACGGCGGCGGTGCAGCGGCTGACGCTGGGCCCGGGGATGGAGGATCCCGATATCGGTCCGCTGATCCATGACCGCCAGATCGACAAGCAAAAGGCCCATGTCACGGATGCGCTGGAGCGTGGGGCGCGGCTTCTGTGTGGCGGGCAGGTCGATGCGCGCGGTCCGCTGTTCTTTCAGCCGACGGTGCTGGCCGATGTGCCCGACGATGCTGCGATCATGCGCGAGGAAACCTTTGGCCCCGTCGCCGCGCTGACCCCCTTTGACGATGAGGCAGAGGTTTATGTCCGCGCCAATAACAGCGAATACGGGCTGATCGCCTATGTCCACAGTCTTGACCCGCGCCGCATCTATCGCGCCACCCGCGCGCTGCAATATGGCATGGTGGCCGTGAACCGCACCAAGGTGACCGGCGCGCCGATCCCCTTTGGCGGGATGAAACAGTCGGGGCTGGGCCGCGAGGGTGCGCGGCAGGGCCTCGAAGCCTTTACCGAGATCAAATATGTCTGCCGTGACTGGGGATGAGAAAGGAACCGAGATGCTGACCAATGACGAGCTTGCGAAATGGGACCGCGAGAGCTTTTTTCATCCTTCGACCCATCTGGGCCAATTCGCGCGGGGCGAGGCTGCGCAGCGTATCGTGACCGGCGGCGAGGGCGTCTTTATCACCGATCGCGACGGCAACCGGCTGCTGGACGGCTTTGCCGGGCTTTACTGTGTGAATGTGGGCTATGGCCGCCCCGAAATCGCTCAGGCCATTGCCGATCAGGCCAAGGAACTGGCCTATTACCACGCCTATGCCGGCCACGGTTCGGAAGCGAATATCACCTTGGCGAAGATGGTCATGGACCGCGCGCCCGATCACATGGCGCGGGTCTATTTCGGTCTGGGCGGATCGGATGCGAATGAGACCAACATCAAGCTGGTCTGGTATTACAACAATATCCTTGGCCGGCCGGAAAAGAAGAAGATCATCAGCCGCTGGCGCGGCTATCACGGATCCGGGCTGATGACCGGCAGCCTGACCGGGCTGGAGCTGTTTCACAAGAAATTCGACCTGCCGCTGGCACAGGTGATCCATACCGACGCGCCCTATTACTATCACCGCCCCGATCTGGCCATGTCCGAGGCCGATTTCGTGGCCCATTGCGTGGCCCGTCTGGAAGACCTGATCGCGACCGAGGGCGCCGACACCATCGCGGCCTTCATCGGCGAGCCGGTTCTGGGCACGGGCGGCATCGTGCCGCCGCCCGAGGGCTACTGGCCCGCGATCCAGAAGGTGCTGGACCGTCATGAGATCCTGCTGATCGCGGATGAGGTCGTCACCGGCTTCGGGCGTCTGGGCAGCATGTTCGGATCGGATCATTACGGCATGAAGCCGGATCTGATCACCAGCGCCAAGGGTCTGACCAGCGCCTATGCGCCTTTGTCCGCCAGCATCGTCGGCCAGCGCATGTGGGATGTGCTGATGCAGGGCACGGATGAATACGGGGTGCTGGGCCATGGCTGGACCTATTCGGCCCATCCCATCGGCGCGGCGGCGGGGATCGCCAATCTGAAGCTGATCGACGATCTGGGGCTGGTGCAGAATGCCGCAGAGGTCGGTGCCCATCTGCTGGCCGGGATGCGCGAGGCCGTGGGCGGTCATGCCCATGTCGGCGAGGTCCGGGGCGAGGGCATGCTGTGTGCGGTGGAACTGGTCGCGGATCGCGACAGGCGGCGTTTCTTTGAGGCGTCCGAGACGATGGGGGCCAAGGTTGTGGCGGCCATGCTGAAGCGCGGCGTGATCGCGCGGGCGATGCCGCAGGGCGACATCATCGGCCTTGCGCCGCCGCTGTGCCTGTCGCGGGAGGAGGCCGATCAGATCGTTACGGTCACGCGGGACGCCATCGTCGAGGTGCTGGGCCCGGGCAGCGCCTGATTTCGGATATTTGACCACAGAAGATGGGCAGGTCACGCGACCCAGTCGATGGGGGCGTGGCCCTGCGCGACCAGCCAGTCATTGACGCGGCTGAAGGGGCGGCTGCCGAAAAAGCCGCGCCGCGCCGAGAGGGGCGAGGGATGCGCGGTGGCCAGTGTCAGGTCGTTCCTGCGGGGCAGGCCGGACAGCGCCTTCTGTGCATGGCCGCCCCAGAGGATGAAGGCCAGCGGGCCGTGTTGCTGGGCCCGGGCCACGGCCTGACGCGCCAGTTCGGCCCAGCCCCATCTGGCATGGGCCCCTGCCTGACCGGGCGGCACCGAAAGCGATGTGTTCATCAGCAAGACGCCCTGATCTGCCCAATGCGACAGATCGCCGGTTGCGGGAGAGTGGCCCAGATCGTCCCGCATTTCCCGGAAGATGTTTTTCAGCGAACGCGGCAGGGGGACGTCAGGATTGACCGAAAAGGCCAGCCCATTGGCGTGGCCGGGCGTGGGATAGGGGTCCTGACCCAGGATCACGACTCGGGTTCGGGCGGGCGTCGTTGCGGCCAGGGCGGCGAAGATCCGGTCCGGGCCGGGCAGCCAGCCGGGTGTTTCGGACAGGCGCTGTTGCAGTGCGGGCCAATTGTCGCGGAAGAAGGGCAGATCTGCCCATGCGGCAGGGGGTGTCACGGCTCTGGCGGGCCGGTGACTTCGGCCAGCGCGGCCAGTTTGGCCTTGGCCGCGCCGCTGTCGATGGATCTGGCGGCCAATTTTGCGCCCTCGGCCAGGTCTGCGACTTTTTCCGCCACCAGAAGGGCGGCGGCGGCGTTCAGCAGGACCGCGTCGCGATAGGCGCCCGGCTCTCCGTCCAGCAGGCGGCGGAAGGCGGCCGCATTATAGGCGGGATCGCCGCCGATGATGGCGTCGAAAGGATGGCGGGGCAGGCCCGCATCCTCGGGCGTGACGGTGAATTCAGTGACCTCGCCATCTTTCAGCGCCGCGACCGCGGTGTCGCCGACGATGCTGATCTCATCCGTGCCATCGCTGCCATGGACAAGCCAGGCGGCCTCGGAGCCCAGATCGCGCAGCACCTCGGCCATGGGACGGATCCAGTCGGTGCTGAAGGCGCCGGTCAGTTGCCGCCGGGCCGAGGCTGGATTGGTCAGCGGGCCCAGCAGGTTGAAGACGGTGCGGGTGCCCAGTTCCGCGCGCGGCGGGCCGACATGACGCATGGCCGGGTGATGCATGGTGGCCATCATGAAGCAGATCCCCGCCTGCGCCAGCGCCTGTTCGGCGGTTTTCGGGCCGCCCATCACATTGATGCCCATCTGGGTCAGCGCATCGGCCGAGCCGGATTTCGAGGACAGGTTGCGATTGCCATGTTTGGCCACCGGCACGCCTGCGCCCGCCACCACAAAGGCGGTCGCGGTCGAGATGTTCAGCGTGCCTTTGCCATCGCCGCCGGTGCCGACGATATCCATCGCATCGGCGGGGCCAGCGATCCGGTTCATCCGTGCCCGCATCGCCCGCGCGGCGGCGGCGATTTCATCGACCGTTTCGCCGCGCACGCGCAGTGCCATCAAAAGCCCGCCGATCTGGGCCGGGGTGGCCGCGCCGTCGAACAGGGCGGCAAAGGCGGCCTCGGCCTCGGATCCGGTCAGCGGGCGTTCGGCGGCGATGCCGATCAGCGGGCGGATATCGGTCTGGCTCATGCCGCTTCCTCGTGCGTGGTGCAGCGGTCGAGGAAGTTGCGGATCATCTCGTGCCCATATTCCGAGGCGATGGATTCGGGGTGGAACTGCACCCCCTCGATCGGCAGGGCTTCGTGCACCAGACCCATGATCGTGCCGTCATCGCTGGTCGCGGTGACGCGCAGGCTGTTGGGCAGGCTGTCAGGCTCGACCGTCAGCGAGTGATAGCGCGTCGCCGTCAGGGGCGAGGGCAGGCCCGCGAAAACGCCGCTGCCGTCATGGCTGATCTGATCGGTCTTGCCATGCATGATGCGCACGGCGCGCACGACCTTGCCGCCGAACGCCTCGCCAATCGCCTGATGGCCCAGGCAGACGCCCAGCAGCGGAATTTCACGCTCTGCCGCCGCGCGGATCAGATCGAGGCAAATTCCCGCCTGTGCGGGATCGCAGGGCCCCGGAGAGATCACGATCCCGTCAGGGTTCATCGCCAAAGCCTCTTCCACGGTCAGCGCATCATTGCGCCAGACAGCCACATCTGCCCCCGCTTCGCCCATGTAATGAACGAGGTTCCAGGTAAAGCTGTCATAATTGTCGATCAGAAGGATCATCTTTGGCGCCTTGCTTTTGGGGCGGTTTCCCCTTTGAAACGGGTTCGCTATAGATGGGGCATAGCGCGGCAAAGGGTCAAGACCGGCAGGAACAAGAAGAGGCAAATGACACGCGGTTTCTGGAAAGGTCTTCTGCATGGCGGACTGCTGAGCGCTGCTGCGCTGGCGGTTCTGTCTTTGCTGTCCCCCCTGCCTTCGCGCGATGAGCTTGCGGTCGGGACGCCCGCCGATGTGCCCGTGCCAGAGGTGTCGCCACCGGATGACAGCGCGGATGCCGCGCCCGCGCCGGAGATGGTCGAACCCGTCACGACAGAGGTGTCGCCGGTTGTGACCGGGGCGCCCTCCGCCGTCGCACCCCCCGAAACACGTGACGAATCGGTGATCAGCGCGGTGGACATGCCTGTCGGCTCTGAATTCGGGCGCGGCGGCGATCTGCCGCCGCTGATGCCGCAACCGCTTGAGCAGCCCCAAGGCGCGCAGGGACAAAGCGAGGCCCCCGGCGTCGTCGCCCCATCCGAGGAGACAGCCCCCGTTACCGAGGCCGTGAATGATGCACGGCCCAAGGCGGGCGAGGGTGCCCCCGCCGGGCTGGTCACGGAAACCGCCGAGGCCGCGCCGGAAGTCGATCTGCCAAGCGCGCTGCAAATGCCTGCGGCCTTGTCCTCGCCTCAGGCTCTGGGCGCGACAGAGCGTGACAGCGCGCCGGATATGTCGGCGCTGAGCGAGCCGCGCGATATTGCCGCGCTAGATGCGGTCGAACCGCAGCCAGAGCCCGGAGCCCCGGTTGCCGTGATCGCCCCGCAGCCCGTGCCGCCCGTGGCCGAGGCCGAGCCTGATGCACCGACGGAAACGCCGGCGGTTGACGAGGATCCACCAGCGCAGACCGAAGCGCCCGTGACCACCGCTGAGGCCCCGGTCGAGGATGTGACCGTGCCGACGCCGGATCTGTCGCTGCCCTGGATCGCGCCCGAAGTGACCGGAACGGAGGTGGCCGAAACTGCGGCGGCAGAAGAGGCGGACGGGACCGTTCTGACCGAGGTTGTCGTGCAGCGGCCCGCGACCGACGCGCCCGATCTGTCGCTGCCGCCCGATATCACCAGCCTGTGGGCGACGGAGCGCAACTGACATGAGACCGATCAACCCCGCGCTGGCCGCCACATTCGCGCCCCCGGTGATGGAGGCGCGCCGCTGGCTGCAGGGCGTCAGCTTTCCCCCGGAACGCCCGCTGATCAATGTCAGCCAGGCCGCGCCCGTCGATCCGCCGCCCGAAGGTCTGCGCCGCGCCATCGCCGATGCCGCGCTGAACCGGCCCGACGCGCATCTTTACGGCCCGGTGCTGGGCAATATGGATCTGCGAGAGGCCGTGGCCGCCGAATTCAGCAGCGCCTATCGTGGGCAGGTGCAGCCCGCGCAGGTGGCGATCACGCAGGGCTGCAATCAGGCCTTTTGCGCGGCGATCGAAACGCTGGCCGGGGCGGGGGATCAGGTTATCCTGCCAACGCCTTGGTATTTCAACCATAAAATGTGGCTGGATATGCAGGGGATCGGCACAGTGCCGCTGGCCTGCGGCGAGGATATGTTGCCCGATCCCGACCGCGCCAGATCGCTGATCGGGCCGCGCACGCGGGCCATCGTGCTGGTTACACCGAATAACCCCTCGGGCGCGGAATATCCGGCGGAACTGGTCGGGCGCTTCTTTGATCTGGCGCAAGAGGCAGGGATTGCGCTGATTCTGGATGAAACCTATCGCGATTTCGACAGCCGCAGCGGCCCGCCCCACGATCTGCTGACCCGCCCTGACTGGGACCAGACGCTGATCCAGCTTTACAGCTTTTCCAAGGCCTACCGGCTGACCGGGCACCGGGTCGGGGCCATCTTGGCCTCGGTCGCGCGGATGGAAGAGGTCGAGAAGTTTCTGGATACGGTCGCCATCTCGACCTCTCAGTTGGGGCAGATCGGCGCGCTGTGGGGGATGCAGAACCTGCGGCAATGGCTGGCCGGGGAACGCGACGAGATCCTGTCCCGCAAACAGGCGACGATCGCCGCCTTTGCCGGATTGCCGGGCTGGCGGATGAAAAGCGCGGGCGCCTATTTTACCTGGATTGAGCATCCTTTTGACCTGCCCAGCAATGATCTGGCCCGGCTGATGGTGGGGCAGGCGGGGGTGCTGGCGCTGCCGGGGACGATGTTCACCCCGGCGGGCGATCCGATGGGGGCAAAACATATGCGCATTGCATTTGCCAATGTGGATCTGCCCGGCATCGCCCAACTGGCCGAAAGACTTGCAAACTTCCAGCCCTGACAGGCTTGTCGCCGCCGCCTTGCCGCCCTAAAGACAAGGGCGACTAGACTGCTAAGGAAGGCCGGGCCATGAAAAACCTGCGCACGCATGGAAAATCGACCATCGTATGGATCCTGATGGGTCTGATGGTGCTTGGCCTGGGCGGCTTTGGCGTGACCAGTTTTTCGGGCGGGTCCAGCGCCATCGGATCGGTCGGCGATACCAAGGTCACGGCCGAGGAATATCTGCGTGCGCTGCGCAGCCAGATGCAAAGCTATCAGCAGCAGACCGGCCAGCAGCTCAGCATGACGCAGGCGCAGGCCATCGGCCTGCCGCAGGCCGTGCAGGCGCAGTTGTTCACCGCCGCCGCGCTGGAGGAACAGACCCGCAAGATCGGGATCTCGGTCGGGGATGACAGGGTCCGCCAGACCATTCTGGAGGCGCCTGCCTTCCGCGGCCCCAATGGCAATTTCGACCGCACCGCCTATGGCGAGGTGCTGCGCCGCGAGCAGATGTCGGAAGCCGAATTCGAAAGCGCCATCCGCGTCGAAGAGGCCCGGATGCTGCTGCAGCGCGCCGTCTCGGACGGGGTTGTGGCGCCCAAAGCCATGGTCGACACCACCGTGCAATGGCTGTTGGAACGTCGCGATATCGCTTGGCGCGAACTGACCGCCGATCAACTGCCCGCGCCGATTGCGGATCCTGACGAGGCGACGCTGAAAGCCTGGCACAGCGCCAATGCCGACCGTTTCACCGCGCCCGAATTGCGCCGGATCTCTTACGTCTGGCTGACGCCCGACATGCTGGCCCCCGATGTGCAACTGGACGAGGCCGCGCTGCGCGCCGCCTATGACGCGCGCATCGACGAATATCAGCAGCCAGAGCGGCGCATGGTCAGCCGTCTGGTGATGCCCTCGGCCAACCTTGCCGAAACTGCCCGCGCCGATATCGAGGCCGGACGGCTGAGCTTTGAGCAGCTTGTGACCCAGCGCGGGCTGACCCTGGACGATGTCGATCTGGGCGAGGTCAGCGAGGAAGAACTGGGCGATGCCGGCGCCGAGGTCTTTGCGCTGGACCAGCCGGGCGTCGTGGGGCCGATCCAGACCAATCTGGGCCCGGCGCTTTACGCCATGCACGCGATCCTTGAGCCGGTGAATGTCTCGTTCGAAGAGGCGCAGGACGATCTGCGCGGCGATGCCGCGCTGGACCGGGCCGCGCGCATGATCGAGGACCGGATGCAGGAATATGAAGACCTGCTGGTCGGCGGCGCGACGCTGGAAGAACTGGCGCAGGACACCGATCTGCAGCTTGGCCAGATCGACCTTGCCGCCGACAGCGCCCCGGAAGGTGGCAGTATCGCGGGCTATCAGGATTTCCGCGATCTGGCCAATGAAGTGACCGAGGCCGATTTCCCCAGCATCACCCGCCTGGACGATGGCGGCGTCTTTGCCCTGCGCCTTGACGAAATCGTTCCGCCCGCCCTGCGCCCCTTCGAAGAGGTTCGCGACGAGGTTCTGGAAGATTGGCGTCAGGGCGAGGCGCAGCGGCAATTGCTGGCTTTGGCGGATGAACAGCGGCTTCTGGACGCATCGGCCGCCGCTGCCCCGCAGCCGAAATCGCGGGCCAATACCGGTGCGGGCGGCGTTGTCGCCAATCCTGCCCTGCCTGCCGAATCCTCGCCCGACGCGACCCCCGCCGCGCCCGAATCGGCTTGGACCAGCGTGGCGGATCTGACGCGCGATGGCTGGATCGAGGAACTGCCGCCGGAAGCCGTCGTCCATGCCTTTGAGATGAAAGAACCCGGCGAGATCGAGATCGTAGATGCCCAGAACCGCGTGATTCTGGTGCGTCTGGACGCGATCAACGCCGCCGATCTGGAGGGCGAGGACGCGCAGCGCGTGACCGATGCCGTCAGTTCCCGGATCAGCGAAAGCCTGGGCGCGGATATCTTTGACTATTACGCCCGCGAGGCGCAGCGCAGCGGTGGCTTGCAGGTCAATCAATCGACCATAAACGCCGTGAATACGCAGGTTCGCTGATGGATCTGCAGCCGGATTTCCAATCTTTCGAGGCCGCGTGGAAGGCAGGGCAGAACCAGCTTGTCACCATGCGACTGGCCGCCGATCTGGACACGCCCGTCAGCCTGATGCTGAAACTGACCGATGCCGCCCCGATGAGCTTCATGCTGGAATCGGTGACCGGCGGAGAGGTCCGTGGCCGCTATTCCATCGTCGGCATGAAGCCGGATCTGATCTGGGAATGCCGCGACGGTGCGGCCCGGATCAACCGGCAGGCGCGCTTTTCGGACCAGTTCCAGGATGATGACCGCCCGGTGCTGGACAGCCTGCGGGCGCTGATCGCGGAAAGCCGACTGGACAAGATGCCCGATGGTGTGCCGCCCGCCGCTGCGGGGCTGTTCGGCTATCTGGGCTATGACACGATCCGGCTGGTCGAGGATCTGCCCGATGTGAATCCCGATCCGCTGAACCTGCCCGATGCGATGTTGATGCGGCCCTCGGTGGTTGCCGTGCTGGACGGGGTGAAGGGCGAGGTGACCCTCTGCGCCCCGGCCTGGAATGACGGCGTCGATACGGCGCGCGCCGCCTATACCCGCGCCGCCGAGCGTGTGATGGACGCGCTGCGTGCGCTGGACCGTCAGCCCAGCGAGCCGCGCGCCCTTGGCGATGACGCCCGCATTGGTGAGCCGGTGTCGAATTTCACCAAGCCCGATTATCTGGCCGCGGTCGAGCGTGCCAAGGATTACATCCGCGCGGGCGATATCTTTCAGGTCGTGCCATCGCAGCGCTGGCGGATGGACTTTCCGTTGCCGCCCTTCGCGCTTTATCGCAGCCTGCGCCGCACCAACCCCTCGCCCTTCATGTTCTTCCTGAACATGGACGGGTTCCAGATCGTCGGCGCCAGCCCCGAAATTCTGGTCCGGCTGCGGGACGGCGAAGTGACGATCCGCCCGATCGCCGGGACCCGCCCGCGCGGCAAGGATGAGGCCGAGGATCGCGCCCTAGAAGCTGATCTGCTGGGGGACCAGAAGGAACTGGCCGAGCATCTGATGCTGCTGGACCTGGGCCGCAACGATGTCGGCCGCGTGGCGAAGCCGGGCACCGTCCGCCCGACCGAGAAATTTGTGATCGAGCGCTATAGCCATGTGATGCACATCGTCTCGAACGTGGTGGGCGAGCTGCGCGAGGGCGAAGACGCGCTGTCGGCGCTGCTGGCCGGTCTGCCTGCGGGCACCGTCTCGGGCGCGCCCAAGGTCCGCGCGATGGAGATCATCGACGAGTTGGAGCCGGAAAAGCGCGGCATCTATGGCGGGGGGGTCGGCTATTTCGCCGCCAATGGCGAGATGGACATGTGCATCGCGCTGCGCACCGGCATCGTGAAGGATGGCGGGCTGTTCATCCAGGCGGGCGGCGGCGTGGTTTACGACAGCGATCCCGAGGCTGAATTTCAGGAATCGGTAAATAAAAGCCGGGCTTTGCAACGGGCTGCGGAAAGTGCCGCGCGATTTGTGCGCGGCGGAAATTCCTGATTTTCCTTAGTGAAGGCAGCGAGGCAGAATTTAAGCGATTCTGTCCTGCTGCATTCCGCTCCTGCTATTTCCAATTCGAAAATCGAGATGATCGCGGGGGCCTGCACGGTCAAAACAGGGATTATTTACGCAGGCCTTCTTGTAAATGACGTAACGTAATTTATCGGTCCTGTTCTTTTCGAAAATCTAAGCATCTGGCCGAATAAGGCTGAATTGTTTCTACAATAATCTTACGGAATGTTAAGAATAAGAAAGGCGGCCCAAAGGCCGCCTCGCAGATTTATAGATCAAAAGCGATTAATTGGTTGTTTCAGGGGCTTCGCCCTCGGCCGGCATATCGCCGCCATCTGCAGGCATTTCTGACGTTTCCGCAGGCATTTCCGCCGGCATTTCCGTCGGTGCCGCGGTTTCGGCCGGCATTTCGGCGGGTGCCGCATCCGTGGCAGGCATGGTCGAGGGCGCGGCCTCACGCTCGCGGAAGACATATTCCGGCGCGGCATCCGCCTCTTCCTGCGTCAGATCGCTGGTGATTTCCTGCGCGTCATAGTTCAGCGTCAGCTGATCCCACGGCACGGCGATCTGCTTTTCACCAATGCCCAGGAAGCCGCCCACGCCGATCACGGCGGCGATCATCTGGCCGGTGCCGCTGTCGACGATGATGTCGTTGATATCGCCGATCGGCGTGGCGTCGCCGGTGACCACGGTGGCGCCGGTGACCCAGTCGAGGCGCAGCTCATTCATGGCCTGCTCTTGCACGATCTTGCCGCTGGCGGCCAGTTCGGCAGTGGCTGCGGCCTTGGCGGCTTCCTCGGCGGCAGCTTCGGCTGCGGCGGCATCCGCAGCCTCTCCGCCTTCCATCGCGCTGCCCGCCTCGGGCGCGGCTGTCGGATCGCTTGCCGGATCCGCAGGCATGTCCGTCGCGGGCGTCTGGGCCATGTCGGACGGCTCTTCGGTCGCGGGTTCGGCCGCATCCTGAGCGAAGGCGGAACCCATGGAGAGGGGCAACAGAATTGCAGTGGTCAGCATGAACTTACGCATGTCTTTTCCTCCTTGAACGATTGCACGTTGCCGCCAGAGCGCGACTGCCAAGAACAAGACATTACCCCCCGGGCGAGTTCCGGGGGGCAGGGCGATTTCATGGAAAGAGCTGAATTGATTTAGATCAGTCTGTGCCGCGATAGGGCTGCACATATTGCAGCGCCATATCCCAGGGGAAAAAGATCCAGGTATCCTGACTGACCTCGGTCACATAGGTCTGAACCATCGGCTTGCCCTTTGGCTTGGCATAGACGGTGGCGAAATGGGCTTTCGGATACATCTCCCGGATCAGTTCCAGCGTGCGGCCCGAATCGACCAGATCATCGACGACCAGGATGCCTTCGCCATCGCCCATCAGCGCCTCGTCAGGCTTTTTCAGCACTTCCAGCGCGCCCTGACCGGCCTCGGATCCCACGCCTTTGTAGGACCGGATCGAGATCGTATCGATGGTGCGGATGTCCAGTTCGCGCGCCACGATCATCGCCGGAACCAGCCCGCCGCGCGTCACCGCGACCACCGCCCGCCAGTCTTTCCCATCCAGCCGCCAGGACAGCGCCCGTGCGTCGCGATGCAACTGATCCCAGCTTACGTGAAAACCCTTTTCGTGGGGCAGGCGGTCCATCATCTTGCGGCTCCTTCGTCCGTCGCGTCAGGGGCGCAGGATCAGCGTCAGGCCCAACAGGCCGATCAGCAATCCCGCACCACGATCAATCCAGAATTTCGCCGCATAATAGCGACGTCGCGGCCAAGGCAAAGCCATCAGACAGGCCACGGCGGTATAAAATACCATCTCCACGCTGACCGCCGTGCCGTAAATCGCGATTTTATCCAGGTTTGTCAGGGCGGAAGGGAAAACCGACAGCAGGACCGAGGAATAGAACAGCGCGGGCTTGGGGTTGGACAGATTCAGCGTCACGCCACCCCAGAAGGTGATTCCGCCGCTGCCTTCGGCCGGATCGGGCAGGGGGTCGCGGGCATGTTTCCACATCTTCCAGCCGATCCAGGCCAGGTAAATCCCGCCCAGCACCGACAGCGCCCGATAGGTCCAGGGCATGGTCTTGAAGATCAGCGTCAGTCCCAGCAGGGACACCGCGCACCACAGCGAGGCGCCAAAGGCCAGCCCCCACGCATAGGGCAGGGTGCGTGCCCGCCCAAGCGCGAAGGCGCTTTGGCTGGCGGCAATGACGGCGGGGCCGGGGGCCAGAATCGCGGGAATCAGGATCCCCGCGAAGATCTGCAATTGCTGGGCGGTCACCGTCATCATCGGCTGTGCGATCGGGCGGGGCGGATCAGTCTTTCTTGACCACGGAAATATCCGGCGCATCGACGGCTTTCATGCCGACAACGTGATAGCCGGCATCGACGTGATGGGTTTCCCCGGTCACGCCCGCACCCAGATGCGACAGCAGGTAAAGCGAGGAATTCCCGACATCTTCCTGCGTGACATTGCGACGCAGGGGCGAGTTCAGCTCGTTCCATTTCATGATGTACCGGAAGTCCCCGATGCCCGAGGCCGCCAGCGTCTTGATCGGTCCGGCGCTGATCGCATTGACCCGGATGCCGTCCTTGCCGAAATCCTCGGCCAGGTAACGCACGCTGGCTTCCAGCGCGGCCTTGGCGACGCCCATCACGTTGTAATGCGGCATGACGCGTTCGGCCCCGTAATAGGTCAGGGTCAGCATGCTGCCGCCATCGGGCATCATCGCTGCGGCGCGGCGGGCGACCGCGGTAAAGGAATAGACCGAAATATCCATTGTCATCAGGAAGTTATCGCGCGTCGTATCGGCATATTTGCCGCGCAACTGCTCTTTGTCGGAAAAGCCGATGGCATGGACCAGGAAGTCGATCTTGCCCCATTCCTGCTGCAGGCTTTCGAACAGCGCGTCGATCGAGGCGCCCTCGCTGACATCGCAGGGCAGCACCAGATCCGAGCCCAGCTGCGCCGCCAGCGGAGCAACGCGCTTCTTCAGCGCCTCGCCCTGATAGGAAAACGCCAGTTCGGCCCCTTGGGACGCCAAGGCCTTCGCGATGCCCCAAGCGATGGATTTGTCATTGGCCAGACCCATGATCAGTCCACGTTTTCCTGCCATCAGGCCGTTTTTCTGCTCGCTTGACATGTTGTGACTCTCGCGCTTTCAACCTTTTAAGAAAATTGCTTATGGCAAAGGTCAGGCGGCATCAAGCGCAAGGAACGGTTGAATGAGTGATAGAGAAGGCCTGTTTGCGGGCGATGACCCGTTCGAAATCGCCCGGCGGTGGCTGGCCGAGGCGGAAAAGACCGAACCCAACGATCCCAATGCCATCGCGCTGGCAACCGTGGATGAGGACGGTCTGCCGGATGTCCGGATGGTATTGCTGAAAGAGATCGAAGGCAGCGGCACCGACGGTTCATTCGTATTTTATACAAATTATGAAAGTGCCAAGGGTCGGCAATTATCTGCGACTGGTAAGGCCGCTTTCGTGCTACACTGGAAATCGCTGCGCAGGCAGATCCGCGTCCGCGGCACAGTGACGCGGGAAGACGGGCCGCAGGCGGATGAATATTTTGCAAGCAGGTCGCTGCAAAGCCGGATCGGGGCATGGGCTTCGCGGCAGTCCCAGCCTTTGACCAGCCGTGGGCGACTTTTAGCCGATGTGACGAAATGTACGGTTCGGTATGGAAATTTTCCCAAAAGACCCCCATTTTGGGGTGGGGTGAGAATAAACCCCTTAAATATCGAGTTTTGGGCTGATGGAGTGTTTCGCTTGCATGACCGCTTTCTTTGGGACATACAAAAGGAAACAGGTTGGACTGTTCAAAGATTGTATCCTTGACAGCTTGACCTTCGGGGTAAGATGCCTGACGATATTTTTTTCGTCGGCAGCAGGTTATCTTCGTGGAGTCCTGATAGAGTGGCACGCGGAACACGCTAAGCAGGCGAATGCTGTCGGTGAACTGAAGAATAGCACGAAATGTGCGATGCGGTGATAAAGACGATGACGGACGAAAATGGACTGAAACTAATCTTCGGCGTGGTCAAATGGTTTGACCCGGCGAAGGGCTATGGTTTCATCTTGAATTCCGAGGGTGGCGCAGACATCCTCTTGCACGCGAACAAGCTGCGAAACTTCGGGCGCAGTTCGGTTGCCGACCAATCGCGGGTGGCGGTCTGGATGCAGCCCACCAAACGCGGGCTTCAGGCAACCGAGGTGGTCTCGATCGAGCCCCCCGTCACCGATGGCAGCGCACCGATTGCGGATCTGGAAAACGGTGTCATCGAACAGCTTGACAGCCTGCCGCTTCGTCCGGCGCGGGTGAAATGGTTCGATAAGGCCAAGGGCTTTGGTTTTGCCAATATTTTCAGCCTTCCCGACGATGTTTTCCTGCATGTCGAGGTGCTGCGCCATTCCGGCTTTGCCGATCTGGCGATTGGCGAGGCGATTGGCATTCGCGTGGTCGAAGGTCCGCGCGGGCTGATGGCCGCTCAGGTCACCAGCTGGGACAGCGGCGTGCCGCAAAGCGACAGCCTGTTTGGCGCGTCGGATGATGATCACGACCGGGATGATGATTTTCTAGCCCATGTCGCTGAATAAGGTCGCTACGGCGGCCTTTCTTGTTTGCGGTTTCTTCCTCGCTGCGCCTGCCCTGGCGCAGCCTGTGACATGCGCGCCGGATCTGGTGCAGTTCAGGACGCCGGAGGCTGTTCGAAGTTTCCGCGTCGAAATCGCCGATGACGCGGCAGAGCGCGCACGCGGGTTGATGTATCGCCGTGAGCTGGCGGATGATTCGGGCATGCTGTTCATCTATGACAGTCCGCGCCCCGCCAGTTTCTGGATGCGAAACACCTATATTCCGCTGGATCTGATCTTCCTCGATTCGGTCGGCGTGATTCGGCATATCCACCGCAACGCCCGTCCGATGGATGAGACACCGATCCCCGGCGCGGCTTTGGGCGATCCCGACCCGGACCGCCTGATGGTTCTGGAAATCCCGGCGGGTCAGGCCGATGCGAATGGCCTTGGCGTCGGGCAGCCGATGGCCTATCCGGCCTTGGATCAGGAACTTGCGGCCTGGCCATGCGACTAGGGCTTTCCTCTGCCCGACCTATCGGCTAGAAGCCGCCAAGTCGGGGCGTAGCGCAGCCTGGTAGCGCGACGGTTTTGGGTACCGTAGGTCGGAGGTTCGAATCCTCTCGCCCCGACCATCAAACACCACCCCTGTTGCAGCGACTTCTGGTTCGGCGGTTGGAAAAGGCCGCCCGCCTGCTTTGGGACGTTTCTTTTGGGTTGCGCCCCTTTGAACAGATCCGATGATTTTCGAAAGAAACGCGACAGTGGTGGTCTGATGAGGCGCATTCTTTTTCGATTTTCGCTGGCTCTGGCCGTCTTCATCGGCCCGTCCGCTGTCGGGCAAGAGCCTGACTATGCCGCGATGATGGCCGAGGCTGCCTGGGATTGGCGACCCGGAGACCTGATTTTTCGCAATGGGATCAACGAAATTGACGGGATGCTACAGCGTGCATTTGATCTTCGATGGGAATCGGTCGGGATCCTGCGCGCCAGCAGCGGTGGCCCCCGCGTGGTCTACGCCGATCAGACAGAGGGCGTGACCGAAGAGATGCTCTATGAGCATGTCGAAGGACTGTCACCTGATGATTACGCGGTCTATCGGTTACGCGATTACGGCACGGCGCAGGACGCTTATGGACAGATGTTGGCGGGGCCGCTGGCGCGGCTGGCGCTGTTGATCTCTTACGGTGCGCCCTTCGATGATCTGTTCCTCCTGGGGGACGGTGCTTTCTACAACGCGGAGCTGGCATATCAGGGCGCGTTGAATGAAGGGATCGTGCTGGGCGCCCCGATCCGGCTTCGACAGCTTGCGGCAGGCCCCGGCGATCTGGATCCCGAATTCCGCGCGATCCTGCAGGAACACCGTTACTGCCGCTATGAACTTTCCTTCGACGATTGCTGGGACAACAGCCTTGGCGATCAGGCCATCGTGACGACCGATGGCTTGATCTCGTCGGGGGCGCTGGAGCAGGTTTATCCCTAGCGTCGGGCAGCCCCCTGTCAAGCGGCGTGTCAGCGCCGCCCGATCCCCAGGATTTGATACAGTACCAGCGCGGCCAGCGTTGACGTGCCGATGCCACCCAGGGCGAAGCCGCCGATATTCACGGTGAAATCGCCCGCGCCCAGAATCAGCGCAACGCCCACCGTGAACAGGTTCCGCGAATCCGAGAAATCGACCCTGTTATCCACCCAGATCCGCGCCATGGCCGAGGCGATCAGGCCAAAGACCGACACCGCCAGACCGGCCAGAACAGGCGCCGGAATGGTCTGCAGGATGGCGCCGAATTTCGGCGACAGGCCCAGAAAGATCGCAATCATCGCCGCCAGCGGAAAGATCAGCGTCGAATAGACCCGTGTCATCGCCATCACGCCGATATTCTCGGCATAGGTGGTGACGCCGGTGCCGCCGCCAGAGCCGGCGATCATGGTGGCAATCCCGTCGCCCAGAAAGCCGCGGCCGATATAGCGGTCCATATTCTGCCCGGTGATTGATCCCAGTGCCTTGATATGGCCCAGATTCTCGGCCACCAGCACGATGGCGACCGGGGCGATCAGGCTGATCGCCTGCCAGTCGAAGACCGGCGATTCGAATTTCGGCAGGCCCAGCCAGGGCGCATTCGCCACGCGGGCGAAATCGATGCCCGGCACCAGCCCCGCGCCATTGCCGAAGACCAGCACCAGCGCATAGCCAAAGACCAGCGCCATCAGCACCGCGACCCGGCGAAGCGCCCGTGGCCCATAGGCCGAGATCATCGCCATGCACAGCACGGTGCCAAGCGCGATGGCCATATGCGCGATGCTGCCATTCAGCTGGCTGACGGCCACAGGCGCCAGGTTCAGCCCGATGGCCACGCCGATGGCGCCGGTGACG
The DNA here is from genome assembly GCF_028553785.1 of Paracoccus fistulariae. Classification (NCBI taxonomy): domain Bacteria; kingdom Pseudomonadati; phylum Pseudomonadota; class Alphaproteobacteria; order Rhodobacterales; family Paracoccaceae; genus Paracoccus; species Paracoccus fistulariae. Next base: position 193,806 of record NZ_CP067136.1, read on the forward strand.
GCGGGCGGCATCAGCTTTTCGACCCAGCCGGATCCCACCGCCATCACGATCAGCCCGATCAGCGCATAGACCGCCCCCGCCGCGATGATCCCGCCAAGCGCCACGCCGATATTCGGATTGGCGCCGCTGCCTGAAAATCCGGTCGCCGCGATCACCACCGCGATAAAGGCGAAAGAGGATCCCAGATAGCTGGGCACCCGGCCGCCGGTGATGACAAAGAACAGCAAGGTGCCGATGCCCGAAAAGAACACCGCGACATTGGGATCGAACCCCATCAGCAGCGGCGCAAGGATGGTCGATCCCGACATGGCTAGCAGATGTTGCAGGCTCATCGGCAGCGCCGCCGCCAGCGGCAGTTTTTCGTCGGGCAGGACGGTGGCGCCGGTCGCGCGGCGCCAGGTGGGGAAATAGGCCATGATATCCCTTAGGTCGTGATGCTGCGCGGGTTTAAGGGCATTTCACCGCGAAATGCCAGCGACCTTCTGCCGCTTCGCTTGGGCGACGTGCAGTCAGATCGCCTCATTCTCGCGCCGCAGGGCGGGCAGCCCCACGCCGGTCGCGTCAAAGCCGCCATCCACCGCCAAAGTCTGGCCGCTGATGAAACTGGCCTTGTCCGAGGCAAGGAAGACGACCGCTTCGGCGATCTCTTCCGCCTCGCCATAGCGGTTCAGCGGGATGGCGTCGTAATAGGCGGCGATGATCTCGGGCGCGTGGACGGCCATGGCCAGCTTGGTGCGCACCGGGCCGGGGGCCACGCAATTGACGCGGATGCCGGCCTCGCCCAACTCGGCCGCGAATTGCTTGGTCAGGTGGATCACCGCCGCTTTCGAGGTGCCATAGGCCACCCGCAGGGTCGAGGCCCGCAGCCCCGAGATCGAGGCGATATTCACGATCGCGCCCTTGGTCTTGGCCAGTTCCGGCGCGACCGCCTGCGTGCACAGGAAGACGCCGTCCAGATTGGTCTCCATCACCTCGCGCCATTCCTGAAGGCTGGTCTTGCCCGCGCGGGAAAACAGCGCGACGCCCGCATTGTTGATCAGCGCGTCGATGCGACCAAAGCGCGCCAGCGTCTCTTGCGTCATCCGCAGGACCTGTTCGGGGTCCGAGATATCGGCCTCGACCGCCAGAACGCCGTCCAGCCCGGAGGTGGCCGCGTGCAATTCGTCGCGGTCGCGGTCCACCACCGCCACCTGCCAGCCCTGATCCAGAAAGATCCTTGTAGTGGCCAGTCCGATCCCCCGGCATCCGCCGGTCACAATGGCAATCTTCTTCATGGTTGCGGTCCTTTATCCTCGATCATCAATTCCAGCGTGACGCCCACCGGGTTCGTCCCGCGTGCCAGCCTGCCGCGATGGATGCGGCCCGCGATATCGACCACCTCGATGGGAATATCGGCCGTGCCATCGCTCAGCCGCGCGCCGGTGAAATGCAGTTCCGTCGCAAGGCAATCGACCCGGCTGTGATCCGTAAAGCGGATATGGTCGATGCTGCCCACGGCATGCAGGCGCGCATTGCGGATCGCGTGTCGGCGGGCAAGGGTTTCGATCGCGGTGACCACATCCTCGCCGGGCAGAAGGCGGGCCAGCAGCGCGCGCCCCTCGCCACCGCCCTGGGGCGTGAACAGCGTGAAGGCGGTTTCCGCATCGGGCAGGGCCTCGAACCAGGCCTCGGTCGCGCCCATCCCGCTGACCGTGGCATCGGCGGCCACCACGCTGTCCAGCGGCAGCAGATGGCCCATCCGCTGCGCGGCGCCATCCGACCAGATCCCGTGGCAATGCAGGAAGGCCGAGCCGTCTTTCTGTCCCACCGTGGCGGTGGCGCTGTCGATGCGCCAGCGGCCGGGCGGGGCGTGGATATCCGAATACCATGCCGCATGCAGGCCGTCGGTGGACAGCGCGGGCAGCACATAGCGCAGCGGATCGCACAGCGCGCCGTCCAGCCGGACCATCCCGCCCTTGCAGCCATGGGCGGCAAACAGATCGCCCACCGCCTGCAGGATCGTCGCACCGGCGGGCAGCGTACCGTGGATCGGGATCAGCCCGGTCCGCAGCGCCTGCAACCGATCCGCGGCGCGCGGGCCGGGATGGATCATGCGCGCCGTCACGCCCGCGCCTCTTCGTCGATCAGCCCGCGCGCGCCCAGTTCTGCCCGGATCATCTTCTTGGTGATCTTGCCATAGGCCGATTTCGGCAGTGCCTCCCAGAAGACGAACCGTTTCGGCATCTTGTAGCGCGACAGCTTGCCGTCCAGAAATGCCGCCAGTTCCCCCGCCTCGACCGGGGCAGAGGTCACGCAGATCGCCCAGCCGACCTCACCCCAGACCGGGTCCGGCATGCCCAGCACGGCGACCTCGTTGATGGCCGGATGGGTCAGGATCTTTTCCTCGATCTCGCGCGGATAGATGTTCGAGCCGCCCGAGATGAACATGTCGGATTCGCGCCCGGTGATGAACAGGAACCCGGCCTCGTCCATATGGCCCAGATCGCCGGTACGGAACCAGCCGTTGCGAAAGGCTTTCGCATTGGCCTCGGGGTTCTGGTAATAGCCCGCAAAGACGGCGGGACCGATGCAGCAGATCTCTCCGGTCTGGCCGGGGGGCAGTTCGCGGCCCTGATCGTCCTGGATCTGGATCTCGATCCCGGTGCGGGCATAGCCGCAGGTGCCGATGCGGGCCTCTGGCCCGTCCTCGGCCTGATGCAGATAGGCCGGCAGCACGGTGATATTGCCGGTGCATTCGCCCAGCCCGAAATATTGCACCAGAACCTTGCCCAGCGTGTTCAGCGCGTTTTGCTGATCCACCCGGTACATCGGCGCGCCCGCATAGATGACATAGCGCAGCGATGAGGTATCGGCGGTGGCGGTGGCCGGATCCTCGACCAGCCTTTTCAGGATCGTCGGCACGGTGAACATGGTCGAGACGCGCCAGTCCCGCACCAGATCCCAGACCGTGGCGACGTCGAAACGCTCGGTCGGCATCAGGATGGTTTTCACGCCGCGCGCCACCTGTGTCAGCTGATGCACGCCCGCGCCATGCGACAGCGGCGCCACCACAAGCGAGGCATCCTGCGGCGTCAGCCCCGGCATCAGATCGGCCAGATGGTTGGTGACGACAAAGCCCATCTGCCCATGTGTCAGGACCGAGGCCTTGGGCCGCCCCGTCGTTCCCGAGGTGAAGAAGAACCAGCAGGGATCGTCACGATCCACCGCAGCCACCTGCGGGCGCTGCCCCATGGCGCTGGCCGTGACCTCTTGCACCGAGGGGCCGAATTCCGCGCTGTCAAAAGACAGGATCGCGGCCAGTTCGGGGCAATCGGCGCGGCAGGCGGCGGCGTGATCGGGAAAGGCCGCGTTGCACAGCAGGATCCGCGCGCCCGAGGATTGTGTCAGATAGACAACCTCTTCCGGGGTCTGGCGGAAATTGGCGGGCACCCAGACTCCGCCCGCCCGCCAGACTGCGAACATGGCCTGCATCATCTCGGGGCAGTTCTGCGACTGGCACATGACCCGGTCGCCCTGTTGCAGGCCAAAGCGGTGTTGCAGCGCATGGGCCAGCGCATCGGTGCGGGCGTCGAATTCCGCCCAGTTCCAGCGCCGGTCACCCATCACCAGCGCAATCCCCTCTGGGTCGCGCCGGGCGGCCTGCGTCAGGAAGGTGGCCAGATTCATCACCCGGGTCGAGACGGGCACCTGCTGGATCATCTGACACGCTCCAGCACCGAACAATAGCTGGCCACGGCCGCGCCGCCCATGTTGAAGACCCCGCCCAGCGTGGCGCCGGGCAGTTGCATCGCGCCCGCATCCCCGGCCAGTTGCATCGCCACCATGACATGCTGCGACACGCCGGTCGCGCCGATGGGGTGGCCGCGCGATTTCAGCCCGCCCGAGGGGTTCACCGGCAAGGCGCCGTCAAAGCGGGTCACGCCGTCGCGGATGGCCCGCCAGCCCTGACCGCGCGGGGTCAGGCCCATCGCCTCGTATTCGATCATCTCGGCGGTGGTGAAACAGTCATGCGTTTCCACCAGATCCAGATCCGTGATGCCCAAGCCCGCCTGATCCAGCGCCGCGCGCCATGCCCGGTGCGGCCCGTCAAAGGCGATCGGATCGCGCCGCGACAGGGCCAGCATGTCGCCCGCCTGCGCGCGGGCGCGAAAGGCGATGGCGCGCTGAAGATCGGCGGCAACCTCGGGCGCGGCCAGCACCAGCGCCGCCGCCCCGTCCGATACCAGCGAACAATCCGTGCGCCGCAGCGGCCCCGCCACGCGCGGATTCTTGTCCGAGATGGTGTTGCAAAAGGCCAGATCGAAGGGCTTTTGCAGATGCGCCAGCGGGTTGCGCATGCCGTTTTCGTGGTTCTTGGCCGCGATCATCGCCAGTTCTTCCGATCGGTCGCCGTGGCGCTGAAAATAGGTGCTGGTGATGCGGCCAAAGACACCCGCAAAGCCGCCCTCGATCTGGCCTTCCTCGGGGACGTAGCTGGCCGACAGAAGGATATCGCCGACCTCTGCCCCCGGCGTCGCGGTCATCTTTTCCGCGCCGATGACCAGCGCCACCTTGCCCCGACCCGAGGCGATGAAATCCGCCGCCGCATAGATCGCCGCCGATCCGGTGGCACAGGCATTTTCGGTCCGCATGAAGGGAACGCCCGCCAGTTCCGGCGTGCCCATCGCCACCAGCGCGGCCTGAAAATCCTGCCGCGAGAAGCCGTTGTTATAGACGCCCACGAAGATGCCATCGACGGCGTCTGCGCCAAGCCCGGCGTGATCCAGCGCAGGGCGGGCGACCTCTTGCATCAGGGTCAGCGTATCGGCGGCGTCGGATTTGCCGAATTTCGTATGGGCCCAGCCCACGATCAGGGGATCTGTCATTCGGTTCTCCTTTTGGCTTTGGTGTCAGGGGGGATATCCAGCGCCGCCAGAGATCCTTCGACGATGCGCGCCTCGCGCTGAAGCGCGGCGATCAGTTCGGGGCGGCGGTCCGGGCGCATCCGGTCCTCGATGGCGGCAATCGACAGCGCGGCGGCGGGGCGGCCATCGGGCCACAGGATGGCGACGCCAAGCCCCCAGGACCCCGGCACGATCCGGCCCGGGTTCAGGGCATAGCCCTGTTGCCGGGCGGCGGCCTCGTCCTGCGACAGGGCCGGGGCCAGATCGCCTGTCAGATGGGCCACGCGCCGTCTCAGGGCTTCTGCCTCGGCGGGGGGCAGGGCGGCCATCAGGGCCAGCGCACCCGCGCCGACCCCCGCGGGCTTGCGGTCGCCGCGCATCAGTGCGTGGGTGCGGATCTGGAAATCGCCCTCGACCCGTTCCAGGCACAGGGTATGGTCATCCTGCGGAATGGTCAGCAGCACGGTATCGCCGCTGTCGCGGGCCAGCCGCTGCATCGAGGGCCGGGCATGGGTCAGGATGCCGTGGCGATGTTCGGCGAAGCTGCCCAGAAGATAGGCTTCCGGGCCCAGATGATACCGCCGCGTCTGGCGGTCCTGTTCGACCATCCGCGCCGTGCCAAGCGCCAGCAGCAGCCGCCGCACCGTCGGCCGCGACAGCCCGCTGGCCTGCGCAAGCTGACCAAGGCCAAGCCCTTCGGACCCGCCCCGGCCAACCAGCGATAGCAGCGACAACGCCCGCACCACCGCCTGCGCCCCGCCCGGAGCGGGCTCGGCAATGCCGGTGGAACTGGTCAGGGCGTTGCGCATCCGTGTCAGGCCAGCGACCGGCCGATGGCGGCTTCCAGAATGGCCCAGGCTTCCTCGCCATAGGTGTTCTTCCATTCGGCATAGAACCCGGCCTCGCGCAGCTTGTCTTCGAATGGCTTGGGATCGACATCGTTGAACATGAAGCCCTGGCTTTCCAACTCGCCGCGCAGCCCCGCGTTCAGCGCCATCACATCGGCGCGCTGTTTGTCGGCGGCGGCATTGAACTGATCGGCCACGATCTGCTGGCTTTCCTCGGGCAGGGCGGCCCAGGCGCGGCGGTTGCCCAGCAGCCAGAACCCGTCCCACATGTGGTTGGTCATGGACAGGTATTTCTGCACCTCCCACAGCTTGGCGACCTTCATGATGGCCAGCGGATTTTCCTGCCCGTCGACAATGCCGGTCTGCAGCGCCGTATAGACCTCGGCAAAGTTGATCGAGGTCGGCGCCGCGCCAAAGGCGGTGTAAAGCGACGTCCACAGCGGGCTGACCGGCACGCGGATCTTGAAGCCCTCCAGATCGGCGGGCCCGGTGATGGGCTTGGTCGAGGATGTCGTCTGCCGGAAGCCGTTATCCCAGATCTTGTCCATCACGATCAGACCGGCATTTTCGATCTGGCCGCGCTCATAGGCGCCCAATTCGCCGTCCATCGCCTTCCAGACGGTGTCGTAATCGGGGAAGGCAAAGCCCACCCCGTTGATCGAGGCATTGGGCACCAGCGTCGACAGGATGATCGGCGAGAGCTGGAAGAATTCCACCCCGCCCGCGCGCAGCTGGCCCAGCACATCGGTATCCGCGCCAAGCTGATTCGAGGGGAAGATCTGGATATCCACGCTGCCGCCGGTCTGGTCCAGAATCGCGGCCACGGCCTCTTGCAGGCGGACATTGCTGGGATGTTCCAGCGGCTGGTTATTGGCGATCTTGTAGCTGAATTCGGCGGCGCGGGCGATGCCGGGCCGGATGAAGGGCGCGGCCAGCGCCGTCGTGGCGGCGGTCAGCAGGATCTTGCGGCGATTGATGGTCATGGGGTCCTCCTCCCAGGGGATGTTGGTTATGGTTAAAGCAGCGCGGTCGAAAACCACGGCACGGCGGCGATCAGGAAAAGCCCGATGATCAGCGCCGCCAGATAGGACCAGATGCGCCGCATTACCTGTTCGGCGGGCACATTGGCGATCTTGCAGGCGATATAGAAGCCGATGCCGATGGGCGGGGCCATCAGCCCGATATTCATCGCGGTGACGATGACCATGGCGTAATGCACGTCATGGATGCCCAGACCGCGGGCAATGGGGAACATGATCGGCGCCAGCAGGACTATGGCAGGCAGGCCTTCCAGCACGCAGCCCAGCACCAGAAAGATCAGGATCGAGGCCAGCATGAAGACCACCCAGCCTCCGGGCAGGCCGGTGACCAGCGCCATCAGATCGCGGGCAAAGCCCGATTGCGTCAGCGCCCAGGCCATGGCGGATGCGGCGCCAAGGATCAGCAGGATCGCCCCCGACATGGCGGCGGTTTCCACCAGCATCGTCCCCATCTTGCGGACCGGGATGCCGCCATAGAGCACGATCCCGATGATAAAGGCGTACAGCACGGCGATGGCCGACACCTCGGTCGCGGTGGCGATGCCGCCGCCCACAAGGCTGCGGATCATGAAGGGCAGCACCAGCGCGGGTGCCGAGATCAGCGCCGTCCAGCCGATCAGCGACAGGCTGGCGCGTTTGACGCCGCTCATATCCTCGTCCCGCGCCTTCCAGCGGGCCAGCAGCGCCAGCACGATCAGCAGCACCAGCGCAATCGCGAACCCCGAGGTGAACAGCCCCGCGATCGACACCCCCGCGACCGAGCCCAGCACGATCAGCACGATCGAGGGCGGGACCGTATCGGCCATGGCCGCGCCGGTGGCCAGCAGGGCCGTCATCTCGGGGCCGGAATGGCCACGGCGGCGCATCTCGGGGAACAGCGCGGGGGCGACGGTCGCCATATCCGAGACTTTTGACCCCGAAATCCCCGAGACCAGGAACATCGAGCCCAGCAGGACATAGCTCATCCCCGCCTTCACATGGCCCAGCAGCGAGGCCAGGAAATTCACGATGGCCTTGCCCATGCCGGTCGCATCCAGAATGCAGCCCAGCAGCACGAAGACCGGCACCGACAGCAGGATCAGCGATGACATGCCCTCATCGATCCGCCCCATCATCACGAAGATCGGAGAACGGCTGGCAAAGGTCAGATAGCTCAGCGTGCCAAGCGCGAAGCAGAAGGCGATGGGCACGCCGATGCACAGCAGCACGGCGACGAACAGGCCCAGATAGATTGGCAGGTTCCAGTTGCCCAGGGCCAGCAGCTCGGGTTTGAACTGCCATAGCAGCGCCACCGTCACGCCGGTCACGATCAGCGTGCCGATGATCACCGCCCATTCCCGCGTGCGGATCAGCGCCAGCACCGACAGCAGCGTCATCAGCGCGAAACCCGCCGGAATGGCCGAGGCCCGCCAGGACATCGGGATCCCCAGGGCGGGAGAGGTGACATAGCTTTCCTCATAGGCATATTCGAACGCCACCGGCAGCAGCCGCAGCAACAGCAGGCAGACCAGCACCTGACCCGCAACCTCGGCCACGCGGGCCACGCGGTCGGGCATCATCTGCAAAAATACCGTCAGCCGCATATGTTCATGCCGGTCCACCGCCAGCGCCGCGCCCAGCATGGCCATCCAGATAAAGCTGATCGAGGCGACCTCATCCCCCCAGATCAGCGGCTTGCTCAGCACATAGCGGAAAAAGACATTGGCCAGCACGGTGCCCATCATCACCAGCAACAGGGCCGAGGCCGCGATCTCGACCGGGCGCATCCAGATTTCGGCGCGTTTGGGTTCGGTTGTGGCTTCGATCCCGCCAAGCGCCAGTTCGGCGCCGGATTCGCTGTCGCTGATCTGCATGGATCCCCCCTCCGTTGCGGCGGCTTCTCCTAGCCCTGTCCATGATGTGGACTATATTTCCGCGTGTCCCCGCCGATACTGGTCCGAAATTCTGGCCAGCGGCAAGGAAAAAACGGTTAGATGGGCAAAATTAGCTTCTGACGGCCTGAGATTTGCAAATTTCATTCCGTATTGTGGAATTGCAGGGCGAGGTCGTCAGGTGCATCCGTCGATTTCCCACGCCATGCCGACAGCAGGACGCCCTTGGTACCCGGCTGCGATCTTGCAAGAGTCCGGCCCTTGCAGGATGTGCAATTTCTGGTCACCTTCTTGTGCCCCGGCGATAGCTGAACCGATATGTCCGTTTTGAAAAATCCGGCAAGATCATGAAAACCATGGGTAATCACACTCAATTTCCGGTGAGGCCCCCGTTCCGACTGCGGGCGCGGGTTGTGGTGTCGCGGCAACGACGGCGCGCTGCGCCCCCGGTCCTGCCTTTCCGCAGCCGGTGTCCGGGCATAGCTCTGTCGGCACAAGCAAAGGAGTTTGTAAGATGAAAAAACTGATCCTTGCATCGGTCGCGGCACTGACCGCAACAGGCGCTTATGCGGGCGGATATACCGCCCCGGTCGAGCCGACCCCGGTGGTCGTTGCCCCGGCCGTGCCGGAAGCGCCCGCCTATAGCTGGGACGGCTTCTATGCCGGTCTGCAATATGGTCAGGGCACCGCTGAATTTGACGGCGGCAGCGATCAGGATCTGGGCGATAGCGAGGCATGGGGTGTCCATGGCGGCTACACGCGCGGCGTCGGCAACTGGGTTCTGGGCGGCGAGCTGGACTATAACCGCACCAGCCTGGACGATTATGACGGCGATGGCGACATGTTCCGCCTGCGCGGTCGTGCCGGTTACAATATGGGGCAATTCCAGCCCTATCTGACCGCAGGTATCGCACATCTGTCCACGGATGCGGATGCGCTGGATATTTCGGAAACCGGCTGGACCTATGGCGTCGGCGTTGAATATCTGGTCAGCCAGAAAGTCTCGGTCGGGCTGGAATATACCCGCAACGATTTCTCGGATGTGACCAGCGGTGCGAATGGCGATATCGACCTGGATTCCGATCTGGTCTCGTTGCGCGCCTCTTTCCGCTTCTGATCGCGCGGCAAGGGAATGGAAACGCGGCCCCGATGCGGGCCGCGTTTTTCTTTTGCCCTCGCGGCAGGGGCGGCCTAAAGCAGCAGGGACCACGCAAAAGGCCGGAGAGTGACGTGACCCAAGATAATGGCTGGGAAGCCTCGGCGCAGGCATGGATCGCGACGCTGGGCGATCGCGGCGATTTCGCGCGGCTGCATGTGATCGACGCGCCGCTGCTGCAGCGCCTGCGCGAGGGCGGGTTTCGGCAGGCGCTGGACGTCGGCTGCGGCGAGGGGCGGATGTGCCGCGCCATGCAGCAGATGGGGATCGCGACGACCGGCGCCGAGCCGACCCGCGCCCTGCGCGAGGCGGCGATGCAGCGCGATCCGTCGGGCCGTTATGTCGATGCGCGGGCCGAGGCGCTGCCCTTTGACGATGCCAGCTTCGATCTGGTCCTGTCCTGCCTGACGCTGGTGGATGTGGACGGGATCGAAGAGGCGGTGTCCGAGATTGCCCGTGTCCTGACACCGGGCGGCGCGGCGCTGATCGTCAATCTGAACAGTTTCGCGACGGCGGGCGGATGGCAGGGCAGCACGCCCGGACAGCAGCGCTTTGTCATCGACAATTACATGCGGCCCCATGCCGAATGGGTGGGCTGGCAGGGCATCTATATCCGCAACTGGCATCGCCCGATGAGCCTGTATATGCAGCTTTTCCTGCAAAGCGGGCTGCAACTGACCCATTATGACGAGCCGATGCCAGACGGGCAGGGCGACCCGGACAAGACGGCACGCTACAGCCGCGTGCCGTGGTTTCATCTTATGGAGTGGCGCAAGCCCGCGTGATCAGGCCGCGTAATCAGGCCGCGTCCAGCGCGGTGATGATGGCGCCGAAATCACTGGCCTTCAGGCTTGCCCCGCCGACCAGCGCGCCATCGACATTTGCCAGGGCAAAGATCTCGGCCGCATTGGCAGGCTTGACGCTGCCGCCGTAAAGCAGGCTGACATCCGCCGCGCCGTCCACCTGACCCTGCAGCTTGTCGCGCATCAGGGCGTGAACCTCGGCGATCTGGTCATTGGTGGGCGTGCGGCCGGTGCCGATGGCCCAGACCGGCTCATAGGCGATGACCGTATTCCCGGCGCTTGCGCCTGCCGGGATCGAGCCTGCCAGTTGCGTCGCAATCACCTCCAGCGTTTCACCCGCATCGCGCTGCGCTTCGGTCTCTCCGACGCAGATAATGGCGATCAGTCCCGCGGCATGGGCGGCGGCGGCCTTGGCGGCGACATCGGCATCGCTTTCACCGTGATCGGCGCGACGCTCGGAATGGCCGACGATCACATGGGTCGCGCCCGCATCCATCAGCTGCGCGGCCGAGATATCGCCGGTATGCGCGCCCGCGCTCTCCGCGTGGCAATCCTGACCGCCGATCTTGATGATGCCCTTGCCATGCTGCACGGCGGGCAGGATCAACTGCGCGGGCGGGCAGATCAGGATATCGCAGGCCGCACCGCCATGACCTTCGGCCAGGGCGTCGATCTGATCCATGGATCCCAGGGTGCCGTTCATCTTCCAATTGCCAGCGGCCAGCTTGCGCGGTGCCATTCACTATCCTCCTGTCAAACCTGACATGGGCTTAGGGCGAACGGCGTCGCGGTGCAATTGGGATCGCCCGGCAAAGCGCCGATTCGCGCGGATCGGCGACGGCGATGCGGGCAAAACAACCTGTCGAGGAAAAATTATCCGACGCACCCGTTAACGGTGCCTTTGCGCCGGGCTAACGCCGTCACTTCGTCGCGCGGCTGCCTTCCAGCGGCTCGAACCGCACGGATTCACCGCAGCCGCAGGCGTCGGTCACATTGGGATTGGTGAATTTGAACCCGGATTCCAGCAGGTCGGTCTTGTAGTCGATCTGGGTGCCGAACAGGAACATCTGCGCCATCGGCGCGATCATCACCCGCGCGCCGCCCTGTTCCACGACCTCTTCATTGGGCGCAGGCTCTGCCGCCAGTTCCATCGTATATTCCATCCCCGCGCAGCCGCCCTTTTTCAGCCCGATCCGCAGGCCAAAGGCGTCCTTGCCCGCCATCAGCTTGGCGATCTGACGCTCGGCAGCGGGGGTGATGGTCACGGGCGCGGCCCCGGGAATGGAAAACATGATCGACCTCTGTTCCTGCGCAGCCTTCGGAACATTCCGCTGCGACAGTCCTGAAAATAAGAGTTCGCGCCCCTCAACTCAAGGTCCGGCGCGCGTCTGCTGCGATCACCCGTGGCTAACGTCAGGCTGACGGCGGAATCACGGCGGGGTCACGGCGCGGCTGTCAGCCTTTGCGGCATTGGCTCTTACATATGGAAAATCCAATGACCAACCTGATCAATTACACCATTTCTATGCGGATCAAGGATGACGAAAACTGGCCGCAGCGCGATGAATATGAAAATCGCAGCGTGTCGGGAATCGTGCGGCTGGACGATGGCACGCCCACGCGCCAGATCCTTGATATCGGCCGCTGCGGCGGAGAGGTCCGCGTCGAGGCGCGCTTTACCCTGACCCGTGCCGCTGGCGGGGCAGTGCGCGTGAATGGCGATCTGCGCCTGTACGAGGGCACCTCGACCAACAGCAATGACCTGGATGGCCGCGCCAGTATCACGGGAACCGTGGCGGCCGGCGGGCGTCAGAGTTTCAGCCAACGCGTGCGCAATACCGATGAGGGCGGCGATTGGGCCGATGTTACCTTGCGCATCGACAATGCCGCGCTCAGCAGCAGCGATCCCTGTGCCCATATCGACGCCAAGGCGGCCGAACTGGGCAGCGCCTTTACCGGCAATGCCGTTTCTGGCTGCGAGACCGTCCGTGGCGGGCATCGCAAGCGTTTTCACGGCTGCGATATCTATTACTCACCCTCCACCGGCGCGCATGAGGTCCACGGCGATATCCGCCGGAAATATAATGACATGGGCGGCCCGGACAGCGACCTGCGCCTGCCGGTCACGGATGAGACCAAGACCCCGGACCGCGTCGGACGCTATAACCACTTCAGCGGCAATGGCAGCATCTATTGGCATCCCCGTACCGGCCCGATGGAGGTGCGCGGCGGCATTCGCGGCGCCTGGGCCGCCCAGGGGTGGGAGCGTGGCGGCCTTGGCTATCCGACCAGCGACGAGATGCGGATCCGCCAGTCGCCCGCGCAATGGTTCAGCGATTTCCAGAACGGCGTGCTGTTCTGGCAGGAACGCGCCGCCATCGATCCGGCGACGGCCAGCCTGCCGCGCAACCGGGTGCTGGCCGCCTTTGATGCGGCCTTCCGCAGCCGGGTGACGGATTCGCGGGTCGATATCCAGTCCGTCTCGATCGTGAATGTCTCTTCGACAAGCTATGATTTCCGGCGCAGCGGCAATCGCGTGATTACCTTCCGCATCGCGGGCGAGGTGTCCTCGGGGCGTTGGTATGTGCCCGATCCCGACTGGTGGGTGGAACTGCCGATCCTGTTCCAAGGCACGCCCCATCCCAATGCGGCCAATGATGTCGAATTGCGCGTTCGCCGCGCAGGTGCGCCCCGCGTCCATGTCAGCAATTTCGCCGGGATCGGGGTTCAGGAAACCATGGACGGGCTGAGGACCGCGCTGGACGAAGGCTTTGCGTCGCCGATCACGCTGGCCGAGATTCCGGCTGCGGCAGGGCTGCTAAGCGCCAAGGTCATGCCGGACGGCGCCATCAGCCTGTATTTCCGTCCCGATAATTTCGGACGCTTCGCCGCCGCCGTGGCGCAGGACAGGCTGGACAATATCGAAATCTGATCCCCTCGGGGATCCGTCACCGGTCGGGCAAGATGCGGCCCGGCCGGTCGCCGCTTACATGAAGCCCAGTTCCAGCCGGGCTTCGTCGGACATCATGTCCATGCCCCATTGAGGCTGGAAGGTCATTTCCACATCGACCTGCTTGACGCCGGGAATCGCCTCGACCGCATCGGCCACCCAGCCGGGCATCTCACCCGCCACCGGACAGCCCGGCGCCGTCAGCGTCATGATCACCCGAACCTCGTTCTGGTCATTGATCTCGACCGTGTAGATCAGACCCAGATCGTAGATATTGACCGGGATTTCGGGATCGTAAACCGTCTTGCAGGCTTCGACGACGGCGTCGTAAAGCTCGTGTTCAGTGCTTGAGGGCGCAATCAGCGGTGCGCCTTCCTTCAGATCGGTCATGGCGGGTTCCTGTAAATTCCGACTGTTTATATAGGGTGGCATCCCGCGCGGGTCCAGTGCGCGCGCTTTGTTGCAGCGCCTGCCGTCAGGGGCTAGACATGCCCGGTTCCAGCCCGCTGTTCCAACCAAGGCATGCCCAGAATGAGCGACCGTTTCCAGTTTTCCGTCAATGCCACCGACGGCCGCGCCCGAACCGGCGTCATCTCGACCCCGCGCGGCCAGATCCGGACCCCGGCCTTCATGCCGGTGGGCACGGCCGCCACGGTCAAGGCGATGCTGCCGGAATCGGTGCGTGACACCGGCGCCGATATCCTGCTGGGCAATACCTATCACCTGATGCTGCGCCCGGGGGCCGAGCGCGTGGCCCGTCTGGGCGGTCTGCATCGCTTCATGAACTGGGATCGCCCGATCCTGACCGATTCCGGCGGCTTTCAGGTCATGAGCCTGGCCAGCCTGCGCAAGCTGACCGAAGAGGGGGTGACCTTTTCCAGCCATATCGACGGCTCGAAACATATGCTCTCGCCCGAGAGCAGCATGGAGATCCAGCGGCTTCTGGGCTCGGATATCGTGATGTGTTTCGACGAATGCCCGGCGCTGCCCGCCGATGACAAGGTGGTGGCCGAATCGATGCGGCTGTCGATGCGGTGGGCGCAGCGGTCGCGCGATGCCTTTGGCGACCGGCCGGGCCACGCGCTGTTCGGGATCATGCAGGGCGGCGTGACGCGCGATCTGCGCGAGGAATCGGCCAGCGCGCTGACCCGGATCGGGTTCGACGGCTACGCGGTCGGCGGTCTTGCCGTGGGCGAGGGGCAAGAGGCGATGTTCGGCGTGCTGGATTACGCCCCCGGTTTCCTGCCCGCCGACAAGCCCCGCTATCTGATGGGGGTGGGCAAGCCCGACGATATCGTCGGCGCCGTGCAGCGCGGCATCGACATGATGGATTGCGTGCTGCCCTCGCGCTCGGGGCGGACCGGGCAGGCCTGGACGCGGCGCGGTCAGGTCAATATCAAGAATGCCCGCCATGCCGACGATCCCCGCCCGCTGGATGAGGATTGCACCTGCCCGGCCTGCCGCAGCTATTCCCGCGCCTATCTGCACCACGTGTTCCGCGCCGGAGAGATGATTTCCGGCATGCTGCTGACCTGGCACAATCTGCATTACTACCAGGAGTTGATGGCGGGCCTGCGCGAAGCCATCTCGGCGGGCCGTCTGGACGGTTTTGCCGCCGATTTTCGCGCCATGCGCGAAGCGGGCGATATCGAACCTCTTTAACGCGCATTCCCGGCGAAACTCACCGGATCGCTGCCCGCGCCTGGGGCGATATCGCCGCGGACGGCGACGGCGATGCCGCCTGTTGCAGGGGCAGGAGGCGTTTCAGGATGGCGGGCGGCGGCGGAAGATTTCGCGCCGCCGTGCGGATTTTTCGCGTCATTGCTCTGCCAATGGCATTTGCTGGGATCGGACGATTATTGCGAAAATCACCGTATTTTTGAAACATCATTTGTCCGGGCAGGCTGCATCCAGACAAACGATCCTATCGGCGCGGGCTGCGATCCGCCAAATTCAGGCAGCCGGAACGGCGTTTCAGAACGATGCCGCGCCCCTCGTCCCGGATCGCTGCGGCACAGTGGCGCAGAGCGCTGCGCGTTTCCTCTTCGTGGATTTGCGCATCCCGTTCATTTGACTGCATTTATAGGGGCTGAACGGCGTATTTCCGCAGAATTATCATTTTTTATACGCGATTTTGCAACAAATGATGCGTTTTGCTTATATTTGTCCTAACATACATGTTTTCAACCAGCGCGCTAGCGCCTATGGCTGGGTACATGGTGAACGACCCGCTGCGTTTAAGAGTCGAGTGAACAACGATATTATGGCGATTACCCGTACAGAAGATCTGGCACGCTTTTGTGATGCCGCAAAGAACCAGCCTTATGTCACTGTCGATACAGAGTTCCTGCGCGAGCGGACCTATTGGTCCAAGCTTTGCCTGATCCAGCTTGCGATTCCGCCTGCGTCCAAGGTGACGGGCGAAGGCGGGCAGGCGGTGCTGGTCGATCCTCTGGTCGAGGGGCTGTCGCTTGAACCGCTTTATGATCTGTTCCGCCATGAAGGCACCGTGAAGGTGTTCCATGCCGCGCGTCAGGATCTGGAAATATTCTTCCACGATGCCGGGCTGTTTCCCAAGCCGCTTTTCGACACGCAGGTGGCAGCGATGGTCTGCGGCTTTGGCGAACAGGTCGGCTATGAGACGCTGGTGCGCAAGATCGCGCGGGCCAATCTGGACAAATCCTCGCGCTTTACCGACTGGTCGCGCCGTCCGCTGTCGGATGCGCAAAAGGCCTATGCCCGCGCCGATGTCACCCATCTTCGCCAGATCTACGAATATCTGTCCGCCGAGTTGAAGCAGAACGGGCGCGAAGGCTGGCTGGCCGAAGAATTGCGCGTGCTGGAGGATCCCGAGACCTATACCAACCGCCCGGAAGAGGCCTGGCTGAAGGTGCGCACCCGCACGAATTCGCCGCGCTTCCTGGCGATCCTGCGCGAATTGGCGAAGTTCCGCGAATCCTATGCCCAGCAGCGCGATATCCCGCGCTCTCGCGTGTTCAAGGATGACGCGATGATCGAGCTGGCCTCGACCAAGCCGACAAGCGAAAACGATCTGGGCCGGTCCCGCCTTCTGCTGCGCGAGGCGCGCAAGGGCGAGATCGCCAAGGGCATTCTGGCCGCCGTGAAGGCGGGGATGGAGACGACGGACCTGCCGCAGCCCAAGAACGACGTTCCCGGCAAGCCCGGCAATGCCGCCCTGTCGGATCTGCTGCGCGTGCTGCTGAAGGCCAAGGCCGATGCGGCGGGGGTCGCGCCCAAGCTGATCGCCTCATCCTCTGATCTGGATGCGATTGCCACCGGCGACCGCGACATGCCGGCGCTGAAGGGGTGGCGTGCCGAGGTCTTCGGCAGCGATGCGCTGCGCCTGGCCGAGGGCAAGATCGCCCTGTCGGCCAAGGGTGGTTCGGTGCGGGTGGTCTCGACGGAATAAGGGGCGCGCATGACGGAAATGGTTCTGACCACGCCCCGTCTGGTCATCGACGCCTATCGCCCGTCGGATCTGCCCGATCTCTACCGCATTGCCACGCTGCCGCAGGTCGCCCGGATGTTGCTGCGCTTCTATCCCGGCATGCCAATGGCCGAGGCCGAGGCGATTCTGGCCACGGATGCGACGACACCGCCAATCCGGCTTGTGGTGCGCCATCAGGGCCGGGTCGTGGGCTCGATCGGCATCAGCGACAAGCACCCGCCCGAGATCTTCTATTTTCTTGATCCGGCAGTCGCCGGGCAGGGGCTGGCGCAGGAAATGACCCGCGCCTTTCTGTCCGAGGTCCAGAGGCGCTTCGATCCGCCGACGCTGGTCGCGACGGTCTTTGCCGACAATGCCGCATCTTCAAAAGTGCTTGAAAAAATTGGGTTTCGCGCCAGTCGCAAGCATGAGGCGCGGTCGCTTGGACGCCCATTCCCCGCGCCCTGCATCCATTACGAATGGCAGCGCACCGGTTGACTTGATGACGGCTGGTTTGATGACGGCTGGCTTAATGCTGCCGGTCGTTGCGGTTCCCCTCGCCGGGAAGAGAGACCAGCTTGAACAGCGCGCGCCGGGCCTCTGGCGAATCGTCCTGAACCTGATCGGTCGAACTCATCTGCGGCATTTTCGCGACATCGGTGGCATGCGAATAAACCGGGGTCGAGCCACGCGACGTGCGCTTGGAGATGAAGCTGTTCCCGGCCGAGGGCGAGGGGGCCAAAGTCTTGCCGCCCTCGATGATCGGCAGCATCTTGTCACCGACCAGATCGAACCGGCGTGGCGCCATGCCGACGCGCCCTTCCGAGACCAGACAGCCAAGCGCCCGGGTGACATCGCCCAGATCGGATTTCAGCGGCAGCAGCAGAACCTGCGCGCGCATTTCCGGACGGCCATATTCGGCCTTGGCAAACAGCTCCAGCTCGGCGATTTGCGGCGCCTTGAAGACGGCTTCCAGAATATCGGACAGCCGCCCGCGCGAGGTCGGGTTCAGCACCGCGCACAGCGGCATGCCGCGCACCTCCATCCCCATCAGGTCGATCAGATGGCGTCCGGCCAGACGGAAACGCGCCGCGCCCGGCGCCATGCGTTCCAGAATGAAGGCGTGATCCAGTCCGATCTTGATGCTGCGCGGTTCGATATCCGAACGCTGCGGGATCGCGCGGCCCCGGCACAGGGTCTGCCAATAGGCGCGCATCTCTGCCATGATCTTGGAGGGGGCATGGGGGTCGAAATCCGCCAGCCGCAACACATCGGCCGAGCGTGGTTGCGCCTGGATCTCAGTCCCGTCCTCAAAACAGTCTTCAGACAAAAGGCCAACCCTCACCCAATCGTACAACCTGCGCCGCGAACCAGCGGCCTAAAACATATCACACCATAGGACGTTTTGGGGGATCAAGCCGAGTCGTTTCCTAATCATTGGTTAAGAAAAACGCTCACCGTCACTTAAATGCACGGTCGGCGAATATGTGCCACGGGCTTGACCGGCGCCCGCGACTGGTCCATTCCCGCCAGTAAAATGCCATAAAAAGAAGGGAAAGCCGATGGATCATACCGGGTTGCTGGTCATCCTCTCTTCGCCCTCGGGGGCGGGAAAATCGACGCTGGCAAAGCGGCTGATGGAGTGGGATTCTTCCCTTCAATTTTCCGTTTCGGCGACAACCCGCTCACCCCGGCCGGGCGAAATCCACGGGCAGCACTATTATTTTACCTCGCCCGACGAGTTTCGGGACATGGTGAAGAACGAACAGATGCTGGAGCATGCCGAAGTGTTCGGAAACTATTACGGCAGCCCGCGCGGTCCGGTGGAACAGGCCATGCGCGAGGGGCGCGATACGCTGTTCGACGTCGACTGGCAGGGCGGGCAGCAGATCCGCGCCTCGGCCCTGGGGGGGCATGTGGTGTCGATCTTCGTGCTGCCGCCCTCTTTGCCCGAGCTTGAACGCCGCCTGCGCACGCGCGGGCAGGACAGCGATGAGGTGATCGCCGGGCGCATGGAAAAAAGCCGTGCGGAAATCAGCCATTGGGCCGAATATGACTATGTGCTGATCAATGAGGATCTGGACGAGACCGAGGCGCAGTTGCGCTCGATCCTGACGTCGGAACGGCTGCGTCGCGACCGTCGCGCCGGTCTGGGGGCATTCGTCAAACAACTGATGGCAGAGGAGCAGTCATGATCTGGGAACTGGACGGAATCGCGCCGCAGATTGCGGCGGACGCCTGGGTGGCGCCCGATGCGCAACTCATGGGGCGGGTGGTGCTGGAGGCGGAAAGCTCTCTCTGGTGGGGTGCGGTCCTGCGTGGCGATAACGAAGAGATCCGCGTCGGGCGCGGCAGTAATGTGCAGGATCTGTGCGTCTGCCACACCGATCCCGGCTATCCGCTGATCATCGGCGCGAATTGCACCATCGGCCATCGCGCGATTCTGCATGGCTGCCAGATCGGTGATGGCGCATTGATCGGGATGGGGGCCACGGTGCTGAACGGAGCGAAGATCGGCGCGGGCGCGCTGATCGGGGCCGGGGCGCTGATCGCCGAGGGCAAAGAGATCCCGCCGGGCGCGCTGGTCATGGGCGCACCGGGCAAGGTTGTCCGCATGCTGGATGACGAGGCGCAGGCCCGTTTGCTGCGATCCGCCGAACATTACCGCGCCAATGCGGCCCGCTTCCGGTCAGGTTTGCGTCCGGTCGCGGAATGACGGACCGGGTTCGGCAACGGGCCAGGGGATTGCTGGACGGCGTGCCGGTGGCGATGCTGGCCGTTGACGCCTCGGCCCGGACCATCGCCGCCAATGGCGCGGCCGAGGCGCTGTTCGGGCGCAACCTGCTGGATCGGCCCTTTGTGACGGTGCTGCGCCACCCGGCCGTGGTCGGGGCCGTCGATTGGGTGTTGGATCCCGACAATCATCCCGCGCCGGTCCCGGATCCGGCGCTGCCCAGCCCGGCCGAGGGTGTCGCGACGATGCGGGCCCAGATCGGCGCCGACGGGCGCGAGGTTGTCGCCGAAATCACCGTCGCCCCATTGCCCGCCGCCATTGGCAAGGGTGCCACGATTGCCGTGCTGGACCTGTCCGTGGCCGAAGAGGCCGAACAGATGCGGCGCGATTTCGTCGCCAATGTCAGCCATGAACTGAAAACACCGCTGACGGCGATGATCGGCTTTATCGAAACCTTGCGCGGTCCGGCGCGCAACGACGCCAAAGCGCGGGATCGCTTTCTGGACATCATGGAGCGCGAGGCCGGGCGCATGAACCGTCTTGTCAGCGACCTGCTGTCCCTGTCGCGCGTGCAGGCGGAAGAGCGTCGCCGCCCGACCAGCCCGCTGGATCTGCCCCTGCTTCTGCGGGGGGTGGTGGCGACGATGACGCCGGTGGCCGAAACCGCGGGTGTCAGCATCGAAACCGATGGCATCGCGGGCAGCCAGATGGTGCCCGGCGATCCCGACCAACTGGTGCAGATCTTTCAGAACCTGATCGAAAACGCGCTGAAATATGCGGCATCCGGCGGCTATCTGGGCGTGCGGATGCGCCGCATCCCGCATGAGCCGCTGCTGCGTGGCCCGGCCTGGGCGGTCGAGATCAGCGACCGGGGCGAGGGGATCGACGGTCGCCACCTTCCGCGCCTGACCGAGCGGTTCTACCGCGTCGATACCCATCGCTCGCGAGAGCAGGGCGGCACCGGTTTGGGCCTTGCGATTGTCAAACACATCATCAACCGCCATCGCGGGCGGCTGCGCATCGACAGCGCGCGCGGTGCGGGCAGCACCTTCACGGTGATCCTGCCCGAAGTCGCGGCCCCGGTGGCGTAAGGGAAAACAGGGAAGATGTCGGGAAAAGTAAGTGCCGTTGAACTGCTGGCCTATGTGCTGGCTTTTGTCGCCGGGGTCGCGGTGACCTATCTTGTCGTGACGCTGTCGGCGCAGATGATGCTGGGTCCGGGCATTGTTGGCGGCGGTGGAATGGCGGCGGGCGTGATTCTCAACTGGCTCAGCCCGCTGGCCGGTATGGCGGTGTTTCAACTGCTGTTCGGCTTTGGCACGGGCCGCTGGCGGAACGCGCGTTTCTGGATGATCGCGCCGCTGGTGACCTATGCGATCGTCGGGCTGTCCTTTCTGCTTATGGGGACCGGGCTGACGGACCTGCGCGCCACGGTCATTCTGGCGCTGGTGGCCCTGTTTTCCGCCGGAATCGTCGCGCTGACGCTGTCTGCCCGCGATTGATCAATGACCGGATGGCCGCATTTGCGGGAATTCATCCTCGCCCTTTGATTGACCATTCAGTATACATTCGCAGACCCAATCCCGGAGGAGCCGAACATGTCGCATTCCATCGAACCCGATCCCGCCAAGCAAGCCGCCGCGCGTGCCGCCGTGTCCATGGTTCAGGATGGCATGAGGCTGGGACTTGGCACCGGCTCGACCGCGAATATCATGGTGCGGGAACTGGCCCAGCGGATCCGGGCCGAGGGGCTGTCGCTGCGCTGCGCGGCGACCTCGGACGCGACGGCGGCTTTGGCCGAAAGCCTGGGCATCCGGATCGAGAAACTGGATGAGATCGGCTGGCTGGACCTGACCATCGATGGCGCCGATGAAATCGACCCCGACCTGCATCTGATCAAGGGCGGCGGCGGGGCGCATCTGCGTGAAAAGATCGTCGCGGCGGCCAGCGACCGGATGGTGGTGATCGCCGATCCGGGCAAGATCGTCGATCAGCTTGGCGCCTTTCCCCTGCCGGTCGAGGTGCTGCAATTCGGGTTCGAGACCACCCACCGGCTGATCCGCCGCGCGCTGGACAAACAGGACATGGCCGAGGTCGAGGTGCTTCACCGGCTGAAGGGCAGCGACCCCTGGGTCACCGATGAGGGCAACTGGATCCTGGATCTTCACCTGGGCGCGATCGAGGATCCGCTGACCCTGGCGCGGTCGCTGTCGGCGATTCCGGGTGTGGTCGAACACGGGCTGTTTCTGGGCATGTGCTGCAAGGCGATCATCGGAAAACCCGACGGGACGGTTGTGGAACTGGACCGAGAGGCCGATATCGATGCCGATATGCTGATCGGAGAGGGAGAATAATCCGTGACATTCGACTATGACCTGTTCGTGATCGGCGGTGGCTCGGGCGGTGTGCGCGCCGCGCGGATCGCGGCAAGCCAATATGGCGCCCGCGTGGCGCTGGCCGAGGAAAGCCGCATGGGCGGCACCTGCGTCATCCGTGGCTGCGTTCCCAAAAAGCTGATGATCTTTGCCGCCACGGCGCCGCTGATGGCGCAGGAAATGCAGGGCTATGGCTGGCAATCGGCCGCGACCGGCGATTTCGACTGGCCCGGCTTTCGCACGAAACTGCATGCGGAACTGGACCGGCTGGAAGCGGTCTATACCTCGGGTCAGCAGAATGCCGGGGTGGATCTGTTCATGCAGCGCGCCACGATCGCCGATCATCACACGGTCGAACTGGCGGATGGCACGCTCAAGACCGCCAAACATATCCTGATCGCCGTCGGCGGCCGTCCCGTGCGGCCTGACATTCCGGGGGCAGAGCATGGGCTGATCTCGGACGATCTGTTCCTGCTGGACAGGCTGCCGCGCCGCGCGCTGCTGATCGGCGGCGGCTTCATCGCCTGCGAATTCGCGACCATCCTGAACGGGCTTGGCGTGCAGACGGTGCAGGCCTATCGCGGCGATGCAGTGTTGCGCGGCTTTGACCGGCAGGGCCGCGATCTGGCCACCGCGCAGCTGCGCGATATCGGCGTGGACCTGCGGCTTGGGATTTCGCCCACGCGTCTGGACCAAGAGGGCGATCAGACCGTCGTCACCTTCGACGATGGCAGCACCGACCGCTTCGACGCTGTGTTCTTTGCGACCGGCAGGGCCCCCTATACCAAGGAACTCGGCCTGGAAAATACCGAGGTCCGGTTGCAGAAGAACGGCGCGATTGCGGTCGATGAATGGTCGCAAAGCTCGGTCCCGTCGATCTTTGCGGTTGGCGATGTGACCGACCGGGTCAACCTGACCCCGGTGGCCATCCGCGAGGGCCATTCCTATGCCGACACCGTCTTTGGCGCAAAACCGCGCAAGGTGAACCACGATATCGTGGCCAGCGCGGTCTATATGCGCCCGTTCGAGCTGGCCAGCGTCGGGCTGACCGAAGAGCAGGCCAAGGCACGCGGGGATGTCGATGTCTTCGCCACCACCTTCCGGCCCATGCGCTCGGGCTTTGCGGGCTCGAAAGAGCGGATGATGATGAAGCTGCTGGTCGATCCCGACACCGACAAGGTGCTGGGCTGCCACATCTTTGGCCCCGAAGCGGGCGAGATGATCCAGCTTGCGGCGATCCCGATCACGATGGGCGCGACCAAGGCGGATTTCGACGCCACCATCGCCGTTCATCCCACCGCATCCGAGGAACTGGTGACCATGCGCCAGCCCAGCGAACAGTATCGCGGGCAGGGTGGCGATGACTGACAGCGGGGCGCTGGCGTCCTTGTGTCGCAGCGCAAGCGGGACTGACAAGCACGTGGACGGGTTGACATTCCCCGTCCCGGCCCCAGTTTCAAGCAAGATATTCTAACGACGAAAGAAGGTCTGACATATGGCAAATCAGGGCCCTTGGGGCGGCGGCGGAAGCGGCGGAGGAGACGACGAGGATCGCGACAAGCGTCCGTCGAACCGTCCTTGGGGGGATCAGCAGCCACCGCGCGGGCAACGTCGGCCCGGTCAGGGCGGCGGCCAGCAGCAACTGCCCGAGATCGAGGAACTGATGAAAAAGGGTCAGGACCGCCTGCGCGTGCTGATGGGCGGTCGCGGGAATGGCGGCGGCACCGGCGGCGGGCGTCCTGGCGGCGGGGGCGGCGGGTTCCGCATCAACCGCACCACGCTGACGCTGGGCGGTCTGGCGCTGATCGCGGTCTGGGCCTTTTCCAGCTTTTACCGCGTGCAGACCAACGAACAATCGGTCGAATTCCTGTTCGGCCGCTCGATTGCCGTACGCGGCGAAGGTCTGAACTTCGCGCCCTGGCCGGTGGTCACCGCCGAGGTCATCCCCGTCACCAACGAACGCGTGACCGAGATCGGCACCGGCGGCGAAGGCTCGGCCGATAGCGGGCTGATGCTGACCGGCGACCAGAATATCGTCGAAATGGAATATCAGGTCGTCTGGAATATCAGCGACCCGGAAAAATACCTGTTCAACCTGGCCGATCCGGGCGACACCGTGCGCGCGGTGGCCGAATCCTCGATGCGCGACATTATCGCCCGCAGCGAGCTTGGGCCGATCCTGAACCGCGACCGGGGGGCGATCGGCACCGATCTGCAGGCCTCGGTTCAGCAGACGCTGGATGCCTATCAGTCGGGGATCAATGTCATTCGTGTGAACCTGGCCCGGGCCGACCCGCCCAGCCAGGTGATCGACAGTTTCCGCGAGGTGCAGGCCGCCCAGCAGGAGCGCGACCGGCTTGAGAAAGAGGCCGACGCCTATGCCAACCGCGTTCTGGCCAAGGCCCGCGGTGACGCGGCTGCGGCGCTGGAACAGGCCGAGGGTTATCGCGCCGAAGCGGTCAACACCGCCGAGGGTGAGGCCGCGCGCTTCAACTCGATCTACGAGGAATATGTGAAGGCGCCGGATGTGACCCGCCGCCGGATGTATCTGGAAACCATGGAGAATGTTCTGGGCGGAATCGACAAGGTGATCCTTGACGGTGGCGCGAACGGGCAGGGCAGCGGGGTGCTTCCCTATCTGCCGCTGGACCAGCTGCGCCGTCAGGGCGCCAGCATCACGAATTCGACCGGAGGGAATAACTGATGGCCGCACGTAGCAGTAACATCCGCTCGACCATCTTCGTTGGCGTGCTGGCCGTGATCGCGGTCCTGTTCGCGCTGTCGGTCTTTATCGTGGACGAACGCGAAAAGGCGCTAGTCATGCGCTTTGGTGAGATCGTGGCCGAGAAAGAGGATCCAGGCATCGGCTTCAAGCTGCCCCTGATCGAGAATGTCGAGAAATTCGACGGCCGTATCCTGGGCCTGCCCACGACGCCGCTGGAAGTCACCCCGGCCGATGACCGCCGCCTGGTGGTCGATGCCTTCGCGCGCTGGCGGATCAGCAATCTGCGCGCCTTCCGTCAGGCCGTCGGCTCTGGCGGGATCGAGGTCGCGCAGAACCGGCTGCAGCCCATCGTCGGCAACGCCATCCGCGACACGCTGGGCACCGTGCCCTCGACGGCGGTGCTGTCGGATGACCGGACCGCGCTGATGAACCAGATCCGCGACGAGGCCCGCGCCAATGCCGCCGGTCTGGGCGTCGATGTGATCGACGTGCGTCTGACCCGCACCGACCTGCCGCAGCAGAACCTGGAGGCGACCTATGCCCGGATGCGGGCCGAGCGGGAACGCGAAGCCGCCGATGAAATCGCCCGTGGCGGCGAGGCCGCGCAGCGTGTCCGCGCCGCCGCTGACCGGACCGTGGTGGAACTGACCTCGGAAGCGATGAAGCGGGCCGAGATCGTGCGCGGTGAGGCCGATGCCCAGCGGAACGCGATCTATGCCGATGCCTTTGGCCGCGATCCGGAATTCTTTGCCTTCACCCGGTCGATGCAATCCTATCAGCGCGCCCTGCGCGGGCAGAACAGCTCGATGGTGATGCAGCCGGATGGCGAATTCTTCAGCTATCTGCGCGACGATGGCGCGGCGAATGCCAACCCGCCCTCGACCCCGGTGCCTGCCGGCAATTCGGCGCGGACGGTCGCGCCGGCCAGCTCTGCCGCGCAGGACAGCGGCGAGGAACTGGTGACGCCCGAAGTCACCGACCGCGAGGGCAACCGTCTGGGTGAATCCGCAGGGGTCAAGCTGACGCCGGTGCCCGAAAGCCTGGTGACACCCCCGCAGGATGAGGCCGAGGTGATCCCCGATGCCGGTGCAGAGACGCCGCAGCAGGATCAGGCACCTGCCGCTAACTGATTGATAAACGGGGCGAATGGCGACATTCGCCCCGTTTCGTAACAAAAGTCACGATCAGTTCACTGTCCGAGAGCGTGCTTTATTTGCAACTCGCGCTTATTTTTCATTCATATCAATCCCGTTCCGGCCCGGATGCGACCGGCTAAGAAAAAAGAAAGATGAGGAAACCCAGCATGAAATCGCTTTCTCCTCGGTATCTCCTGTCGGCTTCGGCCTTGGCGATGACTGTCGGGCTTGGCATTGCGGCCGCGCAACAGGCGCAACAGGCCCCGCAGGACGATGTCTCGCCCGAAGCCAGCCAGCGGGCGCAGGAGGCTGCCAATAATAACGAGCCGCTTGGCGCCGTGGCCACCGATGCAGCGCCCGGTCAGGTGATGCCCGACAGCTTTGCCGATCTGGTCGAACAGGTCGCCCCGGCGGTGGTGAATATCACCACCACGGCGGTCGTGTCGCGCCCGACCGGCGGCAATGGCCCGAACTTCCCGGAAGGCAGTCCGTTTTCCGATCTGTTCCGCGATTTCGGCTTTCCCGGCTTCCCGAATGAAGGCGGCCCGGGCGATCGCGGCATGCCGCAGCGCTCGAACGCGCTTGGCTCGGGCTTCGTGATTTCCTCGGATGGCTATATCGTCACGAATAACCACGTCATCGACGGCGCCGATGAGATCGAGATCGAATTCTATTCCGGCAAGACGCTGCCCGCGAAGGTCGTCGGCACCGATCCGAATACCGATGTCGCGCTGCTGAAGGTTGACAGCGACGCCGCCATTCCCTTCGTCAAATTCGGCAATTCCGATAGTGCCCGCGTCGGCGATTGGGTGCTGGCGCTTGGCAACCCGCTGGGGCAGGGCTTCTCGGCCAGTTCGGGGATCGTGTCGGCGCGGAACCGCGAATTGTCGGGCACCTATGACGATTACCTGCAGACCGATGCCGCGATCAACCGGGGCAATTCGGGCGGTCCGCTGTTCAATCTGGACGGCGAGGTGATCGGCGTGAATACCGCGATCCTGTCGCCCAATGGCGGCTCGATCGGGATCGGTTTCTCGATGACCTCGAATGTGGTCTCCAGCGTGGTGGATCAGCTGAAGGAATATGGCGAAACCCGTCGCGGCTGGCTGGGCGTCAAGATCCAGGACGTCACCCCGGACATGGCCGAGGCGCTTGGCCTGACCACCGAAAGCGGCGCGATGGTCACGGATGTGCCCGATGGCCCGGCCAAGGATGCGGGCATGCGCGCGGGCGATGTGATCATCGGCTTTGACGGTCAGGACGTGGTCGATACGCGCTCGCTTGTGCGCCGCGTGGCCGAGGCCCCTGCGGGCGAGGCGGTGGATGTCGTGGTGCAGCGCCAGAACGGTCCCGAAACCCTCAGCGTGACGCTGGGCCGTCGCGAAACGGCCGAGGGCACGGGCGACGACAATTCCCGCAACCAGCCGCAGGAATCGAAGACCGATCAGATGCTGGGCATGACGCTGGGCTCGATCACGCCAGAGATCGCGGCGGATATGGGCCTGCCGCGCGACACCAGCGGGCTGGTCGTGCAAGAGGTCGATCCCGAAAGCGAAGCGGCTGAAAAAGGGCTGATGCCGGGGGATATCATCACCGAGGCGGCGCAGCAGCCGATTGCCAGCGTCGCGGATCTGAAGGACCGGATCGCGCAAACCCGCGATGCGGGGCGCAAATCCCTGCTGGTGCTGATCCGCCGCGATGGTGAGCCGCGCTTTGTGGCGCTGCCGGTGGACGAGGAATAAGATCACGACAGCACGTGAGACGAAGGGGCGGTCCGGTTGGGCCGCCCCTTTTCAAATCCGGCGCAATGGCCTATCTCGCCTTGCGTAGCAAAGGAAACGAGCCATGGCGAAAATCACCTATATCGAGCATAACGGCACCCGGCACGAGGTCGAGGTCAAGCCCGGCATGACGGTGATGGAGGGTGCGCGCGACAATGGCATTCCCGGGATCGACGCCGATTGCGGCGGGGCCTGCGCCTGTTCCACCTGCCACGTCTATGTCGCGCCGGAATGGATCGACAAACTGCCCGCCCGCGATCCGATGGAAGAGGATATGCTGGACTTTGCCTATGAGCCCGATCCCGAACGCTCTCGTCTGACCTGCCAGTTGCAGGTGACCGAGGATCTGGACGGGCTGGTCGTGCAGATGCCCGAACGCCAGATCTGATCCGCGCGGCTTTTCGGGCGCGCTATTGCCCCAATCGCCCCAGATGCAGGTCCAGCGCCTGATCCATCATGATACCCGGCAGCGATCCGTGGGTTTCGTCGGGATAGGACTGATAGGTCACGTCCAGCCCGTCGATGTCGCGCAGGATCTCGACCAGTGCGGGCAGGGATTGCAACCGGCTGTCATTGCTGAGTGCCGCTGAGCGCGCGACCAGCACCTCACGTGGCGGAACGACATCGCCGCCTGCCGCCCTGATCCCGCCCGCGAAAGCTGCAGCCTCGCGCAGGGCCTCGCCATTGTTCCACCAGATCGAGGGGTCAGATGCGACATAGCGCGCGAAAAGCGTCGGCCGCGTATACAGCGCATGCAAGGTGAACAGCCCGCCCAGAGAATGCCCGTAGAGCGTCAGATCCTGCATGTTCAGCGCCACCCGGCTTACGACGGCGGGCAGGATGCCATCGGCAAGCGCCTGCAGGAAATTGGCGCGCCCGCCGGTGCGGCGTTCAGGGCGGGTCTGCATCATCAGTTCCGCCGGGCTCGTCGGCGGCTGACCGGGCGAGGTCAGATCGAACCAGCGCCGTTCGGTATCGACGGTGTATTCGGTGGGATAGCCGATGCCGATCACCACCACGGGCGCGTCGGGGGCCAGCTTCTCTCGCCGGTCCCACAGGCCCGGAAAGCTGGCATTGCCGTCGGTAGCGATGATGGCGGAATATCCATCGGCGGGGGCGGGCATGCGGGGCAGGCCGACAAAGACGCGCCAGCCCGCATCCTGCGGTCCGATGTCAAAGCTGCTGGCGCGCTCATCCGTGATGACGCGGGCCCTTCTGGGCTCCGGCTGGGCGCGGGCCTTGCTGGCTATGCCGCCCATGGCAGTCGCGGTCAGCGCGGCAAGGATATCTCGGCGTGAGGGGGGCATCGGCAGTCGCTTTCTGAAAACAGGTCAGGGCTGGCGTCACGCTGGCGAGGATATGTTAGGGGGCCGCCCGGCGCCGGGCAAGGCGGGCGCGGCGCTATTTCAGCAGCGCCAAAGCCTGCGACAGGTCGATCGCGCCGTCATAGAGCGCGCGGCCCGAGATCGCCCCGGCAATCACGCCGGTCGCGTTCAGCGCCTGCAGATCGTCCATCGAGGACACGCCGCCCGAAGCGATCACCGGGATATCCACCGCGCGGGCCAGTGCCTCGGTCGCGGGGATGTTGGGGCCCTGCATCGCGCCGTCGCGGTCGATATCGGTATAGATGATCGCGGCCACCCCGGCATCTTCAAAGCGGCGGGCCAGATCGGTGGCCATCACATCGGTCTCGGTCGCCCAGCCACGGGTCGCGACCTTGCCCGCGCGTGCGTCGATGCCGACGGCGATCTTGCCCGGAAAGGCGCGGGCGGCATCGCGCACCAGATCGGGGTCCTCGACGGCGACGGTGCCCAGGATCACCCGGCTCAGCCCGCGGCTGATCCAGCTTTCGATGGTGGCCATGTCGCGGATGCCGCCGCCCAGCTGCGCGGGCACGGTAATGGCGGCCAGGATCGCCTCGACCGCCTCGGCATTGACCGGATGCCCGGCAAAGGCGCCGTTCAGATCGACCAGATGCAGCCATTGCGCCCCGGCATCCTGAAAGGCCCGCGCCTGCGCCGCCGGATCGGTGCCGAACACCGTCGCCGCCTCCATCTCGCCGCGCAGAAGGCGCACGCAATTGCCGTCTTTCAGGTCGATGGCGGGATAGAGGATCATGGCAGGCTCTCTTCTGCAGGAATTTGCCTTCCTTTGACATGCACGGGCACGAAACGGAAGAGGCGGACCCTACGTCATGCTTGCCAGAAGCAAAATCGGCGCGCAGCATGCGCATATCCTGAGGAGGAGGATTCATGCGCAAACTTATCATCGCTGCGGCCCTGGCCGTGGCGGGTACCGCCGTAGCCGCAGACCCGATCGAGGGCGTGTGGCAAACGCAGCCCGATGAAGGCTCTTTCGCCTATGTGACCATCGCGCCCTGCGGCGGGGGCTTCTGTGGCACGATCAGCCGGACCTTCAAGGACGGGGCAGAGTACAAATCCCCCAATATCGGTCGGCAGATCGTGCGGAACATGTCCGCACAGGGCGGCGGCAATTACAGCGGTCAGGTCTGGCGCCCCGCCAATGACAAGATCTACAGCGGCAAGGCCACCGTGTCGGGCAACCGGATGAGCCTGTCCGGCTGTGTCGCCGGCGGCCTGATCTGCAAAAGCCAGACCTGGGCCAAAATTCAGTAATTTCTGATGCGTGACCACTCACGTTGAAAGGGCGGGATTCGTCCCGCCCTTTGTTTTGGCTGTCAGGCCGTGCGCAGACGCGCCCATCCCATCATCGACAGCTCCAGCGCCGCCACGACCAGCAGCGACAGCCCGACCAGCGGAAAGAACAGCCCCGCCGCCACCGCGATCAGCAGCACCATGCGCGGAATGCGCCAGTCGGTCGGCAATTGCGGCGCGCCCAGCGATCCGGCAGGGCGGCGCTTCCACCACATCACCACCGCCGAGACGGCCATCAGCACCATCGCAACGCAGACCAGCAGCAGAACGATCTGATTTGGCAGGCCGAACGCCTGACCCATATGCAGGCTGACGCCCCATTCCGCCGTCTTGCCAAGCGCGCCCAGATCGTTCAGCCCCATGTCGAACAGCACCTTGCCGCTATACTGGTCCAGATGGATCATCCGTTCCTGCGTGATGTCATCGGGATAGACCGAGGCGGTGAACACCCCTTCCGGCGTCGTCGGGATATTCAGCGCATAGCCCGGCGTGATGCCGCGATCCTCGACCGTCGCGACCACCGCATCCAGCGCGGCAGGAACGCCCTTGGCCGTGGTCGAGACGGGCATGGGCTGACCCTCCATGATCCAGGGCGCGCGGTCGATGGCATCGGCCACCGGCTGGGTCGAGACGGGCAGCTTGTCCCAATAGCCGTCCGGCATGCCCAACCCGGCCTGATAGGACAGGTCATAGAATTTCGCCCCCCAAACCCCGGACCAGGGCAGGCCGCTGAGCACCAGAAAGATGATGAAACCCGATGCGATCAGTCCGGTCACGGCGTGGGTATCGCGCCAGAAGACCCGGCGGGCGGGCTTGCCGCGTACGGTCACGACGCCGCCTTTCTGCCCGCGCGGCCACCACAGATAGATGCCGGTCGCCACCAGCAGCACCATCCAGCCGGCCACAGCCTCGATCAGGCGATTGCCCAGCCAGCCGGTATAGGCAAGGCTGTGCAGGTCCCGCACCAGCTTCATCGCGGGCGTGGCCGATGCGCCGGCATCGGCATGGCTGCCCAACACCTTGGCCGAATAGGGGTTCATATAGACGATCTGTTTGGCCCCGTCCGCATCCTTGATCTTGACCGCCGCCGAACGCTCCGCCGATGCAGGCGGCAGATAGGCGAAAACCGTGCCCTGTTGCGCCTGCATCGCCGTCGCGACCAGCGCCGAGGGGGGCTGCATCGCCCGATCCTCGGCGGTGACGATCCGTTCCTGCCGATGCGTCAGGTCCGCGATTTCATCCTTGAACAGATAGATCCCGCCGGTGACGGCCAGAAGGATCATGAAGGGCAGGACGATCAGCCCCGCATAGAAGTGCCAGCGCCAGATGGCACGATAGAGCGCGGGCGCGTCGCCGCCCCGCCGATTTGTATTTTCCATGATAGATGTCCCAAGACGTGATATCCGTCGTGCCCCTTGCGGGCACGCCGATGCGATATTGTTCTGTCAGGACAGGGCGGGTGGCCCGCGGGCATGGAACGCGGGGGCTGGCCGCTGATCGCCGCGTTGATCGGCCCGGATGCGGGCGGCCTGCCGCACATAAAGGCGTTGCCCCGCATCCGGCGTCGTGGTCGCGGCCAGTTCGACCGCGTACAGGCCCGAAAACCACAGACAGGCTTCGGCCTGATGATCCCGATCCGGGCTGTCGGGGCTTTTTTCGGTGGGAAAGCCAAGGCTTGCGGCCTCGACATAGATGATCTCGGTGCCGGTGCAGATGGCCAGATAGCCATCCCTGGCGGGCAGGGCGCCGGCGGGACCGAACAGCCGCAAAAGTAGCGCAAAGGCGATCAGCAGCCCAAAGGCCGCCCTCGTCACTCTGCCATATCCGGTCGCGTCGCGAAACATGGCGATCTTATTGGCCGATCATGTCGATTCTGGCCAGCCGGATTTTCACGCTCGGCGCCATTGTGACAGACAGGGGATTTTGGATCGGTCGCAGCGTGCGGAATATCGCCGGGCGATCTGCTGAACCTCGGCCAGCAGACCGTCCTGCAGCCGGATCGGCTCCAGCCCCAGACCCAGAAAACGGTCATTGGCGACATGCAGATCGTTTTCCTCGGCCTCGTTGCGGGGATTGGTCAGAAAGGCGATCTCGGCGCCGGTCTGCTCGGCGATCATCCGCGCCAGATCGCGCACCCGGTGGGTTTCGGTCATCTGGTTCAGGATGCTGACCCGGTCGCCCGGTTTCGGCGGGTTGGTCAGCGCCAGTTCGATGCAGCGGCAGGTGTCCTGGATATGGATGAAGGCGCGGGTCTGCCCGCCGGTGCCATGCACGGTCAGCGGATAGCCGATGGCCGCCTGCATCAGGAAACGGTTCAGCACCGTGCCGTAATCACCATCATAGTCAAACCGGTTGATCAGCCGTTCATCCATGCCGGTTTCTTCGGTCTGCGTGCCCCAGACGATGCCCTGATGCAGATCGGTGATCCTGACACCGTCATTCTTGTTGTAATAGAAGAAGAACAGCTGATCCTGCGTCTTGGTCATGTGATAGATGCTGCCGGGATTGGCCGGATACAGGATTTCCTGCCGATGGGGGCCATTCTCGGTTTCGACCACAACGTCCAGATAACCTTCGGGAATTTTCATCCCGGCGGTGCCATAGCCGTAGACGCCCATGGT
This sequence comes from Paracoccus fistulariae, assembly GCF_028553785.1. Lineage (NCBI taxonomy): Bacteria > Pseudomonadati > Pseudomonadota > Alphaproteobacteria > Rhodobacterales > Paracoccaceae > Paracoccus > Paracoccus fistulariae. The sequence goes on from NZ_CP067136.1 coordinate 226,852, forward strand.
GCCCAGATGCACCAGATGGATATCCTGCCCGCTTTCGACGATCGCGGCCAGCACGTCATTGGTCGCATTCAGATTGTTGTTGACGGTATAGCGCTTGTGCCAGCTGGATTTCATCGAATAGGGCGCGGCGCGCTGTTCGGCGAAATGGATCACCGCGTCGGGCTTTTCCTGCTGCAACAGCGTCAGAAGGCGGTGATAATGTTCGCCGATGGTGAAGTTCTCGACCCGGATCCTCTGGCCGGTGATCTCTGTCCAGGCGGCGACACGCTCGCCCAGCGGACGGATCGGGGTCAGCGATGTCACCTCTAGCTCGACATCGATTTTCCGGCGCGACAGGTTGTCCACGATGATGACGTCATGGCCGCGTGCCGACAGGTGCAGTGCGGTCGGCCAGCCGCAGAAACCATCGCCGCCAAGAACAAGAATCTTCATCCGAATGCCCCAAGTTCCAAAGGTTCGCGCCGTTGTAATATGCAGCTTTGGCGGGTGCCAGCCTTGCCGTGCGGGTGACATGAACCTGTCACGATCCGGCGGTTTTCAGCGCTTGCCCATGGCCCGTTCCATATTGGTCAGATGGGCGTCGATGGCGTCTTCGATATCGTGGAAATAGGACAGCGTGCCATTTTCCAGCACCGCCCCCGCCTGACAGGTGCGGCGCAGCATCATCATCGAATGCGACACCACGATGGCGCCCGCCGATGACATGCGCTCGGCAAAGACGCGGTTCGATTTTTCCTTGAACGAGGCATCGCCCACCGCCGAAACCTCATCGACCAGATAGGTGTCGAAGGGCACCGCCATCGACACGCCAAAGGCCAGCCGCGCCCGCATCCCCGAGGAATAGGTGCGGAAGGGCAGATAGAAATGTTCGCCCAGTTCCGCGAAATCCTCGACGAAATCGCGCATCTCGTCGGTATCCACGCCATAGACCCGCGCGACGAAGCGGCAGTTCTGTTCGCCCGTCAGCTGGCCGTTGAAGGATCCCGCAAAGCCCACCGGCCAGCTGATCGTGCCGGTCGACAGGATCTGCCCCGAAGTGGGCAGCATCGCGCCGGAAATCATCCGCAGAAGCGAGGATTTCCCCGCCCCGTTCCGCCCCAGAAGCGCGACCGAGACCCCGGTGGGAAAGACCGCGTTGATATTGCGGGCCACCACCTTGGTCCGGCCATTCAGCTTATAGCTTTTGTGCAGGTTCTGCAGCTTGATCATCGCCGGTCGCGCAGGCTGTAGAAGATCAGCACGCCGATCACCCAGATCACCAGCAGAAAGCCCCCGATCATGAACAGCAGCTTGGCGCGCTGCGGGAATTCGGGCTCTTGCGCCAGCGTGGGTTTGACATAGGCGGCCAGATAGCGCGACTGCCGCGCGGCCTCGGCGCGGGCGGTGTCATAGGTGGCGCGCGCCGCGATATAGCTTTGTTCGGCAAATTCGCGATCCACGGCCAGACCTTCGAACTGGCCGACGATTTCCGACAGCGCCTCGCCGGTTTCCGAGCCGAATTTCTGGCGCTCGGCGGCGATCTGCTCGCGGATCACCTGAATGCGCAGCTCGCTTTGTTCGATCCGCGGGTCATTGGCCTGCGCATTGGCCTGTAGCAGGCCAAGCTGGACCAGTTGTTCGGCCAGCTGTGTCTGCAATGTGCTGACCACGCCCACCTGACCCTGCACATCGGCGGTCGGATCGACAAGCTGATGGCGGTTGCGGAACTCGGTCAGCGCCTGACGCGCCTCTTTGACGCGCTGGCCTGCACGCTCCATCTCATCGCGGGCATAGCGCAGCCCGTCCTCGCGGGCGACATCGTTCAGCTGGTTGATCAGGATGGTGCTTTCATCCAGCACCGCCTGACCGATGGCCTGGGCATCCCCGGCGTCGAAGGCCAGGATGCGCAGGTCGATCATGCCATTGTCGTAATAGATGCGGACCTTGCTTTCCCATTCGTTCAGCAGATCCTCCAGCGCCGGGCCGCCGGTAAAGGCAAAGACCGGATCGCCGGGCGCCTTGGACCAGATCTGGCGCAGATCCAGCCGCGCATCCACCTTTTCCACCAGATCGTGGCTTTGAATGAACTTGTAGAGCACATCGGTATCGGTGGTGGTGGTGCTGGAGCCGCCGACCAGCGTGGACAGCCCGCCCAGCAATTCGGCCGAGGTGCCGCCACTTTCGCTGCGCACCGAAAACCCCACGTAAGAGGCATATTGATCGGCGGCCCGCGCATAAAGATACCAGGCGCTGACCAGCAGCGGCAGGATCACGATCAGGAACAGGCTGGCGGCCTGAATGGCATGGCGGCGCGCAAATCGTGCGGCGGCGGCTGTGGGGCGGACCGGGCCCTTGGCGCGCGGGGCAGGGCGGGCGGCGGCGACGATCGCCTTTTGCCGCCGCTTGTTGGCGCGGCGGCGGACGATGGCCTCATCCGTATCCTCTTCCTCGGCGCCCTCCATCAGGGCGCGGCGCTGCTGTCTTTGCTGACGGCGCTGCGCGGGCGTCAGGTTGGCACCCGGTCCCGGCTTTTTCGCCGGTTGGGGCGGAGGGGCGGCCTCTGCGCCTTCGCCGCCATCCTTCGCCACCAGCGGGGTGTTGAAATTGGGGCGACGCGGTGTCTCCTGTACCGACGGGTCATTTTGCGGGGGCGCGTCATCGCGATGGCCCGTTACGTCTTTGCTGTCTGACATGCCCGGGAACTCTTGCCTGCTGTTCATCTGCTTCCGGCTGTCATACATAAACCGTCAAAGCAGTTCCAGCGCGTATCCTTTACGGATGCGTGACCCATAACCCCGTCGGAGCCATGCAATGGCCAATGCCCCCTTGCCCCAACGGCGCGCCGCCAGCCCGGATCAGGGCGAATTGCGCCCGGTCCACCAGCAGCGCTCCTTTGCCAGCCTGCGATCCATCGGCGCCCTGATCCTGCGAGAGATGGCGACGACGAATGGCCGCAGCGCCGGCGGCTATCTGTGGGCCATTGCCGAGCCGGTGGGCGGGATCGCCCTGCTGACGATCATCTTTTCGATGGGGTTCCGCTCTCCTCCCATCGGGACGAATTTCGCGATCTTCTATGCCACCGGCTTTCTGCCCTTCAGCATCTTCATGGCGATGTCGGGCCGGATTTCGCGCTCGATCATGAATTCCAAGGCATTGCTGGCCTATCCGGCGGTGACCTTCATGGATGCCCTGATCGCGCGCACGATCTTCAACGCGATCACCCAGATTCTGGTCTGCTATATCCTGTTCTCGGGGATCCTGTTGCTGATGGAGACGCGCACCGATCCGCAATTCGAAGGGATCGCGCTGGCCACGCTGATGGCCTTTGCCTTCGGGATCGGGGTCGGGGTGATCAACTGTTTCCTGTTCGCGGCCTTTCCGTCCTGGGAAAATATCTGGTCGATCCTGACCCGGCCGCTGTTCCTGCTGTCCTGCATCTTCTTCATGTTCGACGACATGCCCGCGGTGGCGCAGAAATATCTGTGGTATAACCCGCTGGTGCATGTGGTCGGGCAGATGCGGAAATCCTTCTACCCGTCCTATATCGGCGATTATGTCAGCCCGATCTATGTCTTCGCGGTCAGCCTGACGCTGATCGCCATCGGCATCGCGCTGTTGATCCGTTACCACCGCGACCTGCAGAACAGCTGACGAAAAAGGGCCGCATCGCGCGGCCCCCTTGCGTTACTGGTTGGGATCGACAAGCCGGGACAGAACCGCCTCTCGCGTGACGCGGCCGCCGCCCTCGATGGGCACCGAATCCACATCGGTCAGCCGCCGCATGACGTCGCGCACCGGCATGTCGCGGGGCACGGGCTGGCCGAATGCCTCGCCGGTTTCAAGGAAATCGGCCGCGGTCAGCACGCCCAGCGGGTTCATATGGGCGACGAAATCGGCAACATATTCGTTGATCGGATTGGCAATGATCTGTCTTGCGGTGCCGATCTGGACGATGCGCCCGCCCTCCATCAGCGCGATGCGGTTGCCCAGCTTGAAAGCCTCGTCCAGATCGTGGCTGACGAAGATGATCGTGCGCTTGGTCCGTTCCTGCAGTTCCAGCAGCTCATCCTGCAGGCGCGAACGGATCAGCGGATCCAACGCGCTGAAGGGCTCATCCATCAGCAGGATCGGCGCCTCGGTCGCAAAGGCGCGGGCCAGACCGACGCGCTGCTGCATGCCGCCCGACAATTCGCCGACCTTGCGATCCGCCCAGTCCGACAGGCCCACCGTGGCAAGCTGGTCATCGACCTTGCCCTTGCGGTCCGCAGCGGACATGCCCGCCAGTTCCAGCCCAAGCCCGACATTTTCCCGCACGGTCCGCCAGGGCAGAAGGCCGAATTGCTGAAAGACCATGGCCACGGTGCGCAGGCGGATGTCGCGCAATTCCCTGGCCCCCGCCGCTGTGACCGAGACCATCTGATCGCCACGGCGCACGCGCACATCGCCGCGAACGACATGGTTCAGCGCATTCACCGCCCGCAGCAGCGTCGATTTGCCGGAACCCGACAGGCCCATGAGGACCAGAATCTCGCCCTCGGCCACGTTCAGGCTGCAATTATGGACGCCCAGAACCTGTCCCGTGCGCTCTTTCACCTCGGGCCGTTCCATCCCCTCATCCATCAGCGGCAGGGCGGCTTCGGGCTTGTCGCCAAAGACGATATTCACATCCTCGAATTCGACGGCATTGGGGGCGCTGTTGTTCATCTGGCTCATTTCCGGCCCTCCATCCGCAGCATCCGGTCAAGCAGGATGGCGACCACCACAATCACGAAGCCCGATTCAAAGCCAAGCGCGGTGTTCACGCTGTTCAGCGCCCGGACCACCGGCACGCCAAGGCCAGAGGCCCCGACAAGCGCCGCGATCACCACCATCGACAGCGACAGCATGATGGTCTGGTTCAGCCCGGTCATGATCTGGGGCAGGGCGCTTGGCAATTCGACCTTCCACAGCAGCTGGCGGGGCGTCGCGCCAAAGGCGGTCGCCGCTTCGACCAGCGAGGGCGGGGTCGAGGAAATCCCAAGCTGCGTCAGCCGGATCGGCGCGGGCAGCACGAAGATCACCGTGGCCAGCAATCCGGGCACCATGCCGATGCCGAAAAAGACGATGGCCGGGATCAGATAGACAAAGGTGGGCAGCGTCTGCATCAGGTCCAGCACCGGCCGCATCCAGGCGTAAAGGCGCGGGCGATGCGCGGCGGCGATGCCGATGGGCACGCCGATGGCCATGCAGACGATGCATGCCGCCAGAACCAGTGTCAGCGATTGCAGCGTCTCTTCCCAATAGCCCTGGTTCAGCACGAACAGCAGGCCAAGCGCCATCAGCACACAGGGCTGCCAGCGCCGCTGCAGCAGCCATGTCAGCGCCACGGCCAGAAGAATGAAGAGAAAGGGATGCGGGGCCTCCAGCGCGGTCAGAATACCGCTGATCAGCCAGTTCATCGCATCCGAGATCGTATTGAAAACGCCGGCCGCATGGGTGTTCAGCCAGTCAAAGAAAGTTTTCGCCGTTCGACCTACCGGGATCTTGTTATCTGTTACCAGATCGGTCAACTGCTCCATATGTGGATCGTCCCTCTGTCTTGCGGCCGTGACGCCCGGGACGGCACGGCCTGTTTCTTTTCTGTTCTGTCACCGACCCGACCGCCATCGAAAAGACGGCGAGGCGGTGGGACCGATCAGCCCTGCAGGGCCTCGGTCAGCGCGGCATGCGCGTCATTGCCGTCAACGGTGGTCACGCCGTCCAGCCACATGGTCGCGGCATCGGGATTGGCCTGCAACCATTCCTTTGCGGCCTTCATCGGATCCTGACCGTCATTCAGGATCTTGCCCATGATCTCATTTTCAAGCGCCAGAGTGAATTCCAGGTTTTGCAGGAACTTGCCGATATTGGCGCATTCCTCGACATAGCCGGAACGGGTGTTGGTGCGCACCTCGGCGCCGCCCAGATTGGGGCCGAAGACATCGTCGCCACCTTCCAGATAGGTCAGCTCGAACTGGGCGTTCATCGGATGCGGTTCCCAGCCAAGGAACACGATCGGCTTGTCGCCGCTGACCGCGCGCGACACCTGCGCCAGCATCCCCTGTTCGCTGGATTCGACCAGTTCGAACGTGCCGGTGCCGAACAGATCCTCGCCGATCATTTCCAGAACGACGCGGTTGCCGTCATTGCCCGGCTCGATGCCATAGATCTTGCCGTCCAGTGCATCCTTGTGCTCGGCCAGGGACTGAAAGCTGGTGATGCCCAGATCGGCACCCGCCTTGTTGGTGGCCAGCGTGTATTTCGCCCCGGTCAGGTTGGTGCGCACGGTGTCCACGGTCCCTGCCTCGTTATAGGCGGCGATGTCGTTTTCCATCGTCGGCATCCAGTTGCCCAGAAAAACATCGACATCATCGGTGGACATGGCAGTATAGGTGACCGGAACCGACAGAAGCTTGGTTTCGGTTTCATAGCCAAGCGCCTGCAGGATCGTGGCGCTCAGCGCGGTGGTCGCCGTGATATCGGTCCAGCCGACATCAGCAAAGACCACCTTGCGACACTCATCCGGCTCTTGCGCCTGTGCTGCGGTACCAAGCGCCGCCGTCATGGCAAGCGCGGAAATACCGATTAGTTTTGACAAAGTCATGCGGCATGTGCTCCCTGTTCTTGATTGATTAGTCAATTAAAGATAAATACAGTTCGTATTGCAACCCAAAACACAACGCAGGTGCAATGATGCCAAAGATTGGTGCAGAGCCTATCCGAAAAGCTGCGTTAATCAACGCCGCAATATATGAAGTCGGCCGTGCCGGTTCGCTGGAGGTCACGGTGGCGCAGATTGCCAAGCGGGCGGGGATGTCGCCTGCGCTGGCGCATCACTATTTCGGCTCGAAAGAGCAGATCTTTCTGCAGGCGATGCGTTATATCCTGCGCATTTACGGCAATCAGGTCCGCGATTCCCTGCCCGGCCACGGCCCGCGCGGGCGGCTGGATGCGATCGTGAATGCCAGCTTTGCCCCGCAGAATTTCCAGCGTGAAACGGTCAGCGCCTGGCTTAATTTTTACGCACTTTCCCTGCGTCACGAAGAGGCTGCGCGGCTGCTGCGGGTCTATCACCGCCGTTTGCGGTCGAATCTGGTGCTGGCGCTGCGCCCGCTGACCGACCGGCCCGAAGCCATCGCCGAGACGCTTGGCGCGCTGATCGACGGTGTTTATCTGCGCGCGGTTCTGAGGCGGGGCGATACCGATGCCAAATCCGCCCGCACCATGGTCATGAATTATCTACAGGAGGCCCTGAAGTGAGCCTGAACGTCCAACCCGCTGCAAGTCTGTTCCTGAATGGTCGCCCGGTCGAGGGCGAGGGCGACGCTCTGCCGGTTCTCTACCCCTATACCGGCGAAGAAATCGCCAGCCTGCGCGAAGCCACGACCGGGCAGGTGGCCGAGGCCTGCAAGGCCGCTGCCGCCGCACAGGTCGAATGGGCGGCGCTGGCCCCGGTTGAACGTGGCCGGGTGCTTCTACGCGCCGCGGCCATCATCCGCGAACGCAATGAGGAATTGTCGCGGCTGGAAACGCTGGATACCGGCAAGCCGATTCAGGAAACGCTGGTGGCCGATTGGGAATCGGGTGCCGCCGCGCTGGAATATTTCGGCGGTCTGGCCGCGACCGTGACCGGCCAGATGATCCCGCTGGGCAGCGACTGGGCCTATACCATCCGCGAGCCGCTGGGCGTCTGCGCGGGGATCGGCGCGTGGAACTATCCCAGCCAGATCGCCTGCTGGAAGGCCGCGCCGGCGCTGGCCATGGGCAATGCGATGGTCTTCAAACCCTCCGAGGAAACGCCGCTGGGCGCCCTGAAACTGGCCGAAATCCTGATCGAGGCCGGGTTGCCCGCGGGCGTGTTCAACGTCGTGCAGGGGCGCGGTGCCGTGGGGGCGGCGCTGGTCACCGATCCGCATGTGGCCAAGGTCTCGCTGACCGGGTCCGTGCCGACCGGGCGCAAGGTCTATGCCGCCGCGGCCGAGGGGATACGCCATGTGACGATGGAACTGGGCGGAAAATCCCCGCTGATCGTCTTTGACGACGCCAATCTGGACGATGCCGTAGGCGCGGCAATGCTGGCGAATTTCTATTCCTCGGGGCAGATCTGTTCCAATGGCACCCGGGTTTTCGTGCAAAGCGGCATCCGCGAGGCGTTTCTGGACAAGCTGCAGGCCCGGATTGCCACGATCAGGATCGGCGATCCGCTGGATCCCGACACGCAGCACGGCCCGATCGTCAGCGCCGCGCAGGCCGGCAAGATCCGCGCCGCGATCGCGGCGGGCGAGGCCGAGGGCGCGCGGCTGGTCTGTGGCGGCCCGGGCGAGGGTGCCTTTGTGCCGCCCACGGTCTTTGCCGATGCCACCGATCAGATGGCGCTGGCCCGGGAAGAGATCTTCGGCCCGGTCATGACCACGCTGGCCTTCGAGGACGAGGATGAGGTCATCCGCCGCGCCAATGCCACGGGCTACGGGCTGGCGGCGGGGGTCTTTACCCGCGATCTGGCCCGCGCCCATCGCGTCGCCGCCAGGGTCGAGGCGGGCACCTGCTGGATCAACGCCTATAACCTCACCCCGGTCGAGATGCCCTTTGGCGGCGTCAAGATGTCGGGGGTGGGGCGCGAAAACTCGGCCGCCGCGATCGAGCATTATTCACAGTTGAAGACGGTTTACGTCGGCATGGGCAGCGTCGACGCGCCCTACTGACGTCAGGAAAGGAAGAACGGTATGACACCGGATTATGTCATTGTGGGCGCCGGATCGGCGGGCTGCGCGCTGGCCTATCGCCTGACCGAGGCGGGCCATCGCGTCACGCTGATCGAATATGGCGGCAGCGACCGCAGCATCTATATCCAGATGCCCGGCGCGCTGTCCTATCCGATGAACATGTCGCGCTTTGACTGGGGCTTCAGCACGGTGCCGGAACAGCATCTGGGCGGGCGCAGTCTGGTCACGCCGCGCGGCAAGGTGCTGGGCGGGTCGTCCTCGATCAATGGCATGGTCTTCGTGCGCGGCAATCGCAAGGATTTCGACCATTGGCGCGATCAGGGCGCCGAAGGCTGGGGCTATGTCGATGTGCTGCCCTATTTCAAGCGGATGGAGACATGGCACAGCGGCAGTTCGCCCTGGCGCGGCACGGAAGGGCCGCTGAATGTCACGCGCGGCAATCGCCGCAACCCGCTGTTCAACGCCTTTATCGAGGCCGGGCAGCAGGCCGGATGGCCACGGACCGACGATTACAATGGCGAGCATCAGGAGGGCTTTGGCCCGATGGAGGCGACGATCTGGCGCGGGCGGCGCTGGTCGGCGGCCTCGGCCTATCTGCGGCCCGCGATGCGCAGCGGCCGGCTGACCGTGCTGCGCGCCATGGCCCGTCGCGTGCTCTTTCGAGATAACCGCGCCTATGCCGTTGAAATCGAACGCGATGGCAAGGTCGAACAGATCGAGACGGGCAAGGAAATCATCCTCTCGGCCAGTTCGATCAACACGCCCAAGCTGCTGATGCTGTCGGGGATCGGCCCCGGCGATCACCTGTCGCAGCACGGGATCGAGGTGCGCGCGGACCGTCCCGGTGTCGGGTCCAACCTGCAGGACCATCTGGAAGTCTATATGCAGTATAAGTCACTGAAAAAAGTGACGCTTTACACCTATTACAACCTGCTGGGCAAAGGCCGCGTGGGGATTGAGTGGCTGTTGCAGAAAACCGGCCTTGGCGCCTCGAACCAGTTTGAAAGCTGCGGCTTCATCCGCTCGTCGGATGCGGTGGATTATCCCGATATCCAGTATCACTTCCTGCCGCTGGCCGTGCGCTATGACGGCAAGGCGGCGGTCAGCGGGCATGGCTTTCAGGCCCATGTCGGACCGATGCGATCAAAGTCGCGCGGGACGGTGCGTCTGGTCTCGGACGATCCGGCGGCGGCGCCTCAAATCCACTTTAATTATATGTCGCATCCCGATGATTGGAAAGAATTTAGGGCCTGTATCCGTCTGACGCGGCAGATTTTTGATCAACCGGCGATGGCGGAATATCGCGGCGATGAAATCCAGCCCGGAGCGCGGGTGCAGTCGGATGAAGAGATCGACGCCTTCATCCGTGAACATGCCGAATCCGCCTATCACCCCTGCGGAACGGCCCGCCTGGGCGCGGCGGATGACCCAGAGGCGGTGGTGGATCCCGAGTTGCGCGTGATCGGGGTCGAGGGGCTGCGCGTGGCCGACAGCTCGATCTTTCCGCGCATCACCAATGGCAATCTGAACGCCCCCTCAATCATGACGGGAGAGAAGGCGGCGGATCACATTCTGGGGCGTTTTCAGCGCAAGGCGGCGGTTTAGGCGGTCGCGCCGGGCACCTGCGCTGAGAAGATTAAAACGGGGCGGGGCGGATACCGGCCCCGCCTTCATCGGACCTGACGCGTTCAGCCGTCCTGCTTGTCGCGGGCGGCCTGGATGTAATCTTCCAGCCCGTTCTGCGGCACGCCGCGCAGCATCTCATCGCCGATGATGAAGGTGGGCGTGCCCATGATCGCCATGGTTTCGCCCAGCTGGCGATTGGCGCGCAGGACGGCGTTCACGGATTCGGTGTTCATCAGATTGATGACCTCTTCCCGGTCCACGCCGATCTCATCCGCGATCTTGCCCAGAGCCTCAAGCGAGGCTTCGCCGCGCAGCGCCATCAGCGCGTGATGGGCTTTCAGATAGGCCTCGTCCCCCGCGATCTGCTTGACCGCGACGGCAAACCGGGCCGAGCTGTCGCTGTCCTGACCCAGAATGGGATATTCCTTCAGGATCAGCCGCACATTCGGATCATCCTCGACCAGCGCCTGCACCTGATCGTTCACGCGGCGGCAATAGCCACAGCGGTAATCCAGAAACTCCACGACGGTCACATCGCCATAGGGATTGCCGCCGACCCAGCTATGGCCGTCATTGAAGATGGCGTCCTGATTGGCGGCCACCAGCAGCCGGTCATTATCGACCGATTGTTCCTGACGACGCGCTTCCAGCACGCCGATGGATTCGACCAGCACTTCGGGATTGGCCATCAGGTAATCGCGCACGGCCTGACCGAAGGCCTCTTTTTCCTGTTCGTTCATGGCGGAAATGTCGAAGGCGAAGGCAGGGCCTGCCAGGGTCGAGCCAAGCAGCAGGGTGGCGAGCAGACGTTTCATGGGTGTCCTCTGGGTTCGGGGTTGAGGGCAACTTGGCGTCTGCGGCGGGCGAAGGCAAGAAACGACGCGACACGGATACGTGACATCCTGTGGCAGAAAGGCTTGGAGTGCCGGGGCGGGACGCGCTAAGACACCCGCAAAACAAGACGTCGAGGTCAGAGCATGCGACATTCCGCCCGTGGTCAGGTGGACCCGTTCATCGTCATGGATGTGATGCAGGCCGCCGCCCGGGCCGAGGCGGCAGGCCGCCATATCGTGCATATGGAGGTGGGTCAGCCCGGCACGCCCGCGCCGCAGGGCGCGCGCGACGCGCTGGCCCGCGCTTTGTCGCAGCCGTTGGGCTATACGGTCGCGCTTGGCCTGCCCGCGCTGCGGCAGGGGATCGCGGATCTGTACCGCCGCTGGTACGGGGTGGATCTGGATCCGGCCCGCGTGGTCGTGACCTCTGGCAGCAGCGGGGCGTTCCTGCTGAGCTTTTCGGCGCTGTTCGATGCGGGCGACCGCGTCGCCATGGGCTATCCGGGCTATCCCAGCTATCGCCAGATCCTGCGCGCCATGTCGCTGCAGCCGGTGGGGATCCCGACCCGCGCGCAAGACCGCTATCAACCGCGCCCCGGTGATCTGCCCGAGGATTGCGCCGGGCTGATCCTGGCCTCGCCCGGCAACCCCTCGGGCACGGTGCTGCGCAAGGATGAGTTGCGCGATCTGACACAGGCCGCGGCGGGCCGGGGCATGGCGGTGATCTCGGACGAGATCTATCACGGCCTCAGCTATGGAGATCGCTGCCATTCCGCGCTGGAGGTCACGGATGATGTCGTCGTCATCAATTCCTTCAGCAAATATTTCAGCATGACCGGCTGGCGCGTGGGCTGGATGGTGGTGCCCGAGAGCCATCTGCGCACGGTCGAGCGGCTGGCCCAGAACATGTTCATCTGCCCGCCCCATGCCAGTCAGGTCGCGGCGCTGGCGGCGCTGGATTGCATGGACGAGGCCGAGGCGAACCTGGCCGTCTATGCCGAAAACCGCCGCCTGATGCTGGAGGGGCTGCCCCGCGCCGGATTTGACCGGATCGCACCGCCGGAAGGGGCCTTCTATATCTATGCCGATGTGTCGCATCTGACCGATAATTCGGTCGAGCTCGCGGCAGAGATTCTGGACAAGGCCGGGGTTGCCGTGACGCCGGGGCTGGATTTCGACCCCGAACGCGGGGCGCAGACCCTGCGGTTCAGCTATGCCCGGGCGACCGAAGATATCGTCGAGGGGCTGCGCCGTCTGGAAGGGTTCATGGCCACCCGATGAGATGTCTGGCGCTGATATTTGCCTTGCTGATGTCGCTGTCGCCCGCCATGGCGCAGGAGCCCGCGCGCCTTGATCTGGGCGCCTCGTCGCTGGTGCAAAGCGGGCGCGCCTGGTGGGGCGATCCGCCGCTGGATCTGCGCCTGACGCTGAGCCGTGCGGTGCCGTTTCGCACCTATATCGTCGGCGATCCGGTACGGCTGATCGTGGATCTGCAAGGCGTCGATCTGCGTGGCGAGAAGCCCGGCGATCTGTTCGGTGCGGACCGGGTGCCCGATATCCGATGGGGCAGCCAGCGGCGCGGATGGTCGCGGATCGTGATCGAATTGCCGGGGCCTTATCGCATCGACAGCTCTGCCATGAAGACCGGCGGGCCGAGGGCAGAACTGCAACTGGCCCTGAAGCCCGTCGGCCAGAAGGATTTCGCGCCACCGCCAAGCGCCACCGCCGCGTTGCGCAATCTGCCCGACCCGGCACAGGTCGATGCGGCCCCGGTGGATGAGGAATTCTTCATCATGCTGGATCCCGGTCATGGCGGCTTTGATCCCGGCGCGCAGGCGCAGGACCAGACCGAGGCAAACCTGGTCCTGACCTTTGCCATGGAACTGCGCAAGGCGCTGCAGGATCGCGGTGTGACGGTGATGATGACGCGCGACGATGACAGCTTCGTGCAGCTGGAGCAGCGCATGACGGCGGCGCGGGCGGCGGGGGCGGATCTCTTTATCTCTCTGCATGCCGATGCGCTGCCGCAGGGGCAGGCGGCGGGGGCCACGGTCTATATCTGGAACCCCAAGGCCGATGGCCGCGCGGCGCAGCAACTGGTGGCGCGTCACGATGCCGACGACCTGATCAGCGGGCTGGATCTGGGCGGATATGACGATGCGCTGTCGGCCACGCTGATGGATTTCGCCCGCACCGATACGCAGCCCAGATCGGAAAACTTCGCGAAATGGCTGACCTCTCGCATGGCGCTGATGGGAATCGGGCTGCATAACCGTCCGGTGCAGGGCGCGGCCTTTTCGGTGCTGAAATCGCCCGACATCCCGTCGGTTTTGCTGGAACTCGGCTTCATCTCGGACGATAATGATCGTGCAAATCTGCTGAATCCGCTTTGGCGTCAGCGGATGGTCAACGTGATTTGCGAAGCGATCATGGGCTGGAAGCAGGACGAAACCGCAAGGCGCGCGGTTCTGCGCCGCTAGGCTGGCGCACAGCTTCGTGAACGGGCGTTGATGTTTTGACCGTCACGCGCACGGACGCTATAGACGGGCCCATAACACATAAAGGCGACAATCTGTGCTGCGCAGCTTTCTTTCTTTCTTCGGTTCCATCTTTTCGTGGGTTGTCACCGCGCTGTTCTTTGCTGCCCTGACCATTGGCGGCATTTTCTGGATCTATTCGCGCGATCTGCCCAGCCACGAGGCGCTGGCCCAATACGCCCCCAAGACCATCAGCCGCGTCTATTCCGGCGAGGGCCGCCTGATCGACGAATTCGCCGAAGAACGCCGGATCTTTGTCCCAACCGAGGAGATTCCCGATCTGGTCAAGGAAGCCTTCGTCAGCGCCGAGGACAAGAATTTCTATCGCCATCCGGGCTATGACCTGACCGGGATCATGAAGGCGGGGTATGAGGCGGTGTCCTCGGGCGGCTCGAATGTGCGGGGCGCCTCGACCATCACCCAGCAGGTGACCAAGAACTTCCTGCTGTCCAGCGATCGCAGCGTGGAACGCAAGGTGAAAGAGATCATCCTGGCCGCGCGTCTGGAACATTCGCTGACCAAGGATGAAATTCTGGAGCTGTATCTGAACGAGATCTATCTGGGTCAGAACAGCTATGGCGTCGCCGCCGCCGCGCAGACCTATTTCAACAAATCGCTGGCAGAGCTGACACCGGCCGAGGCGGCGATGCTGGCCGCCATGCCGCAGGCGCCCGGCCGCTACCATCCTGTAGATGCGAAAGAGCGCGTGACGCAGCGGCGCAACTATGTCCTGCGCGAGATGTGGCAGAACGGCTATATCGATAAGGCTACCTATGAGGCCGAGGCCAAGCTGCCGCTGAAATCCGTGCAGAATGGCGATTTCCCCTCATTCCGGGGGCAATTGCCGCCGCGCGATTACTTTACCGATGAGATCCGTCGTCAGCTGAGCCGCGAATTCGGGCAAGAGGAATTTTTCGGCGGCGGCCTGACGATCCGCGCCACCGTCGATCCCGGCATGCAATCGACCGCCGCAGGCGCGCTGCAAAAGGCGCTGGAGCAATATGATCGCGGCATCGGCATCTGGCGCGGCACCGGCCAGACCATCCCGGCCGCGCAATTGACCGATGAGGCCGCATGGCGCGGCGCGCTGTGGGATCTGAGGATCCCGCGCGATATCCCGAACTGGTCGCCCGCCGTTGTGCTGGAGGTCGGCGCCTCGGACGCCCGCATCGGCATCGAAGGCATCGAAGAGGACAGCGACGGCCACTGGATCCCCGCCGCCGATGTGCAATGGGCGCGCAAGCGCAATGCAGATGGATCGCTGGGCCCGCGCGCGCGGGTTGCGGGCGATCTGCTGGAGGTCGGCGATGTGGTGCTGGTCCGCCCGATGACCAGCGATGGCGATGGCAGCTTCATCCGCTGGACCCTGCGGCAGGTGCCGCAGGTGCAGGGCGGTTTCATGGCGATGGACGTCAATACCGGCCGCGTTCTGGCGATGCAGGGCGGCTTCAGCTATGAATCCTCGGTCTTCAACCGCGCGACCCAGGCGATGCGTCAGCCCGGCTCCAGCTTCAAGCCTTTCGTCTATGCCGCCGCGCTGGACAATAACTACACCCCCGCCACCATCGTCGTGGACGAGCCGATCAGCATCAACACCCCCTATGGGCTGTGGGAGCCGAAAAACGCCAGCGGCCGCCATTACGGTCCCTCGCCCCTGCGGACGGGGATCGAGCAGTCGCGCAACCTGATGACCATCCGGATCGCGGATGATATCGGCATGCAGACCGTGGCCGATTATGCCGAACGCTTCGGCGTCTATGACGATCTGAAACCCTTCCTGGCCAATGCGCTTGGCGCGCAGGAAACCACGCTGTTCCGCATGGTCGCCGCCTATGCCATGTTCGCCAATGGCGGCGAGCGGGTCGAGCCGACGCTGGTGGACCGCGTGCAGGACCGTCGTGGCCGGACCATCTATCGCCACGACCAGCGGGTGTGCGAAACCTGCGGCATGCAGGCGCTGCCGGCCGGTTCCGGCCCCGTCATCGACACCAATCGCGAACGGGTCATGGATGCGGTCACCGCCTATCAGTTGACCTCGATGATGGAAGGTGTGGTCAAGCGCGGCTCGGGCAAGGGCGTGAACCTGCCGGTGCCGATCGCGGGCAAGACCGGCACCACCAATGATGCCAAGGATGTCTGGTTCATCGGCTATTCCTCGAACATCGTGGCGGGCTGCTATCTGGGCTATGACCAGCCGCGCTCGCTGGGGCGCAATGCCTATGGCGGGACGCTGTGCGTGCCGGTCTTCAATGAATTCATGCGTCAGGCCGTGGCGCGGTTCGGCGGCACCGATTTCGCCGTTCCGCCCGGCGGTTACTGGGTCAAGATCGACCGCATCACCGGTCAGCGCCTGCCCGACGACGCAACCGGCGACAATGTGATCGCCGAATATTTCCGCGACGGCACCGATCCGGATTGGCTGTCGCCGCTGATCGTGTCGGGCTTTGGCGATGGCGAGGTCGTGCTGCCCTGGAAGGCGGGCGGCGGTTCGGGCGGCGGCACCGCCGTCACCACATCGACGGGCGAGCGCAAGGTGATCCCAAGCCGCACGGATTTCGGCACCATGTCCTCGGGCGGGCTCTACTAGCCTGTCCGGCGGCGCGCCTGATCGGTGAGGCGAGGCGGTCGGCTCTTTTCGGGTTCGACCGCGGAAAATGACGTAATGTCGGGTTTTTGCACGAAGCGTCATGCCGGGTGGCGGCTGCTGTGGATTTCCGCCCGTCTTGGATGATATAGACGCGTACCATATTGCGTCGGGGACCAGACAGGACAGGCGGCAGAAAGCCCCTGACCGCCAGCGCCTGTGTCAAGAGGGATAGTTCCTTCAATCCTTGGGACTTTGCGCAATTGAACGTCCGGTCACGCTTGCCGAGTTAGCATATTTTTTAGACAATAATGCCCCTCGGCGGCATCGCAACGCGAGCTTCCGATAAGGCCGCTGACGGTCGAAGCGGCGGTCTGCCAGAGGCTGGACCAGATATCTGCTGATGCCGCGGTGGGCAATTCGCGGCGCCTTGTTGAACGGAGCCCGTGCTGAATGGCGATCTATAATCTGAATAACCTTTATTCGCCGTCGGATTTTCTGGGCGGGCTGACCGGTTTGCAGACTGGCACCTTCACGCTGAGGGCCAGCGCCACCCCGGATTCCATCCAGATCACCGATGACGACCCGATTCTGGAGGACAATGTCAACGCTCCTCCGCAGACCTTGGATTCGTCGCAGCAGTTTTTGACAAACGCCTATGATTCGCACCCTGCGGGCACGGGACTTTATTCCCGCGCCACGGGTGAGATTACGGTCACGCAACCGGATGGGACGATTTACACGCTTGAAATGAATCAGGTCATCATCGGGGGGCAGATCTATTATGCCTTTCAGCATGATGTCCCGCCCGGATCGCTGTTCAATATCTCTGCATGGGTCGCCTCCGGCAATACGCCCTATAGCGAACTTGAAAGTGGCGAACCCATTGTCGAATATGAATATAATCAGGTCATTTCCAGCGCGCTTGGCAATTCCATCATCTGGGGGACGGGGACTGGCGTCGTCAACGAATCCGATCTGACATCGATGTTCGTCAATGATCAGGACGTCGTGCTGGAGGATAACAACTCTGCCACGCCGCAGTCACTTGACGACAATATTCAGAACCTGGCGCAACCATATGGCCCGCATTCCGCCGGCGCCTATGTTCATGCACGGGGCTATTACAACGTCACCAATACGACGACGATGGAGACCGGTCGCCTTTATCAGATCAGGGTCAGTGACACTTACAACGGGCAGGGCGTTCCCCCGACAAATGGTGAATATTGGGCGTTCAGCAATGACTTCGAAGTGGGAGATGGCGATGTCATCATCATCACCCCGAACACGTCGTTCAACGGGCTTGGCAATGTGGATCACGTCGATCTGTTTGTCTGCTTCGCAAGCGGTACGCTGATCGACACGAAAGAGGGGCAGCGGCAAGTTCAGGACCTGCAACCGGGCGATCTGGTCCTGACGCTGGATCACGGATATCAGCCGATACGCTGGATTGGGATCCGGCGGCTGGACAGGCTGGATCTGACCGCCAGCCCGCATCTCCGCCCGATCCGGATCCGTGCCGGGGCCTTGGGTGACGGGGCGCCGTCGCGGGATCTGGTCGTGTCGCCGCAGCATCGGATCCTGATTTCGTCGCGCATTGCCCAGCGGATGTTCGGCGCGTCAGAGGTGCTGGTCGCGGCCAAGCATCTGGTCGAGCTCGACGGCATCGACACGGCGCAGGACATGGCCGAGGTCACCTATGTCCACCTGCTTTTTGACCGCCACGAGGTCGTCTTTTCGAATGGCGCCCGATCGGAAAGCCTTTATGTCGGGCCTCAGACATTGAAATCGGTCGGGGCAGAGGCGCTGGACGAGATCTTTGCGATTTTCCCCGAACTGGAACGGCAAAGTCAGGATCCTGAACCCGCGCGACTGCTGGCCAATGGGCGCATGGGGCGCAGGATCGCCGCGCGGCATGCCAAGAACAACAAGCCGTTGATCATGTAGCGGCCCGGCCCCTGTGCGCCGGGCGTGCCACCGCACATGGCCCGACCGACGGATCGCGGGCGACGGGCATCGGCCTGCGCCCCTGCGCCTGCGGCACCGCAAACCCGCCCGCCCTTGTTCCTGTCGCCGACAAGGGCTATCTCTGCGGCCTGATAAAGCATGAGGATCCGACTATGCGCGCCGAGACGCAGTCCACTATCGAAGCCATCCGCAAATCGCTGAGCCTGCTGGGTCAGCGGATGGACTGGAAGACCGCGCCGCATCGCCTGGAAGAGATGAA
Source organism: Paracoccus fistulariae (assembly GCF_028553785.1). Taxonomy (NCBI): domain Bacteria; kingdom Pseudomonadati; phylum Pseudomonadota; class Alphaproteobacteria; order Rhodobacterales; family Paracoccaceae; genus Paracoccus; species Paracoccus fistulariae. Next base: position 245,382 of record NZ_CP067136.1, read on the forward strand.
TGCGATGATCGAGGCGGGGGATCTGTGGTCCGACCCGGCGCGGGCGCAAAAGCTGATGCGCGAAAGGCAGGCGCTGTCGGATGCCATCGAAACCTATCGCCGGATCGACGCCGATCTGACCGCCAATGCCGAGATGGTCGAACTGGCCGAGGCCGAGGGCGATGCCGAACTGGTGGCCGAGGCCGAAGAGAACCTGAAGACACTGGCCCAGCTTGCCGCGCAGAAGGAACTGGAAGCCCTGCTGAATGGCGAAGCGGATGCCAATGACACCTTTCTGGAGATCAACGCCGGCGCGGGCGGGACGGAAAGCTGTGACTGGGCCAGCATGCTGGCGCGGATGTATGTCCGCTGGGCCGAGAAACAGGGCTATGACGTCGAATTGCTGTCGGAAACGGCGGGGGATGAGGCGGGCATCCGCAGCGCGGCCTATAAGATCAGCGGTCACAATGCCTATGGCTGGCTGAAATCGGAATCGGGCGTGCACCGCCTGGTCCGCATCAGCCCCTTTGACAGTTCGGCCCGGCGCCATACCTCGTTCAGTTCGGTCTGGGTCTATCCGGTGGTTGACGACAATATCGAAATCACCGTGCCCGATAATGAAATCCGCATTGACACCTATCGTTCCTCGGGTGCGGGCGGGCAGCACGTGAACACCACGGATTCGGCCGTGCGGATCACCCATATTCCGACCGGGATCGTGGTCACCAGTTCCGAAAAATCGCAGCACCAGAACCGCGCCAATGCCATGGCCGCGCTGAAGGCACGCCTGTATCAGATGGAACTGGACAAGCGGAATGCCGAGATCAACGCCCAGCATGCCGCCAAGGGCGAGGCGGGATGGGGCAACCAGATCCGGTCCTATGTCCTGCACCCCTATCAGATGGTCAAGGATCTGCGCACCAGCGAGGAAACCAGCGATACCCAAGGTGTTCTGGACGGCGATCTGGATGCCTTCATGGCGGCGACGCTGGCGCTGGATGTGGCGGGCAAAAGCCGGGCAGAGGCCCAGGCCGAGGATTGATGAAGCCCGACAGGCGACGGCAATCCGCGGCCTCTGACCGGGGCAGGCCTGCCGTGACGGCCCGGGCTTTTCATCGCCGTCATGCTGCGGCATCATCGCGCCACTGACAATACGGGGTGCGCAATGTTGCAGCGGCAACTGGGCCGGGATGGTCCGATGGTGGGGGCGGTCGCGCTTGGCACGATGAATTTCGTGGGGGCCTATGGCCCGGCGGATCGCGATGACAGCCTGCGCTGTCTGGAAGATTGCCTGGAGCTGGGGATCAACCATCTGGACACGTCAGATGTCTATGGCGCGGGCCGGGCCGAGGAATTGCTGGCGCCCTTTCTGAAACGCCATCGCGACCGGATCGTGCTGGCCAGCAAATGCGGTATCACCCGCAATCCCGACCGCCCTTTCGACAATTCCACCGCTTATATGCAACAGGCGCTTGAGGCCTCGTTGCGGCGGATGCAGGTCGATCATATCGACCTTTATTATGTGCACCGGCGTGAGGCCGGGCGGCCCATAGAAGAGGTGATGGAAACGCTGCTGCGCTTTCGCGATCAGGGCAAGATCGGCGCGATCGGCCTGTCGGAAATCGCGCCCGCGACGCTGGAACGGGCGGCGGCGGTCGGTCCGGTGGCGGCGGTGCAGTCGGAATATTCGCTGTGGAGCCGTCAGCCGGAACTGGGCGTCCTGCAGGGCTGTCAGACGCATGGCGCGGCGCTGGTGGCCTTTTCCCCGGTGGGGCGCGGTGTCTTTGCCCGCGATCTGCCCGATCCGGCGGATTTCGGCCCCGATGATCTGCGGGCGGGCATGCCGCGCTTTGATGCCGAAAACTGGCCACTGAACCTGATCCACCTGCGCCGCTTTGCGGAACTGGCGCGCGATCATGGCGAAAGCCCGGCCTCGGTCGCGATTGCCTGGGCGCTGGCCCGCGCGCCGCATGTCATCGCGCTGCCCGGATCGCGCAGCATCGCCCATATGCGCGAAAACGCCCGGGGTGCCGCGCTTCTGCTGACGCAGGCGCAACTGGATGAGATCGACCGGATCCTGCCCGCAGGCTGGGCGCATGGCCCGCGCTATGGCGAGAAGATGTCGCGCGGACCCGAGGCTTATTGCTGACGCCGCGACACCACCCCGCGAAGGGAAACTTTTCCGGGAACCCGACGTTTTGGGGCCTTGCGGCGGGGCAGGGTCTGCATATCGGGCGAGGTTGGGATTAAGTTGCAGCGACCGGGTCGCGCAAGAAGGACGGCTATGGAACAGAAGAACATCAATCTCGCGCTGCAGGGCGGCGGCTCTCACGGGGCCTTTGCCTGGGGCGTGCTGGACCGCCTGCTGGACGAAAACTGGCTGACCATCGCGGCGATCAGCGGAACCTCGGCCGGGGCGATGAACGGGGCGGCGCTGAAGGCGGGGCTTGCGCGCTACAAGGGCCTGCGGGGCCGACGTGCGGCGCAGGAAAATCTGGACGCACTTTGGGCCAGCGTGGGAAAGGTCAGCGATAACCGCATGGTGCATTGGATGCATTCGCTGATGCCGGTCCCCTCCAGCCTTGGGCGGCTGACAGAGCTGTTTTCGCCGGCCGCCTGGCTGGAAAACCTGACCCGCATCTTCAGCCCCTATGATTACGGCCCCTTCTATGTGAACCCGCTGGCATCGGTGCTGCGCGATCTGCCCTATCCCAGCTTTGACGTCGAGGCCGGGCCGCAACTGTTCATCTCGGCCACGAATGTGCGTACCGGGCGCATCCGCGTCTTTACCGGCCGCGCGGCGACGCGGGATGCGGTGATGGCCTCGGCCTGCCTGCCGAACCTGTTCCGCGCGGTCGAGATCTATGATCCCGATACCGAACGGGTCGAGGCGTTCTGGGATGGCGGCTTCATCGCCAATCCGGCGCTTTATCCGCTGTACCGGCCCGATCTGCCGCGTGACATCGTGATCGTGAACATCAACCCGCTGATGCGCGACGGCCTGCCGCGAACGCCCAGCCAGATTTCTGACCGGGTGAATGAGGTCAGTTTCAACAGTTCACTCATGGCCGAACTGCGCTCGATCAATTTCGTCAAGCGCCTGTTTGCCGAAGGGCGGCTGGAAAACCGCGCGATGAAGAACCCGCTGATCCACATGATCCTGGATGACATGCTGATGAACGATCTGACGGCGCGGTCCAAGGTGCTGCCGGATCCGGGCATGCTGGACCGGATGAAAGCGGCAGGGCAGGTGGCCGCCCACAGCTTTATCGAAGAGCATGCCGATGCGCTGAACACGCGCGATACGGTGGATCTGGCGGCGCTGTTCAACGGGGCGGGGATCATCGACCGGGTCGGGGTCTGACGAAAAACGGGCCGCTGCTGACAGCGGCCCGCCTGGGTGTGTCGTCAGGCTCGGGCTTAGCTGCGGCGCCGACGCCCGGCTGCCGCAAGGCCGCCCAGACCTGCGATCAGGAACCATGCCGCGGCGGGAAGCGGCACCGGGGCGATGTTTTCCTCATAGGTGAAGCGCGCCAGAAGGTCTGCCGTGTTCGATTGACCTTCCAGAGTCCAGAAGCTGTCGCCGATATCGAACCCCTCGACATCAAAGACATAGGTAAAGGTCGAGCCGGTGCCATCGGTGATGGTAAAGGTCTCGCTGGTGGCGGGGTTCGTCGTCGGCGTCACCCGGTCCGAGCAACCGCCGGTATTGCTGGGGTCGTTATTCGGCAGCGTATTGGCACAGGGGTCATCGTTGTTCGGCGTCTCGAAGTGATCAAAGACGAACTGCGAGGTGCGCGTATAGGATGTGCCCGGATCTGCGCCCAGATAAAAGGTGAAGGACACATCAAGCGTCGCGCTGCTGATGCCAGAGCCAGCGCCGATCGGGAAGTTGTGATGCGTGAAGGTGCCGATCTTGAAATCGGTATCCTGGGCATGCGGTCCCGAAGGGGCAAGCGGATCGAAATCATAGCCGCTTTGCGCCTCTGAGGTTGTCCCCCAACGCAATTCTGCGGTGCCCGCATTGTCGGCGCTGGTGACATCAGAGCCGTCAGTCCAGCTGCTCCATGTCGCGGTGACGTCAGTGATATTCAGGGTGGCGGCTTGCGCTGTTGCTGCTGCTAGCGTCAGAGCAGTGGAAGCGCAAAGAAGGTTCAAACATTTTCTCATTTTTAATCTCCGATAGGTGGGACCGGACAGCACGCAAGAGGTCAGACAGCCCGAAAAAGCGGAAAAACGCACTCTCTATGTAACGCGGCTATAATAGCGCAAATTTAAACAGAATTGTCTGTTTTATTCGTTCTGATGTGAAATACATCCTGTGATTGTAAATGATACTGCTCAATTTGCATATTCACCAATTTCAGTGTCAGGGGAACAACTTATAGGCGTGGGATACGACGTCGTTTTTGTGCATCTGATTCGCTGAGCGCGAATCATCCCGCAATCGAGAATATAATGTTACCGCAGGTTTAAAAGGTGACGTTCAGGTAATGTGCAGATAATGCAATTGGCATGCCCATCTGCTGCTCCGGGATAATCGCGGAACATGGTATCATTAAATGAAAAGGGGGCCAGACGCATCTGACCCCCATTCAAGCTGTGAATTCGTTCAGGCTTTGCGGCGACGGCGCGCAACCGCGCCCATACCGGCGACACCTGCCAGCAACAGCCAGCCCGCGGCGGGCAGCGGAACCGGGGGAAGGGGCACGTTTTCCTCATAGGTGAAGCGTGCCTGCAGCTGGGCGCTGTTCTTCTGGTTCTCGACCGTCCAGAAGTTCTCGCCGATATTGAAGCCGGTCACATCGAACAGATAGGTTCTGGTCACGCCGTCTTCGGTGATCGTGAAGCTTTCGCTTTTTCTGGGATTGGTGATCGGGGTCACGCGGTCTTCGCAGCCGACCTGCACGCCATTGGGTTTGCTTTCCTTGCCATCCACGCAGATGCCGCTTTCGGGCACGTTCGGCGTTTCCCAATGCTCGAACACGAATTGCGACGAACGCGTGTATATATTGGACGAATCCGTTCCCAGATAGAACGAGAAGGTCACATCCAGCGTGGCGCTGCTGATCCCCTTGTCGATGACAAAGTTGTTGTGGGTAAAGGTGCCCAGCGTGAAGGTCTGATCCTTCTGATGCGGACCCGAGGTCGGCACCGGCGCGAAATCATACCCGCTTTGCTGCTTGGTATAGCCAGGCGTTCCCCAGCGAAGTTCAGCAACATCCCCGTTCATGGTGGAGCTTTGCTTCACACCACCGGTCCAATCGGACCAGACGCCGGAAACGTTGGTGACGGTCAGGGTGGCTGCCTGCGAGGCGGCGGCGCCCAATACGAGAGTGGAGACGGCAAAAATTGCCGAGGCATACTTGTTCATAACTGTAAAACTCCGAACTGGTCAAAGCCGCAAAAACGCGCGGATACTGGTCGTTACAGGGGTACAAAGACTACTTCTAGTCCTTTTACTGTAAACTAATTATTCTACCTTTAAAAATGTAATTTTAAGACTTCACGCGTAAGTGCATATATTTACCATCTGCAGTTGTTATTTCTGCCTTTTACAGGTTTGGATGCAACTCTCGCGTTCTGTTAATGCCACATATTTGCAACTTCATTTGAGTTTTTTTAACCTCCGGCGGGCCGGGCGTGGCGATTTTGACACGGATTTTTGATCTTTCCGGCGGGCGCGCGCGACTGCATCCGGGGCAGGAGGGGGCAAGACGGCGACTCACCCATCAGGCCTGTCGAACCATCCGGGCCGCGATATCGGCGGCAAGGCGGGCATTGTTCAGCACCAGCGCGATGTTCGAGTCCAGCGACCGGCCCCCGGTCAGCTCGAAGATCCGCTGCAGCAGGAAAGGGGTCACCGATTTGGCGGCGATCTTCTGCGCCTCTGCCTCGGCCAGGGCCTGTTCGATGACCGGCATGATCTGGTCGCGGGGGATTTCGGCCTCGGGCGGGATCGGGTTGGCGACCAGCTGGCCGCCCTTCAGGCCCAGCCGCGCGCGCATCGCGGCGGCGGCGGCGATCTGGTCGGGGCTGTCCATCCGCAAGGGCGCGGCGATGCCGCTGTTGCGCGACCAGAAGGCGGGCAGGTCGTCCTGCCCATAGGCGATGACCGGCACGCCCAGCGTTTCCAGCACCTCCCACGTCTTGGGCAGGTCCAGGATCGCCTTGGCCCCGGCGGCCACGACCGTGACCGGGGTTTGCGCCAGTTCCTGCAGATCGGCCGAGATGTCGAAGCTGTCTTCCGCGCCGCGATGCACGCCGCCGATGCCGCCGGTGGCAAAGACCCGGATTCCGGCCAGATGGGCGCAGATCATCGTCGCCGCCACGGTCGTGGCGCCGGTGCGGCCGGTGGTCAGGCAGACGGCCAGATCGGCGCGCGACAGCTTCATCGCCTGATCGGGTGGGGTCCGGGCCAGCGCCTCTAACGTGTCATCGGTCAGGCCGATATGGATCTGGCCGCCCATCACCGCGATGGTCGCGGGCACGGCCCCGCCATCACGGATCACGCCTTCGACCTTGCGCGCCATGTCCAGATTCTGCGGATAGGGCATGCCATGTGTGATGATGGTGCTTTCCAGCGCCACGACCGGCTTGCCCGTCGCAATCGCGTCGGAAACTTCGGGCGAGAGGTGCAGCGGGGCATCGGTCATGGGACATCCTTTCCGGAAACATGGGCCGCCGAGGCCTGAACCGCCTGATGCAGCGCGGCCTCGCGGGGGGTGTTCTTCAACTCGGCCGCCAGATGTGCGGCCAGAAAGCAATCGCCCGCGCCGGTGACACGGGCGACGGTCACGCTGGGCGGGGCCAGGGTCAGGGTCGGGCCGTTGGTGATGGCATCGGCGGCGGGGTTCGGGCCATCTGTGACCAGCACCCGGGCCGCGCCCCGGCGGACCACGGCCTGCGCGGCGCTGGCGGCGTCGGGGCAGGCGTGACCGGCAAGGATCTGGGCCTCGAACCGGTTCAGGTAAAAACAACCGCGGCGGGCGGCGATCAGCGGCTCCAGCCGCTCGGCCTTGCCGGGGCTGGCGGGCACGACGCGCAGATCGGCATGGGCCAGGCGCGGATCGGTCGCGACCTGCGCCAGAAGCCGCTCGGTCAGGTTGCCGTCCAGCACCGCCGGGCCGCGCCAATCGGCCAGCGCCTGATCCAGCGGGTGCAGGATCGCCGCGCCCGCCTCTTCAAGGCTGTGGGCATCGGCAATCGCGGCGATCAGGCCTTCGCTATCCTCGATCCCCATATAGCAGTCGGTCGGCAATCCGGTATCGCGCGCCAGCCAGCCGGTCATAACGCCCAGACGCCCGGCCTCGCGCACCAGCGCCTCGCCCTCGGGGTCGCGGCCCACGGCGGAGAGGACGGCGGGCTTCAGCCCCCACCGGGCCAGCGCGATGGCCACGTTCAGCGCCACGCCGCCGGGGATATGGCGGATGCGGCCGGGCACATCGGCCCCCGCCGCCATCCGGCGCGGGGCGCGGCCGATCACGTCCCACAGCATCGCCCCGATGCACAGAATATCGGGCCGGGCCTCCTCTTGCGCGGGGGTCATTCTTCGCTCCATTCCCTTATCTGGCCTTCCAGAAAGCGTTCGAAATCGTCCAGATCCACCGGGTCGAACTGCCCGAAACCCTGCATCCAGACCGAGGCCGCCCGCATCCCGTCCGGATCCAGCTTGCACCAGGTGATCCGCCCGCGGCGCTCCTGCCGGATCAGGCCGGCGGCGGCCAGGACAGAGAGGTGCTTGGAAATGGCCGCAAGGCTCATCTCGAAGGGCTGGGCGACATCGCTGACGGCCATGTCATCTTCCAGCAGCATGGACAAGACCCGGCGTCGCGTCGGATCGGCCAGAGCGGCGAAGATCAGGTCCAGCCTGTCGGGTGCGGGGGCGGTCATGGCATCAAAAATCGCGATTTCAGGCCGGGGATAGTCAACTTGGCGGTTGAATAATGTAGGGGCATGGCGCGGATTGCAAGGGGCATGGCGGAATCCCGTGATTTCGATATGCCTTCGGAATCAATGCCTTATAAGGTGCGCTGGCTTGCTTGACTCGGGCCGCGTTCCACCCTAGACACCCCATCGACGAATAACGGGGGCGTGAGAGATGGCCAAAGAGCCCCGGAACGACAGCGACCGGCAGCAAGACGCCGCCCGCTTGCGCGATCTGGAGGACAGGCTGTCCCGGCTTACCAAGGCGCCAGAGGTCGGCGGACCGATGGCAGGCTATGACAAGGCGCATGTCGCCTGGCGCATGGTCACCGAGATCGTGGCGGGCATCGTGCTGGGCTGCGGGATCGGATACGGATTGGATTGGATGTTCGGCACCACGCCGTTCCTGATGATCCTGTTTATTCTTCTTGGCTTCGCGGCCGGTATCAAAGTGATGATGCGCACCGCGGCCGAGCTTGGCAACAATCCCGGCAAGCCGCCGGAGACCGATGAGGGAACAGATCGTGGCGACTGAAGCGGAAGCAGCAACTGGCCTTTCCTTTCACCCGATGGAACAGTTCATCGTGAAGCCGCTGTTCGGCGATGGCCCGGTTCACTGGTACACGCCGACCAATGTGACGCTGTGGCTGTTCCTGATCATCGTCGCCACCGCTGCGCTGCTGATCTGGGGCACGCGCGGCCGCTCGATCGTTCCCAACCGCTCGCAATCCATGGCCGAGCTGTCCTATGGCATGGTCCATAAGATGGTCGAGGATATCTCGGGCAAGGACGGCCTGAAATATTTCCCCTATATCATGACGCTGTTCATGTTCGTGCTGTTCGGGAACTTCCTGGGCCTGCTGCCCAAGGCCTTTACCGTCACCTCGCATATCGCGGTGACCGGCGTGCTGGCCTTTGCCGTCTTCTTTACCGTGACCGCCATCGGCTTCATCAAGAACGGCGCGCATTTCCTGGACCTGTTCTGGGTGCGCTCGGCCCCGCTGGCGATCCGCCCGGTGCTGGCCGTGATCGAGGTGATCAGCTACTTCGTGCGTCCGGTCAGCCATTCGATCCGTCTTGCCGGTAACATGATTGCCGGTCACGCCGTGATCAAGGTTTTCGCGGGCTTCGCGGCCATCGCCGCCGTCGCCCCGGTGTCCATCGTGGCCGTGATCGGCATGTATGCCTTTGAGGTGCTGGTCGCCTTCATCCAGGCCTATGTGTTCACCATCCTGACCTGCGTTTACCTGAAAGATGCGCTGCACCCGTCGCACTAAGCGACGGCAGGCAGCAGCGGGCGGCGCGCTTCCGTGCCGTCTGTGACTTAACCCGAATACCAAAACTTCCAACCGCAAGGAGTATCATCATGGAAGGCAATATCGGAGAACTGGGCCAGTACATCGGCGTCGGCCTGACCGCCATCGGCATGGGCGGCGCAGCCATCGGTGTGGGCAACGTTGCCGGCAACTTCCTGGCAGGCGCCCTGCGCAACCCGTCGGCAGCCGCCGGCCAGACCGCCACGCTGTTCATCGGCATGGCCTTTGCGGAAGCTCTGGGGATCTTCTCGTTCCTCGTCGCGCTTCTGCTGATGTTCGCAGTCTGATCCCACGCCATCCTTGCGGCGGGGTAGGGGTTCGCCTCTGCCCCATCGTGACCTGAAAGGCCAAGGGGTAGGAAATGATCAGCCTGTTGCAAGAGGCCGCCACCCAGGTGGTCGAACATTCTGAAGACGCTGCCGCTGCTGCGGTTGCGCAAGGCGATGCCGCAGGGCATGCCGCCGAAGCGGCTCAGGCCGCCGAATCGTCGGGTCTGCCGCAGCTGGACGTCAGCACGTTTTCCAACCAGATCTTCTGGCTGGTCCTGTGCCTGCTGGTGCTGTACTGGGTGCTGGCCAAGGTCGCGCTGCCCCGGATCGCCGCCGTTATCTCGGATCGTCAGGGGGCTGTGACCGGCGACCTGATGGCTGCCGAAGAATTCAAGCAGAAAGCGAAAGACGCCGAAGCTGCCTATGACAAGGCACTGGCCGATGCGCGCTCGGAAGCTCAGAAGATCGTGGCCGCGAACCGCGCCGAGATCCAGAAAGAGCTGGATGAGGCGATTGCCCATGCTGACGCCGAAATCGCCGCCCGCAGCGCGGAATCGGAAAAGCGTATCGGTGAGATCCGCGAATCCGCCGCGACCAATGCCCGCGAAGTTGCGCGCGACGTGACGGCCGAACTGGTCCGTGCCTTCGGTGGCAATGTCGATGAGGCTGCGGTCAATTCGGCTGTGGATGCGCGCATGAAAGGGGCCCTGCAATGAAAAAGCTGAGCACCGTTGCCGTTGCCGCCGCGCTTGTCGCGGGCCCGGCTGCTGCCGCGTCGGGGGCGTTCTTCTCGCTCCGCAATACCGACTTTATCGTCACGCTGGCCTTTATCGGCTTTGTCGCGCTGCTGATCTATTTCAAGGTGCCCGCCAAGATCGGTGCCCTGCTGGACCAGCGCGCCGAAGGGATCCGCAAGGATCTGGACGAAGCCCGCCGTCTGCGTGAGGAAGCGCAAGAGATCTATTCCAGCTATGAGCGCCGTCAACGCGAAGTTGCGGGCCAGGCAGAGCAGATCGTGGCCAATGCCAAGCGCGAGGCCGAAGCACAGGCCGCCAAGGCCAAGGATGATCTGAAAACCTCGATCGAGCGTCGCCTGAAGGCCGCCGAAGAGCAGATCTCCAGTGCCGAAAATGACGCGGTGCGCGCAGTGCGCGACCGTGCCGTTCAGACAGCGGTCGCCGCAGCCTCGGAGCTGCTGGGCCAGCAAGTCGAAAAAGGCCAGCGTTCTGCTGGTATCGACGACGCCATCGCAGATGTGGCGCGTCGCCTGAACTGAGGAAAACTTGGTCAGGAACGTCTAAGAACGACGGGACAGTCTTCGCCCCCGGCCTGAACAGGTCGGGGGTTTTTTCTTTCGCCTCAGCTGCGCTTGTTCAGGCGGCGGCGGGCCAGTTGGTCATGCTCGTCGGCCAGCCGCTGTGCGCGCAGGCAGTCGGCGATGAAATCCAGATGCGCCTCGACCATCGCCCGGGCGCCTGGCCCGTCGCGGCGCTGCAGGGCATCGTTGATCTGGCCATGCTGCTGCAGCAGCCGGTTGCGATTGTCGGGCAGGGTGAAGATGCGGGTGCGGTTGTAAAGCACCCCCTGTTGCAGCAGATCGTTCATCGACCGCATCATATGCAGCGCCACGATATTATGGCCGGCCTCGACGATGGCCATGTGAAAGGCGGCGTCCAGCGCGGCTTCGCGTTCCGGATCGGCCTTGTCATGCGCCTCGGCCATGCGGCGATAGCTTTGATCGATGACGGCCAGATCCTCGTCCCCCGCCAATGTGGCGACCCGCTGGGCGGCCATGCCTTCAAGCTCTCGCCGGAAGGACAGGTAATCATCGGCGGCGCGCTCATGTTCCGACATCAGCCGCACCAGCGCGGGCGAAAAGGCCGAGCCCAGCACATCGGCCACATAGACCCCCGAACCCGCCCGCGCGATCAGCAGGCCGCTCTCTTGCATCTCGGCCAGGGCCTCGCGCAGCGAGGGGCGCGAGACGCCCATGGTTTCGGCCAGTTCCCGCTCTGCAGGCAGGCGGTCGCCGGGTCGCAGGATGCCCTGAAGGATCAGTTCTTCGATCTGACGCATCACGGCATGCGACAGTTTTTCGGCGGTGATCTTCTGGAAGGGCATGGGGCGGACCTGACAAGAGTATCGTACTATTTACGGCCTAAAGCGCGTAAAATCAAAGGGCCGGTGTGATCCGGCCCCCGATTATGCCATGCAATCCGACGTCGCTTAGCGGGTCGGACGGATCAGGATCTCGACCCGGCGGTTCTGCGCGCGGCCGGTGGCGGTGTCGTTCGAGGCGACCGGCTGGCTGAAGCCGCGCCCGGTGGCCGTCAGGCGGCCCGCATTCACCCCTGCGGCGGCCAGGATATTGCTGACCGATTGCGCACGGCGCACCGAAAGCTGCTGGTTATAGGTGGCCGAGCCGGTATTGTCGGTATGGCCCACGACCTCGACCAGGCTGTTGGGATATTCGTTCAGGTTGCGCGCCACGGCGTAAAGGTCGTTCTGCGCCACGCCCGACACGGCCGAGGAATCGGTGGCGAACAGGATGCCCTCGGGCATGATGACCTGCAGGTAAGAGCCGCGATTGACGACCTGGATATTCGGGTTCGACAGCGATTGTTGCAGCGATTTCGCCTGACGGTCCAGGATGTTGCCCGCAACCGCGCCCGCCGCCGCGCCCAGGATCGCCCCGCGCGCCGCATCGCGGCCTTCGTTATTGCTGTCATCGTCACGCGACACACCGTAAAGCGCGCCCAGTGCCGCGCCGGCCAGGGCGCCCTGCTGGGTGCGGCTCATCCCCGTGCCGGTGCCGGTGCCCGTCATGGACGGGTCGGTGCAGGCGCCCAGGGCCATCAGCCCGGATGCGGCAAGAAGAGTGGGGACGCGGAAGTTCATGGGATATCCCTTTCAAATTCTGTCTTCGGGCGTCTTGCCGCCCGGCTGTGTTGGTGGATGCGGTGACCCGGCATCGCGTGGTAACGCAATCCAGCCTGCCGAAGTTCCTGGGGAAAGAAAAGGCGGCTTTCGCGCGCGCCGGATCATATCGCGTCACGTTCCGGCGATGGTGGCGGGGGCTTGCATTACCGGTCCGTGACCGCCAAAAGCGGGACCATCATGGCCCAGACCCGTCGCTTGCCGCAGCCCTTGCCCTTCGATCAGCAGGTCGCGATCTTTTCGCGGCTGGCGCAGTCGAATCCGGACCCCGTGACCGAGCTGAATTTCGTGAACCCCTATACGCTGGTCGTTGCGGTGGCGCTGTCGGCGCAGGCGACCGATGTGGGGGTGAACAAGGCGACCAGGGGGCTGTTCGCACTGGCCGATACGCCGCAGAAGATGCTGGATCTGGGCCTTGAGGGCGTGACCGAGCATATCAAGACCATCGGCCTGTTCCGGCAGAAGGCCAAGAACGTGATCGCCCTGTCGCGCATCCTGGTCGAGGATTACGGCGGCGAGGTGCCCGACAGCCGCGCCGCGCTGATGTCGCTGCCCGGTGTCGGGCGCAAGACCGCCAATGTGGTGCTGAACAGCGCCTTTCGCTATCCGTCGCAGGCCGTCGATACGCATATCTTCCGCGTCGGCAACCGCACCCATATCGCGCCCGGCCGCGATGTCGATGCGGTCGAGCGCGCGATCGAGGATAACGTCCCCGTCCGTTTTCAGCAGGACGCCCATCACTGGCTGATCCTGCATGGCCGCTATATCTGTCAGGCACGCCGCCCGCGCTGCGGGATCTGCGTGATCCGTGACCTCTGCCCTTTCGAGGAGAAGACCGAATGACCACCCCCTATGTGATTGGCATCGGCAATGCCGTGATGGATGTGATCGCGCCGACCGAGGATCAGCGGCTGGCCGATCTGGGCATCCAGAAGGGCATCATGCAGTTGATCGAGCGTGAGCGGTCCGAATTCCTGATGGCCGCGCAGGCCGATGATCACAGCGCCGCGCAGGCGAAGTCGCGTCTGGTGCCCGGCGGCTCGGTCGCCAATACGCTGGCGGGGATCGGCAGTCTGGGGCTGAAGACCGCATTCATCGGCCGGGTGGCGGATGATGAGCTTGGCCGCGCCTATGCCCGACAGACCGAAGCCGCAGGCACCGCCTTCGTGAACGCTCCGGTGGCGGGGGCGGAACTGCCGACCTCTCGCAGCATCATCTTTGTGACGCCGGATGGCGAACGCTCGATGAACACCTATCTGGGCATCTCGGCCGAGCTTGGCCCGGAAGACGTCGATCCGGCAGTGTTCGATGGCGCGGGCTGGCTGTTTCTGGAGGGCTATCTGTTCGACAAGGCCAGGGGGAAGGACGCCTTTCTGAAAGCCACGGAATATTGCCACGCGGCGGGCGGGCAGGCGGGGATTGCGCTGTCCGATCCCTTCTGCGTCGACCGCCATCGCGACGATTTTCGCAAGCTGGTCGCCGGGCCGATGGATTACGTCATCGGCAATGTCCATGAATGGCAGTCGCTGTATCAGGTCGAGGATCTGGACGAGGCGCTGCGGCTGGCCGTGGCCGATTGCGACACGGTGATCTGCACGCGGTCGGGAAATGATGCGATCCTGATCCGAAAGGGCGAACGGGTGACGGCGCCGGTGCATCGCGTGGTGCCGGTGGATGCGACAGGGGCGGGCGATCAGTTCGCGGCGGGGCTGATCTATGGTCTGGCGACGGGCGCGGCGCTGGCCGATGCCGGGCGCATGGGCTGCATCGCGGCGGCTGAGGTGATCGGCCATGTCGGCCCGCGCCCCGAGCGTGACCTGCGCGAGGATTTCCGCGCCGAGGGGCTGATCCAGGGCTGAGGTTGCGGGCCTTTGGACAGGCTTTCAGGTGAAGGGCCGGAGGGAAACTAAACCGGCAATTCATCCTGCCCTGCACATATCAAATCGCTCTGCGCCTTGACGTCTGAAAATGCCAGGCGACGTCGAGTTAATTAAACATTTTTTAATTGATCGGCTGTAGATCTCATGCCTAATTGAATCACGTATGGCGTTTTGACTTTGTTTTGCTTGCACTTTTTTCGCGCAATTCCAGTCCGGCGTCGGTGGTGAGTTTATTGGTGCAAGAGGTTCCCTGTGGCCGTTTTCGACGCAATCTACCTTGGGAAATTGACGACCTTCATCGATGGCGCTGAAGGAAATATCGCGACCGAGAATGCCTCGGCGCTGCTGGGCAGGACATTCGGGGGACGCGCGGATGCGCTGGCCGGCAGGATCGTCTCGGTCTCGACCCGCGATCTTGGCGGGCAGTCCAATCATCTGGACAATGACAACAGCCTGACGAATGACGAACTGACCTTCGATCTGGGCGATGGCAGCGGGCCGCAGACCACGGTGCATGACGGGCTGGCGGTTTACGGCGCGAAGGTCACCTTTACCGATGGCACAAGGGCCAGCGTCAGGGCGGTGCTGTTTCAGGACAAACAGGGCAACCTGTTCCTGGCGCCGTCGCTATTTGCCAATGACGGCACCTATAACGCGCTGAAATCGGGGCCGATCCGGTCGCTGACCCTGAACAACGTGCATGAGCGCCCGTTCAATCTGCGCGTCGACCGTGCGACGGATAATTTTGTGACCTGCTTCACGCCGGGCACGATGATCGACACGCCAGAGGGCCCGCGCGATGTGGCCAGCCTGAAAGCAGGCGATCTGGTGATCACGGTGGATCGCGGCGCGCAGCCCTTGCGCTGGATCGGCAAGACCACGGTTCTGGTGGCGGATGAGGCGCATTTGCGGCCCGTTCGCATTGCGGCGGGCGCGTTGGGCGAGGGGCAGCCGCATGCGGATCTGGAGGTGTCGCCGCAGCACCGGATCCTGGTCCGCTCTGCCATTGCGCGGCGGATGTTCGGCGCCGAGGAGGTTCTGGTGGCGGCCCGGCATCTGGCCTCTCTTCCCGGGATCGAGATCCGCGAGGATCTGGGCGAGGTGACCTATTTTCACCTGCTCTTCGATCAGCATGAGCTGGTCATCTCGAACGGGGCGGCGACCGAGTCGCTTTATGTCGGGCCGCATGCGCTGATGGCGGTGCCCGAGGCCGCGCGAGAAGAGATCCTGACGCTGTTTCCGGCCCTGGCCGATGGGGGCTGTGACGTATGGTCGGCGCCGGTCCGGCAATTCGTGCCCGGTCGGCGCGGGCGCCAGCTGGCCTTGCGGCATGTGAACAACAGCAAGCCCGTGCTGGGGCAGATGGCCGGCAACGTTCCCTGACCTCGCATTCGGAGGGGCGAACCTGTCCGGAACTCCGTGCAGCATTTGCCGCCGTGTCATGCGGGGCGATGTTGTTTTCTGGATATTTATGCACAAAAGATGTGAAGAGCTGCGTCCGGCTGGTGCGGTCTGCGCATGGTTGAAAAGGTCATGGGTGTTGACTTTGTTTTCCCATTATGCGCCACTTCCCCGGCGTCAGGTATGGGAGGGGGTGATGGTGAAGGGGGAATTGCTGGCATCGCGGATACCGCGGATGCGGGCGTCGGAGATCCGGGAATTGCTGAAGCTGCTGGATCAGCCGGACATTATTTCATTCGCGGGGGGAATCCCCGATCCGGCATTGTTTCCGGCGCAGGCCTATCGCGATGCGATGGCGGCGGCGCTGGCTGACGATATTTCCGGGGTGGCGCTGCAATATTCGCTCAGCGATGGCTATGGTCCGCTGCGTGACTGGCTGGCCGGGGAGATGGCGAAGATCGGGATTTCCTGTGGGCGGGAGAATATCCTGATCACCTCGGGGTCGCAGCAGGCGCTGGATTATCTGGGCAAGCTGCTGTTGTCGCCGGGGGATACGGCGCTGGTGGGATGGCCGACCTATCTGGGCGCGCTGGGGGCCTTTAATGCCTATGAGCCGCGCTATGATCGTTTGCAGCCCGGTGAAAACCGGCCGGTGGCGGATGTTGCGGCGGCGGCCGAAGCGGCGGGCGGGCGGGTGAAATTCGCCTATCTCTCGGCCGATTTTGCCAATCCGACGGGGCGGACCGTGGATCGTGCCGGGCGCGAGCAGGTTCTGGATCTGGCGGAGGCGCTGGATATCGCCGTGATCGAGGATGCCGCCTATCAGGCGCTGCGCTATGATGGTGAGGCGATCCCGCCGATCCTGGCGCTGGAGCTGGCGCGGCGGGGCGATATCGAGGCCTGTCGCACGATCTATTGCGGATCGTTTTCCAAGACCCTGGCGCCGGGGTTGCGCATGGGCTGGGTCTGTGCCGCGCAGGAGGTGATTTCGCGGCTGGTTCTGTTGAAGCAGGCCGCCGATCTGCATTCGCCCACGATCAATCAGATCGCCACCCATATCGTTGCCCGCGACCATTTCGACAGCCATGTGCCGAAGATCCGCGAGGTCTATCGGCGGCGGCGCGATCTGATGCTGGCGGCGCTGGCGCGCGAGATGCCCGAGGGCGTGGAATGGGTGCGGCCCGAAGGCGGGATGTTTGTCTGGCTGACCCTGCCCGAGGGCATGGACGGGGCCATGCTGCTGGTGCAATCGCTGGGAAGCGAGCGTGTGGCCTTTGTGCCCGGGCATGCGTTTTACGCAGATGGATCGGGTCGCAATTCCATCCGGCTGAGCTTTACGCTGCATGACAAGGCGATGATGGATGAGGGGATCGCCCGGCTGGGTCGTCTGCTGCGCAACAGCCGCCCGGCGTGACGGGCCGACAGGCGGCGGGATCGCGCCGAAGCGCAGCCTGTGCTGGCCGCAGTCAGGCTGACATTGCGTGATCTTGCCCTCGCGTGTATCAGGGCGGGAACGAGAGAGCAGCTTGAAGGAAGTGCTGATGCGCAGGGTCGTTGTTACCGGCTTGGGAATGGTTACGCCACTGGCCTCGGGTGTCGAGGCGACGTGGGAACGGCTGCTGGCCGGAAAATCAGGGGCGGGACCGATCACCCGCTTTGATCCCAAGGATGTCGTGACAAAATATGCCTGTGAGATCCCGCTGGGCGATGGCAGCGATGGTACGTTCAATCCCGATGACTGGATGGAGCCGAAGGACCGCCGCAAGGTCGATGACTTCATCCTGTATGGCATGGCCGCTGCGGCGCAGGCGGTCGAGGATTCCGGCTGGATGCCCGAAGGCACCGAGGATCGCGAGCGCACCGGCGTGATGATCGGATCGGGGATCGGCGGGCTGAGTTCCATTGCCGAGACTGCCGTGCTGATCAAGGAGCGCGGGCCGAAGCGTGTCTCGCCCTTCTTCATTCCGGGCGCGCTGATCAACCTGATCTCGGGTCAGGTCAGCATCCGTTATGGTTTCAAGGGGCCGAACCACGCGGTGGTGACGGCCTGTTCGACGGGCGCCCATGCCATTGGCGATGCGGCGCGGCTGATCATGCTGGGCGATGCGGATGTCATGGTGGCCGGGGGCGCCGAGTCCCCGATCAGCGAGATCGGGATTGCCGGGTTCAATGCCTGCAAGGCGCTGTCCACCAAGCGGGCCGACGATCCGCAGGCCGCCAGCCGCCCCTATGACGAGGATCGCGATGGCTTTGTCATGGGTGAGGGCGCGGGCGTCGTCGTGCTGGAGGAATATGAACATGCCAAGGCGCGCGGGGCCAAGATCTATGCCGAGGTGCTGGGTTATGGCCTGTCGGGCGATGCCTATCACATCACCGCACCCAGTGAGGATGGCGATGGCGGCTATCGGGCGATGCAGAACGCGCTGCGCTCGGCGCATCTGACGGCGGACCGGATCGACTATATCAATGCGCACGGCACCAGCACCATGGCCGACACGATCGAGCTGGGCGCGGTCGAGCGGTTGATGGGCGATGCGGCTTCGGGGGCGGTCATGTCCTCGACCAAATCCAGCATCGGGCATCTGCTGGGTGCGGCCGGCGCGGTCGAGGCGATTTTCTGCGTGCTGGCGATCCGCGATCAGATCTGCCCGCCGACGATCAATCTGGACAATCCCGCGGTCGAGCCGAAGCTGGATCTGGCTGCCAATGCCGCCGTCCGTCGCAAGGTCGATGTGGCGCTGTCCAACAGCTTTGGTTTCGGGGGCACCAATGCCAGCCTTGTTCTGGGGAAGGTGGCTGACTGATGTGGCGCCATATCGCCTCGAATTTTCTGACGCTGCTGGTGGTGTTGCTGATGGCCGCCGCCGGCGCCGTCGCCTGGGCGCGGCACCAGTTTTCCGGGCCCGGCCCCAGTGCGATTGCGCAATGCGTGCAGGTTGAACGCAACGCCACGCTGAATGCGGTCAGCCAGCAACTGGCCGATCAGGGCACCGTGACCAGCGCCTATATCTTTCGCGCGGGGGCCGATTATCTGGGCAAGGCGCGCGATCTGAAATTCGGCAGCTATCTGGTCGAGCCGCAGGCCAGCATGCAGGATGTGCTGGACGTGATCACGGCTGGCGGGCCTTCGACCTGCGGGACCGAGGTTCTGGTGCGTGTGGGCGTGCGGGGGAACACCATCCTGCTGCGCGACATGAACCCCGATACCGGTGCCTTCGAAGAGGTCGTGCGCTTTGATCCCGATTCCGAGGAACAGCCCGCCGAGGTGACCGAGGCCGTGGATCGCGATGGCTCTCGGCTGCGGGTGGCCATGGCGGAAGGCGTGACCAGCTGGCAGGTGGTGCAGGCGCTGCGTGCCGCCGGGTTCATGTCCGGAGAGATCGACGCGGTCCCGGCCGAGGGCAGCCTTGCCCCGGATACCTATGAGGTGGAAAAGGGCGCTGACCGGGCCGCATTGCTGGCCGAGATGGAGCGGCGCCAGGCGAATATCCTTGCCGAGGAATGGGAGGCGCGGCCCTTTGGCCTGCCCTATGAGACGCCGGAAGAGGCGCTGATCATGGCCTCGATCGTGGAAAAGGAAACCGGGCTTCCCGAAGAGCGGGCCGAGGTGGCCAGCGTCTTTGTGAACCGTCTGGAAGAGGGGATGCGCCTGCAGACCGACCCGACGGTGATCTATGGTATCACCAAGGGCGAGGGGATCCTGGATCGCGGCTTGCGGCGGTCGGAACTGGCCTCGCGCACGCCCTATAACACCTATCAAATCGACGGTCTGCCGCCGACGCCGATTGCCAATCCCGGACGTGCCGCCATCCGCGCGGCGCTGAACCCCGATGAGACGGATTACCTGTTCTTTGTCGCCGACGGGACCGGGGGGCATGCCTTTGCCCGCACGCTGGACGAACATAACGCCAATGTCCGCCGCTGGCGCGAAATCGAGGCGCAGCGTGGAGAGCCGACCGACACGCCGGTGCAGACCGGCGGATAGGCGAGAGACCGTCGCTTCGGTTTGACAAAGCCCGTCCTTTAGTCGCAGGGTTGTGAACAGGGCGGGCTTTTTCAATCGTTTCGTGAAGCGCCCGCGTTGGTTCGATTCTCAAATCGGGAGATAGAGATGAAGCTTTCAGAGATGTTTTCCAGCCTTGCCCGCAACGCGCAGGATTTCGAAAAGCGGCTGGATGAATGGCAGAAGGATCTGAGCAATCGCGGCGATGAGCTGAAGGCCAGCGCGAAGCAATGGTATGAATCGGCCGAGCAGCGCCAGAAAGAGCTGGATGCCGAGATCAACACCTATTTCGAGGATGCCAGCGAGCAGGTGAAGTCACAGTGGAACAAGGCCAAGGCGGATTGGGACGTCGAAGTCGCCAAGATCCGCGCGAAGGGCGAAGAGATGCGCCAGGCGGCCAAGGATATGCATGAGGAAGACGTGGCCGACTGGTCCGAAGCCTATGCTGCGAACATGGTCTCTTATGCGCAGCAGGTGCAGGAAGAGGCCAGCAAGGCCGTCGCTGCCGCCGCCGAAGCACGTGCAAAGGCGAATGAGAGCAAGAAGGCCTGAGGCCGTTCCGGGCTGAGTCCCCGGCGGTGATCATGGCTTCTTGGGGGTGGTGTTGCATATCGCGCGCTGCCCCCGTTGCATTCGATTAATGGTTTGTAATTGAATGTAAAAATATGATTACGATGCCCGCTTAAGTTGTTTCGCATTGACTTTGCGAACGCCCTTGAGTAGAACATTCACATGCTGGAAGAGGTGGGCAAGCGGCCAGGGGGTGACCCCGGGGCCGCTTTTTCATTTCGGGGCTCGTGCGGACAGGACACGAGGCGGGACAGTTTGCATGAATGATATGGAATGGGGCGGGACGGGGACTCCCGAAGGACCATTTGTTTCTGGTGAACGGGGTGAGGGGCAGGCCCAGGCGCAAGCGGGGGCTTCAGACAAGGCGGTCAGCGCAGAGGAGGCGCTGGCCGTCGCAGAGGGGTTGTTCTGGTCATATGTCAAGGATCTGGAACGCCACAAATCCGCGCTGACCGAGGAAAGCCACGGATCCGTCGATCCGGCGGAATTGAAACAGGCAATACGCACCGCAAAGGACATCCGCGAGGCGGTGCATCTGCTGATGGCGGAAAGGAACAGGGTTGAAAAACTTCGCAAGGACATCGCAGGCGGGGTCGGCGCAGGCTGCCTCGACCTTGACGCGGCACGAGATGAAATCGGGCGCCGCCTGGCTTGCCTCCGCCGCGCCGGAGGAGGTTGACGAATTTCTGGGCGGGCTGACGGAAAACGCGCTGATGGCGCTGCCCTGGCTGTTCGAGTTCTGGGCCCTGCCGCATCAGTTGCCGCCGGGCGGCGACTGGAAAAGCTGGGTGATCATGGGGGGGCGCGGTGCGGGAAAAACCCGCGCCGGGTCCGAATGGGTGCGGCGGATGGTTGAGGGGTCGACCCCCGCCGCACCGGGGAAATGCCATCGTGTCGCGCTGGTCGGAGAGACCTTCGATCAGGCGCGCGAGGTGATGGTGTTCGGGGAATCGGGCATTCTGGCCTGCTCTCCGCCCGATCGCCGCCCGGTCTGGGAGGCGGGGCGGCGGCGGCTGGTCTGGGCCAATGGGGCGACGGCGACGGTCTATTCCGCGCATGAGCCCGAGGCCCTGCGCGGCCCGCAATTCGACGCAGCCTGGGTCGATGAGCTGGCCAAGTGGAAAAAGGCCGAGGATGTCTGGGACATGCTGCAATTCGCGCTGCGGCTGGGGGATCATCCGCAGCAGGTGGTGACCACCACGCCGCGCAATGTCGGGGTGCTGAAACGGATCATGCAGAACGCCTCGACCGTGATGACCCATGCGCCGACGGATGCGAACCGCGCCTATCTGGCCGAAAGTTTCCTGGCCGAGGTTCAGGCGCGCTATGGCGGCACCAGGCTCGGTCGGCAAGAGCTGGACGGGGTGCTGCTGGACGATATCGAAGGGGCGCTGTGGACGACCGCGATGCTGGAGGGCGCGCGGGTGGACAAGCTGCCTGCGCTGAACCGGGTGGTGGTGGCGGTCGATCCGGCCGTGACCAGCGGCAAGGCCAGTGATGAATGCGGCATCGTCGTGGCCGGTGTCGTGAGTGAGGGTGAGCCGGGCAACTGGCGCGCCTTTGTGCTGGAGGATGCGACGGTCAGGGGCGGCCCGACGGATTGGGCCCGCGCGGCGATTGCGGCGATGGACCGGCATGGGGCGGAACGGCTGGTGGCCGAGGTCAATCAGGGCGGCGATCTGGTGGAAAGCGTGATCCGGCAGATCGATCCTCTGGTGCCGTTCCGGGCCCTGCGGGCGGGGCGCGGCAAGGGGTTGCGGGCCGAGCCGGTGGCGGCGCTTTATGAACAGGGTCGCGTCAAGCATGCACGGCACGGGTCACTGGGCGCGCTGGAGGATCAGATGTGCCAGATGACGGTGCGCGGCTATGAGGGGCGCGGATCGCCCGACCGCGTGGATGCGCTGGTCTGGGCGATCCATGAGCTGATGATCGAGCCGGTGAGCCAGTGGCGACGGCCGCAGATGCGGCGCCTGTAAGGCGCCGAGATGGATATTTGGACAAAGAAGAAAGGGCCGTCCGCTGGGGCGGCCTTTTTCATGCCGGACAAGGAGGCGATATGGCGTTTCGATTGTTTTCGCGGGAGGAAAAGGCCGCTCCTGCGCCAGAAAAGAAGGCCAGCGCCACGGGGCGCGTGGTGGCCTTTGCCAGCGGCGGGCGGGCGGTCTGGTCCGCGCGCGATACCGGGTCGCTGATCCGGGGGGGCTTTGTCGGCAATCCGGTCGGGTTCCGGTCGGTGCGGCTGATTGCCGAAGCCGCCGCGGCGGTGCCGCTGATCTGCGAGGATCGGGCGCAGCGCTATGAGACGCATCCGGTGCTGGATCTGCTGCGGCGACCCAATCCGGGGCAGGGTCGGGCCGAGCTGTTAGAATCGCTGTTCGGGCAGATGCTGCTGTCCGGGAATGGCTATCTGGAGGCGGCCGGGCTGGGCGGATCGGGACTGCCGGAGGAGCTGCATGTGCTGCGATCGGACCGGATGAGCATCGTGCCCGGCGCCGATGGCTGGCCGGTGGCCTTCGATTATGCCGTGGGCGGGCGCAAGCATCGCTTTGACATGACCGGCAGTCCCGATCCGATCTGCCATATCAAGAGCTTTCATCCGCAGGATGATCATTATGGCCTGTCGCCCATGCAGGCCGCGGCGGTCGCGGTTGATGTTCATAACAGCGCCTCGACCTGGTCCAAGGCGCTGCTGGACAATGCGGCGCGGCCCAGTGGCGCCATCGTCTACAAGGGCGTGGATGGGCATGGCACGCTGAGCCCGGAACAATATGACCGGCTGGTCGGCGAGATCGAGATGAACCATCAGGGCGCACGCAATGCCGGGCGGCCGATGCTGCTGGAAGGCGGTCTGGACTGGAAGCAGATGGGGTTCAGCCCCTCGGACATGGAGTTCCACGAGACCAAGATGGCCGCCGCGCGCGAGATTGCGCTGGCCTTTGGTGTGCCGCCGATGCTGCTGGGGCTGCCCGGGGATGCGACCTATGCCAATTATGCCGAGGCGCATCGGGCGTTTTACCGGCTGACGGTGCTGCCGCTGGCGACGCGGGTGGCGGCCTCGGTCGCGTGGTGGCTGTCCGAGCATCTGGGCGAAGAGGTCGATCTGCGGCCCGATCCCGATCGCATCCCGGCCCTGGCCGAAGAACGTGACCAGCAGTGGAAGCGGATCGGCGAGGCATCCTTCCTGAGTGATGCGGAAAAGCGCGCCCTGTTGGGCCTGCCGCCGCTGGCCGGGGGCTAGGCCGATGGAGGGGTCACGCTTCGTCAAGGAAAGCCCGGTCTGGCACGATCAGCGGTTCGAGGCGCAGGAACGGATCATGGCGCTGCAATTCGGCACCATGGAAAAGCGGCTGGAGCGGATCGAGGCGCTGATCGAGGGCCTGGAGCGGCGCCTGTGGATGACGGTTTACGGCGTGGTGGCCGTGATCCTGACGCAGGCGGTGCAGGGAATTTTGGAATTCGCGCCGAAAGGGGGGTGACAGAGATGGTTCCGGGTTTGGAAGTGAAATTTGCAGGCGGGGCGCCGGTGCTGACGGAAGGCCATGTGATCGAGGGCTATGCCAGCCTGTTCGGCCTGACCGATCAGGGCGGGGATGCGGTGCGACCGGGGGCCTTTGCGGCCAGTCTGGCGCGGCTGCAGGCCAAGGGCGACAAGGTGCGGATGCTGTGGCAGCACGATCCGGCCAAGCCCATCGGCGTCTGGGACGAGATCCGCGAGGATCAGAAGGGTCTGTGGGTCAAGGGGCGTCTGCTGCCCGATGTGGCGCAGGCGCGCGAGGCGGCGGCGCTGATCCAGGCGGGGGCGATTGACGGGCTGTCCATCGGTTATCGCACCTTGCGCGCTGAAAAGGATCAGTGCGGGCGGCGCATCCTGACCGAGGTCGAGCTGTGGGAAGTGTCGCTGGTGACCTTTCCGATGCTGCCCGAGGCCAAGGTGGGCCGCAAGGAGGCCGAGGATCTGCGGCAGGTGGCGGCGCTGCTGCGCGCGGCGACCGAGGCGCTGCGTACTGAGTAGGGTTCGGACTGCGTGGTGACGCGCAGTCCAGAGGGTTCGGATCGTCGCGGCGGCGATCCGGAAAACAGGGGCGGGTCGGCCCCGATCATCGCGATGAGGAGAAGACCATGACCGAGGTGAAGGCCGCGGGCGGCAGCGACATGGCTGCCGATCTGAACGGAGCCATGAAAGGGTTCGTAAATGAACTCAAAGGTTTCCGCGAAGACATTCAGAAAAAGATGCAATCACAGGAAGAGCGCATGAACATGATCGATCGTAAAACCGCCATTCGTGGCCGCACCCCTCTGTCGACCGTTGCAGAGGTTGAACTGCCCCATCAGAAGGCGTTCAACGCCTATCTGCGCAGCGGTGACGATGACGGGCTGCGTGGTCTGGTGATCGAGGAGAAGGGCCTGACCGTGGCCAGCGATGGCGGTTTCCTGGCGGCGCCTCAGGTCGCCGAGACGGTGCAGAATGTGCTGCGCAACGGTGCCTCGCTGCGTCAGCTGGCCAATGTGGTGACGGTGGAATCCTCGTCCTACGAGGTGCTGGTCGACAAGGGCGACATGGGCGCGGGCTGGGCAGATGAGGCGGCCTCGACCGAAACCGCGCCGGGCGGGATCGAGCGGATCTCGATCCCGGTGCACGAATTGTCGGCCATGCCCAAGGCCAGCCAGCGACTGCTGGATGATGCGGCCTTCGACGTCGAAGCCTGGCTGGCCGAGCGGATCGCGGACAAGTTCGCCCGTTCGGAAGCGGCGGCCTTTATCACCGGCGATGGCGGCTCGAAGCCGCGCGGGATCCTGTCCTATCCGGTCGCGCTGAATGCCGAGGCGGGCGAGGGGCAGATCGGCAGCGTCAACACCGGCGAGCTGGGCGATTTCAGCCCGACGGCCCCGGCTGATGCGCTGATCGATCTGATCTATGCGCTGGCGGCGGAATACCGGGCGAATGCGCAATTCCTGATGAATTCGAAAACCGCCGCCGCGATCCGCAAGATGAAGGATGCCGATGGCCGCTTCCTGTGGACCGATGCTCTGGCTGCCGGTCAGGCACCGCAGCTGCTGGGCTATCCGGTGCTGATCAGCGAGGACATGCCCGATATGGATGTGGAATCGCTGTCGGTCGCATTTGGTGATTTCCGCGCCGCCTATACCATCGTCGAGCGTCCCGATCTGCGCGTGCTGCGCGATCCCTTCAGCGCCAAGCCGCATGTGCTGTTCTATGCGACCAAGCGTGTCGGTGGCGGTGTGACCGACTTCCGTGCCGTCAAGCTGCTGAAATTCGCCTGATCCTGACGGGATAGGGTGAAGGAAAGGACCACGTCTGCGCCGGCCATCCTGGCTTTAGCAACTGTCCGCGCGTGCTCATGGCTGGCGCGGTGGCGTGGTCCTTTTTCCTGCAGGCAATGACAGGGCCTGTCACGGGCCGGTTTTGATGTGACCAGGCGGACGGCAGGACGGGAGGTTCGCGATATGATGCTGATAGAGGAAACGGCGCCTGCGGCAGAGGCGCTGCCGGTTGCCGCGTTGCGCGCGCATTTGCGGCTGGGATCTGGGTTCCAGATTGCCGATGACAATGCCGAGACGCTGGCGCTGACCGGGTTTCTGCGCGCGGCCATTGCGGCAATCGAGGCGCGCACGGGCAAGGTGCTGCTGACACGCCGGTTCCGGATGCAACTGGATGACTGGCGTGACCGGCTGGGTCAGACTTTGCCGCTGGCGCCGGTGCAGTCGGTCGATGGGATCTCGATCGACGATGGCGGCGGCACGGTCACGACGCTGTCGCCGGACAGCTGGCGGCTGCTGCCCGATGGGCAGCGCCCGATGATCCTGCCGACCGGGATCATCCTGCCGCATGTGCCGCGCCGGGGATTGGTGAATATCACCTTCACGGCAGGCTTCGGGGAAAGCTGGGATCAGGTGCCCGCAGATCTGGCGCAGGCGGTGCTGCTGCTGGCGACGCGATATTACGAGGATCGCAGTCTTGAGGGCAGCCGCGCTGCCATGCCCTTCGGGGTCAGCGCGCTGATCGAGCGCTGGCGGCAGGTTCGCACCCTGGCCGGGCGCGGCAATCGGGAGGCGCGGTGATGGCGGCGCCGCGATTGAATATCGAACTTGGGCTGGAGGCGGCTGAACGAGAGGGCGACGGCCTGGGCGGTTATCGCCTGGTCTGGCGTCAGCTGGGGAAGCTCTGGGCCGAGATGAGGGCGGGTTCGGGTCGCGAGCGTTTCGGTCAGGTCGGGGCCGAAAGTGTCGTGCCCTGGAAGGTGACCGTGCGCGGCGCGCCGTTGGGCGATCCGCGACGGCCCGCCGCCGGGCAACGCTTTCGCCGCGGCGATCGGCTTTTCCGGATCGAGGCAGTGGCAGAAGGGGGTCCGGACGGGCGCTGGCTGGTCTGTCACGCAAGAGAAGAGGAACTGGCATGAGCTATGCGGCAGGTCTGGCGCTGCAGGCGGCGGTCTATCAGGAACTGCGCGCCGATGCGGCTTTGACCGATCTGGTCGGCGACGCGATCTTTGACGCGATGCCCGCAGAGGCGCCAAGCGGCGTCTATGTCTCTTTGGGGCCCGAGGAAGTGCGCGACGCGGGGGATGTGACGGCGGGGGGATCGCAGCATGATTTCATCGTCTCTGTCCTGTCGGGCACGGATGAAAGCGCGGGCTTTGCGGCTGTCAAGGAAGCGGCCGTCGCAGTGTCCGAGGCGCTTGAGCGGCAAACGCTGCCGCTGGCGAAGGGGCAGTTGAGTGGAATCTGGTTCCTGCGCGCCAAGGCGCGCCGGGTGGAAAACGGGGCGGCGCGTCGGATCGATCTGACCTTCCGCGCCCGCATTGATCTGGGCTGAGGAGAGTGAACATGGCTGTGCAGAATGGACGTGATCTGCTGATCAAGATGGATATGACTGGGGATGGCGCCTTTGAAACCATCGCCGGGCTGCGTGCGACGCGGCTGTCGTTCAATGCCGAGACGGTGGATGTCACTAGCCTTGAAAGCGAAGGCGGCTGGCGCGAATTGCTGGGTGGGGCGGGGGTGCGCAGCGCCTCGATCTCTGGTTCGGGGGTGTTTCGCGATGCCGATACCGACAGTCGCGCCCGACAGATCTTTTTCGACGCCGAGGTGCCGCGCTTTCAGGTGATCATCCCAGATTTCGGCACTGTCGAAGGTCCGTTTCTGGTCTCGGCGCTGGAATATTCCGGCAGCTATAATGGCGAGGCGACCTATGAAATGACCATGGCCTCGGCCGGGGCGCTGACCTTCGTGGCGCTGTGATGGTCAATCCGATGCGGGGCGAGGTCGAGATCGTGCTGGACGGCGCGGCACATGTGGCGCGTCTGACACTGGGCGCGCTGGCCGAGCTGGAGCAGGATCTGGGCGCGGAAAGCCTGCTGGCGCTGGCCGAGCGGTTCGAGTCAGGCCGCTTCAGCAGTCGCGACGTGCTGGCGGTTCTGGTCGCCGGGCTTCGCGGCGGCGGCTGGCGCGGGCGTGTCGAGGATCTGCTGAGCGTCGAGATCGAGGGCGGACCGGTGGTTGCCGGGCGGCTGGCGGCCGAATTGCTGGCCCGCGCCTTCCGGATCGAGGCATGAGCCAGTCGGGCGGTCTGGACTGGCCCGGTCTGATGCGGGCCGGGATGCGCGGGTTGGGCCTGGCGCCGGACCAGTTCTGGGCGCTGACTCCGGCGGAACTGGCGCTGATGCTGGGGGTCGAACAGGGCACGGGGGCAATGACGCGCAGCCGCCTTGCCGATCTGGCCGCCCGCTTTCCCGATGGGGGCGCGGGCGCCGAAGACGAAATCATCTGAACAGGGGCAATCATCATGGCCAACAAGGACGGGTTCGGCGCTTCGCTGGACCAGCTGGATGAGGGATTCGGCCAGACCAGCCGGATGACGGCAGAGTTCGAGGCGGAACTGGCGCGGCTGCGGCAGTCCATGACCTATACCGCACGTGAGGTCGGAACGCTGAACCGGGGCATCGAATCCGGTCTGCGCCGGGCATTTGACGATCTGATTTTCGACGGGGCGAAACTGTCGGATGCGCTGAAGGGGATCGGGAGGTCGATCGCGGATACGGTCTATTCCATTGCGATGAAGCCGGTGGAAAGCGCGCTGGCCGGGACCATCGGCAACAGCCTGACCGGCATGGTGTCCGGCGCCTTGCCCTTTGCCAATGGCGGCGCCTTTGTGCAGGGCCGCGTGATGCCCTTTGCCAAGGGCGGTGTTGTCAGCCAGCCCACGCATTTCCCGATGCGCGGTGCCACGGGTCTGATGGGCGAGGCCGGACCAGAGGCGATCATGCCTTTGCGGCGTGGCGCGGATGGCCGTCTGGGCGTCGCGGCCGCGTCGGGGAACAGCCGTCCGGTCAATGTCACGGTCAATGTCTCGACCCCCGATGTGGCGGGCTTTCAGCGCAGCCAGTCGCAGATCGCCGCACAGCTTGGCCGGGTGCTGGCGCGCGGCAACAGAAACAGCTGATCGGAGGGCAAGATGGCATTTCATGAGGTTCGTTTCCCCACCAACCTGTCATTCGGCGCCATTGGCGGTCCGGAACGGCGCACCGAAATCGTGACGCTGGCCAGCGGGTTCGAGGAGCGCAACACCCCCTGGGCCCATGCGCGGCGTCACTATGATGCCGGTATGGGGTTGCGCTCATTGGACGATCTGGCGGCGCTGATTGCCTTTTTCGAGGCCCGCGCCGGTCAGTTGCACGGCTTTCGCTGGAAGGATTGGGCGGATTACAAAAGCGGCCTGCCCTCGGCCCCCGTGGCCTTTGACGATCAGGAGATCGCAAAGGGGGATGGCCAGACCGTCGCCTTTCAGATCGTCAAGAATTACGTCTCGGGCGCGTTCAGCTATGCCCGACCCATCGTCAAGATCGTCAAGGATACCGTCCGCGCGGGCGCAGGCGGGGTCGAGATGTTCCCGGGCGCGCATTTCCAGGTGGATCACCTGACCGGGACGATCACCTTCAAGGATCCGCCGCCCGTGGGCGCCGAGATCACGGCAGGGTTCGAATTCGACGTGCCGGTGCGGTTCGACATGGATCGGATCGCGGTCTCGGTCGCCTCTTTCCAGTCGGGCGAGGTGCCGCAGATCCCGGTGGTGGAGGTGCGGCTATGACGACGACGACCTGGGCACGTGCCTGGATGATCCGGCGCAAGGATGGGCTGGTTCTGGGCTTTACCGATCACGATGCGGCGCTGAATTTCGAAGGCATTCGCTTTCGCCCGGATCACGGCATGTCGGCGCGCGCGCTGGTGCAGGGATCCGGCCTGTCGGTCGACAATTCCGAGGCCGCCGGCGCCCTGTCGGATGACGCGATCAGCGAACGTGACATTCTGGCCGGTCGCTGGGACGCCGCAGAGCTGAAGATGTGGGAGGTTGACTGGTCCGATACCGGCAAGCGCCGCCTGACCTTCGCCGGGTCGCTGGGCGAGGTGTCGCGTGCGAATGGCGAATTCCGCGCCGAATTGCGTGGTCTGGCCGAGCCGCTGAACAGCGCGCGTGGCCGGGTCTTTCATCCGCGCTGTTCGGCGCGGCTTGGCGATGGCTGCTGCAAGCTGGATCTTGTGGCTGGCGGTTTCCAGACCGAGATTGTCGTCGAGGGTCTGGAGGATGGCCGTATCTTCCGCTTCTCGCAATTTCCCGATGCCGCGCCACGCTGGTTCGAGGGCGGGGTCCTGCGGGTGCTGAGCGGCGAGGCAGCGGATCTGCAGGGCAAGATCAAGAATGACGTTACGCTGAAAGGCGGCGGGCGCGAGATCGAGCTGTGGCAGTCGCTGGGCCTGTCGCCGCAGCCCTCGGATCGTTTGCGGCTGGTTGCGGGATGCGACAAACGCGCGGCCACCTGCCGGCAGAAATTCAACAATATGCTGAATTTCAGGGGCTTTCCGCATCTGCCCAGCGAAGACTGGCTGCTGGCGCCGCAGGTGGGGTCACGCAATGGATAAGGATGTGGTCGAATTGGCGCGCGGCTGGATCGGCACGCCCTATCAGCATCAGGCCAGTCTTCGCGGCGTGGCCGCCGACTGTCTGGGGCTGATCCGTGGGCTGTGGCGCGACCTTTATGGTGCAGAGCCTGAAATCGCGCCCGCCTATAGCCCGGATTGGGGAGAGGTCGGTCGGACCGAGGTTCTGATGCAGGCCGCCGTGCGGCATCTGCTGCCCTTGCCCGCGGATGCCGATCTGGAGCCGGGGCAGGTGCTGCTGTTTCGGATGCGGCAGGGGGCGATTGCCAAGCATCTGGGCGTGATATCGCAGGTTGGTGATCTGCCGCGTTTCATCCACGCCTATAACGGTCATGGCGTGATCGACAGCCCGCTGACAATGCCCTGGCGCAACCGGATCGCTGCCCGGTTCCGCTTTCCCTGACATGTTGAAGGAAGGAGGCCAAGATGGCCACAATCGTTCTGTCTGCCGTGGGCGCATCCATCGGCGGTGGCTTCGGTGGCGCGTTTCTGGGCCTGTCGGGTGCTGTCATCGGTCGCGCCGTCGGAGCGACGATCGGCAATGCGATTGACCAGCGACTGCTGGGCGGCGGCTCGAAGGCGGTCGAGACGGGTCGCATCGACCGGCTGCGCCTGCAAACGGCGGGCGAGGGGGCGCCGATCCCGCGTTTGTGGGGGCAGATGCGGATTCCCGGGCATGTCATCTGGGCCTCACCGCTGGAAGAGATTGCACGATCCGAGGATGCAGGCGGGGGCAAGGGATCGCCCAAGACCCGCGTGACCCAGATCAGCTATCGGCTGTCCGTGGCAATGGCCCTGTGCGAGGGGCGCATTCTGGGTGTCGGTCGCGTCTGGGCCGATGGCGAGGAAATCGCGCCCGCCGATCTGAATATGCGCGTCTATAATGGCGGCGAGCGTCAGCTGCCCGATCCCGCCATCGCCGCGCATGAGGGCGAGGCAGCGCCCGCCTATCGCGGGCTGGCCTATGTCGTGCTGGAGGATCTGAACCTTGAGCCATGGGGCAATCGCATGCCTCAGCTGACCTTCGAGGTGACCTGCCCGGCACAGGACGGGTCCGGTCTGTGCAAAGAGGTTCGTGCCGTCGCGCTGATCCCCGGGACGGGGGAATATTCGCTGGCGACGACCCCGGTGACGCAGGATCTGGGTCTGGGCGAGATGCGGTCCATCAATGTGAACACGCCGATGGGCGGGACCGATTTTACCGCCTCGATGACGACGCTTGGGCGTGAACTGCCCAATGTCGGCTCGGTTTCGCTGGTGGTGTCCTGGTTTGGCAACGATCTGCGGATCAACCATTGCGCGGTCAAGCCCAAGATCGAAAACAGCGATGGCGAGGGCAGCGAGATGGCCTGGCGCGCGGGTGGGATCGATCGCGGTGCCGCCGAGCGGGTGGCGCGGGTGAATGATCGTCCGATCTATGGCGGCACGCCCTCGGACCAGTCGGTGATCGAGGCGCTGCGCGCAATTGCGGGCTCCGGCAAGAAGGCGGTGTTCTATCCCTTCATCCTGATGGATCAGCTTGCCGGGAACGGGTTGCCCGATCCCTATGGCGGCACCGGCCAGCCCGTCATGCCCTGGCGCGGACGGGTGACGACCTCGGTTGCGCCGGGCCGGGATGGAACGACCGATGGCACCCCGGATGCGGTTGCCGAGGTCGAGGCTTTCTTTGGCAGCGCCAAGGCCAGCGATTTTTCCATCGATGGCGACAAGGTCGGCTATCATGGCCCGGAGGAATGGTCCTATCGCCGGTTCATCCTGCATTACGCGCATCTGTGCAAAGCGGCAGGCGGTGTCGATGCCTTCCTGATCGGCACCGAGATGGTTGCGATGACGCAGATCCGTGGACCGAATAACAGCTATCCTGCGGTCGCGCGGCTGATCCGGCTGGCGCAGGATGTCCGCGCCATCCTGGGGGCAGGCGTCAAGATCAGCTATGCCGCCGACTGGTCGGAATATTTCGGTCACCATCCGGGCGATGGCAGGTTGTTCTTTCATCTCGACCCGCTCTGGGCGCATCCCGATATCGATTTCATCGGCATCGACAACTACATGCCCCTGTCGGATTGGCGCGATGGCGAG
Source organism: Paracoccus fistulariae (assembly GCF_028553785.1). Classification (NCBI taxonomy): domain Bacteria; kingdom Pseudomonadati; phylum Pseudomonadota; class Alphaproteobacteria; order Rhodobacterales; family Paracoccaceae; genus Paracoccus; species Paracoccus fistulariae. Next base: position 277,696 of record NZ_CP067136.1, read on the forward strand.
GATCACAAGGACGCGCATTGGGGCCGGATCGACAATCAGGACTATCTGCAGGCCAATGTCTGCGGCGGCGAGGGTTTTGACTGGTACTACGCCAGCAAGGCCGACCGCGATGCGCAGCGCCGCAGCCCGATCACCGATGGCGATTATGATGAGGCCTGGGTCTGGCGCTACAAGGATCTGAAAAGCTGGTGGCAGAACCTGCATTATAACCGCCCGAACGGGCAGAGGTCGCGTCAGGCGACGGATTGGGTGCCGGGATCGAAGCCCTTCTGGTTCACCGAATATGGCTGCGCCTCGTTGGACAAGGCGACGAACCAGCCCAACAAGTTTCTGGACGCGATGAGTTCGGAAAGCACGCTGCCCTGGTACTCCAATGCGCAGCGCGATGATGCGATCCAGTCGGCCTATGTGCAGGCGGCGACCTCTTACTGGGCGAAGCCCGCTAATAACCCGGCGATGGAGGGCGGCGGCCGGATGGTCGATCTGTCGCGCGCCCATATCTGGTGTTGGGACGCGCGGCCTTTCCCGGCCTTTCCGGGGCGCGGCGATCTGTGGTCGGACGGTCCCGCATGGGAGCGCGGGCATTGGCTGAACGGGCGTGCCGGTGCCGTGCGGCTCAGCGCGGTGGTGGGCGATATCTGCCGCGAGGCCGGTGTGACCGCCTTTGACGCCCGCGAATTATCCGGTGTCGTGCGCGGCTATCACATCGGCGGAGGAGAGACGGCGCGTGCGGCCCTTCAGCCGCTGATGCTGGCGCATGGTTTCGATGTGGTCGAGCGGGATGGTCAGCTTCAATTCCTGCCCCGGGATGGCCGCGTCATGGCTGAACTGGGACCAGAGGATCTGGCCATCGCCGAAGAGGTCCGGGATTTCGAGACGGCCCGCGCGGCAGAGCCCGAAACGCATGGCTATCTGCGGCTGACCCATGTCGAGGCCGGGGCGGATTACGGCGTCGCCACCGCCGAAACCAGCCTGCCGGATGCGGATCAGGAGACGGTGACGAACAGCGAGTTTCCGATGCTGCTGACCCGCGATGAAGGCCATGCGATCGCCGAGCGTTGGCTGGCCGAGGCCGTGGTGTCGCGCGACACGGCGCGCTTTGCGCTGCCGCCGTCGCTGGCCGATCTGGGGCCGGGCGATGTTGTCCGCATGCGGCATGGCACCGCGCCTGCGAAACGCTGGCGCATCGACCGCGTGGAACGCGCGGGCGCGATCACCGTCGATGCGGTCAGGGTCGAGCCGGGCGTCTATCGTCCGGCACTGACGGTCACGCCGGAACGCCCGGTACGCCGCTATGTGCCGCCAATGCCGGTCTTGCCGCTGTTCATGGATCTGCCATTGCTGCGCGGGGATGAACGACCGCATGCGCCCTATCTGGCGGTGGCGGCAAAGCCCTGGCCGGGGTCGGTGGCGGCCTATGCCTCGGTCGATGAGGAAGGTGGTTACGATCTGAACGCGCTGCTGACCCAGCGGTCCTATATCGGGCGCACCGAAACCGATCTGGTGCGGGCCAGCCCGGCGCTGATTGATCGCGGTGCGCGGCTGCGGTTGCGGCTGAAGGACGCCTCTTTGCGGTCGGTGACGTCGAAGGCGCTGCTGGCGGGCGGCAATATCATCGCCATCGGCGACGGCTCGCTGGAGAATTGGGAGATCGTCCAGTTCACCAAAGCCGAGCCGGTTGCCCGGAATATCTGGCAGATCAGCGAATTGCTGCGGGGGCAGGCGGGCACGGACGGGATCATGCCCGATATCTGGCCCGCAGGGTCGCATGTCGTCCTTCTGGATGGCGGGCCAAGGCAGGTCAAACTGCCGCCGAATGCCCGTGGTCAGGAACGCTTCTGGCGCATTGGCCCGGCCAACCGGCCGCCGGATGATGCCAGCTATCGCGCACGCGTCACAGAGGCGCGCGGCATCGGGCTGCGCCCCTATGCGCCCTGCCATCTGCGGGCCAAAGGCAATCTGATCAGCTGGGTCCGGCGCAGCCGCGTCGATGGCGACAGCTGGGACGGGTCCGAAATCCCATTGGGCGAGGCCAGCGAGACCTATCGCCTGCGGATCATCAAGGGCGGCACCGTCCTGCATCAGGTTGATCTGGATCAGCCATTCTACAGCGTTCCGGCCGAGATCTGGGCAAGCGCCACCACGGGTGGTCCCTGCACGGTTGCCGTGGCGCAGCTTTCGGACCGTTTCGGTCCCGGTCCATTCGTCAGGAGGAAATTCGATGACCAGTGAAACCAAGCGTTTGGGAATGCCCCTGCTTCAGGCCGCGCAGGCGCAGAAACATGTGACCGTGAATGAGGCGCTGATGCGGCTGGACGGGGCGGTCAATCTGGTGCTGCAAAGCACGGATGCGACCTCGCCGCCCGGAGCGGTGATCGACGGTCAATGCTGGGGCGTCCCCGATGGTGCCCTTGGCGGTTGGTCCGGTCAGGGCGGCAAGATCGCCATCGGATCTAACGGAGGCTGGATCTTCGTTCCGGCGACGGCCGGCATGCGGGCATTCATTCTGGATCGCGGTGTCGAGGCCATTCATGGCGGCGCGGCCTGGGTCTATGGCGCGCTGAGCCTTGGGCGTCTGGGCTCTGGCCTGCTTTCCAATATGATCGAGGCCGATGTGACCGTGGGTGAGGGCGCCAGTTTCGACACCGGCGTGACGATCCCCGCGAATGTCATGGTGATCGGCGCCACGGCCAAGGTTCTGAACACGCTGACCGGGACGCTGAACACCTGGTCGCTGGGCACCGGCGGCGCGACGGATCGCTTTGGCAACGGGTTGGGGAAATCGGTGGGGTCTTATGCCCGGGGATTGCTGGGCGCGCCGATGACCTATTACTCCGCCGCCAACCTGATCATGACCGCGTCCGGGGGCAATTTCACGGGAGGAGAGGTGCGCCTGGCGGTTCATTGGCTGGAATTGCACATTCCGTAATTTTCGGTTTACCTCTGGCCTGCGCTTTTCCCCTGCCTACATATCGTTTAAGAAAAGGGTCCAGAGGGTAGCGCAGGGCAACCGAATGAACATGCAAACCAGCGACAAGAAAGCGCTGCGATTGGATCGGGATGCGATCTGGGCGCAGCTTTGCGATGAAGCGCAGCAAGCTGTTCAGGACGAACCCTTGCTGGGGTCTTTGATCCATGCAGGGCTGTTGCATCATCCCAGTTTTGAAGCGGCGCTGGCCTATCGGTTCTCGCTGAAACTGGCCAGCGGAGAGATGAGCGAACAGATTCTGCGCGAGATCGCGGATCAGGCTTATCGGACGTCGCCCGAATTGGGCGATGCGGCGCGCCGCGATCTGATGGCCGTCTATGATCGGGATCCCGCCACCCACCGGATGTTGCAGCCGGTGCTGTTCTTCAAGGGGTTTCAGGCCCTGCAAGCCTATCGCATGGCGCATTGGCTGTGGCAGCAAGAGCGGCGCGATATGGCCTATTTCGTGCAGATGCGCTGCTCGGAATGCTTTGGCGTCGATATCCATCCGGCGGCGCGTATCGGGACGGGTGTGATGATCGATCACGCCCATTCCATCGTTATCGGAGAGACGGCACGTGTCGGTAATGACGTGTCGATGCTGCATTCGGTGACGCTGGGCGGGACAGGCAAAGCCGATGGCGACCGGCATCCCAAGATCGAGGAAGGCGTTCTCATCGGTGCAGGCGCGAAGGTGCTGGGCAATATTCGCGTGGGCCATCATTCGCGCATCGCCTCGGGCTCGGTCGTTCTGCACGACGTGCCCGATTGCAAGACCGTTGCAGGGGTGCCTGCGCGGATCGTCGGCGACGCGGGCTGCCCGGATCCTTCGCTCAGCATGAACCAGCTTTTGGAAACGGATTAGACGCGCGAAAGCGCGTCAGAGCCAGTCGCGATAACCGCTGCCTGTCAGGTCTTGCAGCGTCATGCCCTGTTTCTGCAACCGGTCGTCCAGTCCGGTTGCAATCTCTGAGGCCAGCGAAAATCCCTGATAGATCAGCGCGGAATAGATCTGAATCGCGCTGGCGCCCGCAGCGAGCTTCATCCAGGCGTCATTGATGTTGGAAATTCCACCGACGCCGATCAGCGGGATCTCTCCGCCGGTCTCATGGTAAAGACGGGCCAGAACGCGGGTCGCGCGGTCAAAGAGCGGCGCGCCGGACAGGCCACCGGCCTGATCGGCCTGACTGTCGGAAATCCCGTCGCGTGACAGTGTCGTATTGGTCGCAATGATCGCATCAACCCCCGCCTCTTTCGCCACCGCGGCGATATCCGCGATTTCGGACATGTCCAGATCGGGGGCGATCTTGATGAAGATCGGGCGCCGTTCGGGCAGGCTGTCACGCGCCTCCATCACGCCATTCAGCAATGCGGCCAAAGCCTCGGGGCCTTGCAGGGCACGCAGCTTTTCGGTGTTGGGCGAGGAGACATTCACCGTCAGAAAATCGGCAGAGGCACCGGCGATGCGGACCACCTCGGCGAAATCTGCGGCGCGATCGGCGCTGTCTTTGTTCGCGCCGATATTCAGCCCCACCGGAATACCTGCCGGACGTCGCGACAGACGTTCCGCGATAGCCCGGGCACCCTCGTTATTGAAGCCGAAGCGGTTGATGATCGCGCGGTCGTCGCGCAGGCGGAACAGGCGCGGCTTGGGGTTGCCGGGCTGTGGTCGCGGGGTCGACGCCCCCAGTTCGATAAAGCCGAAGCCCGCGCGCATCAGCGGCGCGACGGCCTTGGCATTCTTGTCATAGCCCGCAGCCAGACCGACGGGGTTGGCCAGATGCAGCCCGGCGAAGCTGCAACGCAGCCGGTCCGATGTGACCGGCGCGCCCGGCAGGGGCACCAGCCCGCTGGCCAGCGCCTTGATCGACAGATCATGTGCCTGTTCGGGCGGCAGGGCATGCAACAGATGCAGCCCCATCTTTTCCAACATCTTCATTCCAGCGGTCCCGTCTCATGCCCGTTTTCGCCGCGCCTCAGCAACCGTGTCCAGACGATATCCGACATGCGCAGGGGGCGATAGAGATGGGGAAACAACGCGCCGCCGCGTGAGGGCTCCCACCTCAGATCCGCCGCCATGCTGCCTTCGCCGCAGGCCAGCAATTGCACCTCTTCCTCATCCGCGAAATGCTTGCGCAGGGTTTCCGCCACCTGCCCGGCGGTGGACAGATGGACATAGCCATCCGCCAGATCGACCGGCGCGCCATCGGTCTGACCGTCGCGCTGCATCCGGGCCCATTCGGCGGGGCGAAGTATCTTGTAAGCCAACATAACCGCATTTGCCTTGTCCCTTTCCCTGTGGTCAAGGGCTGCTGTTCTATTTGACGCATGCGATGCGCCGCGCCAATCTGTTGCCGGAGATACAATCGCACATGAAGGGAATCATGATGGCGCTTCGCTTTCTGACCGCAGCCTCTGTCGTCGCGCTTTGCGCGGGATCAGCGCAGGCCGAAACGGTGTTGCATATCTTGCATACGAACGACCTGCACAGCCGCGTCGAACCGATCAACAAATATGACAGCACCTGCGACGAAGAGACCAAGGCAGCCGGAGAATGCTTTGGCGGCGTCGCCCGCGTCGCGGCCAAGGTCAAGGAATTGCGCGACCAGATCACGGCGGATGGCGGCAATGTGCTGGTGCTGGATGCGGGCGACCAGTATCAGGGCTCGCTCTTCTACACGACCTACAAGGGCAAGGATGTCGCCGAATATATGAACGCCATCGGCTATGACGCGATGGCGCTTGGCAATCACGAATTCGATGACGGTCCCGAAGGTCTGCTGAACCTGGTGGATGGTGTGGATTTCCCCGTCGTGTCGGGCAATCTGGATCTGTCGCAATCCCAGATCCTCAAGGGCAAGGTCGGCGATGTGCTGACGCTGGAGGTTGGCGGCGAAAAGATCGGCATCGTTTCGGCATTGGCGATGGACACGCCGGAAACCGCCTCGCCGGGGCCGAATGTGATCTTCATGGATGATATCGACAGCATGAAGGCCGATGTTCAGGAACTGACCGATGCGGGCGTGAACAAGATCATCGCGCTGACCCATACCGGCTATCTGCGCGATCAGGAATATGCCAGCCAGGTCGAGGGGCTGGACGCGGTGGTCGGTGGCCATTCGCAGATCCTGCTGGGCGATCTGGAGGGGGCGAAAGGTCCTTATCCGACCATGGTAACCGGCCCGGACGGGACCGAGATCCCGGTCGTGACCGCCTATGGCTATTCCAAATATCTGGGCCATCTGGTGCTGACCTTTGACGATGATGGCAAGCTGCTGAAGGCCGAAGGCGCGCCGATCCTGCTGGACAGCAGCGTCCCCGAGGATGAGGCCCTCGTCGCCCGGATTGCCGAGATGTCCGGACCCATCAAGGCCCTGCGCGAAGAAACCGTGGCCGAAACGACGGCCTCGATTGACGGGGATCGTGCCAATTGCCGCGCCCGCGAATGCGAGATGGGCGTGCTGGTCGCCGATGCGATGCTGGACCGCGTCGCGTCGCAAGGCGTCAGCATCGCGATTGCCAATGGCGGCGGGCTGCGCGCCTCGATCGATGCAGGCCCGGTCACGATGGGCGAGGTCTATACCGTGCTGCCCTTCCAGAACACGCTGGCGACCTTCCAGTTGAAGGGCGCCGATGTGGTCACCGCGCTGGAAAACGGGGCCAGTCAATATGAGGAAGGCGGCGGCCGTTTCGCACAGGTTGCAGGGCTGAAATACACCGTGACGCCCACGGCCGAGGTCGGATCGCGGATCAGCGATGTGATGGTGCGGGATGGCGAGGATTGGGCACCCATCGACCCCGAGGCCATCTATGGCGTGGTGTCGAACAACTACATGCGCGGCGGCGGCGATGGCTATGACGTCTTTGCCACCAATGCTCAGAAAGTCTATGATTTCGGCCCCGACCTGGCCGAGGTGCTGGCCGATTACCTGTCGGGCTATGAGGGGAATTACAAACCCTACATGGACGGGCGCATCACCGTCGTCGAATAGACGGGCTTTTGTCGGGAAAAGCCTCTGTCAGGAAAAGGCCGCCGCAGCGCGGCCTTTTTTCATGGTTGCAGCCGCAGCCCCAGATAGATGACATCGGGCAGGGGGTTGGGGTAATAGGCCTCTATCCGCTGAAACCCCTGCCGCTCATAGATGCGGATCGCGCTGTCCAGCGATGTCAGCGTATCCAGCACCATGCGCTGATATCCGGCGCTTTTCGCAGCCTCAAGGATTGCCGCGCTCAGCGCCCGTCCAAGGCCCAGACCGCGCGCGGCGGGCCGCAGATACAGGCGCTTCATCTCGCAGGTCTGCGCGTCCAGCGGGCGCATCGCAACACAGCCAAGGGCCACGCCGTCCGCATCCTCGGCAATCAGGCATATCCCCTGCGGTTCCGCATATTTTCCGGGCAATCCGGCAAGTTCCGCCTCGAAGCCCTGAAAATCCAGATCCTTGCCCAGCCAGTCGGCATATTCGCGAAACAGCGCGCGAATGGTGTCGGCATCGTCGGGAAAGCGGGCGGGGCGGATGCGGTGCTGTGTCATGCGCCGAAACTATGCCGCGTCAAAACCGCGCGCAAGGCAGCTACAGCGGCTCGATCAACCGCCGGTGGGTGTTGCGGCTGAAGCGCTGGACCAGTTGCCGCGCCTCTCGCCCTGTCAGAAAGCGCCGCGCCCCGGCGGGACGAAAACCGGCCTGCGCCAGTTCCGGAAACAGGGTCAGGATTTCGCGCCGGGCCTTTGCGCCGACCGAATTCATCGCCTGCGGGCCGGTATAAAGGCTCTCGGTCCAGGCGCCGTTGGACAGAACCAACTCGTGCCGGTCGAACAGCATGTGGTAATAGGTGACGCCCTGCGGCGGGTTCAGGACCTCGATCCCCGGCAGCCCGACCAGATGTTTCGCCGCCACCAGCGCCTCATCCAATTCCAGCAGGCGGCGGGCGATGCGGCTGCGGATCAGGATGCGATGCTGCGGCGAGACCACCAGATCGCGCGCGGGCAGGCCGTCGCCAATCGCCCCGGCCCGGATCAGGATCGGGCGCAGGTTCGGTTGCAGGTCCAGCCGCGCCGCATCCACCAGCGTCGCGCCGATCCAGCGGATCGGGCAGGGGCCGTGATCGCTGGTCAGGATCAGATCGCCCGGTGCCAGATCCTCGATCCGGCGCGCGCCCTGCGTGGTGGCTATCAGCGTGCCTGCGGCGAAACAGGGCGCGGAGTCCTGCGCCGGATAATCCACCGCGTCATTGGTGCTGCCGATGCTTTGCAGGCCGACATAGCGATAGCCTTTGGTCGGATCGAAGACCGGTTGTTCGCCATTCGGCAGGGTCTTGGGGAAAATCAGGACTGAATAGCGGTCGCCCAATTCGCTGCCCAGCCCGCCCGAGGTGAAGCTGCGTGGAAACAGCACCAGAAATTCGTTGAAGCTGCCATCGGGATTGGGCGTGGTCTCGCGGATGATCGAGCTGAGATAGTTCGACAGTTGCGTGCCCGCGGGGATCACCGGCCCCGAGGGGTTGAAGGCCACGTCCTGGGCCAGGGTCTGCATCGTCTCATCCGGGGTATAGCGGCCGGATTCGAATTGCGTGTCATCGTCGATCAGGGTGATTTCGGACAGGACCGGATCGTTGAAACTGATCTCGCCGCTGCTGTTGGACCAGGGCACCCATCGTGCCGATCCGCTGGATGCCGATCCGATGGGCTGGCCCACCGTCAGCATCGTGACATTGTATTCCATCTTCCCCCCGGTCAGTTGCCATGACCAGTCCGATCTGACGCCGGACTTTCAAAGCTGCCTCAGCGGCCCTGATCCTTGGGGTTAGGAGCAATGGGTTAACGATTGGTAAAGATCGTTAACCCTCTCTTAAAAAAGGTTTATTATGTCTGATATGCCTGCGTATTATTGGCCGGTTTGCAAGGCCGGACCTGTGCCGCGCTCGCGATAGGGCGTGCCGCCATATTGCGCGCGATAGCATTTCGAGAAATGCGAGGGGCTGGAAAAGCCCGAGGCCAGCGCGACCTCGATGATCGACATTTCGGTCTGCATCAGCAGATTGCGCGCGCGGGCCAGACGCGTCTCCATGTAATAGCGTTTCGGGCTGCGGTTCAGATAGCGGCGGAACAGCCGTTCCAATTGCCGCGTGGACATGCCCGCATCCGAGGCTAGTTGCGCGGGGCTGATCGGCTCTTCCAGATTGGCCTCCATCCGCGCGATCACCGTGGCAAGGCGCGGATGGCGTACGCCTATGCGCGTCGGGATCGACAGGCGCTGCCGGTCCTGATCGGTGCGGATGGTGGTGTGCAGCATCTGGTCGGCGATCTCGGCCGCCAGCGCATCGCCATGCGACACCGCGATCAGATGCAGCATCAGATCGATCGACGAAGTGCCCCCGGCAGCCGTCAGCCGGTTGCCATCCTGCACGAAGACTGACCGATACAGATCGACCTCGGGGAAGGCCTCGGCAAAGCCGTCATGGTTTTCCCAGTGGATCGTCGCCTTGCGCCCGTCCAGAAGCCCGGCCTCGGCCAGGATCCAGGCCCCGGTGCAGACCGCCCCCATCGTCGCCCCGCCGCGCGACTGACGGCGCAGCCAGTTCAGCACCGGCTTGCAGATTTCCTTGGAAATCTCGGTGCCGCCGCAGACGATGACCACATCGCCATGTTCGACCGGGCTGTCCTGATCCAGCCCGCCATCCAGCATCACCCGCGTCCCGTTGGAACAGGTGGCCGACTCGCCGCCCGGACCGACCAGACGCCAGGTGAACAGATTGCCGCGTGAGGATCTGTTGGCCAGCCGCAAGGGCTCTATCGCTGCGGTAAAGGGCAGCATGGTGAACCGGTTCAGCAAAAGAAATGTGAATCGGCGGGGTTTCGTTGATGGCATCGGCGCTGTCTTCGTAACTCATTGATGATGATACATCAGCAGGGATCGCGATGCATAGCAAGACTTCGCGAATCACGGACCCCGCCGCGCAGCTTGCGAGAAAGCGGACTTTCGCTTGTCGGGCAATGCGCCTATATGAGGGTCAGTTTTCAAAGGAGCGTGAACGATGACGCAGGATATCCGCAAGACCGCCACCCAAAGCTGGGACAAGGCCGGCTGGCGCAACTATCCCCGCGTCCAGATGCCGGATTATCCCGATCAGGCGGCACTGGAGGCGGCAGAAAAGCAACTGCGCCGCTATCCGCCGCTGGTTTTCGCGGGCGAGGCAAGCCGTCTGAAGGCGGAACTGGCAGATGTCGCGGCGGGCCGTGCCTTCCTGTTGCAGGGCGGCGACTGTGCTGAAAGTTTTGGCGAATTCAGCGCCGACAATATCCGCGACACCTTCAAGGTGATCCTGCAGATGGCCGTCGTGCTGACCTGGGGTGCGCAACTGCCGGTGATCAAGGTGGGCCGTATGGCCGGGCAATTCGCCAAGCCGCGCAGCGCGCCAACCGAAACCGTGGGCGGGGTGGAACTGCCCAGCTATCGCGGCGACATCATCAATGGCTTCGACTTCTCGGCCGAGGCGCGGATCCCCGATCCGCAACGGATGTTGTCGGCCTATACGCAATCGGCGGCCTCGCTGAACCTGCTGCGCGCCTTCAGCACCGGCGGCTATGCGGATATGCACCGCGTCCAGAACTGGATCGCCGATTTCGTCGGTGGCCCGGAAGCCGCGAAATATCGCGATATCGCGGATCGCATCCGCGATGCGATGGCCTTCATGGAGGCCGCAGGCGTCAATTCCGATACCGCGCATCAGCTGTCCAAGGTCGATTTCTACACCAGCCACGAAGCCCTGCTGCTGGAATATGAAGAGGCGCTGGCCCGCGTCGATACGACCAGCGGTCTGCCGGTTGCGGGGTCGGGTCACATGATCTGGATCGGCGATCGCACCCGTCAGCCCGATGGCGCGCATGTCGAATTTGCACGCGGCGTGCAGAACCCGATCGGCCTGAAGACCGGTCCCTCGACCACTGCCGAGGATCTGAAGGTGCTGATGGCCAAGCTGAACCCGCAGAACGAGGCTGGCCGCCTGACCCTGATCGCGCGCTTTGGCGCGGGCAAGGTCGGCGATCACCTGCCGCGCCTGATCAAGGCGGTTGAGGAAGAGGGTGCGAATGTCGTCTGGTCCTGCGACCCGATGCACGGCAACGTCATCAAATCCTCGACCGGGTACAAGACGCGCCAGTTCGATTCGATCCTGCGCGAGGTCCGCGAATTCTTTGCCATCCACAAGGCCGAGGGCACGATCCCCGGCGGCGTGCATTTCGAGATGACCGGCAAGGATGTGACCGAATGCACCGGCGGCGTGCGCGCGGTCACGGATGAGGATCTGTCGGACCGCTATCACACCGCCTGCGACCCGCGCCTGAATGCCAGCCAGTCGCTGGAACTGGCCTTCCTGGTCGCCGAGGAACTGCGCGGCCGTCGCGAGGCCGCAGCCCCGACGCGGAACGCCCGCGCGGGCTGATCACGTCGCAGCCATTGAAAAAGGCGGCCGGGACACCCGCGCCGCCTTTTTTCATGCCCGCCGCCGCCGCGCGGGCTATTTCCAGCGCCGGTGCACCCAGAACCATTGCCCCATATTCTGCCGCACCAGCATTTCCAGATCGTCATTCAGCGCCTGCATCATCTCGGCAGGTTCGCCCTCGGGGATCGGACTGCCGACATGCACGCGAAAGCTCAGCCCGTCGGGCTGGCGGATCCCGTGGACCGGGATCAACAGCGCGTCATAGCGCAGCGCCAGTTCCGCAGGCGTCAGAACCGTGCGGCTGGGCAGGTCGAAAAAGCGCAGCTCGGGCGAGTGGCGGTCATATTGGTCAAAGCCAAGCGCCAGCCAGCCACCGCCTTTCAGAAACCGCAGCATCGAGGCCAGACCGGCGCGACCACGGGGGAACAGCGGCTCGGCGATGGCGGTGATGGCGGGGATGTAATGGCGGTTGAAGGCCTCATTGTTCATCGGCCGATACAGCGCGCCGACCGGATAGCCACGGCCCGACAGCGCCGCCCGCATGGCGTCGTAATTGCCAAAATGGGCGCAGGCGATAATGACCGGGCGCTGGCTTTCAAAAGCCTCTTCCAAAGCCTGCAGGCCCGGCCCTTCCAGCGGATCGGCCTCGTGAATGCGGCGGGTGAATTCATCGCCCGAATAGATCTCGGCGACGGAACGGCCCGTATTGTCGGGCACCTGCCGGGTCAGTGCCTTGACCTCATCCGCGCCCAGATCCGGGCGTGCAAGGGCCAGATTGTCGCGCACCCGTCCGCGCCATCCGGCGACAGGTGCCAGCACGCTTGAAAACAGCCAGCCGACGGCAGGGATACGCTTGTCATAGGGCAGAAGTCCCGCCAGCCTGATCACCGCCAGAAACGCCGCATTGCCGATCCGGTCAAGGAGTGAGGGTTTGTCGTTCTGGCTCATGGATCCCTTTGCGCCGCGTGGGCCTCGCGCGACCAGACATAAAGACCCGCGATCACGATAATCGCCGCGCCCAGAATCGTCCAGCGATCGGGCAACTGGTCAAAGAACAGCCAGCCCCAGAACCCGGCCCAGATCAGGCCGGTATAGCCAAAGGGCGCCAGCGACCCGGCCTCGGCCACCGAAAAGGCGCGCACCAGCAGCCATTGGCTGAGCGTGCCAAAGATCGCCAGCGCCGCGAACAGCCACAGATCCTGCGCGGCAATCGGCTGCCAGGTGAAGGGCACAAGGGCCGAGGTGACGATACTGCCAATCACCGCCGACCACATGACCGAGGTGGCGACCGAATCAGAGCGTACCATGCGCGTCAGCAGCGCCCCGGCGGCAAAGCTGAAGGCGCCGATCATCGGCAGCAGCGCGGCGGGCTGAAAAACGCCCAGGCCGGGGCGGATGATGATCAGGGCGCCGATCAGCGCGGCGACGATCCCCATGATCCGGCGGGGGCCGATCTTTTCGCCCAGAAACAGCGCCGCGCCCAGCGTGATCAGCACCGGATTGGTGTCCATGATCGCCGTCGCCTCGGCCAACCCGATGAATTGCAACGAGGTAAAGAACAACCCGATCGAGCATAGCTGCATGAGCGCGCGCGCGAATTGTAGCCCCGGCTGGCGCGTGCGCATCAGCGTCAGCACGCCCCCACGAAAGATCAGCATGAAGATCAGCAGGTTGCCCACGAAACGCGCCCAGACGACCTGCAGGACCGGATAGGTCATGGTCAGTTGCTTGGCCGCCGAATCCATCAGCGTGAACCCCACGATGGCCGCCAGCATCAGCGCAATCCCCGTCGCCTGATCCTGACCGGGGCGGTGCAGCCCGTCTTTTTCGCGGCCCATCAGGGCAAAGGCTCGCGCCAGCACGCGCATCGGCAGACCTCGTGATGTGATGGTTTCGGACAGGGCCGGGATTTGTTTCGCGACCGCCGCGCCAATGTCTTGATTTTCGGCGGGTTGTAAAGGCGGTGGCGGAAAACAACCCGCAGACCGTGCCATGGCGGCATCGCGGCAAACCCGATCCGCCGCATGGGGCGGGTCGGACAGATCTAGTCTTTCGGCTCCGGCTCAGGCTTCGGCGAGGGGTTCCGGGCCAGCGGATGGTGGTTCAGGACCAGATCGCGCATCCGCTCGTCCAGCACATGGGTATAGATCTCGGTCGTGCCCAGATCGGCATGGCCCAGCAGGGTCTGGATGCTGCGCAGATCGGCCCCGCCCTGCAGCAGATGGGTGGCAAAGGCATGGCGGATGATATGCGGCGTCACGCGGGCCGGGTCGACACCCGCCTGCACCGCCATCTCGTTCAGAAGCCTGCCGAAGCTCTGGCGCGGCATATGGCCGGCGGCGCCCGGGGCCGGGAACAGCCAGCGCGCACCATTGCCCGCGACCAAGCGGCCCAGCGGACTGTCCTTGGGCGCGTTGTCGCGCAGGTGCAGCCAGTCGGCCAGTGCGTTTCGGGCGGCGGGTGTCAGCGGCACCATGCGCTCTTTGTTGCCCTTGCCCCGGATCAGCAGCACCGCTGGATCGCCGCGCGTGCCCGCGACCGGCAGGCCGACCAGTTCGCTGACCCGCATGCCCGTCGCGTAAAGCAATTCGATCAGGCAGCGGTTGCGACCGCGTTCGACCGCGCCCCGGCCAAGGGTCGGCGCGGTGGCCAGCAGGGCCTCGATCTCGGCATGATCCAGCGTTTTCGGCAGGCGCTGCGCCCGGCCCGGCCCACGGATGCGGATGGCCGGATCGTCCTCGCGCCAGCCTTCTTCCAGCGCGAAACGGGTGAATTGCCGGATCGAGGACAGCCGCCGCGCCCGCGTCGCCCGCGACAGGCCCTGCGCGTCGCATCGGGTCAGGTAATCCTCGACCAGATCGCGGGTCAGATCGGTCAGCGCCTTGCCCCGGCCCGATAGCCAGTCCGACAGATCCTGCAGGTCGCGGCCATAGGCCAGAAGCGTGTTTCGCGCGGCCCCTGCCTCGGCCGCCTGCGCGTCCAGAAAGGCCGAGATGGCGCGATCGTCCCGCATCACTGTTCCAGAGGCGACATGACCGGCAGCAGCGAAATCTGCGCCTGCGCCAGATCCGCGTCGCTTTTCAGCCCGAAGGCGCGCAGCATCTGCAGCCCGCGACCCGCCCGCGCCAGATCGCCGTCAAGCGCGGCGTCGATATCGGCCATGGCCTCCAAGAGCGCCTCGCCCTTGCGCGTGTCCGGGGCGGTCGCAGGCGGGGCCGAGGTCAGGATTTCGGGCGGCTGGACCGGATCGGCGACCAGCAGCCCCTGCCATTGACGCAGCCAGGCGGTGATGTCCGCCGCGCGCCCGCTGCCGCCCTCGGGCAGATCGGTGGCGATCATCGCGGCCAGCACATCGGCCATATCGGCGCGGCGGAACTGATCGAAGGCAGCGGGCAGGGCGGCGGCGGGGTCATCGGCGGCCAGCGCGGCCTCAAGCGTGCGCATCGCGCCCGCGCGTTCCCAGACGCCGCCCGATGCGGCGGGCTTCTGTTCGGCATAGATGCTGCGCAGATCGCCCGCAGGGATCGCCCCGGCCCGGGCCAGACGCTCTGCCGCCTCCAGCCGGGCCTTCCAGCCATTGTTCACGCGCAGATCGGAATGGGCGAAGGCAATTGGCAGCGGCGCGGTGGGCAGCGGCTGGCCAATCGCCTCGCGGATACGGAAATCCAGCGGAGAGACCGCCGCCGGCAGGTCCAGATCAACCCCGGAATCGACAAAGGCATCGTCCAGAAAATGCGTCAGCAGCACCACCTGATCTTCGGGGATCAGCTGCAATGCCTCGGCGCCGTAAAGACTGATCGCGGCGGCCGCCCAGTCGCCGGTCTGCGCCAGACAGAAGATACGCGCGGCAAAGCTGGGCGCGATGCCGGGGGTGTTGTTCATGATATGGCAGGCGCGCGATTCATCGCCCTCCAGCAGGGCGATATCGAACAGGCGGCGAAAGCTCTCGGGGTCGTTCTGGCCCGCCGCGATCAGCAGCGATTGCGCGCGGTTCAGCGCCCCCATATCCAGCAGCCGGTTGGCGCGCGCCATGAACAGCGCGCCGCGCTGATCGGGGCCCTGTATCTGCGGCGGCATCAGCTGCGTGGTCAGCACCCGGTCCAGCAGCGCCGTCATGGCGGGCAGGCGGGCAGGGGTGCGCCGGATCGCCTCGGCCAGGGTGGCGGCATCGCTGCCCTGCCACAGATCGGGGGGCAGGCCGGCCCGCCGCGCGGTGGAAATTCCCGCCGCATCCGGGTCGCCACCATCCAGCCGTGTGACCTGCACCGGGCCGACAGTGCCGCTTTCCGCCACGGGCCGGGCGCGCGGCGTGTCAGAGGCGCGGGGCGGGCGTTCATCGCCGGGCCGCCAGGCCGAGGCCTCTCTCTGCGGGCCGCGCACGCTGCCCGACAGCCAGTCGCTGGCCGACAGGGGTTCCTGCGCCGCCAGCGGCAGCGCAAGGCAGGCCAGGATCGTCGCCGGGATCAGATATCGGCGCGGATCAGTCAAGATCACCGCTATCCGGGCTGTCATCGCCCGTTGTCTGCGCCGGTGCCGCGTCGCCCGCGCCCACCGCAATGGGTTCGCGCGTCTCTGTGCGGCTGGGCTCCATATCGCCAAAATAGGCATAGGCCGCAAGCGCGATGACCGCCAACAGAATCAGCGCTACCAAAACCTTCAAGAGCCGCATCGGATTTTGCCTCATTCGCGTAAGTTCAGACGTGTTTTCACCGGTCTTTCGCCGGTTCAGCCCGGAATATATATGGCAATTTCCGAAAGATCACGTCATTCAGTCAGCCAATTGACAATCGGAGGGTTCATGAAGCAGCGGTTAAGGCGGCATATCGTGCTGATCGGCATGATGGGTGCAGGCAAAACTGCGATCGGCACCGAACTGGCCCGCCGTCTTCATGTTCCCTTTACCGACTCGGATGCGGAAATCGAGTCGGCGGCGGCCATGACCATCTCGGAAATTTTCGCCCGCGACGGCGAGGCGTTCTTTCGCAACCGCGAGGCCGAGGTGATTGCCCGCATCCTTGACGGCACGAATGGCGTCATCTCGACCGGAGGCGGGGCCTGGCTTCAGGCCCGGAACCGAGAGGCGATCCGGGCGCGCGGCATGTCTGTCTGGCTGAATTGCGACCTGAACACGCTGTGGCACCGGGTCAGGATGCGCAGCACCCGGCCATTGCTGCAGACGGCCGATCCCAAGGGCACCTTGCAGCGGCTGATGGCGGAACGCTATCCAGTCTATGCCCGCGCCGATCTGGATTTCCCCGCACGCCCCGGCACGGTCGAAGACACCACCCTTCGCCTGATCGGCGCCATCCGCGACGCGGACCCCACCATGATAGAAGAGCCGACATGACCGAAAACGCCACCCTGATCCCGCCCGTTTCCGTTCATGTGCCTTTGGGCGCGCGGGCCTATGATGTGCGGATCGGTGCCGGGCTGATCCGCGATGCGGGCCGCGAAATCGCGCCTTTCCTGCGCCGTCCGCGCGTGGCGATCGTCACGGATGAGACGGTGGCGGCGCTGCATCTGCAGCAATTGCAACAGGCGCTGACGGCGCAGGGCATCAGCTCTGAGGCACTGACCCTGCCGACCGGGGAATCCACCAAAAGCTGGCCGCATCTGACGCGGACGGTGGAATGGCTGCTGGAACAGCGGGTCGAGCGGGACGATATCGTGCTGGCCTTTGGGGGCGGGGTGATCGGCGATCTGTTGGGCTTTGCCGCGGCGATCCTGCGGCGCGGCGTGCGTTTCGTGCAGATCCCGACCACGCTTCTGGCGCAGGTCGACAGCAGCGTTGGCGGCAAGACCGGCATCAACAGCGCGCAGGGCAAGAACCTGATCGGCGCCTTTCACCAACCCGTGCTGGTTCTGGCGGATATTTCCGTGCTGGACAGCCTGCGCCCGCGCGATTTTCTGGCGGGCTATGGCGAGGTCGCCAAATACGGGCTTCTGGGCGATGCCGATTTCTTTGAATGGCTTGAGGAAAACGGCCCGCGCCTGCGTGACGACATGGCGCTGCGCCAGCAGGCGGTGAAACATTCCGTCGCCATGAAAGCGGGCATCGTCACCCGCGATGAGACCGAGCAGGGAGAGCGGGCCTTGCTGAATCTGGGCCATACCTTCGGGCACGCGCTGGAAGCCGCGACAGGCTATTCCGACCGTCTGCTGCATGGCGAAGGCGTGGCCATCGGCTGTGCTTTGGCATTCGATCTGTCCGCGCGGATGGGCCTGTGCAGTCAAGAGGCCCCGTCACGCGTGCTGGCGCATCTGCGTCAGATGGGCATGCCCGCGGCCCTACGCGACATTCCGGGCGAATTGCCCGATGACGAGGCGCTGATTACGCTGATGGGGCAGGATAAGAAGGTGGTCGATGGCCGCCTGCGTTTCGTGCTGGCACGCGGCATCGGTCAGGCCTTCATCAGCGACGATGTGCCGCGCGACCTGCTGATCAGGACCCTGTCCGAATCGCGCTGAGCCGATTCGGCCGGCGCGTCCTGCCCGCTATTGCTGCAATTCGCGCTGCATGGCCATCAGATCCGGTTGCCCCGGATTGGCCTGCAGCGCCTCTTCCACCACCGCATTGGCAGCCTCGGCGCCATTCACGCTGGCCTCCAGCCGCACCAGCATGACCCAGGCATCCAGCAGTTGCGGATCCTGCGTCACCGCCTCGCGGAAGGCGCCGATGGCGGCGGGCGTGTTGCGCATGGTCAGCGCCGTGCCGCCCAGAACCAGATGCGTTTCCGGGAAATCCAGCCGATTGCCCAGCGAACGCTGCCATTCCCCGGCCACGCGGCCAAAGCGTTCCGCGATCCGTGGCGGCAGACTGGCCACCGGCGCACGCAGCAGATCGGGCGCGGCGCTGAGCCGGACCAGCCTTATGGGATCGCTCAGCAGATCCAGAAGGTTCTGAAACTGCTCTTGCGGCGGGGCGGCGCGTTGCGGACGGATGGCGGCGGCGCGCAGCAGCGGGCTGTCATCGCGCAACAGCGGTGCCGTGGCGCGGGCCGTCTGCTGATCCGCCGCCGCCCCCATCAGATACATCGCCGTGGCGCGGGCAATGTCGGACTGCCCCTCATCCCCCGCGATCTTCAACAGATCGGGCAGGGCGCCCGCCGGATCGACGGCGGATTGCGCAAAGACCGTGCCGAAATGCGGGCCGCGCTTGTCAGAGTCCGGATACCATGCCTCGATCTGCTGCGCGGCCCATTCCGGGGTCTGGTCCTGATGGCAATTGGTGCAGGCATCGGGCGCGCCGGTGATCGGCGTCAGATCGGGGCGCGGGATGCGGAAACTGTGATCGGCGCGGGCATCCACGCCCATATAGGTCTGGGTCGGCATGTGGCAATTCTTGCACTGTGCGCCCTCGGATCCCGGCTCGTGGAAATGGTGTTCGGGGGTGTCGTAATCCGCAATGGGCAGGCTGGGGAATTCGGTATTCCCGGCCTCGGAATGGCATTGCGTGCAGACGGCATTCCCCTCGGCCACCAGCTGCGCGGTATGGGGATTGTGGCAATTCATGCAGCTGACGCCATTGGCATACATTTTCGACTGCAGGAAAGAGCCGTAGACATAGACCTCTTCCCGGATCTGCCCGTCGGGGAAATACAGATCCGGGGTCAGCATCATCAGCCGGTAGGCATCGTGATAGGGCGTGCCGGGGACGGGATTGCCGTCGCCAAAGGCCTCTCTGCGCGAATGACAGCCCGCGCATTGCTGGATCCAGCCCTCTGAATCGGCGGTGCTGCGCATGGTCAGGCCAAAGGCATCGACGCCGGGGATCTCGACCGGCTTGCCCGTTTCCGCCCAGTCGATATGGGCCGAGCCGGGACCGTGACAGGCCTCACACCCCACACCGATCTCGGCCTGGGTCGAGGCATAGCTGCGCGTCGCCGGATCGTAGTTCTTTTCATAGCCGGTGGCGTGGCATTCGGCGCAGCGGGCGTTCCAGTTCTTGTAAGGCCCGGCCCAGTGCAGCCCGTCGCCCACCGGCAGCGACTGATCGGGATAGAGGTGATACCAGCGCTTCTCCTCGCTATCCCAGACCACGTCAAAGCTTTGCAGCCGCCCGGGCTCTGTCTCGAACAGATATTGCTGCAAGGGCTCGATCCCGGCCACGGAATGCACGCGGCGCATGGTGGTGGTGCCATCGGATTCGGTGATCTGCGCGTGATAGCCCGCCGCATCCTTCGAAAAAGCCACCGTCAGGTCGTCATTCTGAAAGCGCGTGCCATCGAAATCCGCGACCACAGTATCGGCTGTCGGTTCGGTCCAGGCCAGTTGGTGGTGCGATCCCTGCCATGACTGGCTTTCCGCCTCATGGCAGGCCGCGCATTGGCCCGATCCGACGTAATCGGGCAGGTCCTGCGCCCGCAGCACAGGCGCGGAAAGGCACAGGATCAGCGCGGCAGGGAAGATCGTTTTCAGCATGGATCCCGGCTCCGGTCGTCAGGTGGCGCTGAAGAAGCGGAAGTCCCGGACGAGCCAAGGCCAATTCAGCGGGCGTCTTGCCTGCATCTTAAACGGATCCGCCGCCGGTGAAAGGTCCGGACGGCTCTTGCAGAGGCGAAAAGGCGCGCGATGTGGCAAAGCGGTTCAACGAAAAACGGGCGCAGCATATGCCGCGCCCGCGTTTGCGAACTCATGCCGGGGTGACATGCCGCCCGGTCTTAGAACGGAATCTCATCGTCGTAATCGCTGCGCCCGCCACCCGAAGAGGAAGACGAAGACGAGGATTGCCCGTAATCATCCTGACCGCCGCCATAGCCGCCACCGCCATAGCCGCCGCGATCACCGCCGCCGCCGCTACCTTCGCCGCGACCGTCCAGCATCTGCAAGGTGCCATTGAAGCCACGCAATACAACCTCGGTCGAAAAGCGATCCTGACCGGATTGGTCCTGCCATTTGCGGGTCTCCAGCTGGCCTTCGACATAGACCTTGCTGCCCTTTTTCAGAAAACGCTCGACCACGTTGACCAGGCCTTCGGACATGATGGCCACCGAATGCCATTCGGTCCGCTCGCGCCGTTCGCCGGTATTGCGGTCCTTCCATTGTTCCGAGGTCGCAATCCGCAGATTGGCCACCTTGCCGCCGTTCTGGAAGCTGCGGATTTCAGGGTCACGACCCAGATTGCCGATCAGAATGACCTTGTTGACGCTGCCTGCCATGTCGGTGTCCTTGGTGTTGTCTCGTTTCCGGTGGTCTATCGCAGGCAGTTTTATGCGGCAAGCGCACAACACCGCCCGCATGAATTGACAGAGGATAAATGGATGGGCAGATTCCCGCCGACGGCGCTGCCGGTCCGGGCCGCAAAAACCTGCGGCTGGCGAAAGCGGCATTTTTCTGTATAGTTCCTGAAAAAGGAATAAGAACGAGGGCAGGCATGAAGATCATCCTTACTGTGAAGGCGGCTGTTTGTGCGACATTGATGACGGCTGTCGCCCTGCCAGCGGCGGCCGAAGGGCTGCGCCTGTCAGGCAGTTCGTCGAAATCACGCGCCGAACAGTTCGCGCGCCAGACCCGGCTGATGGATTCGCGGCTGGCCGGTCAATACCAGCAATCGGCAAGGCTGCGCCCCGGTGGCGCGAATCGCAGCGCGGTCGAGATTGCGCTGAACAGCGAAACCATTCCCGCCTATCGCGGCCGCAGCAGCGATTTCATTCCCCATGCCCGCGCCGCCGCGCGGCGCTATGGCATTCCGGAGGATCTGTTCCTGCGGCTTGTCCAGCAGGAATCGGGCTGGAACCCGCGCGCCCGCTCGCACAAGGGCGCGACGGGGCTGGCGCAGTTGATGCCGGGAACGGCGGCCAAGCTGGGCGTGAATCCGAATGATCCGGTCCAGAACCTGAATGGCGGCGCGCGCTATCTGCGCATGATGTATAATCAGTTCGGCAATTGGCGGCTTGCGCTTGCGGCCTATAATGCCGGGCCCGGCGCGGTGCAGAAATATGGCGGCATTCCGCCCTATCGCGAGACGCGCAACTATGTCCGTGTGATCGCGGGCGGCTGACCCCGCAGGGGGCTTTCGCCCCCGCCGCCTGACGGCGGCTCCCCCAAGGATATTTGACACAGAAGATGCAGGCTTGGCCCTGTCTTTCTTCTTTGCATAAATATCCAGAGAGAGGGCGGGGCCGTGCCTTTATGCGGGCGATCGGGGGCGGGCGCCCCCGTTTCATCTCAGACTTCTTCGATGCGCAGTTCTACCGGATCGCTGACGAGGACGCCGGTCTTGGGCAGGGTTTCGATGGCGTGATCGATGGCGTCGGGCGTGGTCTTGTGGGTGACGACGAGGACCGGAACGCTGTTATCGTCATGATGGCCGTATTGGCGCATGCGATCGATTGATATGCCCGCCTCGCCCAGGATTGCGGCGACCTTGGCCAGGGCGCCCGGTTTGTCCTGCAATTCCAGGCGGATGTAATAGGCCGCGGGGACTGCCGTGCGGGCGGTTTGGGCCTCTGTCAACTGATCTGCGGGCTGGCCGAAGACCGGCATGCGCACGTCGCGGGCGATCTCCACGATATCGGACATGATCGCGCTGGCCGTCGGACCTTCGCCCGCGCCTGCGCCGCGCAGGACGATCTGGCCGACCTGATCGCCCTCGACCACGACCATATTCGTACCGCCGACCAATTGGCCCAGCGGGCTGTCATCGGGGACGAGGCAGGGCGACATGCGTTGTTCCAGCCCGCGTGCCGTCATCTGCGACACGCCCAGAAGCTTGATGCGGTAGCCCATATCGGCCGCGCGGCGGATATCGTCGATGCTGATCCGTTCGATCCCTTCGATTTCGACCGCGCCGAAATTGACCTTGGTGCCGAAGGCGATGGAGGAGAGGATGGCCAGCTTGTGGCTGGCATCGATGCCGCCGACATCCAGCGTCGGATCGGCTTCTAGATAGCCCAGCTGGCGGGCCTCTTCGAAAACCGCCTCATAGGGCAGGCCCGCGCTTTCCATCCGGGTCAGGATATAGTTGCAGGTGCCGTTCATCACCCCCATGACGCGCTGGATCTGGTTGCCCGCCAGCGATTCCGTCATCGCCTTGATCACCGGGATGCCGCCCGCCACCGCGGCCTCGAAGCGGATCACGCGGCCCAGGCTTTCGGCCAGTTCGGCCAGTTCCTGGCCATGCACGGCCAGCAGTGCCTTATTGGCGGTGACCACGTCCTTGCCTGCGCGCAGGGCGGCTTCGATGCTGTCCTTGGCGATGCCGTCCTCGCCGCCGATCAACTCGATATAAAGATCGACATCATCGGCCGTCGCGACCGCCATCGCGTCATCTTCCCAGCGATAGGCCGACAGATCCGCGTCGCGGTTCTTCAGCCGGTCGCGTGCGGTCACCGCAGTGATCTCGACCGGGCGGCCGGTCCGCTTTGCAAGCAGGTCGGCATGTTTCTGAACGATCTTGACGACACCGATCCCAACGGTGCCAAGCCCGGCGATGCCCAAGCGGAGAGGGGACGACATGGAAGCCTCGTTTTTGCAATGTAGCGGGTGTTAGCGTGGACAGCGCCGCGTTGCAACGCGCTTGATCACCGTCACAGCCATCGCCGCGTCCGGCGGCGATAGGCGGCGAAGTCCTGGGGGAAGGTTTCGGCCAGCCGCGCCTCTTCCCGCCGAATGAAGCGGGTGGTGATCAGCCGGATGAAAAGCGGCAGCAGGATCAGCGCATATGGCGCCTGTGCCGCCAGGCAGAGCCCGGCCAGGACCATGGCATCGGCCAGATAGATGGGGTTGCGCGACAGGCGGAAGGGGCCGCCGGTGATCAGCGCAGTGGGCTGGCCATAGGGGCTGATCGAGGTTCGCGCGCGGCGGAAATGGATCGGCGCCCAGCCCATCAGCGCAAGGCCCGCGATCAGCAGGATCCAGCCGGGCGTTGCGAAGATGCCCGTATGGACCGGAAAAATCCTGCCCGCGATCCAGATCAGCAGGCAGAGGCCCAGAAACCAGACCTGCGGATAGTCTGCCGTTCTGTGCCATTCCTACCGTGGGCTCATCGCCTAGCCCTTTTTCTGATGCGGTTCATCATCATCGTCCCAGCCGACCCATTCGCCTTCGATCCCCGTGCCCCGCATGATCGAGACGACGCGCCGCGCAACGGCAAGCGTCTCGGCATGGATCGCGTCGATATCCTCGGCCCGCATATCGTCGGGATAGCGTTCGCCGCGGGTGTTGATGAAGGTCGGGTGCCAGTAGCCCTGTTCGCGGCCCGGTCGCCACGAGGCGTGGCACAGCAGGTTGCGCTGATTTCGCAGCTTGCGCAGCCGGGCGGACAGATCATCGGTCGCGCCCGCGCGGGTGCGGCGCATGGCGGCGATGAAGCTGTCGATAAGCGTGCCCAGACTGTCATCGGCGATATCCTCCATCCGCTTCAGCCAGCGCTGCAGCGCGGCATCATCCGCATCCTCGCCCAATCCCTGCCGCGTCAGGGAAAAGATCGCGCGTTTCAGCGCCTCTTCCAGAAAGCCGAAGCCAGAGACGGCGTGGCCGATGGCGCTGGCCATCTCGTCCGAGAGGCGGTCGGGGGCGCGGGGCAGGGTCATGGGACCATCACTCTTGCCACAGATCGCGGACCCATCCGGTCGGCAAGACATAGTGACGCAGATGTTTCACGAAGCCCTCGCGCCTGTCCGGCGAAAAGGCGGCGCGCAGATGATCGCCGGGGCTGCGGTGGCGGTCGTCCTCGCTCCAGCGGCCTTCGATGGCGTCCTGCGGATTGAGATTGCCGGGGAAGATCACGATCTTCGTGTCGCGCGGGATGCGGGGCTGGCGAAGATAGTTCAGCGGAAAGACCGGCACGCAATGCATGCGGAAATGGGCCAGCCAGCCCCGCGGCCAGAATTTCACCCCGCCCGGCGCGTTGCGGGTCACGAAGCGTTGTTCATAGCGGTATTCATCCGCCACGCCCTGCGGATCGGCGCGGAAGATATCCTGCAGCGACCGCAGATTGCCGACCTTCATGCGATAGACCGAGGTCTGGCCAAGCCGTTCGAAAGGCGTGTTCGGATTGCGGCCCAGGATGGTGTCCTCGGGATCGCCATAGGTGAAGAAATCATCCAGATTGCCGGTGATCACCACATCCAGATCCAGAAACAGCACGGTGCCGGTAATATCCCCCAGATCGCCCCATAGCCGCGATTTCGGCCATTTGCCGCGGGTGCGCTGCGGTGCCTCATAGTGGAATTCGGGCAAGGGGCGCGTGACGATATCGGGATGCAGGCCGGTGCCGTCATCGGTGAAGCAGATCAGCCTGAAGGGCGGGGTGATATTGCGCGCCACCATGCCATGCAGGCGATTGACATATTCGGGGCCGAATTTGCTGCCCCATTTGATGCAGATGATCTGCTTGATGTCCGACATGAATGACCCGGCCAATTGATACGCGTGGAAGCTGGCACAGCTGCCAGTGAAGGGCAAGCTGTGCCTCGGGGCCGTGCCTTGCGACCGGCCCCTAAGGGTCGCGCGTCAGCCCGCCCGCGCGTCGCGGATCAGGCGCAGGATATCGGCGGCGGCCGCCGGGATATTGGTGCCGGGGCCGAAGATCGCCTTGACGCCCGCCTGTTTCAGGAAATCGTAATCCTGTTGCGGGATCACGCCTCCGCAGATGACCAGGATATCCTCGGCGCCCTGCTGTTTCAGCGCCTCGATCAGCTTGGGCGCCAGCGTCTTGTGACCGGCCGCCTGAGAGGAGATTCCGACCACATGCACATCATTGTCGACGGCATCCTGCGCGGCCTCTTCCGGGGTCTGGAACAGAGGGCCGACATCGACGTCGAAACCGATATCGGCGAAGGCCGTGGCGATCACCTTGGCGCCGCGATCATGGCCGTCCTGACCCATCTTCACCACCAGCATGCGCGGGCGGCGGCCTTCCTCTTCGGCGAAGGCCTCGACATCGCGCTGGATCTGGGCAAAGCCCTCATCGCCCTCATAGGCGGCGCCATAGACACCGGCCAGCGTCTTCACCTCGGCCCGGTGGCGGCCGAATATCTTTTCCATAGCCATAGAAATCTCTCCGACGGATGCACGGGCGCGGGCGGCCTCGACGGCGGCCTCCAGCAGGTTGCCGCCCTCGCGGGCACGGCGGGACAGTTCGTCAAGCGCGGCCTGACAGGCGGCCTCATTGCGGCTGGCGCGGATCTTTTCCAGCCGCGCGATCTGGCTGTCACGGACCTTCACATTGTCGATATCCAGAATATCGATCGGGTCTTCCTTGTCCTTGCGGTATTTGTTGACGCCGACGATCACCTCTTCGCCGCGGTCGATCATGGCCTGACGGCGGGCGGCGGTTTCCTCGATTCGCAGCTTGGGCATGCCGCTGGCCACGGCCTTGGTCATGCCGCCCATCTCCTCGACCTCTTCGATCAGCGCCCAGGCCTTGTCGGCCAATTCGGCGGTCAGGCTTTCGATGTAATAGCTGCCCGCCAGCGGATCGACGACATGGGTGATACCGGTTTCCTCTTGCAGGATCAGCTGCGTATTGCGCGCGATCCGGGCGCTGAATTCCGTGGGCAGGGCGATCGCCTCGTCCAGCGCATTGGTATGCAGCGATTGCGTGCCGCCAAGCGCCGCCGACATCGCCTCATAGGCGGTGCGGATGACGTTGTTATAGGGATCCTGTTCCTGCAGGCTGACGCCCGAGGTCTGGCAATGGGTGCGCAGCATCAGGCTGCCCGGTTTCTTCGGCTGGAATTCCGACATGATCCGGTGCCACAGCAGCCGCGCGGCCCGCAGCTTGGCGATCTCCATGAAGAAATTCATGCCGATGGCAAAGAAGAAGCTCAACCGCCCGGCAAAGGCATCGACATCCATCCCCGCCGCAATCGCCGCGCGCACATATTCGCGCCCGTCGGCCAGCGTATAGGCCAGTTCCTGCACCAGGTTCGCTCCGGCCTCCTGCATGTGATAGCCGGAAATCGAGATCGAGTTGAAACGCGGCATCTGGGTCGAGGTATATTCGATGATGTCGCTGATGATCCGCATGCTGGGTTCGGGCGGATAGATATAGGTGTTGCGGACCATGAATTCCTTCAGAATGTCATTCTGAATGGTGCCCGACAGCACGCTGCGGTCATGGCCCTGTTCCTCGCCCGTGACGATGAAATTCGCCAGGATCGGGATCACCGCGCCGTTCATGGTCATGCTGACGCTGACCTTGTCCAGCGGGATGCCGTCAAAGAGGATCTTCATATCCTCGACGGAATCGATGGCGACGCCCGCCTTGCCGACATCGCCCACGACGCGGGGATGGTCGCTGTCATAGCCGCGATGCGTGGCCAGATCGAAGGCCACCGACACGCCCTGCTGCCCCGCCGCCAGGGCCTTGCGGTAAAAGGCGTTCGATTCCTCGGCGGTCGAGAAGCCGGCATATTGGCGGATGGTCCAGGGGCGGCCCGCATACATCGTCGCGCGCGGACCGCGGGTAAAGGGGGCGATGCCCGGCAGGCTGCCCAGATGGTCCAGCCCGTCGCTGTCTTGCGCGGTATAAAGCGGCTTGACCGGAATTCCTTCCAGCGTGTCCCATGTCAGGCTGTCGGGATCGCGGCCCTTCAGCTCTTTTTCAGCAAGCTTGCGCCAGTCTTCAAGCGTCGGTTTGGTCATCTTCTGTCCTTTCCCCCGGCCAGCTTCACCCTATATTCAGATAAGAATGAGGTGCCGATGAAATTCAATTTCCTGATATTCGCGATGATTGTGGCAGCGATGGGCCCGGCCCGGCAGGTCGATCCCCCGGCGGCCGAGGCGGTGACGCCCGAAGTGCTGCCGGACAGGCCCGCGCCGGTTCCTGACACGGTCCAGCCCCAGCCTGCGGCGCCCGAATTGCGGATTGTCGAGGCCCGGACCGTCAATCGGGGCGAGTTTCTGTGGAATGCGCGGCCGGTGGTGGTCTTTGCCGATACGCCCGACGATCCGTCATTCCGCCAGCAGTTGCGCGCTTTGCAGGCGCGGCCCGCCGAACTGATCGAGCGTGATGTCGTCGTTGTCGTCGATACCGACCCGGCAGGCAACAGTGCCTGGCGCCAGACGCTGCATCCACGTGGCTTTTCGCTGGTGATCATCGACAAGGACGGGCAGGTCAAGGCGCGCAAGCCCCTGCCATGGGATGCGCGTGAAATCACCCGCGCGATCGACAAGTTTCCGCTGCGCCGGCAAGAGATCGGGCGCGGCAGTGTGATCCGGTAGCGGCTTCGGCCAAGTGACGGTGCGACAAACAAAATATTGTGGATTCGGCCCGCGCGCCCTATATTATCTGCAACAGGCGGTACGGATGCCGCCGCGAGATGAGGTTTGGTCATGGCGAAATCCTCCACCGAAAGCCGCAAGCTGGCGCAGGACGCCCCGTCGCGCCCAACGCGGGCCTGGCGTGACAATCGCGAGATGTCGGAAGCCGCCCGTCCGGAACCGAAACCGGCCCGGCGTCGGGTGAATGAAATCACTGATTCCATAGGGTTGACGCCCATCAGCGGTCGCTCCGGTCCACGGATCGCTTATTAAGCCCGGCCCGTAATTCATCCAATTCGCGCGGCAGATCGGCAGCGATCTGGCGGATGACATTGTCCTTTCTGCGCTGCAGCATCGCCTTGACCTCGGCCTGACTGTCGGGCAGGCGCGGACCGCCCCGCAGGCTGGCGGTCAGGATCTCGACCGCTTCCAGGCCGGTATCCCAGGTCTCTTCCGTGATCTCCAGATAATCGTGAAACATCTGTGCCGCGCGGCGCGGATATTCCTTGGCATTGCTGCGGATATCCTGCGCCAGCGCCGCCCGCACCGCCAGCAGCCTGTAATAGCGCACCACCGGGTCAATGGCCCATTCGGGCAGCAGATGCACCTCTTCCACGATGGCGCGGAACATCCTGTCATTGGCATCATGGGGCAGGATGGGCAGGTAATCCTCATCCGTCACGGTCTTCAGCGCGGGCATTTCCCGCGCCGCCTGCTGTTCCTCCAGCGCAAAGACATGGGCGCGGATCTCGGCCAGCAGGGCGCGCTGGATATCGGCAATGCGCTCCTCGCGCAGGGCACGGTCACGGGCGCGCGACAGCAGATGGGTGATGACCCAGCCCGCCGCAACCACGCCGCCCCCGACCAGCGCGGTGACCAGCGCCGCAATGACGCGTTCATTGAGGAAAAGCGCGGCCCAGTCCATCGTCAGTCAAACCCCGCCATGGCCTTGCCGCTGGCATCCGCGCCGCGCAAAGGCGCAGGCGCGATGGCGCCCGCGCGATATGGGTGCGGCCTGATCACTCGAACTCCATGATGATCTCATCCACGGCCAGGCTTTGCCCCGGTTCGGCATTGACCGATTTGACCACGGATTTCTTTTCGGCGCGCAGGATGTTTTCCATCTTCATCGCCTCGACCGTGGCCAGGGCCTGACCCTCTTGCACCTCATCGCCGGGCGACACATTCACGCTGACCAGCAGGCCCGGCATCGGGCAGAGCAGGAATTTCGAGGTGTCGGGCGCGATCTTTTCGGGCATCAGCCGGGCCAGCTCGGCACTGCGGGGCCGACGGATATAGACGTCCATATCCGCGCCGCGCGTGCGCAGGCGCATGCCGCCCGCAATGCGGTCGGTCTTCATCACCAGCGGCCTGCCATCGACCGTCATCCGGGCCAGCGTCATGCCGGGGGTCCAGTTGCCCTCGACCCGCAGATCCTGCCCGCCCACTGTCACCGTGGCGCCTTCCCGGTCCGCGCGGATGACCACCGGAACCTCATCGGTGCCGAATGTCACCACCCAGTTCTGGCCGACCTTGCGTTCGTGATTGTCCAGACGGCCCGAGATCCGCGCACGACGGATTTCGCCCACGCGATGCATGGCTGCGACGGCGGCGGCGATGCGGTTGCGTTCCGCCTGATCCAGCGTCACGCCTTCGAAACCTTCGGGATATTCCTCGGCGATGAAGGCCGTGGTGATATCGCCCGAGGTGAATTTCGGATGATCCATCACCGCCGACAGGAAGGGCAGGTTATGGCCGATGCCTTCGACCTCGAACGTGTCCAGCGCGGTGCGCATCGCCTCGATCGCGCCCGCACGGTCAGGTGCCCAGGTGCAGAGCTTGGCGATCATCGGGTCATAGAACATGCTGATCTCGCCGCCCTCATAGACGCCGGTATCGTTGCGCACGGCCACCGGGCTTTCCCCGCCTGCGCTGTCATTCACCCAGTTGCCTGCCGCCAGAAGCGGACCGGCCGCAACCTCGGCCGGCGGGCGATAGCGGGTCAGCCGTCCGATCGAGGGCAGGAAGTTGCGATAGGGATCTTCGGCGTAAAGACGGCTTTCCATCGCCCAGCCGTTGATCTTCAGATCGGCCTGGGTGAAGGGCAGCGTTTCGCCATCGGCCACGCGGATCATCTGTTCGACCAGATCGACCCCGGTGATCAGTTCGGTGACCGGATGTTCCACCTGCAGACGGGTGTTCATTTCCAGAAAATAGAAATTCCGGTCGCCATCGACGATGAATTCCACCGTCCCTGCGCTGGAATAGCCGACGGCCCTGGCCAGGGCGACGGATTGTTCGCCCATCGCCTTGCGCGTGGCTTCGTCCAGGAAGGGCGAGGGCGCCTCTTCGATGACCTTCTGGTTCCGGCGCTGGATCGAGCATTCACGCTCGTGCAGATAGACCGCATTGCCGTGCTGATCGGCCAGAACCTGAATTTCGATATGGCGCGGCTGCGTCACGAATTTCTCGATGAAGATGCGGTCGTCGCCAAAGCTGTTGGCGGCTTCGTTCTTCGAGGATTGGAAGCCCTCGCGCGCCTCGGTGTCGTTCCAGGCGATGCGCATGCCCTTGCCGCCGCCGCCGGCGCTGGCCTTGATCATCACCGGATAGCCGATCTCGTTCGAGATCTTCACCGCCTCGTCGGCATCCGCGATCAGGCCCATATAGCCCGGCACCGTGCTGACGCCTGCTTCCTGCGCGATCTTTTTCGAGGTGATCTTGTCGCCCATGGCTTCGATGGCCTTGGCCGGAGGGCCGATAAAGGCCACGCCCTCTTTCTCCAAAGCCTCGGCGAAGGCCTTGTTCTCGGACAGAAAACCATAGCCGGGATGGACAGCCTCGGCCCCGGTCTGGCGGATCGCCTGCATGATCTTGTCGATCACGATATAGGATTGATTGGCCGGGGGCGGGCCGATGTATACGGCCTCATCCGCCATCTTCACATGCAGCGCGTGGCGGTCGGCATCGGAATAGACGGCCACGGTCTGAATGCCCATCTTGCGGGCCGTCTTGATGACGCGGCAGGCGATCTCGCCCCGGTTGGCGATCAGGATTTTCTTGAACATGGGCTACCCCCGGCCAGAAGACATGAAAAAACCGCCCGGAACGGCAGCGCCCCGGACGGTCGGAATGAATTGCCTGGCTTCCTTGTGAAAGCCGGAAACAGTCAGGCTGTTATTGGCACAGGCGAACGTCGTTGCACAACGCGCCGCCAGCCGCGCCAATGGCGGCATATTTATAGACGTCGCTTTCCTTGCGGTCGCCGACGGCTGCGATGGTCGCACCTGCCGCAGCGCCGATGGCTGCGCGGTCGACATCGGTCGGATTGATGTTCTGGGTGCAGCCGGCAATGGCAGTCGCGCCAAGGACAGCGGCCAGAAGATAGATCTTTGCCATGTTAGATATCCTTTCGAAGAGATGGCGCGGTGGTAACGCCCGCCGCGCCGGTTCGTTTCGCGATATCCGTCAGGATCAGTAACGACGCTGGCAGACACCTGCATCGTCGCACAGCGCGCCGGCCGCGCCGCCCAGGGCCGCACCGGTCGCGATATCTTCGTCCAGCGCCTTTGCAATGACGGCACCGGCGACAGCACCACCAGCCGCGCGCTGCGCGTCGGGCGAGATGCCGGACTGGTAGTTCGGATCGCATGCGGCCAGACCAAGCACGACCAGAGCGCCAGCGGAGATGCGGGAGATGAGAGAAATCTGCATGTTTTATTGCCTGTATATAGAGGCCCCTTTGGGGCCGGATTGCTATTCGGCATATCTATGCCATAGCTTCGGGGCGCGTCAAACTGACATAGCCGTGACTTCAAGGCGTTAGGCAGCAAGTCGCGCATTATCGCCCATCCTCGTCATCGTCCCAATCCGCATCATCATCCCAGCCGAAATCGGGCGGGGCATCCTGTGCGAAGATCTCGGGGAAGGACGCTTCGGCGGCGGCCATGTCGACCTGCAAAAGCTGGTCGTAATCGGCCGGATCGAACTCGCCCACCGGCTTGACCTCGCGGCCGATCAGCCAGCCCAGACGCCCGGCATCCAGATTGCCGCGCTCGAACGGTTCCTCGCCGAAATGCTGGATCAGGGCGGCCAGAAAGCCCGCATCGGCACGCTTGTCGGCGGGTTTGCGATCGCGAAAACGTTCCCGCCGCGTGATTGGGGTCGCGCCCTTCTTGCGGTTCTCGCGGCGGATGGTGAACTGGAAATCGGTGCCGGGAAGGCGGCCCGGAAAGCCGCGATGCTTCAGCATGTCATGCCCCTTTCGCGAATGGTGGCGCGCGTCGTGACAAGGGGCAGGATGCGCGGGCAGCAGGACCGCCCGCGCCTGTTCGACGTGATCAGACGATCAGAGCTTGCCCTGATAGACCGGCTCCTGGCTGATCGCCGCGGGGGCCGGCGGCACATAGACTTCGGGTTCCTGGCGCTGGCAGGCAGCGAAAGCGGACACCAGAACAAGGCCGAGGACGATTTTCTTCGACATGGATTGTCTCTCCTGTAATGCGGACGGTTTGCCGTCCGACTGCTCGGGTTATGGCCAGCGACTTGCTGCGCCGACACGGTCGCCATCATAGCGTCGCAGGACTCGGGCAGACAATCGGCGGCAATTGCCATCGGCAGAACGCCCGCGCCCTGTGGCGGCGCTGCATCATTCACGCTTTTGTGCATCAGCAAACGGGTCCGGACAGTTACAGCGGGATATTGTCGTGTTTTTTCCACGGGTTGCTTAGCTTCTTATTGCGAAGCGCGGCAAAGGCGCGCGCAACCCTGCGGCGAGTGGAATGCGGCTGAATCACCTCGTCGATGAAGCCTTTTTCCGCCGCCACGAAGGGATTGGCAAAGCGGTCCTCGTAATCGCGCGTGCGGGCCGCGATCTTTTCGGCATCGCCCAATTCGCTGCGATAGAGGATCTCGACCGCGCCCTTGGCGCCCATCACCGCGATCTCGGCGGTGGGCCAGGCATAGTTGAAATCGCCGCGCAGATGTTTCGAGGACATCACGTCATAGGCACCGCCATAGGCCTTGCGGGTGATCACCGTGACCTTGGGCACCGTCGCCTCGCCATAGGCGAACAGCAGTTTCGCGCCATGCTTGATGACGCCGCCATATTCCTGGCTGGTGCCGGGCAGGAAGCCGGGCACATCCACCAGCGTCAGGATCGGGATTTCGAAGGCGTCGCAGAAACGCACAAAGCGCGCGGCCTTGCGGCTGCTGTCGATATCCAGACAGCCCGCCAGCACCATCGGCTGGTTCGCGACCACGCCGACCGTGCGGCCCTCAAGCCGCATCAGACCGATGATGATATTGCCCGCGAAATCCTTCTGGATCTCGTAGAAATCGCCCTCATCCGCGATCTTGGTGATCAGCTCTTTCATGTCATAGGGCTGGTTCGGATTGTCCGGCACCAGCGTGTCCAGGCTGTCCTCGATCCGGTTCGGTTCGTCGAAGAAGGGTCGGACCGGCACGCCGTCGCGATTGTTCAGCGGCAGGAAATCGAACAGGCGGCGGATCTCGGTCAGCGCCTCGACGTCGTTTTCGAAGGCGCCATCCGCGACCGAGCTTTTGCGGGTATGGGTCGAGGCCCCGCCAAGCTGTTCGGCGGTCACCACCTCATTGGTGACGGTTTTCACCACATCCGGGCCGGTGACGAACATGTAGCTGGTATCCTTCACCATGTAGATGAAGTCGGTCATGGCCGGGGAATAGACCGCGCCACCCGCACAAGGGCCCATGATGACGCTGATCTGCGGCACCACGCCCGAGGCCATGATATTGCGCTGAAACACCTCGGCATAGCCCGCCAGCGAGGCGACGCCCTCCTGGATCCGCGCGCCGCCCGAATCGTTCAGCCCGATCACCGGCGCGCCGTTCTGCATCGCCATATCCATGATCTTGCAGATCTTCTGGGCATGGGTTTCCGACAGAGACCCGCCAAAGACGGTGAAATCCTGGCTGAAGACATAGACCATGCGCCCGTTGATCGTGCCCCAGCCGGTGATCACGCCATCGCCATAGGGGCGTTCGGCCTCGATCCCGAAATCGGTGCTGCGATGCGTCTTGAACATGTCGAATTCTTCGAAGCTGCCTTCGTCCAGCAGCAATTCGATCCGTTCGCGGGCCGTCAGCTTGCCGCGCGCATGCTGGGCATCGACGCGCCGCTGACCTCCGCCCAGCCGGGCCTCGTCGCGGCGGCGTTCCAACTCTTGCAATATGTCTTTCATGCAAATTCCTCCCGGCTGAGTTGTGTCAGCCTAGTTTGAGCCTGCGGGACATGAAAGCCAAAACCGGAAAATTTGCAAAATATTCTGCAGCGCAGAATAGTAAATTGCGAAATTGCAAAAGTAGCGCGGCGATGCGATCCGATCTTGGACAGGATCACGGGCTGCGCTAGCGTTTATTGTCTGTTGTAAAGGGTAGAGGACATGCCAGTCGAAAGCCAGCCGGCCGAAAGCCAGCCAGTCGAAGGCGCGCTGACCAGCGCCGCGATCTTCATTACGCTGACCGTCAACGAGGGCAGCGACAGCCTGCAGAAGCTGCGCGATCTCTGCGGCGATCTGCCCTCGCTGATCCGCGCCGTCGGCTTTCGCAGCGCCGAGGCCGGGCTGACCTGCATCATCGGGCTTGGCGCGGATCTGTGGCACCGTTTGGACGCGGGCGCCACACCGGCCGGGCTGCACCCGTTCAGGGAGATCCGGGGGCACCGCCTTGCGCCCTCGACCCCCGGCGATGTGCTGCTGCATATCCGCGCCAGCCGCCCGGATTACTGCTTTGAGCTGGCCACCCAGATCATGGCGCGGCTGGACGGGGCGGTGACGCTGCAGGATGAGACGCAGGGCTTCAAGTTCTTCGACAATCGCGATCTGATCGGCTTTGTCGATGGCACGGAAAACCCCACCGGCCCGGCCTTGGGCAAGGCGGTGCTGATCGGGGATGAGGATGCGGTCTTTGCCGGGGGAAGCTATGTCATCACGCAGAAATACCTGCATGACATGACCGCGTGGAACGCCATTCCCATCGAGCAGCAGGAACGCATCATCGGGCGGCACAAGCTGTCGGATATCGAATTTCCCGACGATCAGAAGGCCTCCTATGCGCATAACGTCCTGACGAGCATCGAGGATAATGACGGCAATGAGCTGAAGATCCTGCGCGACAATATGCCTTTCGGCAGCCCGGCCAAGGGGGAATTCGGCACCTATTTCATCGGCTATGCCCGAGAGCCGGGCCGGATCGAGCGGATGCTGAACAATATGTTCGTTGGCGATCCTCCGGGCAATTACGATAGGCTTCTGGATGTCAGCCACGTCACCACCGGCTGTCTGTTCTTCGTCCCGACCGCCGACATGCTGGCGGCGATCACCGACGGGCGGAAGGTGACCGGCTAGGGCAGGGCGGGGCGCGCCAGATTGACATTTCCGGGCAATGAAATAGGGGTTCGACGGGTGCGGGCATTCCCGCCTGCGGACAGGAAAGGCATGGGCGCATGAGCTTGCGGATCGATCTTGGGGCGATTGTTCAGAACTGGCGCCAGCTGGCCGCGATGGCGCCGAATGCGCGCCCTGCGGCGGTGGTCAAGGCCGATGCCTATGGTCTGGGGGCCGAGCCTGTCGTCCGCGCGCTCTATGAGGCCGGGGCGCGTGACTTCTGCGTGGCGCTGGCGCGGGAAGGGCGCGCGCTGCGGCCGGTCCTCCCGCAGGATGCGCGGATCAATATCCTGTCGGGCCATATGCCGAGCGAGGATCTGACCGGGCTGGTCCCGGTCCTGAACAGCGCCGAGCAGTTCTTTCGCGACCGCGCGATCCGGCAGGGTCAGCCCTTCGCGATCCAGTTGGACAGCGGCATGAACCGTCTGGGCATGGAGGCGGGCGAATGGGCCGCGCTGCGCGATGAGGCGCTGGCGGGCGACCCCGATTTCATCATGTCGCATCTGGCCTGCGCGGATGAGCCCGATCACCCGGCCAACGCGGCCCAACTGGCCGCCTTTCGCGAGATGACCGAGGGCTGCGACGTGCCGCGCTCATTGGCGGCGACGGGGGGAATCCTGCTGGGGCCGCAATATCACTTTGACATGATCCGCCCCGGAATCGGCATCTATGGCGGGTTGCCCTTTGCCGAGGCGCAGCCGGTGGTGACGCTGTCGCTGGACGTGATCCAGACGCGGCATGTGCAGGCGGGCGAATTCTGCGGCTATGGCGGAACCTGGGTGGCCGATGGTCCGCGCCGGATCGCGACGGTGTCGGCCGGTTATGCCGATGGGGTGCTGCGGGCGCTGTCCTCCAGCGGGTTCAGCCTTTATGCCGGGGCGACGGCCTGTCCGGTGGTGGGCCGCGTCTCGATGGATCTGATGACGGTGGATGTCTCCGACCTGCCAGAGGTGCCCGCGACGCTGGATCTGATCTGCCGCGAACAGCCCATCGACAGGCTGGCCGATTACGCGGGCACCATCGGATATGAGATTCTGACCTCGCTGGGCAACCGTTATCCGCGACATTACGTTTAGGTCAGGCATGGGCTGATTTTGGCCGATGCCGCCACGAAAATGTCATGGAAGCAGAACATTCTTGGACACATGACCTTGTGCGAATCCCCTTGGATCGCCACCATGGAAAGCAGACGCCTTAGTTGGAGAAGAATTTGGGCCTGACGCCGACGCCCCCCGTTTCGACCCCGCCCGCCGAAACCCTGCTGGAATTTCCCGACAATCGGTTGCTGATCGATCTGTGCGGCGCGAATGACCGCCACCTTGCCCGTATCGAAGAGGCGCTGAACGTGCATCTGCTGCGTCGCGGCAACCAGCTTGCCGTGGTCGGCGCCCCCGAGGCGCAGGCCGAGGCCGCGCTGATCCTGCGCGGGCTCTATGCCCGGCTGGAACAGGGCCGCAGCGTCGAAATGGCCGAGGTCGAGGCCGCTTTGCGCATGGGCGTGGATCCCGGCGATGAGACCAGCCCTTCGGAACAGATCGAGATGTTCGGGGCGGGCAATTACGAGTTGCGCACCCGCAAGAAATCGGTCGAGCCGCGCACGGAGGCGCAAAAGGCCTATGTCCGCGCGCTGTTCGAACATGAGCTGGCCTTTGGCATCGGCCCGGCAGGCACCGGCAAGACCTATCTGGCGGTTGCCGTGGGCGTGACGATGCTGATCGGCGGCCATGTCGATCGCATCATCCTGTCGCGCCCCGCCGTCGAGGCGGGCGAGCGTCTGGGCTTTCTGCCCGGCGACATGAAGGACAAGGTCGATCCCTATATGCAGCCGCTTTACGATGCGCTGAACGATTTCCTGCCCAGCAAGCAGATGCAGAAGCTGATGGAGGAAAAGCGGATCGAGATCGCGCCGCTGGCCTTCATGCGCGGCCGCACATTGGCCAACAGCTTTGTCGTGCTGGACGAGGCGCAGAACGCCACCACCATGCAGATGAAGATGTTCCTGACCCGTCTGGGCGAGGGCTCTCGGATGGTGATCACCGGCGACCGCACGCAGATCGACCTGCCGCGCGGGATGCAGTCCGGGCTGGTCGATGCCGAACGCATTCTGGATGGCGTCAAGGGCATCAGCTTCAGCTATTTCACCGCCAAGGATGTGGTCCGCCACCCGCTTGTCGCCCGCATCATTCAGGCCTATGACGCCGAGGATGCCGCCGCCCTGTCGCGCGGCGAAACAGAGGAGCACCGTGGCGGCTATGTTCCGCGGCGGGCAAAGCGCAGCGATGCCTGATGAGATAACGGCCGATTGCGTCATCGAGGATGACAGGTGGAACGATCTGGATCTTGAGGATCTGGCGCAGCGGGCCGTGGCTGCTGCACTGGGCTGGCACGATATCGGCGGCGAGGTCGTGGTTCTGGGCTGCGATGACCAGCGCATCGCCGCGCTGAACGCCGATTTCCGTGGCAAGCCGCGTGCGACGAATGTGCTGTCCTGGCCCTCTGTCGAGCATCTGCCGCATGCGCCGGGCGCGACGCCCGATCTGCCGGACGAAGAGGAACTGGGCGATATCGCCATCGCCTATGACACCTGCCTGGCCGAGGCGCAGGCGCAGGGCAAGCCCGTGGCCGATCACGTCACCCATCTGCTGGTCCATGCGACATTGCATCTGCTGGGTTACGATCACGAGAACGATCCCGACGCGGAAACCATGGAAGCGGCAGAACGTTCCATCCTTGAAACATTGAATATTCCCGATCCCTATCTAGAGAAGGTCCGATGAGTTCCGAACCCCGATTACCCGCCCACCCCCTTGGCGATGACGCCGCATCCGCGCCTGATGGCGCAGCGGGGGACGAACGGGACCAGCCCAGCTCTCGCAGCTTTTTCGGGCGCTTTTTCGATGCCCTGACGGGGGGGGAGGACGAACCCGCGCAGGAAGAGATCCTGCCGCAAAGCAGCACCGCGCCCAGCATCATCAACCTGCGCCGCAAGCGGGTCGAGGATGTCGCCGTCCCCAAGGCCGAAATGGTCGCCGCCTCCGAGGAAATCGCGCTGCATGATCTGGTCGAACTGTTCCGCGAGCACGGGTTTTCGCGCATTCCGATCTATCACGACAATCTCGACAGCCCGCTGGGCATGGTCCATCTGAAGGATCTGGCGCTGAAGCATGGATTTGGTGCCAGCGGCCCCTTTGAAATCCGCACCATGCTGCGCGAGGTGCTGTACGTGCCGCCCTCGATGTATATCGGTGTGCTGTTGCAGCAGATGCAGCAGCGCCGCATCCATATGGCGCTGGTGATCGACGAATATGGCGGGGTCGATGGTCTGGTCACGATCGAGGATCTGATCGAGCAGGTCATCGGTCAGATCGAGGATGAGCATGATGAGGCCGAAGGCAGCATGTGCGTGCTGGAAAAGCCCGGACAATGGCTGGTGCAGGCGCGGATGCCGCTGGATGAGCTGGAGGAAAAGACCGGTTTCCGGCTGGACGATGCCAGCGACGAAGAAGATGTCGATACGCTGGGCGGGCTGATCGTGGTCCTGGCCGAGCGCGTGCCGCAGCGCGGAGAGATCGTCACCAATGAGGCCGGGATCCAGTTCGAGGTGGTCGAGGCCGATCCGCGCCGGATCAAGCGTGTCCGCATGCGGCTGCCCGAAGAGCTGATGCCGGAAAGCTAGACCCGCCCTGATGCCGTCATAGCGGTTTTCCGGGCGGGCGGGATCAGCGATCCGAATGGCGGGCGAAATGGGCCAGCGCGGCGTCGAAAAAGGCCGCGCGGCGTTCGGGCAGGCACATCATCACCTCGTGCCGCGCGCCGTCGATTTCCAGCAATTCGGCGCCCGGCCAGCTTGCAACGCGATCCCTTATGGCACGCGCGGAGACGACCTTTTCCTCGCTGCCCAGGGACACCAGCGCGGGAACATTCGGCGCGTCCAGTTGCGACAGGCGGCTGCATTCGTTCAGCGCCTCTTTCACCCAGGTGAAGCTGGCGCCGGAAATGGTCATGTCGGGCCAGGCCGCATCTTCGCATAGCATGCGCGACCATTGCCCCGGATCCTCGGTCAGCAGATTGGCGCTGAAGGATTCGTCCAGCGTATAGGTGCCGCCCTTCCCGAAAACCGCGCGCCCGCCGCGGCCAACACGCCCGGCCAGATAGGCCAGTCCGATGGCAAAGCCCTGCGGCATGCGGCCCAGATTGATGCCCCACATGGGCGCCGAAAAGACGGCAGAGCTGACCTCCAGCCCCGCATGCAGCCCGGCCAATGTGATGCAGCCGCCCATTGAATGGGCCAGCAGATGCCAGGGACGGGGCAGGTCCAGTTCGGTGGCCGCGACCACCATTTCCACCAGATCGTGCTGATATTGGGCGAAGCTGTCGATATGGCCGGGGCGGGGATCGTCCTGCAGCCGCGCCGACAGCCCCTGACCGCGCCAGTCCAATGAGATCACCTCATAACCGGCGGCGGTCAGCCGGTCGGCGCTTTCGGCATATTTTTCGATATATTCCGTGCGGCCGGGGCACAGCAGCACGGTGCCACGCGGATCGCCCTGCGCCCGCCAATGGGCCACGCGGATGCGCAG
Organism: Paracoccus fistulariae; assembly: GCF_028553785.1. Lineage (NCBI taxonomy): Bacteria > Pseudomonadati > Pseudomonadota > Alphaproteobacteria > Rhodobacterales > Paracoccaceae > Paracoccus > Paracoccus fistulariae. The sequence goes on from NZ_CP067136.1 coordinate 317,316, forward strand.
CCCGTCTTCGGTCTGGACCCAATAGGCCTGCGCCGGGCGAAGCTGATCGCCCGGCAATTGGCGGAACGGGGCGGTTTGCATGATCCGCGCGGTCCGGGCGATCAGCCCAGAGCCTGACCCAGCTGCATCGCGACGGGCATCGAGCCGTCCAGCTTCAGCTTGCCGGTCATGAAGGCGGTGGCCGGGTTGACGCTGCCGTCCAGGATCGCCTCGAAGGTTTCGCGGCTGGCGGTCAGGGTGACCTCGGCCTCTTCATCGCCTGCACGAACGCCGTTTTCGTCGATCATGATCGCGCCCTCACCCTCGATGACGAATTTCGCCTTCGAGTCGAAGGTGCCGATCTTCTGGCTCAGCCGCTCGACCGCGGCGTTCACAACATCGCTCATTTCTTACCTCTCATCGCGCTATGGCTGGAAATGGACCAGCCGCTTGGTTACATTGCAGATATGTGCGCAAAGACCCACATTTTCCACCATATCGTCGCGGAACCCTTGCACAGAGTTCTGACCATTTTAACTATGACCGCAACGCTTTTTATCGCAACGATTGTGGCGAATGCGACATGGGCGCAGGAAAGCGCGGATATGGACGCGCTTTTTCAGCGGCTGGCAGAGCCGCAGGGCGAGGGCTGGCGCCTCGCCGAATCGGATATCCTGCGGGAATGGTCGAAATCGGGATCGGCGGCGATGGATCTGTTGCTGCAACGTGGCCAGCAGGCGTTGGATGAAGGCGAGGCCGAGGTCGCCATCGGCCACCTGACGGCCCTGACCGATCACGCGCCCGAATTTGCCGAAGGGTTTCAGACCCGCGCGGCGGCCTATGCGACGGTCGGGCAATACGGGCCCGCGCTGGCCGATCTGGCCCAGACCCTGCGGCTGGAGCCGCGTCACTTTGCCGCGCTGACGCAATTGGGCGCGATGCTGGAGGAAACCGGAGACCATGACAGGGCGTTGGCTGCCTATCAGGCAAGCCTGAAGATCCATCCGCATCAGCAAGAGGCGATTGACGGCGTGGCGCGCCTGCAACGTCAGCAAACGGGCACCGAAATCTAGCTTATGACAGTTCAACAACGTGGCCGGGTGACGGCTGTCCTTGGCCCGACCAATACGGGCAAGACGCATTACGCGATCGAGCGGATGCTGGCCCATCGCACCGGTGTCATAGGTCTGCCGCTGCGCCTGCTTGCGCGCGAGGTGTACGACCGCATCGTCAGGGCGCGCGGCCCCTCGGTCGTGGCGCTGATCACGGGCGAGGAACGGATCGTGCCCGACCGCGTGCAATATTGGGTGGCCACGACCGAGGCCATGCCCGACATTGCCGCCGATTTCGTGGCCATCGACGAAATCCAGCTTTGCGCCGATCCCGAACGCGGCCATGTCTTTACCGACCGGCTGCTGAACATGCGCGGCCTGCACGAAACGCTGCTGCTGGGCAGCGACACGATGCGCCCGGCCATTGCCGCGCTGCTGCCGGATGTGCAGTTCCAGCGCCGCGACCGGTTTTCCACGCTGTCCTGGGCGGGCTCGAAAAAGCTCAGCCGGATGCCCGCGCGATCCGCGATCGTGGGGTTCAGCGTTGATGACGTCTATGCCATGGCCGAATTGCTGCGGCGACAAAAGGGTGGCTGCGCGGTGGTGATGGGGGCGCTCAGCCCGCGGACGCGCAATGCGCAGGTCGCCATGTATCAGGCCGGAGAGGTCGATTACCTGGTCGCGACCGATGCCATCGGCATGGGGCTGAACCTGGATCTGCGCCATGTGGCCTTCAGTGCGACGCATAAATTCGATGGCCGCCGGGTGCGCCCGCTGTTCCCGCATGAGATGGGCCAGATCGCGGGCCGGGCGGGGCGACACACCGAATCCGGCACCTTCGGCGTCACCGGAGAGGCCGAGATCCCGGATGAAGGCCTGATCGACGCCATCGAGAACCACCGTTTCGCCCCGATCCAGCGGCTGACATGGCGCAATGACCGGCTGGAATTCGGCACCATGGACCGGCTGGTGGAAAGCCTTGAAGCGCCTTCGGGGCACGAGCTTCTGGGCCGGGGCCGCGAGGCGGATGACCTGCACGCCCTGAAAATCCTGCGCGAGATCCCCGAGATCCGGGACAGGGTGCAGGGCGGCGCCGATGTGCGCCAGCTGTGGGATGTCTGCCGGGTGCCGGATTTCCGGGGGATTTCTCCGGCGGAACATGCCAGTCTGCTGGCGCGAATCTTTGGTTTCCTGCAAGATGGTGGCGTTCCCTCGGAATGGCTGGCGCGCGCGATCAAGCGGATCGACCGGACAAATGGCGATATCGACGCGATCTCGAAACGGCTGGCCTATATCCGGACGTGGACATATGTCGCACAACGGAATGGCTGGGTTGCAGATGAAAGCCATTGGCGCGAGGAAACTCGCGCTGTAGAAGACCGTTTATCAGATGCCTTGCATGCGGCATTGACGCAAAGATTTGTGGACCGGCGCACCTCGGTGCTGTTGCGCCGGCTCAAGCAGAAGGAGAGCCTTGTGGCTGAAGTGAACGACAAGGGCGAAGTGACGGTCGAGGGCGAATTCGCCGGCCGTCTTGAGGGTTTCCGGTTCCGTCCTGATCAGACGGCGACCGCGGATGAGGCAAGGATGCTGAACCGCGCCAGCTATGAGGCGTTGCGCCCCGAGTTCAATCTGCGCGCAGACCGTTTCTACAACGCCCCCGATACCGAGCTTGATTTCACCGAACAGGGCGGCCTGATGTGGGGCGATGCGGCGGTCGGCAAGCTGGTCAAGGGCGCGGATGCGCTGAGCCCCTCGGTTCAGGTCTTTGTCGACGATGAGGCCGGGCCCGAGATCGCCGAAAAGGTTCGCCGTCGCCTGCAGCATTTCATCGACCGCAAGGTGGCCGCCCTGTTCGAGCCGCTGATCGCCATGCAGAAGGACGAGGCGCTGACCGGTCTGGCGCGCGGCTTTGCCTTCCGTCTGGCCGAGGCGCTTGGCGTGCTGCCCCGCGAAGGCGTCGCGGCCGAGGTCAAGGAACTGGATCAAGAGGCGCGCGGCGCGCTGCGCAAGCATGGCGTCCGCTTTGGCCAGTTCACCATCTTCATGCCCGCGCTGCTGAAGCCCGCGCCGACGCGGCTGCGTCTGGTGCTGTGGTCGCTGAACGAAAATCTGGATGAATTCCCCGAAAGCCCGCCGCCCGGTCTGGTGACGATCCCGCATATCCCGGAAGTGCCGGATGGCTATTACACGCTGTCGGGCTATCGTCCCGCGGGCGAACGCGCGATCCGCATCGACATGCTGGAACGTCTGGCCGATCTGTTGCGCGCGCAGGACACGCGCGGCGGGTTCGAGGCAAATCCCGACATGCTGTCGATCACCGGCATGACGCTGGAGCAATTCGCCGCCCTGATGCAGGGACTGGGCTATGCCGCCGAAAAGGGCGAGCGTGCCAAGGTCAAACCCGCCGAGCCGGTCGCCGAATCTGCCGCCCCCGAGGGTGAGGCATCGGAAAACCCGATGACCGAGGAGGAAAGCGTTCTGGCCGCCGAAACCCGCGCCAAATGGGAAGCCGAACAGGCCGAAAAGCGTCGCGCCGAGGCCGAAGCCGAAACTGCAGCATCCAGCGAGGATGCCCAGACCGCAGGCGAAGGCGAGCCTGCCGAGCAGGAGATGGAAGTCTTTTACACCTTCCGCTGGGCACCCAAGCCACGCGGCGGCAATCGCCGTGGTCATGGCGAAGGGCAGGGCCGCCGCAATGCGGGCGGTCAGGGTCAGGGCCAGCGCCGTGAAAACCGGGGCGAAGGCGGCGGCAAGCCGGGTCGTGAGGGCGGCAAGCCCGGACGCGGCAAGGGCGGCGGTGGCAAGAAGGGCGGCAAGCCCTCGGGCCCCAAGACCTACAGCGCGCGGCCCGAAAAGAAGGCCGATCCCGACAGCCCCTTCGCGGTGCTGGCGGCGCTGAAGGACAAGAAGTAAGCCGTTGCGCCCTGTCGTTCCCGCCGATCTGGTCCGCGACTTCTGGACCGCGATGAACGGGAACGACTGGCGCGACGTGGCGCGGCGTTTTCTCTCTGACGATTTCCAGGGCCTCTGGCCGCAATCGGCCGAGGTGATCGCGGGCCGCGATGAGTTCGCCGCCGTGAATGGCGCCTTTCCGGGGCAGGGCGGCTGGCGGTTCCAGATCATTAGCCTTCTGGGGGACGGGCCGCAGGTTGTCAGCGATGTGCGTGTGACGCAGCCTGACCTGCCCATGGTCGCGCGGGTCATCACCTTTCATGAGGTTCAGGACGGGCTGATCCGGCAGCAGACCGAGTTCTGGCCCGATCCCTATCCGGTGCCGGATTGGCGCGCGGGCCTGCTGCGGGTCGACCCGGATCTGGCGGCTTTCTAGCGCCGTTTCCAGATATTTCCCCGTAAAATCAAAATCTTTTGCCCTTCCGGCGCTTTCATGCTGCGGGAATCGGCCTGCCTCGGCAATCTTTCGAACAGCCCTTTGCTGAACCGTTTCGCGCGGCGCGAAATTGCCCGTTTGCATCTTTCCGCAGGCGCGGCATCGGCGGTTCGCACCAAACCGCAACCCGCAGAAAGGCGGCTTTGACAGGCTTCGGATTTGGCCAGAGCGTCTGCGGCGCCCGATTGGGGGCAATCCGGTTCTTGGCCTCATGGCCCATCGCGGCCCGCCACGAAAACCGGACATCACGCAGAAAAGGAAATGAGACAGAGATGGCAGAGAACAAACAGCAGGATCAGGACGTCAAGAACGCGGGAAAGGTCTATACCGTCGCGACGGACGGCCCCGATATCACCGATTTCGATCCGGCGGTGGACCGTCTGGATTTCGGCGAAAACTCGGTCCACGCGATGATCATGACCGAAACGACCGAAGGCGAAACCGCGATCTTCAACCCCTGGAACGCGGGCAGCCAGATCATCAAGGGCATCTCGATGAAGGATCTGCCGATCGAGGCCCTGGGCGTCGTGCAGAACGAACATATGCGCGAGGATGTCGGCGGCGCGCTGTCCTGGGAACAGGGCAAGGGTCCCCGCGATGAGGACACGACCTATATCCTGTCGCATCAGATGGACAAGACGACCGAGATCACCGATTTCAACCCCGCGACCGACAAGATCAGCTTCCTCTATTACGGCTCACGCGAAAATGTCAGCGTGCAGCAGGATGGCGGCGATCTGGTGATCGCGAATACCGCGACGGGGCAGAGCTTTGTCTTCAAGGGGGTCGAACTGGCCTCGATGAAGCGCTCGCAGCTTGAATTCCACCATGACCAGATCATGGAGGACGGGCTGGCGTCGAATTTCGGGCTGACCTCGGCCGATGTCACCATGGTCAGCCGCGAAGGGCTGCTGACCCCGGATGGCGGCGGCAGGTCCACCGACGGGCACCAGACGCAGGAAGGATCGGACGAGTTGATCGGCGCGGGCACGCTGGGCGCGGATGCCGATGATTTCCGCTTCTCGGCGGCTGCATCGCCGCAAGAGGATCCCGCCGGGGACGATCTGCCGATGCGTGTTGCCGAGGCCGGGGCGCAAGAGGACCCGGCCCTGGCATCGGATGGGCAAGAGGCCGAGGGGAACTGGGCCGACTGGCTGCAGGATCGCGGCTCTGATCTGGATTTCTGATCCGTGATCCGTCAGAATTGCGGCGTTACGTCGAAGCATGGGATGCCGTAATGATGACCGCCGATTCCGGCCCGCGCCCTGCGGGGCAAAGCGCAGCAGATGACTGATACGGCAGAGCTGCGGCTGGATAAATGGTTGTTCTTCGCGCGACTGTTCAAGTCGCGCGGAGCGGCGGCAGAGAGGGTCGAGGGCGGCGGCATCCGGCTGAACGGTCAACCCTGCCGCAAGCCCGGCAAGGCGGTACGGGTCGGGGATGAGATCGTCGTCTCGGCCTTTGGGCGGGTGCGGGCGTTGCGGGTGCTGGCGCTTGGCACGCGGCGCGGCCCGGCCAGCGAGGCGCAGGGCCTGTATCAGGATCTGGGCGAGGATCAGCCCGAAGACGCGATCTAACCCAGCGGACAGAAATTCGCCCCGCAGATATTTCCGCGAACGCCCGTTTTCGCAGCAAGTTGACGCGCGAAAATGCTGTCTTTTCGGATAGCGCGGCCTTGATTGATTGCGTGGCCGGGCGTAACTAGCCAGCGGATCAAGCTGGAGTACGCCATGACCTACGTCGTCACCGATAATTGCATCATGTGCAAATATACCGACTGCGTCGAGGTCTGTCCGGTGGATTGCTTCTACGAGGGCGAGAACACATTGGTCATTCACCCCGACGAATGCATTGATTGCGGCGTCTGCGAGCCTGAATGCCCGGCCGATGCGATCCGCCCGGATACCGAGCCGGACATGGACAAGTGGGTTGAATTCAATCGCAAATATTCCGAGCAATGGCCGGTGATCACCCAGAAGAAAGATCCGATGGAGAGTGCCGCCGAAATGGATGGCGTCGAAGGCAAGCTGGAGAAATATTTCTCGGAAGCGCCGGGCGAGGGCGATTAAGCGGCCCCGGATCGCTGCAATGGGTTGAAACCGTCATGAAAATGTAAGCGATTCGCGGGATAATGCGCTAACATTCGCGTGATCAAATTTGTTATCCTGCTGAAATGCATGTATATTATGTGTTTTTTGCGCCATGCAGGCGTCACTTTTTTCAGACGCGTTTTTGTGTTATATATTCGTTATAAACGCGTCTGACCCGTGTGCCGAAAAAGGAACGGGCGCGGCCATGATGCGTCGAAATCGTGACTCCCTCACCCTTTGCCGGGCAAGGGAAATACAACATGGAAATAAAGCGAACCGATGCGGTGAACGCCGCTCGCGGTTCTTTGTGTCCTGAATGCAAGGACGCCATCCAGAGGAAGCCAGATGTCGAAAGCCAAGAAGAACGAATTCCGCCCTGATGACTTTGTCGTGTACCCCGCCCATGGCGTTGGCCGGATCGTCTCGATCGAAGAGCAGGAAGTTGCCGGATTGCAACTGGAAATGTTCGTTATCTCCTTCGATAAGGACAAGATGACACTGCGCGTCCCGACCGCGCGCGCCACCGAAATCGGGATGCGTGGCCTGTCCACCCCCGACCTGATCGACCGGGCGCTGGACACGCTGAAAGGCAAGGCCCGCGTCAAGCGCGCGATGTGGTCGCGCCGGGCACAGGAATATGACCAGAAGATCAATTCGGGCGATCTGATGTCGATTGCCGAGGTCGTGCGCGACCTGCACCGCAATGACGACCAGCGCGAGCAGTCCTATTCCGAGCGTCAGCTTTACGAAGCCGCGCTGGATCGCCTGACCCGCGAAGTCGCGGCGGTGAAGGGGCTGGACGAAGGCGCCGCCCAGAAAAGCGTGGAAGAGGTCCTGACCTCGCGCGCGGCCTGATCGCCGGACCATAGCTGTTGCAGGGGCGTCCCACCGGGGCGCCCTTTGCGTTTCGGGATGAAATTCCGCGATCTGCGGTCGGGTCAGACCACCATCGGCGGCGGCAGGGCCGGATCCGGCACAAAGTCGCCGGATTGCGCGCCGGCCACCCTGTTCCGTCCCGCCGGAACGGGGCCTGAACCCGCTGAAACCCCGATCCTTTCCCGGCCCTTTCATGGACAAGATCGCGCGCGCGGCCTATAAGGCGCGCGATTTACAAATTCCCCCCAAGGAGCATCCATGATCAAGGTTTTCGGCCACACGGCCCCCGATACAGACTCGACCGGCTCTCCCCTCATCTGGGCCTGGTATCTGAATGAGGTTCGCAACACCCCCGCACAGGCCCTGCTGCAGGGTGAGCCGAATACCGAGGCCGCCTGGATGCTGAGCCGCTGGAACCTGGACAAGCCCGAAATCTTCTCGGACGTGGCTGCAGGCGATCAATGCGTGATCGTGGACACCAATAACCCCGGCGAATTGCCCGCCAGCATCAATGATGCCGATGTGATCGAGATCATCGACCACCACATGCTGGCTGGTGGCATCAAGACCCGCGCCCCGATCAATATCACCATCCGTCCGCTGGCCTGCACCGCCACGATCATGCATGATCTGATCGGCGACGACATGGCGCGTATGCCCGAAGGCATCAAGGGCGCCATGCTGACCTGCATCCTGTCCGACACGCTGGAATTCCGCAGCCCGACCACCACCGCGCATGACCGTGCCGTGGCCGAAAAGCTGGCGGGCGAGTTGGGCGTGAATGTCAGCGAATATGCGGCCGAGATGTTCGCGGCGAAATCCGATGTCAGCGCCTTCTCGGAAGAAGAGCTGCTGCGCATGGACAGCAAGGAATACGAGTTGGGTGGCAAGCAGCTGCGCGTCTCGGTTCTGGAAACCACCGCGCCGCAGGTCCTGCTGGACCGCAAGGACGCGCTGCTGGCAGCCATGCCGACCGTCGCGGCCGCCGATGGCGCCGATCAGGTGCTGCTGTTCGTCGTCGATATCCTGAATGAACAGGCGACGCTGCTGGTGCCCAATGATTACGTCAAGCAGGTCGCGGAGAAGAGCTTTGGCGTTTCGGTTCAGGGCGATACCGTGGTTCTGCCCGGCGTGATGAGCCGCAAGAAGCAGATCATCCCGGTTCTGGCCGTATAATGACGCGCATCGTTCCGTCCCTGTCGCAGATCTCGCTGAATTACGATGCGGTGTTCTGCGACCTCTGGGGCTGTCTGCATAATGGCAAGGCTGCCTATCCTGCCGCCGTGGCGGCGCTGCAGGAATATCGCCGCAGCGGCGGGCGCGTGGTGCTGATGACCAATGCGCCGCGGCCGAACCAATATGTGATCGCCCAGCTTGATCGTATGGGCGTGCCGCGCGATGCCTGGGATATGGTGGTCAGTTCCGGTGATGCCGCGCAAGAGGCGATGCTGGACGGCGCGGTGGGCCGCAAGGTCTGGCATGTCGGTCTGTCCAAGGATGATGGCTTCTTCGAGGACATCCCCCCGCAATGGGCCGATGCCCCCGCCGTGACGCGGGTACCGCTGGACGAGGCAGAGGGCGTGGTCGTCACCGGCCCCTTTGATGAGGTGAACGAGGCGCCCGAGGATTACCGCAGCCGCTTTCTTCAGGCGCGCGAGCGCGGGTTGAAGCTGCTTTGCGCCAATCCCGATGTCGTCGTGGATATGGGCGAGACGCGGATCTATTGCGCGGGTGCTCTGGCCGAGTTCTATGAGGAACTGGGCGGGACTTCACTGTATTTCGGCAAGCCGCATCCGCCGATCTACGAGCGGGCCAAGCGTCTGCTGAACCTGCCCGAGACTGCGCGTTTCCTGGCGATCGGTGATGGCATCAACACCGATGTGCGCGGCGCGCAGCAGGAAGGGATCGACTGTCTTTTCGTCACTGGCGGGCTGGCGGCTGACAATTTCGGCGCTGACGTCGAAAACCCCGAGCCGCAGCGGCTGGAGGAATGGCTGGCCAGCCACACGCTGTCGCCAGAATTCAGCATCGGCCGCCTGCGCTGACATGGTCTGAAACCTGATCGAACCCGCGTCTTTGGCGCGGGTTTTTTCGTGGTCCGGCGTCAAAATCGTTAAGCAAGAAGATAACAAAACACAGCGTAACTTTGTTATTTAGTTGCTTTCCGGGCCGTATGCTGCTATGCAGCATTTCAGTCAAACAGCCAAGGCAACCATGATGGGGCGACCAATGCTGGATAATCTGCCACGCGGCACGATCGTCATTGAAGACCTGGAAATCGGGATGATGCGCTATCTGCAAAAGCAGATCACCGATGAGGATATCGAAGGCTTTGCAAAGATCTCGACCGATCACAACCCGGTGCATCTGGATGATGATTATGCGCAGGATACCATCTTCGAAGGCCGCATTGCCCATGGCATGCTGACGGCGGGGCTGATCTCGGCCGTGATCGGGGAACAGTTGCCGGGGCATGGCACGGTCTATCTGTCGCAGACGCTGAAATTCATGGCGCCGGTGCGTCCCGGTGACATGGTCCGCGCCGAAGTCGCGGTCGAGGATATCCAGCATGCAAAACGACGTGTCACGCTTGCAACCTGCTGTTACGTAGGTGATACCGTCGTTCTGAAAGGTGAGGCTGTTGTATTGGCGCCAAGCCGCAAGTTCGACTGACGGGGCGACCATTGGCCCCAGTGGGGGCGCAGTGCAGATCCATCGCGATTGGACAGGATTATCGGCCGATGCCAGGGGGGCGTCGGTCGCCATGGGCAATTTCGACGGCATCCATCGGGGCCATCTGGCCGTCATCGACGCGGCCCGGCAGGCCAGCGATGCGCCGCTGGGCATCCTGACCTTCGAACCCCATCCCCGCCAGTTCTTCGCCCCTGACGCGCCGCCCTTCCGGCTGATGAATTCCGAATCCCGGGCCAACCGGCTGGCCCGTCTGGACGTGCAGCATCTGTATGAACTGCCCTTTGGCCCGGTTCTGGCCGGTCTGACGCCACGGGCTTTCGCGCAGCGGGTTCTGGTCGATGGTCTGGGCGTGCGCCATGTGACCGTGGGCTCTGATTTCTGCTTTGGCAAGGATCGTGCGGGCTCGGTGCAGACGTTGCGCGATCTGGGGGATGAGATGGGGTTCGGCGTCACCTCGGTGCCGCTTGTGGCGGCAGAGGACGGGCTGGATTACAGCTCGACCGCGATCCGCAAGGCGCTGTCCGATGGGCGGGTGGCGGATGCCAACCGCATGCTGGGCCACCTGCACCGCATCGAGGGAGAGGTGATCCACGGCAACAAGCGTGGCCGCGACTTCGGCTGGCCCACGGCGAATATGAAGATCGATGACCTGCACCTGCCGCGTCTGGGCGTTTATGCGGTGCTGGTCGATGTGCTGACCGGGCCGAACCGGCTGTCCTGCGGCGGCGTTGCCAGCATCGGCGTGCGCCCGATGTTTGGCCGCAATGAGCCCAATCTGGAGGTGCATCTGTTCGATTTCGACGGCGATCTTTACGGGCAGCACCTGTCGGTCGCCCTGGTCGATTTCCTGCGCGACGAAGAGAAATTCGACAGCGTGGATGTGCTGATCGACCAGATCGCCCGTGACGCCGAACAGGCGCGGGACATTCTGGCCCGGCTGTGATGCGCGACAGGTTCTGGGAACTGCCACTTGCCGATCTGGCCCCCGATGAATGGGAGGCACTGTGCGACGGCTGCGGCAAATGTTGCCTGAACAAGATCGAATATGAGGATACGGGCGAACTGGCCTTTACCCGCATCGCCTGCAAGCTGCTGGACGGGCAAAGCTGCCAATGCAGCAATTACGCCAACCGCCATCAATTCGTGCCGGAATGCGTGGTTCTGACGCCTGCAAAGGTGCGCGAAACCGCCTATTGGCTGCCCTCGACCTGCGCCTATCGGCTACGGCACGAGGGGCGGGCGCTGTATAAGTGGCATTACCTGATCTCGGGCGATCGCGAAGCGGTGCACAGGGCCGGGGTCAGCGTGCGCGGCTGGACGGTCAATGAGCTGACCATCAGCGAAGAGGATTGGGAAGATCACATCATCGAGGATCTGGCGTGAATTTTTCTTCGGATAATGCCTGGGGGGCGCATCCGGCGGTTCTGGCCGCGCTGACCGCCTGCAATGACGGCGCGGTCATGGCCTATGGCGCCGATGCCGTCACCGCGCGGGCCGAGGCGGTGTTTCGCGAATTGCTGCAGGCGCCGCAGGCGGTGCTGCGCTTTGTGGCGACGGGAACGGCGGCCAATGCGCTGGCGCTGTCGCAGATCGCGCCACCCTATGGCCGCATCTATTGCCACGAGGATGCCCATATCGAGACCAGCGAATGCGGCGCGCCCGAATTCTTTTCGGCCGGGGCCAAGCTGATCACGCTGCCGGGTGACGCGGGCAAGCTGACTCCCGAAACCCTCGCCGCCGCGATCCGTAGCGGAGAGAGCGAGGGGCTGAACGGCGGGCGCAATGCCGCCGTCTCGATCACCAATGCGACGGAATGGGGCACGGTCTATTCGGTGGGCGAGGTTGCGGCCCTTGCCGCCATCACCCACAAGGCCGGCCTGCCGCTGCATCTGGACGGCGCGCGCTTTGCCAATGCCGTGGCCTCGCGGGGCGCATCAGCGGCGCAGATGAGCTGGCAGGTGGGCGTCGATGCGCTGTGTTTCGGCGGCACGAAGAACGGTGCCATGGCGGCCGAGGCGGTGGTGTTCTTCGACCCGGCCCGGGCCGAGGGCTTTGACTATCGCCGCAAGCAATCGGGCCATGTCTTTTCCAAGCAACGCTTTCTGGCGGCGCAGATGCTGGCTTTGGCCAGTGACGGGCTGTGGCTGGATCTGGCGGCGCAGGCCAATGCGCGGGCCGCGCGGCTGGCCGAAGGGGTGCTGGCCGCCGGCGGCAGCCTGATGGTGCCGCGTCAGTCGAACGCGGTCTTTGCGCGGATTCCGGTCGAATTGCATCGCAAGGCGCAGGCGGCGGGGGTGATCTATCACCTCTGGCCGGATCCTTGTCCGGGCGGCGATGACATGGTGGCGCTGCGTCTTGTGACGGCGTGGAACACGCCTGACGAGGATGTGCTGCGCTTCTGCGCGTTGCTGGCTCAGGGCTGATCGCGCAGCGCGTCCAGCAGCAGGTTCAGCGCGTGATCGACGGTGGCGGCGCGGACATGGCTGCGCCCGATCGCGCTGAATTCGACCGTCTCGACCCTGACGCCATCCGGCTGCGCCAGCCCGAAGCAGACGCGACCCTCGGGTTTGTGATCGGATCCGCCCGGCCCGGCAATCCCCGTGACCGCCACGGCGATCCCCGCGTCAGAGCGGTGCAATGCACCACGGGCCATTTCCGCCGCGACCTCGGGGCTGACGGCGCCATGATCGCGCAGGCTTTCGGCGCGCACGCCCAGCATCTGCTGCTTGGCGGCGTTGGAATAGGTGATGAAGCCGCGATCTACGGCGTCCGAGGAGCCGGGCACCTCGGTCAGGGCACCGATGATCAGGCCGCCGGTGCAGCTTTCCGCCGTGGCGATCATCACGCCACGGTCGCGGGCGGCCTGCAGGACCCGGGCGGCCAGGCTCATGCCAGCATCATCGGGATGTGAAAGGCACCCGCCGCAATGACCGTGGCGATGCCCGCGAACAGCCCGGCCCACAGATCGTCCTTCATCACGCCCGCCACACCGCCGTCGCGATCCGCGCGCCCGACCAACCATGGTTTCCAGATATCGAACAGCCGGAAAAAGACAAAGGCCGCGACCCAGCCGGGATAGGGGAAATTATCGGCAGGCAGGCCCATCATCCAGAAGCCGAAGGACGGAAAGCACAGGGCAAGCCATTGCCCCGCGACCTCGTCGATCACGATTTCGCTGCGGTCGGGATCGGCCATGCCTGCCGTATAGCGCGGCACCGCCCAGAAGCCTGCCAGCGTGACCAGAACCGTCGCCACCGCCAGCAGCGGGAAATGCCCGATCCGGTGCAGGATCAGCCCAAGCGCCACCGCGATGGCCGAAGCCCATGTTCCCGGCGCCGGGCGCAGCAGGCCCGCGCCGAAACAGATGCAAAGAAGTCGTTCCATATCCTCAGCCCTTCATCAGCGCGACGGTGGCGATGCTGGCGATACCTTCGCCGCGTCCGGTGAAGCCCAGCTTCTCCGAGGTGGTGGCCTTGACGCTGATCCGCGTCTGATCCACCCCGATGATCTGGGCCAGACGCGCCTGCATCGCGGCGGCATGCGGCCCGATCTTGGGCGTCTCGCAGATCAGCGTCACATCGGCATTGCCGAAATCAAAGCCCCGCGCGCGGGCCAGATCGGCGGCATGTTTCAGAAAGACGGCACTGTCGGCGCCCTTCCATTGCGGGTCCGAAGGCGGGAAGTGCCGCCCGATATCGCCTTCGGCCAGCGCGCCATAGATCGCATCGGTCAGCGCATGCATGCCGACATCGGCATCGGAATGGCCGACCAGCCCGGCCGTATGAGGGATCTGAATGCCGCACAGCCAGACATGATCGCCCGGCCCGAAGGCATGCACATCGAACCCATTGCCCAGACGAATATCCATCGCAGTCCCCAGCAGGTTTTCGGCCCGGGCAAAATCCTCGGGCCAGGTGATTTTCAGATTGTCCTCGCTGCCTTGCGTGATGGCAACGCGGTGGCCCATGCGCAGGGCCAGTTCCACGTCATCGGCGGCCCCGTCGGGATGGGCGCGATGGGCGGCCAGAATATCCGGCAGGCTGAAGCCCTGCGGGGTCTGGGCGCGAAACAGCCCTTCGCGCGGCGCGGTCGCGGTAACATGGCCATCCTGCCCCCGCCACAGCGCGTCCGAGACGGGCAGGGCGGGCGCGGCGGCGATGGCGCCCTGTTGCAGCGCCCCGATCACGCCGCCGACCACCGCATCCGTGACCAAAGGGCGCGCGCCGTCATGGATCAGCACATGGCTTGCCTGACCTTCCAGCGCCTGCAGCCCTGCCATGACGCTGGCCGATCGCGTCTCGGCCCCGGTGACGATGGTGACACGGCCTGCGAATTCGGCCAGCGCCTGCGCCATGTCCTGCGCATGGACGACCAGCACGACACGCTCAAAGCCACCAAAGGCGTCAACCGCGCGCGCCAGCACGCTGCGACCTGACAGATCCTGCCATTGCTTCGGCCTGCCGCCACCCGCGCGCAGGCCGCGACCCGCCGCCGTGATGATGGCGGCAAAGCCCGCTGGCGCGCGGATCGTCATATGTGATCGGGCATGTCGCCCTTGATGGCGGCGGCAAAGGCGCTGCGATAAAGGCGCGACAGCGTGTCCAGCGCCGCGCTGTCATCGCCCAGCGTCACCTTGCTGCCGCCAAAGCTGCCAACCTGCGCCACGGGCACGCCAAGCGCCTGCCCGGCGGCGATCAGCAGCGCGGCATTTTCGGGCGTGGCGGCGACCAGATAGCGGGCCTGATCCTCGCCAAAAAGCTGGCCGATATCGCCATCCGTCAGGGTCACGCCGATGCCCGCGGCCTCGGCCATTTCAAAGGCTGCCAGCGCCAGACCACCATCCGACAGGTCGGTGGCAGCGGCGATCAGCCCGCGATTGGTGCGCAGGAATTCGCCGTGCATGCGCTCGGCCGTCAGATCGACATGGGGGGCATCGCCATCTTCGCGGCCAAACGCCTCATGGGCCAGCGCGGATTGGCCCAGATGGCCGCCCGTGCGGCCAATCACCAGCGCCAGATCGTCCTCAGCGGGCAGTCCCGCGATCAGATCGTCCAGATTTTCGATCAGACCGACCGCGCCGATGGTCGGCGTCGGCAGGATGCCCTTGCCATCGGTTTCATTGTAAAGCGAGACATTGCCCGAGACGATGGGGAAATCCAGCGCAAGGCAGGCCTCTCCGATGCCCTTCACCGCGCCGACGAACTGGCCCATGATCTCGGGCTTTTCGGGATTGCCGAAATTCAGGTTGTCGGTGGTCGCCAGCGGCAGCGCGCCCACGGCGCAGAGGTTGCGATAGGCCTCGGCCACGGCCTGTTTGCCGCCCTCGAACGGGTTGGCGCGGACATAGCGGGGGGTCACGTCGCTGGTAAAGGCCAGCGCCTTGTTCGTGCCATGCACGCGCACGACGCCTGCGCCTAGTCCGGGGCGGCGGATCGTGTCGGCACCGACCTGGGTGTCATATTGTTCCCAGACCCAGGATTTATGGGCATGGTTCGGGCTGCCGATCAGCGCCTTCAGCGCGGCAATCGGCGTGATCGCGGGCAGGGGGGCGGCCTGTTCGGCGGCGGGCGTTTCGACCCAGGGGCGGTTATATTCCGGCGCGCTGGAGGACAGTTTCGACAGCGGCAGATCGGCCATCACCTCATTGCCATGCAGGATCAGAAAGCGATCCTCGGCGATGGTTTCGCCGACAATGGCGAAATCCAGATCCCATTTTTCGAAGATCGCGCGGGCCTCGGCCTCTTTTTCAGGCTTCAGCACCATCAGCATGCGTTCTTGGCTCTCCGACAGCATCATCTCATAGGCGGTCATATTGGTTTCGCGCTGCGGCACGTGATCCAGCACCAGCTTGATCCCCAATCCGCCCTTGTCGCCCATCTCGACCGCAGAACAGGTCAGCCCGGCCGCGCCCATATCCTGGATCGAGATCACGCTGCCCGAGGCCATCAGCTCAAGACAGGCTTCCAGCAGGCATTTTTCGGTAAAGGGATCGCCGACCTGAACGGTGGGGCGCTTTTCCTCGATGCTGTCGTCGAATTCGGCACTGGCCATGGTCGCGCCGCCAACGCCGTCGCGGCCGGTCTTGGCCCCCAGATAGACCACCGGCATGCCGACGCCCGATGCGGCGGAATAAAAGATCTTGTCGGCATCGGCCAGACCTGCGGCAAAGGCATTCACAAGGCAGTTGCCGTCATAGCTGCGGTGAAAGCGCACCTCGCCGCCGACATTGGGCACGCCGAAGGCATTGCCATAGGCGCCGATCCCTTCGACCACACCCTTGACCAGATGCGCGGTCTTGGGGTGTTCGGGGCGGCCGAAGGACAGCGAATCCATCGCCGCGATCGGGCGGGCGCCCATGGTAAAGACGTCGCGCAGGATACCCCCCACGCCGGTCGCTGCACCTTGATGCGGCTCGATGTACGAGGGGTGGTTGTGGCTCTCCATCTTGAAGACCACGGCCTGACCGTCGCCGATATCGACGACGCCCGCATTTTCGCCGGGTCCGCAGATCACCTGCGGGCCGGTCGTCGGCAGGGTGCGCAGCCATGTCTTCGAGGATTTATAGGAACAATGCTCGTTCCACATGGCGCTGAAAATGCCCAATTCTGTAAAGCTGGGCTCGCGGCCTATGATCTGCAGGATCTGATCATACTCGTCGGGCTTCAGCCCATGAGCGGCGATCAGGTCGGGGGTGATCGACGGTTCCTGCATATGAGAGACCCTTCCAGCTGGCATGTTTGCCGCCTTTTATGGCGAGATGCCCTGCAGGGAAAGGGTTACAACGTCACCGATCCGGGCTGCGGATAAAAAAAAGCCGGGCACGGAGCCCGGCCTAAGTCCAACAGGGAGGTAGAAGGAAATGAGCGCCTGAGCGTTTCATCACCTTCACAGCCGGATTTATGTGCAGAGCGCGAAGTGATCAAGTGTTAACGCAATGCGCTAACGGCAAATCTGCTATGCAGTGGCGGAATGGCTACACGGATAGGTTGCAAATCAAGGGGTTCACGGAGGAATATGTATATGCAATAGGCGAAAACCTGCCGAAGCTTTCTTCAGGATGTCAAGTTTTCGCTTTGCATCCGGCGATAGCCCTGGATTTCTTCCAGCACAAAGTCGCGGAATGCGGCAACTCGGCGCGTCTGGCGCAGCTCTTCGGGATAGGCGAGGAAGACCGGCACCTCATCCGAATCGACATCGGGCAGAACGCGGACAAGGCGGTCGTGATCCGCTGTCAGGTAATCGGGCAGGACGCCGATCCCGACATCTGCCAGAACCCCCTGAAGAACCCCGAAATAATTGTTCACTGTGAGAGTCGAGGCGACATTCTGCGCCAGCACCTCTTGCACCAGCCGCGCGCCCGCTGCCACCTGCGGTTGATCGGGCTTCTGGCAGATCAGGCGATGTGGCGCCAGATCGCTGATCGATTCGGGGGTGCCCGCCTGCTCCAGATATTCGCGGGTCGCGTACATGCGCATGCGAATATTCAGCAATCTGCGCCGGATCAGGTCCGATTGCGTCGGCTCTTTCATGCGGATCGCCACATCGGCCTCGCGCATGGGCAGGTCCAGAACCCGCTCTTCCAGCAGCAGATCGATCTTGAGATCGGGATATTTCGCGTAAAGCTTGCCCAGTCGCGGGGCCAGCCACAGCGTGCCGAATCCGACCGCGGTGGTGACCTTCAATTCGCCAAGCACATGTTCTTCGCTGTCGCGGATTCGCGCCGCAGCATTGTCCAGCCGACGCGCCATGGACGATGTCGCGTCGAACAGGAATTCGCCCTGCTCGGTCAGGATCAGACCACGGGCGTGGCGGTGAAACAGCGTCGTGCCCAGCGATTCTTCCAGCGCGCGAATCTGCCTGCTGACCGCTGATTGCGACAGGTGCAACGTGTCGCCGGCATGGGTCAGGCTACCCGCATCCGCGACGGCATGAAATATTCGAAGCTTATCCCAATCCATGCTGTTACAATCCTAACACGAAAGCCATGCATTTTTTGCATATCTATCCCGAATGCTGCGTTCGGGCAAGGCGGCTTATCAGCGGCTTTTTTGGTTCATTAGTCAGCAATTCTGACCTATAATCAGGCGGGGCCATCAGGCAAGGGGATTCGAGGATGAGCAAGCAGGAATTTTCGCTAGCCGACCGTTTTGATTTGACGAAATCGCAGGTTTTGCTGAACGGCACGCAGGCATTGGTGCGGCTGATGCTGATGCAGGCGGCGCGCGACAGGCAGGCCGGGCTGAACACGGCGGGCTATGTGACGGGCTATCGCGGCTCTCCGCTTGGGGCGGTCGATCTGCAGATGATGCGAGAGCAGAAGCGGCTGTCGGCGGCCAATGTGCTGTTTCAGCCGGGCCTGAACGAGGATCTGGCCGCCACCGCCATCTGGGGCAGTCAGCAGGCCGAACTGCACGGAGAGGGGAAATATGACGGTGTCTTTTCGCTGTGGTATGGCAAGGGGCCGGGCGTGGATCGCAGCGGCGATGTGATGCGTCACGCCAATATGGCGGGCACCTCGCCCCATGGCGGCGTGGTCATGGCGATGGGCGATGATCATACGGGCGAAAGCTCGACCGTGCTGCATCAGTCCGATTGGGCGATGATTGACGCCTATATCCCTGTCCTGTCGCCTGCCGGCGTGCAGGAAATTCTGGATTATGGCCTCTATGGCTTTGCCCTGTCACGGTTTTCTGGTCTATGGACCGGATTGAAAACGATGAAGGACACGGTAGAAGCCACGGCCGTGGTGAATGGCGATCCCGGCCGACTAAGCTTTGTGACACCCGAATTCGACATGCCCGAGGACGGGTTGAACATCCGGCTGGGCGATACGCCGGTCGCGCAGGAAGCGCGGATGATCGACTATAAACGCTGGGCGGCGCAGGCTTTCAGCCGCGCGAACCGGATCGACCGCAAGGTCTGGGGCCAGAGCGGGGCGCGGATCGGCTTTGTCGCCGCGGGCAAGAACTGGCTGGATCTGGTCCATGCGCTGTCGCTGCTGGGCATTGACGAGGCCGAGGCCGAGCGTCTGGGCCTGAGTACCTACAAGGTCGGTCAGACCTGGCCTCTGGACATGAAGTCCATGCAGGAATGGTCTGAAAACCTTGAAATTATCATCTGCGTCGAGGAAAAGCGAAAGCTGATCGAGGTGCAGTTGAAAGAGGCGATTTTCGACAATCGCCATGGCCGTCGCGTTCTGGGCTGGAAGCACGACCGCACGGGCGAGGAACTGTTCCCCACCCGCTATGCGCTGGATCCGGTGATGATCGCGCAGAAGATCGGCAATATCCTGATCGAGGAAGGCCGCGGCACAGATCGCATCCGCGCCGGGTTGGAGCGCCTGAACGAGGTGCGTCGCAATGATAACGCACCCGAGATTGCGACCAGAACCCCTTGGTTTTGTTCAGGTTGCCCGCATAACAGCTCGACCAAAATTCCGCAGGGCAGCCGCGCCTATGCGGGCATTGGCTGTCACTATATGGTGCAATGGATGGGCCGCGATACGGATGGCTTCACCCATATGGGCGCCGAGGGCGTGAACTGGGTCGGCGAAGCGCCATTCAGCAAGCGTTCCCATGTTTTTCAGAACCTTGGCGACGGAACCTATAATCATTCCGGCTCGCTTGCCATTCGCGCGGCTTTGGCGGCGGGGACGAATATCACCTATAAGATCCTCTATAATGACGCGGTGGCGATGACCGGCGGGCAGCCCAATGAGGGCGAATTGACCGCGCCGCAGATCGCACGGGAACTGGTCGCGATGGGCGTCGATCCGGTGGTCGTCGTCTATGACGAGAAAGAGGATGTCGACCGCAAGCTGTTCCCCTCGGATCTGCGCTTCGAAGAGCGCGCGCAGATGCAGAATGTGCAGAAGGATCTTGAAAAACAAAGCGGTGTCAGCGCGATCCTCTATATCCAGACCTGCGCGGCGGAAAAACGGCGGCGGCGCAAGAAGGGGCAGTTCCCCGATCCCGACCGCCGCGTCTGGATCAATCCCGAGGTCTGCGAAGGCTGCGGCGATTGCTCGGTCCAGTCGAACTGCGTCTCGATCGTGCCGCTGGACACCGAACTGGGCCGCAAGCGCCAGATCGACCAGTCCAGTTGCAACAAGGATTACAGCTGCGTCAAAGGCTTCTGTCCCAGCTTCGTCTCGGTCAAGGGGGGCACGCTGCGCAAGCCACAGGCTCAGGCGCTGGATCTGCCGGACCTGCCCGCGCCCAGCCTGCCCGCGATCAGTGGCACGCATAATGTCGTGATCACCGGCGTCGGGGGTACGGGCGTCGTGACCATCGGTGCGGTGCTGGCGCAGGCGGCGCATATCGACGGCAAGGGCGCGGGCATGATGGAGATGGCGGGGCTGGCCCAGAAGGGCGGCGCGGTGCATATCCACCTGCGTCTGGCCGACCGGCCCGAAGATATCAGCGCCATCCGCGTCGCCGTGGGCGAGGCCGATTGCATCATCGGCGGCGATCTGGTGGTGACGGCGGGGGCGCGGACCATCGGGCTGATGACCAAGGACCGGACCGGGGCGGTGGTCAATGATCACGAGATCATCACCGGCGATTTCACCCGGTTCCGCGACTTTCAGGTGCCCGCCGACCGGCTGAAACTGTCGCTTCAGGCGCGTCTGGGCGATAATCTGGCCTTCTTCGATGCCAATGAGCTGGCCCTGCGTTTTCTGGGCGATTCCATCTATTCCAACATGCTGGTTCTGGGCGCCTGCTGGCAGCAGGGGCTGTTGCCGCTGAGTGAAGAGGCGATCATGGAGGCGATCCGCCTGAACGGCGCCAAGGTTGCGGAAAACCAGCATGCCTTCCGCGTCGGTCGCTGGGCGATGGCCTTTCCCGACCAGACCCGCAAACCGGCCGAGGTGACGCAATTGCCGCCCGATCCGGTCGAATATCGCGCCGCGCGGCTGGTCGATTATCAGGGCAAGCGCCTGTCCCGCAGGTTCCGCAAGCTGGTCGATCAGGCGCCCGCACCGCTGCGCGACAGCATTGCGCGCGGCTATTACAAGTTGCTGGCCTATAAGGATGAATATGAGGTCGCGCGGCTGCATCTGACCACCGCGCAGCAGATCGCCGACAGGTGGGAAGGCGAGACGCGACTGACCTTTCACCTGGCCCCGCCGATGCTGGGCGGCAAGGATCCCAATGGCCGCCCGAAAAAGCGTGATTTCGGGCCGTGGATGCTGACCGCCTTTCGGGCTCTGGCGGCGATGAAGGGCTTGCGGGGCACGCCGTTGGATCCCTTTGGCTATTCCGCCGAGCGCAGGCGCGAACGCGCCATGATCCGCAGCTATGAGACGGACATGGCAGAGGTTCTGGCCAAGGTTTCCGACGCCACCATGCCCATCGCCATCGAGCTTGCGGAACTGCCGCTGGGCGTGCGCGGCTATGGCCCGGTCAAGGAAGAGGCGATGGATCAGGCCGCGATCCGCCGCGCCGAATTGCTGGAACAGTTCCGCGCGGGCCGCGCGCCAAGACGTGAAGCGGCCGAGTGAAACGGGTCATTTCCAATCCTCGCGCGACATCCTAAAAGATGTCTCGCGATCAGCAGGAGATGCAGAATGGCAGTGGGCGTTTTCGATTCCGGTCTGGGTGGTCTGACGGTGCATCAGGCCATCGCCGCGCGGCTGCCCGACCTGCCGCTGGTCTATCTGGGCGACAATGCCAACGCGCCTTACGGGGTGCGCACGGCGGATGACATCTTCGATCTCACCTGTGCCGGGGTCGAACGTCTGTGGCAGGAAGGCTGCGATCTGGTGATCCTGGCCTGCAACACCGCCTCGGCCGCCGCGCTGAAACGGATGCAAGAGAAATGGCTGCCCTCGGACAAGCGCGTCTTGGGCGTGTTCGTGCCGATGATCGAGGCGCTGACCGAACGCCGGTGGGGCGACAATACCCCGCCGCGAGAGGTCGCGGTGAAACATGTCGCGCTGTTTGCGACCCCCGCCACGGTGGCCAGCCGTGCCTTTCAGCGTGAACTGGCCTTTCGCGCGGTCGGCGTGGATGTCGAGGCGCAGCCCTGCGGCGGGGTCGTCGATGCGATCGAACAGGGCGATGAGATCCTGGCCGAGGCGCTGGTCACCAGCCATGTCGAGGCCCTGCTGCGCCGCATGCCCTATCCCGAGGCTGCGATCCTGGGCTGTACCCATTACCCGCTGGTCGAAGAGGTGTTTCAGCGCGCGCTTGGCCCGCAGGTCAAGGTGTTCAGCCAGGCCGGGCTGGTCGCCGAAAGCCTTGCCGATTATCTGCAACGTCGCCCCGAATTCATCGGCAGCGGCAATATGACGCGGAACCTGACCAGCGGCGATCCGGTACGTGTGTCGGGCAAGGCGACGCAATTCCTGCGCCGCCCGATCCGTTTCGAAGCTGCCTGAGGAGAGGTCATGGCCGGGCTGAAATCACTCAAGAAACGCCGCCGGATACAGGTGCTGATGGTCGCCGCCATCGCGCTGGCGCTGTCGGTCGCGCTGATCGGTTTCGGCTTTCGCGACGGGATCAACCTCTACCGCTCGCCCACGCAGGTGACGGAAAAGGCGCCGGACGGGGACGAATATTTCCAGCTTGGCGGGCTGGTGAAGGAGGGCTCTATCGTCAATCGCGACGGCGTGGCGTTCGATTTCGTGATCACCGATGGCGCGGTCGAGATCCCGGTCAGCTATCTGGGCCGCGATCCGCGCCCGGATCTGTTCACCGAAGGGCAGGGCACCATCGCCAAGGGCTATTACCGCAACGGCCGGTTCGAGGCGCAGGATCTGCTGGCCAAGCATGACGAAACCTACATGCCGCGCGAGGTCGTCGATACGCTGAAGGAAAGCGGCGTCTATCAGGATCCGAACGGCTGATCGCGGCAACGCCCGCGTGGTTAACAGGGCGTTAACGCCCCCCCGTCACCCTTTTTCGTCGCGGCCGCATGGGCCGCTGGCTTTTGGGGGTGTCATGCAAACTGTCGAACAGATCGCGCAGCAAATCGTCGCGCGAGAGGGCGGCTTCGTCAACGATCCGGACGATCCGGGCGGAGCCACGAAATACGGCGTCACCATCGGGACAATGCGGTCGCTTGGGATGGATCTGAACCGCGATGGCCGCATCGATAACCGCGATGTGCGGGCGCTGTCGCGAAGTCAGGCGCAGGATATTTTTGTCGAGCATTACTTCCGCAGGCCGGGTCTGGCCGAATTGCCCGAAACGCTGCAGGCCAGCGTCTTTGACATGTATGTGAATGCGGGCGCGAATGCCGTGAAGATCCTGCAAAAGCTGATCTCGCGTATGGGTTTTGCCGCCCGCGCGGATGGCGTCGTCGGGCCCAAAACCATCGCGGCGGCCCGGCAGGCTGCGGGCGCGGCACCAGACCATCTGGCTGATGCCTATGGCATTGCGCGGCGCAATTATTACTACGCGCTGGCCGATCAGCGTCCGGCCAGCCGCAAATATGCGCGAAACCGCGCGGGCGGGAAGGGCGGCTGGATCACCCGCGCCGAGGAATTCATCGCCGACCGCTATCACCTGACCGAGGCCGAACATCGCGAAAGGACCGCAACATGGGCATGATCGACCGCTTTATTGGCATGGGCCCGACCGCCACCGCGCTTGGCAGCGCCGTCGGCGGGGTGGCCGAGGTCTTTACCCAGAACGCCACCCGCCGGATGGAACTGGACGAGGAAGCCTATGCCCGCGCCATCACCCAGCTGGGGCAAGAATTCCAGCAGGCGCCGCATGGCTGGTTCGATGGCTTCGTGAACGGTCTGAACCGGATGCCACGGCCCCTGCTGGCCCTGGGCACGATGGCGCTGTTCGTCTATGCCATGGTCGAGCCGATGGGATTCGGGCTGCGCATGCAGGGTCTGCAACAGGTGCCAGAGCCGCTTTGGTGGTTGCTGGGCGCGATTGTCGGCTTCTATTTCGGCGCGCGCGAGGCGCATTATTTCCGCAACCGCGCATGGCCGGGCCGCAGCGGCGCAGCGGCATCAGAAAGCCGCGATCCGCAGCCGTCATCGCCCGCGACCGCTGCGACACGTCCGCAGGACGATTTCGCCGATAATGCCGCGCTGCGCGACTGGATGGCATCGCTGCCCGATTGATCCTGTGCGCTTTGGTCGCAACCGGTTGCGGTAAAACAACCGTCAGCAGGGCAAGGGGGGACTTTCCCCCCTTTTTTCATGCGCCTATTCTGTCCGCCATGAAAAGGAGTGCTCATGATCGCTGAATTCGGCCATTTCGCCCTGATTCTGGCCTTTGCCGTGTCAGTCTTTCAGATGACGGTGCCCATGATCGGCGCCGCCCGGGGATGGCAGGGCTGGATGGACAGCGCCCGCCCGGCCGCCATGGTGCAATTCCTGCTGGTCGCGATATCCTTCATCGCGCTGACGATATCCTTCGTCACCTCGGATTTTTCGCTGAAGCTGGTCTATGAGAATTCGCATACGGCCAAGCCGATGCTGTACAAGATCACCGGCGTCTGGGGCAATCACGAAGGCTCGATGCTGCTATGGGTGCTGATCCTGGCCCTGTTCGGGGCAGCGGCGGCGGTATTCGGGGACAACCTGCCGCCGACCCTGCGGGCGCGGGTACTGGCGGTGCAGGCCTCGATCGGGGCGGCGTTCTTTGCCTTTATCATCTTCACCTCGAACCCGTTTCTGCGTCTGGTCACGCCGCCATTTGACGGGCGCGATCTGAACCCGCTGCTGCAGGATCCGGGTTTGGCCTTCCATCCGCCCTTCCTTTATCTGGGCTATGTCGGGCTTTCGATGGCCTTCAGCTTTGCCGTCGCCGCCCTGATCGAGGGGCGCGTGGATGCCGCCTGGGCCCGGTGGGTGCGGCCCTGGACGCTGGCGGCGTGGCTGTTTCTGACGGTCGGCATCGCGCTTGGATCCTGGTGGGCCTATTACGAACTTGGCTGGGGCGGCTTCTGGTTCTGGGATCCGGTCGAGAATGCCAGCTTCATGCCCTGGCTTCTGTCGGCGGCGCTGCTGCATTCGGCCATCGTCGTCGAAAAGCGCGAGGCGCTGAAAAGCTGGACCATCCTGCTGGCGATCATGGCCTTTGGCTTTTCGATGATCGGCACCTTTATCGTGCGTTCGGGGGTCATCACCTCGGTCCACAGCTTCGCCAATGATCCGGCGCGCGGCGTGTTCATCCTGGGGATTCTGGCCTTCTTCACCGGCGGCGCGCTGGTGCTCTATTCGCTGCGGGCCTCCAGCATGACGGCAAAGGGGGTGTTTTCGCCCGTCTCGCGCGAAGGGGCGCTGGTGCTGAACAACCTGCTTCTGGCGGTGTCGGCCTTTGTCGTCTTTGTCGGCACGATCTGGCCGCTGGTGGCCGAATTCCTGTGGGATCGCAAGCTGTCGGTGGGCGAGCCATTTTTCAACAAGGCCTTCACGCCCTTCATGATCGCGTTGGCGCTGGCCCTGCCGATCGGGGCGATCATGCCCTGGAAGCGCGCGGTGATCGCGCGGGCGATACGCCCGCTGCGCGGGGCGGCGATCTTCGCGCTGGCAGTGATGCTGCTGGTCTTTGCGGTATCGACCGGCCGGTCCTCGATTGCCGTGGTGGGCGCGGGTCTGGGCGCCTGGCTGATCGGGGGCGCTGTCGCCGAATTGCTGCACCGGACAGGGAAATCCGGGCTGTCGCGGCTGCTGCGCCTGCCACGGGCCGACTGGGGAAAGGCCATCGCGCATTCCGGGCTTGGCGTCACTTTCATCGGGATCGGCCTGCTGACTGCCTGGCAGCAAGAGGATATCCGCGTGGCCCAGATCGGCCAGCCCTTCGAACTTGGCGGATACGACTTCACGCTGCGGCAGGTCGAAGAGGTCGAGGGGCCGAACTATATCTCGACCCTGGCGACGATTGATGTCGGCCGCGACGGCGATCCGGTCGCCTCGCTGCACCCGGAAAAGCGGGTCTATCCGGTTCAGGCCATGCCGACGACGGAAGCGGCCATCGATAACGGCGTGTTCCGCGACATCTACGTGGTGATCGGCGATGCGCAGGAAAACGGCGGCTGGGCGGTGCGGACCTATATCAAGCCCTTTGCGAACTGGATCTGGGCGGGTGCCATCCTGATGGCGCTTGGCGGGCTGGTCAGCCTGTCGGATCGCCGCTATCGCGTGGCCGCCGGCGCAAGGCGCAGCGAGGTGAAGACAAAGGCGGTGCCTGCGGAATGAAACGTCTTCTTCTGATCCTGACGCTTGCCCTGATGCTGCCCCTGACCGCATTCGCCGTGCAGCCCGACGAGGTGCTGGACGATCCTGCATTGGAGACACGGGCGCGCGAGATTTCGCAGAAATTGCGTTGCCCGGTCTGTCAGGGCGAGAATATCGACGAATCCAACGCGCCAATCAGCCGCGATCTGCGCCTTTATGTACGAGAGCGGCTGGTCGCGGGCGACAGCGATGTGCAGGTGGTCGATGCGGTCGTGGACCGTTTCGGCGAATTCGTCCTGTTCGAGCCGCGCCCGCAAGGGGCCAATCTGCTGCTGTGGCTGGCCGGACCGCTGATGCTGCTGGTCGGGCTGGCCGTGGCCTGGGGTTTCCTGCGCAGCCGACGACGATCTTCGGACAGCCCGGCAGATGCGCTCAGCGCGTCGGAACAGGCGCGGCTGGATGAAATCATGCGCGACTGACGCGGGGTCGCACTTTTCCCCCGCGTGGGTTTTCGGGCATCATGGCGCCAGAAAAGGGGGGCACCATGAGCTTTGAAACCATTCTCTTCGCGATAGAGGACGGCGTCGCGACGCTGACCTTGAACCGCCCGCAGCTGATGAACGCGCTGAGCAGCCAGATGCGCCGCGAGATCACCGAGGCGCTGACCACCCTGCCGCCCGAGGTGCGCTGCGTGGTCATGACCGGCGCGGGCCGGGGGTTTTGTTCGGGGCAGGATCTGACGGATCGGTCGGTTGCGACCAGTGTCGAGGCGACCTTGCGCGATGAATACGAGCCCATGCTGCGCGCCATGACCGATTGCCCGGTGCCGATCATCGCTGCGGTGAATGGCGTGGCTGCCGGGGCGGGTGCCAATCTGGCGCTGGCGGCGGATGTGGTGATCGCCACCGAAAGCGCCAGCTTCATTCAGGCCTTCACCCGGATCGGCCTGATCCCGGATGCCGGCGGCACCTTTGTCATTCCGCGCGCCGTGGGCAATGCCCGCGCCATGGGCATGATGCTGTTCGCCGAGCCGGTCTCGGCGCGTCAGGCCGTGGAATGGGGCCTGATCTGGGAGGCTTTGCCCGATGAGGCTTTTGCCGAAGGCGTGGCCGCCCGCGCGCGCCATCTGGCCAATGGTCCGACGCTGGCCTATCGCGCCATTCGCGAGGCGGTCACCCAGTCGACGCAGAACGATCTGGACAGCCAACTGGCGCTGGAGGCGCGCCTGCAGGGTCAGGCCGGCAGTACGCGCGACTTCATGGAGGGCGTCAGCGCCTTTCTGGAAAAGCGCCCGGCGACATT
This sequence comes from Paracoccus fistulariae, assembly GCF_028553785.1. NCBI lineage: Bacteria > Pseudomonadati > Pseudomonadota > Alphaproteobacteria > Rhodobacterales > Paracoccaceae > Paracoccus > Paracoccus fistulariae. The sequence continues at coordinate 344,847 of NZ_CP067136.1, forward strand.
CACCGGCGCCTGATCACGTGATCTGAGAGAATCGCGGCGACGGGCCGCGATTGTCGAAAAACGGCACCGTATCGGGGATCGGCAGCGGCGCGTCATAGGGCACGCTGCCGACCAGCTCCGACAGTTCGGCCAGCACCACTTCGGTGATGAAGGGCAGGTTCAGGGCGCGCACCTCGGACAGGGGCACCCAATGCAGATGCGACAGCTCATCGCAGGCGCGGCTGAAATCATCGGGATCGCCCGTCAGCGCATTGGCGTCGATCACAAAGAAATAGGCATCAAAGCGGCGCGGCCGGGCAGGCGGCGTGATCGCGCGGGCCAGATAGATCAGGGCCGTCGGATCGGGGCTGAGACCGGTTTCGGCATAGCCCGGCCAGTCACTTTTGGGGCCGTGATCGGCGCCGATGAGCTGGCCCGTTTCCTCGGCCAGTTCGCGCAGGGCGGCGGCGGCGATGGCATGGGGGTTCGGCGCAACGCCCGGGCGCGGCTCGGCCAGCAGGCGGTCGCGATGCGGCGCGGGCAATTGACCGGCCAGCGGCGCGGTCGCGTCCTCGGGATCGACGGCGCCACCGGGAAAGACATATTTCGACGGCATGAAGGCGGCCTTGGCGCCGCGCATCCCCATCAGCACGCTGCTGCCCTGTGCGGTGCGTCGCAACAGGATGATCGTCGCGGCTTCCCGGATCGGCGGGTCGTTCTCTGCCGCGCTCAATGCGTTTCCGCCCCGGCGCCTTCAAAGCCATGCATCCGGCGCGCCCATTGAAAGCCGACGAAGGCGCCCTTGATCCGTGGCAGCAGCAGCAGCGACGAGATCACCGTGCCCAGTCCGAAAATCGCGATCATGGTCATGGCCGAGGGCCGGAAGGCGATGAAATAGGCCAAGAGGATCGGCGCCGCCAGATGCGACACGATCAGGATGGTCAGATAGGCCGGCCCGTCATCGGCCCGCTGATGGTGCAGTTCCTCGTCGCAGTTCGGGCAATGATCCGACACTTTCAAATAGCCGCGAAACATCTTGCCCTGACCGCAAGAGGGGCAGAGGCCGCGCGTGCCGCGCCACATCGCCTGTCCGGTCGGACGGTCGTTCTGATCCTGAAGATGTATCGGCTGTGACATGGGAACCCTCGGTCAAACATGGCTGACGCCATGGCGTCACCGCTTAATCTAGGGGATAGATGACCGCTTCGCCAGTTCTTGTCACAGCAAAGTCGGGGAAATGCCCGCGGCTGCGGGCCCGGCATGGCTCAGGCGCGCAGCCAGGCATCGTCCGCGCCCATCATCACGCGGTTACGCCCCTGAGCCTTGGCCGCGATCAGCGCCTGATCCGCGCGTTCCAGCACCAGCTTTGCCAGATCGGTCGCTGTGTCATTGGCACCGTATCGATCGCCGATCGCGATCCCGACCGAGGCGGTGACCCTGATCTCACCACCGCCCGAAAGCCGGGGCAGGGGCGTGCCATGCATGCCGATCGCGCGGCGGATATCTTCGGCGATGCGATAGGCCAGACGCTCATCGGTCTGGGGCAGGACGACCAGGAATTCCTCGCCGCCCAGCCGTGCCAGGATACCGCGATCGGCCACCACCGCCTGCAGGCGGCGGGCGACTTCGCACAGGACGGCATCGCCTGCGGCGTGGCCGTAATTGTCATTGATGGATTTGAAGTAATCCAGATCCAGAATCATGGCCGCGAATGCCTGACGGTCGCGCATCGCGGCATCGGCGATCTTGGACAGGCGCGGCTCGGCATAGCGGCGATTATAGAGGCCGGTCAGCGGATCGGTGATCGCCCATTCCCGGTTGCGCCGCTCGGCATCGCGGCGGCTGTCGGCGCGGCGCTTGCGCTGCAATTGCTTTTGCAGGGTCAGCTTGGCAATCTCGATATCGCCGCCATCGGTCAGTTCCAGCGGCAGCACATCGCCCGCCCCAAGATCCAGCGCGATGGTCGAGAAATCGCCGCGTTCCTTGTTGTCGGCCACGATGAAGGCCGCATTCCGCGACCCCTGACGCGAACGCAGTTCCGACATCAGCCGCAGACCGTCGCCATTCCCGCCGATATGGGCCGCGATCAGATACAGATCGGCGCTGTGCCCGGCGGCTGCGGCGGCCAGGGCCTCTTCCGGGCTGTTGATGGAAAGTCGGCAGTTCAGCTGCGATTGCAGCAGATAGCGCCAGCGCAGGGCCCGGGCCGGCGAATCGGCAACCAGCGCGACATTGCCTGCCCAGCTGTCCTCGAACGGGGCAGGAGCCTCGGCCATCGAAAAGAGCAGACCCGAGCCCTGATCATCCTCGCGCAGCAGGCCGCGGATACGCGCCAGCAGCATCTGCTCATTCACCCCCGGATCAAGGGCACCCGTCGCCCCGGCCCGCAGGATCTGGATCCGCCCGGAGGCAGTGGTCAGCGCCAGAATGGTAATGCCCGGCTGCTGCTGCGTGATCAGTTTGCAGACCGAGACCTGATCGCAATCGGTCAGCGCCGAACCAAGGATCACCAGATCCGGCGTATCGTCGGCCAGTGAGCGAAGCAGTTGTTTCGAGCTTGATGCCGTCATCACCTCATAGCAGGCCGCCGCAAGGCGGACCTTCATCATGATTCGTGTCGTAGCCGATCCATCTGCTACCAGGATGCGCGCGGTCATTGTGCCGACGTTCCTTACCTTGCTAATTCCCCGTAAAATTTGACATGAATTTCTTAACAAACGGTTTCCCTGAATCGTATGATCCGGATGAGAGGTAAGGCAGGATGACATATTCCCGACAGGCTGCGGGCGATCTGGCAAGTTCGGCGCTGTTATATCTGCTGCAGACCCCCGAGCTTGCGGCGGGGTTCATGGGAAGCACCGGGCTGCGCCCCGAAGATCTGCGGCAACTGGCCGGGCAACCCGAACTGGCCGTGCATGTGCTGGATTATCTGCTGGAGGATGACGCGCGCGTCATTGACGCGGCCGAATCGTTGCAGGTGAAGGCCGCCGATTTCATGTCCGCCCGAACGGCGCTGGCCGGACCGGGCAGCTTTGGCTGGGAGCCGGACTGACATTTCTGATTTCTTCACCTTTCATGGCTAGTCTGCGTCGCAACTGAGGTAAGCCATGCAACTGATTGTCGATAACGCCATCAAGGACTTTCTGAAGTCCAACTATGCCGGGCTTTGGCGTGAACGCGAGCCGCTGACGCATCTTTGCCCACCCGATGGCAAGGCGGCGGGCAAGCACGGATTGCTGGATTGGGCTGCGGCCCAGACCGGCAAATCATCCGAGGAAATGTTCGAGGATTTCGGCGCCTGGCTGGCGCGGCAGGAACCGATCCGACGTTTGCTGCGCTTCTCGGGCCGTGATTTCGCCGATTTCGTCGCCAGGCTGGAAGAGCTGCCGGGCCGCGCCCATATGATCAGCGCGGATTTCGCCATGCCGCCCCTGCAGGTCTGCAGCCTGAACCCCGAGGAAATGCAGGTGATCCTGCCGCCGAACGCATTGCGCTGGTCGGCGCTGCTGGCCGGAATATTGCGGGTCATGGCAGATGATTACGGCGCACTTGGGCTGATTTCGCTGGAACAGAACAACATCACCGTCCAGATCTCGGACGGGAAATTCGCCGAGGGGCGCGATTTCAGCCTGAGCGCCATGGCCGCGGACTACATGCAGCGTGGTGCCTGATGCGTGACGAGGTTCTTTTGCTGGATCACCACGGCATGGCGCGCTTGTTGCCGATGCATCTGCTGATCGATCCGGCCGGTCAGATCAAAGCCTGCGGTCCGACGCTGCGCAAGTTCATCGGGCCTGCGGACAAGATCGCCGATGCGTTTCAGGATTCGCGACAGAACGCGGTTGGCTCGGTTCTTGATCTTCTGCAAGAGGCCGGGGCGACGGCAGAGCGGATATTTCTCAAATTGCTGGAACCGCCGCATCTGGTGCTGCGGGGACATGCGGTTTTCACCGCCTCGGGCGATATTCTGGTCAATCTGGGTCTGGGGATCGAATTGACCAGGGCGGTCAGTTGCTGTGATCTGACGGATAGCGATTTCGCCCCGCCGGAACTGGCGATGGAACTGCTGTTCCTGCACGAGGCGAACCGCGTGGTCATGGGGCAGCTGACCGATTCGCATACGCTGCTGGAAAAGGCCCGTGCCGCCGCCGAGATGCAGGCCCATACGGACGCGCTGACCGGCCTTGCCAACCGGCGCAGTCTGGATCTGGTGCTGGATGCGGTCTTCCGGGGCAGGGACGGGCAAGAGGAGGGCTGGGAGCGGGCCTTTACCCTGATGCATCTGGATCTGGACGGCTTCAAGCAGGTCAATGACTGTCTGGGCCATGATGCCGGCGATCAGGTCCTGTGTCGCGTGGCCGAGATCCTGACCGAGTTGACCCGGCATGACGATTTCGTCGCGCGTGTGGGCGGCGACGAATTCGTGCTGGTCCTGCCGGGGCTTTTTTCGCATGAGGATCTGCTGCAGTTTGGCCGCCGGATCATCGCCGCGATCGAGACGATCCCCAAGACGATCGGATGCTTCTCGCGCGTCTCGGCCAGTATCGGCATGACGCGGTCGGTCTTTGCCGCCGGACGCTCGGCCGAGCAGATCGTGAAGGATGCCGATACGGCCTTGTATCGTGCAAAAAATACCGGGCGCGGCAGGGCGGTGATTTTCGAGGGTGAGACCGGCGAAGGCGACGCAATCCTGCCCCCGATCCTGTGACATTTCGACCGGAAAACCCCGGTTGGCTTGGACGGATCGATGACTTAAAGCGAGCCTATGACAGAAGGCTTACCCTTGGCGCGCCCGGGCATGAAAATCGGGCTGCTGGGCGGATCGTTCGATCCTGCCCATGAAGGGCATGTCAATATCACCGAAGCCGCGATGCGGGCCTTTCGTCTGGATCGCGTCTGGTGGCTGGTCACGCCCGGCAACCCGCTGAAGGCGCGCGGTCCGGCCCCGCTGGCGCAGCGCATCGCGGGCGCCCGGGCGATGCTGAACGATCCGCGGATCGTCGTGACCGATATCGAAAGCCGCCTGCAGACCCGCATGACGGCGGATACCATCGCGGCGGTGCAGCGGCTTTATCCCGGCGTGCATTTCGTCTGGCTGATGGGGTCCGACAATCTGATCCAGTTCGACAGATGGGACCGCTGGCGCGAGATTGCCGAAAGCCTCCCTATCGGCGTGATGGCGCGGCCCGGCAGCAGGCTTGCGGCGCGAAACTCGGTGGCCGCGAACAGGCTGCAGCGCTGGCGTCTGCCGGTCGCACAGGCAGCCTTGTTGCCATTGCGGAAACCTCCGGCATGGGTTTTGATCAATTTGCCGATGTCCAAACTATCTTCGACCGCCTTGCGACAGGCGAAAGAGACCAAAGAATGACCTATCTTCACCGTCGTCATCTGCTGGCCGGCATGGCCGCGTCGGGGCTTTTGGCCCGCAGCGCATTCGGGCAGAACCTTGAGAGCCGCCCCCCGCTACGCCCGACGATAGATGCGGCAAGTCTGGCAAAGGCCTCGGGCTTGCCGGGGCAGGTCGGTTTCGCGCTGACCGATCCCGCCACGATGCGCCTGATCGAGGGGCAGGCAGAGGGCGCGCCGATGCCGCCCGCCAGCATCCTCAAGGCGATCACGGCGCTTTATGCCCTGTCGCAACTTGGTCCGCAGCATCGCTTCCGCACGCGGGTGATCCGCGCGGGCGATGCGCTGATCCTGGCGGGCGGCGGCGATCCGGTGCTGACCACCGATGATCTGGCGACGCTGGCCGGAAGGATCGTCGAGGCCGGGCAGACAACGCCCGCGCGCTTCTGCGTCTGGGGTGGCGCGCTGCCGCAGGTCGAGGAAATCACCCCCGATCAGGCCGATTATCTGGCCTATAACCCGGCGGTGTCGGGGATGATCCTGAATTTCAACCGGGTGCATCTGGGCTGGCGGCGGACCAATGGCGGGTTGCAGATGTCGCTGGAGGCGCGGGCGGCGCGTAACTCGCCCCGCGCCTATACGATCACCGCCGCGCCGGGCGATCAGCGTGACCTGTTTTCCTATCGCAGCGAGGGGCGCCGCGAAAGCTGGACGGTGGCGCGCTCGGCCATGGGGCGGGCGGGCAGCCGCTGGTTGCCGGTCCGCAAGCCAGAGCTTTACGCGGGCGATGTGTTCCAGACCCTGTGCCGTGCCAAGGGGCTGGTCCTGCCCAATCCCGAGGTCATTTCCGCCTTGCCGTCGGGCGACGAGGTCGCCTGGCTTGAAAGCCAGCCGCTGACCGACATTCTGCGCGACATGCTGCGCTATTCGACCAATCTGACGGCCGAGGTCGTCGGCCTGCATGCCAGCCGCGCCGCCACGCCGCGGCAATCGGCGCAGGCGATGCAGGCCTGGCTGGTCGCACAAGGGCAGGGGCTGAACTTCACGCTGGGCGATCATTCCGGCCTCAGCGATACCAGCCGCGTCACCGCGCAGGGCATGGCGAAACTGCTGGCCGGGCCGGGGCTGGCCACCGGGCTGCCCGCGCTGCTGAAGAAAAACCCGCTGGACGACGATCTGGGCGCCGATGCGGACCGCGCGGCGCAGGTTCTTGCCAAGACGGGAACGCTGAATTTCGTCTCGAATCTGGCGGGATATCTGCAGGATGCCGATGGCAGCTATCGCGCCTTCGCGCTGATGTGCATGGACAGGCCGCGACATGTGGCGACCTCGGGGCAGGAGCTTCCTGCAGGGGTCGCGACATGGACACGGGATGCCAAACGGCTGCAACGCCGCATCCTGCAAAGCTGGGCTGCGGCCTGACAGGGTCCGGTCACAAGACGCGGTGGCGCACCTGTGCTGACAGTTCGATCGCGGCCGCATGCAGGCGCGAGATCTTCAGCTCATGCCGGATCTCGGCCAGCATCGCGATCTCGCCCTCATAGAGCCGCCCATCCGCCGCGCCGACGTCGCAGGCCAGCGCATAGGCGGTTTCGTACAGCTTTTCCGGCAGCGCATCGAGGATCAGGCCGAACAGCGCGTCCAGCCCCTCTTCCTCTTCAAAGAGGGTCATCACCGTCTGGCTGATCGTGCGGATGCGGTCGTCGTCATATTGGGCAAAGACCGGGGCATGATCGACATTGCGCTGTATCGCCAGCAGCTCTGACGTGCGCATCGTCGAATCCGAGGCTGACACGGCGACCATCACCGCCACAAGGGCGTCGCAGGGCGTGAAAGAGGGAAGGTCGGCGGTCATGTCATTCTCCGTTCGTGTTTGGCGTAAATTATTGACGATCCATGTGGCGTTCAATAAGGCGAGTTCACCTTGAAACAGGAGAAATAGCGATGACAACCTTGCGCGATGCCGCATTGCAATCGAAGGCCTGGCCGTTCGAAGAGGCACGCCGGGTTCTGAAACGCTATGAGAAGAAGGATCCCGAGAAGGGATTCGTGCTGTTCGAGACGGGTTACGGCCCCTCGGGCCTGCCCCATATCGGCACCTTTGGCGAGGTCGCGCGGACCACGATGATCCGCCGCGCCTTCGAGTTGATCAGCGATATTCCGACGCGGCTGATCTGCTTTTCCGACGATATGGACGGCATGCGCAAGGTGCCCGACAATGTGCCGCAGCCCGAGATGCTGAAACAGCATCTGCAAGAGCCGCTGACATCGGTTCCCGATCCCTTTGGCGAATATGCCAGCTTTGGCGAACATAACAACGCCATGCTGCGCCGCTTTCTGGATACGTTCGGCTTTGAATATGATTTCATCAGCGCGACCGAATTCTACAAATCGGGCCGTTTCGATGACACGCTGCTGCTGGCGGCCGAGCGTTATGACGCGGTGATGGATGTCATGCTGGCCAGCCTGCGCGGAGAGCGTCAGCAGACCTATAGCTGCTTCCTGCCGATCAGCCCCAAGACCGGCAAGGTGCTGTATGTGCCGATCAAGCATGTCGATGCGCAGAACGGCACCGTGACCTTTGACGATGAGGATGGGCAGGAGCTGACCCTGCCGGTCACCGGCGGCAATGTGAAGCTGCAATGGAAGCCCGATTTCGGTGCACGCTGGGCCGCGCTGGATGTCGATTTCGAGATGTATGGCAAGGATCACAGCACCAATACCCCGATCTATGACCGCATTTGCGAGATTCTGGGCGGGCGCAAGCCCGAGCATTTCACCTATGAGCTGTTTCTGGATCAGCACGGGCAGAAGATCAGCAAATCCAAGGGTAACGGGCTGTCGATCGACGAATGGCTGACCTATGCGGCCACCGAAAGCCTGTCCTATTTCATGTATCAGAAGCCGAAGACGGCCAAGCGGATGCATTTCGACGTGATCCCCAAGGCGGTCGATGAATATCACCAGCAATTGCGCGCCTTCCCGGATCAGACGCCGGATCAGCAGGCCGCCAATCCGGTCTGGCATATTCACGGCGGCAAGGTTCCGGCCTCGGATATGGTGGTGCCGTTCCAGATGCTGCTGAACCTGGCCTCGGTCGCGGGGGCCAAGGACAAGGACGGGCTGTGGGGCTTTATCCAGCGCTATGCGCCCGAAGCCAGCCCGGAAACCCACCCGACGCTGGATCAGGCGGCAGGCTTTGCGGTGCGCTATTACAACGATTTCGTGGCCCCCACGCGGCAGTTCCGCGCCCCCACCGAGATCGAGCGTCGCGCGATGGAGGATCTGGCCGGGCGTCTGGCCGCATGGGACCAGCCCGCCGATCCCGAGGCGCTGCAATCCATGGTCTTTGCCATCGGCAAGGAGCACGGGTTCGAGCCGCTGCGCAACTGGTTCAGCGCGCTCTATCAGGTGCTGCTGGGCGCAGATCAGGGGCCGCGTTTCGGCGGCTTCATCGCGCTTTATGGCATCGATGAGACCCGCGCGCTGATCGAGCGCGCGCTGGCGGGCGAATTGGCCACTGCCGCCGAATAAGGCAAAACGGGGGCCTGTCGGCCCCCGCTTTGTTGCGTCCCGCGGAGATGCAACGGACGGGCCGGAAAGGCTGCGTTAACACTTCATCAACTATTTCTTCAGCCATTCACGCGGGCCGCGATCCGGCCTGTCCGCGCAATGGCTTGGGGAGTTAGGGAATGAATATCGCGATCACGAATGGCCTGTTGCTGATGCCGCCTGCCTTTCGCGCCGGGCTTGGGGTCTGGTCACGCAGCAATGGCACGCCGGGCAGTGCCAACTGGGCCAATACCGACAATGCGGCGCTGGTGCCCGCCGATCAGGATTTCGGCACCTGTCTGGAGATTCTGAAGCAATCCACCACCACCAGCCTGCGTTTCATGGGCGAGACGCCGATGATCCCGGGGGTCTATCTGCGCGTCTCGGCGCGGGTGAAGATCGTGGCGGGTGCGCTGTGCAGCGTGCGGATTGCGGGCTGGGCCGGGGACGGGTCGCGCAACCATGTCGGCGGGCTGGTGGAAGAGGGCGCGACGACCGCGCTGACCACCTATGGCGAGGTGGTCGAGGTCAGCGCGATTGTCGGCGTGGGGGCGCGGAACGGCGTCGATATGAGCTGGGGAACAAGTCCGATCTACGGGCATTTCGGGCTGGATCTGATCGGTTCCAACGGCGGCGCGATCCGTATTGAATCGATCCGGATCGAGGATATCACCTCGGCCTTCATCCCCTCGCTGATCGACTGGGTGGATGTGCGCGATTACGGCGCGCGGGGCGATGGCAGTTCCAACGACCGCTCGGCCTTCATTGCCGCCGACCAGGCCGCGAATGGCGGATCCATCCTTGTGCCAGAGGGCGAGTTCTTCATCAGCGGCGATATCTCGATCAACAGCCCGATCCGCTTCAAGGGCAAGATCCGGACCCCGGTCTCGACCCGCGTGGCGCTGATGAACAGCTTTGACTTTCCGACCTATGCCGATGCTTTCGGTGATGAAACCGAGGGGCTGAAAAAGGCGCTGCAGGCGCTGTTTGGCTATACCGATCATGTCACGCTGGATCTGGCCGGCCGCCGCGTCGATCTGACCGAGCCGCTGGATTTCGGCAGCTTCGCCCCGGATCTGAAAAGCTTCTCGAACCGCCGCACCATCCGCAATGGCGCGATTCTGGCCGTTCCCGGTCAGGCCTGGGAGACGGGGCGCTGGACCAGCAATGCAAGCTATGACCCGGCGGACGAGCTGAAGCTGAAGAATGTCGCCAATGTCGCCGCCATCGAGATCGGCAGCCGTGTCATCGGCACCGGTGTCGGACGAGAGGTCTATGTCAACGGCAAGGATGTCCGCAACAAGACGCTGAGCCTGTCGCAGCCGCTATATGGCGGGGCGGGGACGCGCAGCTACAGCTTTGAACGCTATCGCTACATGTTCGACTTTTCCGGCGTCGAGGCGGTGTCGCGCTTCAATTTCGTCGATCTGGATCTGAATTGCGAAGGCGTCTCAAGCGGGATCATGCTGCCGCCTGCGGGGGAAAGCTTCTCGATCCGCGACTGCTATGTGAAGGGCCCGAAGGATCGCGGCATCACCTCGATCGGGCGGGCCTGTCAGGGCATGCTGATCGACCGCTGCGATTTCCTGTCCAATGAGTTGCAGACGCCCGCCCAGCATCGCACCACCATCGGCATCAATGTGAACGCCAATGACGTCAAGGTACGCGACAACCGCTTTGTCCGCTTTGCGCATTTTCTGGTCGCGCATGGCGGCGGGCATATCATCTCGGGCAATCACTGGTTTCAGGGCGACGGCTCGGGCGATGGGCTGCGCTATGCGGGGCTGGTGCTGACGCTGTCCAATGTGCAGACGACGATCTCGGCGAATTATATCGACAATGCCTCGATCGAATGGACCAATGAACATGACGCCTATCCCGATTTCTCGGGAAAGGAATTCACCTTTGGCGGCCTGACCCTGACCGGGAATACCTGCCTGTGCAGCAACACGAAACCCTGGTTCACCTGGCTGACGGTCAAGCCCTATGGCAGCGGGCATTACATCCAGGGCCTGTCGGTGATCGGCAATGTCTTCAAGGCGCTTTACGGCGAGGTGGACCGGATTGAACGTGTCGATACCTCGATTGCCGATCTGGATTACGGCAATATGCGCAATATCCAGTTCGAGGGGAACCTGTTCAACGGCATCGTCAACTATGTCGCAAACCCGCTGATGGTGCAGCACAGGCAGAACACGGCGTCCAATACCTGGACCATCGATGCGACCGCGGGATTGCCGTTTCAGGGATGGGCGCGGACGGTGCAATCGGTGGTGTTCGAAACGCCGGTCACGACCGGGAACGGCACACGTTCGGACGCCTATCCCTTCGTCGAAACCGAGGGCGGCGGCGACAATCGCCAGATCCGGCTGAAATGGCGCCATGCCGTGAAAGGTTCTGTCAGCGTCTATGCCCGGATGGACCGTCCCTTGTAACTTTCGGGATCCAGCGAATTTTCCGGCCGGTGCCGCTTTGGCGCCGGCCTTTTGCGTTTTTTCGCTGCACTGCCGCATTGGTTGCGTTCACAACCGTCAGCGCACTTAACATGCTACGATCTTTGTGCTTATGATCGCGTCAAGGAACGCTTGGGGAGGATGCGTTTCCAGCTAGGTATCCGCCAGCCGGACCCCCGGGCGATGAGTGCGAGGAGGGCACGCATTGACGACAGAAACCATTGAAAAACATGCAGTTCCAGAGGGGTTTGAGGACGCTTTCGTGACCCCGGACACCTATCAGAAGCTGTATGACGAATCGATCAGCGATCCGGAGGGTTTCTGGGGCCGTGAGGGCAAGCGGCTGGACTGGATCGAGCCTTACACACGGGTCAAGGATACCAATTTTACCTTCGGGGATGTCAGTATCAAATGGTACGAGGACGGTATACTGAACGCCTCAGTCAACTGCGTCGACCGGCATCTGGAAAAGCGCGCCGATCAGACGGCGATCATCTTTGAACCGGACGATCCCAAGGAACCGGCCCAGCATATCACCTATGCCCAACTGTCCGAGAATGTGAACCGGATGGCCAATGTGTTGCTGAGCCAGGGCATCATGCGCGGCGACCGGGTGGTGATCTATCTGCCGATGATCCCCGAGGCCGCCTATGCCATGCTGGCCTGCGCGCGGATCGGGGCCATCCACTCGATCGTCTTTGCGGGCTTTTCGCCGGATGCGCTGGCCAACCGGATCAATGATTGCGGCGCCAAGGTGGTGATCACCGCCGACACCGCACCGCGCGGCGGGCGCAAGACGGCGCTGAAATCCAACACCGATGCTGCGCTGCTGCATACCTCGGACCGGGTGCGCTGTCTGGTGGTGAAACATACCGGCGACCAGACCACCTGGGTCGAGGGCCGCGACGTGGATGTGAAGGCGCAGATGAAGGCGGCCAGCCCGGAATGCCCGCCGCGGCCGATGAATGCCGAAGACCCGCTGTTCATCCTCTATACCAGCGGCTCGACCGGGAAACCCAAGGGCGTGGTGCATTCGACCGGCGGCTATCTGGTCTATGCCGCGATGACGCATCAATACACCTTCGATTACAAGGATGGCGACATCTTCTGGTGCACCGCCGATGTCGGCTGGGTGACGGGCCACAGCTATATCATCTATGGCCCGCTGGCCAATGGCGCCACCACGCTGATGTTCGAGGGCGTGCCGACCTGGCCCGATGCCGGCCGCATGTGGGAGGTCTGCGACAAGCACAAGGTCACGCAATTCTACACCGCGCCCACGGCGATCCGTGCGCTGATGGCGAAAGGGCCGGAATTCGTCGAAAAGCACGACCTGTCGACGCTGCGGATCCTTGGCACGGTGGGTGAGCCGATCAACCCCGAGGCCTGGAACTGGTACAACAACCATGTCGGCAAGGGTCGCTGCCCGATCGTGGATACCTGGTGGCAGACGGAAACCGGCGGCCATCTGATCACGCCGCTGCCCGGCGCGACGGAAACCAAGCCCGGCTCGGCCACGGTGCCCTTCTTCGGCGTCAAGCCGGTGGTGCTGGATCCGGAATCCGCCAAGGTGCAAGAGGGCAACCCTGCCGAAGGCGTGCTGTGCATCGGCGATAGCTGGCCGGGGCAGATGCGCACCGTCTGGGGCGATCACCAGCGTTTCATGGAGACCTATTTCCAGCAATATCCCGGTTACTATTTCACCGGCGATGGCTGCCGCCGCGATGAGGATGGCTATTACTGGATCACCGGCCGGGTCGATGACGTGATCAATGTCAGCGGCCACCGGATGGGCACGGCCGAGGTCGAATCCGCGCTGGTCGCCCATGACAAGGTGGCCGAGGCGGCCGTCGTCGGCTATCCGCACCCGGTCAAGGGGCAGGGCATCTATGCCTATGTGACGTTGATGAACGGGGTCGAGCCGACCGAGGAGCTGCGCAAGGAGCTGGAGACCTGGGTCCGCAGCGAGATCGGCCCGATTGCCAAGCCGGATCTGATCCAGTGGACGCCCGGCATGCCCAAGACCCGTTCGGGCAAGATCATGCGCCGCATCCTGCGCAAGATCGCGGAGAACGACTATGGCAGCCTGGGCGACACCTCGACCCTGGCAGAGCCCGAGGTCGTCGATGACCTGATCGAAAACCGGATGAACCGGGGATAACGGGATAGGGGGCTTTCTGCCAAGGAGGCCCCTTTTTCTTCGCCGGACCCCCGAAAATGCGGGGCGGCGACAAAAGCAAGAAAAAATAACATGTCTGAACAGGGAGGGACCAAAGACATGGCAATCGAAGGAAGAGGGAGTGGCTATTGGAAGGCCAATCTCAGAGTGATCTGGATATGTCTGATCATCTGGGCGCTGGTGTCCTATGGCTTTGGCATCATTTTTCGCCCGTTGATTTCGGGCATCAAGATCGGCGGCACCGATCTTGGATTCTGGTTCGCCCAGCAGGGGTCTATCCTTGTCTTTATCGTGCTGATCTTTTTCTACGCCTGGCGAATGAACAAGCTCGACCGTGAACACGGCGTGGATGAATAAGGAAGACTGGGAATGGACCAATTTACGCTAAACCTGATCTTCATCGGGCTCAGCTTTCTGCTGTATTTCGGCATCGCCATCTGGGCGCGCGCCGGATCGACCAGCGAATTCTATGCCGCCAACCGGGGCGTGCATCCGGTCATGAACGGGATGGCCACCGCTGCCGACTGGATGTCGGCGGCCAGCTTCATCTCGATGGCCGGGCTGATCGCCTTTACCGGCTATGACAACAGCACCTATCTGATGGGCTGGACCGGCGGCTATGTGCTTCTGGCGCTGTTGCTGGCACCCTATCTGCGCAAGTTCGGCAAGTTCACCGTGCCGGAATTCATCGGCGACCGCTTCTATTCCAAGACGGCGCGGATCATTGGTGTTGTCTGCCTGCTGGTCGTCTCGATCACCTATGTGATTGGCCAGATGGAGGGCGTCGGCATCACATTCGCGCGCTATCTGGAGGTCAGCAAGACCAGCGGTCTGCTGATCGGCGCCGTGGTGGTCTTCTTCTACGCCGTTCTGGGCGGCATGAAGGGCATCACCTATACGCAGGTGGCGCAATATGTGGTGCTGATCACCGCCTATACCATCCCGGCGGTCTTCATCTCGCTGCAACTGACCGGCCATGTGCTGCCGCAGACGGGTCTGTTCGGCACGCTGAACGAGGGCGGCGGCAAGTTTCTGGCGACGCTGGATCAGGTGGTCACGGATCTGGGCTTCAAATCCTATACCGGGCATCACACATCGACCCTGAACATGATCCTGTTCACCCTGGCGCTGATGATCGGCACGGCGGGCCTGCCGCATGTCATCATCCGCTTCTTCACCGTGCCGAAAGTCTCGGATGCGCGTAAATCGGCGGGCTGGGCGCTGGTCTTTATCGCGCTGCTTTATACCGTGGCGCCGGCCGTGGGGTCGATGTCGCGCTTTAACCTGACCACCACCATGTGGCCGGGCGCGGCGGGCGGCGATGTCTATAGCCAATCGGCGGTTTCGCTCGACTCGATCCAGAACGATCAGGACAAAGAGTGGATGCGCAACTGGCAGGTCACCGGGCTTCTGAACTGGGAGGACAAGAATGGCGACGGCCTGATCCAGTACTATAATGACGAAGCCGAACCGTCAGAGCCGCTGGCCACGGTCATTGCCGATCAGAACCTGCAGGGCAACGAACTGACCACCGTGAACCGCGACATCATGGTTCTGGCCAACCCGGAAATCGCCAACCTGCCCGGATGGGTCATCGCCATCGTGGCGGCGGGCGGTCTGGCCGCGGCGCTGTCAACGGCGGCAGGTCTGCTGCTGGCGATTTCGGGGGCGGTGTCCCACGACCTGATCAAGGGCGCGATCAATCCCGATATCAGCGAAAAGAACGAGCTGCTGGCGGCGCGGATCTCGATGGGGGCCTCGATCCTTGTCGCGACGCTGCTGGGGCTGAACCCGCCCGGATTTGCGGCGCAGACCGTGGCGCTGGCCTTTGGTCTGGCGGCAAGCTCGATCTTCCCGGTGCTGATGATGGGCATCTTCTCGACCCGCGTGAACAAGCAGGGCGCTATCGCGGGCATGCTGGCCGGTATCGTGTCGACCCTTCTTTATATCTTCACCTATAAAGGCTGGTTCTTCATTGCCGATACCAACATGCTGCCCGACACGCCGGATGCCTGGCTGATGGGCATCTCGCCCGCGTCCTTCGGCACCATCGGCGCGCTGATCAACTTTGGCGTCGCCTATCTGGTGTCCAACGCCACGGAAGAGCCGCCCGAGCATGTGCGCGACCTGGTCGAAAGCATCCGCGTTCCGCGCGGTGCCAGCGGCCCGACCGCCGACCACTGATTGCCATAACATCGCCGCGCCCCGATCCCCGGGGCGCGGCTTTTTCATGCCTGAGAGAGAGATATGATCGGCATCGGAACGGAACTTCTGGGTGTGATCGCCGTGGGCATCGGCGCTGCGGCGCTGATCTTTGCGCTGCGGCATCTGCTGTCGAAACTGGGCGTCAGGGTGCCGTCCTGGGCCTTGCCCGTGGGGATCGGCCTGTCCATGATCGTCTATTCGGTCTGGAACGACTATGCGTGGCATGGCCGCGCGGTTGCCAGATTGCCCGAGGGCGCGCAGGTTCTGCAGGTCGGGCGCGATAGTCAGGCCTGGGCACCCTGGACCTATCTCTGGCCGGTGGCGGTGCGCATGGCCGCCATCGATCCCGCGCAGATTTCCCAGTCTGACACCGGGATCCGGACGGCGCAGATCATGCTGGTGGATCGCCGCACGCCGACGCTGCTGGTGCCGCAGGATTTCGATTGTCAAAAGCGCCTGATCCGGCCCGCGAACCGCGATTGGGTCGCCGCTGCGGCCGACGATCCGGCGCTGGAATTCGTCTGTGCCAGCGTGGTCGGGCAGTAAGACCTGTTACAGCTCTATTTCCGGGGCATCCGGATCGACCGGGCTGGTCGGGTCGCCTTCCTCGCCGGGGGTGCTGTTCAGAGGCGGGGGCGGCGGCGCATCCGCCTTGCGCCGCAGGATGATATCGCCGTTTTCCAGACGCTCTGGCATCTGGTAATAGCGCAGATCGTCGATCTGGGCCGCCAGATCCGCCATGGCCGGGCCCAGCTTTCTGGCGATGCCGGTCATGCCATCCTCGACCTGACCCAGATCCGGGCCGATCTCATTCATCAGATTGTTGAACACATTGCCCATGATCCCGTCCAGCAAACCGGCACCGCCATCGCTGGGGGCATCGGCCTGTGGCGGCGTCCACTCTTGCGCGCAGGTCGCTTCGGCCAGCCAGATCGGGCTGGCAGACAGGGCGAGTGTAAAGACAAAATGCGGTTTCATCATGGCCCAAGGATGAACGCCTTACGCCAAAAATCAAGTATCACCTGCGCGAATCCGCGTCTTTGGACCGATTTTCTTCGATTTCCGGGGGATTGGGTGAGAGGCTGGACAACGACCCAAACGAGTCTCGTTACGGCTGCTTCCTTCCGGACCTGACCGGGTTGGCGAGGCGTTTACCCGCGCCAACCTCTCACCCCATCAGATAATCGCTGTCGGGCGCGGTTGCAACCCCGCAAGGCGGAGCGCCGCTAAAGATGCAGCCGAAAGCGGGCAAAGCCTTCATCCGTCCGGCCGGTGAAATCCAGGCGCTGTTGGCCGCTGTGCGGCAGGCTGTCCAGATGCCGCAGGCTGCCCGGGCCCGAATCGAAGGTGACCGAGGTGTCGGCCATGGGCTGAAATTGCCAGTTCGGGTGCGACGCGATATGGATCCGCCGCCTGCGCCGGACATAGTGGCGCAGGATGTCGCGGGTCAGCTGTTCCTCTTTCAGGGCGACCTGATTCTGGCTGACCAGAGGGCTGAACAGACCGCAGCTTGCCAGTCGGAAGGAATTAGTCGCCAGCAGGAACTGGTCCCCGTCCCGGACCGCCTCGCCATGCCATGTCAGTGCCGCGATGCGGTGAGCGTCGGGCGCCATCAGGCTGCCGCCGGGGCTGAACCGCGCCGGTTGCGACAGATCGATCTGCCACGTAACCCCGTCGATCACGTCGAAGTTGTAGCAGGGAAAAGCCGGATCCAGCAGGGATGCGTCCTTGCTGCCCGGCCTGATCTGCCGGAACAGGCTGGCCGAGCGTTCCAGCCAGTCGCGAAGTTGCGCACCGCTGATGCGGATCGCGCAGATCCGGTTCGGAAAGACATAGAGATCGGCCAGATTGCGCAGGTTCAGCCGACCTGCGGCGACATCCGTATAGTGATCCGGCCCGCCCCGGCCACCCGCCCGGAACGGAGCCGAGGCCGAGAGCAGCGGCAGGTTTGCCCATTCCGTGCCCTGCAACCGGCTGCGCACATGCCAGCGCTGCGCCATATTGATCAGGCGCAGCCCCGGATCATGCCCGATCAGCGAAAAATAGCTGTTCAGCGGCGTTTCCAGCCGCCCGACGCGGCGGCGCAGATGGCGCAGCGTCTGGCGATGCATCCCCATGACCGGCCTTGCGATATCCTGATGGGCGGGCAGGGCGGCATCGACCTTTTCGCAGCGCACCTCGAAATCATCGACGGCCCAGTCCTCGCCATCCGCCTTGCGCAGCCGCAGATCGATCACCCCTAGATGAGAGCCGCCGAAACCCGCCATCACCGCAGGTTTCCCGCAAAGCGTCCCGGCCAGCGGATCGACATCGGGGCCGGCGGGAAAATCGGGATGGGGAAAACGCTCATGCGTGTGGCCCGCAACGACGACATCGATTCCATCGACCGCCGCCAGCGCCGTGGCGGCATTCTCCATCCCCGGGGTCGGGCGGGGCGCGCCGATGCCGCTATGGGCCAGCGCAATGACGATCTGCGCGCCTTTCGCCCGCATCTGCGGGACGATGTGCCGCGCGGTATCGACGATATCGTCGCAGGATGCGAAATCCGACAGATCCTCATCCCATTCCGTTGTCTGCGGCGGCAGCAGCCCGATCACCCCGATATTCAACGTCTCGCGCGCGCCATCCGCCGTGGTGATGATCCGCGTCAGGATCACATGGCGCTGGAAGCCCGAGCCTTTCAGGATCTTCATATTCGCGGCAAGAAAGGGGAAGTTCGCCTGCGCGATCACATTGCGCAGATAGGGAATGCCGAAGCTGAAATCGTGATTGCCAAGCGCCGCCGCGTCATAGTTCAGCGCATTCATCGCCGCGATGGCCGGATGCGGCATTCTGGACGGCCTGTCCCCCCTTTGCTGCGCGGCGAAATCGCCGATGGGCGTGCCCTGCAGAAAGTCGCCATTATCCAGCAGCAGGTGGTTTTCCCGCTCGGCCCGCCGCATCGAGATCAGCGAGGCCGTCCGCGCCAGACCGACATGGTTGCAGGGTTCATTTGTGAGGTAATCGAAGGGCAGGACATTCATATGCATGTCCGTCGTGGTCAGGATCCGCAGATCCGCCAGCTGGACCCCGCAATCGGCAAGCTGGTCGGCGCTTGGGGCAAAAGAGTTAACGTCTTTCATAACCGCTCCGTCAGGCGCGGGATCGAACTGGCCGCCATCCCCATGCCCGTCTTTCCGGGTGAGCGTAGGATGCGCTAAGAATTTAAACAACTACAGATTGAAAAAACTATCGTTTTGGTTAGAAGAAATCTGCGGGAAACTTATTTAAGCTATGACGAATCTGTTTCTTATCTGTCCCGTGTGCTGGGTGAGTGTGTGTGTCATGTCGCATAGTTGGTTGAAATCTCGATCGCCCGTGGATTATTACGACACGCGGGCGGCGGCAGTCAGGGTGCTACCCGCTGTGTTCAGCGGTGGTCGGTTCATGAAATTCTCTACCCGTCTCAATTTTGACGAGCCTGCAGCGGTGCTGTTCGATCAGGTCGGAAATTTCGACAAGATGGAAAAGCTGCTGCAAAGCCGTGGCGCCAGCGTGGTGCGCCTGAACCCCGCGCATGAGGCCGGGGCGGCGCTTGGCTGGCTGATCGGGTTCGACTGGCGGGGCCGTCGGCGCGAATTGAACCTGAAGGTCACCCGTTTCGACCGGCCGGACCGGATCTCGATGCTGGGCCGGGGCGAATCCTTCGATGTCGATATCGATATAAGCGTTCTGGCGCTCAGCAAGACGCGCTCTCGCCTGATCTTCGAGACGGATGTCCGTCCCCGCAACATGCGCGCGCGGCTGCTGGTTCAGACGGCCAAGCTGGCCAAGGCGCAGATGGATCACAAATTCGCCCTGCGCGTCAGCGACATGATCCATCAGATGCGGGCTGTCTGAGGCTTACTCTTGCGTCAGTTGCAGCTCTCTGGCGCGTAGCGGATCGGCGGGATAGACGCCGAGGATGTTCAGCTGGCTGGAAAAATAGGACAGCTCTTCCAGGGCACGGCGGACATTGGCATCGCCCGGATGGCCCTGAATGTCGCTGTAGAACTGCGTCGCGGTGAAGACGCCATCGACCATATAGCTTTCCAGCTTGGTCATGTTGACGCCATTGGTCGCAAAGCCGCCCATTGCCTTGTAAAGCGCGGCGGGAATGTTGCGGACGCGAAAGACGAAGGTGGTCATCATCATCTCGGCCCGGCGCGAATGGTCGGCATCGCGCGCCATGACCAGAAAGCGCGTGGTGTTATGGGCGTGATCCTCGATATGGCGGGCAAGGATGTTCAGCCCATAGATCTCGGCCGCCAGATCCGAGGCCAGGACCCCGGCCGTCATGTCGCGGCTTTCGGCCAACTCCGCCGCGGCGCCGGCACTGTCGGCTGCGGATTCGCCGCGAATGCCATAGCCTGACAGGAAGGCCGCCGATTGCGGCAACAGCACCGGATGGGCGCGGACCTTGCGGACCTCTTCGATGGCGACGCCCGGCATGGCCATCAGGCTGATATGGACGCGGACAAAGGCTTCATCGACGATATGAAGGCCGGATTCGGGCAGCAGCCTGTGGATATCGGCCACGCGACCATAGGTGGTGTTTTCGACCGGCAGCATGGCCAGATCGGCCTGTCCATTGCGCACCGCATCGATCACATCCTCGAAAGTGCGGCAGGGCAGCGGCTCCATATCGGGGCGCGCCTTGCGGCATGCCTCGTCGCTATAGGCGCCCGGTTCCCCCTGAAAAGCAATGCGGTTTGTGGTCATTTGGGTCACCCGCTTTTTATTTTGACGGTCAAAGGGCTAACTATACCTTGATCCCGGAAAGAGAAAGCGGATAGATACGCCACGAATTGACGAGCTTACCAAGGCGGGGATTGCACGCGATGTTCGACACCATGACCGTGACCAAGGCGGCCGGCGCGCTGATCGGCGCGCTGCTCTTTTTGATGTTGGCCAACTGGGCTGCCGACGGACTGTTCCATGTCGGGTCGTCCGAATCCGGCGATCACGGAGAGCAGGCGCAGGCCTATACGATCCCTGTCGAGGATGCCGGTGGCGGTGCCGAAGCCGAAGAAGAGCAGATCGACTTCGAGGCGCTCATGGCCGCAGCAGATCCGGCTGCGGGCGAGAAGGATTTCGGCAAATGCCGCGCCTGCCACAAGCTGGATGGCAGCGATGGCGTCGGGCCGCATCTGAACGGCGTTGTCGGCCGCGCGGTGGCTTCGGTTTCGGGCTTTGCCTATTCCTCGGCCATGGTGGATCACGTCGCCGAAGAGCCGACCTGGACGGTCGAGGCGCTGCAGGAATTCCTGGCCAATCCGAAGGCCGACGTGCCGGGCACCAAGATGACCTTTGCCGGTCTGAAAAAGCCGGAAGATCGCGCCGACCTGATCGCCTATCTGCAAGCGCAGCAGTAAGCGTCGCCGGAACAGAGCAGCCGGAACTGGATTGCATGACGGGCGCGGCATTTTGCCGCGCCCGTTTCGCATGTCACGCATCGGTTCACGAAATCGCGGCTTGAACAGGCCGGGGTCTGCGTCCTAGCTTGTCGGCCAAACAAGACGGAGCTTGCGATGCGTTTGATTTCCCCGGTTATCGGTCTGATCCTTGGTCTGGGTAGTGCCGCTGCGCTGGCCCAGGAACCCGAACAGGGGACAGCCTCGGGCCCGAATGATGAGCGCATCGTCAAATCCCATGGGATCAGCCTGTTTGGCGAACCGAAGCTGCCCGCCGATTTCACGCATCTGCCCTATGTGAACCCGAACGCTCCGAAGGGCGGAGAACTGTCCCAGCACGGCATCGGTGGCTTCGACAGCTACAACCCGTTTACCTTTAGGGGCCGGGCCACGGCACCCAGCATTCTCATGCTGGAAAGGGTCATGGAATCCACGCTGGACGATCCCCTTTCGCAATATTGCCTGCTCTGCGAGACTTTGGAATATCCCGAAAGCCGCGATTGGGTGATCTTCAATCTCAGGCCCGAGGCGAAATTCAGCGATGGCACGCCCTTGACCGCCGAGGATGTCAAATTCTCGTTCGAACTGCTGCGCGACTATGGATTTTCGTCATATCGTCAGGCGATCCAGCAGATGGTTGAAGGCGTCGAGGTGCTGGATGATCACCGGATCAAGTTCACATTCCAGCCCGATTTTCCGCGACGCGACGTGATTGGACAGGTTGGCGGCCAGATCGTCTTTTCGCGCAAGGACTTCGAAGAGAACGACCGGGATATCGAACAGCCCAGCAACAAGCCCTTTATCGGCTCGGGTCCATATATGTTTGACAGCGACGATTTCGGAAAATCCGTGACGCTGGCGCGTAACCCAGATTACTGGGGCAAGGATCTGCCAATCAACCAGGGGCGTCACAATTACGACCGCCTGCGCTTCGAGTATTTCGGCGATTACGATGCCGCCTTCGAGGCCTTCAAGGCGGGTGTCTATACCTTCCGGAACGAGGTTTCCGAACAGCATTGGGCGTCCCGCTATGATTTCCCGGGTTTCCAACAGGGCTATGTCGTCAAGGAAGAAATTCCGGATGGCAATATTGCCAGTGGCGATGCCTGGGTGTTCAACCTGCGACGCGAAAAGTTTCAGGATCCGCGCGTTCGCGAGGCGATCGGGCTGATGTTCAATTTCGAATGGTCGAATCAGGCGCTGTTTTACGAGATGAACAGCCGGGTCGACAGTTTCTGGCCCAACAGCGATCTGAAGGCCACGGGGCTGCCATCGGAGGCCGAACTGGCCTTGCTGGAGCCATTGGCTGAGGATTTGCCGCCCGGTGTGCTGACCGAGGAAGCCGTCATGCCGCCGGTTTCGGGTGACCGGCAGCTTGATCGCCGCAATCTGCGAAAGGCGGCGGCGCTGCTGGAAGAGGCCGGTTGGGTCACGGGCGATGACGGCATGCGCCGCAATGCCGAGGGAAAGAAGCTTGAGGTGCGCTTTCTGGATTTCAACCAGAGTTTTGACCGCATCACCAATCCCTTCGTTCAGAACCTGCAGGCATTGGGGGTGGATGCAAGTCTTGAGCGGGTCGATCCGTCCGAAATGGAAACCCGCAAACGTGCGCATGATTTCGATATCGTCCGCGATGCGCTTGGTAACAGCTATGCGATTGGCGGAGGTACGGGACAGGTCTTCAGCTCGGAAGACGCGGATGATGTCTTCAACCCGATGGGTCTTGCCAACCCGGCGGTCGATGCGCTGATCGAGATCGGCAGCAACGCCCAGACCGAGGAAGAGACGCGGGTGGTCATCAGCGCCCTTGACCGCGTCCTGCGCGCGCTGCGCTTCTGGGTGCCGCAATGGTACAAGACCAACTACACCTTTGCCTATTACGATATGTACGAGCATCCCAAGGATCTGCCGCTTCTTTCGGCCGGGGTCACCGACTTCTGGTGGGTCAATCCCGAGAAAGAGGCCGCGCTGCGCGAGGCGGGCGCGTTGCGTTAGGCAATTTCCTTGATTTCCTTGGCCGGATTTCCGACAAGGCATGAAACTCGAACAGGGTCGGCAAGGCCCGGACAGGGTGAAGGGCAGAGAGTATGATCTCGTATATCCTGCGGCGTTTGCTGCTGATCATTCCGACATTGTTCGGGATCATGCTGGTCAATTTCACATTGACCCAATTCGTGCCGGGTGGCCCTATCGAACAGATCGCAGCCCAGATCCAGGGCGAGGGCGACGTGTTCCGCAATATCTCGGGCGGGGGCGGAGAGGCCGGGCAGGGTGCCACCGAAGAGGTCTATGCCGGCGCGCGCGGATTGCCGCCGGAATTCATCGCCCAGCTGGAAAAGGAATTCGGCTTCGACAAACCCCCGGTCGAGCGGTTCTTTTCGATGCTGGGCAATTACCTGCGTTTCGATTTCGGCACCTCGTGGTTCCGGTCGATCAGCGTCGTCGATCTGGTGCTGGAAAAGCTGCCCGTCTCGATCACGCTGGGCCTGTGGTCGACGCTGCTGGCCTATGTGATCTCGATCCCGCTGGGCATCCGCAAGGCGGTGCGTGACGGGACGCGGTTTGACACCTGGACCTCGGGGCTGATCATCATGGCCTATGCCATCCCGGCCTTTCTGTTCGCGGTGCTGCTGATGGTGCTGTTCGCGGGCGGCAGCTATTGGCAGATCTTTCCGCTGCGGGGCCTGACCAGCGATAATTTCGCCGATCTCTCGACCTGGGGAAAGATCAAGGATTACGCCTGGCACGCCACCTTGCCGGTGATCGCCTCCAGCATTTCGGGCTTTGCCACACTGACGCTGCTGACCAAGAACAGCTTTCTGGATGAGATCAACAAGCAATATGTGATGACCGCGCGCGCCAAGGGCCTGACCGAGCGGCGAGTGCTGTATGGCCATGTCTTCCGCAACGCCATGCTCATCGTGATCGCAGGCTTTCCGGCGCTGTTTCTGGGCGTCTTCTTTGGCAGTTCGATCCTGATCGAGACGATTTTCTCGTTGGACGGTCTGGGCCGACTGGGCTTCGAGGCGGCGGTGCAGCGTGACTATCCGGTGATCTTCGGCACGCTTTACGTCTTTGGCCTGCTGTCGCTGGTGGTGGGGATCCTGTCTGACATGATGTATGTATTCGTCGATCCGCGCATCGACTTTGACTCGAGGGCGGGCTGATGGCGATATCCGAGCTGAACCGCCGCCGCTGGCGCAATTTCCGCCGCAATGGCCGGGCCTTCTGGTCGCTGGTGATCTTTTCGATCCTGTTCGTGATCGCGATGTTCGCCGAGGTAGTGGCCAATGACAAACCCATCGTCGTCAGCTATCGCGGAGAGCTGTATTTCCCGGTCTATAATTTCTATCCCGAGACCACCTTCGGCGGCGATTTCAAGACCGAGGCGATCTATCGCGATCCGGCGGTGCAATGCCTGATCGTCACCGGAGGAGAGCAGGCCTGCTGGGACGAGCCCGAAGCACTGATCGAGGCGGTCGGCAGTGGCAGCAGCGACGTGGCCGAGGCCGATCAGGGCTGGATGATCTGGCCGCCGATCCCCTATCATTTCCGCACCATCAACAATGTCGGCACCGCGCCAAGCGCGCCGGATGGCGATCACCTGCTGGGCACCGATGATACCGCGCGCGATGTGCTGGCGCGGGTGATCTATGGCTTCCGGCTGTCGATCCTGTTCACGCTGATCGTGACGGCGGTTGCCTCGGTCATCGGGATCGCGGCGGGGGCCATTCAGGGCTATTTCGGTGGCCGGGTCGATCTGTTCTTTCAACGCATTCTGGAAATCTGGGCCTCGACCCCGTCGCTTTACGTGATCATCATCCTGTTCGCGATCCTGGGGCGCAGTTTCTGGCTGCTGGTCGGCGTCAGCATCCTGTTCGGCTGGCCCGCGCTGGTCGGTGTGGTGCGGGCCGAATTCCTGCGCGCGCGGAATTTCGAATATGTCCGCGCGGCCCGTGCGCTTGGCGTGGGCGATGGCACCATCATGTTCCGCCATATCCTGCCCAATGCGATGGTGGCGACGCTGACCATGCTGCCCTTTGTCGTGGCGGGGACGATCAGCAGCCTGGCCGCGCTGGACTATCTTGGCTATGGCCTGCCCAGCTCGGCCCCGTCGCTGGGCGAACTGGCCTTGCAGGCCAAGCAGAACCTGCAGGCGCCCTGGCTGGCCTTCACCGCCTTTTTCACCTTTGCCATCATGCTGTCGCTGCTGATCTTCATCTTCGAAGGTGTGCGCGACGCCTTCGACCCGCGAAAGACGTTTAGATGAGCGGTAACGACGATCCGACGGACCTGCAGCCGATCATTCCCGCGCCCGGCGCCCCGGCGGCGGTGAGCGAGGATCATGGCGGTTCCATGCCCGGCACGGAAGATGCGCATGCCACGCCGTCGCCCGACAGCGATGCGGTGCTGGCCGTCGCGGATCTTCGGATCGGCTTTCGCCAAGAGGGGCGGACAGTCCCGGCCGTCAAGGGGGTCAGCTTCCACATCAACAAGGGCGAAACCGTCGCGCTGGTCGGGGAATCAGGCTCGGGCAAGTCGGTGACGGCGCTGTCCACGGTGCAATTGCTGGGCGAATCGGCGCAGGTCGAAGGCTCGGTCAAATATCTGGACCGGGAACTGGTCGGCGCGCCCGACCGCGTTTTGCGCGACATTCGCGGCAATGATATCAGCTTCATCTTTCAAGAGCCGATGACCTCGCTGAACCCGCTGCACACGCTGGAAAAGCAATTGGGCGAAAGCCTGGCGCTGCATCAGGGGCTGACCGGGCAGGCGGCGCGCGACCGGATCGTGGATCTGCTGAACCGGGTCGGCATCCGCGACGCCGAAACCCGGCTGGCGGATTACCCGCACCAATTGTCCGGGGGGCAGCGGCAGCGGGTGATGATCGCCATGGCGCTGGCCAATGGTCCTGACCTGCTGATCGCCGATGAGCCGACCACCGCGCTGGATGTGACCATTCAGGCGCAGATCCTTGACCTGCTGGCCGATCTGAAGCGCGATGAAGGGCTGTCGATGCTGTTCATCAGCCATGATCTGAACATCGTGCGCCGGATTGCCGACCGCGTCTGCGTGATGAAGGATGGAGAGATCGTCGAACAGGGCCCGACCGCGCGGATCTTTGACGATCCGCAGCATGACTATACCCGGATGCTGCTGAATGCCGCGCCGACAGGCCATGCGGATCCGGTGCCCGAGGATGCCGAAACGCTGGTCCGGACCGAGGATCTGAAAGTCTGGTTCCCGATCAAGCGCGGCCTGCTGCGCCGCGTGACGGGCCATGTGAAGGCCGTGAATGGCGCCACCCTGTCGGTGCGCGCGGGCGAGACGCTGGGCATCGTCGGCGAATCCGGCAGCGGCAAGACGACGCTGGCGCTGGCGATCATGCGGCTGATCGACAGTGACGGTCCGATCATCTTCATGGGTCAGGATATCGCGGGCTGGACGGCCAAGAAGCTGCGGCGGCTGCGGCGCGATATGCAGATCGTGTTTCAGGATCCCTTTGGCAGCCTGTCGCCACGCATGACGGTGGAACAGATCATTGCCGAAGGTCTGGGCGTCCATGGCATCGACAAGGGGCAGGACCGCCGCCAGATGGTCGCCGATATCATGTCCGAGGTAGGCCTGAAGCCCGAGACGATGCACCGCTATCCCCATGAATTCAGCGGCGGCCAGCGCCAGCGCATCGCCATTGCCCGCGCCATGATCCTGCGACCGCGTGTCGTGGTGCTGGATGAACCGACCTCGGCGCTGGACATGACGGTGCAGGTGCAGATCGTGGCGCTGCTGCGCAGCCTGCAGCAGAAATACGGGCTGGCCTTTCTGTTCATCAGCCACGATCTGCGCGTCGTGCGGGCCATGTCCCACAAGATCATGGTCATGCGCGCGGGCGAGGTGATCGAGCAGGGCACCGCGGAACAGATCTATGACCATCCCCGCGATCCCTATACCCGCGCGCTTCTGGATGCGGCATTCGTTGGCGCGGAATGAAGATCCTTTTCGTGCATCAGAATTTTCCCGGCCAGTTTCCGCATCTGTCGCGGGCGCTGGCTGAACGCGGGCATCAGGTGTTGGCGCTGACCGATGAAAAGAACCAGCGGCCCAGCCCGGTGGATACCGCACGCTACAAGACGCCCGAGGCGGTGCAGACCAGCGGCGCGCTTGGCCGACCCTATTCCAACTTCATGGAGCGCGCCTATCTGGCGGCGCGGGGCGCGCGCGCGCTGCGCGATCGCCATGACTTCGTGCCCGACGTGATCCTGGGCCATACCGGCTGGGGCGAAACCCTGCTGCTGAAAGAGATCTGGCCCGATGCACGTCTGCTGGTCTATGCCGAACTGATGTATCGCACGCGCGGCCATGATGTCGGCTTCGACCCCGAGACCGGTTCGGCGACCGATGAGGGGCGCTTCATGACCGTTGCCCGCTCGGCCCATCTGATCCAGGGCATCGTGCAGGCCGATGCTGCCATTTCGCCCACCCGCTATCAGGCCGACAGCTTTCCGCCCGAATTGCGCCAGAAGATCACCGTGATCCATGATGGCATCGACACCGGCACGGTCTGCCCGAACCCGCAGGCCAGCCTGACCCTGCCGGGCGGGCACGTGCTGAAGCCGGGGGATGAGGTGCTCAGCTATGTCTCACGCTCGCTGGAGCCCTATCGCGGCTTTCATATCTTCATGCGGGCGCTGCCGCAGGTGCTGGCCCAGCGACCCGATGCGCAGGTGGTGCTGATCGGCGGTGACGGTGTCAGCTATGGCGGTGCGCCACGCGATGCCGAGACATGGAAACAGAAGATGCTGCAAGAGGTCGGCGACCGGATCGACCCGGACCGTGTGCATTTTCTGGGCCGCGTGGGGTATCGCGATTATCTGTCGCTGATGCAGTTGACCCGCGTGCATTGCTATCTGACCTATCCCTTCGTTCTCAGCTGGTCGCTGACCGAGGCGATGGCGACGGGCAGCTATATCGTCGCCTCGGACACCGCGCCGGTGAAAGAGCTGATCCGGGACGGCGAAAACGGGCGGCTGGTGCCGTTCTTCGATGTCTCTGCGCTGTCGGCGGCGCTGGTGCGCGGGCTGGCGGGCGATCCCGACGCGCCGCGCCTGAAACAGGCCGCGCGACAGACGATTCTGGATGGCTACGACCTGAACCGTCACAGCCTGCCGCGCCAGATCGAGTGGCTGGAAAATCAGATGGCGGTGCGCTAGACAGGCGCGTATTTTCTGATGAGGCACGTCATGGTCCAGATCCGCCTGACCAATACCCGCACCCGCATGAAAGAGGAATTCGCGCCCATCGATGCCGATGATGTGCGCATCTATCTGTGCGGGCCGACGGTTTATGATCGCGCCCATCTGGGCAATGCCCGTCCGGTTCTGGTGTTCGACGTGCTGACCCGGCTGCTGCACCATGTCTATGGTGCGGATCACGTGACCTATGTGCGCAATTTCACCGACATCGATGACAAGATCAACGCCGAGGCGCAGCGCCGCAAGGGCCTGGGCAGCCCGCTGTCGCTGGAGGAACTGATCACCGAGCGGACGGATGAGACCATCGCCTGGTATCATGCCGATATGGATGCGCTTGGGGCGATGCGTCCCGATCACGAACCGCGCGCGACCGATTATATCGGGCAGATGATCGCGATGATCCAATCGCTGAACGACAAGGGCCATGCCTATGCCGCCGAAGGCCATGTGCTGTTCGATGTACGCTCCTTTCCCGAATATGGGCGGCTGTCAGGACGCTCGGTCGATGACATGATCGCGGGTGCCCGGGTCGAGGTCGCGCCCTTCAAGCGCGATCCGATGGATTTCGTGCTGTGGAAGCCGTCCGACGCGGATCTGCCCGGCTGGGACAGCCCCTGGGGTCGCGGTCGGCCCGGCTGGCATATCGAATGCTCGGCCATGTCCGAGGCGCTTCTGGGAACCTCCTTCGATATTCACGGCGGCGGGATCGATCTGCAATTTCCGCATCACGAGAATGAGGTCGCGCAAAGCTGCTGCGCCCATCCGCAGGCGGATTTCGCGCGCGTCTGGCTGCATAATGAGATGCTGCAGGTCGAAGGCAAGAAAATGTCCAAATCGCTGGGCAATTTCTTTACCGTCCGCGACCTGCTGGACAAGGATATCCCGGGCGAGGTGATCCGCCTTGTCATGCTGTCCACGCATTACCGCAAGCCGATGGACTGGTCGCAGGCCAAGGCCGATGAGGCGCGCAAGACGCTGTGGGACTGGCACCAGCTGACCCGCGACGTGACGCCCGCGGACAGCCCCGATCCGCGCGTGGTCGAGGCGCTGGCGAATGACCTGAATACGGCCGGGGCGATCTCGGTCCTGCATGGGTTGCGGGACGATCCGGCAGTGCTTCTGGCCTCGGCCCGGCTGCTGGGGCTGCTGCAACAGGATGCGGGCGATTGGACGGCAGCCGGTGCGGGCGGGCATGACGGGATCGGCAAGCTGCTGGAGCGGATCGTGGCCGGTTTCGATCAGATCCGCGCCGAGGCGATGCAAAGCAAGGATTTCACCCGTGTGGACGAGCTGAAATCGGCGCTGAGCGATGCCGGGCTTGACGTGCGCATGTCCAAGGCCGGTGTCGAACTGGTCCGGCGCGCCGATACCGATCCGCAGCAGGTTGCCCGCATTGCCGACGCGCTGTCATCGTGACGCTTGACGCCTGCACCGAGGCGGTCCGGACACAGGATCCGGACCGTTTCGGCGCCGTTCTGGTCGCGGATCCTGTCGACCGTCCGGCGCTGATCACGCTCTATGCGCTGAACCTTGAAATCGCGCGCGCGCCCTTTCAGTCGAACGAACCCATGCTGGCCGAGATGCGGCTGCAATGGTGGATCGAGCGGCTGGCCGAGATGGGGCAGGGCCGGGAACCGCCCCTGCATGACGTGCTGACGCCGCTATGGGACTGTTGGGGCCGGGATGCCGGCGATTTCGTCGATCTGGCCGAGGCGCGCCGCCGCGATTGCGCCCGCGAGCCCTTTGCGGATGGCAGCGCCGTGATCGGATATATCGACGCCACGGCAGGCGGGCTGATGTGGTGCGCGGCCCGTCGTCTGGGCGCGCCCGACAGGGCAAGGGACACGGTCGCTTTGCAGGCGCGCGGGGCCGGGATTGCCAATTGGCTGCGCGCGTTGCCGCAATTGCAACCGCTTGGTCTGGGGCTGGCAGGCGGCGATCCCGCGCAACTGGCGCAGATCGCGCTGACGGCGCTGACATCCGCCGCTGCCCATCATTCGGATGTTCCGAAAACGGCGGCCGCGGCGCTGTATCCCGGACCGCGGATCCGCCCGTTTCTGACGCAGATTGCCCGGAAAAAGATCGACCCGCGACAGCAGCAGCAAGAGATCACGCCCTTTCAGCGGCGCGCCTCTTTCGCGTTGCTGGCGATGACGAACAGATGGTGGCGTTAGGCAATGGGCGAATAAAAACCTCTTCCCATCTTGTTCATCCTGTGGAAACTATTGCGATAACAATCGCGAATAACGCGTATCAGGGTAGGTGACCATGGCCAAAGCCAGTTGGGACAAAGAAGCACGTCAGGGTCTGACCCTGATATCGCCGCCGTTTCTCTATGCCCTTCTTGTGCTTGCCGCACCGATCCTGACCATCCTGACCTACAGCTTTCTGACCGACGGCTATCTGACCGTGCTGTGGGAATTCACCTGGGACAATTACATCTATGCCTGGACCGATCCCATCGTCCGGCTGGTGATGATCCGATCCCTTGGGGTGGCGGCGCTGGTCACGCTGGTGACGGTGCTGCTGGCCTTTCCGGTCGCCTATTACGTCAGCTTCATGGTCCGGCCCGAACGGAAATCGATGTGGCTGTTCCTGATCACCATTCCCTTCTGGACCAGCTATCTGATCCGGGTTTTCCTGTGGAAGGTGATCCTGGGCTATAACGGGGTCATCAACTCGACCCTGACCGGGCTGGGCATCATCGATCAGCCGCTGACCTTCATCCTGTATAACGTCAACTCCATCGTGCTGACGCTGGCCCATGCCTATGCGCCCTTTGCGATCCTGCCGATCTTCATCGCGCTGGAAAAGATTGACCGTTCCCTGCTGGAGGCCGGGCGCGATCTGGGGGAAAGCAAGGCCATGACCTTCTGGCGCGTCACGCTGCCTTTGGCCATGCCGGGGGTGATCGCGGCGACGATGATCGTCTTTATCCCGACCATCGGCGATTACGTGACGCCCGAACTGATCGGCGGCGGCAAGATCCCGATGATCGCCAACCTCATTCAGGTGCAGATGCTGGCGCTGGATGACCGGCCCAAGGGATCGGCGCTGGCCGTCAGCGCCATGCTGATCGTGGCCATCGTCTGCCTGATCTTCCTGTTCCTCAACCGGCGTTTCCTGAAGGTGCGGCAATGAGCAATCGTCGTTTTCAGGGCAGCGGGCTGCGCATCTATACGGTGCTTTACCTGCTGTTCCTTTATGCTCCGATCATCCTGCTGCCGATATTCGCCTTTAACTCGGGCACGATCATCGCCTTTCCGCTGGAAGGCTTCACGATGAAATGGTTCGACCAGATGGTCGGCAATGCGACGCTGCGTCAGGCGCTGTTCAATTCGCTGACGATTGCGGTCTCTGCCTCGGTGCTGGCGACCTGTCTGGGGGTCTTCGCGGCCCGTGCCTCGACCCGGTTCGAATTCCCCGGCAAAAGCGGCATCATGGGCTTTATCATGCTGCCGATGGTTCTGCCCGAAATCATCGTGGCCATGTCCCTTCTGGTGGTGCTGCTGGGCATGGGGATCCAGCTGTCGATCCTGACCGTGATCGTCGGCCATACGCTGATGTGCATGCCCTATTCCATCGCGGTGCTGTCCACCGCCTTCGGAACGCTGGACAAATCGCTGGAAGAGGCCGCCTATGACCTTGGCGAAACGAAATGGAGCGCGTTCCGGCTGATCACCGTGCCGCTGGTCATGCCGGGCATCATCTCGTCCCTGCTGATCTCGTTCACGATCAGTCTGGATGAATTCATTATTGCCTTCTTCCTGGCGGGCAATCAGCCGACCTTGCCGACCTATATCTTCAGCCAGCTGCGCTTCCCCAAGGCGATCCCGATGATCATGGCCCTGGGGACGGTGCTGGTTGCCCTGTCCATCATCCTGCTGGCACTGGGTGAATATTTCCGCCGCCGCGGCAATGCGCGGATCGGCGCCAAACCTACCGGGGGCTTCCTGTGAGCGATACTGCCAAGCCGATGATCGAATGCCGTGATCTGAACAAGTATTACGGCGATTACCACGCCCTGCGGGACATCGATCTGACCATCAATGCGGGCGAGTTCTTTTCGCTGCTGGGCCCGTCGGGCTGCGGCAAGACCACGCTTCTGCGCACCATCGCCGGGTTCGAGGATATCAGCTCTGGCGTGGTGATGATCGACGACAAGCATATGGAGGACGTGCCCGCGAACAAGCGGCCCACCAATATGGTGTTTCAGTCCTATGCCATCTTTCCCCATCTGACGGTGGCGGAAAACGTGGCCTTTGGCCTGCGCCGCGATCCGCGCAGCAAGGCAGAGAAAGCCGCCGCGGTCGAAGAGGCGCTGACCATGGTGGGGCTGAAGGGCTTTGGCGGGCGAGCGGCCCATGCGCTGTCCGGCGGGCAGCGACAGCGTGTGGCGCTGGCACGGGCGCTGATCCTGAAGCCCAAGGTGCTGCTGCTGGATGAACCGCTATCGGCCCTGGACCGCAAGATGCGGGAACAGATGCAGGTCGAGATGATCAAGCTGCAGCGGCAGGTCGGCATCACCTTTGTTCTGGTCACCCATGATCAGGAAGAGGCGCTGGTCATGTCCGACCGCATCGCCGTCATGTTCGAGGGCGAGATCGCCCAGCTTGACGGGCCCGAGGCGCTTTATGCCCGCCCGTCGACCCGTCGCGTCGCGGATTTCATCGGCGTGATGAATTTCCTGCCGGCCAATGTGCTTTCGGATTCGGGCGACAGCGTCTCGGTCGAGGTCGCCGGGCTGGGCAGGGTCGATCTGCCGCAGAAACAGGTCAGCCGCGCCAATCCGGATGATGACGGCCCGACCATCGGCTTCCGGCCAGAGACCATGACGATTGTCGGCGCGAACCAGACGCATTCGCAAACGCATGAGACAGATGCCGTGATTGATGAGGTCGTCTATTACGGCGACATGACCTATTACGATCTGCGGCTGGAAGGTCCGGGCGGTTCGGCGTCGAAACCGGTGCGGATCTCGATGCGGAACCTGTTCGGACGCGATGTGCCCGATGTCGGCACCCGCGTGCGCGTGGCCTGGTCGCCGGGATCGCTGGTTCTGTTCCGCTAGAAATCTTTCAGCGTGATCTGAAGTTTTTTCGGTAACGCCTTGCGAATGATGCGGTAACTGGTCTCGATCCGGTGGCGAAGCTCATCTTCAGGGGCGTTTAGCGGCAGTTCGACCCAACTGCGATGGAAATAGGCTGCGCGACGGGCGGGGCCGGCCTCGATCAGCATTTCGGCGGTTTCGATGCTGTCGGTCTTGACCGCCACGGCCTGATTGACCGCGCCTGTGACGGAGAACATCTTGCCGCCGACCTTCCAGCAATCATGCCCGCCACCCCAAGGGTCTGAGCGTTCGGCACCGGGCAAATCGGCGCAGATGCGGTTCACTGTCTCGCGGCTCATTCCGGCCTCCGGCGTTCCAGCCGGATCAGGATGCCGTCGCGTCCGCGCACGGTCAATCGCGCGACCGGAACCGGGGGCGTGTCACCCGGGGACAGGCGAAAGGCAGCGCAGATCCGCGCCAGCATGGTCACGCCCTCGATCATCGCGAAACCCGCTCCGGGGCAGACGCGCGGCCCGGCAGAGAAGGGAATGAAGGCATCACGCGCGCTGGCCTTGCCTTCGGGGCTGGCCCACCGGCCAGGATCGAACTCATCGGGCCGGTCCCACAGGCGCTGATGGCGGTGCAGATGCCAGGGCGACAGCACCAGCTGCGCCCCGCGCGGCACCCTGCGGTTGCGGAAACGCGCGTCCTGCGCGGCTTCGCGCACCATCATCGGCACGGGCGGATACAGCCGCAGCGCCTCGCGATAGACGGCGCGGGTGGCGCGCAACCGGCTTAGCGACGCCAGATCGGTCAGCGCCGCAGCCTCGGCCGCGACCCGGTCCTGCCAGTCGGGATTGCTGGCCAGCAGCCACAGCGCCCAGGCGATCGAGGAGGCGCTGGTCTCATGCCCGGCCAGAAAGAAGATGGCGATCTGATCGACCATCTCTGCCTCGGTAAAACACCTGCCGCTGTCGGGGTCGGGGGTGGTCATGATCCGTGTCGCCAGATCGTCGGGCGCCGTGCCATCGCGGATCGCCTTGGCGCGGCGCTGGACAAGCGTATCGATCAGGCCCCGGATCTCGGCGGCGCTGCGGCGGGTGCGGGCGGAATGCCAGCGCGGCATCCAATCGGGCAAGGGTAGCAGCGCGGCCAGATTGACGATGGGCTGCGCGTCCTGATGGGCGCGAAAGGCGGCAAAGACGCGGGCGGCCAGGTCATGTTCGATGGGCATCGAGAACATCGCCCGAAAGATCGCATCCGCCGTGCCAAGGCTGGTCAGCGGCTCGATATCGACCTGCCCCTGTGGCAGATGCCCGACCAGCGCGCGGGCCGCATCGTCGATGGCATGAAAGGCCTCGCGCAGGCGCCCGCCTTCGAAAGCGGGGTCGATGATGCGGCGCTGAAACGCCCATTCGGGGCCGTTGGTCACAAAGACCGATTTGCCCAGCAGCGGGGTCAGCCCTTCGCGCAGGCGGTTCGATTTCGGAAAATCGCCCGGACGCTGTTGCAGGATCAGCCGCACCAGTTCGGGATCGTTGCAGAAAAAGCTGTGGATCAGCGGATTGCGATATTCCGCCATCCAGGCGCGGTACAGCCGTTCGGGCAGCGCCGACAGCAAGTCGCGCCGGAAACCGCGGATATAGCGCAGCAGGCTGGCGCGGCCCTTTGCCGTTTCGGGGCGCGGCGGGATCATGGCAGGCCCGGCCCGGCGGGGGTGGTGATGCGTCCGGGCGAATGGCTGCGATGCCCGAAGCGCTGCGACAGGGTTTTCGGCCCGCAGGTGATGGCGAAGTAATCGTAATCGCCCGGTCGATCGAAGGCGCAGAGATATTGGAAATGCAGTTTGAACCAATGACCGCGCAGGGCGCGCTGCCGTTCGGCGGATAGGGTCTGGCGATAGGCTGCCGAGATGACCAGCGGCCAGCGCTGATCCGGCCCGGCGACGCCCGTCACCGCCACCGGATCGCAAAGCGCAAAGCTGCAGGCATCGCCGGGCGCGGTCACATCCAGCCAGAACAGATCCGCGCATTCCGACAGCCAGGCCAGATCGGCGCGCAGCCGCTGCGCCTTTGGCAGAAACGCGGCCATCGGCACCACGTGGCCCAACGTCAGCAGCGACAGCACCGGCGCGCCTGCCGGCAAGGGCTCGTCGCGCAGCAGGTCGGCCAGCGCAGAGACCGCGATATAGGCGCCCGAGGAATGGCCGACGATCAGCACCTCATCGACATCTTCGCGCAGCGCGGTGCGGATCCGCGTCACAAATTCCGTGATTTTCTGTTCCAGTTCAGGCGGGTAGGCGCCGTTCAGCTTGGCCGTAAAGGCGTAGTCATGCATCAGGTAATAGGCGAAAATCCGGTGATCCTGCGATCTGAACGCCCACAGCGTGGCCCCGCAGATCGCCACCGCGACCAGCCAGCCAAGCCATGCCAGACCGCTCAGCGGGGCCAGCAGCCACCCCGCCAGCCATCCCAGCAGCAGCCCCGCCAGCAATTGCAGGATCAGCACGACAATCGGATACAGCGCCGCCAGCACCGGCCCCCGCCGCAGCCTGATCAGCCGGAACAGCGCGCCAGAGGCGATATAGGCCCACGCGGTCTGCAGAAGCTGGCGATAGGTGCCGGGGATCCCTGCCACCATTGAGGCCTGAACCAGATCCGCCCAGGGCAGAACCTCGAACCGGGTCTCGGCCGGACCATCGGGAAAGTCAGCCGAGGCCGCCCAGCCGAACCTGCCCGCCGCAGGCTGTCCCGCCATCCGCAGCGCATAGCCCGAGATCCGCGCCTGATCTTCGGATTCACGGCGAAACAGCTCGCGATAGCGTCGGGGCGGGAAGGGATCGAAGCCCGGAAGATACAGGACCAGACGTCGGAAAGGGCGCGTCATAAAGGGCTTACCGGGGCATCGGAAGGAAAAGGAACCGTGGCGGAACGTGTAAACAGATCAAGGGGTTGTCCAGCGCCGCTCATGCGCTTCGATGGCGGCGATCCGCTGGGCCGCCGGCGGATGGGACAGGAACCAGGCGGGGGTGGTGCCGCGCCGTCCGCCGGTCCAGCCTTCCAGCTTGCGAAACAGCGATTTCTGCGGTTCGGTGCCCAGTCCCGCCTTGACCATCAGCGCGCTGGCAAACAGATCGGCCTCGAATTCATCCTGCCGCGACAGTCGGGCCGAGACTGCGGAGGCGACAAGATTGCCGATCCAGACCCCGATCCCCGGCAGAAAGCGGCCCAGCACCCCCGCCAGCGTCAGGCGGATCGCGTTATGCCCGGCGAAATCGATCATCCGGCGTTTGCTGTGGCCATGGGCGACATGTCCCAGTTCATGCGCGATGACGCTGGCCAGTTCTTCGGGGCTGACCTCTCCCCTGTCCAGCTTGCGCAGAAAGCCACGGGTCAGGAAGATCCGCCCGTCCGGCGCGGCCAGACCGTTGATCGGCTCGATCTCGTAAACATGCGCCTGCACCGCCGGCAGGTCCATCGCCGCACCCAATTTCGTCAGCATGGGCGTCAGACGGGGATGCTGCAGGACCGAAGATTTCTCGGCCAGTTCGCGCTTCAGCCGCCATGCGGAAAAGAACCACATCAGCGCCATGTAGCCGAAGAGAAGCAGAAGGGGTGTGAACTTCAACATGGGAATAATGTGGAGAGGGTCAGGCCCCGCGTCAATCGCGCAAACGCCTAGCCCAGCACGCGCATGGCCTGTGTCAGGCCTTCCAGCGTCATGGGCATCATCCGGTTCTCGAAGATCTGGCCGATCATGCCGATGGATTGGGTATAGCGCCAATGCGTCTGCGGCACCGGGTTCAGCCAGATGTGATCGGGCCACGTCTCGCAGGCGCGGCGCAGCCAGACCTCGCCCGATTCCGGGTTCCAATGCTCATTCGCGCCGCCGGGCATGGCGATCTCATAGGGCGACATCGAGGCATCGCCCACGAAGATGCATTTATAGTCGCGGCCAAAGCGATGCATGATGTCCCATGTGGCGGTCTGTTCGGTCCAGCGGCGGTGATTGTCGGTCCAGACGCCCTCATAGAGGCAGTTATGGAAATAGAAATGTTCCATATGCTTGAATTCGGCCCGCGCCGCGCTGAACAATTCGTCCACGATGCGGATATGGTCGTCCATGCTGCCGCCGACATCCAGAAACAGAAGCACCTTGACGGCATTTCGCCGCTCGGGCCGGGTCTGGACGTCGATATAGCCGTGATCGGCAGTGGCGCGGATCGTCGCGGGCAGGTCAAGCTCTTCTGCGGCGCCATGGCGCGCCCATTGCCGCAGCCGTTTCAGGGCCACCTTGATATTGCGGGTGCCCAGTTCGACATTATCGTCAAAGTCGCGGAATTCGCGCTTGTCCCAGACCTTGACCGCGCGACGGTGGCGGCTTTCATGCTGGCCGATCCGCACGCCTTCGGGGTTATAGCCATAGGCGCCGAAGGGGCTGGTTCCCGCCGTGCCGATCCATTTATTGCCGCCCTGATGGCGGCCCTGCTGCTCGGCCAGCCTTTCGCGCAGCTTCTCCATCAGCGCTTCAAAGCTGCCGCTGCCCTGGATCTGGGCCTTTTCCTCATCGGTCAGCAGCTTTTCGGCCAGCTTTTCCAGCCATTCCTGCGGGATGGCCTGTTCGGTGACCAAAGCCTCGGTCGGGATCTGTTCCACCCCGGCAAAGGTCTCGGCAAAGGCGCGGTCGAAGCGGTCGATATGGCGTTCGTCCTTGACCAGGACCAGCCGCGCGAAATGGTAGAACCCATCGGCGGACCAATCGGCCACGCCCGCCTGCAGGCCGCCCATCAGATCCAGCCATTCCCGCAGCGAGATCGGCACCCCGTGCCGACGCAGGCTGTCAAGAAATGGCAGGAACATCAGAAGACCATCCGGTCAAGAAGAACCGTGACGAACAGGCCCAGCACGGAAAAGATCAGCGCGAAGACAAGGGCATATTGGATCCGGTCGCTACGGTTGCCGCCCACCTTGCCGGCGCGGCGCCAGCCAAGGAATGCGCCGATGACAAGTGCTGCGATAAGGATCATCCTGGCCTTCCGGGTTATTCTGTGATGCCAACGCAGATAGCCGCTGACAGCGACCGGCGCAACCTTCTGCAGTTGCAACTGGCCCGGCGATCGGGCATCTAAACCGCATGAGCGAAGAGCGGGCAACACAGTTGGAACAGGCCTTGCGGGCGGCCGGCGTACGTGTGACGCGGCAGCGTGCGGCGCTGTTGCGCGTCATCGCGGCCAGCGACGATCACCCGGATGCCGCAGAATTGCACGCCCGCGCCGAGAAAGCCGGGGTCGGGGTGTCGCTGGCGACCGTCTATCGCACCCTGACCACCCTGCAGGCCCAGGGCGTGATCGAGAAGCTGGAATTCCAGGGAGAGCCCGCCCGATGGGAGGCCGCCGATCAGACCCATCACGATCATATGATCGATCTTGATACCGGCGAGGTGATGGAATTCACCAATGAGCGCATCGAAAGGCTGCAGGCCGAGATCGCGGCCGAGATGGGCTATGACATCGTCCATCACCGGCTGGAGCTTTACGTCCGCCGACGCCGGGATTAGCGGCTGGACAAGCCGGGCGCGGCACCGTTTCATATGCTCAATTGAAATGGAGGGAAGCCGATGCGCCTGATCCTTTGCACCGTCGCCATGCTGGCCGGACCGGCCATGGCCTATGAGCCGCTGGTCCAGAAACAGGAATTCACGCTGACCGATTTCGTCACTCGCGGCGGCGAGACGATCCCCGAAATGCGGCTGGGCTATGAAACCTATGGCACGCTGAACGAGGCGCGCGACAATGCCATCCTGATCCCGCATTTCTTCAGCGGCAACAGCCATGCGGCGGGGCGATATTCCGCGGATGATCTTGCGCCCGGCTATTGGGACGCGCTGATCGGGTCGGGCAAGGCCATCGATACGGATAAATGGTTCGTCGTCTCGGTCGACAGCCCGGTCAATCTGGGCGCGAATGATCCCAATGTGATCACCACCGGCCCGGCCAGCATCAATCCGGCGACGGGCGAACCCTGGGGCATGGATTTCCCGATCATGACCATTGGCGATTTCGTCGAGACGCAGAAGGGGCTGATGGATCAGCTGCAGATCCCGAAATGGCATGCGGTGATGGGTGCCTCGATGGGGGGCTTGCAAAGCTTCGAATGGGCGGCGCGCTATCCCGACCGGCTGGAACGGGTGATCCCGGTGATCGCCTCGGGCTGGGCGGATGCCGGTCTGATCGCCTGGCTGGATGTCTGGGCGGCGCCGATCCGTCTGGATCCGAACTGGAATGGCGGCGATTATTACGATGCCGAGCCGCCCGAGGCCGGGTTGGCGCAGGCGCTGAAGATCGTGTCCCTGCAGGCCAATTCCGCAGAATGGGCGAATGCCACCTTCGGGCGCAG
The DNA here is from genome assembly GCF_028553785.1 of Paracoccus fistulariae. Lineage (NCBI taxonomy): Bacteria > Pseudomonadati > Pseudomonadota > Alphaproteobacteria > Rhodobacterales > Paracoccaceae > Paracoccus > Paracoccus fistulariae. The sequence continues at coordinate 384,691 of NZ_CP067136.1, forward strand.
TTGGGCCAAGCCGGATGCCGATCCGGGGCAAAGCTGGGACAATGACTATATGGTGGTGGACCGGCTGAACATGGCCGGCGCCACGCGGGCGCGGACCTCGGACGCGAACCACTTCCTTTATCTGGTGCGCGCCAATCAGCAATTCGTCGCGGGCCATCCGGATGGCAACCTGTTTCAGGGCCTGCTGGATATCGACGTGCCGGTGATGCTGATCCATACCGATGAGGATCTGGTCTTTCCCGGCAATGCCGTGCGGGAAACCGGCGCGATCATCAAATCCGACGGCACCCCGGTGAAGATCGTCGAGCTTGAGGGGACGAATGGCCATCTGGACGGGCTTGCGAACCTTGCCCAGGCCGAAAAGCAGATCAAGAGTTTTCTGGAGGAAGAATGACCCTGTGCCGTTTCCTCAGGGCGCGTGATGCAGGTCTTTGACAAGATCATCTCGGACCGGGGATCGCGCTATGCGGTATCGGGCGGGCCAGCGCGCGACCGGGCCGGGGTCGAGGCCCTGCTGGCCGAGTTGAAGCGGAACAAGCGCTTCGCCAAGGCCACCCATCACAGCTGGGCCGCCATTCTGAGCGGAGAGCCGGTCAAGGATGACGATGGCGAATCCGGCGCTGGACAGTTGATGCTGCAAATGCTGGAGCGCGCGGATCTGCACGATCACGTCATCATCGTGACCCGCTGGTATGGCGGCAAGCACCTGGGCGGCGACCGCTTCCGCCACATCGCCGATGCAGTGCGCCATTACCTGTCCGAGACCGGGCTTGGGCAGGGCTGACGCTGGTAGCCGCTGGATAGTGACCATGGGACGTCGAAATATCATTGGGCAGAAGGTGAAAATCTCGACGCCAAACCGAGATTGCCTCTCAGATGCCGAACGCCGCGTGCCGCCGCGATAGCGAACGTTCAGGCAGCGCGCGGCGAAGGTTTAAAATGAGCCAAATTTGACCGATGCTGCGGGAAGTGTGAATGACCGCTACGGAGTTACAAACTTCTCAGGTAGTCTGCAAACTCTTTGCCCTTTTCCTTCTTGAATACATCGCCCGTTTCGCTGACTGAAACGAGACGGTCCAATCTGAAGTTTCTGAAGCTTTGCCTGAGTTCACACCATCCGGTGAGTATCCAAACAGTTTCGAACGCGGTCAGCCCAAGTGGTCTGACGACACGCTCGCTCCGGTTTTCGTGAACATCCTCATAAGATACGGCCAGCTTTTTCCTGTGTCTGATTGAGGTTCTGAGGGCACTCAAACCCGAAGCGGCATCTGATTTATTCGGTCCGCAAACAGCCAACAGTGGTTGTTGCAGGTGCTGCCGGTCCTCCGACAAGACGGTTTCGATCTTACCCAAGAGCCGATACGCGGCTTGCCCAAGGGCATCATCGCCACGCGCCGTAACCATTCGAACACCCAAGAGCAACGCATCGAGCTCGTCTGCATCGAAATGCAGTGGCGGCAAAAAAAAGCCTGCCTCGATTTGATAGCCGATGCCACCCTCACCCCGAATGGGCGCGCCCATGGACTGCAGGGTGGCGATGTCGCGATAGATGGTTCTTACCGAAACCTTCAGGTCGGCGGCGAGCGTATCTGCGGTCATCGGCGTACGCCGCCCGCGCAGATAATCAAGGATCGAAAAAAGTCTCGTAGTTCGCATCACCACCCTGACAGTAATTGTCAATCTTTTCCAATAGAACGCCAGTCAGCATCAATTGAAAGGACTTTCTATGCTACGAAAAAACATTGGCCCGGTGACAGTGATGGGATTTGCGCGGTACTCTGCCAAGCCTGACGTTGATCCTGCGGACCTAATTGCAGCCACCCGGCTTTGGCAGAGGGATTTTCTGGCGCATCAACCGGGTATCGCTATGCATTGCTTTCTCGGAAACCTGAAAGGTGAGTTTGCGGACGCAATTCTTGCGACCGATGAAGCCTCATTTATCGCTATGGCGCAGGAACATCCCAACGCCCCCTCCACGCGACCTGTCATGGATTTACTCGACAGAGACAGTATACGACTGACCAAAAACAACCTGCTTGGTGGACCTGTACCGTTGCCGGTTGAGTTCTCTTGCGTCGAGTTCGGCACATTCACGCCAAAGGACCTTAAGTCGTTCTCAGAAGAGGCATTGCTGGATGCATCCAGCAACGTCGAGAGTGCTTACCTTGCGAACTTTGATGAAGCGAAGTCCCACTTCGTTGCTCGGGTAGATGAGAGCATCTACTCGGAAATCGCCTTCGTAGAGACATCGGGCGCAGCTCGTGAAATCTGTGGGGGATACATGGACAACAAAGACTGTACCCCCATGCTGGAGATGTTCGATCCGAAGTCAGTAGATTTGGATTTCTGGCACGTATTGGCTTAAATGAACCTAAGCTGCCGTTGGTGTGCCAGCAACTAACGGCAGCAAAGTCCGCACTGCCGACGCTCGCGCTAGTCGCAGCGAAATGCCGGTTTGGCTGTCTGGTCCTGTCCGGGTAGTGCTTCTGGAAAGATGGGCAGGGCTACTTGCTGTCGTTGATCAAAGCAGCATCCCAGACCAGTCGGCCTGCCGCAGCAGCCAGCCTGCCATCGCGGGCAGGGTATCGCTGGCGATCAGCAGCGCGAACAGGATCAGCATCGCTCCGCAGGCCCGCTGGACATGGCGAAAGGCTCGCCTGTGTCGCGCGATCCGGTCAAGCGCCGGTCCGGCCATTGCCGCGATGGCGACAAAGGGCAGCGTCATCGCCAGCCCGTAGCTCAGCAGCAGCGTGGCGCCACGCCAGGCGCTGTCCTCTAATGCCGCCAGAAACAGGATCGCGGTCAGCGTCGGGCCGATGCAGGGCACCCAGCCAAAGCCGAAGGCAAGGCCCGCAAGCCAGGCGCCGCCCAGCGAGGCGGGCCGGGCTGGCGCAAAGGGCTGACCGTGGCGGGAAAGCCGGGGCAGGGGCAGCGCGCCCATCAGATGCAGGCCTAGAATCAGCAGCATCGCGGCGGCCAGATAGCGCAGCGGGTCGCGCCATTCCAGAAAGATCCGGCCCGCCGCGCTGGCCCCCAGACCCATCAGCACGAAGATCGTCGTCACCCCGGCGGCAAAGCCACAGGCCCGCATGATCAGCCCGCGCCCGCCGCGCCCCGCCCTCAGGTCCTGCGGGCCGAGCCCGGTCAGGTAGCACAGGTAGAAAGGCAGCATGGGCAGGATGCAGGGCGACAGAAAGGCCAGAAGCCCGGCCAGCACCGCCGCGGGATAGGTGAGATCAGCCACGCGCGGCGATCTGGTCCAGAAGCCCGGGAAACTCGCGCCAGTCGTCGAAGGCCTGCACATCCTCGATCGGCCGGGGCTGATGCGCGCCACCGCGATAATGCAGCACCCGCATGCCTGCGGCGCGGGCAGCGGTCACGCCTGCGGCGCTGTCCTCGATCACCAGACAATCGGCGGGATCCGTCTGCATCTGCTGCGCGGCAAACAGGAACAGATCCGGCGCGGGCTTGCCCCGGTCGACCTGAGAGGCGGTGAAGACATTCGGGCCAAAGACATCGGCCAGTTGCAGCGGCGACAGCGTCCGGGCGACCCGTTCCGGCGCCGAAGAGGTCGCCACGCAAGAGGGTATGCTCAGCCGGTTCAGCATCACGGTGAAACCCGGCGTCGTGCGCAGATCCTTTTCAAAGCGCCGCGCCAGTTGTGCGCCGTAATCCTGCTGAAACCCTTCGGGCAGGCCGCGACCGAAACGTGCCTCCAGTTTCGAGGCCATCGACAGGTAGCTTTGACCCAGAAAATCGCGCTGCACATCGTCAAAGGTGATCTGCATGCCAAGCGCCGACAAATCTTCGACCAGCAGATCGGCGGCCAGCCTTTCGCTGTCGGCAATGACCCCGTCGCAATCGAAGATGATCAGCTTGACCGGGGCCGTCACAGCTTTCTCCGCGCGCGCAGGGCGGCGCTGATCGTGCCGTCATCCAGATAATCCAGCTCTCCACCGATCGGCACGCCCTGGGCCAGCCCGGTGACGGTAATGCCGCTGCTGTCCAGCGCATCGGCGATGTAATGGGCGGTGGTCTGGCCATCGACGGTGGCGTTCAGGGCCAGGATCACCTCGGACACGCCCTCGCGCGTGACGCGGTCGACCAGCGCGGGAATGCCCAGATCCTCGGGCCCGATCTCATCCAGCGCCGACAGCGTGCCGCCCAGCACGTGATAGCGGCCGCGAAAGACATGGCCGCGTTCCAGCGCCCAGAGATCCGCCACATCCTCGACCACGCAGATCTCGCCGCTGGCGCGGGCGGGATCGGTGCAGATCGCGCATTCGTCGCGGTCGGTGATATTGCCGCAGGTCAGGCATTCGCGCGAATTCACCGCCACGCTGTCCAGCAATTGCGCAAGCTGGGACATCTGCCCGCTGCGCTTGCGGATCAGATGCAGCACGATGCGCCGGGCCGAGCGTGGCCCAAGCCCCGGCAGCCGCCCCAAAAGCGCGATCAGCGCCTGAATATCGTCGCTGCCCTCGGCCATGCGCCGGATCAGAAGGGCAGTTTCATATCGGCGGGCAGACCCAGTTCCTGCGTGATGCGGGCCATTTCGGACTGCATCTTGTCCTGCGCGCGCTTCTGGGCGTCCTTGATGGCTGCCAGGATCAGATCCTCGACCACTTCCTTTTCGCTGGGCTGAAAGATCGAGGGATCGATCTCCAGCGCGGTCAGTTCGCCCTTGGCGGTGGCCGTGGCCTTGACCAGACCGGCGCCGGATTCCCCGATCACCGTGACGGTGGCCAGATCGTCCTGCATCTTCTGCATCTTGTCCTGCATCTCTTTGGCGGCCTTCATCATCTTGGTCATGTCGCCAAGTCCGCCCAAACCCTTCAGCATTCTTTCTCCTTTCGGCGTTTCCGCGCCGTTATTGCATTTCCAGCCGCGCGGGGAATGTCAGCATTTCGCGCTTGATCGCAAAGGTGACTTCGCCCGTCAGATCGGTGCCGTCCAGCGTGAAAACGCCAACCGCGTCATTATAGCGGAACTGCACCGTCCTGCCATTCACGCTGACATGATAATCGCCGCTGCATCTGTCATCATAATAGATCGACAGGCAGTTTTTCGTCGGATCGCGATACTTGATCGTATAGGCCCGCATCGGGGCCGCGCGGATTTCGTTGTAATGCGCTTCTGACAGGCCAGAGCGGTCCAGAAGCCTGATGGTGACCGCGTTATTCGCCGCCAGATCGTAGTAAAGCGCCGCTGACTGGATGTCGACGGTCGCGGTCTTTCCATCCTCGATGGCGCGTTTGCGCACGGCGGGCTGTTCGGAACAGACCAGCGTGGAAAAGGCCACGATGCGGTCAACCGGATCGGCCTCGGTATTGTTGAGGGTGGCGAAATCCTCTTTCAGCTGGATCGGGTCGATCTCTTGATAGCGATCGCAGGCCAGCGCCGGTGCGGCGGCAAAGAGGGCAAGGGTCAGGCAGCAGGCAGACAGGCGCATGGGTTACTCCGGAACAGAAAAACGTGCGTAGTCGTTCGAGCTCTCTTCAAAGCCGAGAAAGGTGACCCGACATCCCGGGTCGATCTCTTGCGGTTCATGCTGGCCCAGCCTGAGATGTTTGTCACCCCGTCGCAGATAGACCGCATCGCCAAGACCAGAGCCGCGCTTGCGGAAGGTGACGACATAATCGATGCCGCAGAAATTGTCGCTGTCATGGGCCATGACCCGGATCTGTTTCATCGCGCCGCTGCGATCTTGTCCGGGTTGCGGATCGGGTGCCGTCGGGCGGGTGTCCTGCACTGGCGCCACGGGGGCTTTGGCGGGATCGATTGGCGTGGGCGGTGCCGTATCCTCGGCCCCTCCGATCCAGCTTGCGGCCTTCCTGGCGAAAGCCGGGATCTGGCCGTCTTCGGTCGCGACAATCACCGCGACCAGCACCCCGATGGCCGAGACGAGCAGCGTGGCCCAGCGATAGAAACCTCCGCCGGACTGTCTGCTCATGCCTCATCCTCGAAAGGATCCCATTCCTCGACCTCGGCCACGGGACCGTCGCTGTCATGGGGATTGACCGCGCCTTCGGCGTCGATTTCCGCGACCGCCTCTGGCTTGGGTGCCGCGCGAGAGACCTTTTTCAAATCGGCCCCCGGAAAGGCTGCCAGCACCTGCTGCACGATCGGCAGTTCCAGCGCGCGGGCGCGCATCGCCTGTTCCTCGGCCGTTCGGGTTTCGGCGATGGTGGGCTGGCCGCCGCTATTGGTGACACTGACCGCCCAGCGATTGCCACCGGTCCAGCCACGCAGGCGTTCGCCCAGACGCTGCGCCAGATCGGCGGGGGCGTTCCCGCGCGGCTCGAACTCGATCCGGCCGGGGCTGTAGCGGACCAGCGCGACATGGTTTTCGACCTGCACCAGCAACAGCATGTCGCCCATGCGCCGGATCAGTTCCAGCACCGAGGCGAAATCGGGATAGGCGGCAAAGGCATCGGGCGACAAGGCCAGCGCAGTCGCGGCCCCGTTCGGCTGGGCGGCGACACCGGCGGCGATACTGGGGGCGGGACGCGCGGCGCGCGGCGCCTGCGACGGCGCGGCGCCTGGGGCTGCGCCCTGACGCGCGAAATCGCCTGCGGCCTGCGCCTGCTGCACCTTGCGGATCAGCGCCTCGGGATCGGGCAGATCGGCCACATGGGTCAGACGGATGATCGCCATCTCGGCCGCCATCATCGCATTGGGCGCGGCCGAGACCTCTTCCAGTGCTTTCAGCAGCATCTGCCACATGCGGGTCAGCACGCGCATGGGCAGCTTTTCCGACAGGTCCTGCCCGCGACTGCGCTCATCGGGGGAAATCGTCGGGTCTTCGATGGCGCCCGGCGTGATTTTGACCACGGAAATCCAATGCGTGATCTCGGCCAGATCGCGCAGGACCGCAATCGGGTCGGCGCCATCGGCATATTGCGCCTGCAATTCGGTCAGCGCGGCTGCCGCATCGCCGCGCAGGATCATCTCGAACAGGTCAATCACGCGGCCACGATCAGCCAGCCCCAGCATGGCGCGCACCTGATCGGCGCTGGTTTCGCCCGCGCCATGGCTGATCGCCTGATCCAGCAGGCTGGTCGCATCGCGGGCGCTGCCCTCGGCCGCGCGGGTGATCAGCGCCAGCGCGTCATCGGTGATCTGCGCCCTTTCCGCCGTGGCGATCTTGCGCAGCAGGGCGATCATCACCTCGGGCTCGATCCGGCGCAGGTCGAAACGCTGGCAGCGCGACAGCACGGTGACCGGCACCTTGCGGATTTCGGTCGTGGCAAAGATGAATTTCACATGCGGCGGCGGTTCCTCCAGCGTCTTGAGCAGCGCGTTGAACGCGCTGGTCGAGAGCATGTGCACCTCGTCGATGATATAGATCTTGTAGCGCGCGCTGGCCGCCCGGTAATGTACGCTTTCGATGATCTCGCGGATATCGCCCACGCCGGTGCGGCTGGCAGCATCCATTTCCAGCACATCGACATGGCGGCCTTCGCTGATCGCGACGCAATGTTCGCAGACCCCACAGGGCTGCGTCGTCGGCCCGCCCTGACCATCGGGGCCGATACAGTTCATGCCCTTGGCGATGATCCGCGCGGTGGTGGTTTTGCCGGTCCCGCGAATGCCGGTCATGATGAAGGCCTGGGCGATGCGGTCGGCGGCAAAGGCGTTTTTCAGCGTGCGGACCATGGCATCCTGCCCGACCAGATCGGCAAAGGTCTCGGGCCGGTATTTCCGGGCAAGCACTTGATAGGTCGGCGCGGGTGCGGCGTCGTCGCTGGCAGGCATTCTGTCGTCCGTCTGAGGGTCGCAGAAAGACTAATCCGCGTGGCGGCAGGGAACAAGGGCGCGAAATGGGAAAGGGCGCCGCGGGGGCGCCCTTTTGAACCATCATGCCTTGCGGATCAGGCCTCGCGCTTTTTGCGCCGCCGCATCGCGCCGATGCCGCCAAGCGCGGTTCCCAGCAGCCAGACCCCGGCGGGCAGCGGCACGGGCGAGGGCTCGCCACTGATTTCAAGGGCCAGCTTTTTCTGGATGGCGTTGGAGAAGTCACCGAACGTCGCAGCCGCGATCAGGAATGACCCGCTGCCGCCGACGACCGAGTTCGCGTAGAAATTTTCGACAGTGGCCCCGCCACCGATGGGCAGGCCATTGATCCGGTCGATACCTGCGGCAAGCGCCGCATCGCGGGCCGCCTCGGTGGCCGCGGCGCCGCTGGTGCCATCACCGGAGACGTCCATGACCTGCGACTTGCCGTCGTAATCATTCAGCGCGAAACGCTGATAGCCAAAGTTGATCGCGGAATCGACACGTGTTCCGGCGCTAAATGGCCGGGCGTAATTTGCGATGTCATCTGCAAAGGTGTTGATCGCTGCGGCGCTGTCAAGCAAGGTCCAGCCAACAGCGGCGATCTGCTGGCTTGCGCTTGACCAATAGATCAGTTCCGCGGCGATTTTTCCCAGACGGCCATTGGATGTGTTCAGAATGGCGTTCTGGATCGAGGCGCTGCGGAATGCACTGACATATCCATCGCGCTGCAACTTGAATTCGTTACTGTCGACGCTGCCCGATACGTCGACAAGCATTTGCAATTCGACATCGACACTTATGGGTGCGGCATCGCCTTTATTGATCGGGGCCGCGATCAGGGCAATCGCGGCGGTGACTGACAAAAGCAGACTCTTCACGGCGTTATCTCCATCCTTGGATATTCGTATAATCGTACGAAGTCATTCGACCCGGTATTGAATTGGGGAGGGTCGTGAAGATGGTAACTTTATTTTTATTTATTTTTATGAAATTTTTATTTTAATATGTACGCTAATATAGGGGAAATATAAAAATTAAAATTAAAACATAAGATGATCAAGGCCTTACATGACTGACCCGTTCAGTTTTATTTTGCGATGGCATGCCTAGGTGGCTAAGCTACTGTGCATATTGCGAAAGTTGTCCCAGGCTTCATTCAATCGGCGCGTGCGCGCTTCGGCCAGGCGAATCGCTTCGGGGGGCAGGCCGCGGGCGATGGCGCGATCGGGATGGGATTCGCGGATCAGCTTGCGCCAGCGCTTGCGTGCCTCGGGCAGGGGGGTCTCGATCGGGATGCCAAGGATGTCGCAGGGCGGGCATTCGACCGAGGAATCGTGACGCATGCGGATCTTGGTGATCTCGGCCGGGGACATCTGGAAAATCGCGCCGACCGTGTCGATGAAGTCGATCTCGGACTGGTGCATGTCGCCATCGGCCAGCGCGATGATGACCAGACCTTCGACCACATCGCTCAGCACAGGGTCGCCGGGCTTGAACATCTGCGCGATGCGCCGTGCCCAGGCGTCATATCCGGCCACGTCCTGACGCGCCAGATCAAAGACGCGGGCGGCGTTCTTTTCCTCGGCGCGGGGAATGACGAACAGCCTGCGGAATGCCGAAACCTCGGACCGGACCACGGTGCCATCGGCCTTGGCCAGCTTCGCGCCAAGGGCAATCACGGCGATGGTAAAGGCGACCGAGCGCTCGGGCGGGACCGCCGCGCGCTTGCTGCCCATCAGTGCCGCAAGGCGGTCGCCGATGCGCTGCCAGAAGCTGCGGGGCTTTGGCAGGTCGGGGCAGGAAGGAGAGGCGCTGTTAACCATGTGGCAGAGACTATCCGCTAACGCAGCCGAACGATAGGGGCAGGATCGCCCTTGCCGATGACGTTCAGGTCAGCTTGTGGCCCATCAGGACAACATCATGATATGTCCCGAATTTATAGCCGGCATCCGGTATCCGGCCCCAATCGTCATATCCCATGCGACGGTGAAAGCGGATGGAGTCGTCATTCGATCCGGTGACCGCGCCGATCATCAGGTTATGGCCCGCCGCGCGAGCGTGATCTTCCACCGCACGCAGCAGCGCCGCGCCCAGACCGGCGCCCTTGGCCTCCGGCGCGACATAGACGGTATGTTCCATGCAATGCCGATAGCCGCCGCCATCGCGGAATTGCTTATAGGTCGCAAAGCCTGCAACCTGCCCATCCCGCAGGGCGACGAAAAAGGCGTGATCGGCAAGACGCTGGGCAATGATGGCGGCGACCTCGGCCTCGCTGCGTTCGGTGGGCCAGAAGGTGATGGCGGTGTCGCGGATGATCTGGTTCCAGATCGCGGCCACCGCAGGGGCATCTTCGGCACGGGCAGGGCGGATCGCGCTCATAGAAGGACGGTTCCCTGCGGCGTCCACAGGCTGGCGGTGAACGCCGCGCCCGTCACGATGCGCGGATCGTCCAGCGGGGTGGTTGGCAGGGGCAGGGTCAGGCGCTGCAGGCGGATGCCGTGATCGGGCAGGCTGTCCGCCGGGTGGCGGCTGTCGCCCCAGTCGATCAGCATCGGCGCCGCGCCGGCATGAGGCATCTGTCCGCTGTCGGGCAGGGTCAGCCGCCAGTGCAGATCGCCCCGGCTCAGCGCGACGGCACGGCTGCCCGGCGGCGCGGGCGTCTGGTCCAGATCGGCGCGCATGACCCAGCCGGCCAGACGCGGTGCGCCATCGAAATCATCCAGCCCGAACCAGCGATATTGTGGCGCGGCAACGGCATCGGGATCAAAGGCCAACAATTCCAGATAAGCCCCCGGACCAAGTGACAGCAGCCTGTTATGCGTGCCCATCAACGGGTGCTTGCCGCCCGGGCTTGCATCAACGCCAAGCCTGTCGCGCAGCCATGCGGCCCCTTCGGTCAGGCTGCGCGTGGCGATGGCGATATGGTCGAAGGCGAAAGCCGGTGTCACCCGCGATGCGCCCCCTGAGCCAGTTCCCCGACGAAAGAAAGGATCTCGGCCACCGGACGGCCTTCGGCGATGCGCTTGACGATGGCGCTGCCGACCACGCAGCCATCGGCCACCGCAGCGATCTGTTCGGCCGCCTCGGGGGTCGAGATCCCGAAGCCCACCACCACCGGCAGATTTGCCGCCCTGGCGACGCGGGCAACCTCTGGCGCGATCTCTGCCGCATTGGCGGAGGGTCCGCCGGTGATGCCCGTGACGCTGACGTAATAGACAAAGCCGCTGGTATTCTTGACCACGGCGGGCAGGCGGCGGTCATCGGTCGTGGGCGTGGCCAGACGGATGAAGTTCAGACCGGCCTTCTGGGCGGGAATGCACAGTTCGTCATCCTCTTCCGGCGGCAGATCGACGATGATCAGCCCGTCCACGCCCGCATCAACCGCATCCGTCAGAAACTGATCGACACCACCCGGGCGCGCATAGATCGGGTTGTAATAGCCCATCAGCACGACCGGCGTTTCGTTATCGGTCTTGCGGAACTCTTTCAGGATCGACAGCGTGCGGGTGACGCTGCCCCCGGCGGCCAGCGCGCGCTGACCTGCCGCCTGGATCGTCGCGCCATCGGCCATCGGATCGGTAAAGGGCATGCCCAGTTCGATCACGTCCACGCCAGCCTCTGGCAGGCCGCGCATGATCTCCAGCGTGGTGGCATCATCGGGATCGGAGGCCATGATATAGGTCACGAAGGCCTTCTTGCCCTGGGCTTTCAGCGCCGCAAACTTGTCGTCGATTCTGGTCATGTCCTCACCGGTCCCGTCCCGTCCTTTGGCCAAGCACTAGCCCGCATGGCCGCCATGCGCAATGCAGACGGGCGGGACATGCGGACGGGCGGTCAGGCTGGACTTGCGCGGGTGCGCATCTTATGTGTGCGCGGAACTGAGACAAGGGTGATGACATGGGCTTTCGCATGGGGATCGTCGGGCTTCCGAATGTCGGAAAATCGACGCTGTTTAATGCGCTGACGAAAACCGCCGCCGCGCAGGCCGCGAATTTTCCCTTTTGCACGATCGAGCCGAATGTCGGTGAGGTCGCGGTTCCGGATCCGCGACTGGACAAGCTGGCGGGCATTGCCGGGTCGAAACAGATCATCCCGACGCGGATCACCTTTGTGGATATTGCCGGTCTGGTGAAGGGCGCGTCCAAGGGTGAGGGGCTGGGCAACCAGTTCCTGGCCAATATCCGAGAGGTTGACGCCATCGCCCATGTGCTGCGCTGTTTCGAGGATGGCGACGTCACCCATGTCGAGGGCCGCGTCGATCCGCTGGCCGATGCCGAGACCATCGAGACCGAGCTGATGATCGCGGATCTGGAAAGCCTGGAAAAGCGCCTGTCCAACCTGTCACGCAAGATCAATGCGGGCGACAAGCAGGCCAAGGAAGATGCGCGGCTGATGAATGCCGCCAAAGAGGCGCTGGAAGCCGGGCGTCCCGCCCGCACGGTCGAGGTGGCCGAGGACGACCTGAAAGCCTGGAACATGCTGCAATTGCTGACCGCGAAGCCCGTGCTCTATGTCTGCAATGTCGAAGAGGACAAGGCCGCCACCGGCAATAGCCAAAGCGACCGCGTGGCCGAAATGGCGGCCGGGCAGGGGGCGGGACATGTGGTGATCTCGGCCAAGATCGAAGAGGAAATCAGCCAGCTGTCCGATGACGAGGCGGCGATGTTCCTGGAAGAGATGGGCCTGCAAGAGGCCGGTCTGGATCGTCTTATCCGTGCGGGCTACGACCTGCTGGGCCTGCAGACCTATTTCACCGTCGGCCCGAAAGAGGCCCGCGCCTGGACCATCCGCAAGGGCACCCTTGCCCCGCAGGCGGCGGGCGTGATCCATGGCGATTTCGAACGCGGCTTCATCCGTGCGGAAACCGTGGCTTATGACGATTACATCGCCGGTAATGGCGAGGCCGGTGCGCGCGAATCGGGCAAGTTCCGGGTCGAGGGCAAGGGCTACGAGGTGAAGGACGGCGACGTGCTGCACTTCCTCTTCAACGCCTGAAACAGGCAGCGGAAGACAAAGCCTGATCAGGGAGGAAGAACTCAGGCTTTGTCCTCCCGATCCGATATGCGGGTCGGGATTACGAGTTAAGCGAGGCCGTGCAGGCGCTGGCTTCCTCGATGGCTTTCTTGGTGCCGGTCAGGTCCACCACGATCCCGTCACCGCGATCCGAAAATGCTATCATCGCCTCGCCATTCTCTATATCGGCGACGAAATTCGGATTGTTGGCCAGAATATAGCCGCCATGATAGCCACGGGCCAGGCGCTTCGTTTCCATCTCGCCTTCACCGGTATAGACATTGCCATTCACGGTGATCACCAGCGGCGCATCCTTGGGCGCGTCGCCGCCATAGATATCGGCCTGCGTGAAGACCCCGATATAGCCCAGATCGCGGTCCTTGTTCAGCCCCATCTGCACCACGGTCCCGGCGGCATCGACAGCCTCGGCAAGGCAGGTCATGCGCTCTGCATTGGCATAGATCGTGTAGTTTTCCACCTCGCCATAGACGGCGAAGCCGGATCCCTGCTTGGAAATCACCCCGCTTTCGGCCCAGGCTGCGCTGGCCATGGTGCCAAGTGAAAGGGCAAGAATGATGTGACGAAAATGCATGCGGAAGCCTCCTTCGAATTGAAAAAACCTCGGTCACTGCGGACATCCTGATGCCTGCAATGTGATCTTAGGTGAATTACCGTGATTTGACAGGGGTATTTGTATGTTTTGTTTGTATGGGTTCGCGATTCGCAAGAATCCGCTGCCGCAGCCATATGTTGCACCGCGCGATCACGGCATCTGCTCCGCCGAAAAGGCTTGATTTTCCGCTTGTCATCCCCGGCGAGGATCCATAAACAAGCCAGCGGAGTGGTGGCCGAGTGGTCGAAGGCACACCCCTGCTAAGGGTGCAGGCGGGAAACCGTCTCGAGGGTTCGAATCCCTTCCACTCCGCCACTTGCCCCTGCGAAAGCGTTCTCCCCATCCGGCTGCGGCCGGATTTTCTCGTTGTATTCGAGGGTTATGCGGCTGGGGCTGAGCACCGACCTCCGCACCAAGACGCCCGAAAGCGGTCTCTCAGGGCCGATATTCTCCGGACCTCATGACTGCGCCATTTTGGTGAATTTTCTCCAAAGTACTGGAAAGACGACAATAATAGAGCGTCGTCGCTGAGCACTTCGATTTCAGGGGCGTTCACTGAAAGCTCCTGAAATCCAACATCTGTCGGCTGAGACCAGGCGCATCAGCATCGCCTTGATCTGTCGTAGCAATGGCCGTCGACGCCAACGAGTTCCGGATTGTGAAATCGGACTCTTTTGTCCATTGTGACCCAAAGCGGGGAGCAATGCCATGAAGGCCATGTCCGCACGGGACGCGAAGCATCAGTTCGGCCTGCTCATCGACACCGCCCGAGCCGAACCGGTGGTGATCGAGAAACATGGCCGCCCGGTCGTGGTGGTCGTGGCCGTGGAAGAATTCGAACGGCTGAAGGCGCTGGACGACGCAGCGACTGACAAGCCGCGGAAAAATTGAGGGGAAGAGAAAATGGCCGAGCAGGCGCAAAAGGACGAGTTTCTAGCTGCTTTGACAGGCCTTGGGGGCTCGGCGGGGAACGGAAAGCTGCGGGAAACGCTCGGCTGGGATGATGCCGCCTACGACGAGGTCAAGCAGGCCCTGATTGACGATGGGGCAATCGTCCCGGGTCGTGGACGTGGCGGCTCGGTCGCCATGGCAGCCCAAGGCGATGCAGTCCCGGCGGCCGCGCAGGCCGCTCAGGTCGACAGGCAGGTGCGAGCGGCCCGCCCTAACACCTCGGCGGCCAACGTGGGCTACGAGGCCGAACTCTGGCGAATGGCCGATGCCCTTCGCGGCAGCATGGACGCGGCGGAATACAAGCACGTCGTCCTCGGGCTGATCTTCCTCAAGTACATCTCCGACGCCTTCGAGGAGAAGCACGCGGCGCTGGAAGCTGAGCGCGATCAGGGCGCCGATCCGGAGGATCCGGACGAGTACCGCGCGGAGAATATCTTCTGGGTGCCAACTGAAGCGCGCTGGGCGCATCTCAAGGCTCAGGCACGGCAAAGCACTATCGGCCAACTCGTCGACGATGCGATGACGGGTATCGAACGTGACAACTCAGCGCTGAAGGGCGTGCTGCCGAAGGACTACGCGCGGCCGGCGCTCGACAAGACCCGGCTTGGCCAGCTGATCGACCTGATCTCGAATATCAAGGTTGGAGACGCCGAGGCCCGGGCGAAGGACGTGCTCGGCCGCGTCTACGAGTACTTCCTGTCCCAGTTCGCCAGCGCCGAGGGCAAGAAGGGCGGTGAGTTCTACACCCCCCGCTGCGTCGTCAAGCTACTGGTCGAGATGCTGGAGCCCTATCGGGGCCGGGTATACGACCCCTGCTGCGGCTCGTCGGGCATGTTCGTGCAGTCGATGGAGTTCATCCACGCTCACCGCAACGGAAACGGCAATGGTGGCAAGGCCAAGGCCGATATCTCGATCTACGGGCAGGAGTCGAACTACACCACCTGGCGGCTGGCCAAGATGAACCTCGCCATCCGGGGTATCGACGGACAGATCGCACATGGCGACACGTTTCACAACGACCGCCACCCCGACCTGAAGGCCGACTTCATCCTCGCCAACCCGCCTTTCAACATCTCCGACTGGGGCGGCGAGCGGCTGCGCGGTGACAAGCGCTGGCAGTATGGGGATCCGCCTGCGGGCAACGCCAACTATGCTTGGGTGCAGCACATCGTGCATCACCTCGCGCCCTCGGGCGTCGCCGGCTTCGTGCTTTCGAACGGCTCGATGTCGTCGAACCAATCGGGCGAAGGGGAGATCCGCAAGAAACTGATCGAGGAGGATGTCGTCGACTGCATGGTCGCCCTGCCGGGCCAGCTATTCTATTCGACGCAGATCCCCGCCTGCCTCTGGTTCCTCGCCCGCGATCGCAAGAACCACAAGTTCCGTGACCGACGCGGCGAGGTGCTGTTCATCGACGCTCGCAAGATGGGCTTCATGGTCGACCGCACCCATCGGGACCTTTCGGACGAGGACATCGCGAAGATCACGGGCATGTACCACCTCTGGCGCGGTGAGACCGACGTGCCGCCCGAGTCTGTGGACGGACTGACCGCTTATGAGGACATCTCCGGGTTCTGCATGGCGGCCCCGCTTGATGAAATCCGCAAGCGCGGGCACGTGCTCACCCCCGGCCGCTATGTCGGCACCGAGGCGGCGGAAGAGGACGACGAGCCGTTTGCCGACAAGATGGCTCGGTTGGTAGCCGAATTGCGTGAGCAGCAGCAAGTGGCTGCCAGGCTGGATGCCGCTATCGCAGCCAACCTGCGGGAGCTCGGATATGGCGGGTGACTGGAACGAAGTAACCCTCGGAGAAATCTCTGATTTCCGGGCGGGCTCAGTTTTCAAGCCGTCACATCAAGGGAACGCCGATGGCGAAATTCCGTTCATCAAGGTCAGTGACATGAACCTCCCCGAGAATGCTGTTCGCATTCTTAGTGCAAATAACTGGGTTTCTAAGGCGGTTGCCCGAGACCTGCGGGCAAAACCTCTCCCACCGGGTGCAGTAGTTTTTGCTAAGATTGGCGAAGCGCTACGTCAAAATCGTCTACGCCAAGTCGTGCGTGATACAATTGTCGACAATAATATGATGGGTGCCATTCCGCGTCGAGATCGTGTGGATGAGGGCTTTTTCTACTACACTCTCTCCCAGTTCGACTTCGCCGAAATCGCACAGGGAACAGCGCTACCGTATCTCACGGTTTCGTCGATATCGAACCTAAAACTAAGTCTGCCGGAATTGCATGAGCAGCGGGCTATCGCGCACATTCTAAGTTCGTTGGACAACAAGATCGAGCTGAACCGGCGCATGAGTGCGACGCTGGAGACAATGGCACGATCGCATTTCAAAGCGTGGTTCGTCTATTTTGCACCCGTCCGCGCCAAAGCCGAAGGCCACGATCCCGGCCTTCCTCCGCACCTCGCTTCCGTCTTTCCCGATCGATTGATTGTTACTGAGCATGGGGAGGTTCCGGAGGGGTGGGAAGTGAAGCCACTGTCGGAAATTGCAGAATTCCTCAATGGTCTCGCGCTGCAGAAGTATCCCGCCACCGACCCAGCCGATAGCTTGCCCGTCATCAAGATTGCCGAACTACGCAATGGCGTGACAGCAAAAAGCGACAGGGCATCGCGAGATGTTCCAGACAAGTATATCGTAAGGGACGGAGACTTCCTATTCTCATGGTCAGGCAGCCTTCTTGCTAAATTCTGGACAGAAGGCGACGGAGCCTTAAACCAGCATCTATTCAAAGTATCATCGGACCGCTATCCTACCTGGTTTATTGCGGAATGGGTTCAGGTTCATCTCGAGGAATTCCAGAACATCGCCGCTTCGAAGGCAACGACAATGGGCCACATTCAGCGTGGTCATCTGAATGCAGCAATGACAAACTGCCCACCAAACAGTGGTCTCGCTGATCTCGGATCCGTCATCTCGCCTTTGGTGGAGCGGAGAATCCAGATTGATTTGGAGTCCCGTACCCTAGCCGCAATACGCGACACGCTTCTGCCTAAGCTCATTTCCGGCGACTTGCGTGTGAAGGACGCCGAAACCTACCTCGACCGGGTGTTGTGATGGCCGCGCCTGCGCCTCAACCCTTCGTCATGCATGGTGCCCGTGACGCCATGTCGGCGGGCCTAGCGCATATCGAGGAACAGGTGAAGGGGATCGAACAGGCCGTAGTGGAGAACCCCGGCCTCGCGTTCGACCTAGCAAAAACACTGGTCGAGAGCACGTGCCGCGCGATCCTCGACCAACGGACCATCACCTACAGCCACAAGGATGATCTGCCGAAGCTCTTCAAGGCAGCTGCCCGTTCAGTGCCCATGTTGCCTCCGACAGCCGCTGCGGCGGCGAGTGTGCGCGCAAGCCTCGACCAAACCATCGGCGGGCTGCACACGGCCATTCAGGGCATCTGCGAGTTGCGCAACCAATGCGGCTTCGCCTCGCATGGCGCAGGAGAGCCGCGCCCAGTCATGGAGGCGGTCCAGGCGTTGCTCGCGGCCGAGGCGGCCGACGCCATCGTCGGCTTCCTCCACCGGGTTCACCGGCAGGATCGGACACCCCCGCCGCCCGCCGGTCCGACCTTCGACGACAGCGGCCCCTTCAACGATCATGTTGACGAAACGTTCGGGCCGGTTCGCGTCTTCGATGTCGAGTTCAGAGCTAGTGAGGTCCTGTTCCGTTTGGAGCCCGAGACCTACCGCATCTACCTCGCAGAATTCGACGGCACCAGTGCCGAAGCTGACGCCGAATCCCCAGCCGAAGAGGAGGCCCAGCCATGACCGCCCGGGGCATAACGGAGTCCGTCGTCGAGCAAGCAGCCCTCGCCTGGTTGGAGAGCATTGGCTGGCAGGTCGTCAATGGCGCAGAGATCGCGCCGGGTGAGCCGGATGCCGAACGCGACAATTATGGGCAGGTCGCTCTCGAACGTCGCCTGAGAGACGCCCTGGCGCGGAACAATCCAAAGCTGCCATCCGAGGCTCTCGAGGACGCGCTGCGAAAGCTTATCCGCCCCGAAGGCGTGGAGCTGATCCTGCAGAACCGCGCCTTGCACCGGCTGCTTGTGGACGGTGTCACCGTTGAGTATCGCGATGTAGACGGGGCGATCCGCGGCGCGCAGGCGCGCGTGATAAATTTCGACCGGCCCGAGGCCAATGACTGGCTTGCCGTCAACCAGTTCAGCGTGGCTGAGAACAAGCACGCGCGCCGTCCTGACGTGGTTCTGTTCGTCAATGGTCTTCCACTGGGCGTGATCGAGTTGAAGAACGCCGCGGGCCAGAACGCAACGATCTGGAGCGCGTTCCAGCAGCTCCAGACCTATCAGGCCGAGGTGCCGTCGCTCTTCGCGACCAACGCACTTCTGGTTGCCTCCGACGGCGTTGAGGCTCGCGTCGGCGCCATCGGCGCTGGGCGGGAGTGGTTCAAGCCTTGGCGCACGATTGCGGGTGAGGCTCTGGCCGATACGCATCTGCCGGAACTGCAGGTCGTGATTGAAGGCTTGTGCGACAAGCAGCGCTTTCTCGATCTGATCCGCGACTTCATCGTGTTTGAGGACGATGGCGGACGTGTCATTAAGAAGATGGCTGGCTACCATCAGTTCCACGCCGTGCAGGCGGCAGTGGGCGAAACGCTGCGCGCGGCTGAGATGGTGCGAGCCGTGTCCGGTGAAGACAGCGGGCGGCGTGGGGGCAAGCCCGGCGACCGCAGGGTCGGCGTTGTCTGGCACACGCAGGGCTCGGGCAAAAGCCTGACAATGGCATTCTACGCTGGGCGGATCATCCGTGAACCCGCCATGGAAAACCCAACCGTCGTGGTGCTGACCGACCGCAACGATCTCGACGATCAGCTCTTCGGCACATTCTCACGCTGCGCCGGATTGCTGCGCCAGCCACCCGCGCAGGCGGATTCCCGAGCGAACCTGCGCGACCTTTTGGCGGTCGAAGCTGGCGGTGTCGTCTTCACCACGATCCACAAGTTCTTCCCTGAAGAAAAAGGCGACCGTCACCCCACGTTGTCAGAACGGCGCAACATCGTGGTAATCGCGGACGAGGCGCACCGCAGCCAGTACGATTTCATCGACGGCTACGCCCGGCACATGCGCGATGCACTGCCCCACGCATCGTTCATCGGCTTCACGGGAACGCCTATCGAACTCCAGGATGCTAGCACGCGCGCGGTTTTCGGCGATTACATCAGCATTTACGATATCCAGCGCGCGGTGCAGGACGGCGCGACGGTGCCGATCTATTATGAGAGCCGCTTGGCAAAGCTGGTTCTGGACGAAGCCGAGCGGCCGAAGATCGATCCGGAGTTCGAGGAGGCAACAGAAGGCGAAGAGGTCGAGCGCAGAGAGAAGCTCAAGTCGAAGTGGGCGCAGCTTGAGGCCGTCGTTGGAGCGGACAGACGGCTGGAACTGGTTGCGCGAGATATCGTGGAGCATTTCGAAAAGCGCCTGGAGGTTATGGACGGCAAGGGCATGGTCGTCTGCATGAGCCGCCGCATCGCGGTGGAATTGTACCGCGAAATTTCGAAGCTGCGACCCGAATGGCACGACGAAGCAGACGAAGCTGGCGCACTGAAAGTCGTGATGACTGGCTCCGCTTCCGACCCCCTCGACTGGCAAGGTCACATCCGAAACAAGCCCCGCCGCGAGGCGTTGGCGAACCGCTTTCGCAATCCGAAGGATCCGTTCCGGCTCGTGATCGTGCGCGACATGTGGCTGACGGGGTTCGATGCCCCCAGCCTGCACACGATGTATATCGACAAGCCAATGCGGGGGCATGGCCTGATGCAGGCCATCGCGCGGGTCAACCGCGTATTCAAGGACAAACCAGGCGGTCTCGTCGTCGACTATCTCGGCTTGGCGCAGGAGCTGAAGCAGGCACTGGCGACATATACTGAAAGCGGCGGAACGGGACGGACCGCGCTCGACCAGGACGAGGCGGTCGCATTGATGCTGGAAAAGCACGAGGTGTGCAGCGCGCTATTCCATGGGTTCGACTGGTCGAAGTGGACAACGGGAACACCACAGGAGCGGTTGAGCCTGCTTCCGCCGGCACAGGAGCATATCCTCGTCCAGGACAACGGAAAGGATCGGTTTCTCCGCACTGTACGCGAGCTGTCACAAGCCTTCGCACTATCCGTGCCGCACGACGAGGCAATCCGGATCCGCGATGACGTCGCGTTCTTCCAAGCCGTACAAGCCGTTCTGGCCAAACGCGCTCCCGGAGATGCTCGGCCGGAGGAAGATCTGGATCATGCCGTGCGGCAGATCATCTCGCGCGCGGTCAACCCGGAAGGCGTGGTGGACATCTTCGCCGCTGCGGGACTTGAGAAGCCTGACATCTCGATCCTGTCGGACGAGTTTCTGGCCGAGGTCCGAGGCATGCCGCAGCGCAACCTAGCGGTCGAACTGCTGCAGAAACTTCTGAAAGGGGAGATCAAGACCAGGGGCCGGAAGAACGTCGTGCAAGCGCGCTCATTCGCGGAAATGCTGGAACAGACCCTGCGCCGCTACCAAAATCGTGCCATCGAGGCGGCGCAAGTCATCGAGGAACTAATCGCGCTGGCGCGTGACATGCGCCAAGCCGCAGCTCGGGGGGAAGAGCTCGGCCTCAGCGAGGACGAGATGGCGTTCTACGACGCGCTGGAGACCAACGACAGCGCGGTACAGGTGCTCGGTGATGAGACGCTACGTGGCATCGCGCGGGAGCTGGTGGAGACAGTCCGTAAGAACGTCACCATAGATTGGACAATGCGTGAGAATGTGCGTGCGCAATTGCGAGTTCTGGTGAAGAGAATTCTCCGGAAGTACGGATATCCGCCGGACAAGCAGGAGAAAGCGACGCAGACGGTACTTGAGCAGGCGGCACTGCTTTCCTCTGGCTGGGCTAATTGAAACCGTGCATCGAGAAAAAGGTATCTATGTTTAGGATGAATCAAACTTCGGTTTTTACCTTCAACGGGGGGCTTTGATTGACTATTCAGCGCATTCAGAGCGAGGACTGCTCAGTCGCCAGCCTCTTGCAATCATTCTACGCGGTGCCGGATTATCAACGTGAATACGTCTGGGACACGGACGAGGTCGAACAACTTCTGAAAGATGTTTGTGAAGAGATGGGCGACGGCGAAGCTCAGGATGCGCCCGAGTACTTCATTGGCAGTATCGTTGTCTGTCCTGGTCGAGATGGTGTGCTCGATCTCATCGACGGGCAGCAGCGCATGACGACCCTCTACATTATGCTATGCGCCATCCGGGATCGCCTGGAAGAGCTCCGTGCACCTGCTTCGTCCGTACTAAATGCCCAGATCGCAGATGCTGCCGTGGACGTATCGGGCGAGGAACGGCTGCGATATCGGCTGGATTTGCAGTATGAGGACAGCGGCGACGCGCTAACATCCCTTGCCGACGGTAAGGCTATAGAAACGCCATCGACGCAATCGATGCGCAACATGCAAAATGCGCACCACGTCGCACTCCGCTTCCTGCACTCGGAATTCGGTGAGGACGTCAAGGCCGTCCGCAAGTTCTATGGTTATCTCACAAACAAGGTGAAACTGATCCGCATTCAGACCGAAGATGTAGCCAAGGCACTGAAGATATTCGAGACGATCAATGACCGTGGCGTCGGCCTAAACTCCATGGACCTGTTGAAGAACCTACTCTTCATGAAGACACCCAAGGGGCAATTTGACCGGCTCAAGCACACATGGAAGGAGCTGCAGGACACGATTTTCCGCATGGGTGAAAAGCCCTTGCGTTTTCTGCGATATTTCATTTTCAGCCGCTACGATGTTGAACTCCTGCGCGAGGACGAGATCTACGGATGGCTCTCAAAGAACGACGCTTTGGTCGGATATGGGCGCGATCCCGTCGGCTTCGCCAAGGAACTTGTTTCGGCGGCTAGAGCCTACGAGTGCTTCCGTGCTGGCAAGAATGAAAAGGGCGAGCGGAATCGATTCCTCGACAACATCCGGTTTCTCGGTGGCAAAGCCGCGCGTCAGCATTTGATCTTATTGCTTGCGGGTCGTCATCTCGGCCCCGCGCTTTTCGATCGTCTGACCGCCGAGGTGGAAAATTTGTTCTTCTGCTACGTGATTACCCGAGAACCGACGCGAGATTTTGAGCGGGATTTCGCGAAGTGGGCGACTGAGCTTAGGCAGATTACATCTGAAGATGAACTCGACGTTTTCATCGTTGCGCGCTTTGACAGAGCGAAGGCCGACCTAGTCAACAGGTTTGATGATGCAATGGGACGCCTCGCGCTCAGCAGCCTGCAGCTCTACCGGTTCCGGTATGTTCTGGCAAAACTAACGCAGCAGGTGGACCTGCGAGCCTACGGGGATACCGAGGGCACGATGTGGCTCGGAAACTATGTCAGCGGCGGGTACGAGGTCGAACACATCTTTCCACAGACACCAAGCGCAGAGGCTGCTGCGGAGTTCGGCGGGGTAAGCGATCCCGAAGTCGTTCAGAGGCTAGGCAATTTGGTTCTGGTTGAAAAGTCCATCAACACGTCACTTGGCAATCGGCCATACAGCGAAAAAAGGCCGGTTTACCAGCAGTCTAAATTATTGCTCACGCGGGCGTTGAGCGAACGGCCGCAGGTTGGCGCAAATACTCGGATCGACAGAGCCGTAGCCTCGATTGAACCTTATGCCGAATGGAACGAGACATCTTTGCATAAACGTCAGCGCTCCCTTGTAACGCTTGCGCGAGCGGTTTGGGGGCTTCCTGAGCAAGCTCCTTCATTGCCTTGAATGCGGTAAGGCTGAAGCATTCCTTTCGACACCGATGTCCGACAGCTGCTCATTCCATTTCAATGAATTCGGCTCCAACACCCGCGCCAGCGTGACTTCCGGCCCCTGCTTCCCGTCCAGGATCGTTTCGATGATGTCGGGCGCGAGCAGCGTTAGCCGCAGGACCCGGGTCATGTAGGACGGCGCGATCCCCTCGCGCTCGGCCAGTTCGGCGATGGTGGCGAACTCGCCCGACTCGAGCATCCGCTTCCAGCGGAAGGCGCGGGCCAGCGCCTTGAGCAACGTGCTGTCCGCCTTGCACGGCTGCACGGCGCCATGTGGTAGCTGCATCTCCTTCCGTCCGCCGCGCTTAACGATGCGGAACGGGACGTGCAGCGTCACCGTCTCGGGGATTGGCGCCCAACGGGTCATGCAGCTTCTCCCATTCCGCCGGCCAGCATATCGCGCGCGAGGTCGCGGAGGCCGTCGACGCGGAGGCGGACGTTCAGCCCGTCCGTGCCGATGTCCACGCGCTCGACCAGAAGCGCCACGATGCGGGCCTGCTCTGCCGGGAAGAGTTCGTCCCACAGCGGGTCGATCTGCTGAAGTGCCGCGCGGGCATCTGCCTCAGTGATGTCGTCGGCATGCGTGCGCGCCGCCTTCCACGTTCCCGCCACGATCTCCGGCTGGCGGAACACGACGCGGAGCTGGTCGATGACGGCCGCCTCGATCTCGCCCGCGGGCACGCGGCCGACAGGACACGAACCCGCACCATGCTTCAGCACCGTCTGGCTGACATAGTAGCGGTAGAGCCTGTCGCCCTTCTTGGTGTGCGTTGGCGAAAAGGCTGCCCCGTCTGGGCCGAACATCAGTCCCTTAAGCAGCGCCGGTGTCTCGGCGCGGGTCCGTGCGGCGCGCTTTCTTGGGCTCTCCTGCAGGATGGCGTGGACACGGTCCCATGTCTCTCGGTCGACGATCGCGTCGTGCTCGCCGGGATAGCTGTCGCCCTTGTGGACCGCCTCGCCGATATAGGCGCGGTTGTTCAGCATCCGGTAGAGGTACTTCTTGTCGATCCGGTTGCCGCGCGGCGTCCGGATGCCGCGTTTGGCAACCCCTCGCGCGAGCTCCGTGCCCGATCCGATCTCGACGAAGCGGGCGAAGACCCAGCGGACATGCTCGGCGGCGTCCTCATCGATCACCAGTTTCCGGTTCTCGACGCGGTAGCCGTAGGGCGGCACCCCACCCATCCACATGCCCTTCTTGCGGCTGGCGGCGACCTTGTCGCGGATGCGCTCGGCCGTCACCTCGCGCTCGAACTGGGCAAAGCTGAGCAGAATGTTCAGCGTCAGCCGCCCCATGGACGTGGTCGTGTTGAACGATTGCGTGACCGAGACGAAGGTAACTCCGTTTCTGTCGAACACCTCGACCAGCTTGGCGAAGTCGGCCAGTGACCGCGACAGTCGGTCGATTTTGTAGACCACCACCACGTCGACCAAACCGTCCTCGATGTCTTCAAGCAGCCGCTTCAATCCGGGCCGTTCCAGCGTGCCGCCGGAGATGCCGCCGTCGTCATACTGATCGCGGACCAGCACCCAGCCCTCGGAACGCTGGCTGGCGATGTACGCCTCGCAGGCCTCCCGCTGGGCGTGGAGGCTGTTGAACTCCTGCTCCAGCCCTTCCTCGGAGGATTTCCGGGTGTAGACCGCGCAGCGCTGCTTGCGGACGACCTTCGATTTTTCCGGCGGCCTCATCATGTCCGACCCCTGTGATTCTTGAGGCCGAAGAAGACCCACCCGTTCCAGCGCGTGCCGGTGATGGCCCGGGCGATGGCAGACAGCGACTTGTAGGGCCGCCCCTGCCATTCGAAGCCGTCGGCGGTGACGGTGACGATGTGTTCGACGCCCTGCCATTCGCGCAGGAGGCGCGTGCCGGTGATGGGGCGGTCGCGGTCGAGGCACATTCCGCGCTTCTTCTTGTCCCCGCCGTCCAGTTCCTCACCCAGCCGTTCCAGCCGCCGGATGGTCTCCGGCTTCAGCCCGCCATAGGCGAGTTCCTGGATGCGGTAGGCCAGGCGGCTTTCCAGGTAGCGGCGATTGAACGGCGGCGGCTCGCTGTCGAACAGGTCGCGCCACTGTTTCTTCAGGTCCGGCGTTGGCGTGGTCTTCAGCGTGGCCAGGCGCGCGGGGATGGGGTCGGGCTTGTTCATGCATTTCTCCGATGAGTTGGAGTTGCATGACGGCATTGGTCGCTGGACAAGTGTAGGCAACCTTCTCCAGTATCGTCAGATGCTTCGCCTGTATCCCGCATGCGCAACCGAACCAGCCCGAGCGCCAGCAGGCCGCACAGCTCGGCGCGGCGTTCTGCGGGCGTCATCGCCGAAGGGGCGAGTGGGTTGGGGCGGCGAATGGGACCGGGATCGAACATCATGATCCATCGGTGCCGGATTGCGCCGATGACCGCGACCTCGGAACGGGTCAGCCCGTGCCCGGCCGGAAAGGGTGAACCCCTCCGGTGTTGCAACACCGCGATGGGTTGAGGGGTCAGGGCGTTCCCATTATGTTCGAACTGTCCCCTATCGATTCACGAGGCCGCCCATGTCGCTGCAGACGCTCGACCGTACCCAATGGAGTTTTGCAGAGGCGCTGGCCCATGTGCAGACCGTGACGGTCGCGCGGCGCGCCGTGGAAGCGGCAAAGCTGCCGCCGAAGCCAGCGCCGGCATACCAGACTTGGAACCCGCCGCAGGATCCCGCGGTGGCTTGGAAGGCAGAGGCGGAGACGGAGCTGCTCGTCGCGCTGCGGGACGGCGATCTTCTGGCACAGGGGCGCTTCACCGAGGAGCGGACCCATGGCTGGGGCCATGGCGGCAGCAGCAGCGGCTTCGGTCTGCATTCGGGCTATCACACCAGCATCCGCCCGGAGCAGTGGCGCGAGGGCAAATACTCCTTCGGTCGTCTGACCGCGCGGGATTGGGAATTCATCGACATCCGGGTGGCGCGTTTTCTCGTGAAGGCGATCTGGCCAGATTTTATTCCGGAGCCTATGCGGTCAATGCAGGGCGCGGCGGATGCGATTTACACGACGCCTTATCTCGACCTGATGCAGGCCGCGATTGCGCATTTCGGGATTTCGCCGCGGAACCAGGGCAAGAAGGAATGCCTGATGGACTGGTTTCTCGAGCAGCAGATCGAGGGCGAACCGGTGTCGAACAAGCTGGCCGACGCCATGGCCACGTTGATCCGGCTGCCGTCGGCACAGCGCGGCGGCGCGAAGCGGGTGCTGGGGCCCGATCTGCGCCAGACCGGATAGAATCGGCGAAGGCGTCGGCAAACGCGTTAACGACGACAACGCGACTATGACGGCGGCTGACTTGGGCCCGTCCCGTTAGCCTTGCCCTCAATACGTCTGGTATAGATGCGGCCCCCGGACGCTGGGGGTCTCGATGAAGGGCGGAACCGTTCAACCTGTTCGCGCGGACGAGGGGTCACCCCACTGAACGGCTGCGGCCGCCATGGGCATTGCAAACGGCTCACTTGACCCTTTGGGGTCCACCCATGATCTGACCTGATTCCAATGCCTTGCCGGAAGGGGTCACCCCTTTCCGCTGAGGCTTCGCGTGACCGGGCGGACCGGTTCCGACGTCGCGAGGGTGGTCTGATGCGCGGCAGAACCGGGGGCAACGACGCCCTCCATCCGGTTCCGCAGCACCCGTGTCCGCCCGTCTCCGCCACCTCCTGCGCCCCGCCGCATCGGCCAATCGGCCGACCGGTTGGGATGCGGCCGTTCCGCGGGGCCGGCGATGAGCGGACG
Organism: Paracoccus fistulariae; assembly: GCF_028553785.1. NCBI lineage: Bacteria > Pseudomonadati > Pseudomonadota > Alphaproteobacteria > Rhodobacterales > Paracoccaceae > Paracoccus > Paracoccus fistulariae. The sequence goes on from NZ_CP067136.1 coordinate 411,593, forward strand.
GGACTGGCAGGCCTTCGACGCTGAGCTGCGCGCCCGCGTGCCGGAGCTGGCGGTGGAGCTTCTGGGCAAGCCGACATTTCGTGCCGGCCAGGAATGGCGATGGGGCCGCAAGGGCAGCCTTTCGGTCGTGATCGGCGGCGCCAAGGCGGGCATGTGGTTCGACCACCAAGAAGGCCGGGGCGGCTGGTTCTCCGACCTTGTCGGCCGCGACCTCGGGATGGCGCGCGAGGATGCCACCGACTGGATCGCCGACCGGATAGGCATGGAGGCGCTGCCCCGACCGGCTCGTCAGCGGTCAACACCAGGCGCAACGCCCGCGAACGATCCGGGCGAGCCGCCAACGGCACCGGCCACGGCGCCGCCCGAGACCATCCCCGATGACGATACTGCGTCTGCGCCAAACCGGGCGGTTGAGGCAGCCGTGCGGGCCACCCGGATCTGGTCCAGCGGGCGTCCCGCCCTGAACGACCATCCCTATCTCGTCGCCAAGCATGCCGCGCCTCTCGCTCTGCGCATGGATACGAGCGGCCGGCTCGTCGTGCCGCTGCAGGACATCGACGGCAGGATCCACAGTCTGGAAAAGATCGCTCCGGATGGGGCCAAACGTTTCCTAGCCGGTGGCGCCAAGAAGGGGCACTTCGCGGTGGTGGGCGCGGAGCCCGGGCCGATTGCCAAACCCACCGGCCCCATCCTGATCTGCGAGGGCTGGGCGACCGGCGCCAGCCTGCACATCGCCACGGGCCATACCGTGATTGCGGCCATGGACGCGGGTAATCTCATGCCGGTGGCTGAGGCGCTGCGGGCGCGCTTTTCGGTGGCCGACCTCGTCCTGGTCGCCGACAACGATAAGAAGCCCGACCGCGATACCAATCCTGGCGTCGAGGTCGCGCGCAAGGTGGCGCTTGCGGTCAAGGGCCGTCTTGCCGTGCCGGACAGCCCGGGTGATGCCAACGATCTGTTCTGCGCCGAGGGACCGGAGGCCGTCGCGGCACTTGTCGCCGGCGCGGCCGGGATCCCGCCGCCACCGCCGACCTATCCCGCACCGGTCCTCACGCCCGACGAGGCCCGCGCCAGCCTTGCCGAGGCCATCGCCGGCTTCATGGCCGCGATCCCGGATTACTGGGCAGCCGTGGAGGCGGCGCAGGAGGAGGCGAAAAACCCCGACGCGGACCGCGACCCGCTGGATTTCAACATCGTGGCGCGCGCCGCGCTGCCGCCGCTCCTCGGCCTGCCGGTGGACGTGGGTCTCGGCAAGACCTCGAGCGCGCGCGCCGCTATCGCCGAGCTGATCGCTGCGGGCGCCCTCGGCAAACGCAAGGTCGTCTATGCCGTCCCCCGCCACGATCTCGGAGCCGAGCAGGTCGCGGCCGTCGAGGCATTGGGTGTCAGCGCCATGCTCTGGAAGGGCCGCACGGCGCCCGATCCCACCGACGACAAGCCCGACCGGCTCATGTGCCTCGACACCGAGGCCACCTTCGACGCGCTCGAGATTGAGCACCCCGTCGAGCAGAGCTGCTGCAAGGTCAAGAACGGGGCGGAACTGCTCCTCTGTCCACTGTTCCACGACTGCGGTTACCAGCGCCAGAAGCCGCTGGCGCAGGCCGCGCAGGTCATCGTCTGCGCCCATGACAGCCTCTTCCACATGAAGCCCGAGGCCATCGGCGAGGTCGGGCTCCTCGTCATCGACGAGGCCTTCTGGCAGTCGGGCCTGCGCGGTCTCGACGGCAAGGCGACGCTGACGCAGGACGGGCTCGAGCCCGGCCGGACCTCGCTCACCTGCTACAACGGCAAGGGAAAGATGGATGTCGGCGCCACGGCCGACCTGGTCGCCGCGCGGGAGCGGCTCTGCAAGGCGCTGCGGGTCACGGAGCCGGGGCCGCTGCGTCTGGGCTTGCTGGAAGCCGTCGGCCTCACCCCGGACGACTGTCGCCATACCGCGACGCTGGAACGCCGCCGGATGCGCGACGCAGGCCTCCGCCCCGGCATGTCGCCTGTCGAACGGCGCAAGCGCATCGAGGCGATCCTGCCGCAAGCGGGCGAGCCATGGGCGCCGCCCGGGCGCTGCGCCACGCTCTGGCTGATCCTCGCCGAGGCGCTGGAGAACGGCCATGACGCCGCCGGCGCGGAACTCGTGCACGAGATGACCGAGGCCGGTTCGGTCCGCGCGCTGCGCCTGCGCTGGCGCAGCACAATGAGGAAAGGTTGGGCCGCCCAGGCAGCGATCCTGCATCTCGACGCGACGCTGCGGCCGGAGCTCGTCCAGACCTACCTGCCACGGATCGACATCGGCACGCCCGTCGCCGCGCGCCAGCCCCATGTCCGCGTGCGCCAGGTGACCGGCAGCCCGACCTCGGCCCGCGCCCTGACGCCATCCCCCGACGCACCCGAGCGGGACCGCAAGGCCGCCGCCACCCGGCTGCGCGATCTCCGGGCCTGGATCGACCTCCGGGCGCGGCAGTGCCATCGCCCCGGCCGGGCCATCAATCTCCTGGTGGTGGGCCAGAAGGCCGCCATCGATGCGCTCAGGTCGGCCGGGCTGCCGCCGCGGGTCGAGGCGGTGCATTTCAACGCGCTGAGCGGGCTCGACCGCTGGGGCGGGATCGGCGGCATGGTCGTGCTCGGCCGCACACTGCCCACGCCACGCACGGTCGAGCTGATCGCCATGGCCCTGACCGGCCGCGTGCCCGCGCCGAACCCGGACGATGCGGGCTGGTGGTATCCCATGGTCGAGCGCCGCATGCGTCTCGCGGGCGACCGGACCGCGCCGCTCGCGATGGAGGCACATGTCGATCCCATCGCCGAGGCCGTGCGCTGGTGCATCTGCGAGGGCGAGCTGATCCAGGCGATAGGCCGCGGGCGTGGCGTCAACCGCACCGCCGCCACGCCGCTCGAGATCGACCTGCTCACGGATGTGGTCCTGCCGGTCACCGTGGATGCGCTGGTGCCCTGGTCCGACTTCCGCCCGACCCGGCGCGACCTGATGGCGCTGACCGGCATGGTGCTCGAGAACGCCGCCGACATGGCGGCTTGCTTTCCGGAGCTCTGGCCAACCCGCGAGGCCGCGAAGAAGGACGGCCAGAGGAAGGGGACAAATGACTATTATAGAGACCTCTATAATAGCAGATTGTCCCCATCCTCTGCGGAAGTGACCTACCGCCCGACAGGTGCTGGCCATCGCACCCGGACCGCCCGCGCCGATCTCACCCGCATCCCTGATCCTGAAGCCTGGCTCACCAACCGCCTCGGGCCACTCGCCAGCTTCGAGCTGACAGTGTGCAACAGCGATGCATCCGAGGCCAATGGTCCGTCAAGCGCGGTGCGTCTCGACGCCCTCGCATCCCGTCTGACCGCCAGCATGCAGGCCGTCCTCGTCGCGCGCCGCGCCGCCCTCGATGTGCTCTCGGCACGGCTGGAGGCGGCGAAGCCCGTCGCTCCGAGGCGGTCCGTTCACCCCAAACCCACAGAGGAGATAGATGCATGATGTTCGACCGGATGCGCCTTTACGACGCCGGCCGCTTCCATGACACGGAACTGCCCGACTGGTATCGCGAGGCCCAACGCCTCAGCCAGGCGGAACGCATTGATTGGCATTGCGCCCTCGAGCGTGTGCTCGATTGCGAATACACGCTGCTGACGGAGGACTGCACGGCCAGCGCCGGCCTCGAAATCCGCTTCTGGCCGAGCGAGATGAACGGCATCCTTGTCCTGATCGAGGCCCCCCTCGAGCTCGTCGAGCAGGTCGTCATCCTGAACCCGACCGACTGGCTGCCGTTCCTCTCGAAATACCTCGCACCCCTGATCGCAACCTCGACGCAGAGCGCCGTGCTGCAGATGCAGAGCAAGATCGGGAACGCCTTCATCGCTTGGGCACGCCATGGCGAAGGCAGCCATGTCGATCGCGGCACCGGCCTCAGCCGCATCGATCTCGACAACGACCGGAACCGGCGCCGGGCCGAACAGGTCCGTCAGGCCATGGCAAAAGGCGGCAAGGGGTCCGCCGCATGACCGGGATGCGGTTCATGCCGAACGGCTACGGCGGCCAACGCCGGGATCCCGAGCAGGTCAAGCGCGAGGGCTGGCAGGAACAGGGCGTCCTCGCGGTCTCCGCCGATGACGACCGCCTCACCTGGCCCGAGCGTGAACTGGTCCGCCAGCTGGGTGAGAAGCTCTACGGCCCGCGTCCGTCCGACAGGGAGGCGCGCCATGGCTGATCGCGAATGGACCGCCGACTGCGTCGCCGACCATTTCGAGGAAGCGTTCAGCACCCTCCGCAAGCTGCCGCCCGTCAAGGCGCAGGGCTACTTCAACACCTGGCCCGACATCGTGCGGACCAGCCGCGAGATCGCGGCGATGGAGCCGCAGCCGATGCGGGTCTGGCCCTCGGCCGCCGCGATCACCCGGCTCGAGCAGACCTTCGACTGGGTGCTCTGGATCGAGGAGGCGGAGCGCAAGCTGGTCTGGTCGCGCGCGGCTCGGGTGCCGTGGAAGCAGATCAGCGGCGAACTCGGTTGCGACCGCACCACCGCGTGGCGTCGCTGGCAGCTGGCGCTGACCAAGATCGCCGCGCGCCTGAATGCGCAGTGACTCCAATGTGTTGCAACACTTTTCCCTTCGACATCTGCAACAGATCCATGCTATTCCGAAGGCAAGATGGGGAGAGTGCGCTGGAAAGCTCGCTCTCCCCTTTGCGTTGACGGGGGCCACTTGGACCCCGGTATCCAGCGAGGGTCCGGCCGGGGTCCAGCCCACGGCAGTTTCCGGTTCCTTCCTGGCGATATTCGTATGCTGGCGGGCGCAGCTCGGCATTTCGCCAGCGACAGGGCCGGAATTTTGGGAAGCCGCCGGAATCCAGCATCCACCCGCGGCGTCCTGAAAGCCTCGTGAATTCAAACATCTGACCGGCCGCCCGGGGTGGATACCCCGCGGATACCGGAGTCCAGCCGGAAGCCGGTGGACCCCGCCGTGCCGGAGTCCACCCGGCGGATGCCGATCGACCATCGACAGGAACCTTCATGACCCTCGCCCACGGCACTGCGGCGGGCACGGACGCCGTCGCGACGCGCGCCAGGTCGCGCAACCGCGGGATGCGCCTCCGGACCTGCGCGGAGTGCGGCAAGGTCGAGGAGGTGCGCGCCGACAACCCCGCCACTCGGTGTCGAGCCTGCGGCTCCCGACCAGCGCTGGATAGAGGCCACTGCAGGCGATCCGCGGATCGGAACCATGAGACGTGCCGGCACTGCGGCAGGGTCTTCCCGGCGCCGCCGAGCAGCCGCCAGCAGTTTTGCTGCCTCGCGTGTCGTCGCGCCGCGCAGTCGGTCGAACTATGCTGCGCGACCTGCGGGAGCTCGTTTCACATTCCCCGGTCGGTCCTGTCGGGTCGCACCAACGCCAGCGGACGGTTCTGCTCGCGGTCTTGCTACGAGCGCCATCTGTGCCGGACGCCGCGCATCCGCGGGCGCGGCTCGCGATGGAAAACGATCCGCAAGGCTGCGCTCCGGCAGACGCCCTTCTGCGCCTGCTGCGGAAGGACCAGGCACCTTCAGGTGCACCACATCATCCCGTTCCGCCTGACGCGGGACAACTCGCCGACCAACCTGATCCCGCTCTGCCGCGCCTGCCACAAGCGCGTGGAGAGCGTGTTCCACGATGTCGAGGCGGTCGATCCGCCGCTCCCAGTCACCAAGCTCGTCCTGTTCTGCAGCATCCATGCGCGCCGGACGGTGACCCTTCACATGCTCAAGAGTTCCGCCCATGCCGGCCAACGCGCTGCAGCTTGAACAATGGCCCATCGGCCGCCTCGTCGAATACGAGCGCAACCCGCGCAAGAACGACGATGTGGTCGACCGGATGGCGCAGGCCATCGTCGAGTTCGGCTTCCGCATCCCGATCGTCGCGCGCAGCGACGGGCTGGTGGTCGACGGGCACCTGCGGCTGAAGGCGGCCCGTCTGCTCGGTCTCGACACCGTGCCGGTGGTCCTCGCCGACGAGCTGTCGGAGACGCAGATCAAGGCGTTCCGTCTGCTGGCCAACCAATCGGCGAACTGGGCGGAGTGGGATGAACTGCTCCTCTCGGCCGAGCTGCAGGACCTGCTCGCGGACGACTACGACCTGTCGCTGGTCGGCTTTTCGGACGGCGAGCTGGACAAGCTTCTGGCGTTCGATCCGGACGGGGGCGGTGAAGAAGAGGGTGGCGCCGGGGGCTCCGTGCCGCCGGTGACCATCCCCGAACCGCCGCGCAATCCTGCGTCGCGCACCGGCGATCTCTGGATCCTCGGCGACCACCGCCTCCTCTGTGGCGACAGCACCAGCGCTGCCGACGTGCGCCGTCTGATGAATGGCGAGCGGGCGATCCTGTTCGCGACCGACCCACCGTATCTCGTCGATTACGATGGCTCGAACCATCCGACCCGCAACAAGGACTGGTCGGCGTCCTACGGCACGACCTGGGACGACAGTTCGCAGGGGGCGGAACTTTACGACGGGTTCATCGCGGCGGCCGTGGCCGAGGCGATCACCGAAGACGCCGCCTGGTACTGCTGGCACGCCTCGCGCCGCCAGGCGATGCTCGAAGCCTGCTGGGAGAAGGCGGGCGCTTTCGTCCACCAGCAGATCATCTGGGTGAAGGACCGCGGCGTCCTGACCCGCTCGCACTACCTCTGGAAGCACGAGCCCTGCTTCATGGGCTGGCGCCGCCCCAACCGTCCGCCGAAGGTGGCCGAGGAAACGCTGCCATCGACATGGGCGCTTCCCAGCTTCGCCAAGGATGACCGGCCTGACCATCCGACGCCGAAGCCGCTCGACGCCTTCGGGATCCCGATGCGCCAGCATGTGGCGCGGGGCGGCCTCTGCTATGAGCCGTTCTCCGGCTCCGGGTCGCAGATCATGGCGGGCGAGGCCAATGGCCGCCGCGTCTTCGCAATGGAGATCAGCGCGGCGTATGTCGATGTCGCCGTGGAGCGTTGGCAGGCCGAAACCGACAAGGACGCGATCCTCGACGGCGACGGCCGGACCTTCGCGCAGGTGAAGGCGGAGCGGCTGGGCGACGTCACCGATACGCCGGACACGGACGCCGAACCCGAACCCGCGCGAAAGCGCCAGACCGCCGCGTGACATGCATGACCTGGCTCTACCTTCCTCCGGAGACGCTTCCGGAGCCGGAGACGCATGTCTGTTCGGCCTCTCCCTCTGCTCCGGCGCGGGCGGTATCGACCTCGGGCTCACCATCGCCATCCCCGGATATCGTGCTGTGGGCCATGTCGAACGGGAAACCTTCGCCGCAGCCACTCTCGTGGCGCGGATGGAAGACGCGTCCCTGGATCAGGCTGTTGTCTGGGACGATGTTGCAACTTTCGACGGCCGCCCGTGGCGCGGCGCGGTGGACATCGTCACTGCGGGCTATCCGTGCCAGCCGTTCTCCGTCGCGGGCAAACGCCGGGGCGCCGACGACCCGCGCCACCTCTGGCCGCATGTCGCCCGCATCATCGGCGAGGTCGAACCGCCCTTCGTCTTCCTCGAGAATGTCGCCCATCATCTCCGCCTCGGCTTCCCCGAAGTCGCCGCAGGACTGGTCGGCATGGGCTACCGCCTTGCGGCAGGCCTCTTCACGGCGGCGGAAGTCGGCGCGCCCCACAAGCGCGAGCGGCTCTTCATCCTCGCCATCCGCGAAGGGGACGAGCTGGCCGACCCCGCGCGCCTGCTCTGGCACCCGGTCGAGTGGCGGGAACCGGACGGAACTGCTGCGGCTCTGGCCGACGCCAAGGGCCAGCGCCAACGAGAACAGGCAGACAATACCGACGCCGTCGCAGAAAGCGGGCCAGCACGGCATGAACCTGGCGACCACGGCTGCGATGTGGCCCACGCCGCAGACCGACAGTTTCCGCAGCCGGGGCGGCGAACGACGAGACGAGAAGGGTCTGGACCGCATGGCGCGGGACTGGCCGACGCCGATGGCGAACGACGGCTGCAAGCCGAGCGCGGGCAACCGCAAGACGGCCGATCTGACCCATGCGGTGGGATTGTGGATGACGCCGACGGCGCGGGATCACAAGGACGGGGCGACGACACTCGCGAACACGCCGGTGAACGGCCTGCTTGGCCGCCAGGTCCTGGTGACGCCGATGGCTGGGAGCGATACCTCCGAGCCGCGCCGGACCTTGAACCCGCTGTTCGTCGAGGCACTGATGGGTTGGCCCACCGGGTGGACCGGCTTCGCCTCTGTGGCAACGGCGTGGTCCCCTTGGTTGCGGCGCATGCGCTGCGAACTCTCGCGGCTGAACTGCTGGCCGATGGATGAGGCAGCGGCATGAAGCAGACCCGCCTCATGTCGCTGGTCGAGTCCGTCGCCAACGTGATCGTCGGCTACGGCGTCGCGGTCGTGACGCAGATCCTGATCTTCCCGATCTTCGGGCTGCACACGACGCTGGCGCAGAACCTGAAGATGGGCGCCATTTTCACCGTCGTCTCGATCGCCCGTTCCTTCGCCTTGCGGCGGGTGTTCGAGGCGATCCGGATGCGGAGCGCCAAATGATCGACCGCCGCCCCGTAGGGACGGCGGTCATCAGCTTGTCGGGGTCCGGCGCGTCAGGCGGCGGGGAGTTTGTACACGCGCCCCCGATCCTCGACCTTCTCCGAGGTCACCTCGAGCCCGAGCTTCTTCTTCAGCGCCCCCGCCATCGCGCCGCGCACCGTGTGCGACTGCCAGCCCGTCGCGGCCATGATCTCCTCGATGGTCGCGCCGTCCGGTGCGCGCAGCATGGCGATCAGCGTGGCCTGCTTGGTGCCCTCGCGCGGTGTGCGCGTCTTGGGCGCGGTTTCGGCTACGGTGGGGGTGTCCGGCGCGGCCTCCTCGGTAGGCGCGTCCGTCGCGCCCGCAGGCGCGGGGTTCGCGTCCTCGGTCTCGATCCCGATGGCGGCAAGGCCCGCGTCGGTGGCAACCAGCGTGACGCCGTGGCCGTCTCCGGTCTCGCGCCACATAAGCTCGCCCTTGCGCGTGTCGGCGTCGACCTCCTGCAGGAAGTTCTTCGCGAGCATCGCGCCGACCACCTTGGCAGCGGCGCCGCCGCGCAGGCTCTCGGGCAGCGGCAGTGCGATGCGGTCCTCGCGCTGTGCGGCGGCGCTGAGGATGATGGCTTGGGTGTCAGAAAGCTTGGTCATGGGATCGTCTCCGTATTCGGGCCCGCGTCATGCGGCGCCTCCTACGACCCCGAGCCGCGCAGGGCGCGCGGCGGGAGTTCCGGCAGTGCCGGAGATCAGCGGGCGTGCTCGCCCTCGCCGAAGGCGCTGTCGGTGATGCGCTTCAGGAGGCTGGCGTAGTGTTCGAGGGTGCCGACATGGCCCCAGTTGATCTCGTCGGGGTGGGCGTTGAAGTGGTCGTCGCTCAGCGTCTGCAGCCGGGCGAGCATCTCGTCGATCTCGGCCTTCTTGCCGATGAAGGCCGCGAGCGCGGCTTCCTTATTCCGGCGCGCCTTCTCGGCGCGGAGTTCGTGGCGCGGGGTGGTGATCGGGTTCAGGCGCGTGGTCATCGTGATGGCTCCTTGGTGAGTTGCATCGTCCTTCTGAACGGACGTTCGCTCCGGTCGCGCTGCTTATCAACTCGATAAGAACATGATTTCGATAGATAATCGGAGCCGTCGATGCAGGGCATGAGCGAGCGCCAGTACGCCGCGCATGTCGGGCTGTCGCGGGGCGCGATCCAGAAGGCGAAGACGGCCGAGCGGCTGGTCCTCTATCCCGATGGCAGCATCAACGCGGCCGCCAGCGACGCCCGGCGGGCAGAGACAACGGACCCTTCGAAGACGAGGAAGCCGCCCGCGCCGAAGCTGAAGCCCGTCCCCGAGGCGGCCGTGGCCGCTGTTGGCGACACGCTGCGTGAACAGGGGCTGGCAGTCCCGGCCGTCGGCGGCGGCACGACCTTCCTGCAGGCGAAGACCGCGAACGAGGTGCTGAAAGCGCAGGAGCGGCGCATCCGGCTCCAGAAGCTGAAGGGGGAGTTGATCGAGCGGGCCCGCGCGCTGGCGCTGGTGTTCCGGCTGGCGCGGGAGGAACGGGACGCGTGGGTGAACTGGCCTGCACGCGCGGCGGCGCTGATGGCGGCCGAACTGTCAGCCTCGTGCGCCGACGTGACCGGCCAGCAGATCACCGTGGAGCCAGCCGCGATGCAGAAGGTCCTGGAGAAACATGTACGCGCCCACCTCGACGAACTCGCCGAGGTCCGGCCCGACTTCCGGTGACGATGATGGCCTGATCGACTTCGACGGCGCGGGCGAGATCCTCCGCGCCTGGGGCAACGGGTTGCGGCCCGACCCGGACCTGACCGTTTCGGAATGGGCGGACCGGCACCGGATGCTCTCGGGGCGGGCTTCAGCCGAACCGGGGCGGTATCGCACCGTGCGCACGCCCTACATGCGCGAGATCATGGACCGGCTGTCGCCGGGGGATCCCACGCAGCGGATCGTGTTCATGAAGGCGGCGCAGGTCGGCGCGACCGAGGCGGGCAACAACTGGATCGGGTTCGCGATCCACCAGGCGCCGGGTCCGATGCTGGCGGTCCAGCCGACCGTGGAACTGGCCAAGCGCAACTCGCGCCAGCGCATCGACCCGCTGATCGATGAAAGCCCAGAGCTGCGGGAGCGGGTGAAGCCCGCGCGATCCCGCGATGCGGGCAACACGATGCTCTCGAAGGAGTTCGCGGGCGGCATCCTGATCATGACGGGCGCGAACTCGGCGGTCGGGCTTCGGTCCACCCCGGCGCGCTACATCTTCCTCGACGAGGTCGACGCCTATCCCGCCTCGGCCGACGAGGAAGGCGATCCGGTCACGCTCGCCGAGGCGCGCTCCCTGACCTTCGCCCACCGGCGCAAGGTGCTGCTGGTCTCGACGCCCACGATCCGGGGGCTGTCGCGCATCGAGCGCGAGTACGAGGCCAGCGACCAGCGTCGGTTCTTCGTGCCGTGCCCACAATGCGGCCACGCACAATGGCTGAAGTTCGACCGGCTGCGCTGGCAAAAGGGCCGCCCGGAGACGGCCGAGTATCACTGCGAGGGCTGCGACGCGGCAATCGCGGAACACCACAAGACGGCGATGCTGGAGGGCGGCGAATGGCGGGCGACCGCCACGGCCGCCGATCCGACCACGGTCGGGTATCACCTTTCGGCGCTCTATTCGCCGATCGGCTGGCTGAGCTGGGAGCGGATCGTGCGGTCATGGGAAGCAGCCCAAGGGTCGGACGAGGCGATCAAGGCGTTCCGCAACACGATCCTCGGCGAGACATGGGTCGAGACCGGGGAAGCGCCCGACTGGCAGCGGCTCTACGACCGGCGCGAACGCTGGAAATCCGGCACGGTGCCAGCAGGCGGGTTGTTCCTGACAGCCGGAGCCGACGTGCAGAAGGACCGGATCGAGGTCGATGTCTGGGCCTGGGGTCGCGGCTTGGAAAGCTGGCTCGTCGATCACGTCGTCATCGAGGGCGGGCCCGACCGCGTCTCCACCATTTACGATCTGGCCGGGCGGCTGAACCTCGAGCGCGGCTTCGCCGAGGATCTGGTCAAGCGCGGCGTCAGCATCGACGAGTCCCGCCGACTGATCCTCGACCAGGTCGCCGCGAAATCCGACGAGACCCGGAACTTCCCCCATGTCTCCGTCCCGCTCGGCGGCCGAGACGAGTGCATCACCCGCCGTGACGCGGTGGCGAACGCACTGCTGCACCGCTACAGCCCAACGCTGTTCCAGCTCGAGGACGCCGCGCGCCAGTATCGCGGCATGACGCTGCTGGAGCTCGCCCGCGAAAGCCTCGGCAATGCCGGGGTCAACACGCGCGGCCTGTCGCGTGACGAGGTGGCGACGCGCGCGCTGCACTCGACCTCGGACTTCCCCGAGATCCTGTCGGCCGTCACCAACAAGACGCTGCGGCAGGCCTACGAGGCCTATCCCCGCACCTTCATGCTGTTCTGTCGCCAGGTGCTGGCGACCGACTTCAAGGCGATGCATCGCGTCCAGCTCGGCGAAGCCCCGCAGCTGCTCGAGGTCGGCGAAAGCGGCGAGTTCAAGCGCGGCACGCTGGGCGAGAGCAAGGAGAGCTACAAGGTCAAGACCTATGGCCGGGTGGTCGCCATCACCCGTCAGACGCTGATCAACGACGATCTCGACGCCTTCACCCGCATCCCGGCGATGTACGGCAACTCCATCGCCCAGCTGGAGTCGGACGTGGTCTGGGGCATCATCACCGCCAACCCGGCGATGGCCGACGGCAATGCGCTCTTCCACACCACCCACAAGAACCTGGCAGGCACCGGCGCGGCGCTCGATGTCAGCAGCGTCGGAGCGGCGCGCGCGGCGATGGCCAAGCAGACCGGCCTCGACAAGAAGACGGTGCTGAACGTCCGGCCTGCCTTCCTGATCGTGCCGGCCTCACTGGAACTGAAAGCCGAACAGCTGGTGGCCCAGAACCTCGTGCCCGCCGCGACGTCCAGCGTGGTGCCGCAGTCGATCAGGACGCTGGCGCCGATCAGCGAGCCCCGGCTCGACGCCGCTAGCGAGACCGCCTGGTATCTGGCGGCCAGCCCGAACCAGATCGACACCATCGAGTACGCCTATCTCGAGGGCCAGCAGGGCGCCTATATCGAGACGCGCAACGGCTTCGACGTCGACGGGGTCGAGATCAAGTGCCGCCTCGACTTCGGAGCCAAGGCCATCGACTGGCGCGGCCTCTACAAGAACCCGGGCGCGTAAGGCGCGCTTCCTGAACCCTGACACACGGGCGGTCCTGACGGGCCGCCCTTCGTCTTTCCACGAGGATCCCCATCATGAAAACCTACGTCCAGCCCGGCAACACCATCACCCTGACCGCGCCCTATGCCGTCGCCTCCGGCGATGGCCTGCTCGTCGGCTCCATCTTCGGCATCGCCGCGGGTGCCGCCGCCATTGGCGAGCCCGTCGAGACCGCGCTCGTCGGCGTGTTCGACATCACCAAGGTCGGCTCCCAGGCGTGGACGGTTGGCGCCAAGGTCTATTGGGACGACACCAACAAGCGCACCACGACCGTCGCGACCGACAACACCCTCATCGGCGCGGCCGTCGAGGCGGTGGCGAGCGGCGCCGGCGACACCATCGGCCGGGTGCGCCTGAACGCGACGTTCTGATGTCGGCCTTCGCCGCCGCCATCGGCGCGCTCTTCGCCGATCCGAACATCGGCCGGGACGCGGTCTACATCGCCGACGGCGGTACACCCGTGCTGGTGCGTGCCGTCGCCCGTCGCGCCGACGCGGTCACCGACTTCGGCGACGCGCGGCTCTGGTCCGAAACCACCCGGATCGACCTGCGCGTGGCCGAGGTGGCGAACCCGCGTCCCGGCGACCGCATCGAGATCGACGGCGACGCCTTCCTCATACAGGGCGAGCCGGTCCGCGACCGCGAGCGGCTGGTCTGGACCGTCGACCTGAGGCCCGCGTGAAACTGAAGCTCGACATCGATCCCGACATCGTCGCGATGATGGCGGCCGAGGTCGCGGCGGGTGAACGGGCCGTCACCGCCGCCATTCGCGAGGCCGGGACTGGGCTGAAGACGGCGTGGCGGTTGCAGATCACCGGCGCGGGGCTTGGTACACGGCTCGCCAACTCGATCCGGAGCCAGAACTTCCCGAGGTCGGGCGAGAGCCTTGAGGCTGCGGCGCTGGTCTGGTCGAAGGCGCCGGTAATCGTCGGTGCGCATGACACCGGGCCGCTGATCCGATCGAAGAACGGGTTCTGGCTGGCGATCCCGCTGCCCGCGGCGGGCAAATCCCTGCGCGGCGGCCGGATCACCCCCGGTGAATGGGAGCGGCGACGCGGCCTCCGCCTGCGTTTCGTCTATCGCCGGACGGGCCCCAGCCTGCTGGTCGCCGAGGGGCGGCTGAACACGAAAGGCCAGGCGGTGGTGTCGCGGTCGAAGACCGGGCGCGGAAAGGTCACTGCGCCGATCTTCCTGCTGGTGCCGCAGGTCAAGCTGCCGAAGCGGCTGGATCTGGCGCGGGATGCAGACCGGGCGTTGGACAGCGTGCCGGGGCTGATCGTGGCGAACTGGGTGGGGGGTAGGTTGTGATCGCATCGATGCGCAATCTTGCTCGGCAGCCACGAAACCGACGGCTCGGGTTACCCCGCGCAGCACGACAGCTTCGCGACATCCTTGTCGAAGGTCTGCGCGGCGAGCTTCAGCCCCTCTACCGTGGTCAGATAGGGGAAGATCGTCTCGCCGAGCGCCTTTGTCGTCATGCCGAACTTGAGCGCCATGGCGAGCGTCTGGACACTGTCGGCTCCCTCCGGCGCCATGATCACGCCGCCCAGGAGGCGGTCGGTCGCCCGGTCCGCGACGAGCTTGATCAGGCCGCGCGTGTCGCGGGCGGCGAGCGCGCGGGGCACGTTGTCGAGCGTCAGCACACTGGTCTTGACGTCATGACCCGCGGCGCGCGCCTGCGCCTCGGTCAGCCCGACGCCGGCGACCTGCGGATCGGTGAACACCACCCACGGCATCGCGGCGTTGTCGTAGCGCTCCGCCCCGCCCAGAACGGCGTTGCGGGACGCGAGCTTGGCGCCATAGGCGGCCATGTAGACGAACTGGTCGCGGTCGGTCACATCGCCCGCCGCGAAGATGCCGGCCTTCGTGGTCTGCATGTCGTCGCCCACCCGGATCGCGCCACGCGCGTCGGTCTCGACGCCCATCTCCGCGAGGCCCAGCCCCTCGGTGTTGGCTGCGCGTCCCGTCGTCAGGACGAGGCGGTCGGCCGTCAGATCGCGGTCTGCGCCGTCCACCGTCACCGTCAGGACCGCACGGGCCCCGTCGCGCCGTGCGGCGTCGTAGGTCGCGCCATCGACAACCGCGACGCCCTCGGCGCGCAGCGTCTCCGTCAGCGCCCGGGACACCTCCGGCTCTGTGCGCGGCAGCAGGCGCGAGCGGCAGACAATGGTGACGCGGGTGCCCATCCGCGCCATCATCTGCGCCAGCTCCACGCCGATGTAGCCGCCGCCGAGGAAGATCAGGCTTTCGGGCAACCGGTCCAGCTCCAGCAGCGACGTGCTGTCGAGCGTTGGTGCGTCCTGGATCCCAGGGATGTCGGGCACGGCGGGTCGGCCACCGGTCGCGACGATCACCTTGGGAGCCGTGATCCTGCGCCCGCCGACCTCGACCCCGCCGAGGACGAGACGCGCCGGACCCTCGTCGAGATAGGTCACACCGCCGTAGCCCGGCAGCAGATCGGCGTACTTCTTCTGGCGCAGTGTCGCGACAAGATCGTCCTTGGCCGCAATCAGCGCCGACCAGTCGGCGACCTGCGCCTCGCTGTTCAGGCCCGGGAACCGATGTGCTGTCTGCGCACCGTGCAGGGCTTCCGCGGCCCGGATCATCGTCTTGGAGGGCACACAGCCCACGTTCACGCAGGTCCCGCCGATGGTGCCATGGCCGATCAGCGCGACGCGCTTGCCTCCCTCGGCGGCGGTGATCGCGGCCGAGAACCCGGCCGATCCGGCGCCGATCACGGCAAGGTCGAAATCGCCCTTGGGCGCGCAGCAATCGTCTTTCATCAAGTCATCCATCCGTTCGAGTGGTCTGGCGCCGCTGCCGTCTCCAGACCGCGTACACGGTCAGCGCGACGAAAAAGGCGAGCGCGGGCAGCAGAACGTAGTCGAGCCAACCCAGCCAGGCCGACAGGCCCACGGCACCCAGAAGCACCACCAGCACCGGAGTGAAGCAGCAGAGCGCCGCGATGACGGTGCCGACGATCCCTGTCGCGATCAGCTTGCGGTCGGACTGCTCGGTCATCTCGTCAGCCCGCGACACGCGCCGGGTAGCCTGCATTGGCCGACGCGGTCGCGATGGCGTCGGCGCTCGTCGCGGCGGTGTCGAAGATCACCGTGGCGGTGCGGGCATCGAAGTCGATCTCGACGGCGCGCACGCCCGCGACGCCCTCCATCGCACGCTTCACGGTGACTGGGCAGAGCGCGCAGGTCATGTTGTCCACCGCGAAGGTGACGGTCTGCTCGGCGGCGACGGTCTGCGCGGCAACAGGGATGGCGGTGATCGGCACAACGGCGGTCAGGCCGAACAAGGCGAGTGCAAGGATCTTCTTCATGTGGATGTCCTTTCGGGGTCAGTAGAGAAGCGGGGCCCACCAGTCGATGGTGAGGGCTGCGAGAACGAGGATCAGGGAGGCCCAGAGAGCCGACTTGGTGATGCGCGCCGATGCTGGCCTTGCGCAGTAGGAACCGGGTTCGCAGACGGTTGGCTTGCGGAAATAGACCTGCCAGAAACCCGCCGCGATGAAGCCGAGCGCGATCACGGCGAAGATCGGCTTGTAAGGCTCCAGAGCCGTCAGGTTGCCGATCCAGGCGCCCGAGATGCCGAGAGTCAGAAGCACCAGCGGCCCGATGCAGCAGGCCGAGGCGAGAAAGGCGCCCACCACACCGCCCGCCGCGAGCCAGCCCTTTCGGGCGGGGCGATCCGCGCCCGTGCTGTCCGTTCTGTCGTCTGTCAGCGCCATGTCGCGCACCTCTCGTCTGTGATTGACGATGGGTGTAGGGTCTGTAGCAACTACAGGCTCAAGAGGAAACTTGCCCATGACCGATCACGAGCGCGAGAGCGGCTTCACACGCGGCGACCTGGCCCGGGCGACCGGCTGCAACATCGAGACGATCCGCTATTACGAGAAGACCGGCCTGCTGCCCGACCCGCCCCGCACGGACGCCGGCTACCGGGTCTATTCCGCCGCACACGCCACACGCCTCCGCTTCATCCTGCGCGCCCGCGAACTCGGGTTCTCGATGGAGGACATCCGCGGGCTGATGGGGCTCGGCGACGGCGCCGCGCCGACCTGCGCCGAGGTCAAGGAACGGACGGAGCGGCACCTTGCCGATGTCCGCGCGAGGATCGCGGATCTTCGGCGTATCGAATCCGTCCTCGCTACAACTGCATCCAGGTGTTCGGGCGCCGAAGTCCCCGATTGTCCGGTGCTCGAAGCGATTTCCAACTCGGCCGACCCATGACACCTCGCGAAACCATCCTCGTCGCGCTGCACGCGCGGCTCTCGGCGCTGCCCGCCACCGCTCTGCGCGGGGACGTGCTGCCCGAGCGCATGCCGGTCGAGGGCCTGATGATCCTGCGCGATGGCGAACCAGGTGCGCCCGAAGTCACGCTGTCGCCGCTGCGCTATCACTACCAGCACCGAGCCGAGATCGAGGCGGTCGTTCAGGGTGCCGATCGCGACGCCGCCTTTGACACGCTGACCGCCAGCATCGGCGCAGCGCTCGCCGCCGACCGGACGCTGGGCGGGTTCTGCGACTGGGTCGAGGCCGAAGCCCCGCGCCCGGTCGATCTGCCGGTCGAGGGCGCGGCGAGTCTGAAGGCCGCCGTTATCCCGGTCGTGCTGCACTATTCCACGGCCGACCCGCTGGCCTGACCCAACCGACCACAGGAGACGAACATGGCACGAGCCCAAGGGGCGCGAGCGCTGATGGCGCTTGCGTTCGAGACGACCTATGGAACGCCGCCCGTCAGCGGCTTCACCCGCATGCCCTTCGCCAGCACGTCGCTCGGCGCGGAGCAGCCGCTGCTGAATTCGGAGCTTCTCGGCTACGGCCGCGATCCGCTAGCGCCGATCAAGGACGCCGTGACGGCCGACGGCGACGTCGTCGTGCCGCTGGACGCCGAGGCGTTCGGCTTCTGGCTGAAGGCAGCCTTCGGCGCGCCCACGACCACGGGCGCGGAGGCCCCGTACAGCCACGAATTTCAGTCGGGGTCCTGGACGTTGCCCTCGATGTCGATCGAGACCGGCATGCCCGAGGTGCCCCGCTATGCGATGTACTCGGGCTGCGTGCTCGACCAGATCACCTGGCAGATGCAGCGCTCGGGCCTGCTCACCGCGACCGCGCGGCTGGTGGCGCAGGGCGAGACGGTCGGCACCACGACCAGTGCCGGAACGCCCGCCGCACTGGAGTTGAAGCGCTTCGGCCATTTCAACGGGGCGATCACCCGGAACGGCACCGCCCTCGGCAATGTGGTCTCGGCCGAGATCACCTACGCCAACAACCTCGACCGGATCGAGACCATCCGCTCGGACGGCCGCATCGATGGCGCGGATCCATCCATTGCCGCGCTGACGGGCCGGATCGAGGTGCGCTTCGCCGACCAGACGCTGGTGACGCAGGCGATCAACGGCGAGGCCTGCGAGATGGAATTCGCCTACGTCCTGCCTTCAGGCGAAAGCTTCTCCTTCACCGTGCACGCCGTCTACCTGCCGCGTCCACGGATCGAGATTTCCGGGCCGCAGGGCGTCCAGGCGACATTCGACTGGCAGGCCGCGCGCGACAGCGTCGTCGGCCGGATGTGCACCGCCACCCTCGTGAATGACGTGGAGACGTATTGATGCTGACGCTCGACCTGACCAACGCGCCGCGCTGGCATGACCTCGCCCCCGGCGTCCGGGTGCAACTGCGCCCGCTGACGACCGCCCTGATGGTCGCGACGCGCAGCGACCCCGCCGTCGAGGCGGTGCCCGAGGAGGCTTCCGACGAGGAGCGCGCCGTCGCCTTCGCCAAGGCGCTGGCGCGACGGGCTGTGCTCGGCTGGGAGGGCATCGGCGATGCCGACGGCAACCCGATCGATCCCACCCCCGAGGCCATCGACGCGCTGCTCGACGTCTGGCCGATCTTCGAGGCCTTCCAATTGACCTACGTGTCCAAAGGCCTGCTGCTGGAACAGGAAAAAAACGCCTCCGCGCTCTCGCCGAGTGGTCCTTCGGCGGGGGCGAGCGCTACTGCGAAGCCTGCGCGCAAGCGTGCGAAGACTGCCCGACGCGCCTGAACCGGCCGCTTACCCATGAGGGCTGGCAGGTCTGGGATCTCGTCGGCCGCCTCGGCGGTCAGTTGCGCGTGCTGCCCGGCGCGGTGGTCGGCTGGGACCTGTCCGCGGCCCTCGCTCTGGGAAATGCGCTCGGCGTCCCGCCCGCTGCTGCGGGTGAACTCTTGCCCGTCATCGAAGCGGTGATGGTGGCCAAGCTCAACGAAAAGATGGATCATTCCCATGGCTGAGAAGAGGGTCAGCGTCCGCCTCGCGGCCGTGGG
This sequence comes from Paracoccus fistulariae, assembly GCF_028553785.1. Lineage (NCBI taxonomy): Bacteria > Pseudomonadati > Pseudomonadota > Alphaproteobacteria > Rhodobacterales > Paracoccaceae > Paracoccus > Paracoccus fistulariae. The sequence goes on from NZ_CP067136.1 coordinate 430,675, forward strand.
CGGACGGCAGGTGCGCGCCGAACTCGAAGGCGTGGGCGAGGCCGGGTCGCGCGGCTTCGGACGGCTGAGCCGGGAGATGGAAGCCGCGAACGCCCGGCTCGCGGCCTTCTCGCGGCGGGTGCGGGTCGCGGCTGCCGCTGCCGTGGCCGCCGCAGCCGCTGCTGGCGTGGCGATGATCCGGTCCAGCCTGCAGACGGTCGATGCGCAGGCCAAGCTGGCGCAGTCGCTCGGCACCACCGTCGCCTCGATCCAGACGCTGGAGCGCGCGGGCGATCTGGCGGGCGTCTCCATGTCCGGCATCGAGCAGGCCACCAAGGATCTGACGCGCCGTCTCAGTCAGGCGGCCGCCGGGACCGGCCCTGCTGCCGACGCGCTCGACCGGCTGGGGCTTTCAGCAAATGAGCTGATCGCCTTGCCGCTGGACCAGCGCGTGGGCGCGATCAACGCGGCGATCGAGAGCTTCGTGCCTGCCGCCGAGCGCGCGGCGGTCGCGGGCCAGCTCTTCGGCGAGGAAGGCTCCATCGCGATGAGCCGGATCGACACCGCGACGCTGCGCCAGGCGACAGAGGACGTCCTCGCCTTCGGGGTTGTCGTCTCCGAGCAGGACGCCGACCAGATCGAGCGGACGAACGACGCCATCTCGCGGCTCGGGTTGGTCTGGCGCGGGCTCTCGAACCAGTTGGCGGTCGCAGCGGCACCTGCGCTGGAAGCCGTCGCCGATGCCATGGCGGCGGTGGCCAGCCGCACCGGGCCGCTCGGCATCGCGATCCGCGGTCTCTTGGACAACATCGGCCGCCTGACCACCTATGCCGCCACCTTCGCGGCGTTCCTCGCGGGACGTTGGGTCGCCGGCATGGCGGCTGCGGCGCTCTCGGTCCGGGGCCTCGCCACGGCGCTCGTTGTCCTGCGCGGGGCGCTGATCCGCACCGGCATCGGCGCGCTGATCGTCGGCGCGGGCGAGCTCGTCTACCAGTTCACCCGGCTCGTCTCCGGCGCCGGCGGTTTCGGAGAAGCGATGTCGCTCCTGAAGGACCTCGCGGTCGAGGTCTGGGAACGCATCAGTATGGGCGCGGCGGCGGCGGGCGCGGCCGCCACGGCGATGTTCTTCGACCTGAAGGCGGATGCCGCATCGGGCATGCAGAGCGCCATCGAGAGCGTGGTGGGCTTCGGCAACACGGCCGCGAACACCTTCGAAGGCGCCTACGAGGCGATCAAGGCGATCTGGGGCCTGCTGCCCGCCGCCATCGGCGATCTCGCGTTCCAGGCGGCCAACAGCCTGGTCGATGGCGTCGAGGCGATGCTGAACGGGGTGGTCTCGCGGATCAACGGCTTTATCGGCGGCATCAACCAGGGGCTCGAAGCGCTCGGGTCGGAGCGGCGCATATCGCTGGTTCCGGACCTCGACCTCGGCGAGATCGAGAACCGCTTCGAGGGAGCGGCGACTGCCGCAACCACGGCAGCTCAGGCGGCCTTCGATCGGGCCTTCGAGGACAATCCGCTCTCCGCGCCCGATCTCGGTCTGACCGAGGCGGCGAACAGGGCGCTCGAGTCCGCCAACCTTTACCGCGGCGCGGCGCGCGACCTGGCGGAGGGGGCCCGTGCGCCCCTCGAAAGCTGGCAGGCGCTGCGCGATGCCGTACGCGGCACCGACGAGGACGGCGCCGACGCACTGGCCGAGACCACCGCTGCGGCGGAGCGCCTGGAGACGTCCCTCGGCGACGCCGGGCGCGCCGCAACAGATGCAGGTGTGGCGGCCGGAGCTGCTGCTGCGGTAGCGGAGCCCGCGACCGACGCGGCCGTCACCGGCTGGCGGGCGGTCACCGCCGCGCTCTCCGACTACGCCAGCAAGGCCCGCGAGATCGGTGGCGACATCGGCCAGAGCCTCGTCGGCGCCTTCCAGTCGGCCGAGAACGCGGTGGGCCAGTTCGTGAAGACCGGCAAGCTCGACTTCCGCGATCTGGTGACGTCGCTGCTGGCCGATCTCGCCCAACTGGCGGCGCGGCGGTTCATCCTCGGGCCGATCGCCAATGCGCTCTCCGGCGTCTTCTCCGGGGCGGGCGGCATCTTCGCCAACGTCCTGCATGCGGGCGGGATGGTCGGATCGGCTGGACCCTCGCGGATGGTCCCGGCCATGGCCTTCGCCGCCGCGCCGCGGATGCATGGTGGCGGCATGGCCGGGCTTCGTCACGACGAGGTGCCCGCGATCCTGCAGCGCGGGGAACGCGTGCTGTCGCGGCGGGAGGCACAGAGCTACGGCGCGGGCGGCGGGGTCAACGTGACCATCATGGCCCGCGACGCCGAGAGCTTCCGGCAATCGCGAACGCAGGTCGCCGCGGATATCGCCCGCGCCGTGTCGCTCGGTCGGAGGGGCATGTGATGGCGTTTCACGAGGTCCGGTTTCCCGACAACATCAGCCGAGGTGCGCGGGGCGGACCGGAGCGGCGCACGCAGATCGTCGAGCTCGCCTCGGGCGACGAGGAGCGCAACGCCAGCTGGGCCAATTCGCGCCGCCGCTACGATGTCGCCTATGGCATCCGCCGCGCCGACGATCTGGCCGCCGTCGTCGCCTTCTTCGAGGCGCGCAATGGCCGCCTGCATGGCTTCCGGTTCAAGGACTGGGGTGACCACAAGTCCTGCCTGCCTTCGGGCACGCCGTCGCCCACCGATCAGTCTATCGGCACGGGCGACGGCGCGACGACCGCCTTCCAGCTGGTCAAGCGCTACGCCTCGGGTGCGCAATCCTGGACGCGCGCCGTCGCGAAGCCGGTGACCGGAACCGCGCGCATCGCGCTCGGCGGGGTCGAGCAGCCTTCCGGCTGGTCGGTCGACACCGCCACCGGCGTCGTCACCTTCAGCACCGCGCCGGGCGCTGGCGCCGCCATCACCGCGGGCTTCGAGTTCGACGTGCCGGTCCGTTTCGACACCGACGCGCTCGACGTGACGCTCGACCTCGAGCGGCTCGGCTCGATCACCTCCATCCCGCTTCTGGAACTGCGCCGATGAAGTCCCTCGACCCCGACCTGCAGGCCCATCTCGACGAGGGAACGACGACGCTCGCCTGGTGCTGGCGGATCGTGCGCGCCGACGGCACGAGTTTCGGCTTCACCGACCACGATCGGACGCTCAGCTTCGAGGGGACGGATTTCGAGCCCGAGAGCGGGCTGACGGCCTCCGAGGTCCGTTCCGGCTCGGACCTCTCGGTCGATGCGCAGGACGCCGAGGGCGTGCTGACCTCGGACCGGATTACCGAGACCGACATCCTCGACGGCCGCTGGGATAACGCCGAGGTCGAAGTCTGGCGGGTGAACTGGGCCGACACGAACCAGCGCGTGCTGATGCGGCGCGGGGCCATCGGCCAGATCCGGCGCGGGCGGCTGGCCTTCGTCGCCGAAGTCCGCTCGCTCGCGCATGTGCTTGGCCAGACGATCGGGCGGACGTTCCAGGCGACCTGCGATGCCGCGCTCGGCGATGCGCGCTGCGGCGTCGATCTGGAGAACCCGGCGTTCAAGGGCACGAGCGTCGTGATCGACCTTCTGCGCGACCGCGCCTTCACCGCTTCGGGCCTCGGCGGCTTCGCCTCCGGCTGGTTCACCTTCGGGACCATCGAATGGACCAGTGGCTCCAACGCGGGGCGTCGGGCCGAGGTTCTCGGCCATGATGTGACGGACGGCATCGCCGTGCTGACCCTTCTCGAGGCGCCGGTGCGCGAGATCTCCGAGGGCAATGCCTTCACCATCCGTGCGGGCTGCGATAAGCGGATCGAGACCTGCGGCGCCAGGTTCGCCAACACGGCCAACTTCCGGGGGTTCCCGCACATCCCCGGCCAGGATGCCGTGCTGCGCTACGCCACCAAGGATGGCGGCCACGAGGGAGGCGTGCTGTGACGCAACCTCTCGCATCGGCCGACCCCGCGCGTGTCGTCGCCGTCGCACGCTCCTGGCTCGGCACGCCGTACCACGACCAGGCCAGCCTGCGCGGCGTCGGTTGCGATTGCCTCGGGCTCGCGCGGGGGGTCTGGCGCGACGTGGTGGGGCCGGAGCCGTTCCCGATTCTGCCTTACAGCCGCGACTGGGGCGAGACCGGCCCGCGCGAGGTTCTGGCCGAAGGCGCGCGGCGCATGATGATCGAGGTGTCGCCTGCCGAGGCCGGTCCCGGCGCGCTGGTCCTCTTCTGCATGAGGCCCCGCGCCATCGCCAAGCATGTCGGGATCCTGACCGGTCCCGATTCCTTCCTCCACGCCTACGAGCGGCTCGGCGTGATCGAGGAACCGCTCATCCCATCCTGGCGGCGGCGCATCGCCTTCGCCTTCCTGTTCCCGCAACGCTGAGACCCCTACATGGCAACGCTTGTCCTCGGTGCCGCTGGCGCCGCCATTGGCGGCAGCATCGGCGGGGCGATCCTCGGCGTGAGCGCCGCGACCATCGGCGGCTTCATCGGCTCGAGCATCGGCTCGGTCGTCGACAGCTGGATCATCTCGTCGCTGGCGCCTACGCAACGCATTGAGGGCGCGCGGCTCGACACGCTGCGCATCACCTCGGCCACCGAGGGCGCGGTGATCCCGCGGCTCTATGGCCGGATGCGGATGGGCGGCAACATCATCTGGGCGACCGATTTCCGCGAGGAGACGAAGACCACGACGCAGGGCGGCGGCAAGGGCGGCGGGGGCGGCAAGGTCAAGACCACCGAGTATCTGTACTACGCCAGCTTCGCGGTGGCCTTGTGTGAAGGCCCGATCACCGGCATTGGCCGGATCTGGGCCGACGGCAAGCCGATGGACCTCTCCGGCGTCACCTGGCGCTGGTATCCCGGCGACGAGGCGCAGACGGCGGACCCGTTCATTGCGGGGAAGATGGGTGCGGCCGGCACGCCCGCCTATCGTGGTACGGCCTACGTGGTCTTCGAGGAGCTGGCGCTCTCGACCTACGGCAACCGCCTGCCGCAGCTCTCCTTCGAGGTCTTCCGCCCACTCGCCGATCCCGACACCGCCGAGGGGCTGACCCGCGCCGTCACCATGATCCCGGCCTCGGGCGAGTTCACATATGCCACGCAGGCCATCCGCAAGACCGATGGCGGCGCGACGATGCCCGAGAACCTGAACGCGCTGGCCGACTCCACGGACATGGTCGAAGCGCTCGACCGGCTGCAAGCGATGGCGCCTGCGGTCGAGAGCGTCAGCCTCGTCGTCGCGTGGTTCGGCGACGATCTTCGGGCGGGATCCTGCAAGGTGCGGCCCGGCGTCGAGGTCTCGGCCAAGTCGACCACGCCCGCCAGCTGGTCGGTTAGTGGCGTCAGCCGCGCCAACGCCTTTCTGATCAGCCGCGACGACCAGGATCGCCCCGTCTATGGCGGCACCCCGTCCGATTTCGCCGTGGTGCAGGCGATCCAGGAGATGAAGGCGCGCGGGCTGCGCGTGACCTTCTACCCGTTCATCCTGATGGACGTCCCGCCCGGCAATACCCTGCCGAACCCGTATTCCGACAACGCCGCCGAGACGGGGCAGCCTGCGTTCCCGTGGCGCGGGCGGATCACATGTTCTCCGGCGGCGGGGTTCGCCGGGACCGTGGACAAGACCGCCACGGCCGCAAGCCAGGTCGCGGCACTGTTTGGGGCTGCAACGCCTGGGAGCTTCAACGTCTCGGGCGAGAGCGTCAGCTGGACCGGGTCATCTGGCGATTGGGGTCTGCGCCGCATGGTGCTGCACTATGCCCATCTCTGTGTCGCGGCGGGCGGGGTCGACGCCTTCCTGATTGGCACCGAGATGCCGGGGCTGACGACGATCCGCTCAGGTGCCAGCGCGTATCCGGCGGTGCAGGCCTATCGGGACCTGCTTGCGGATGCGCGCTCGATCCTGGGGTCCGGGACGAAGATCGGCTATGCCGCCGACTGGAGTGAGTATTTCGGGCACCAGCCGGGCGACGGCAGCGGCGACGTGTACTTCCACCTCGATCCGCTCTGGGCCGACGCCAACACCGACTTCATTGGCATCGACAACTACATGCCCCTGTCGGACTGGCGCGACGGGTTCGAGCATGCCGATGCGCAGGAGGGGTGGCCCGCCATCTACGACCGCGCCTACCTGCAGGGGAACATCGCGGGCGGCGAAGGCTTCGACTGGTTCTACGCCAGCGCCGCCGACCGAAGTGCGCAGGTCCGCACTCCGATCACGGATGGTGCCGCCGGCAAGCCATGGGTCTTCCGCTACAAGGATCTGCGCGCCTGGTGGTCGAACCCGCACTACAACCGCCCGGGCGGGGTGGAGAGCGGAACGCCGACGGCGTGGGTGCCGCAATCCAAGCCGATCTGGTTCACCGAGTTGGGCTGCCCGGCCATCGACCGGGGAACGAACCAGCCGAACGTCTTCTTCGACCCGAAATCATCGGAGAGTTTCACGCCGCATTTCTCGCGGGGCTGGCGCGATGACGCGATCCAGCGGGCCTATCTCGAGGCGACGTATCTCTGGTGGGCCGCCCCGGCGAACAACCCCGTTTCGTCCGTCTATGGCAGCCGGATGGTGCAGGTGCCGGAATGCGCCGCCTGGACCTGGGACGCGCGGCCGTACCCGTTCTTCCCGGCGCTGACCGACGTCTGGACCGACGGCGCGAACTGGCGGCTCGGCCACTGGCTGACCGGGCGGCTCGGCGCGGTGTCGCTTGCCGCGCTCGTCCGGCACCTCTGCCTGCGCGCCGGGCTGCCCGAGGCCCGGATCGACGTCACCGGCCTCTGGGGCGCGGTCGAAGGCTACGCCATCACGGCGCTGGAAAGCCCACGCGCCTCGATCACAACGCTGTCGCGGCATTTCGGCTTCGACGCCGTCGAGACAGAGGGGGGGATCCGCTTTGTCATGCGCGGCCGGGCCTCCGTCGCCACCCTCGCGCCCGACGATCTGGTGGCCACCCGCGAGGGCGATGTGCTGGAACTGACGCGCGGCCAGGAGACCGAACTGCCGCAGGCCCTGAAATGGCAGGTCGCCCGCGCCGACGAGGATTACGACGCGGCCCTCGTCGAGGCCCGGCGCATCACCGTGGACACGACCCGGATCGCGTCCGAGTCCTTTCCAATGGCGGTGCCGCCCGAGGAGGCCGAGAGGCGCTGCCGCCGCGCGCTGATGGAGGCGTGGGTGGGCCGCGAGACGGCGGCGTTCCGTTTGCCACCCTCGCGCCTCGCGTTCGATCCGGCCGATGCGATCCGGCTCGCGCATGACGGGCGTCTGGTCGATCTGCGGCTCGTCTCCATCGCCGACGCGGCAGCGCGCGGCATCGAGGCGGTGCGGCAGGACCGTGCGACTTACGATCTGCCGCCCGGCGATCCCCGCGCGGCGTCGCTGACGCGGGCCGTGGTGTTCGGCGCGCCGGACGCGGTGCTGATGGACCTGCCGCAGCTGACCGAGGACCAGCCCGCGCATCGACCGTTTGTCGCGGCGCACGCTCTTCCCTGGCCGGGCGAGATGGCGGTGTTCCGCAGCCCCTCGACGGACGGGTTCGAGTTGCTGACCACGTTCGGCAGCCGCGCCCGGATCGGAGCGCTGGTCTCGGACTTCTATCCGGGCCCCACCTCACGCTTCGACCACGGCAATGCGCTTGTGGTCGATCTGCTCACCGGCACGCTGGAGAGCGTCACCGACCTGACGCTGTTGGGCGGCGCCAATGCGCTGGCTATCGAGAGCGCGCCCGGCACCTGGGAGATCGTGCAGGCGGGCGCGGCCGAGCTGCTGGCGCCGGGTCGATACCGGCTGACCCGGCTCCTGCGCGGCCAGCGCGGCACCGAGGGCGCGATGGGCAATCCGGCGCCTGCTGGCGCTCTTGTCGTGGTGCTGGACGCGTCGCTGGCGTCCCTGCCGATTGCCGAGGCCGATCTCGGATTGCCGTGGAACTGGCGCATCGGTCCGGCGAGCCGCCCCGTCAGCGACGAGACCTATGTGGCGCAATCCTTCACGCCCGCGGGCGTCGGGCTGCGGCCGTTCTCCGGCGCCCATGTCGAGCAGCCGTGGCGCAGGCCGCGCACGCCCGGCGATCTGACGATCCGCTGGACGCGCCGGTCCCGAGCTCTCGCGGCCGACAGCTGGGGCGGGCTAGAAGTGCCGCTCGGAGAAGAGCTCGAAGCCTACGAGGTCGAGATCCTTGATGGCGCGACCGTTAAGCGGGTGCTGAGCACCGCCACCACCAGCGCGGTCTACACCGCCGCAGACCAGACCGCCGATTGGGGCGCGCCGCTCGGCCCCGGTGACACGCTCGACAGCCGCATCTACCAGCTCTCCGCCCTCGTCGGGCGGGGCGCGCCCAAGACCCTCACGCTGATACTCTGAAGGCCATCCCATGTCCGACGCCACGACCCATCTCCTGCTGCCCTACATCCTGGCGGCGCAGGCCCAGAAGCACGTCACCCACAACGAGGCGCTGCGGCTGCTCGACGGGCTCGTGCAGCTCTCCGTGCTCGACCGCGATCTGACAGCGCCGCCCGGCAGTCCCGCCGATGGCGATCGCTACATCGTCGCCTCGGGCGCGACGGGCGAATGGTCCGGATGGGACCTGAACGTCGCGCTCTGGACCGATGGCGCCTGGCTGCGACTTCCCCCGCGGATCGGCTGGCGCGCATGGGTCGAGGACGAGGGCCTGCTGCTGGTCTACGATGGCGCGGGCTGGCTCGGGACCACACCGGCGGCGCTGCAGAACATGGCGCTCCTCGGGGTTGGCACCACGGCGGATGCATCGAACCCGTTCTCGGCCAAGCTCAACGCCGCGCTCTGGACGGCGAGGACCGTGGCCGAGGGCGGCACCGGCGACCTGTTCTACACCATGAACAAGGAGGCGGCCGGCGACGATCTCGGTTTGACCCTCCAGACCGGCTTCGTGACCAAGGCGCTGGTGGGGCTGTTCGGGTCGGACCGCTTCCGGCTCGCGGTCTCCGCCGACGGCAGCACCTTCTTCGACGGGCTGAGCGTCGACAACGCCACCGGCATTGTCGATCAGCCCCGGCTGCCGCGGTTCAAGGCTTACACGAACTACGACAACTACGTCGGCGTCGGCACCTGGACCAAGATCGGCCTTAACAACACCGACTACAACGATCAGGGCGCGTTCGACGCCGTGAACAACCACTTCGTCGCCCCCGTGGACGGCACCTACCTCTTCGGCGCGACTCTGCTGTACAAGATCAACGCCAGCGCCACCGCCCGCATGCGCGGGCGGCTCGTCCTGAACGGCACGACCGAAATCCGCGGCTCCCTCGGCGAAATCTCCGCCACTCATGTCTCGCTCGCTACCGCGATCTGGCTTCAGACCATGGTGCCGCTGACGGCAGGCGATACCGTCGAGCTGCAGGGGTATTTCCGGGTCGCGGACGGCTACTTCGCCGCCGACCACACGTCCTTCTGGGGCTGCAAGGTCGGCTGAGCGGCGGAAGGAGGATCCGATGAACCCACCCCGATCCGAGGGCTTCGTGCGCATGCCCGACGCCGAGTTCGAGGCGATCTTGACCCGGGCGGCGGAGGAAGGCGCCAAGCGTGCGCTGGCCGATGTCGGCCTCGACGGCGACGAGGCCGCGCTCGACATCCGCGATCTGCGCTCCCTGGTCGACTGCATCCGGCTGGTCCGCCGCACCGCGATGCAGACCGCCGTCCGCATGATCACCACCGGCGTCATGCTGGCGCTGCTCGCGGGTATAGCGATCAAGCTGAAGATCTTCGGCGGCGGCCCGTAGCCGCTCAACACCCCCGTTCACCAGCCCAACCGCACCCGCCCTCGAGGCGGTTTTTTTTCGTTTCGGAGGACCCTCATGACCACGACCTTCCACCGCCATTGGCGTGATGTGCCGGAGAGCGCCTGGCGCTGGCCGAATTTCTCGCCCGCCGAGATTGCATGCCGGGGCACCGGCAAGCTGCTCGTGAACGAAACCGCGCTCGACAAGCTGCAGGCGCTGCGCGACCGGCTGGGCAAGCCGCTGATCGTCCGCTCCGCCTACCGCAGCCCAGAGCACAACCGTGCCGTGGGGGGCGCGGGCCGGTCGAAGCATCTCGACGGCGCCGCCTTCGACATCGCCATGGCGAACCACGATCCGGTGGCCTTCGAGGCTGCGGCGCGCGAGGTCGGATTCCTCGGCTTCGGCTTCTACCCGCGATCGGGGTTCATCCATGTCGATCTCGGGCCCGCGCGGCAGTGGGGCGAGCGGTTCCCGGTCCGGGCGACGGCATTTGCAGCCGAGACGCCGCCCGCGCGCGAGGTGCTGGCTGACAGCCGCACCATGAAGGGCGGCGGGGCAGCCGGTGTGGCGACGCTGGGCGCGGCGGGCGTCGAGGTGGCGCAGCAGGTGCTGGCCGAGACCCAGACCGCGATCTTGCCGCTTGTGCCGTATCTCGACACGTTGCGTTGGGTATTCATCGCCGTGGCGCTTGGCGGCATCGCGGTCACGATCTACGCGCGTCTCGATGACTGGCGCCGAGGGCAGCGGTGATGGCCCCGCTCCTGATCGGGTTCGCCGCCAGCCCATGGATGCGGGCCGCTTTGCGCTACGGCGCCATCATCCTCGCCCTGCTCCTGTTCCTGCTTTCGCTTCGGCGGTCCGGCGAGCGAGCGGGACGCCTCGCTGAACGCCTTCAGACCACGGAGAAAGCCAATGATGTCCAACGCCAGATGCTCGAGGCGACGGCTCGTCGTCCTAGGTCTCGCGACGAGCTTGCTGAGCGGCTGCGCAACGGTCGGTTCTGAGCCCGGCATCGCGACCGTCTGCCCGCCCGTGGTAGAGTACAGCCGCGAGTTCCAGGCGCGCGCAGCCGAGGAGCTCGCGCGGCTGCCGCACGGGTCGGCCATCGCCGAGATGCTGAGCGACTACGCCGTGATCCGGGATCAGGTCCGTATGTGTTCTCGCCCCTGATCAAGAGCCGAATTGGAGCCTCAAGGTCAGGCAGCAGCGTAGCTGGTAAAGACCTCGTTCGATCCGTCGCGCCGGATCAGAAACACGTCGTAGGCCTCGCGCTGGCTTTCCGGTCCCATCCCGGGCGAGCCGTAGGGCATGCCTGGCACTGCGAGGCCGACCGCGTCGGGGCGTTCCAGCAGGAGACGGCGAATGTCGGCAACAGGGACGTGACCCTCGATAATGTAACCATCCACACGACCCGTATGGCAGGAGACCATCTCCTGCGGGATGCCGTTGTCCAGCTTGTAGCGCATCAGAAGCGTCCCGGCGCTCGCCTCGGTCGTGACGGCGAAGCCGTCGTTCTCGAGGATCTCGATCCAGGCCGAGCAGCAGCCGCAGTTGGGGTCCTTCATCACGTGGATCGCCGGACCGGCGCCTTGCGCCAGAGCCCTCAAGGGCGACGCAGCCGCCAGCGCAGCTGTGCCGATCAGGAGCTTGCGGCGGGAAAACATGTCTTGGGTCATCTGATGTTCCTTTCGAGGTTGGATGTGTGGGCTGGCAGATCAGAGGTCGACCCGCCTGAGCCGCAGGGCGTTGGTGATCACCGAGACCGACGACAGGCTCATCGCCGCCGCCGCGATCATCGGCGAGAGCAGAAGTCCGGTGACAGGGTAAAGCAGCCCGGCGGCGATGGGGACGCCAAGCGCGTTGTAGGCGAAGGCGAAGAACAGGTTCTGCTTGATGTTCCGCAGGGTGGCGCGGGCGAGCTTGCGCGCCCGCACGATGCCCATCAGGTCGCCGCCCAGCAGGGTGATGCCTGCGCTTTCCATCGCAACATCGGCCCCGGTGCCCATGGCGATGCCGACATCGGCGGCGGCGAGCGCGGGGGCGTCGTTCACCCCGTCGCCCGCCATGGCGATCTTGTGGCCGTCGCGGCGCAACTGGTCGATCAGGTCCTTCTTGGCCTCGGGCAGGATGCCTGCGCGCACCTCGTCGATGCCGAGCTTGCCCGCCACCGCCTGCGCCGTGCGTTCGTTGTCGCCCGTCGCCATGATCACCCTTAGCCCTTGGGCATGAAGTTCCCGAATGGCCTGCGCGGTACTCTCCTTGATCGGGTCGGCGACCGCCACGATGCCGACGAGCGCGCCGTCAAGCGCGACGAACATCGCCGTCTTGCCCTCGGCGCGCAGGGTGTCGGCCTTTGACTCGGCCTGCGCGGTGTCGAGCCCCATCTCCCGCATCATCGCCGCGTTGCCTAGCGCCACCGCGCGCCCACCGACCCGGCCCTGTACGCCCTTGCCAGTGACGGCGTCGAAGTCCGTGGCCTCCTGACGCGGCGCACCCTGCGCCTCGGCTCCCTCGACAATCGCCTCAGCCAGCGGGTGTTCCGAGCCACGCTCCAGCGCTGCGGCCAGCGACAACAGGTCGGTCTCGGTGACGTCCCCGAGCGCAACCGTATCGGTCAGCTTCGGCTTGCCCATGGTCAGCGTGCCGGTCTTGTCGACGATGAGCGTATCGACTCCTGCCATTCGCTCCAGCGCCTCGGCGTCCTTGATCAGCACGCCCGCCTGTGCGCCGCGCCCCGCCGCCGTGGTGATGGAGATCGGTGTCGCCAGCCCCAGCGCGCAGGGGCAGGCGATGATGAGGACCGACACGGCCGAGGCGATTGCGAAGACCAGCGCGGGCTCCGGGCCGAAGATCAGCCAGACCACGAAGGCGACGATGGCGATGACCACCACCGTCGGCACGAATATCGCCGACACCCGGTCGGCCAGCCCCTGGATCGGCGCGCGGGACCGCCGCGCGTTCGACACCATCGCCACGATCTGCGCCAGCACGGTATCGGACCCGACCTTGCCTGCCTCCATGACCAGAGAGCCGTTCTTGTTGATCGTGGCGCCCGTCACCTCATCCCCCGGCCCCTTTTCCACCGGCATTGACTCGCCGGTCAGCATGCTTTCGTCCAGCGACGAGCGGCCCTCGATCACCGTGCCGTCGACCGGAATGGCGTCGCCGGGACGGACCCGCAGCCGGTCGCCCTCCATGATGTTCTCCAGCGGCGCATCGTATTCAGTGCCGTCCGGCAGGATGCGCCGCGCGGTCTTCGGCGCCAGATCCAGAAGCGCGCGGATCGCATCCCCGGTGCGTTCTCGCGCTCGGAGTTCCAGCACCTGGCCCACGAAGACCAACGCGACGATCACCACCGCCGCCTCGAAATAGGTGCCGACGCCGTGGCCCATCCGGTACTGTTCCGGAAACACCCCCGGCAGGAACGTCGCGACGAGCGAGTAAAGGTAGGCCGCCGCCACGCCGATGCTGATCAGCGTCCACATGTTTGGGCTGCGGTTCACAATGGAGTCCCAGCCGCGCCGGAAGAAAGGCAAGGCGGCCCAGAGGATGATCGGCGTTGCCAGCACGAACTCGAGATAACTTGCGGTCTGATGCCCGATCCAGTCGCGCACTGGCAGCGCGACCAGTTCACCCATCGTCAGGATGATGAGCGGCACCGCCGCCGCCGCCGAAATCCACATCCGACGCGTGAAGTCGGTCAGCTCCTCGCTGGGCTCATCCGACGGCACCATCGGTTCCAGCGCCATGCCGCAGATCGGGCAGGACCCCGGCGCATCGCGGACGATCTCGGGATGCATCGGACAGGTGTACTGGACGTTGGCCGGAGCAGCCTTCTTCTGTCCGGCGGCCCGGCCCGAGGCGTAGAACCACGGATCCGCCTTGAACTTCGACTGGCATTTCTCCGAACAGAAATGAAAGGTCTCTCCCTGGAACTCGGCGTGACGCCCGTCCGGCTTGACCGCGACCGTCATCCCGCAGACCGGGTCCTTTGCGGTATTCGCCCCCGCCGGAATGTCGGGCGCCGCGTGATGGTGATCGTGCTCCATAGTCTGCCAGCCTTTCGATCTCTTGTTTCAGCTTGCCGCTTCCAGCCGTTGGAAGCTCAAGCTCTTTTCAATGGTGGTCGTGAGCGCCTTCCAGGGCGGGATTCCGTGCGAGGAAGATTCCGACGAACAGGAACACCAGCGCCATGCCGATCGCACCCAGGACGACGATCAAGGGGTCGGACTGCCATTTCATCGCGGCGAAGGCGGCCAGCACCACGGCATCAAGTGCGATTGCCGTCAGCAACACCCAGCCCCGAGCGCCGATTTCTTCGCGCAGATGCCGGAACACGCCGAAATGGATGATCATGTCCATCACCAGATAGAAGAAGGCCCCGAGCGAGGCGATGCGGCTGAGGTCGAAGAAGACCGTCAGGAAGCCTGCGATCACGACGGTGTAGACGAGTGTGTGGTCCTTGATCGTGCCTGGCATCCCGAAATGGCTGTGCGGGATCATCTTCATGTCCGTCAGCATCGCCAGCATCCGCGAGACGGCAAACACGCTGGCGATCAGGCCCGAGGCAGTTGCCACCAGCGCAAGCGCCACCGTCAGGTAGAAGCCGGTTTGCCCGAGGGCTGGTTGGGCCGCTTCAGCCAGCGCGTAGTCCTTCGCCGCCACGATGCGATCGAGCGGCAGGCTGGAGCCGACCGCGAATGCGACCAGCAGGTAGACGACGACGCAGATGGCGATGGACAGGACTATGGCCCGGCCCACGTTCCGATGCGGATTGGTCACCTCGGCGCCGCTGTTGGTGATGGTCGTGAACCCCTTGAAGGCGAGAATGGACAGCGCGACCGACGCCACGAACCCACCCGCACGAAAATCTCCGCCCGACGCTTCGAACGAAATGCCGCTGGCCCACAGACCGGCCGCCCCGAACAGCGCAATGCCGCCCACCTTGAGAATGGCCATGATAATGGACAGCAGCCCGACCGACCGGTTGCCAGAGACGTTCACGAGATAGGCGAAGACGATCAGCCCCACGCCGAGGACCGGCACGAGAATGCTGTCCGGATCGCCGCCGAAGGCTCGCAGGGTGTAGGTTCCGAAGGTGCGAGCGACGAGGCTTTCGTTGATGACCATCGACAGCGCCATCAGGAGAGCTGCGCCCGCCGCGACCGTCGTCGGTCCGTAGGCTTTCTTCAGGATCATCCCGATGCCGCCCGCAGACGGGTATGCGTTCGACATCTTGATATAGGTGTAGGCGCTGAAGGCGGTCACGATGGCGCCGACCACGAACGAGAGCGGGAAGAGAGGCCCGGCGAGTTCGGCGATCTGGCCGGTCAGCGCGAAGATGCCCGCGCCGATCATCACGCCGGTGCCCATGGCTACCGCACCGGAAAGGGTGATGCTGTTCTTCTGGTACTCGCTTCCGGTCATGGATTTCCCTTTTCAGGCTTTTGCCGCATGGCTACCCAAAGCAGTGGCAGGCCCGTCAAGAGGCCGAGGCCAAGTACTGCCCATGTCGCCCGGCCCAGATCTCCGCTCACCGCCTCGCCGCCGAAATGGGCCAGCAGGAAGCTTGCCGGAATGATCCCCGCCAGTGTTGCCAAGGCGAAACGCCAGGCGTGCAATCGGCTCAGTCCGGCCGCGTAGCTGATCATGTCGAAGGACACGAAGGGCATCAGGCGGCTGGCAAGAACCGTCGCCGTCAACGCGTTCTGCGAGCCGAGCAGCCCGGCATCGACGCGGTCCCCGAACACCCGCCGCAGGACGTCATGCCCCAGAACCCGTGCGAGACCGAAGGCGATCAGCGCCCCGAGCTCGGCGCCGATGACGACCTGCACGGTCCCCCAGAGATGTCCGTAGGCCGCTCCGGCCGCCAGTGCGATGGGTGCACTCGGGATTGGGCTGGCCACGACCGCGATGGTCATAAGCGTGACGATCAGGACCGGCCCCCAGAGACCCGCACGCGCCACCAGCGTTTCCAGACGCTCGGGCTCCAGGAGGCTGCGCGCCTCGGCGAACACCGAAGGCGCGAACTGCCAGACAGCGAGCAGTCCGATGCCGAGGATCGCAAGGCCCGCGAGAATGGTGACGCGCAGGCTCATCTCAGACCGCCGCGACGGCCTTCGCCAGGAGGTCGCGCACCTCGCCCGCCACGGCCGTCAGTTCGGCGTTCTCAATCGCCTGCATCGACGCCACAGGATCGATGGCGCTGACTTCCACGCCACCGTCGACCTCGCGCAGGATGACGTTGCATGGCAGCATCGCACCGACGCGCGGTTCGATCCCGATGGCCTGATGCGCCATCTTGGGGTTGCAGGCGCCGAGGATGCGGTAGGCGGGCATCTCGACATCTAGCTTCTTCTTCATCGTCGCCTTGACGTCGATCTCGGTCAGGATGCCGAAGCCGTGGTCGGTGAGGGCCTTCCGCGCGCGAGCGTCGACGTCGTCGATACCGGCGTCGGGGAACATTCGATTGATCGTGTAGGTCATTGCCAACTCCTTTTTTCTATTTCCGAAGATACTTGATCAGCGCTGCTATGGCCAAAACCAGCAGCACGAGGATCAGCAGGCCGAAGAGCCAGCCAAACCCCATTCCGAAACCCATTCCGGGGCCCATGTCGTTCCAGTTCATCATCTCATCCTCCTGATTTTTACCCGCAGGGTGCGTCTTTTGGCCGGCCCTCACGACAACATGGGGCAGGACAGACCAGGATCGGTGCCGGGCGGGGCGCCATGTCCGGACGACCCGCTGGGATCAGACGGACGCCGTGACCGCGAATTCGGTCATCATCCCCGTCGTAAGGTGCGGCATGTGGTGGCAATGCAGCATCCATCGGGCGGCCTCACCGACATCGAGGGCGACATCGACCATCGACATCGGTGGCACGTGAACCGTGTCGCGTAGTGCACCGGCGACCCGACGCCCGTTCAGCCCGACGACCTGGAACACATGGCCGTGCAGATGCATCGGGTGCGCCATCATCGACATGTTGTGGAACGACAGCACGACCCGCTCACCGCTGCGTGCGGTGATCGGCTGGTGCTGGCCCCAGACTGCCCCGTTTATCGTCCAGACGTACGGCTGCATCGAACCGCCCAGCATCAGCATCTGGCTGCGGTCCACGGGTCGATCCGGCAGAGCGTCCAGCGCGATGAGGCGCGCCTCCTGCGCCAGATCGGTGTCGAACGCGGGCGCTTCGGCATCCGCCATTGCATCGAGACGCCGCACTTCGGCACCCTGCGTGGCGAGGATCAGGCCGGTGCGCTCGCGCGCGCCTTCGCGCAGGGCGAGGATCGGCCAGGCGCCGCCTTCGTGCGGCAGGTCGATCTCGATGTCCAGACGCTGGCCCATTGCCAGACCGAACCGCGTGCCGGCGAGAGGTTCGACCGCGTGCCCATCTACCGCGACCAGCCGCGCCTCGGCACCGCCGGTCTCGATCCAGAATACCGTCGCCGCAGCGGCGTTGATGACCCGAAGCCGGATACGGCCACCGCGCTCGACCTGGACCACCTCCGGGTCCGACAGGGTCCGGTCATTGGCGAGATAGGCGTCCCAGTCATAGTCGTTCAGGTCCATGGCCATGCCGCCCATCTGGCCGCCCATACCCATCATCCCGCCCATTCGGGGCATGTTGCCCATCGGCATGCCGCCCGTGGCGCCATGGCCCATGGCCCCGTGATCCATGCCCTGCATCGCCCCCATGCCTCCCATGGGAGCGCCCTGATCGGGCAATGCACCGGCACCATGGCCCGCGCCGTGCCCGCCGCCATGACCTGCGCCGATCTCGGCCAGAACCTCCTCGGGGGCCTTGAAGGAGAAGTCATGAAGGAACATCACGACGTCTTGCCGGTCGGCAGCAACGTCCTCGGCCGAGCGCACGATCAGCGGCGCGGCGAGCAGCTGCATCTCCTGGGTGGGCACATGGCTGTGCATCCAGTGCGTGCCGGGCCGTGCCTCGAAGTCGTAGGATCGGGTTTCACCCGGTGCGAGGAGGGGCATCGGCATGTCCGGCACACCGTCCTGCGCGTTGGGCGGGATCTGTCCGTGCCAGTGGATGATGGTACCGACGTCCAGGTCGTTGGTCAGATCGACCCGGAACCTCTGGCCGGGGTCGAGGATCAGTCCCTGACCGCCGGGGCCGGCAAGCCCGAAGACCGTGGCAGCGCGACCGTCGATGTCGAGCGTGCGCGTCGCAGCGGAGAGGCTGATCGGCGCCACCCCTTGCGCGAAGGCGATGCGGGGCAAGTGTGCAGCGCCAATGGCGGCCGCACTTGCGGCAAGAAAGCCGCGTCGAGAAAGCATGTTCATGGTCGTCTCCTCGGGACTTCCGTCCCGTTCATCAATACCGATGGGGCGCCTCGGGCGTCTGCCCGGGCGCGCTCAGAGGAGACGGAGCTTGGGAGGTCGTTCGTTCAGTCCCGGCGCACGGCTGACGTGGATTGCCGCGGACGGGACGTCATGACTGGCGGCGCCGTAGGCGTGCCCGGCTTCCTCGCCTGCCGACGTCAGGAAGGCAGAGAGGCCTGCGCATACGAACTCGCACATCTCGGCATCGGCCGATCCACAGTGCTCTCCAGCGTCACAGTCGAAGCCCGAAATGACCGGAGAGTGCATCATGTCGGCGACATGCATCGCGTGATCCACACCGGAATTCATGCTCATGCGTGTCGCATGCGCGGAGGTCACCGTCGTCACCACGGTGATCGCGAGTATGGCAAGCATGGTGACGACACGTTCGAGCATGCTGCAAAGATAGGCATTGCTCACGAGAATGTCCATTGTCGCAGGCGCCTCGCCGCTGGCACAACGTGGTCTCGACCAAACGCGAATGTTATTCCGCAGTGATCGGCGATAGACGTCTTGAAAAAAGCTCTCCGAAATACTGTCGTGATCGGTCTGGTCGTCGGAGGTGTGATCCTCGCGGTCTTTGCTGGCTGGCGTTATGCCGGTACCGCATCCACCGCCGTGGCGTCGGCGGACATCATCGCGCAAGGACGCCAGATCTATGCGGATCAGTGCGCCGCCTGCCACGGCGCGGAACTGGAGGGCCAGCCGGGCTGGCGCTCGCCGCTTCCGTCCGGCCGGTTGCCGGCGCCACCCCACGACGCCAGCGGCCACACCTGGCACCATCCTGACGATGTCCTGTTCCGCATCGTTAGGGAAGGCACCGCCGCCGTGGTCGGCGGCGGATACGAGAGCGACATGCCCGGCTTCGCAGACGTGCTGAGCGACGCGGACATCCGCGCCGTTCTCGACTACATCAAGAGCACATGGCCAGAGCGCGAGCGCCGATACCAAGAGAGGGTGTCGGAGGCAAACTGACATTCCCCATGGTCGTCGGCTGCTACTCGCGCCAGGCCAGTTCGCAGACCGAGTTAGAGGAACGTCGCCGACCAGGTCAGCACCATGAAGCCGCCGAGCGACTGCATCATGTTGACCATCCGTATCGGCCCGGTTGCCTCGATCTGCGTGTACCCGAGCGTGGCGAAGTTGACGCCGGAGAAGTAGATCAGGCCGCTCCAGCATGGGTCGTAGCTGCCGTCGAAGCCTCCCACGCCCCAGCCCTGCAGCGCCCTGTAGACTGCGGCGAAAGCCAGGATTTCAATCGTGTGGAGCGCGAGCAGCCCGACGAACGCCACCATGATCGCCGCCTGCGGTCTCTCTTTCGAGTTCGGCTTCACGCCCCGGACGGCCAATAGCCCCGTAGTGGTGCGCGACCAGATGGCGGCCACCAGCGCGAAACCGAGCAGAAGCCCGATTCCAGTTGCAGCATGTTGAGCACTCGCGGCGGAACAGTACCCCGAGGTTTATGTTCTCAGCGCTCGGCCCTGCGGCATGGCAGCGGAACCATCGCCCTGCCGATGATCTGATCTCAGGCCTCACGTTCCGGATCAAACGCAAGAAGCCGCAGCGCGTTCAGTGTGACGAGCACCGTCGCGCCGGTATCTGCAAGGATCGCGATCCACAGCCCGGTAATGCCGAGGATCGTCGTCACCAGAAACACCGCCTTAAGGCCGAGCGCGATCGCCACATTTTGCCTGATGTTCGCCATGGCTGCGCGAGCAAGGCGAATCTTGCCGGCCACATCGGTCACGCGATTGCGCAGGATCGCGGCGTCGGCGGTTTCAAGCGCGACGTCCGTTCCGGAGCCCATGGCAACTCCGATGTGGGCGGTGGCGAGCGCAGGGGCATCGTTGATGCCGTCGCCCACCATCATCACGCGGTCTCTGGCGGTCATCTCACGGATCGCGGCGACCTTGCCTTCGGGCATCAATTCGGCGCGATGGTCAATGCCCAGCCCAGCGGAAATGGCTGCTGCCGTGCGCCGGTTGTCGCCGGTCAGCATCACAGACGCGATGCCAAGCGCCTTGAGTTGCTGCACCGCGCGGGCGGCATCCTCTCGGGGTTCGTCCCGGAGCGCTACGAGTCCGACCAACTGGCTCCGGCGGAAGACCGCGACGACTGTCTTGCCTTCATCTTCCATGCCGACCACCGCCCGGAGCGCGTGGTCGTCCAACACACCGCGCTCCCCGGCGAACCGTGGAGAGCCCACCCAGGCGGTTTCACCCTCAACGACTGCTTCGGCCCCTTTGCCCGGAAGCGCTTTGGCGGCGGTCGCGGCCAGGAACGGCGCTCCCGCAGCTTCCGCGCGGGACAGGATCGCCTCCGCCAGAGGATGGCTCGACCCCGCTTCGACGGCGGCAGCCAGCGCCAGCACCTCTGTCTCCGATCCCGAGATCGGCACCACGTCCGTGACGCGCGGCCGTCCGTGGGTCAGGGTTCCGGTCTTGTCGAATGCGACATGCGTGGTGGCCGCCGCGGCCTCGATCACGGCGCCTCCTTTCATCAGCAGCCCGCGACGCGCGCCTGAAGAAAGCGCAGAGGCGATGGAAGCCGGTACCGAGATCACCAGCGCGCAGGGGCATCCGATCAGGAGAAGCGCGAGCGCCCGGTAGATCCACGTATCCCAGCCTTGCCCGAACGCAAGGGGCGGGACGATGGCCACCAGCACCGCAACTCCGACGACGGCCGGCATGTAGATGCGGCTGAAACGGTCGATGAAGCGCTCGGTCGGGGCCCGGGCGCTTTCCGCTTCCTCGACCAGCCGGATGATACGGGCAATGGTGTTGTCCTCGGCCGACTTGGTGACCCGAACACGCAGCGCCGCCTCGGAATTGATGGAGCCGGCAAAGACGGAGGCACCGGGTTCCTTCAGCTTCGGCACACTCTCGCCCGTGACGGCGCTCTCATCGACGCCCGAGGTGCCCTCGATAACTTCGCCATCTGCCGGGACCCGGTCTCCCGGGCGCACCAGAACGATCTGGTCCACCTGCAGCTGGTCGGCTGGTATCACCCGAGTCCGGCCGCCGATCTCCAGGATCGCGGTCTTCGGTACCAGACGAGCGAGCGCCCGGATCCCGTCGCGGGCCTTGTTCGCCGCAACACCTTCGAGAACCTCCCCGACGGCGAAGAGGAAGACGACGAGCGCCGCTTCCTCGGCGGCGTCGATGACGAGCGCGCCGCTGGCGGCGATTGTCATCAGCATCTCGATCGTGAACGGCATCCCCGCTCTGGCGGACGCGACGGCGCGGCGTGCGATAGGGGCGACACCAATGAGCGTCGCGAGGATGAATGCCCACGTTGCCACATCCTGGGAGGCGAGCAGTTTCACGGCCCATGCCGCCGCGAGGAGGAGACCGGTGCCGATCACCAGTCTGCCCTTCGCGGTCTGATACCAACGCGAACCGGGCCCGGGACCGCTCTCGGGCCCTGTCGATCCAGCGTTGGGCTCGAGTCCTGCGGCATCTCGCGAGCCGTCCGCACGGGACGCTTGCTCATCGTCCGGCAGCACGAAGCCTTTCCGATCGGGGCTCGATCCTTTCGCCGCGATCCCGTAGCCGAGCCGCTTGACGATTGCTTCGATCTGGTTGCGAGGGGTCTGCCCTTCATCCAGAGTCAGCCGAAGCCGCTCGGTCATTAGCGCCACATCGACGTCGCTCACGCCAGGCAGGCGTTCGACCGCACCCCGGACCTTGCCGGCGCACGACGCACAGTCCATCCCGGAAACCGTCCATTCGTAGGTTGCACTGTCGTTCGCCGTCATCACGCCCTTCCAACCCGCCCAGCGGGCAACATTGTATTTGCTGAGTCGGGAACCTAAGGTCTCTAGTAGCTATAGCTTCAAGAGGAAATCTGATGCTCACCATCGGAAAATTGGGCGAAGCGGCCGGCGTGAAGGTTCCGACGATCCGCTACTACGAGCAGATCGGGCTCCTGCCGGAGCCAGATCGCAGTGCCGGGAACCAGCGGCTCTATGGGCAGTCGGCACTGGATCGGCTAGCCTTCATCCGCCATGCGCGGGAGCTCGGTTTTCCGCTGGACGCTATCCGAGACCTTCTGAGTCTCTCTGACAGACCCGATCAATCCTGCGCAGCCGCCGATGTCATCGCCAGGGCGCAGCTGGCCGAGGTTGAAAGCCGCCTTGCGCGCCTGACTGCGCTGAAAGGCGAACTTGAGCGCATGGTCGTGCAATGTGCAGGCGGTCGGATTGCCGATTGCCGGGTCATTGAAGTTCTGGGCGACCATTCGCTATGCGCAACCGATCACCAGCATCCGGAGAGCGAGGCGGCATCGTGAAAGCACCCGGCACCCTCGCCATCTACATCGGTGCCGCTCTGGCCGAGATTGCGGGCTGCTTTGCGGTCTGGGCATGGATGCGGCAAGGCGCGAGCGCGCTCTGGCTGGTCCCCGGCCTCCTGAGCCTGGCCGTCTTCGCTTGGCTCCTGACCCTTGCCCCCTCCGATTTTGCGGGGCGGGCCTACGCAGCTTATGGCGGGGTCTATATCGCAGCCTCGCTCCTCTGGCTGTGGCTCATCGAGAAGCAGCGCCCGGACACTTGGGACCTGACAGGTGCCGCAATCTGCCTCGCCGGTGCGGCCGTCATCCTGTTGGCGCCGAGGGCGGCTGGTGGATGATCGGGGGTGCTCTCCAAGATCAAGGCAGCCGACTGCCGCTCATCGTTGCCGACATCACGATAGAGCCAACCTTTGCGGACGGACTCCCGCTCTTCCAGCGTAGCAGCTGTGCGCATCAAATAAAATCAATGACTTATACTGGAGAAGGTTGGACGTCAGACCCATCCCCTCCGCCACTTGCCCCTGCGAAAGCGTCCTCCCGATCCGGCTGCGGCCGGATTTTTCCGTTGTTTTCGAGGGTTGTGCGGGATGGGCTGAGCACTGCCCCTGCTGCCAAGAGGCCCGGAAGCGGTCTCTGAGGGCCGATATTCTCCGGACCTGATGACTGCGCCGTTAAGGTGAATTTCTTGCAAGTAACTGAAAGAGTATAACTTTTTGAGAGCGCCCGCTAAGCAGTTCGACGTGGGTGGCGTTCAGCGAGATGGAACAGAAATCCAACTTGCTACCGCCTTTAAGCGGCCTCACTGCGAGGCGCAGTCTGATATGCCCTGAGAGGCTTCCCAGTCCGCGTAGTTGCGCCCGTCCGGGAGCTTCCACAGGATCCGGCCATTAGCGCTCGCACCAATGACGGCCGCAGCCGCGGCAGAGGCAGACGTGAAGCTGTAGGCGCTTGTGAAGACAAGAAAATCGCCTTCCTCGCGGAGGACGCCCTTCTCAACAAGGGTGTTCCGGAGCGTGACCGTCCCCCTCGGTATCGTTCGCGTCGTCCGGACCCTTGCCCTCGAACCTGCTGTGACGACGAAATCCCCGGAGGGCCCAATCTCCATCTCTGCCGCGAAGCCGTCGCCTCGGAAGAAGAACCGAGGGCTTTCATGGATTTCAGCCTCTGGCAGTTCTCGCCCTGCGATCTGCTCCTGCGCACGACCGCGGACTTCTCGGAAGAGATCCCAGCCGAGGGCTCCAACCAGCGTTTTTGTCTGATCCACGAACTCGTCCATGGCTGCGCGGTCGGGGAGTGGTAGCTTGACCTGGCCGGCCAGTTTCAACAAGGCCGCGCCAGCCAACGACGCCAGCTTCGCCTTCAAGACCAACTGGTCGGCCCGGGCGCTGATCGGACTTCTGGGCAGCGACGATTTCAGCTTCAAGGTCAGCCCGGACGGGTCGGCCTTCTACGAGGCGATCCGCATCGACCGCTCTACGGGCCGGGTCGAGATGCCCGAACCCGTGGTGCTCCCGGCTATGAGCGCCGTTCCCGCGCCGCCGCCAACCGGCAAGCTCGCCCTCTATGCCTGCGACCGCGCCGGGGCCGGATGGCTCGACGTCCAGCGTCCCTCGGGGCGGTTCTTCCCGCTGCAGCCGCATTTCGGGGTGAACCGCATCGCGACCTGGGCGCCGTCCACCGGCACCACGGTCAACACCAACGGCATGCCACGCACCGCCGTCGGCACCGTCTCCACGCCGACGCTCGCCACCACCAACCTTTCGACCTCAATGCGCCGCTGGCGCGTGACCAGCGCCGCCACCGCCGATGCGGCGGCAGAGGAGCGGTCGGCGGGCTGGGTCTGTTGGCGCGGAAATGCGGACGGGTTGGGCGGCTTCACCTATGTGAACCGGCTTTCGCTCGTCACCCTGCAGGCGACCGGCATGGGCTTCTTCGGCCTCTACGGGTCGACGGCGGCGCTGGCCACGACGCTGACCCTCTCGGCCGTGGTCAACTGCATTGGCATCGGCTTCCAGCGCGGCACCCACACAAACTGGCAACTGGTCCAGAACGACGCCTCGGGCGCGCCGACGCTCAGCGATCTCGGGGCGAGTTTCCCTGTCGCGAGCACGACGAACGTCCTGACCCTCACGCTCTTCGCCGCCCCGAACAGCAGCGAGATCGGCGTCCGGGTGGTCGAGGAGGTCAGCGGGGCGGTGGTCGAGACCATGCTCGACACGGACATTCCTGCCGCGACGCAACTCATGAGCCCGCGCAACTTCATGAGCAACGGCGCGACGGCGGCGGCGGTCGCATACGATTGCTCGGGGGTGTATGTGGAGACGGACTACTGACCAATCATTCGGTTCTGTTCCACGTTCAAGGAGCGGAACGGAAGTCCAAGGTTTAGTCGCCAGAATCGCCGCGCCCAATTCTCACACGCTATCGCCATCTTGCTACAGCCCATAGTGCCGATGACGGAGGGCCACACGGACCCACCGGCGCGGTATCCCTCGACCGCAGATGACGACTTCGTCACCAACCACGCGTCGTTCTGGCGCTATGGGCTGGGCTGACAACCCGAGAAAATTGCTTGCCGAAGCCATGCATCGAGTGCTGTATTGTCTACATAGGTTACGGACGTGGGTCGACCGCCTCCCAACGAAGTAAACGTACAGGGACAGACTTCTTGATTTCAATCGAAGGGCTTGAGGCGAACGATCCAAGGCGGGTGTCCATAGAGGAAGCACTCGACCAATGGATTGCGGGCGCAGATGTTCACCTCGACGCAATTCCTGGCGGCTTTTCCGGTTCCGCAGTTTTTAAACTCGATGTCCGAAAGGCGCCAAAAGACACTATAAAAAGTGGTGTATATATCCTCAAGATTAGCGAAGCCCCCAAGTACCAGGATCAAAAGCCAGAGCAAAGTTCTCATGAGGTCGCCTACAACAGAGCGCCGGCATTTTCTGAAGAGCATATTCCACAACTAAGGTATAGTTACCGCTCTGAGCGGGATAGTCACTATGACGTAATGGTATTCGATATTGCAGGTCGTAGTTTGAATCGATACACGGCATCAGTGGGGAAACACGCCAACTTAATTTTCGATAACGCTGATGGAATTGTCAGCAATCTATTGTCCGCGTGGGCAGACGAAGAATTTCAACCCAGATCGAGTGCACATGAAGTGCTCAAGAATGCCTGCGGCTATCGCTCTGACCATACTAAAGCCTCGGAACTCCACGATTTCATAAATAGTTTTTGTGGCGGCGAGATATTTCCGATGGCGGGCGAGATACTAGTCAATCCGCTTCACTTCCTCGATTTGCTTTCGCAGAATGACAAGGAGTCCCTTTCCCCCCTTACTGGACTCAGTCATGGCGATCTTCATGGCGGAAACATTCTTTTTCACCGCTTCAATCCTGAATCCAATCCTTACTTTATCATTGATTTCGCGCTCTCATCGGAGAATCTGGTTGGATTTGATCTAGCATACCTCGAACTGTCATTTGCGTTATCATTCCTCGGCGCCAATGGGGCTTCACCGCTCATCGCTGTCCTAAATGCGCTCGATCCGGACAATACGACCGCAGTCGTTCCACCCAATGCAATGTGGATCGAGAAGCTATTCACAAAACTTAGGCTGCCACTTGAAACGTTTTTATCAAGCCGCTTCCCGGCAAGACAAGATGACTTCGAGAAGCAGATTCTTCTTTCACGTGTGGCCGCTGGCATCAACTGGGCCAACAAGCCAATTGATCGCTCGTTGAAGATTTCTGCATTAGCTTACGCCGGTTGGGCGGCCCGTCGCTATCTGGAAGTGTTCCTAGATGAAGAATGGGCCCGTCTATCACGCCTTGAACTAAGTGAGAGTGAGTCAAATTCATCTTCCGATGCACTGTGGCAGCAGTTGTTTCGCGAAGCCGGAAGTTTCACTCAGTCAGATGGCCTGTTTGTCCTTGTGACAGAAGGTCAGCACCCGGATCCTCACCTGAAGGCGCTTGGTCATCTGCCATGGTCAGCTGTCATAGACCTGGACCCAAATTCTGACGAAAACGGACTTTATCGGTTTAGCTCTGACGTGTTGGCAGCGAAGCGCAGTCTTCATCTCTTTACCTCAAATATCCCTGAATTTGATCCCCGAAGGTCGACCGCATGGATGCTTGCGGCGGGGTGGTCGACAAGAAAGGAGTTCTTTCCAGACTTCCACAAGTGGCGATGGGATCGCTTGCCAATAGTTCGACAGCTTGTGAAAAAAATTGCAGAAAAAACAAACCCAACCCCAATATACTGTCTTATTCTCCCAGGCCTCACACTCGATAAAAATAATCCATCTTCGAGAATCGAAAGCATAATTCGAGACATCGATGAGGCAACGAGAGGTCGAGCAAAGATATTCGTGCTCGGCGGAAGGGCAATCAACGAGTCGGCGACAAACCTTTTCACGGTTCCGCTTTCGGTAGGAGATTTTGTAAGGCACGCCGCAAACACCTTTGGCACTACGGTTGAAGCGGAAGGATGCAAGATTCCAGGGCCATCTGGTGAGTATCGGACTGTGCTGCCGGAGAAGATCCGAGCGCTCGAAGAGAACTTATCAGTACTACACTCAGAAGTTCTGAAAGACTTTTTGTCAGACGCAGACAATTCTTCTTCATCCGATTTCTGGCGTGGACGCCCCCCGACGTGGGAAGAAATCTCCGCGGATGTCGACATTAGGCGCGACGCTAATGAAGCCTTAATAAGTGAATGTCGAAAGTGGCTGTCATCTCATCGAAATCACACCATCGTAGTTGAACATCAACCCGGCTCCGGTGCAACAACTTTGGCGATGCGAGTGGCTTGGGAACTTCATTATGAGCACCCAACCGCATACGTTGAATCTTTTTCTCCTAGTCTTGGAGAGAGGATCAGGGAGCTATTTTTAATTTCTGAGCGACCAGTATTTGTTGTTGCCGATAGTTCCGTACTTACGGAAAGCAACCGCGAGGATGTTCAGAGATATTTGGCACAGAACAACTGTCGTGCAGTGTTGCTATATTTGCGGCGATCGTTCTTTCCATCTAAGAAGCGATCCTTCGAGATCATAGAGGGCCTCACTCCGAGAGAGGTGAAAAAATTTAAGTCAACCTATATGTCACTGACGGAAGATTCTCGAAAAAGGGAGCAAATCTCAAAAGTATCGACCAATGAAACTCTGAAGAAGTATCGTTTGCCATTCTTCTACGGATTGATAGCGTTTGAACGAGATTTCTTGGGGGTCGATAGTTATGTAAAACACCATATTGCCGGCGCCAGCCGAGATATTCGACGAGTGCTGGAGCACATCGCCGTGGTTACGATATTTTCGAACGGTACCATTCCAGAGAGCATAATATACTCGATTTCGGGTGTTGAACCGGATTCGAATCTGGAACTGAGGGATCTATTCGGTGATGGTGTCGCCAACCTTATATTGAGCTATGGTGGTGGCGTTCGGATAATGCACCAAATACTGGCCGAAGAGGTTCTAGAGCACTTTCGTCTGGGCCTCCAGGATGATTGGCGTCTGGATCTGAAGTCCTACTCTATCGATCTGATATCTGACTTGGTTAAGGCCGCGGGACCCTCTGCCTGTGTGGACCTTTTTCGACAGTTGTTCATCGACCGGTCGGGTTCAACCGATGGCGTGGAGGACAGAGAGGACTTCGCCCCAATCATTGAAAACCTTGATGCTATCGACGTCTCGCTCGGGCATTCTGTTCTACAGCACTTGTGCGACAACTGTCCAGACGAGTCACATTTTTGGAGCCACCTAGGCCGGCATCAAGTGTATCGCATGCGCCGTGACTTCGAAAAAGCAGAGGAGTACCTTCACCGTGCGATTTCACTCAGTAGCAATGATGCAGTTCACTACCATACGCTTGGTCTGATTATCCGTTCGCGTCTGCGGCATAACCTTAAATCTCTACCAAGAGTTAGTTCGCTGGATGATGTCTTTCAGGCGTTGGACCCACTTTATTCGGAAGCTGAGAGTGCATTCCAAGAGGCGCGGAGGCTTAGTCCGGATAACGTCTATGGCTACATAACAAACATCCAGTTGATTACCGCTTCAATTGCGCGTCTCAAGGTGGCGGCGGCGGTTGAATCGGTATCCATGATTTCCTCTGAATCTTCAGAGGTGGCTCTGTGGTTAGAAGAGAAGTTGTCAGAGGCAGAGGAGTTGTTGCGCGGCGCTACAAATCTCTACTCCACGCTTGAGCCCACAAATGACTACCTTGTCGAATGCGAAGCTGAGCTCGATCGCCTCTACGGAGACCTTGATGGTGTGGTCGAGAGATGGGAGTTGGCCAACGCAAGTGGAAAGGGCGCGAATACGCGTTCAAGGAACGCCTTGGCGAATGCGTATCTTGTTCGTGGAGAGAGAAAATGGAGCAATCTTTCAGCTTCGGAGAAGAGGAGAATAGCTGAACTGTCGGCTACGAATTTGCGTGAGGCTGGCAGGCGATCAGATGATTATTCACTTTGGTTTCACGCATTCTCGGGACTTCCTGAATTTGACTTCGACGAGGCAGTATCTCAAATAACGTTGTGGTCAAGGCGATTCCCATCCTGGGAAGCGCATTATTTTCTTTATATTCTCCATTTTTTGTTGTGGTTTGGTCAAAGGACTAATGATCTTGATTCCTATCGAGAGAGCCTTCGTCGATGCCAGGAATTGAGTTTTGCGAGAAAGTCGAGGTCGCCGGTTTGGTTTGGGCGAAGCGGCTCAGAGTGTCGCATCGTGTCGGAACTCGACTTAGGTGGATGGGATAGGGGCCACAATTTTTTTAGTAATGAGGAGCCGCTAATAAGGATAAACGGAGTCATTGACAGTATAAATGGACCAACCTCCGGGACGATAGTCATAGATGGAAAGTTTTCGGTCTTCTTTTCTCCAGGAAGAGACTATGCCCAGTATCGAAGTCTGAACGAGCGTGTAAACTTCTACTTGGGTTTCAGCCCGACTGGTCCAAGAGCTTGGCGGATTGAGACCGGGTTCGTAGAAGGCGGCAACCGGTCGAAAGAACCCGTTGCTGCTGAAGGATCTGTATTGGTGGACCCCTCCGATGAGGAGGCATCAAGAGATACTCAATTGGAGGTAGTCAGCAAGCTCAATTTTGATCGGATCTTGCGTTTTGCTCTTGAGTTTTCACAAGCCAAGGCGAGATTAGGTGCGCGGGTTGAACTAGAGAGCCTTCTTGAGCGTCTGGATGCAGTTCATAGAATGGGTGCTTTGTTCAGTCAGTCGATTGATGTGGCAACCCTTTTGGAAGGCCTCAAGAGCTACGGAGTATCGAATTACAAGGGCCAAGATGGCAGGATCATCCTGAATGTGAGTTTCGAGAATTCCGAAACTGACACTGTTTCTGTTGCGGTAAGCGAAAAGCGAATTTTTGGAAAGGTTACGCACGTTCCGGATGGAGAACGATATGGCTTCATTCAGGATAGGGACGAAAACGAGTACTTTTTTCACTTCAACTCAGTATTGCCGGCATTTCGCAGAGAAATTCACGGGGAAGGTGAAATCGTCTCTTTTGTTCCTGCGTTAGGTGAAAAGGGTCCGACGGCACAGGGCATAACGTTGCACAAGGAAACTGTTGTATCGTCGAGTGGTTGCATTTCCGCGGATCGTTTCTCAGACGCGTTTTGTGAATATGTCTTTGAGCGCATCGACGATTCCGGTGGCGTTGCGATCGATTTGGGTCAGCTGATCGACACGGCCAAAGCAGAGTTTTTGTCAACGCGACCGCTTGAGCAGCTACTTTCAACGAAGTCTCTGGGTTCATTCATAAATGGTATTGAGGGGATTGCGGTTTTTGGTCGGCCTCCGAACCTTTTGGTCGGAAGATCACACCATCCGTTTATCGGGCGTTTGCCCGCTGACGATGGTCGTGCCGATGCGGATCGGCCGGGGTCGAAGAGTGCCGGAGAGGGGAAGGTCGCTCTTAACAAGTCCAGTTTCAAGGCTTGGCTGTCGGATGAACTCTCAGAGGAACCTGCTGCGTCGGAGGGGATGCCGTTCACCTCCCTGGGTACTCGGGCGAAGGCGCACTTCGTGGTGAAGGGAAAAGTCCCGCAATCGCTCGGTTTCACGAGCTATGCCGAAATGATATCCGCTTTGGGAGGCTTCCGGATAGAGGGCCCTGACCATCAACAGCGCGTGTTTCGTGATCCGGATAGTTCAATAACGCCCGATTCTAACTAAGTAATTTTCTGAATACTATATCAGATCCAATATTAGCCAAATTAATACAGCGAGAGATATGATTGCCATCAACCATGAAAGAGTGCTCCAGATACTGTGAATCCTTAATCCTTCAACTAGACGGTAACGGTCCTTCCCGCGATCTATTTCATCGGCCTTTCCCATTAATTCTTCGAGGCTCGGAATTCCGAATTCCTTGTCAATTTCGGACCGAAGAACCCTATATCGCTCATAACGCCTCTTGAATGCGAGATAGAACTTGAGTGATGTCACGGAAACGAATAAATTCAATACTGTCGCTATGCCGGCCAGCAGCACATCAAAGCTCGTTGTGCTCACGTCGGAATATATTGCGGCAAGGATTGCGCCCGTAGCGACAAAGCTTAAACCGAGAAGGCGTTCACGCTGGTTCTCGTAGCGCCGCGCCTCTTCGTGCTCGATCTTGGCAAATTCTAATAGTATATCGCTTCTATTCATGTGTATGGCCCATCTCGTTGATATGCGCTATGTGTTTACGATACGGGACTTTCAGAGAAAGTGGGGGCGTGAGTCCAACATATCCTTTCAAGGCGTGGATTCCTCCATCCTGATTTTCTCTTGCGTTCGACGATTTCCTGTGCGGCATTGCCCTTTACGTAGCGAATGAAGTTAAGACAATCGGTTCTCATGTGTGAGATGCCCGACGCACGACCGACGGTAGACACTCTAGTTTGAACGCACAAGTCGTCTCTCAGAAGAGCTCGGTGCTACTGTCGCTCGCCTCAGAGCCAGAGAAGGTTTGACGTCAGGCCCATCATCGATGATCGCGGCTGTGTCTTCGGCAGGCGCACGGGCGTCGAGTGTGCCGCGCGTCACCGAAGCACCGTTCGCCTCCAACTCCGCCATGATCGCGGTCATGCCGGGGAAAGCCTTGGCGTCATCCTCCGACACGAGCGCCCAGAAATTTGCGCCTGCGACCGGGGCCACGAGCGAAGCATCCCACTGACCCGCGACACAGAACGTGCCGGCGAAGAGATCCGGGTGCGCGATGTTAAGCGCGATGGAGGTCATGCAGCCACCCGACTGCCCGGTCGTGTAGAGGCGGTTCGCGTCCAGGCCAGGCGTTGCGCGACCTGCTGGGCAAGACGCTGATCGTCCGTTCTGCCTATCGCAGTCCCGAACACAACCGCTCCGTCGGCGGCGCAACCCGCTCCAAGCACCTCGACGGCGCCGCCTTGGACATCGCCATGGCGAACCACGACCCGGTGGCGTTCGAGGCGGCGGCGCGCGAGGTCGGGTTCCTCGGCTTCGGCTTCTAACCGCGATCAGGGTTCATGCACATCGACCTCGGCCCTGCACGGCAGTGGGGCAAGCGCTTCCCGATCCGGGCCATGGCCTTCGCGGCGGAGACGCCGCCCGCCCGTGAAGTGCTGGCCGACAGTCGCACCAAGAAGGGCGGCGGTGCGGCTGGTGTGGCGACGCTGTGTGGCGGAACGCCTCGACACCAGGGAGAAAGCCAATGAAGTTCAGAGAAGGATGCTGGAGGCGGCGGCTCACCGTCCTCGTAATCGCGACGAACTTGTTGACCGGTTGCGTGACGGCAGGTTTTGAAGCTGGCGGCGTGGCAGCGTGTCCGCCAGTCGTGGAATACAGCAGGGAGTTTCAGGCCCGGGCGGCCGAGGAGATGGCGATGCTGCCTGACTTGTCTGCTCTCGTCGAGATGTTGGGTGACTACGCGGTGACGCGCGAGCAGGCACGAGCCTGCCGCGGATAGCGGGTCAATGTTCTGGACATCGCGCATGGGCGTAGAACGACGGTACGTCCTGCCAGCGCATCGCGTTGTGGTGCTTCACCTTGGCCCTCACGCGCGGCAACACCCGGGCATCCATCACGACCGTCACCGGATTTTCACCCTCGCGGTAGCCACGCGACCGGGCTCGAGCACAGCCTTCATCCGCTGCGCCACCCTGCGCGCGGTTTCGTGCTTCTCAGTCCAGATCGGGGACAGCACCTGTAAAATTTCCGGCTGGTCGATATCCGAGACGGGCATTCGGCCGATCTTGGGGAATGCATAATCTGCAAGTGTGTTGATCCACTGCTGTCCGTACTTCGGGTTCTTCCAAGTCGGCAGGCGCTCGATGTGGACCTGTCGGGCGACTTCTTCGAAACAGGGCACGTCCTGGTCCTTGTGATATTTCGGGTTGAGGCCCTGCTTGGCGAGGTGGCGATACTCCAGGGCGCGTTCGCGCGCCACGTCGAGCGTCACCACGTCAGCACCGCCGAGGCAGAAATCGGTGCGGAGCGGCTTTCCCTGCCGATTCCGCTGCCCCTTCACCGTGACGCGGACGATCCAGCGCCGCGCGCCGGATGGATCGACCACCAGATACAGCCCGTGGCCGTCGCCATGCCGACCAGGGCCGAGCGTTCGGACCAGATTCTTCGTCAGCTTTCCCGAGGTATAGGCCATAGGAAATACCACAGTTCGTACCACCAAATGAACAGAACCGAGCGCAATCGAAACGAAGCCAGTAAGAACAATGAACGCAGATGAGCGCATAAGTTCAGTAACTTATACGCTACCAAGCGGCGCTATGGGGTTCAATGAAAATGGTTAATGGCGGAGAGACAGGGATTCGAACCCTGGGAACCCGTGAAGGCTCAACGGTTTTCGAGACCGCCCCGTTCGACCACTCCGGCACCTCTCCGCGCTTTGGGTGGTGAGGCGGGGATTTAGAGGGACGGGGGTTGAAGTGCAAGGGGGTTTCGCTGAAAAATCGACGCAATCTGAAAAAGGCCGCATGATGCTTCGATTTCTTTGCCTCACCTTCACGCTGCTCTTTGCGCAGATCGGCTTTGCACAGGGGGCCGATCTGACCGCGCGGCTGTGGCAGGTCATGGATATCGAGGAATTGCTGCCGATCATGCGCGATGAGGCCGTGAGCGAGGCTGATGATATCCGCGATATGCTGTTTCCGCGCGGTGGGACCGGCAGCTGGACGCGCGATGTGCAGGCGATTCACCGGCCCGAGCGGCTGGCCCGACTGTTTCGCGGCGGGCTGGACGCCGCCTTGCCGGGCATGGATCGTGCGCGCATCGATCAGGGGCTGAGCTTCTATGACAGCGATCTGGGGCAGCGGCTGCTGGATCTGGAAAGCGCGGCCCGGATCGCGATGTTGGATGAGGAGGCCGAGGATGCCGCCAAGCTTGCCTATAGCCGCGCAGAGCAGGCTGGCAGCGAGCGGGCGGATCAGATTGCGCGCCTGATCGAGGCCGCCGATCTGATCGGGCATAATGTTGCGGGCGGCATGAACGTCTCGATCGCCTTTTCCCAAGGCTTTGGCGATGCGGGCGGCTTTGACATGACGATGGGCGAGGCCGACATTCTGGGCGATGTCTGGGCGCAGCAGGGCCAGATCGCCAGCGATGTCGAGGACTGGCTGCAGGGATATATGATGCTGGCCTATTCCAGCCTCAGCGATCAGGATCTTGAGGCCTATATCGATTTCGTCGCCTCACCGCCGGGGCAGGCGCTGTTCGGCGCCCTTTTTGCGGGGTTCGGTTCGGTGTTTCGCCAGACCTCTTACGAGCTTGGCGCAGCGGCGGCAGGGCAGCTTTCGGGGCGCGCGCTGTGAGTGAGCAATGGGCGCTGGTCGGGCCGCTTGCGCAGCCGGGGATGCTGCGGGCTCTGGGCCTGTCGGGGCAGGTGTTACGCCTTCCGGGGCGACTGATCGGCGGAGAGCGGGCAGGGATCGTGGCCGATGACTGGCCCGCGCTGCAGCAAGGCGACGGGATCGACGCGGTCAGCGTTACGCCGAACCAGGTGCTGCGCCGCTATGCGCAGGTGATGGGTCTGGCGCCGATCACCGTGGCCGGGCATCGGATCGTCGGGGTGCAGGTGCAGGCCGCCTCGGACGCGCCCTGGCCGGTGGCCGATTGGCCCAGCGATCTGGCGGCGGAAATTGCCGCGCTGATCGCCGAGGCCCCGGCCGAGCAATCGACCGAATTTCTGAACTGGCGCCTGCCGATGCTGGGCGTCTGGGCCGCAAGCCGGTTGCGGGGCAGGGCCAGTCCGCACTCGGGCGGCGATCTGGTCGTGCCGCGCGGGCCCGACGATCTGCGGGTGACGGCGCGGCAGCAGCCCTTTGCCGGGTTCTTTGCCGTGGATCGGTGGGATCTGTCGCATCGGACCTTTGCGGGCGGCTTTACCCCCACCGTGCGGCGCGAAGGCTTTGTGTCGGGCGATGCGGTGGTGCTGCTGCCCTGGGATCCCGTGCGCGACCGGGTGATGATCATCGAACAGTTCCGCCTGATCCCGGCCCTGCGCCACGATCCGCAGCCCTGGCTGCTGGAGCCGATTGCGGGTCGCGTCGATGCAGGTGAAAGCGTCGAGGATGCCGCAAGGCGCGAGGCGCTGGAAGAGGCGGACCTGCGGATCGGGCAACTGTTCCCGGCGGTGCATCATTATCCAAGCCCCGGAACGCTGGCGGAATACCTGTATCTCTTTGTGGGCATTGCCGATCTGCCCGATGGCAGCAGCGGCGTGCATGGTTTGGCCTCCGAGACCGAAGATATCCGCGGCCATGTTCTGACCCATGACGCCCTGCTGGATATGGTGTCGCAGGGGCAGATCGCGAATGGTCCGCTGGCGATGATTGCGCTGTGGTTGCAGGTGAACAAAGAACGGCTGCGGGCGGAACTGGCAGGCGACTGAGGGGTTGGCGCCCTGCGGCGGGGTTGTGCCCCATATGTCGCAACGTGTAGGTAAGCACGACAGAGAAACCCTTGAAGACAGGTCAATCGCCATGCGCATTTATTCTGACCTTGCCGATGCCATCGGCAATACGCCCCTGATCCGCCTGCGTCGCGCCAGCGAGGAAACCGGCTGCGAGATCCTGGGCAAAGCCGAGTTCATGAACCCCGGCCAGTCGGTCAAGGATCGCGCGGCGCTGTATATCATCAAGGATGCCGTGGCGCGGGGCGAGTTGAAGCCGGGTGGCACGATTGTCGAGGGGACGGCGGGCAATACCGGGATCGGTCTGGCGCTGGTCGGGGCTTCGATGGGGTTCAAATCGGTGATTGTCATTCCTGAAACCCAAAGTCAGGAAAAAAAGGACATGCTGCGGCTGGCCGGGGCAACCCTGGTCGAGGTGCCTGCCGCGCCCTACAAGAATCCGAACAATTACGTGCGCTATTCGGGCCGCCTGGCCGAGGAGCTGGCCAAGACCGAACCGAACGGGGCGATCTGGGCCAATCAGTTCGACAATGTCGCCAACCGTCAGGCGCATGTCGAAACCACCGGCCCCGAGATCTGGGAACAGACCGGGGGCAAGGTGGACGGCTTTATCTGCGCCGTCGGATCGGGCGGGACGCTGGCCGGGGTGGCCGAGGCGTTGCAGCCCAAGGGCGTGAAGATCGGTCTGGCCGATCCCGAGGGCGCGGCGCTGCATTCCTTCTATACCACGGGTGAATTCGACAGCCCCGGAAGCTCGATCACCGAAGGGATCGGGCAGGGGCGAATTACCAAGAACCTGGAAGGCTTTACGCCGGACTATTCATGGAGAATATCGGATGCCGAGGCGCTGCCGGTGGTGTTCGAACTGCTGGCCTATGAGGGTCTTTGCCTTGGCGGGTCTTCCGGGATCAATGTCGCAGGTGCCATTCGCATGGCCCGGGAAATGGGGCCGGGCCATACCATCGTGACGATCCTCTGCGATTACGGCACGCGCTATCAGACGAAGCTGTTCAACCCCGATTTCCTGCGTGCGAAGGGCCTGCCCGTGCCGGGCTGGATGACGCGGCAGGACGCCCGGTTGCCGGAAGTCTTCGAAGGCTGAACTGAATCATGATACGAATTTTTCTTGCCGTTCTTGTGACGGCCTTGTCGCTGTTTGCCCTCCCGCTTGCCGCTCAGGAAGCGCAATCCGGGTCAGGTGAGCAGTGGAGCAGCATTGCTTACGACGAATGGAACAGCGCCGCAGACCGTGCGGAAAAACTGATCGCAGATCGCGAAACCTCAAGCGAAGAATTGTCCGAGATCCGCGAGGAAATCGTACGGTGGCGGCAAAGCTTTCAGCAGGGCCAGAATGTCAACGGCCCGCGCATCAAATCCGTGCGCCAGCAGATCGAAGCCCTTGGCGCACCGCCTGCCGAAGGGCAGACCGAAGATGACGAGATCGCGCAGCGGCGCGAGGATCTGAACAAGCAACTGTCCGAGCTTCAGGCACCCCGCATCGCGGCGGCCGAAGCCGCAAGCCGGGCAAGCGCGATTATCGACAATATCGCGGAAATTCAGGCCTTTCGTGCCGCGGCCGAGCTGACCGAAAGCATGCCGCCGCCCTTCATGCCCTCCAGCTGGGCCGAGGCCGCCTCTTCCGGCGCTGAACTGGCCGCGCGCTATGCCGAAAGTGCGGATGCCGCCCTCAAGACCGACGGCAGCGTCTGGGAGCAGCTGAAAGAGCGTTTGCCCTCGATCCTCAGCTATCTGGTCGCGGCGGCCATCATCCTGACCTATGGACGATGGTGGGTTCTTTCGCTGCCCAAGAGGATCTCGGTAAGAGCCTCGGAATATTCCCGCGCCGTCGTTGTTTTCCTGGTCTCTCTTGGTCAGATCATCGTGCCGCTGATCGGGATCTACCTGCTGGTCAGCGCGATCGAAGCATCTAATCTGGCCGGGGAATGGACAATCCCGATTCTGGGTGCGCTGCCCTCTGCCGCGATGATCTGGTATGGGGGAAGATGGCTGGCGCAGATGCTGTTTCCGGCCAAGTCGATTGCCTATGACACGCTGGAAATGCCGCGCCCGCTGCGGATCAAGGCCTATCGGACGGCGGTGCTTCTGTCCTCGATCTTCGCGCTGCATCATATCATGGCATGGGCCATCCTGCCGCCCTCTGGCGCCTATAGCCGCGTCGGCGATCAGGTCACCCGCGTTCCGCTGGACATGTCAGATGGGGCCGCGTCGGTCTTTAACTTCATCCTGATCCTGCTGGCGGGTCTGACGGTGTTCCGTCTGGGCAATATCCTGCGCTCATTGACCAAGCGCGAGGATGCCAGTTCGCTTGCCTATCGGCACCGGCTGCTGTCCTGGGTTGGCAGCCTGTCGCGGGTGATCGCGGTTCTGTCGGTGCTGCTGGGCTTCTTCGGCCTGATCAACCTGGCCAATTACTTCCTCTGGCCGTGGATCCTGACGGTCGCGCTGATCTGCCTGCTGATCGTGCTGCAGGATTTCATCGCCGACGTCTTCGCCATGATGCATCGCGGGGCCGAGGGTGCCCGCGAAGGGCTGACGCCGCTGCTGATCGGCTTTGGCCTGATCATATTGTCGATCCCGCTGTTCCTGCTCATCTGGGGTGAGCGGAAAGAGGATCTGGCCGAGCTGTGGTTGCAGATCAGGAAGGGCTTCACCTTCGGCGGCATCACCCTGTCGCCGGGGGTGATCCTGACGCTGATTATCGTCTTTGCCATCGGCTACACGATCACGCGCGGTATTCAGGGCCTGTTCCGCAACTCGATCCTGCCCAAGACCAAGCTGGATAGCGGGGCGCAGAATGCGGTCGTGGCCGGCCTCGGCTATGTCGGGATCTTCATCGCCTCGGTGATGGCCATTACCTCGGCCGGGATCGACCTGTCCTCTCTGGCGATCCTGGCAAGTGCCCTGTCGGTCGGTATCGGTTTCGGCCTGCAGAACATCGTGTCGAACTTCGTCTCGGGCATCATCCTGATGGTGGAACGTCCGGTCAGCGTCGGCGACTGGATCGAGGCGGGCGGCCAGCAGGGCATCGTCAAGCGGATCTCGGTCCGCTCGACCATGGTCGAGACCTTCGACAAGACCGAGGTGATCGTCCCGAACAGCGATCTGATCAGCCAGCCGGTGACCAACTGGACGCGGCATAACAAGGTCGGGCGGATCATCGTGCCGGTGGGCGTGTCCTATGGCAGCGATACCCGCCAGGTCGAAAAGATCCTCAAGGAAATCATCGAGGATCAGCCGCTGGTGACCATCGACCCGCCGCCCTCCGTGCTGTTCCGCGCCTTCGGCGCCGACAGCATGGATTTCGAGATCCGGGCAATCCTGTCCGATGTCGGCGCGGGTCTGGGGGTGACCTCGGAAGTGCTGCACCAGATCGCTATCCGCTTTGCAGAAGAGGGGATCGAGGTGCCGCATCCGCAGCGCGATATCTGGCTGCGCAACCCCGAGGCCCTGCAGATGAAGCCCGGCGATCCCGACATGGGCGCAGAGGCGAAGGCTGAAGAAGAGAAGCCCGCAGAAAAGGCCGATGAGCAACTGTCGGATGATGAGTTCCACCGCCGCTATGACCCGCGCGTCACCTTTGACAAGGATGCGGATGATGCGGCGGGGCCGGACGCGGATGCGGATGGCGACGGGGATGGCGGCGACCGCTGATCCGCCGCGACAGATCAGAAGCCGGGGATCACATCCCCGGCTTTTTCAGTTTCGGTGCCAGCGGGGTGATCTGGTCATCCTCTTCCGTCTGGAAATCGGCGCTTGGCAGCCCCTCTCGTGACAGCATGATCGCGACGGGCCGCAGCCAGTTGATCTGCGAACAGATGATCATCATCGCCACCATGATCGGCACCGCCAGAAACATCCCCGCGATGCCCCAGACCACGCCCCACAGCGCCAGGCTGAGGATGATGCCAAAGCTGGACAGTTGCAGCGTCTGGCCCAGCAGCATCGGCTCGATCACATTGCCGATGGCGAACTGGCTGGCGGTGCAGGCGATGGCGACGATGGCCGTGGTGGTGCCGTCGCCGCTGAGCACGAAGGCAAGCAGGCTGGCGATGATCGTCGCGACGATGGACCCGATCGAGGGGATGAAGTTCAGGATGAAGGTCAGCAGCGCCACCGCCCCGGCCAGATCGAGCCCGGCGGCGTTGAAGATCATCCAGACGATCGCGGCCGTCACCGCGCTGACCGCTGCCTTGACCACCAGATAGCGGTTCACCCGATGCTTGATCGAGGCAATGATCTGCGTGACCTGCCGGGCGCGGGCGTGATCGCGGGTCAGGCGCTCTATCTTGGTGGCGAACCACAATTGTTCGACGAACATGAAGCCCACGAACATGATCACCAGGATCGAGCCCGACAGCAGCCCCGAGGCCTGACCGGCCAGCGATCTGATCCAGCCGGTGACGTTGAAATTGGTGATCGCGGTCAGGATGCGTTCCTGCACCTCGGGGCCAAGCCGTTCGGCCAGGGCGGGCAGGGCGGCCTGCGCCTGTTCGGTGTAGGAAATGGCGATGAAGATCACTTCGTTGATCTGGGCAACGATGGTGGTCGAGACCCATAACAGGCCCAGCGTGATGCCGATCAGCGCGATGGTCGTGGCCAGCCATTTCGGCACTTTCAGCCGCTTGGAAATGGCATGGATCGCATCCGAGGTCAGCGAGAACAGGATGATCGCGATGGCCAGCGAAATCAGGATGAACTTGGCCTGAACCAGCAGGAACAGGACCAGCGCGAAGGCAATGATGCCCAGAAACACCGTCTGCAATCTTTCGCGGACTATACTGTCGTCAGAATGGCGCAATCACACATATCCTTGTTGAAGTGATACGGGTCGAAGCATGCGCCCCGACCCGTGATCGCGTCAATTCTCGTCTGCGCCGCCCTGGTCGCTTTCCGCATCCTCGGGCGGCTCTTCGACACCCTGTTCTGCGATCCGCGCGACCGAGACGACGACCTCTCCGGCGGCGGTGTTGAAGACCCGCACACCGCCCGCGCTGCGCGACCGGAAGCTGATCCCGTCCACGGGCACCCGGATCGACTGCCCGTTCGAGGTCGCCAGCATGATCTGATCGTCCATCTCGACCGGGAAGCTGGCCACCAGCGCGCCGCCCCGCATCGCCTTGTCCATCGCCATCACGCCCTGACCGCCGCGCCCGCGCACCGGATAGCCGTGGCTGGAACTGATCTTGCCCGCGCCCTTGGCGGTGATGGTCAGGATCAGATCCTCGGCCGCCGACATTTCGGCATAGCGTTCCTGGCTGATGCTGCCTTCTTCGGCGATCTCTTCGTCCTCATCGGGTTCGGCCCCGTCATCCAGCGCACCGGCCACGGCGCGGCGCATCTTCAGATAGGCCACACGTTCGGCCGGATCGCTTTCGAAATGGCGGATCACGGCCATGCTGACGACGGTATCATCCTCGGCCAGACGGATCCCGCGCACGCCGGTCGAATCGCGGCCCTTGAAGACGCGCACGGCGGTGGTCGGAAAGCGGATCGCGCGGCCCTTGGCGGTGACCAGCATCACGTCATCATCCTCGGTCGCCATGCGCACGCCGATCAGGCTGACATCCGCGGGCAGTTTCATCGCGATCTTGCCGTTGGATTTCACATTGGTGAAATCGGACAGGGCATTGCGGCGCACATCGCCCTGATCGGTGGCGAAGATGACCTGATAATTGTCCCACTCATCCTCGGGCGCGTCCTGCGGCAGCAGCGCGGCAATCGACACGCCCGGCTCGATCGGCAGGATATTCACGATGGCCTTGCCCTTCGAGGTCCGACCGCCCAGCGGCAGCCGCCAGGTTTTCAGCCGGTAGACCATGCCGTCCGTGGTAAAGAACAGCAATTCCGTATGGGTATTCGCGACAAACAGCGTGGTGACGACATCGTCTTCCTTGGTGGCCATGCCCGACAGGCCCTTGCCACCACGCCGCTGCGACCGGAAATCGGCCAGCGGCGTGCGCTTGATATAGCCGCCCGAGGTGATGGTGACGACCATATCCTCGCGCTCGATCAGATCCTCGTCTTCCATGTCGCCGGACCATTCGGCGATCTCGGTCCGGCGCGGCACGGCGAAAAGCTCTTTCACCTCGCGCAGCTCGTCGCTGATGATCGCCAGGATACGCTCTCGCGAGGCCAGAATGGCCAGATATTCGCGGATCGCCTCGGCCAGTTGCTGCAATTCATCGGTGACTTCCTGCACCCCGATCTGGGTCAGGCGCTGCAGGCGCAGGTCCAGAATGGCGCGGGCCTGGGTTTCCGACAGGTTATAGGTGCCGTCTTCATTGACCGGATGGCGCGGATCGTCGATCAGCTTCAGGTATTCCAGAATGTCATGGGCGGGCCAGCGACGCTCCATCAGCCTTTCGCGCGCCTCGGCGGCATCGGCCGAAGAGCGGATCGTGGCCACGACCTCATCGACATTGCTGACGGCCACGGCCAGACCGCACAGGATATGGCTGCGTTCACGCGCCTTGCGCAGCTCATAGGCGGTACGGCGGGCGACGACCTCTTCGCGGAAGCTGATGAAGTAGGTCAGGAAATCCCGCAGGGCCAGCTGTTCGGGGCGGCCACCGTTCAGCGCCAGCATGTTGCAGCCGAATGTGGTCTGCATGGCGGTAAAGCGGAACAGCTGGTTCAGCACCACCTCGGGCGTGGCATCGCGCTTCAACTCGATCACGACACGCACGCCATGGCGGTCGGATTCGTCCTGAACCGAGGAGATCCCCTCGACCCGCTTTTCCTTGGCCAGTTCCGCGATCCGTTCGATCAGCGTGGCCTTGTTCACCTGATAGGGCACCTCGTCGATGACGATGGCATAGCGGTCCTTGCGCGGTTCCTCGATATGGGTCTTGGCGCGGACGATGACGCTGCCGCGCCCCTCAAGATAGGCTTTGCGCGCGCCCGAGCGGCCAAGGATCATGGCGCCGGTGGGGAAATCGGGGCCGGGGATGATCTCCAGCAGGCGTTCCGTCGGCAGGTCGGGGTTGTCGATCAGTTCCAGCGTGGCATCCACCACCTCGCCCAGGTTATGGGGTGGGATATTGGTCGCCATGCCGACGGCGATGCCGCCCGCGCCATTGACCAGCATATTCGGGAAACGCGCGGGCAGAACCGTGGGTTCACGGTCCTTGCCGTCGTAATTGTCCTGAAAATCGACGGTTTCCTTGTCGATATCCTTCAGCAGATAGGCCGAGGGCTTGTCCATGCGCACCTCGGTATAGCGCATGGCCGCCGCGCTATCGCCATCCATCGAGC
Organism: Paracoccus fistulariae; assembly: GCF_028553785.1. Classification (NCBI taxonomy): domain Bacteria; kingdom Pseudomonadati; phylum Pseudomonadota; class Alphaproteobacteria; order Rhodobacterales; family Paracoccaceae; genus Paracoccus; species Paracoccus fistulariae. The sequence goes on from NZ_CP067136.1 coordinate 473,194, forward strand.
CGAAATTGCCCTGACCGTCCAGCAAGGGCAGCGACATCGAGAAATCCTGCGCCATCCGCACCAGCGCGTCATAGATCGCGGCATCGCCATGGGGGTGGTATTTCCCCATCACATCGCCCACCGGACGCGCCGATTTGCGATAGGGCTTGTCGAATGTATTGCCCGATTCATCCATCGCATAGAGGATGCGGCGATGCACCGGTTTCAGCCCGTCGCGCAGATCGGGGATCGCGCGGCTGACGATCACCGACATGGCGTAATCCAGATAGGATGACTTCATCTCTTCCGAGATGTCGATCACCGGACCTTCATGGGCCATGACGGGATAACTTGCCCCGCCATTTTCCTCGCCCGTATCAGGGGTTTCCGGCAGATCGTCTTCTGGGGTGTCGGCCACGTCAGTACCTCAATATCTTGTCGAGGTTGATATAGCCGACACGGCAGGTTGGGGCAATGTTGACGCCCGCTTTTCATGCCCTTTTGGCGCCATATCGCGCGGTTATCGGGCGCGGCGCGCCGCCAGAAGCCAGATCCCCGCCAGCAGCGCCGAACAAATCGCATTCCAGGTCGCCATGGACAGCCCCAGAAAGCGCCAGGCAACCTCGTCGCAGCGCACCACCGGGGCGGATTGCAGCTTTTCCAGCAGTTGCTGCGGCGACATCTCGATCACGCTGATCGTGCCGGCAGAGCAGGTCGCCGGGCCTTCCCACCAGCCGATCTCGACCCCGGTGTGATAGATCGCGATCGCCATCGATGTCGCCACGGCCAGCGCCCCCAGAATGGCCAGGATGCGGACCCGGCCGGTCAGCACGACCGCCAGCGCAATGATGACCGCGACCACATGCGGCCAGCGTTGCAGGACACACAGCTCACAAGGGGCATAGCCGATGATCTGAAAGCCAAGTGCCGCCAGCAGCAGCGCGGCCGACCCGGCCCCCGCCAGACGTGAAAGCTGTATTCCGTTCATCGTAACCTCGAACCGTGACCTGATCGCCCGCCGTGGCGGGGCTGCCCGTGGATCGTCCCGGGGGCGGCAAAGGTCAAGTCTCTTGCGCTTATGTCGCGCGCCTGTGAACAATGGCGCAGCGCCGGATCACAGGGAACCCCGGACACCCGCCCGGGTTATGACAGGCAGGATCGGGCCTTGGCCCAACAGATGCGAGGGATACAGGATGCAATGGCGAGGGCGCCGCGGCAGCGGCAATGTCGAGGACAGGCGCAGCATGGGCGCGGCCGGTGCCGGTGGAATGGGGGTGGTCGGCATGCTGGCCGTGCTTGCCTTCGGCTATTTCTTCGGCGTCGATATCTCTCCCATCGTTCGGGAACTGGATCAGGCCCCGGGCGAGGGCAGCGGCCCGCTGACGCAGGAGGATGAGAAATGGGGCCAGTTCATGTCGGTCGTGCTGGCCGATACCGAAGAGGTCTGGGCGACGACCCTGCCCGAACAGGCCGGGATCCGGTATCGCGATCCGACCCTGGTTCTGTTTCGCGGCACGGTGCAATCGGCCTGCGGCACAGCAAGCTCGGCCATGGGGCCATTTTATTGCCCGGGCGATCAGAAGCTGTATCTAGACACCGATTTCTTTGACATGATGGCGCGCCGCATGGGCGCGGGGGGCGATTTCGCCTATGCCTATGTGATCGCGCATGAGGTTGGGCATCATGTCCAGAACCTGACCGGCGTGCTGCAACAGGTGAACAGCCTGCGCGCCCGTGTCAGCCGCAGCGATTCGAACAAGATCTCGGTCCTGACCGAATTGCAGGCCGATTGCTATGCCGGGATCTGGGCGCGCGGCGCGCAAGAGCGATTCGGCACGCTGGAGCCGGGCGATCTGGAAGAGGCGCAGCGCGCCGCACAGGCCGTTGGCGACGATGTGATCCAGTCAGATGCGGGCCGAGTGCCGGTTCCGGACAGTTTTACGCATGGATCGGCCGATCAGCGTCAGGAATGGTTGATGCGTGGCTTCCAATCTGGTGACATGGGGCAATGTGATACATTTGCTCAGGCGGGTCTGTGATCCGTCCGGGCAGGACGGAGGAAGAACCATGACGACGCTGATCCTTGGGCTTGGCCTGACCGCGACCCTGGGGCTGATCGCCCTCAGCGCCCGGCCCGTGCCGCGCAAGATTCGCGTGCGGGCACGCCGCTAGGGGCTGTTGGGAATGCGGGGCATGCGGCCCCGCTCCATCCGCGCCCAGTCGGGCCACAGGCCCAGCCAGTCCATGGCGACGATGACCACCGCCAAGATCAGAACCAGCAGGACCAGCTTTACCATCCGGGCGCTTGGTGGGTTTCGTGCCCATTTTGACGCCCTCAGCAACCAGATCAGGTTGTTCATCATTGCCTCTGCCTGCTACATCGGGCCCAGACGATCAGAGGCCCCGAGAAGTCTCAAGGCCGAAATGCAAGAGTGACCATTGCCGAACCATCAGGACTCCCGCGATCTGCCCTACACTGCGCGTCAGATGTATGACCTTGTCGCGGATATCGAAAGCTACCCGAAATTTCTGCCCTGGAACAGCGCGGCGCGCATCCGGTCGCGTCAGGTCCAGCCCGACGGGTCCGAGGTCGTGGCCGCCGATCTTGTGATCAGCTTCAAGGTGTTTCGCGAGAAATTCGGCAGCCGCGTGACGCTGTGGCCCGCCGATCCCGATACCGGAGAGATGAAGATCGACACGGATTATCTGGATGGCCCCTTCAAATACCTGCATAGCGGCTGGAGCTTTGTCGACCGCCCCGAAGGCGGCTGCCGCGTCCGGTTTTTCGTCGATTTCGAATTCCGCAACATGATCCTGCAAAAGCTGATCGGCGTCGTCTTCCAGGAGGCGATGTCGCGCATTGTCCGCGCCTTCGAGGATCGCGCGAAAGAGCTTTACGGCAGCCCCTGAACGCGCCCCGGATATGAACGAACCAGAAAGGTCAGACCATGACGATGCCTCCTGACAGCCCGACCGCGAAACAGATGAACAACGTCAAGATCATCTACGGTCTTTACGCGCTTGGCTATTTCGTCGCCATCACCACGCTGGTCGGCGCCGTGCTGGCCTATATGTGGCGCGGCAATGACCGGATGGCCGACAGCCATTTCACCTTCCAGATCCGCACCTTCTGGATCAGCCTGCTGATCGGCCTTCTGGCGCTGATCACAATGGTGATCGGGGTGGGCTTCCTGATCTGGATCTTTCTGACCGTCTGGGGCCTGTTGCGGGTCATCAGCGGCTTTCTGTTGGCCAATGACGGCAAGCCGGTCAGCAATACGAAATATCTGGGCATGATGGCGGAATAATCGCGCCGCACCCGATGATGTCAAAAAGGCCGCCCGGGTGGGGCGGCCTTTTTCGTGTCAGCTCAGCGCGGCTTTCAGCGCCTCGGCCCGGTCGGTCTTTTCCCAACTGAACGCGGTCGCGCCGCCCAGGGCATAGGGATCGCGGCCGAAATGGCCATAGGTCGCGGTCGGGCGATAGATCGGATGCAGCAGGTCCAGATCGCGGGTGATGGCAAAAGGACGCAGGTCAAAGACCTCGCGCACGGCGGCCACGATCCTGTCCTGCGGCACCGTCTCTGTGCCAAAGGTATTCAGCGAAATCGAGGTCGGCTGCGCCTCTCCGATGGCATAGCTGACCTGGATCTCGCAGCGGCGCGCCAGACCGGCGGCGACGATATTCTTGGCCACCCAACGTCCGGCATAGGCGGCCGAACGGTCCACCTTGCTGGGATCCTTGCCGGAAAACGCGCCGCCGCCGTGGCGCGCCATGCCGCCATAGCTGTCGACGATGATCTTGCGGCCGGTCAGACCGCAATCGCCCACCGGGCCGCCGATGACGAATTTCCCGGTCGGGTTGATGAAATATTTCGTCTCATCCGACAGCCATTCGGCGGGCAGGACCGGCTTGATGATTTCCTCGATCACCGCCTCGCGCAGATCTTTCAGCGCGATATCGGGATTGTGCTGCGTGGACAGCACCACCGCGTCGATGGCCTCGGGGCGGCCCTCGGCGTCATAGCGCAGGGTCAGCTGCGATTTCGCGTCCGGGCGCAGCCAGGGCAGGGTGCCGTCGCGGCGCACCGCCGATTGCCGCTCGACCAGGCGGTGGGCATAGGTGATCGGCGCGGGCATCAGCACGTCGGTTTCATCCGAGGCATAGCCGAACATCAGCCCCTGATCTCCCGCGCCCTGTTCTTCGAGGGTTTCCCGGTCAACACCTTGATTAATCTCAGGAGATTGCTTGCCGATGATATTGATGACCGAACAGGTCGCGCCGTCGAAACCGACCTCGCTGCTGGTATAGCCGATATCGTTGATGACATCGCGCACGATCTTTTCCAGATCGACCCAAGCGGTCGTGCTGATCTCGCCCGAGATGATGGCGACGCCGGTCTTGACCATGGTTTCGCAGGCCACGCGGGCGCGCGCATCTTCGGCCAGAATGGCGTCAAGGATGGCGTCGCTGATCTGGTCCGCGATCTTGTCGGGATGCCCCTCGGACACGGATTCCGAGGTGAAAAGGGAATATTCGCTCATGGGTCAGTACCGGTAATGCTCGGATTTGAAGGGGCCTTCGGGGGTGACGCCGATATAGTCAGCCTGTTCGGGCGACAGTTTCGTCAGCTTGACGCCGATCTTCTCCAGATGCAGCGCGGCCACCTTTTCATCCAGTGCCTTGGGCAGGATATAGACGCCGGGCTGGTAATCGTCGCCCTTGGTGAACAGCTCGATCTGGGCCAGCACCTGATTGGTGAAGCTGGCCGACATCACGAAAGAGGGATGGCCCGTCGCATTGCCCAGATTCAGCAAACGGCCCTGAGACAGCAGGATGATCCGCGCGCCCGAGGGCATCTCGATCATGTCCACCTGATCCTTGATATTGGTCCATTTGTGGTTTTTCAGCGCGGCCACCTGAATTTCATTGTCGAAATGGCCGATATTGCCGACGATGGCCATGTCCTTCATCTGGCGCATATGCTCCAGCCGGATCACGTCCTTGTTGCCGGTCGTGGTGATGAAGATATCGGCGCTGCCCGCCACATCTTCCAGCGTCACCACCTCGAACCCGTCCATGGCGGCCTGCAGCGCGCAGATCGGGTCAACCTCGGTCACCTTCACGCGGGCGCCGGCGCCACGCAATGACGCGGCGCTGCCCTTGCCGACATCGCCGTAACCGCAGACGACCGCGACCTTGCCCGCCATCATCACATCGGTGGCGCGGCGGATGCCATCGACAAGGCTTTCCTTGCAGCCGTATTTATTGTCGAATTTCGACTTGGTGACGCTGTCATTGACATTGATCGCGGGGAAGGGCAGCAGGCCTTTCTTGTGCAGATCATAAAGGCGATGCACGCCGGTGGTGGTTTCCTCGCTGACGCCGCGGATCGCATCACGCTGTTTGGTGAACCAGCCGGGGCTGGCGGCCAGACGTTTCTTGATCTGGGCGAACAGCGCCTCTTCCTCTTCGCTGGTCGGCGTTTCGATCAGATCGGTCTCGCCCGCCTCGACCCGCGCGCCCAGCAGGATATACATGGTCGCATCGCCGCCATCATCCAGGATCATGTTCGCGGTGCCTTCGCCGAACTGGAAGATCTGATCGGTATAGGACCAGTATTCGGCCAGCGTCTCGCCCTTGATGGCAAAGACCGGCACGCCCGAGGCCGCAATGGCTGCGGCGGCGTGATCCTGGGTCGAATAGATGTTGCAGGAGGCCCAGCGAACCTCGGCCCCAAGCGCGGTCAGGGTTTCGATCAGAACGGCGGTCTGCACGGTCATATGCAGGCTGCCCGCGATGCGCGCGCCCTGCAGCGGTTGCGACTGGCCGTATTCCGCGCGCAGCGCCATCAGACCCGGCATTTCCGTTTCGGCAATATCCAGTTCCTTGCGGCCATAATCGGCCAGCGCGATATCCTTGATGATGTAGTCGGTCACGCTGATACGCCCTTTGCATGTTGTATTTGCTGCAAGGGGATAGCCGATGGACCCGCTAACCGAAAGGGGGAAAACCCCTTGCGGTTGCGTCACATCGCTGCTGTCTGCGTCAATCGGAGGTGCGGCTGCGGGTGGGCTGACCCAGATAGCGGATGATGAAGTTGTTCAGCATCTCTTTGGCCGAGGCAAGCTGGATCTCACCGGGCTGCAGATCTCCCATCCGGGAATCGACGACATAGCGGGCCAGACCATGCGCAAAGACCCGGCTGCTGATGACGATCGTGGTGATGTCGTCTTCGTTGCGCAGCAGGCCGGCGGTCTTGGCGCGTTCCAGAATGCGGATCATCAATTCGTTCAGCGAATCCAGATAGCGGCGGGTCTGGGGCGTGCGGACGGTATCCAGCACGGCCGAATTGGTGATCAGGCGGAACTGTTCGCGATTATTGTCGGCCCAGTCCAGATAGGCATCGCCAAGCGCCATATACTGCCCGATGGGGTCGTCCTGATCCATCTTGACGATGGCCTTCGTGGTGGCGTCGATCAACCGGATCAGACCCTGTTCGGCAATGGCGACCAGCAGCCCCTGATCGTCCTTGAAGATCCGCCGCAGATCGGCGGCGGGCACCCCCACCATCTTGCTGACCTGCGACAGCGAGGGACGATGCTCACGGCTTTGCTGCAGCATCTGCATCGTTGCGACAAGCGCCTGACCGTGAAGGCCCAGGCCTTTCAGGACGTCATCATGTCTACTCATACCGGCACCGTTACCATTCGAAGTCATGTTTCACTGCCTTTACCGGATCCGCGCGGTCCCGCCGGACGGGCCGCTTTCGTATATTTATGTCGGAAAGGTGAGCAGCATCATTCCAAGGGCCAATTACCGAATAACCACGGACAGGTTGTCCCGCGCCCGACGGGGGCGCGATCAAAGCGATTCTGGACAGTTTCAAGCCATTCACAACATTACACCTATTGGCCGCTACGATAGCTCGACCGGTGATATGTTAGCATGGACCGATTTGGGCACGAACCTCACTAAATCGACAGGTTGCGACAAGCCGCTGAGAAAGCGGCTTTTTCGCGGCCCTATCCTTCGGAGCGGGCTTGACGTTTACGTTCATGCGGATCCAGATAACGCTTGCGCAGACGGATGTTGCGCGGCGTGACCTCGACCAGTTCGTCGTCGTTGATATAGGCGATGGCCTCTTCCAGCGACATCCGCACCGGGGGCGTCAGGCGGACGGCCTCATCGGTGCCCGAGGCGCGGACGTTGGTCAGCTTCTTGCCCTTCAGCGGATTGACCTCAAGGTCATTGTCGCGGCTGTGTTCGCCGATGATCATGCCCTGATAGACCTGTTCCTGCGCGCCGATGAACATCTTGCCGCGCTCTTCCAGATTCCACAGCGCATAGGCGACGCTGATGCCATCTTCCATGCTGATCAGAACGCCCTGACGGCGCCCCTGGATCGCACCCTTATAGGGGGCCCAGCCGTGGAAAATGCGGTTCAGAACGCCATTGCCGCGCGTGTCGGTCATGAATTCGCCATGATAGCCGATCAACCCGCGCGACGGCACATGCGCGACGATCCGCGTCTTGCCATGTCCGGCGGGCCGCATGTCGACCAGATCGCCCTTGCGGTCGCCGGTCAGCTTTTCGATCACGGCGCCGGTGTAATCGTCATCGACATCGATGATCGCCTCTTCGACCGGTTCCAGCCGCTGGCCGTCCTCCTCGCGGAAGATCACGCGCGGGCGGCTGATCGACAGCTCGAACCCTTCGCGGCGCATGTTTTCGATCAGCACGCCCATCTGCAATTCGCCCCGGCCCGAGACGATGAAGGCTTCGCCGCCCGGCGTATCCTCGACCTTGATGGCGACGTTGGATTCGGCCTCTTTCATCAGTCGTTCGCGGATCACGCGGGACTGCACCTTCTTGCCGTCCTGACCGGCCAGCGGGCTGTCATTGATGCCAAAGGTCACGCTGATGGTGGGCGGATCGATGGGCTGCGAGGGCAGGGCGGTTTCGACCTCGGGCGCGGCGATGGTATCGGCGACCGTGGCCTTGGCCATGCCGGCCAGCGTGACGATATCGCCCGCCTCTGCCACGTCGATGGGCTGCTGCGTCAGGCCGCGGAAGGCCAGCACCTTGCTGATGCGGAACTGTTCGATCCGCTCGCCATCGCGGCTCAGTGCCTTGACGGTGTCGCCCGCCTTGGCACGCCCGGCCTCGACCCGGCCGGTCAGCAGGCGGCCCAGGAAGTTATCGGCGCCCAGCGTCGTGGCCAGCATCTGGAACGGCTCGTCCTGGCGGGCGATCTGCTTGGGCGGATCGACATGTTTCAGGATCAGGTCGAACAGCGCCGACATGTCCTTGCGCGGCCCCTCCAGCGAGTCATCGGCCCAGCCGCCGATCCCCGAAGCATAGACATGCGGGAAATCAAGCTGCTCGTCCGAGGCGCCCAGATTGGCGAAGAGGTCGAACACGTCGTTCAGCGCGTTGTCGGGTTCGGCTGCAGGCTTGTCGACCTTGTTCAGCACCACGATCGGGCGCAGCCCAAGCGCCAGCGCCTTCGAGGTCACAAATTTCGTCTGCGGCATCGGACCTTCGGCAGCATCGACCAGCAGGCAGACGCCATCGACCATCGACAGGATGCGTTCGACCTCGCCCCCGAAATCGGCGTGGCCGGGGGTATCGACGATATTGATCCGGGTGCCTTTCCATTCGACCGAGGTGGCCTTGGCCAGAATGGTGATCCCGCGTTCGCGCTCGATGTCGTTGCTGTCCATCGCGCGTTCGGCGACGGCCTGATTTTCACGAAACGCCCCCGACTGACGCAGCAACTGGTCGACCAGCGTCGTCTTGCCGTGGTCAACGTGAGCGATAATGGCGATATTGCGGATATCCATGGGGCGGCCCTTTTACTTTCGCCGTCGCCCTAACGAAATACCAACCGAATTGCCAGAGTTATTCGCGTTGCACATGGCGTCATATGGCAAAGGCCAGCAGAATGGCGCCGCGTGGATCACGCAGCGCCGGAATGGATCTGGCTGTTCTCAGCCCGGTCCGGATGCCAAAGGCTCAGCGAAGCCCAAGGAATGACAGGACGAAAAGGACGATAACGACAAGACCGACGATATAGATGATCGAATTCATGGTTCTTTCTGCTCCCGAATAGATGATCCCGCTGCGGGGATATTTCCTGCTGCAAGGCAGCTATCGTCGAATAACGACGCTCGGCAGCGTCAGTTCCTTGTGATTGCAAAGAAAAAATCAGCGCCTTGTGGCATTGTCCAGCCAGCCCAGCCCAAGATCCGTCCGCGCCGATGGGTTATAGCGGGCGCTGACCCAGCCCTGAAAATCCTGGCTGTCCATATCCTGAAACAGCGCCAGGAATTCCGGGTCGTCCACCGCCGGTTCGTGCCGGTGCGGATGGCCTGCGATCTGGACGTGGCGGATCAGGGATGCATGCTCACGCCAGACGCTCAGCACGCTGCCGGTCATGTCCTGGGCATGAAAGCTGTCCAGCTGCAGGCCCAGATTGCCCGCCCCGACCTCGGCGATGATCTCTGCCGCCAGCCCGAAATCGCACAGGTAAGAGCCGGGCAGAATGGTGGGCGATACCGGCTTCATGACAAGATTGGCATGTGGCGCGCGCGCAGCGGCCCAGGTCAGGTTCTCGATCAGCGTTCGGCGCGCATGACGTCCCTGGGCGGCGCCCGGGATGATGCGGATATGCCGGATATGCAGCGCCTGCGCCAGCCGCAGCGCCCGGTCGAAATCGCTGCGAAACCGGCTTTCCAGACCGGGGACCGCCGCAAAGCCGCGCGGGCCGCCCGACCAGTTGGGCGGCGGGCAGTTCATCAGCACGATCTCTAACCCCGCCGATTGCGCGGCCTGAAACAGCGCGCGCGGGTCCATGTCATAGGGATACAGGATCTCGACCGCCCCGAACCCGGCCTCGGCTGCCGCGGCAAAGCGATCCAGCATCGGCAGTTCGGTAAAGAGATAGGTCAGGTTCGCGGCAAATCGCGGCATGATCTGCCTAGGGTTCCAGCGCGAAGAATTGCCCGGCAGAGCGCACGCCGGTCCTGCCATCCACCTCATCCGCCGCGGCGGCCAGCCGGTAGAAGGTCTTGCGGTCGATCAGGGCCTCCAGCCCGGCGCGGACATGGACATAGGGACGCGGTTCCTGCGCATCGCCGCGCATGATGATCGGGTGATCGGCATCGGCCAGGACCTCATCGCCGACATTGGTGGTAAAGGTGACGCGGTCCGGCAGAATCTCGGCATCGGTGGCGATGAACGGGGCATCCTGCACGCGAATGCCGACCTTCTCGACCGGGGTGACAAGAAAGAACTTGCCATCTTCGCGCTTCAGCACGGTGGAAAACAGGCGGACCATTGCCGGGCGTCCGATGGGCGTGCCCTGATAGAACCATGTCCCATCGGCGCGGATTTCCATGTCCAGATCGCCGCAAAACGGTGGATTCCACAGGTGAACCGGCGGCAGTCCGCCCTTGGCGGCCTTGCTGGCTGCGGCGGCGATGCCCTCGGCACTCACGTTTTTGTCACTCTCTTGCGGCATTCCCTGTGGTCGCCTTTCCTCAAACTCCCTATGTTCGGTTCTAAAGCAGCAAAAGGACAATGTCATGAGCTTGGATGAGAATCTGGTGCCCGAGGTCGAGCGGCTTGGCCAGCAGCTATCCGACGCGCGCGCCAGCATTGAGCGACGCTTTGTCGGGCAGCATGATGTTGTGGAACAGGTTCTGGCGGCGATTCTGTCGGGCGGTCACGCGCTGCTGGTGGGCCAGCCCGGTCTGGGCAAGACGATGCTGGTCGATACGCTGGCCACGGTGATGGGGCTGGACAGCCAGCGAATCCAGTTCACGCCCGATCTGATGCCCGCCGATATCCTTGGATCAGAGGTGCTGGACGTGCTGCCCGATGGCAGCCGCGCCTTTCGCTTTATCGAGGGGCCGGTCTTTACCCAGCTTCTGATGGCGGATGAGATCAACCGGGCCTCGCCCCGCACGCAATCGGCGCTGCTGCAGGCGATGCAGGAACGCGAGGTGACCGTCAGCGGCAAGCACCGTCCGCTGGGGCGCCCCTTTCACGTTCTGGCCACCCAGAACCCGATCGAGCAAGAGGGCACCTATCCCTTGCCCGAAGCGCAGCTTGACCGCTTTCTGATGCAGGTGGATGTCGATTACCCCGACCGCGACACCGAGCGCGACATCCTGCTGGCCACGACCGGCATTGAGGAGGCACAGGCCCATGCCGCCTTCACCGCCGATGCGCTGATCGCGGCACAGAAGCTGGTTCGCCGCATGCCGGTGGGCGAAACCGTGGTCGAGGCGATTCTGGATCTGGTCCGTGCCTTCCGCCCCGGCTCGGACGAGGCGGACAGATCCGTTGCCGATGCGCTGGTCTGGGGACCGGGGCCGCGCGCCGCGCAGGCGCTGATGCTGGTGACACGGGCGCGGGCCGTGCTGAACGGGCGGTTCGCGCCGGTGCTGGACGATGTGGCGGCCTTCGCGGCGCCGGTGCTGCGCCACCGCATGTCCCTGTCCTTCGCGGCGCTGGCGCGGGGCGAGACGGTGGATGGCGTGATCGCCCGCGTGCTGGATGCACGCCTGTTGCGCCAACAGGCGGCATGAGGCAGCGTTGAGCCTGGGGCCTGCCGAACTTCGCGCCGAAGCGCAGGGCGTCAGCGCCCATCTGCCGGGGCTGATCCTGTCGGCGGAGCGCCTGTCGCACATGGTCGCGCCGGGCGCGCATGGCCTGCGCCGGGCCGGTCCGGGCGAGGATTTCTGGCAATATCGCCCTGCCGAACGGGGCGAGGCCGCGCGCAATATCGACTGGCGCCGCTCGGCCCGGTCGGATGGCGAATTCGTCCGCGACCGCGAGGCGCAAAGCGCCCAGACGCTGAGCCTGTGGGTCTCGGGCGGGCAGGGCATGCGCTACAGCGGCGATCCCGAACGTGTCACCAAGGTGCAGCGCGCGCAGGTTCTGGCGCTGGCGCTTGGGATGATCGCGCTGCGCGGCGGGGAAAAGGTCGGCCTGCTGGGTCAGCCCGCCCGCGCCGGTCGGCGTCAGGTGGAACGGTTGGCGCAGGCGATCAGCGCCTCGGTCGCGGCGGAAACGGATGGCGACGCGCCCTTGCCGGATGTGCTGCGGCCCAATCAGCGGCTGGTGATCATCTCGGATTTCCTGACGGATCCCTCCTGGGTTCAGGCCTTGCTGGCGCGAGCGGGCAGCATCGGGTTGCGGGGCGTTCTGCTGCAGGTGCTGGACCCGGATGAGGAAGAGTTTCCCTTTTCCGGCGCCGTCGAATTCCGGTCGCTGTCTGGGACGATGCGCCATGACAGCCGCGATGCGGCGGGCCTGCGCGAGGCCTATCTGCTGCGACTGGCCGAACGGCGCGACTGGCTGCTGAAACATGCGCAGGGCGCGGGATGGCATTTCGGCCAGCACCGGACCGATCACTCGGCGGCGGTGGCGCTTGGCTGGCTGTATCAGGTTCTGGGGGGCTGATGCTGGTTCTTGGACCTCTTGGCTTTGCCGCGCCCTGGATCCTGTCGGCGCTGATCGCGCTGCCGGTGCTGTGGGTGATCCTGCGCGCCATGCCGCCCGCCCCGCGTCGCGTCAGCTTTCCCGGCGTCGAATTGCTGCAGGGGCTGGCCGACCGGGTGCCGATTGCGCATCGCACGCCCTGGTGGCTGCTGCTGCTGCGGATGCTGGCGATTGCGGCGCTGATCCTGGCCTTTGCCGGGCCGCTGTGGCGTCCCGTGCTGCAGGTGCAGGGCAACGGGCCGCTGCTGGTGGTGATGGATGCGGGCTGGGCCGCCGCGCCCGACTGGGCCAGCCGCCAGGGCCGGGCCGAGCGTGCGCTGACACAGGCCGCCGCTGCTGGCCGCCCGGCCGCGCTGCTGATCGCCGATGGTCAGGGCAAGGGCGCGCTGGAATTCGCCCCCGCCGATACGCTTCTGGCGCGGCTGCGCGCGGCAGAGCCGGTCTCCTGGCGCTCGACCCTGCCGCCGGACCCGTCTACGGCCCTTGCCAATCTGCCCGAGGGGGAATTGCAAAGCCTGTGGCTCAGCGACGGTCTGGACCATCCGGGGCGATCCGAATGGCTTGCCGATCTGACGGCGCGCGGGCCGGTCACGGTGGTGCCGCCCCTGCAGGCGGCGCGGGCGCTGACGCTGCATGGCGGCGATACGCCCTCGCTGACGCTGACCAGCGCGGATGACACGGCGCCCGAGATCCTGGCCGTCGGCCCTGATCCGCAGGGGATCGAGCGTCCGCTGGCGCGGCTGACGCCCGGCGATGGCGTCACCCAGGGCGGCGTGACCTCGCGCCCGACCGCCATCGACCTGCCGCCGGAATTGCGCAACCGCATCACCCGCTTCCAGATCGCCGAGGAAGGTCATGCCGGCGCGGTGGTGCTGGCCGATGACCGGGTCAAGCGGCGCAAGGTCGGACTGGTCGGCGATCCTGACCGGCAGGCCGAGGGGCAGCAATTGCTGTCGCCGCTGCATTACCTGCGCCGCGCTTTGGCGCCCAGCACCGATCTGGTCGAGGGCAATCTGGGCGATGTGCTGCGCAGCGCGCCCGATGTCGTCATCGTTGTCGATCAGGTCAATCTGCCCCGCATCGGCGAACTGGCCGAATGGGTGGATGCGGGCGGCTTGCTGATCCGCTTTGCGGGGCCGCATATGGCCGCCGATGAAGACCTGCTGTCCGAACCGCTTTTGCCCGTCGCGCTGCGACAGGGCGGGCGCGACATCGGTGGCGCGCTGAGCTGGGGCGATCCGCGCGGTCTGGCGCCGTTCCCTGCCGATGGCGTCTTTGCCGGGCTGAACGTGCCGGGCGATGTCAGCATCCGCGCGCAGCTGATGGCCCAGCCCGCGCCGGAACTGGCGCCCCGGACCATTGCCGCGCTCAGCGACAAGACGCCGCTGGTCACGCGGGATCGTCTGGGCAAGGGGCAGGTGGTGCTGTTCCATGTCACCGCCAATGCCGAATGGTCGAACCTGCCCATTTCCGGCCTCTTCGTCGAGATGCTGAACCGGCTTGTCGCCACGGCCCGCGTGACCCCGGCCGAGGCGCAGGCAGATGATCGCGACCAGCCTTTCTGGACGGCCGAGACGATCCTTGACGGATTCGGCCGGGCGCAGGCGCCCGATGGGCTGGCCCCGGTCCGGGCCGAGGATATCGCCCAAAGCCCCGGACCGGGCCACCCGGCAGGGATCTATGCCGCCGGGGAACGCCGCCGCGCCCTGAATGCGGGGCTGGAATATCGGCTGGCCGACTGGTCCGGCGCACAGGTCGAACGGCCCGAAGCCGCTCAGGGGCGCGATGTAAAGGGGATCCTGCTGGCGCTGGCCGCGCTGCTCTTGGCGGCGGATGCGCTTGGCTCCAGCCTGCTGGCGGGGCAAAGGCGGCGCGGCGCGATTGCCTCGGCGCTGGTGCTGGCGATGCTTTGGCCCGCGCCGCGCGCCACCGCGCAGGATCTGAACGCCGAACTGATCCGCGCCGCCGATGAGGTCGCGCTGGCCTATGTCACCACCGGCGATGGCGAGGTCGACGAAACCTCTCGTCAGGGGCTGGAAGGGCTGTCGGATATCCTGCGGCAACGCACCTCGGTCGAGCCGGGGGCGCCGGTGGCCATCGATCTGGACAATGACGACCTGTCCGTGCTGACCTTTCTGTATTGGCCGGTCACCGACGACCAGCCTCTGCCATCGCCGCAGGCCTATCTGCGGCTGAACCACTATCTGCGCTCGGGCGGGATGATCCTGTTCGACACCCGCGACGGCGATCTGGCGGGTCTGGGCGCGCCGGACATGTCACAATCGCTGCGCGATCTGGCCGCGCCGCTGAACATTCCGGCCCTGTCACCCGTGCCGCCCGATCACGTCCTGACCCGCAGCTTCTATCTGCTGCAGGAATTTCCCGGCCGCTGGCTGGGCGGCCCGGTCTGGGTCGAGGCCCCGCCCGCAGGGGCCGCGGCGGCCGAGGGCGTTCCCTTCCGGCAACTGAACGATGGCGTCAGCCCCGTGGTCATCGGCGGCAACAGCTGGGCCGAGGCCTGGGCCGTGGATGATGACGGCAACCCGGTCTATCCCCTTGGCACCGGCTGGGAAGGCGAGCAGCAGCGCGAGATGGCCTATCGCTTTGGCGTCAATCTGGTGATGTATGTGCTGACCGGGAATTACAAATCCGATCAGGTCCACGTTCCCGCGCTTCTGGACCGGCTGCGTCTGGAAGAGGAGGTCAGCCGATGACCCAGATCCGCTTTGATCCGGCGCTGCCCTGGGCGGCGATTGCGGTTCTGGCGGCGCTGGCGCTGCTGGTTGCGGTGTTCGCGCTGTGGCGCGGGCTGCGCGGCTGGGCCTGGCGCGGGCTGGCGGGGTTGGCCGCGGCGCTGGCGCTGGCGGGACCGGCGCTGGAACTGGGCAGCCGCGTGGCGCTGCGCGATATTGTGATCCTGCTGGATGACCGCTCTGCCAGCCAAAGCCTGCCCGGACGGCGCGAACAGACCGATGAAGCCGTCGAAAACCTGACCCACCAGATCGAGGCCATGCCCGGGACAGAGCTGCGCCGGATCACCTTGGGCGATGACAGGGACGGCACGCTTCTGGCCACCGAACTGGGCCGCGCCATCGCCGCCGAACCCGACAGCCGGCTGGCGGGCATCATCGCCATCAGCGACGGGCAGATCCATGACGCGCCGATGCTGCCCAAGACCGCCCCGGCCCCGACCCATCTTTTGCTGACCGGCCGTCCGCAGGACTGGGACCGGCGGCTGGTGGTCGAAGAGGCCCCGGCATTCGGGCTGATCGACCAGCAGGTCAAGATCCGGCTGCGCGTCGTCGATGAGGGCGCCGTCCCCGAGGATCTGCGCGGCAGGCCGGTGAACCTGCGCCTCAGCCTTGACGGAGAGAATGAGCGGCAGGTCGCGGTTCCCATCGGGGTGCCGCTGGAACTGCCGGTCACGCTGGACCATGCGGGGCAGAATATCGTGCAGATCGGCTTTGACGCGCCCGAAGGTGGCGAATTGACCGAGCGTAACAACTCTGCCGCGATCAGCATCAATGGCGTGCGCGACCGGCTGCGGGTGCTGTTGATCTCGGGCGCGCCGCATGCGGGGGAACGGACATGGCGCAATCTGCTGAAATCGGATGCGGCGGTGGATCTGATCCATTTCACCATCCTGCGCCCGCCGGATAAGGGCGATGGCGTTCCGGTCAATGAACTGGCGCTGATCGCCTTTCCGACGCAGGAACTGTTCATGCAGCGGATCGACGATTTCGATCTGATCATCCTTGACCGCTATCGCGTGCAGGGGATCCTGCCGCCCTCTTACTACCAGAACATCGTGCGCTATGTGCAGCAGGGCGGCGCGGTTCTGGTGGCGGCGGGGCCGGAAATGTCGGGGGTGGAAAGCCTGAACCTGTCGCCTCTGGGATCGATCCTGCCCGCCCGCCCGACCGGGCGCGTGATCGAAGAGCCGTTCTTGCCGCAGCTGACCGAAGATGGCCGCCGCCACCCGGTCACGGCCGATCTGCCCGGCGCGCCGCCCGCAGACGGGACGGCAGATGGGGACACGACCGATCAATGGGGCCGCTGGCTGCGCATGTCCGAGGCGGTGCCTGCGGGCGATGCGCAGGTTGCGATGTCGGGGCCGGATGATGCGCCGCTGCTGATCCTTGACCGCGTGGGCGAGGGCAGGGTGGCGATGCTGACCTCGGATCAGGTCTGGCTGTGGGGGCGCGGATTCGAGGGCGGCGGCCCGCAGCTGGAATTGCTGCGCCGCATCGCGCATTGGTCGATGAAGGAACCCGAACTGGAAGAGGAATCGCTGCGCGCCGAACTGCTGGGCGATCTGGATATCCGCATCACCCGCCGCAGCATGCAGGAACGCGCCGGTCCGCTGATCGTGACCCTGCCCGATGGCAGCGACAGCACCGTGACCCTGACCGAGGCCGCGCCGGGCCGCTTTACTGCCGACTGGACCGCGCCGGAACCGGGTCTGTACAGGCTGCGCGAAGGGCAGCAGCGCGCGGTGATTGCGGTGGGCCCTGCCGCGCCACGCGAATTCGAACGCACCCTTACGGATGAGACGCAGATTCTGCCGCTGGTTGAGGCAACCGGCGGCGCGGCGCTGCGGCTGTCCGACGGCATCCCCGATCTGCGCAGCGTGACCCCGGGCCGCGCCGCCACGGGCCGGGGCGTGGCGGGCGACTGGATCGGCATCACGCCGCGCGATGCGGGCACGGTCACCGGCCTGCAGCGCCGCCCGCTTCTGCCCGGCTGGGCCTGGCTTGTGCTGATCTCTGGCCTGATCCTGACCGGCTGGCTGGCCGAGGGTCGCCGGGGTGGCAATCCCGCGCCCAAGGGGCAGCCGCAGGGAACCGGTCCCGTCTGATCCGCTTGCCAAGGCGGGATGTCGTTGCTAACCCAAAGTAAATCGTGTGAAGGACAGAGAATGGCTGACGCAGAGCGCAACCCCGCACCCTATACAGAGACTGATCTGTCGCTGATCAAGCGGATCATCCCGCATCGCTATCCCTTCCTCTTCATCGACAAGGTGCGCGACATCGTTCCCTTCGAAGGCGGGGTCGGCATCAAGAATGTCACCAATAACGAGCCGCATTTTCAGGGCCATTTCCCCGATCAGCCGATCATGCCGGGCGTCACCATCGTCGAGGCGATGGCCCAGACCTCGGCCATCGTGGTGGGCATCAGCATGAACATCATCGACCAGCCCATGCTGACCTATTTCATGGGGATCGATAAGTGCAAGTTTCGCCGCATGGTGGTGCCGGGCGATGTGCTGGAACTGCATTGCAAGGCGCTGCGCGGTGGCGGCAAGATCTGGAAATTCGAAGGCAAGGCCATTGTGGATGGCGAAATCTGCGCGACAGCCGAATTCACCGCAATGATGGCACGCGCAGAAGATGGCTGAGGCACGCATCCATCCCTCGGCCGTGATCGAGGAAGGGGCGCGGATCGGCGACGATGTCGAGATCGGCCCCTTTTGCGTCATTGGACCGCAGGTCACGCTGGCCGACCGGGTGGTGCTGAAATCCCATGTCGTCGTCACCGGCGAAACCACGATCGGCGAAGAGACGGTGATCTTTCCCTTCGCCTCGATCGGAGAGGTGCCGCAGGATCTGAAATTCCGTGGCGAGCGGGCCCGGCTGGAGGTCGGCGCACGCAACCGCATCCGCGAATATGTGACCATGAACCCGGGCACCGAGGGTGGCGGCGGGATCACCCGCGTCGGCGATGACGGGCTGTTCATGGCGGGCAGCCATGTCGCCCATGACTGCCAGATCGGGGACCGGGTCATTCTGGTCAACAATGCCTCGGTCGCGGGTCATTGCCATCTGGAAGATGACGTGATCATCGGCGGGCTGTCCGGCGTGCATCAATGGGTGCGCATCGGGCGCGGCGCGATGATCGGCGCGGTGACCATGGTGACGGCCGATGTCATCCCCTACGGGCTGGTCCAGGGGCCGCGCGGCCGTCTGGACGGGCTGAACCTTGTCGGCTTGAAGCGTCGCGGCGCGACCCGCGCCGATATCATAGCCCTGCGCGAGATGCTGGGCGACCTGTCCCGCACCTCGTTCCGCGAAGGTGCCCGGCTGCGGGCGCAAGAGGAAGGGACAAGCCCGATGGTGCGCGATGTGCTGGAGTTCATCCTTGGCCCCTCAGACCGCTCTTTCCTGACGATGAAGACATGACCAGAACCGCTGTCATTGCCGGGCAGGGCGGGCTGTCCGCCGCTGTCGTCCAGAACCTCGACAATCCGCTGGTCTATGCGCTGGAGGGCTATGCGCCCGATTTCCCGGCCGAGCCCTTTCGCATCGAACGGCTGGTGCCCTTTCTGGACGGGCTGATCGAGGCCGATGTCAGCCGCGTGGTCTTTGCAGGCGCCATCCGCCGCCCGCGCCTTGACCCCGAACTGTTCGATCCGCGCACGGCGCAGCTGGTGCCGCGCATCCTGATGGCGATGCAATCGGGCGACGATGCCGCGCTGCGCGCCGTGCTGGACCTGTTCGAGGAATTCGGCCTGTCGATCCTTGGCATCGCCGAAGCCGCGCCGGATCTGGTGCCGGCTGCAGGGCTGCTGGTCGGTGAGCCCAGCGATGCCGACCGCCGCGACGCCGACCGCGCGGCCGAGCTTTTGGCCGCGACCGGGGCGCTGGATATCGGGCAGGGCGCGGTCGTGGCGCAGGGCCTGTGCATGGCGATGGAAACCCTGCCGGGGACCGAGGCGATGCTGGACTTCGCCGCCCGCCATGCCGGATTGCGCCCCCGTGCCGATGGCGCGAAAGGCGTGCTGTTCAAGGCGCCGAAACCGGGTCAGGACCGCCGCATCGACCTGCCCACCATTGGACCGGACACGGTCGCGCAGGCCGGAAAAGCCGGTCTTGCAGGGATCGCATGGCCCTCGGGAAGCGTTATCCTGTTAGAGCGTGACGAGTGTATCCGGCGTGCCCAGGATGCCGGGCTGTTCCTTTGGTCGCGAGGCTAGGCGATCGGTTGCACGCGGACCTGTATCGGTGCCGTGTCGTAGACAGTTAGAACAGGTTGGAAACGCATGAAATTCTTTCTCATTGCGGGGGAAGCTTCCGGCGATCAACTTGGCGCGGCGCTGATGGCCGGGTTGAAGGAACTGCTGCCAGAGGTGCAGTTCACCGGCATTGGCGGGCCGCTGATGCAGGCCGAGGGGCTGGAGAGCCTGTTTCCCATGGATGAGCTCAGCCTGATGGGGATCTGGGAGGTTCTGCCCAAATATCGCCATCTGAAGCAGCGCATCGCCGAAACCGCTTCCCAGATCGTGGCCCAGTCCCCCGATGCGCTGATCACCATCGACAGCCCGGATTTCTGCCTGCGCGTCGCCCGCGGCGCGCGCGAGGCACGGCCCGATCTGCGCACCATCCACTATGTCGCGCCCTCGGTCTGGGCCTGGCGCCCGGGGCGCGCCGACAAGATGGCGCAGGTGATCGATCACGTGCTGGCCATCCTGCCCTTCGAGCCACCTTTGATGCGGGCCGCCGGGATGACCTGCGATTTCGTCGGCCATCCGATTGCCGCCGCGCCGGTGGCAGGCCCCGAAGAGGCTGCCGCCTTTCGCCAGCGCCACGGCATTGCCAGCGACGCGCCGCTGGTCCTGTGCCTGCCCGGTTCGCGCAAATCCGAGGTCGGTCGCCTTGGCGCCCGGTTCGATGAGGCGCTGATGCGGCTGCGCGACCGCATCCCCGAAATGCGGGTGATCCTGCCCACGGTGCCCGGCGTCTCTCATATGATCCATGACATGACGCGGCGCTGGCCGACCGAGCCCATCGTGATCGAGGATCGTGGCGAAAAGCGGGCCGGTTTTGCGGCTGCCGATCTGGCGCTTGCGGCCTCGGGGACGGTCAGTCTTGAACTGGCGGCCAATCGCGTTCCGATGGTGATCGGCTATGACATGGCGGTGCTGAGCCGCTGGATCATCGGCATGATGATCCGCACCGACACCGTCACGCTGGTCAATCTGGTCAGCGAGACGCGCGCGGTGCCCGAATATCTGGGCCGCGATTGTCAGCCCGGCCCGCTGGCCGAAGCCTTGCAGAAGGTGCTTGAGGATAGCGAGGCGCGCCGGGCGCAATATGCCGCCATGGATCTGACCATGGAACGGCTGGGCAAGGGGGGTGAGGCGCCGGGCCTTCGCGCGGCGCGCTCGGTCCTGCAGGCGATCAGAGAACCGCGGTCACGATGATCTCGACCAGATAATCCGGGGTCGCCAGCGCCGATTCGCCGGTGGCGCGGGCCGGGGCATGGCCTTCGGGCACCCAGGCATCCCAGACCTCGTTCATGGCTGCGAAATGCGTCATGTCGGACAGCCAGATCACCGCCTGCACGATCTTGGTCTTGTCCGTGCCCGCCTGCGCCAGCAGGTTGTCGATCTGGTCCAGGATCTGGCGGGTCTGATCGGCGGCCGAGGCGCCCGGCTCTCCGACCTGACCGGCCAGCCAGACCGTGCCATTGGCGATGACGATCTGGCTCATCCGTTTGCTGGTATCGATGCGTTTGATATCGGTCATGTCATGTCCCTTTCGATGGTGTGATTTCGGCGCGACGCTATCCACAGGCGCGCGTCGCGGCAAGCGGTGGTTGACGGCTGTGGCGGTTCATGGGCAAGAGATGGCAGACGCATGCAGCCACAAAGACAATGCGCGAACCGACAGGAACGGAGTGACGATGATGGACAGCCTCAGCGCCTTTGGCCCCGATTTCCCCTATGCCTATGACGACTGGATCAAGCATCCCGCCGGGTTGGGACAGGTGCCCGCCGATATGCAGGGCGAAAAGGTTGCGATCATCGGGGCCGGCGCATCGGGGATTATCGCTGCCTTCGAGCTGATGAAGATGGGCCTGCGCCCGATTGTCTATGAAAGCGACAAATTCGGCGGGCGGCTTCGTTCGGAAACCTTCGAGGGCACGGATGGCATTATCGCGGAACTGGGCGGGATGCGGTTTCCCAGCTCGTCGCGCGGTTTCTTTCACTATCACGATCTCGTCGGCTGCCGCTCTGAACCCTTTCCGAACCCGCTCAGCGGTGCCGCCGGATCGACGGTCATCGACCTAGAGGGCGAGACGCTGTTCGCGCGCAAGCTGGATGATCTGCCCGCGCTATATGGCGAGATTGCCAAGGCCTATGATGCCGCGCTGGCCAGACATGCGGCCTATCCCGAACTGCGCGAGGCGATCACGGCCCGCGACGCGGATCGGGTCAAGGCGCTGTGGAATCCGCTGGTCGCGGAATGGGATGAGCGGACCTTCTATGATTTCGTCACCCGCTCCGAGGCGTTTCAGGCGCTGAGCTTCCGCCACCGCGAGGTGTTCGGTCAGGTAGGCTTCGGCACCGGCGGATGGGACAGCGATTTCCCCAATTCCATGTTGGAGATCCTGCGCGTCAACCTGTTGGGTTTCGACGATGAACAGCGCTATATCGTCGGCGGCGTGACCAATGTTCTGTGGCGCCTGTGGCAGGCGACCCCGCCCTGCGCGCATTGGCCCGAAGGCACCAGCCTTGCCAGCCTGAATGGCGGTGCGACCCGGTCACGCGCCACCGCGATTGCCCGCAAGCCGGGCGGGACGCTGGTGGTGACCGATCAATGGGGCAATGAAGATGAATACGCCGCCGTGCTGGCGACATGTCAAAGCCATCTGCTGACCACGGCCATGGATGTGGATGAGGATCTGTTCGAACAGAAGCTGTGGATGGCGCTGGATCGCACCCGCTACATGCAGGCGGCCAAGACCTTTGTCATGGTGGATCGCCCCTTCTGGAAGGATATCGACCCTGTCAGCGGGCGTCCGGGCATGTCGATGACCCTGACCGACCGGCTGACGCGCGGCACCTATTTCTTTGACAATGGCGATGACAGGCCGGGCGTGATCTGCCTGTCCTACAGCTGGATGACCGATGCGCTGAAGGTGCTGCCGCTATCGGCTGAAAAGCGCGTGGAACTGGCGCTGAAGGCGCTGCGCAAGGTCTATCCCGATGTCGATATCGCCAGCCATATCCGGGGTAAGCCGATGGTCGTCAGCTGGGAGGCGGACGAGAATTTCCTGGGCGCCTTCAAGGGCGCCTTGCCGGGGCATTACCGCTATAACCACCGGGTCTACGGGCATTTCATGCAGGACCGGCTGCCCGCCCATCAGCGCGGGTTGTTTCTGGCGGGCGATGGCGTCAGCTGGACCCCCGCCTGGGTCGAGGGCGCGGTGCAGACCGGGCTGAACGCCGTTTGGGGGATCATGACGCATCTGGGCGGCGCATCGCCTGCGGCCAATCCGGGGCCGGGCGATCTTTATCCCGAATACGGGCCGATCGCGCTGCAGGACTGATCAGTCGCGCAACTCCTTGAGCTGCGTGGACAGATGCGCCTCGGCAAATTCCGAGCGTTTGGGCAGATCGGCGATCAGGATCGCCTCTGCCTTGCCCGCGCTGGCCAAGGCGCGCCCGTCAGGCCCGACGATCAGCGAGCCGCCCCCGAAAGTCAGATCCCCGTCGGCGCCGATATAATTGGCATAGAGGATGCTGACGGCATTTTCATTTGCCCGCGCGGGAACCAGAAATTCGTTCACATGGCCATAGCCCGCAGGGTTCGCCGTCGGCACCACCAGAATCTCGGCACCCTGCCGTGCCAGCACCCGCGCATGTTCGGGAAATTCGATGTCATAGCAGACCAGCATGCCGATCCGGTGGCCGCGATATTCAAAGACCGGCGGCGTTTCGGCGCCATGCTGAAAACTTTCGCGCTCCATCGGGCCGAAAAGCTGCTTCTTGCGGTAATGGCCGCGCATCGACCCGTCCGCGCCGATGAAAGAGGCGGCGTTATAGACCTTGTCGCCGGACCGTTCGGCCCAGCCGAAGGTGATGGCCAGACCGGCGCTGCGTGCAATCGCGCCGACCTGCTGGATCCATTTTCCCGAAACGGGCTGCGCCTGTTCGCGATGGGCCTCGGGGCGGTTATAGCCCGGCAGGATCAGTTCTGGCACGACCATGATCTCGACGCCAAGCGCGGCCAGATTGCGGGCCACCGGCTCCAGCCAGCCGGGATCGGCGCTGTCGGCGGCGCTGCGGGGCAGTAATTGAAGAAGCGCAACTTTCATCGGAACCCAACCAGTTTTCAGGTCAGGATAAGGTGATCAAATTAGTTTGGAAACAGTCTTCTGTGGCTCCCCGGCCCGGAGCGCAGGCCGGGGAGATGTCGTTACGCCTGTGCCCGTGCGGCCTCACGCTGGGCTACGCGGGCGCGGATCGCGTCGATATTGGTCACCGGGGTCGCCGCGAAAAGCTGGCGGGTATAGGGGTGTTTGGGATCGGCAAAGACCTCATCCCGGCTGCCCTGTTCCACCGCTTCGCCCTTGTGCATCACCAGCACCTCATCGGCGATATAGCGCACCACCGACAGATCGTGGCTGATGAAGACATAGGCCAGGTT
This sequence comes from Paracoccus fistulariae, assembly GCF_028553785.1. Taxonomy (NCBI): domain Bacteria; kingdom Pseudomonadati; phylum Pseudomonadota; class Alphaproteobacteria; order Rhodobacterales; family Paracoccaceae; genus Paracoccus; species Paracoccus fistulariae. Next base: position 497,118 of record NZ_CP067136.1, read on the forward strand.
GAACTCTGTCTGCAGATCCGCCAGCAGGTTCAGCACCTGCGCCTGCACCGACAGATCCAGCGCCGAGACTGGCTCGTCCAGCACCAGCAGCGTCGGGTTCAGCATCAACGCCCGCGCAATCGCGATCCGCTGCCGCTGCCCGCCCGAGAACATATGCGGATAGCGGTTATAAACCTCTCGCGGGAGGCCGACCTTTTCCAGCATCTCTTCGGCGCGCTGACGGCGTTCGGGCCCGGGCACATCGGTGTTCAGCGCCAGCGGCTCGGTCAGCACATCGCCGATCTTCTGGCGCGGGTTCAGACTGCCATAGGGGTTCTGAAACACCATCTGCACGGTTGACCGCATCTCTCGCGTCGGTTTTTGCGACGCGATATCGACGGGTTTGCCCTCGATCAGCAATTCGCCCTCGGTCGCGGGGTCGATCAATGCGATGATCCTGGCCAGCGTCGATTTGCCCGAGCCGGATTCCCCCACGATGGCCAGGGTTTGCCCCCGGCGGACCGAAAAGCTGATCCCCTTGACCGCGCGCACGGTCGAGGCGCTGCGGAACAGGGATCCGGGCACCTCGTAATCGCGGATCAGGTTGCGGCCCTCTGCGACGACGCTCATGCCTGTTCCTCCTCGGCTTCGGGGTTGAAGAAATCGGCCACCGTGGGCAGCCGGTCGCCGGTGGCGTTTTCGGGCAGCGCCGACAGCAGGGCGCGGGTATAGGCGCTTTGCGGATTTTCGAACAGTGACAGCACGTCTGCCTCTTCCATCTTCCTGCCCTTGTACTGCACCGACACGCGATCCGCCGTTTCGGCCACCACGCCCATGTCATGGGTGATCATGATCAACGCCATGCCGTAATCCTCTTGCAGCTTCAGCAGCAGGTCGAGGATCTGTTTCTGGATGGTCACATCCAGCGCGGTGGTGGGCTCATCCGCGATCAGCAGGCGCGGATTGGTGGCAATCGCCATGGCGATCATCACCCGCTGGCTCTGGCCGCCCGACATCTGGTGCGGATAGACCTTCAGCTTCTGTTCGGGGTCGGGGATGCCGACGGCATCGAACAGCTCGATGGTGCGGGCGCGGGCGTCGCGGCGGCTGAGCCCGACCTTGAAGCGCAGCACCTCTTCGACCTGAAAGCCGACCGTGAAGGACGGGTTCAGCGAGGCGATCGGTTCCTGAAAGATCATGGTGATCTCATTGCCGATGATCTGCCGGCGCTGGCGTGCGCTGAGGCGCTGCAGATCCTGCCCGTCGAAGATCATTTCATCGGCGGTGATGGTGGCGGTGTCGGGCAAAAGCCCCATCACCGCCAGCATCGACACCGATTTGCCCGAGCCGGATTCCCCGACGATGGCCAGCACCTCGCCCTTGTCCACCGTCACGTCGATGCCGTCGACCGCCTTGAAGCTGCCGGTCGAGGTTGCGAATTCGACGGTCAGGTTCTTGATTGTCAGAATTGCCATGATCCGTCAGCTCCGCTTCAGTTTCGGGTCAAAGGCGTCGCGCAGACCGTCGCCCATCAGGTTGATGGCCAGAACCGAGACCAGGATCGCCAGACCCGGGAAGGTCACGACCCATGGCGCGCGGGTGATGAATTCGCGCGCTTCGGCCAGCATGGTGCCCCATTCCGGCGCAGGCGGCTGCGCGCCCATGCCCAGAAAGCCCAGGGCCGCCGCATCAAGGATGGCCGAGGAAAAGGACAGCGTCGCCTGCACGATCAGGGGCGCCAGACAGTTGGGCAGGATGGTCTTGAACATCAACCGCAGATTGCCCGCACCCGCGACCCGGGCCGCGGTGACATATTCGCGGCGCTTTTCCGACATCACCGCCGCGCGCGTCAGTCGCGCGAAATGCGGCTGATAGACGATGGCGATGGCGATCATGGCATTGGTCAGCCCCGGCCCCAGCACGGCGACCAGCACCAGCGCCAGCAAGAGCGAGGGGAAGGCCAGGATCACATCCATCACCCGCATGATGACGGTATCGACCCATCCGCCGTAAAAGCCCGCGATCAGCCCGATGACGATGCCGCCGACCAATGCGACGCTGACCACGACGATGCCGATGAACAGCGAATATTGGGCGCCAAAGATCAGCCGCGACAGCAGATCGCGGCCCACCGCATCGGTGCCCAGCAGGTAATCGGGATTGCCGCCCTCTTGCCAGACCGGCGGCACCAGCAGGGCATCGCGGAACTGCGTGGCGGGGTTATAGGGTGCCAGGATCGGTGCAAAGATCGCGGTCAGGACCAGCAGCACGAAGACCACAAGCCCGATGACCGCGCCTTTGTTGCGGCTGAAATAGAACCAGAACTCTTTCAGCATCTGCCGGCGGATCTGACCGCTTGAGAGCTTGGCCGGTGTGGTTGTATCGGTCATTTGTGACGGATCCTCGGGTTGATGAGACCATAGGTCAGGTCAACGATCAGGTTCACGATCATCACGATCAGCGCGATCATCAGCAGGCCGCTTTGAACCACGGGATAGTCGCGACGCGAGATGGAATCGATCATCCACTTGCCGATGCCCGGCCAGGAAAAGATCGTCTCGGTCAGGATCGCACCGGCCATCAGCGCACCGATCTGCAGACCGATGGTGGTGATGACGGGGATCATCGCGTTGCGCAGGGCGTGGATGCCCACGACGCGGCGGGGCGCCAGGCCCTTGGCGCGGGCGGTGCGGACGTAATCCTCGCCCATGACCTCCAGCATGGCGGAGCGTGTCTGCCGCGCGATCACCGCCAGCGGGATCGTCGCCAGCACGATGGCCGGCAGGATCAGGTGCGACACGGCCGAGCGGAAGGCGCCTTCCTGACCCGACAGCAGGCTGTCGATCAGCATGAAGCCCGTCACCGGCTGGACATAATACAGCAGCGATATCCGACCCGAGACCGGCGTCCAGCCCAGATGGCCCGAGAAGAAGATGATCAGCAGCAGGCCCCACCAGAAGATCGGCATCGAATAGCCGATCAGCGCGCCCGCCATCGAGATCTGGTCGAACCAGGATCCGCGCTTGATGGCGGCCATGACGCCGATGGGAATCCCCAGCAGCGCGGCCAGCGTGATGGCGACCAACCCCAGTTCCACCGTGGCCGGGAACAGCGCCATGAATTCGTCCAGAACCGGCTTTTTGGTGATCAGCGAGGTGCCAAGATCGCCCTGCAGCAGATTGCCCAGATATGTCAGATATTGTTGCCAGACGGGCTTGTCGAAGCCCAGCTGTTCGCTGATCGCCGCATAGCGTTCAGGCGAAACACCCCGTTCGCCCGCCATCAGCAGCACCGGATCGCCTGGCAATAACCGAATAAAGCCAAAGGCCACGATCGTGATCCCGATAAAGGTGGGGATCAGATAGAGCAGTTTAGAAATGATGAATTTGAACATCGCATCCTAGCCCAAAGGGCCGCGAAAGTGCGGTTTTTCCTCTTTCGCGGCCCCAGTGATGTTACAGGAAGATGGCGGCTATTACTCGGTCAGATCCACCGTGCCGAAGGCATAATCGCCAAGCGGGGACTGATGGAAGCCGGTCACGTTCTTGCGCATCGGGACATATTGCGTCGAATGCGCCAGCGTGGCCCAGGGCGCCTGCTCCTTGAAGATCACCTGTGCCTGCTCGTACAGCTTGGTGCGCTCTTCGACATCGCTGGTGGCCTTGGCCTGTGCCAGCAGATCCGAGAATTCTTCATTGCACCAGAATGCACGGTTGGCCCCGCCTTCGGTGGCGCTGGCGCAGGACAGAAGCACCGACAGGAAGTTGTCGGGATCGCCGTTATCGCCGGTCCAGCCCAGGATGACGGCACCCTTGCGGTCGGCTTCCATCGATTTGGCCAGATATTCGCCCCATTCATAGGACACGATCTCGGCATTCACGCCGATCTTGGCAAAGTCAGCCTGCATCATTTCGGCTGCGCGGCGGGCGTTGGGCATATAGGGACGCTGCACCGGCATCGCCCAGATCTCCATCGACAGATCGGTGACGCCTTCCTCTTCCAGCATCATCTTGGCGGCTTCGATATCCAGCCCGTCATCCTCGATGGCGTCGTTATAGCTCCACATGGTTGGCGGAAGCGGGTTCTTGGCCACCTCGGCGCTGCCTTGGAACACGCCTTCGATCAGCGCCTCCTTGTCGATGGCCATGTTCAGCGCCTTGCGGACCTTGGGATTGTCGAAGGGCGCGACGGTAGTGTTATAGGCCAGATAGCCGACGTTCAGGCCCGGCTGTTCGTCCATCTTCAGATCGGGGTTGTCGCGGATCATGTCCAGATCGGCCGGCGAGGGGTAGGGCATCAGGTGGCATTCACCCGCGCTCAGCTTTTGCAGGCGGACCGAGGCGTCGGGCGTGATCGCGAAGACCAGATCGTCGATCTTGGGCGCTTCGCCCCAGTAATCGGGGTTCTTCTTGTAGCGGATCACGGCGTCTTTCTGATAGGCCACGAACTGGAACGGCCCGGTCCCGATGGGATTGTTGTTCAGATCTTCGCGCGTGCCTGCTTCGGCAAGCTGGTCGGCATATTCCTTCGAAGCGATCGACACGAAGGGCATGGCGAGGTTGGCGATAAAGGGGGCCTCGGGCGTGGTCAGCGTGATCTTGACGGTGTAATCATCCACCTTCTCGATCTTCTCGATCAGCTTGTCCATCGACATCGAGCTGTAATATTCATAGGTCAGGCCCGGAATATACTGGTGCCATTCACTGTCGGTATCTGCCTGACGGGTCAGGCTGAAAATCACGTCATCCGCGTTGAAATCACGGCTGGGCGTGAATTTGTCATTGCTGTGAAACTTGACGCCCTTGCGTAGATTGAAGGTGTATTCCTTGCCATCTTCCGACACTTCCCAGCTTTCGGCCAGGCCGGGCTCGACCTCGGTGGTGCCGGGTTTGAATTGGGCAAGACGGTTGTAGATGGTATGGGCCGCGGCATCGAATGTGGTGCCCGAGGTATAAGGCGCAGGATCGAAGCCCTCGGGCGATCCTTCCGAGCAATAAACAAAGGTCTTGGCCGACAGCGGAGCAGCCGCGATCAGTGCAAAAGCTGATGCAGTCATCAAGGTGCGAATTTTCAAGTTACCCTCCCAGGTATTGTTTTTTTTACGTCAGCAAAAGCTGGCGCGAAGTGCTCAGAATGTGGGGTAAAGGCAAAAATGGTGCAAGTAAAAACCGGACAGGAATGTTGACTTAATCCGCAATTTGGACGGATGATTGCGCAAACAATTCAGGCGGATGCCGACAAAACCCATTAGACTCAAGGACAACCGCCTGCGGTAACGGCGGCGAAGAAAGTGATCCTTGCGGTTGCATTCCGGACGCCACCCGGCCCGATTGCAAAGACCACACCCCGCACACGGCCCGCGCAAGGCAGCGTGCCGCCGCGAAAACGCAGCCTGTGGCGGGCCAACAAGGGCGAAGATGCCGCGTCAGCAGCGGATGACGAATGCAACCGGGGTGGGGATGGTAGGCCCGGAGGGACTCGAACCCCCAACCAAGGCGTTATGAGCGCCCTGCTCTGACCATTGAGCTACAGGCCCATCAACAGTCCCGACCTGACTAGACAGACGGGCAGGGCCGGTCAAGTGGAACCGCAGATTGCGGCTGTGGATCGCCCCTGCCTGCATCGCGTGATTGCCAGATCGCGGGGCTTGCGGTATCGGGTGCCTGACTCAGAAACAGGGGGTGCCGATGACCGAGCGCAGGAACGGTCTGTCTTATGCCGAGGCAGGTGTTGATATCGATGCGGGCAATGCGCTGGTAGAGCGGATCAAGCCGGCCGCGGCAGCGACCCGGCGTCCGGGTGTGATGGATGCGCTTGGCGGTTTCGGCGCGCTGTTCGATCCGCGCGCGGCAGGTTTCGACGACCCGGTGCTGGTCGCGGCGACCGATGGCGTGGGCACCAAGCTGCGGATCGCAATCGACACCGGCCATCTGGATGGGATCGGTCAGGATCTGGTTGCGATGTGCGTCAACGACCTGGTCTGTCAGGGTGCAGAGCCGCTGTTTTTCCTTGATTATTTCGCGACGGGCAAGCTGTCCGTCGACGAAGGCGCGCGGGTTGTGGAGGGCATCGCGCGCGGCTGTACGGCGGCGGGTTGCGCGCTGATCGGCGGTGAAACGGCCGAGATGCCGGGCATGTATCACGATGGCGATTTCGATCTGGCGGGTTTTGCGGTCGGCGCCATGCAGCGCGGCACGGCGCTGCCTGCGGGCGTGGCCAAGGGGGATGTGCTGCTGGGCCTCGCCTCCGACGGGGTGCATTCCAACGGCTATTCGCTGGTGCGCAAGGTGGCCGAACGTGCCGGGCTGGGATGGGCCGATGCCGCACCCTTTGCCGATCAGACCCTGGGTCAGGCGCTGCTGGTGCCGACGCGGCTTTATGTCAAACCGGCGCTGGCCGCGATCCGCGCGGGGGGCGTGCATGCGCTGGCCCATATCACTGGCGGCGGGCTGACCGAAAACCTGCCCCGCGTCCTGCCCAAGGATCTGGGGGCCGAGATCGATCTGGGCGCATGGCAATTGCCGCCCGTCTTCCGCTGGCTGTCCGAGGCCGGTGGGATCGAGACGGCAGAGATGCTGAAGACCTTCAACAGCGGTATCGGCATGATCCTTGTCGTCGCGGCGGATCGCGCGGATGCGGTCGCGGCGCTGTTGCAGCAAGAGGGCGAGACCGTCACCCGTCTGGGTCAGGTCACCGAAGGGTCGGGCGTCCGCTACAGCGGGACGCTTGCGTGAAACGCGTCGCGATCCTGATTTCCGGCGGCGGGTCGAACATGGTTCGGCTGGTCGAGGATATGGCGGGGGATCATCCCTGCCAGCCGGTTCTTGTGGCCTCGAATGATCCGGATGCGGGCGGGCTGGCCAAGGCGGCTGCCATGGGCCTGCCTACGGCGGCGGTCGATCACCGCGCCTATCGCGGCGACCGGGCGGGCTTCGAGGCCGCCTTGCTGGAACCGATTCTGGCAGTCAGACCCGATATCATTTGTCTGGCGGGCTTCATGCGCATTCTGACGCCCGATTTCGTGGAGCGCTTTCAGGGGCGGATGCTGAATATCCACCCCTCGCTGCTGCCGAAATATACCGGGCTGCACACCCATGCCCGCGCCATCGAGGCAGGCGATGCCGAGGCCGGCGCCACGGTGCATCTGGTGATCCCGGATCTGGATGCGGGGCCGATTCTGGGGCAGGCGCGGGTGCCGATCATGCCGGGCGACACGGCTGACAGGCTGGCCGCGCGGGTGCTGATCCGCGAACATCAGCTTTACCCCGCCGTGCTGCGGCGCTTCGCAAGCGGCGATCAGACGCCGCTTTACCTGTAAGCCGCAGAGCCTATCCCCACAGGGTGGACAGCGCGGCGACCGGATCGTCGCCGGTCCAGATTTCCGGGCCGATGGCGATGAAATCCGACACCGGCGACAATTGCCGGATCAGATCGCGGGTGATCGCGCCCTCGGCCACGACGGGCAGTTCGATCATCTCAGACCACCACTGGAACAGATCGAGCGAGGCAGGCTCGCCTCGCCCAAGCGCCGTATCGCCGACCGGGCCAAAGCTGACGTAATCGGCCCCTGCCTCGCCCGCCGTCATGCCGTCATGGCGCGAGGATCCGCAGAACGCGCCGACAATCGCATCCGTGCCCAGTTCCTTGCGCGCCTCGCGCACGCCACGGGTGCCGTCGGTCAGGTGGATCCCGTCCAGCCCGTGCCGTTGCGCCAGTCGAAGATGGTCGTCGATCACCACGGCCACGTCGCGCTGATGGGCGATCTCGCGGTACAGATCGGCCAGCCGGCCCAGCTCATCCTCTTCCGCGCCGCCGCGAATGCGCAGGCAGGCCACCGCAAAGCGGTCCATCACCTCGGACAAAAGCGGCGCAAGGGTCGAGGCCTGCGCGCCTGTCGGGGTCATAAGGTAAAGTTGCGGTGCGTCCGTCATCAATGATCTCCGTCTTTAGACAGCAAATAGCGCAGCTTGCCGCGCGCGACCAGACGGACTATGCGGCAGGGCATGGAACAAATGCCCTCGACCCCCGTGATTATCCTGGTTCGCCCGCAAATGGGCGAGAATATCGGCGCCGCCGCCCGTGCGATGCTGAATTTCGGCCTGACCGAGATGCGGCTGGTCGATCCGCGCGATGGCTGGCCGAATCCCCGGGCGGTGGCCATGGCATCGGGGGCTGCGGGCAGGGTGCTGGACCGCGCCCGCGTCTATCCCACGCTGGCGCAGGCGATGGAGGGCATCGATTACGCCTTTGCGACGACGGCACGGGGCCGGGAACTGACCAAGCCCGTCTTCACCCCGGCCACGGCGATGGAGAGGGCGCGTCAGGAACAGGGCCGCTGCGCGATCATCTTTGGCCCTGAACGTGCGGGTCTGGAAAATGACGATGTCGCGCGGGCCAATGCCATCGTGACCGTGCCGGTCAATCCCGATTTCCCCTCGCTCAATCTGGCGCAGGCGGTGCTGCTGATGGGCTATGAATATGGCCGCGACATTTTGCCGCCCGAGCCCGCCCCCCATCACCGCCGGGCCGAGGCAGAGCTGCCCGCCGACCGGATCGAGATCGAAAAGCTGGGCGATCACTATGAAGAGCGCCTTGATCAGGCAGGATTTTTCTTTCCTGAACAGAAATCGGCAAATATGAAGCTGAATCTGCGCAACATGTGGTCGCGTCTTGCGTTGACCCGCAGCGATGTGCGCATGTTGCATGGCATCCTGCGGCAATTGACCCGCCGCTAAGCCCGACCTACTGTCCGCCCGTTCTGAAGGAGCAAGCGATGGCCAAACGCCCCGTATTCGAGGAAGTATCGGATCCGACCGCCAGCAGCCGCCCCATTGCCACCAAAGGCATGATCGACAGCGCGCCCAAGGGTGCCCGCAGGGGCATCCGGCTGTGGCTGGTCCTGTTATTCGTGCTGGTCTCGGTGATGATTGCCATCGGCGGCGCCACGCGGCTGACCGATTCCGGCCTGTCCATCGTGGAATGGGCGCCCGTCACCGGCACCTTGCCCCCGATGAACGAGGCCGACTGGCAGGCCGAATTCGACGCCTATCAGCAGATCCCGCAATATCAGGAACTGAATGCCGATATGGATCTGGCCGGGTTCAAGCAGATCTACTGGTGGGAATGGGGCCACCGCCTGCTGGGCCGGGTGATCGGGCTTGTCTGGGCGCTTGGCTTCTTTGGCTTCCTGCTGGCCAAACGCATCCCGACCGGCTGGACGCCGCGCCTTCTGGGCCTTGGCGTGCTGGGCGGCATGCAGGGGGCCATCGGCTGGTGGATGGTCAGTTCCGGTCTGGTCGAGGGGATGACCAGCGTCGCCTCTTACCGGCTGGCGATCCATCTGGGGCTGGCCTTTGTCATCCTTGGGCTGATCGCCTGGTATGTGCTGCTGCTGGGCCGGTCCGAGGCCGACACCATGCGCGCCCGCCGCGCGGGGGAAGCAAAGCTGTTTTCCATGTCCACCGGGCTGATGCATCTGGCCTTTCTGCAGATCCTGATCGGTGCGCTGGTGGCCGGGATCGACGCGGGCCGCACCTATACCGGCTGGCCGACCATGGGCGGCGAATGGATCCCCGAGGCGATCTGGGACCCCGCCCTTGGCTGGCGCAACCTGTTCGAAAACCCCGCTCTGGTGCAATTCGTGCATCGCATGACCGGCTATCTTCTGGCGATCTTTGCCGTCGTGGTCTGGCTGCGTGCGCGCAAATCGCCGCATCCGATGACGCGCGGCGCCTTTACCGCTATGCTGGTGATGGTCGCGGTTCAGGTCGGGCTGGGCATTCTGAATGTGCTGCACGCCTCGCCCCTGGGTCTGGCGCTGGCGCATCAGGTCGGGGCGGTTGCGCTGTTCGCGCTGATCATCCGCGCGCGGTATAACGCCCGCTATCCCTATGCCACATCAGTCCGGGGGACGATCCGATGAGTGCCATGAACGATCTTCTTGCCTTTCAACGCCAGACCGAGGCGCTGTCCTCGATCGCGGAACGGCTTGGCTGGGATCAGGAAACGGTCATGCCCCGGGGCGCGGCCGAGCAGCGTGGCGAAGAGATGGCCGCCATTGAATCGGTGCTGCATGAGCGCCGCACCGATCCGCGCATCGGCGAATGGCTGGAGGCCGCGACACCGCAGACCGAGGCGGAAACCCGCGTTGTCGAACTGATTGCGCGCGATTTCAACCGCGCCAGCCGGGTGCCTGCGCGTCTGGCCTCGGAACTGGCGCGGCTGACCTCGCTGTCGCAGGGCGTCTGGGCCGAGGCGCGGGCCAAGGAAGACCCCTCGGAATTCCTGCCGACGCTGGATCAGGTCCTGATGCTGAAGCGGGAAGAGGCGGCGGCACTGGCCGATGGCGGCGATCTGTATGATGCGCTTCTGGACGATTACGAGCCGGGAATGACCGGCGCCGAGATCGCGGGCCTCTTTGACGTCATGCGTCCGCGTCTGGTGACCTTGCGCGACGATATCATGGGCGCGGATGTGCAGCCCGACGCGCTGAGCGGGCATTTCCCGCAGGGCACGCAGCTTCGGCTGGCCCGGACCTGCGCGACTGCCTTCGGCTACGACTGGACGCGCGGGCGCATGGATCTGGCCGTGCATCCCTTCAGCAGCGGCCGTTGGCAGGACAGCCGCATCACCACCCGCGTGGTCGAGCCCGATCCCTTCAACTGCCTCTATTCCACCATCCACGAGGTCGGCCATTCCAGCTATGAGCTGGGCATCGACCCCGATTACGCCTTCACCCCGCTGGGCCGAGGCGTGTCGATGGGCGTGCATGAAAGCCAAAGCCGCATCTATGAAAATCAGATGGGTCGCGGCCGCGCCTTTACCGGCTGGCTGTTCAACCGCATGTCCGATGCCTTTGACGGGCTGAACATCGCCGATCCGGACGCCTTTTATGCCACCGTGAATCGCGTCGTCCCCGGCTTTATCCGCACCGAGGCGGATGAGGTGCAATATAACCTGCATATCATGCTGCGCTTCGATCTGGAGCGTGACCTGATCGCGGGGCGTCTGGACACGGATGATCTGGTCGAGGCCTGGAACAGCCGTTTCCAGACCGATTTCGGCGTGGCGGTGGATCGTCCGGCCAATGGTGTCCTGCAGGACGTGCATTGGGCGGTGGGCCTGTTCGGCTATTTCCCGACCTATGCCCTGGGCAATGTCTATGCCGGCTGCCTGAACGCGGCGATGCGCGAGGCCACCCCCGATCTGGAGGCCACGCTGGCCGAGGGCGATGCCGCGCCCGGCGTCGAATGGCTGCGAGAGAATATCCACCGCCATGGCGGCCTGCTGCCGCCGCGCCAGCTGATCGAAGAAGCGACCGACGACGACATCACGCCCGAGCCGCTGCTGGATTATCTGGAAGACAAGTTCTCGGCCATTTACCGGCTTTGATCTTCGGGAAGTGGCAAGCCGGGCGCTGACCTTGTGGCGCTGGTCCGGGGCCTTCTTTGCCGGGCCATATGAGACGATATGAAGTACCGCAACAAGCGGCCGTGAGATGGGCCGCTTGCCGCAGGACCTCCGGTGCGATCAGTCCTGATGATCTTCCGCGACATGGCTCATCATGTCGTTCAGCATCGCGCTGACATGGTGATCCGACGCCTGATAAAAGACCTGCTTTGCCTGCCGCTCTCCTCTGACCAGCCGCGAGCCCCGCAAAAGCCGCAGGTGGTGGCTGACAAGCGATTGCGACAGGCCAAGCCCCTCGACGATCTCACCCACCGATTTCGGCTCTGACAGGCAGTACAGCATGATGCGCAGCCGGGTGGGATCGCCAAGCAGGCGGAAGGTTTCGGCAAGAATGACGATCTCGGCCTGATCACGCTCGGTGCTCATTGAACTTTCGCCGCCTGTGCAGGTTCATGGCTGTGATCGCCATGCTCATGGTCGTGGTCATGGTCATGGTCATGGTCATGGTCGTGCGCATCCGCGTCTGACACGCCTGACAGGCTGCAGGTGCTGGCCCCATCGTTCCAGTCGATCGCAACGGTCGAATGCTCGACGCCGAAGCTTTCCTTCATCCGGTGCTCGACGGCCCGAACGACGGTGCGCGGATCGGCGTCGGGTGCCGGGCGAACCTCCATCGTGGCCAGAACCCGGCCGGAGGTGATCGACCAGACATGGATATGGCTGACAGCCTCCAGCCCCGGCACGTTTTGCGTCAGGTCGCTTTCGACCTCTTCGGCCGAGACGCCCTCGGGCGCGCCTTCCAGCAGGATATGCAGCGTATTGGCCAGAAGCTTCCAGGCGCTGCGCAGCACAAGGGCCGACACGACGACCGACAGGATCGGGTCGATGGGCGTCCAGCCGGTGAAATAGATGATGATGGCCGCACCAACCGCGCCGACCGAGCCCAGCATGTCGCTGAGAACATGCAGCGAGGCGCCCTTGATATTGACGTGATCATTGTCACCACGGGTGAGGATCCAGAAGACAAGGATATTGACCAGAAGACCCGCGATGGCGACGGCCATCATCGGCCCTGCCAGCACCACATGAGGGGCCTGCAGCCGCTGCCACGCCTCATAGAGGATCCATCCGACGATGGCGAACAGCGTGACCGCGTTCAGCAGACCTGCCAGCACCTCGAAACGGGCATAGCCATAGGTGCGGCGCGCATCTGCGGCGCGACGGCCAAAGCGAAAGGCCAGATAGGCCAGCGCAAGGGCAACGGCATCCGTCAGCATATGGCCGGCATCGGCAATCAGTGCCAGCGAGCCGGACAGAAGACCGCCGATCACTTCGACCACCATGAAGCTGGCGATCAGGAAGAAGGATATCAGAACCTTGCGTTCATTGTCGCTGGTGACCTCTGGCGCGTGCGAGTGGTCGTGACCCGCATGGTCATGAGAGTGGGACATCGTAAATCTCCGAAATTCAAAATCAATAGATGAATACTTGTTCATATATTGCGTGTCAACAGGCCGCGTAGAGAGCCTGACATCGGAGGAGGAGCGCCTTTGACGTGACCGCGCAACGGAGGATTTGTGCGTTGGATCCTAATGCGCGATCTGGTCAGGGCAGGGCACGCGCCAGATAAACCACCGCAGCGGCGCGTCAAACGGGGTGGCCGTGATAGGCCGAATTCCTGTTGTGTCGAACGCCGCGGATCTTTGGCACTATGCACCGGATTTTCTGAATCTCACCAATGGGTGGCGCGGCGCACTATTGGCCCAAACGTCATGCAATTCTAGCTGGACGGCCCTTTACCACTGCCTATGCCAAGGTCGGCAGCGCGGGACAAAATCGACTTTGAAGCCTTCCCTTCGAATGGCCGCTTTTAGCCATTATCGCCAATCGATATTCAATTCGTCATCGTAGTTGAGCGGCACCAGCATCATGGCTCCATGCGACGGAAATAGACGACCGGCACGTTCGCGCGAAACGTCATATCCAAACGTCGATTCCTCCATCATTAACTTCATCTCTGCTCTGGGCTTCTCCTCAAGTAGGTTCAGAACATAGTAAAAGAATGTATGAACATCGTGGTAACGAGTGAGCACACCGGCCACATCGAACACCGCCTCTTTGTTCCTGAATAATTCGAGGATCGGATCAGCGCCTCTTTCGTAGAGTGGCGTGGACTTGTCAAAAAACACTGTTTCGATAGCATCCTCAGCGGGATCAATATTTCCATGGAGGTTATGGTTCCGGCGATCCATGACCCGCTTGAACGCCCTATACTCATCGCGATTCGGGTCGACCCCTGCTCTGAAGTAGTTGCATTTCAAGTGCAGGTCAAAGACCCGCGTATCAATCGGCTGTCTGATATAGTGGTCATACTGCCTCGGATTGCGCTTTAGTTCGTCTTTACGACACGAGAATATTATAAAATTGATGAAAGACTCAGCCAGCACCGGCGTAATTAGATCAAGAGATAGAGATGCACTAAACACTCTATTCGCCCGATTCCTAATTTTCTTTATATGCTTGTGATAGCGCTTGATGCCCGCCTCGGATCTGCGCTTTCCCGGCGCGAAGTCCGGAGCATCTTGCTCGTCGATCAATACCTCGTGAAAGCCGGCACAGGTATCCGCGATCAAGGCAAATCGGTTCGAGATAATGCTCCATTTTTCGAATGTCGCGCCGGCTACTGCCATTTCTCGACCACAGCGAACAAAGTCACCCTTTAAAGCATTTGCGAATTTCACCCATTTCTTGGGCGACATATGTAATCCAAAAATCGCGACCTGAACGTCGCGGTTCCCACCTTGGATGTGAATCCACGCGTCGCCAGCTTTCAGCAGGTAGTCCCAATGAAAAAGGTTGTCGCTGTCGGGTGGCTTCTTCGCCATAGTTTGAAAACCATAGGGTTGGCCAAAGCGGGCAACGAGGTACTTGTAGACAGAGAGCGGTGAGAGTTGCTTACGAAAGACCAGAATACCGCCAGTGGCTTTCCCCGGCTTCTTTTTGCGATCCATGAAATCTAGCATCTCTCTTGGAGACGGCTTTTCCCATTGTTTGGGTTCAAAAATCATCGGTGCCCATCAGCTATTCACGCTCACTTATTTTCAATGAAGATATCCGACATCTGAATAGGTTGCAGTATCGGTCGATTCGGGCTCAAAGCCAACGTCGATCTGCCCGCGGCTGAAGCTGTGTTTGGGCCAGAAATCTGACCGAAAGCCAAGAACATCTGACAAACACCATGTTCGAAAGCCACGCCACATGAACCGATTCGACGTTGCCGGGCGCACATCGTAGCGTGACCCTGACTCACGCAAGCGTGACGAATCGGAGGGAGTTATTATGGCGACAGGGATCTGGATCAGTTTGATCCTCTATTTTGTGTTGATGCTGGGGATCGGGGTCTATGCGTGGCGCAAGTCCACCTCGAATTCCGAAGAATATGTGCTGGGTGGACGCAACCTGTCGCCCGGTGTGGCGGCGCTGTCGGCCGGCGCCTCGGATATGAGCGGCTGGCTGTTGATGGGCCTGCCCGGCGCACTTTATGCGGCCGGTCTGGTCGAGGCATGGATCGGCATCGGCCTTTTCGTCGGCGCCTTCCTGAACTGGATCATCGTCGCGCCACGCCTGCGCGAACAGACCGAGCGCTATGACAATTCGCTGACCATCCCGGCGTTTCTGG
This sequence comes from Paracoccus fistulariae, assembly GCF_028553785.1. NCBI lineage: Bacteria > Pseudomonadati > Pseudomonadota > Alphaproteobacteria > Rhodobacterales > Paracoccaceae > Paracoccus > Paracoccus fistulariae. The sequence goes on from NZ_CP067136.1 coordinate 512,185, forward strand.
CCAATCGTTTTCCCAGCCGGGCGACGATGCTGCGGGTCACCTCGGCCATTATCATCGTGGTGTTCTTTGCGGTCTATACGGCCTCGGGTCTGGTGGCGGGCGGCAAGCTGTTCGAAAGCGCCTTTGGCGGCAGCTACATGACCGGCATCTGGCTGACCCTTGGCATCGTTCTGGCCTATACGGTGGTCGGGGGCTTTCTGGCCGTCAGCCTGACCGATTTCGTTCAGGGCGTGATCATGATGCTGGCGCTGGTCATCATGCCGCTGGTCATCCTGTACGGTCCCGGCGGCGGCGGGATCGCACAGGCGCGCGAAACGCTGTCCACCCTTGGCGATGATTACCTGTCGCTGACGACGGGGCTGACGCTGTTCGGCTTTCTGTCGGCGACCGCCTGGGGACTGGGCTATTTCGGCCAGCCCCATATCATCGTGCGCTTCATGGCCGTCCGCAGTGTCGAGGCCGTGCCCACCGCCCGCAATATCGGGATGAGCTGGATGGCGATCTCGCTGCTGGGGGCAATCGGCATCGGCATCTTCGGCCGCGCCTATGTGATGCGCAACGGGATCGAGGTGACGGACCCGGAAACCATTTTCATCGTGCTGGCCAATCTGCTGTTCCACCCGCTGATGACCGGCTTCCTTTATGCCGCGCTGCTGGCCGCGATCATGAGCACGATCTCCAGCCAGCTTCTGGTCGCCTCGTCCTCGCTGACCGAGGATTTCTATCACCTCTTCCTCAACCGCGAGGCCAGCGATGCGACGCTGGTGATGGTCGGTCGTTTCGCGGTTCTGGCGGTGGGCGTGGTGGCGGCGCTGATCGCGCAGAACCCAGATTCCAACGTGCTGGGTCTTGTGTCCAACGCCTGGGCCGGTTTCGGCGCCGCATTCGGGCCGCTGATCATCCTGTCGCTGACATGGTCGCGGATGACCGGCGCAGGGGCGGTGGCCGGGCTGATCGTCGGGGCGGTGACGGTGATCCTGTGGATCGCGCTTGGGCTGAACAGCAGCATCATGGGCGGGCCGGGCCTTTACGAGATCATCCCGGGTTTCATCCTGTCGATGATCGCGATTGTCGTGGTCAGCAACATGACGCAATCGGGCAACGAATTCCGCCCGCTCGGCTGACGCGGATCAGGATTCCAAATCAGAAGGGGCGACCCGTCACGGGTCGCCCTTTTTGCAATCCGGGCGCCGCCCGTCGCCTTTCGGGCGTGACATCGCCCGTGTTTTCGTGATCAATTCCGAACAGATCGGGGCATGGCGCGGGATATCGTCAGATCGCGCAGTATCCTGACATCGCATTGTTTTCCCCAAGGCCACTCTTCACGGCGACAACAGGCAGAGGTTCGGATGACACAGAACTTGGATCATAAATTCCTGGGCATCGCGCTGGCCGAGGCCGAAATGGGGCTGGCCGATGGCGGCCTGCCCATCGGCTCGGTCCTTGCGCGCAATGGCGAATTGGTGGCCAGCGGGCATAATCAGCGCGTCCAGCAGGGCGACCCGATCGCCCATGGAGAGATGGACTGCCTGCGCAAGGCCGGGCGCCAGCGCAGCTATCGCGATACGGTGCTTTATACCACGCTCAGCCCCTGCATGATGTGCAGCGGCACCATCGTCCAGTTCGGCATCCCCCGCGTCGTCATTGGCGAGGCCGAGACCTTCGCGGGCAATATCGATTTCCTGCGCCAGAACGGGGTCGAGGTGCTGCTGATGGATGATGAGGGCTGCAAGGATGTGATGCGCCGCTTCCTGTCCAGTCCCGAAAACAGGCAGATCTGGCTGGAAGATATCGCCGAGGATTAAGCCGCGAAAGGAACCCGAAGAATGCGACGATCCGCTGCCACCGAAGACCGACAGGATTTCCCTCTGTCCGAGGTGCCGCCCTCCGCGCGCAAAAGCTTTGCATCGCTCTGCGTCGTGCTTCTGGGCTTCACCTTCTTCACCGCGACCATGTTCGCGGGCGGGCGCATCGGCGTGGCCTTCCCGCTCTGGCCGGATCTGGTGCTGATCATCCTGACGGGCAACCTGCTTCTGGGCGCCTATGTGGCCATCCTCGGCCTGATCGGATACCGCACCGGGCTGAACACCGCGCTTCTCAGCCGCTTCAGCTTTGGCCGCATCGGCGCCAGGCTGCCCGATCTGGTGCTGGGCCTGACGCAGATCGGCTGGTACGGCTGGGGCACGGCGACCATGGCGGTGGTCCTGCTGCGCCTCATAGGCTTTGACCCGGAAGCCAATGCTGCCCTGACGACGATCCTGATCCTGTTCTTCGGCATGGCCTTCTGCTGGACCGCCTATATCGGCTATCGCGGGCTGGAAATCCTGTCGCGCATCTCGGTGCCGCTGATGGTGCTGCTGCTGGCCGTCTCGCTCTGGATCGCGATTGGCGATGCGGGCGGCATCGCCGGACTGTCCGCCATCGCGCCGACGGCGGCGATGGGCATCGGCACCGCCATCACCATCGTCTTCGGAACCTTCGTCTCGGGCGGAACCCAGGCCACCAACTGGACCCGCTTCGCACGCAGGCCCAGCCATGCCGTCTGGGGCGCGCTGGCCGCCTTTTTCATCGGCAACGGGCTGATGATCGCCACCGGTGCAATCGGCGCATTGGTCTATCAGCAACCCGATGTGGTCGATATCCTGGCGGCTCAGGGGCTCACCTTCCTGGGCATCATCATGCTGGTCCTGAACCTCTGGACTACCCAGGACAACACGATCTACAATTTTTCCGCCGTCGGATGCGCGGCACTGGAAACCGACCGGCGCCGACAGGTCACGCTGATCGGCGCGGTGATCGGCACGATCCTGGCGCTGATGCGGATCGACCTCTATCTGATCCCCTTCCTGCTGATGCTAGGCACCTTCATCCCACCGATCGGAGGCGTCATCATGGCCGATTACCTCTACAAACATCGCGGCAAATACCCGCTGCTCGCACAGGCCTCTATCCCCGCAATCAATATCCCCGGCCTCGCAGCCTATGTCCTCGGCTGCCTGACGGCATATCTGACGCCCGGCATCCCGCCGCTGAACGGCATTCTGGCCGCGATCATCGCCTATATCCTCGCCGACAAGATCCTCGCCCGCAGCACAGAGGCCAACTGATCCCATATCTTTTGTGCCGAAATATCCCGGGGGTCCGGGGGCAGCGCCCCCGGTGCCTATTCCGCCGCCCGCGCCATCGGGTTATTGGGATGCGTCGTCCAATTGGCATAGCTGCCACGCTTCAGCCCTGTCCTCGGATCCAACTCGCCCGGATCCAACTCGCGCATGGTGATGCAATCCTCGACCGGGCAGACATCGACACATAGATTGCAGGCCACGCATTCCTCTTCGATCACCTCGAAGACCCGGCCCGGCTTCATCGCAATGGCCTGATGGCTGGTATCCTCACAGGCGGCATAGCAGCGCCCGCATTTGATACAGGCCTCCTGATCGATCACCGCCTTGGTCACGTAGTTCAGGTTCAGCTGGTTCCAGTCGGTCACATTCGGCACCGCCCGCCCGATCAGATCGGAGAGCTGCATCTCATGACTGTCCAGATAGTCGCGCAGGCCCGAGATCATCTCCTGCACCACCTTGAACCCATAGGTCATGGCGGCGGTACAGACCTGCACATTGCCCGCGCCAAGCGCCATGAATTCGGCCGCATCGCGCCAGGTCGTGACCCCGCCGATGCCGCTGATCGGCAGTCCGCGCGTCTCGGGGCTGCGGGCGATCTCGGCCACCATGTTCAGCGCGATGGGCTTGACCGCAGGCCCGCAATAGCCGCCATGCGCGCCCTTGCCGTCAATGGTCGGCTGCGGCGCGAACAGATCCAGATCGACCGAGGTGATCGAGTTGATCGTATTGATCAGGCTGACCGCATCGGCCCCGCCGCGCCTGGCCGCCTCGGCCGGTTTGCGCACATCGGTGATATTGGGTGTCAGCTTCACGATACAGGGCATGCGGCTGTATTGCTTGACCCACCGGGTCACCATCTCGATATATTCGGGCACCTGACCGACGGCGCTGCCCATACCGCGCTCGCTCATCCCATGGGGGCAGCCGAAATTCAGCTCGACCCCGTCGGCGCCGGTATCCTCGATCTGTTTCAGGATGGTCTTCCAGCTTTCCTCATCGCAGGGCACCATCAGGCTGATGATCAGCGCGCGGTCGGGATAGTCGCGCTTGACCGACTTGATCTCGCGCAGGTTCACCTCCAGCGGGCGGTCGGTGATCAACTCGATATTGTTCAGCCCCAGAACCCGCCGGTCGGCCCCATGGACCACACCATAGCGCGGCCCGTTCACATTGACGACCGGAGGCCCCTCGGCGCCAAGCGTTTTCCAGACGACACCGCCCCAGCCGGCCTGAAAGGCGCGGCGGACGTTATATTCCTTATCCGTTGGCGGGGCAGAGGCCAGCCAGAAGGGATTGGGCGATGTGATCCCGATAAACTCACTGCGAAGATCCGCCATGGTTCAGTTCTCCTCCTCGATCTTGCGGGCGTCGGCAGGGCAGGGCGATCGGCCCGCCCGGCGTCACCGTGCAAGGCTATTGCCGCAAATTCTGGTCGATATCCTCGGCCGCGTCACGCCCTTGCGCCACGGCGGTGACGGTCAGATCGTCGCCGCCCGCCGTGCAGTCGCCACCCGCCCAGACCCCGTCCAGATTGGTGCGACCGGGACCGTTCACCGCGATCTTGCCACCCTCCAGCGCCAGTCCGGCGGGCATCAGGTCCAGTTTCTGCCCGATGGCGCGGAACAGTTGATCGGCCTTCAGGCGAAAACGCTGATCGGTGTCCAGCAGCCGACCTTCGACCTCTTCGGTATAGGCGAATTCGACCTCGGTCACGGCGCCATTGCCATGCACCTTCAGCGGCGCGGCGTTGTGAATGATCCGCACCCCGGCCGAGGTCGCGTGATCCTGTTCATGCGTGCTGGCCCCCATGCGGGACTGATCGCGGCGATAGACGATGGTGACGTTTTCCGCGCCCAGCAGGCGGGCCTGCACCGCCGCATCCACGGCTGTCATGCCGCCGCCGATAATGACCACATCGCGACCGACCGGCAGGGTGGTCAGATCCGCAGCCTGACGCAGATCGCGGATGAAGCTGACCGCGTCCAGCACATTCTCGCGATCCTCGCCCTCGGCGCGCAGGGCATTCACGCCGCCCAGACCCATGCCCAGAAACACCGCGTCATATTCGTCGCGCAGCGATTCAAGCGAGATATCCTTGCCCAGTTTCTGATCATAGCTGATCTGGATGCCGCCGATGCGCAGCAGCCATTCGACCTCGGCCTGCGCAAAGCCGTCCACGGCTTTGTAGCTGGCAATGCCGAATTCGTTCAGACCGCCGGGTTTCCGGCGTGCTTCGAAGATCGCCACGTCATGGCCCTTGGCGGCCAGCCGATGGGCCGCCGACAGACCGGCCGGGCCCGCGCCCACGACTGCGATACGCTTGCCGGTCGCCTCGCCGCGCCGGAAGGGATGGCCCGGCTGCGCCATCAGCCCATCGGTGGCATAGCGTTGCAGGGCGCCGATCTCGACCGGCAGGCCCTCGGCCTCCATCCGCACGCAGGCGCCTTCGCACAGGTTTTCGGTCGGGCAGACACGGGCGCACATGCCGCCAAGGATATTCGAATGAAAGATCGTCATCGCCGCCGCATCGGGCGTTCCCGTCGCGATCTGGCGGATGAACAAGGGAATGTCGATGCCGGTCGGACAGGCCGTGATGCAGGGCGCATCATGGCAGAAATAGCAGCGGTCGGCGGCGACATGGGCCTCGTGATCGTCAAGCGGCGGTGCCACATCGACGAAATTCGCGGCAAGTTCCTGACGGGTCAGACGACCGGGGGCGACCCCGGGCGCAAGTCTGGCTTGGGACATATTCCTGTCTCCTGGCTCACCTGTTGGTCATAATCAGGCTGGCACAGGTTCGATTTTTTATCAAACGGTAAAATCACGTCCCGCCGCGGGATCCGCGAATTTCAGGCCGGAAGGACCAGTTTTGCGGCCAGACCGCCCAGATCCGAACGCTCCAGCCGCAATTCGCCGCCATGCAGCGCGGCCAGATCCGCGACAATGGCCAGCCCAAGGCCCGAGCCAGAGGCTCCGTGTTCATCCAGCCGCCCGCCCCGGATCAGCGCACGCGGCCTGTCGGTTTCGGCCATGCCGGGGCCGTCATCCTCGATCACGATATGCAGGGCCTGATCGTCGCTGGTGACGGTAATGCGCAGGGCCTTGCGTCCCCATTTCACCGCATTTTCGGTCAGGTTGCCGATCATCTCTTCCAGATCCTGCCGCTCTCCGGCGAAGGCCGCGTCTTCGGGGCAGTCGATCTGCACCTGCATCTCCTTGTCCCGGATCGGCCAGCGCAGGACCAGCAGGATATCGTCGATCACCGGGCGCAGCGGGCTGCGTTGCCCCAGAAGGCGCGGGCCGGCGGTGCGGGCGCGGCGCAGATGCCAGCCGATCAGCCGGTCCATGCGGGCAATCAGCGCCTGCCCGTCATGGTCGGGCGGCAGCAGGTTGGACAGCGCCGCCAGAGGGGTTTTCAGCGAATGGGCCAGATTGCCCAGATGCTGACGCGCGCGTGCCAGCAGGCTGGCATTCTGATCCAGGCTGGCATTGATCTCGGCCGTCAGGGGCTGCAATTCGGTCACATCGGGCATGGTCAGGCGTTCCGCCGTGCCCGCCCGGACCTCCGACAGGTTGCGCCGCATCCGGTTCAGGCTGTTCAGCCCGGCCAGCACCTGCACCAGACTGGCCAGCGCAAGGCCCAGACCCAGCACCGCCAGAGAGATCGCCAGCGGTCGCCTGATCTTGGACAGGCTCAGATCAATCTCTTGCTGCGGGGCGGTGACGGTGACGGCGATCCGGGCATTGCTGAAGGGGATGCTCAGCTGGCGTCGCGTGACGCGCAGCGCGGCGCCATCCGCGCCGATGCCATGGCCGCCGGTGTAATCGCCCGTCGGGCCCTCCAGCTTGCCATCCAGCAGCGAGGCGGAGCGGGCGACCACGCGCCCATCCGCCCCCACCTGCCAATACCAGCCGGTAAAGGGCATGGCGAAGCGCGGATCGACGGGGCGGTCCTCCAGCTCGATCCGGTCGCCGTTCACCTTCAGGCTGGCAATGACGCCATCGGCCATGGCGCCGGTTTCCGCGTCGAAGCGGTCGGTCACGAAATCATTCAGCAGGGACGAGATGAACAGGAACGCCGCCAGCAAGGCCGCCGTGATCCAGACCGCCGCAAGCAGCAGAAGGCGCCCACGAATGGACCGCATCAGACGCTGTCCTGCAAGACATAACCCTCGCCCCGCCGCGTTTCGATGACGCCATTGCCGACCTTCTTGCGCAGGCGGCCGATGACAACCTCGATGGATTTGAAGTCACGATCGGTATCGGCCTCGTACAGATGTTCGGAGAGTTCGGTCCTGCTGACGACGCGGTTCTTGTGATGGATCAGATAGCTGAGGATGCGGTTCTCGAAGGCGGTCAGCTTCAGCGTGGTGCCGTCCAGCGTGATGACCCCAAGCTGGCCGTCCAGCTTCAGCATGCCCGCCTGAATGACCGGACGGGCATGGCCCGCCGCGCGCCGGATCAGGGTCTGGCAGCGCAGGACGACTTCATCCAGACGGAACGGCTTCACCGCGTAATCATCCGCGCCCGCCCGAAAGCCCGCCACCTTGTCTGTCCAGTCGCCCCGTGCGGTCAGGATCAGCACCGGCATGGTGACGTCATGTTCGCGCCATGCGGTCAGAACCTCGATCCCCGACATGCCCGGAAGCCCCAGATCGAGGATCGCCACATCATAGGTTTCGGTCGAGCCCAGAAACTCTCCCTCATCGCCATTCGCCGCACAGTCGGTCACGAAACCCGCATCCTGCATTGCCGAGACAAGCTGCTGCGACAAGACCGGGTCATCCTCGATGATCAAAGCCCGCATAGTTTAAATCCTGATTACTCTCTAAGTTAATTTTTACCGCGCCGCTTGCCTGGCTTTCGTTGCGCGGCAAGCTGTCCGCGCCCGCCGACGTCCAGAAAACGGCCATCGCGGGCATCCATCCGCACGATCAGCAGATTGCGCTGCGGCGTGACCAGCCGGAACTCATAGACCAGCGCGGCGCCCAGTTGATGTTCCTGTTCGGTCGGGGGCTGGATCTGCGCCGCGATCATGCGCCCGGCATAGCGCGCGCCGACCTTTCTGGCCATCTCGTGAAAGGGCAGGGGCCGGAACTGCTGGATCTCCTGCGGCACCGGCGACAGATCCTGCGCCGCAAGGGGCAGGGCCAGCATCGCCGGAATCAGCAGGAAGGAAAGGTATCTGCGCATTTGTCGTGACTACTACCGGGATCCCCAACGGAAACCAAACGGGCTGTTGCCGGTTCATTCGGTCTCTGGCAGGTAAAAGCGATTCGTCCGGTTGCGGCAAGTCTGCAACCCGTATCGAAGAAAGGTAGTCAAAGATGACCAAAGCAAAATTCACCAGCTCGGCCGCAATTCTGGCAATTGTCGCCAGCCTTGGCGTTGCGGCCCATGCGCAGACCGCCCCCGCCCAGACCACGCCCGCCACGGATGCCGGGTCGCTGCCGCAACCGCTGAGCGCGCTGAACCTTGGCGATCTGCAGATCGAGACCAAGCGCGACGGGCTGCGCGAAATCGAGGGCGTGACCGCAGATGGCGTCAAGATCGAAGCCATGATCGACATGGCGGGCAATGTGCTGGAGATCGAGGCCGATGACGGCGCCGTTCCGCAATCCCTGATCGAGGCCTATGTTCCGCAGGCGGCCCGCGATCACGCCTTCATGTCGAATTTCACCGAGGTCGAGGAAATCAACCTTCTGCCCGATCTCGTCGTCGTCAACGGCAATCGCGAAAACGGCGATGACGTCGAGGCCGTGTTCAACCGCGACAACCAGCTGGTCAAGGCCGATTTCGACGATTCAGCGCTGCCTGCCCAGATCATCGAAGAGATCGTGCCGCAGTCTGTGCGGCAGGGCGACATCTTTGCCCAATTTGCCAGCGTGAATGAGGTCGGCCAGATGCGCGACATTCTGGTGGTGAAGGGCCAGGATGCCGAGGGCAAGGGCATGGGCGCAGCCTTTGATCAGGATGGCCGCGTGCTGCGCTTTGGCCGGGCCGATGACGATCATCGTCGGCGCGGCGGCAAGGATCGCGGCGAACGCTTTGGCGACAAGGGTCCGCGCGGCGGTGACCACCGTGGCGGCGATCACGGCGATCATGGTCCCCGTGATGGTGGGCCCCGCGATGGTGGACCTCGGGGTCATGGGCCGGACGATCGCGGACCGGGCGGCAAGCATGGGCGCGATATGGGCCGTGACGGCGACCGCGGCGGTGATCGGGGCGGGGATCAAGCCCGCCTGTCGCCTGCCGCCCCCACAGGCTTTGACGCCGTTGCGGTGAACAAGGCGCTGAGCGATGCGGGCTATGGCAATTTCGGCTTCCTGCGCCCGCAGGGCGACACCGTGCTGATCGAGGCCACCAACCCGCAGGGCGAAGCGGTGCTGCTGGAACTTGGCGCCGATGGCGACGTGATGCGCGAAACCGCACGCTGATCTCGATTGGCAGGACAGTCGCGACGAAGGGGGCGGGCGACCGCCCCTTTTGCTTATTGAACGATATATCTGTCGCGGCGGTGATTGATGGCGATGGTCATGTTCAGCACGACCGCGCCAAGAAAGCTCCAGGCGATGGTCATGGGGTCGCGCAAGGTCAGCGCGATCAGGAACAATGCGGCGTCGAAGATCAGCTGCACCCAGCCTGCCTTGAAGCCCGTCGCGTCCTGAATATACAGCCCGACGATGCCGACCCCGCCCAGCGAGGATCCGTGCCGGAACAGCGCCAGAAGCCCGGCGCCGCACATGCAGCCGATCAGCGCCGCCGCCACCGCCGGATGGATCCTGCCGAACTCCAGATAATTCGGCAGGATGATGGTCATGGCCGACAGCATCGCCACCGCGACAAAGCTTTTGGCGACGAAACGCGTGCCAAAGCGTTTCCAGCCCAGCCAGTAGAAGGGGATGTTGATGACGAAGAAGACGAGGCCAAAGGACCAGCCGGTGGCATAGCTGATCAGCAGCGCCAGCCCCGCCGTCTGCCCGGTGACAAAGCCCATATGCGTCAACAGCAGCACGCCCACGCTGGACATGAAGCTGCCGAAGGTGATGCCCTGAAGGTCATCGACGAAACCATGCGTCTGTGTGGTGATGTCCGAATTCTGCATGGCCCTGCTGATGCCGCGTCGCGACCTTTCAGGCAAGAGGGAAAGGCCGCGAACCAGCCTTTCCCGTCGCGGCGTTATTCCACGGCGCGTTCGGTGACGACATGGCTGAATGCGCCTTCTGGCGCGGCCGAGATCACCGGGTCAGAGCCGCCCGACAGCAGCGTATCGACGGTGCGCTGGTAATCGGCCTCGTCCAAAGCGCCGGTGCTGCCCTCGGTCAGCTTGGCAATCTCTTGCACCATGCGCAGCTGGTGATCCATCGTCTGGGCGCCGGTTTCGTCGTTATCCAGCACGATCTCGGCCGCTTCCTCGGGGTTCTGGGCGGCATAGTCCCAGCCTTTCATGCTGGCGCGCACGAATTGCACCAGACTGTCCACCATGGCCGGATCCTCCAGCGTGCTTTCCAGCACATAAAGCCCGTCCTCCAGCGTGGCGACGCCCTGATCCTCGTATTTGAAGGTGACCAGATCCTCGGGCGTCAGACCGGCGTCCAGCACCTGCCCATATTCGTTATAGGTCATGGTGCTGATGCAGGCCGCCTGCTTTTGCAGCAGCGGATCGACGTTGAAGCCCTGTTTCAGCACGGTCACCCCTTCTGCACCGCCCTCGGTCGACAGGCCCAGATGGTTCATCCAGCTGAGGAAGGGATATTCATTGCCGGAAAACCAGACGCCCAGCGTCTTGCCCGCGAAATCGGTCTTGGGATCGGTGATGCCGCTTTCCTTCAGGCAGGTCAGCATCATGCCCGAGCGTTTGAAGGGCTGTGCGATATTGACCAGCGGCAGCCCCTTTTCCCGCGCGGCCAGCGCGGCGGGCATCCATTCGACAATCACATCCGCGCCGCCCCCGGCCAGCACCTGCGTGGGCGCAATGTCAGGCCCGCCGGGCAGAATCGTCACATCCAGCCCTTCCTCTTCATAAAAGCCCTTGTCCAGCGCGACGTAATAGCCCGCGAACTGGGCCTGCGTGACCCATTTCAACTGCAGGGTCAGTTCGCCCTCGGCCCAGGCGGCGCTGCCACACAGGGCGGCTGCTGCGGCTCCCAGTATCAGTCTTTTCATGTCGTCCTCTCCTGTTGGGCCGTGGCCCGGTTAAGCGCGCTGCGACGGGTGCCAGAATGTCACCTTCTTTTCGATCAGCGCGACAAGTCCGTAAAACAGCGATCCGGCAATGGCGGCGGCCAGGATCTCGGCCCAGACAAGGGGCAGATCCAGCCGCCCCACGGCGGTCGAGATGCGAAAGCCCATGCCCTTGGTCGGGCTGCCAAAGAATTCCGCCACGATGGCGCCGATCAGGGCCAGCGTCGTGGTGATCTTCAACCCGTTGAACAGAAAGGGCATGGCGGCGGGCATGCGCAGCTTCCACAGCGATTGCCAATAGGGCGCCGCCCAGGTCCGCATCAGATCGCGCTGCATCGGATCGGTCGCGGCCAGCCCGGCGACCATGTTCACCAGAATGGGAAAAAACACCATGACCACGACGACGGCGGCCTTGGATTGCCAGTCAAACCCGAACCACATGACCAGAATCGGCGCGATGCCGACGATCGGTAGGGCGGCGACGAAATTGCCGATGGGCAGCAGGCCGCGACGCAGGAAGGGGCTGCGGTCGATGGCGATGGCGGTGGCAATGGCGGCCAGCGCGCCGATGATCCAGCCGGTTAGCGCGCCCCTGAGGATGGTTTGGACGAAATCGGTCCACAGGATCGCGCGGTTTTCGACAAAGCTGGCGCCGATCTGGCTGGGCGCGGGCAGGATGACCGAGGGCACATCATAGATCCGGACGATCATCTCCCACAGGATCAGGATCGTCGCGCCAAAGATCAGCGCGACCAGCAGACGTGTCAGCCGGGTGTCGAACCGCGCCAGCCATGTATTCAGGCCCCAGGCCCCCAGCCAGACGATCAGGATCGGCGCGGCGGTCAGCATGCGGGCACCATCTGTCCTGCGTCCCGGATCATCGCGCCAATCCCATGCGCTGCAGGACCAGCCGCTCGATCAGCCCAATGACCATGACCAGCAGGGCGGCCAGGATCGCAGCGGCAAAGAGCGCCGCCCAGATCTGAACCGTCTGCCCGTAATAGCTGCCCGACAACAGCCGCGCGCCCAACCCCGCCGTGGCCCCTGCGGGCAGTTCCCCGACAATCGTGCCGACCAGCGCCGCCGCCACCGCGACCTTCAGGCTGGCGAAAAGATAGGGCAGCGACGCAGGCAGCCGCAGCCGCCAGAACACCTGCGCGGCCGAGGCATTCCAGGACCGCATCAGGTCAAGCTGCATCTGATCGGGCGTGCGCAGCCCCTTGACCATGCCCACCAGCACCGGAAAAAAGGACAGCCAGGCCGCGATGATCGCCTTTGGCAGCAATCCGGTCACGCCCGCGCTGGCAAAGACCACGATCACCATCGGCGCAATCGCCAGGATCGGCACGCTCTGGCTGGCCACCGCCCAAGGCATCACCGACTGATCCATGGCGCGGCTATGCACGATGCCGACAGCCAGCAGGATCCCGGCAAGGGTGCCGATGGCGAAACCCGCCATGGTCGCTGACAGGGTGATCCCGCCATGCCAGACAAGGCTGCGCTTCGAGGTGATCTTTTGTCCGAAAAGCCCCTCCCACAGGCCCAGGGCGACCTGATGCGGGGCAGGCAGCACCGGGCGGTCCTGCGTCAATGTCTGCCTGACCAATTCCGCATTGCTGAGCGTCACATCCGCCCGCGCCGCCTGATCCCGCGCCCATGTCGCGTTCATCGCCACCGCCGCGACATACCAGACAAGGATGATCGCCAGCAGAACGGTCAGGACGGGCAGGGCGGTCCTCATGGCATTGCCCCTACCGTCGGGGTCGGCACAGGTGGGCACCGCCTAGTCATGGCCGTGCCCCTCTCGCAGGCCCTCGCGGACCTCATGGGCCAGCGCGATGAATTCCGGCGTGTCGCGGATTTCCAGAGGTCGTTCGCGCGGAAGCGGGCTGTCGATTATCTTGGTAATGCGCCCGGGTCGCGGCGACATGACCACGATACGGGTTGAAAGATAGACGGCCTCTGGAATGGAATGTGTCACGAAACCAATGGTTTTTCCGGTTTTCCTCCAAAGTTCCAGTAATGCCTCATTCAGCTTGTCGCGGACGATTTCATCCAGGGCGCCAAAGGGCTCATCCATCAGCAGGATATCGGCGTCAAAGGCCAGCGCGCGGGCAATGCTGGCCCGCTGCTGCATCCCGCCCGACAATTGCCAGGGGTATTTCCCGCCGAACCCCGCCAGATCGACCAGATCCAGCACCTGGTCAATGCGGTCCCGCCTGTCTGACCTGGAAAATCCCATGATCTCAAGCGGCAAGGAGATATTCCTTGAAATCGTCCGCCACGGATAAAGGCCCGGCGCCTGAAAGACATAGCCATAGGCCCGCGCCCGCCGCGCCGCATCCGCGGTCATCCCATTGACGGTCAGACTGCCGCCCGTGGGCACTTCCAGCGCGGCAATCGTGCGCAGAAAAGTCGTTTTCCCGCAGCCGCTTGGACCGATAAAGCTGACAAAATCTCCGCGATCGATCGTCAGATCCACACCCTTCAGCGCATGGACCGGCCCATCCGCCGTCTGAAAGGTCAGGTCGATATTCCGGGCCTCTATCACGGGGACGGTCATGCGGATCTCGCGATGCCGCGCCAGACAGCAATCACCGCAATCTTCCTCATGCGCTAGACCCCGCTTGCCGGAATGCCCGAGCGCTCTACCGGCCTCGGCGCCGTCAACTCCTTCCATTGCGACAGCGCCCGGTTCACCTGACCGCGCGGTTCGCGCGCAACGAATTCGCCATGCCCCTCGCGGCTGTCCACCTCGCCCTCGCGCACTGCCACCACGCCGCGCGTCAGCGTATAGCGCGGCAGGCCCTTCACATGCTGTCCCTCGAAGACATTGTAATCAATGGAAGATTGCTGCGCACCTGCGGTGATCCTCTTCTCGGCCTCGGGGTCCCAGACCACCAGATCGGCATCGCTGCCCACCAGAACCGCGCCTTTCTTCGGATACATGTTCAGGATCTTGGCGATATTGGTCGAAGTCACCGCCACGAATTCATTCGGCGTCAGCCGCCCGGTATTCACGCCATGTGTCCATAACATCGGCATCCGGTCCTCAAGACCCCCGGTGCCGTTGGGTATCTTGGTGAAATCGCCGACGCCATAGCGTTTCTGCTCGGTTGTAAAGGCGCAGTGATCGGTGGCCACCACCGACAGGCTGCCCGATTGCAACCCGGCCCAGAGGCTGTCCTGATGCTGCTTGTTGCGGAAGGGCGGCGACATGACGCGGCGCGCGGCATGGTCCCAATCGGCGTTGAAATATTCGCTCTCATCCAGCGTCAGATGCTGGATCAGCGGCTCACCCCAGACCCGCTTGCCCTGCTGGCGCGCGCGCCGGATCGCCTCGTGACTGTCCTCGCAAGAGGTGTGAACCACATAAAGCGGCACGCCGGCCATATCGGCCACCATGATGGCGCGGTTCGTCGCCTCGCCCTCGACCTGAGGCGGGCGGGAATAGGCATGCGCCTCTGGCCCCGTATTCCCCTCGGCCAGCAGGCGCGCCGACAGTTCCGCCACCACATCGCCATTCTCGGCATGAACCAGCGCGATCCCACCCAGATCGCCCACCCGGCGGAAGCTGGCGAAGAGTTCGTCATCATTCACCATCAGCGCGCCCTTATAGGCCATGAAATGCTTGAAGCTGGTGATGCCGCGCCCGACCACCGCCTCCATCTCGTCAAAGACCTGCTCGCCCCACCAGGTGATCGCCATGTGATAGGAATAATCGCAATGCGCGCGCCCGGATTTGTTATCCCACATCTGCAACGCATCCAGCAGCCCCTGTCCGGGTGAGGGCAGGGCGAAATCCACCACCATCGTGGTGCCCCCGGCCAGCGCCGCGCGCGTCCCGCTTTCGAAATCATCGGCGGAATAGGTGCCCATGAAGGGCATCTCCAGATGCGTATGCGGATCGATCCCGCCCGGCATGATCAGGCAGCCGGAGGCGTCCAGCACCTCATCCCCGCTCAACCCCTCGCCAATCGCGGCAATACGCCCGCTCTCGATCAGCACGTCGGCCTTGTAGGTCAGATCGGCGGTGACGATGGTTCCGTTCCTGATAACCGTGCTCATGGCCCTCCCTTTCTTCTTTGTCCAAATATCCCGGGGGTCCGGGGGCCGCGCCCCCGGCCATCAACCGCCTCAGCGAACGACCTCCGCCGCTTCCAGCACCGCATGCAGCAGCACATCCGCGCCCGAGCTGGCCCATTCCGGGCTGATCTCTTCGGCCTCATTATGCGACAACCCGTCGACGCAGGGGCACATGATCATCACCGTGGGCGCGACGCGGTTGATCCAGCAGGCATCGTGACCCGCGCCCGACACAATATCCCTATGCGAATAGCCCAGACGATCCGCCGCATCGCGCAGGCTTTGCGCCAGATCCGCGTCAAAGGTCACCGGGTCGAAATGGCCGACCGGTTCGATCTCGATCCCAAGGCCAAGATCGGCCGCAATCTCCGTCGCCTCTGCCTCCAGCGCGCTCCGCATCGAGGTCAGTTTCTCAAGATCGGGGCTGCGAAAATCGATGGTGAAGACCGCCTTGCCGGGGATCACGTTGCGGCTGTTGGGATAGACATTCGCCTGACCGACCGCGCCGACGGCATTCGGCTGATGATCCATGGCGATGCGATGGACGGCCTCGGTGATCCGCGCCATGCCCAGACCCGCATTCACCCGCATATCCATGGGGGTCGATCCCGTATGCGCGTCCTTGCCGGTCAGGGTGACCTGCAGCCACCATAGCCCCTGACCATGGGTGACAACGCCGATCTGCCTGTCTTCGGCTTCGAGGATCGGGCCCTGTTCGATGTGATATTCGAACATGCAATGCATGGGCCGACCGCCCACATCCTCGGTCCCGCGCCAGCCGATGCGGTCCAGCTCATCCCCGAAACGCTTGCCCTCGGCATCCTCGCGGCTGTTGGCGTAATCCTCGTCATGCATCCCGGCATAGACGCCGCTGGCCAGCATGGCGGGGGCGAAACGGGTGCCTTCCTCATTGGTCCAGTTCACCACCACGATGGGGCGACGGGTCTGCAAACCCATATCCCTGATCGAGCGCACCACCTCCAGCCCGGCCAGCACGCCCAGCACGCCGTCATATTTGCCGCCCGTTGGCTGCGTATCCAGATGGCTGCCGATATAGACCGGGTCCAGATCGGGTTCCGATCCTTCGTGGCGCATGAACATATTGCCCATGCGGTCCAGACCCATGGTCATGCCGACCTCCTCGCACCAGCTTTTGAACAGGCTGCGGCCTTCGGCATCGGCATCGGTCAGGGTCTGGCGATTATTGCCACCGGCGACACCGGGACCGATCTTGGCCATCTCCATCAGGCTGTCCCACAGCCGGTCGCCATCGATCTTCATATTCGCGGCAGGGGAGGTCTCGCGGGTCACGCTCATTCTGTGTCCTTCCTGTCTGGCCATCCCGTCTTGACGCAGGATCGGCTGGATACGGCGCCCATGCGCCACCAGGCCGCCGCGCCTCAATCTCTGCAAGGTTGCATTTTAGCGACTGTTTACAGGACGCTATGCGGATGCCTATCATCCGGGGAACCTGACAGAATATTGACCGGACGGTCAAAGTCAGGCTAGCACGGACCAGAAACCAGTCAAGCGCTCTGGCTTGTCCAAGGCGACAGAAGTTCGCAATTGCCCGGATTTGAACCAGCATGGAACATGACAGCGTGATGCCCGAAGAGAACGAGCCGCGTTTCACACGCATTCAGCAGGAAAAACGCGATGTCATCCTGGGTGCGGCGCTGAATGTGTTTTCGGCAGGCGGGTTCCGGGGCTCGACCATCGACCAGATCGCCGAGGCTGCAGGCATGTCCAAGCCGAACGTGCTGTATTATTTTGCCTCGAAAGATGCGATCTATCGCAGCCTTCTGCAGCAATTGCTGGATACCTGGCTGGCGCCGTTGCGGCAATTGGATCCCGAGGGCGACCCGCTGGAGGAATTGCTGAAATATGTTCGTGTAAAGCTTTATATGTCCAGAGATTTCCCGCGCGAAAGCCGCTTGTTCGCGCATGAGATCCTGGAGGGCGCGCCGCAGCTTCGCGATGTGCTGGAGACCGAGTTGAAAGCCCTGATCGACGCGAAGGTCGCGATTCTGAACGACTGGATAGAACGCGGCGCGATTGCACGCAGCGACCCGCATCATCTGATCTTTTCGATCTGGGCGCTGACCCAGCATTACGCCGATTTCGAGACGCAGGTGGATGCCGTCCTTGGCGCGGGCCATGATCCCTTCGCCGAGGCTGAACTGTTCCTGGATAACCTGTATCGCCGGATGCTGGCCGTCAGAGAGTAGCCGTGCAGGGCTCTTCCAGCAGTTCGGATGAAGGGCCGATCATATCCAGATAACCGTCCACGGTGGTTACGAAATCCTCGACCACATGATGCGCCCAGTGCCGCATCGCCAAATTCGTTGCGGCGATGATGGAAGAAGAGAGCAGCTCGACCTGGACCTCATGCCCGGGCGGAAGGCGACGGCGCAGCAGGTCACACATCTCGGTTCGGCTCGCCAGGACAGAGGTGCTGCGAAGCGCTTCTAGCTTCGGGTCGTTCTCGGCCAGGGTCAGGACATGGCCAATCAGCTCGCGCTCATTTTCGAAGCGGCGGAAATGGGCGAAAATCATCGCCTTCAGATCCTCGATCAGCGGCCCGCGTGAGATCACGAATTTCTCGGATGCATCTCTGGGATAGCCCGGTGAAGGGCCCATGATCGCAGCTTCCTTATAGGGGTAATAGTTGAAGAAACTGCGCGTGCTGATGCCCGCCTCGCGGGCAATCGCTTCTGTCGTAGTGTGCGCCAGCCCGTCGCGTATCGCGAGCTGGACCGCCGTCTGCTGGATCTTTTTAGCCGTACGGTACCGCCTGGTAAGCACGGTGGGCATGGTCGTATTCCTGTTCTCATAGGCATCGCTTGGCCGATATGCCGGACGCCGAAATATCTTCGTCCGAAACAACGCAATCGGAACAATTGGATGATTTTTGGAAAACAGGTAACCGGATAAAACGGCTACGCCACCCGCTGTGAAGCGGGCAGCGTTGCAGGCACAGGTATTGCTTTACGCCAGGCCCGGGGTTAGGCGCCCCAGGTCCGAATCGGCCCACAATCCATATGGACAAAGTTCGAACGAGAGTATTTCCCGACGCCGCCAGCTTTGCAAGAGATAGCAGCCCTGTACATTTGCGCAACAGAGCGCGATTTCAGACGCAGATCGGCCGCTTTGCCGGTCATATGCAGCGAATTGCGCGCAACGCCCGAGGAACGGCGGCGCAGCATCGCATTGGTGCGCGGCGAGCGATAGCCAGACAGCATCATGTAGGGTTCATTGGTTTGCAGCAGCCGGTGCGATGCGGCGGCAACGTCAATGGCGCGCGGATCGATCCCGATCGTGTCGCCGCTGCGCCAGTCGCGCATGAAGACGTTGATTTCGTTCAAAGCTTCCCGGACGTATTTGCCGTCAACCCAGTAGACGGTATCGATGCTTTCGCCGGTTCTTCCGGAATACATGCGGATGCGCCGCACATCCCCGGCACCGCGGAGGAAGCCGAATGCATTTGCCATTACCGGCGCCGCAGCGACGGAGGTTGCCGCAAACACACCCAAAACACCCCGGCGGGAGAGAAGGTCAATTGTCATGTCAGATCGCCTGTCCTGCTTCGTTTTTTGTCGCCAATCAACGTGGCGAGACCGAATTTACCTTCGGCTGGTTAAGAATATGTCAAAAAGAATCTGAAGCAGAAATAGATTCTTCATCATTGTTCCTCTTGATGCTTGTAAGCGGCGAAATTTTGCCGATGACTTGAAACTGTGGCAGGATGGTCGCCGACTGTGATTTGCGGGACACAGCTGTGATTTCGCCGTCCTCCGGCCTCTGCCAGCGGTGGCGGCGGCGATGGCGGAATGTCATAGCGTGGCAGGATTTTGAGGTTTTTGAATGTTCACGACGAAAAAGGCCGCGGCATTTTTTCTGGCCGTGGCGCTGCCCTTTTCGGGCCCCGCTGTCGCGCAGCAGGCACAGTCGCTGACCACGGTTGCGGCCCCCCGGCTGGACTTCTCGGCCAAAGAGATGGCTCTGGCGCAGGCGGCCGCGCGCTTTCCCGATCTGGCGTCCTTTTATGGCGGCAATGATCTGAAGCCGATATTTGCGGGTGATCGAGGCGATCTGTTGCGGCAGGCGCTGTTGCAGGTGACCTCGATGGCGCCGACCCATGGCATTCCGGTGTCGCGCTATCGTCCCGAAGATCTGGCGCAGCCCGCCGATGATGCGCAGTCCGAAATCAGGCAGGCGCAGATCCTGTCGCTGTATCTGCGGGACATGACGGGCGGCGTGCTTCGCCCGACCTCTGTCGCGCCGACCATCAAGCGAGAGGTCCGTCGCCCGCGCATCGACGGCCTGATCGCGGGCTTTGCCCAAGCCCCGGATCCGGCGCGCTTTCTGGCGGATCTGGCGCCGCGGAACCCGGCCTATCTGGCGTTGCAGGACGCGCTGAACATCGATCAGGACCTGACGGTTCCCGCCGATCTGCCCCGCGCGCCCGAAGCGGTCTGGCGTATCGGTATGAAGGGTCCGGGCGTCCTGCCGCTGCGTGCGCGTCTGGACAGCATCGGCTTTGCCGCCCCCTCGGGCGATCCCGGCAGCTATGACGCGGCGCTGTCGCAGGCCGTCGCGCGTTATCAGGATGCGGTGGGCCTGCCCGCCGACGGGATCGCCGGGCCGAACACGATCCGCAGCCTGAATGGCGATCTGGGCGGTGACCGGCGCACGCGGGCCATCATCATCTCGCTGGAGCGGATGCGCTGGCTGGCGGGAGAGGATCTGAACGCGCGTCATGTCTGGGTGAATATCCCCGAATTTACCGCGCAGATCATGGATCAGGGGCAAGAGGTCTTTCGCACCCGCGCCGTAGTCGGCAATCTGGGCCCGGATTACGAAACGCCCGAGTTTTCGGATCAGATGGAATATGTCGTGGTCAATCCACGCTGGAATGTGCCCCGCTCGATGACGGTGCGCGACTATTTGCCACGGCTGAAAGCCAATCGAAATGCGGTCTCGCATCTGGATGTGGTCGATGGCAGGGGGCGGGTCATTCCGCGCGATCAGATCGATTTCTCACGCTATAATGCCTCTAATTTTCCTTATCGGCTGCGACAGAAATCCGGCGACGATAACGCGCTTGGGCTGGTGAAATTCATCTTTCCGAACAGCTGGAATATCTATTTGCACGATACGCCGACCAAACATCTGTTCGGTCAGCGTAATCGGGCGCTGTCCAATGGCTGTATCCGCATCAGCGATCCCTTCGATCTGGCCTATGCGCTGCTTTCCCGGCAGACAGATAATCCGCAGGCCATGTTTCAGCGCGCGCTGGACAGTGACAAGGAAACCTGGCTGGCGCTGAAACCGAACGTGCCCGTGCATCTGGTCTATTTCACCGCCTTCCCCGATGCCTCGGGCCGGATCCGGACCTTCAACGATGTTTATGGCCGTGACGATCTTGTTTGGGCCGCGCTGCAGAAGGCGGGGTGGAATTGATCCGGCGGAAGCACTAGATCCTGTTCCGGACAAGGGGAATGACGATGGCTGACAATGGAATGGTGAGCGTGGGCGATCTGGCGCGGGCGCTGGATGCGCGAAGTTGGGGCGATACCGCCCTGCGCGTGACCGGCGCGGCCGAGCCTGCCGCAACCCAGCCCGTCAGCGCCGGGGGCGGCACCATCGCCATGGCCATGGCCCCGAAATATGCCGAGGCGCTGAAGCCCGGCAGCATGGCCATTCTGGCCGAGGGGATGGACCCCGAGGCTTATGGGCTGAAGGCCGCGATCTTTGCGCCGCGCCCGCGCCTGCTGATGGCGGGGCTGACAAAGGCCTTCGATCCGGGGCCGGACATTCCGGCGGGCATTCATGCGACGGCGGTGATCGACGCTTCGGCCAGGATCGGACCGGGCGCGGCCATCGGGCCTTTCGTGGTCATCGGACCGGATGTGATGATCGGCGCCAATGCCCGGATCGCGTCGCATGTGTCGATCGGGCGTGGCTCGGTTCTGGGCGACGATATCGTCCTGCATCCCGGCGCGCGGATTGCACATGGCGTGCGGGCGGGACACCGGCTGATCCTGCAGCCGGGCGCATCGGTGGGCGGCGACGGGTTTTCTTTCGTCACGCCCGAGGAATCGGGGATCGAGGAGATCCGCCGTACACTTGGCAGCCGCGAGGATATCCGTCAGCAGCATTACACCCGCATCCATTCACTGGGCGGGGTCGAGATCGGCGACGATGTCGAGGTCGGCGCCAATGCCACCATCGACCGGGGCACGATTCGCGCCACCAGGATCGGCTCGGGCACCAAGATCGATAATCTGGTTCAGGTCGGCCATAATTGCATTGTCGGCGATGATTGCCTGCTCTGCGGGCTGGTCGGGATTGCCGGCTCTTCCAAGATCGGCAATCGCGTGGTTCTGGCCGGGCAGGTCGGCGTGTCCGACAATATCGAGATCGGGGATGACGTAATTGCCGGCGGGGCCTCGAAAATCTTTACGCGCGTGCCCGCCGGGCGCGTCATTCTGGGCCATCCCGCCGTGAAGATGGAAACCCAGATGGAGATCCAGAAGGCCATGCGCCGCCTGCCGCGTTTCGCACAACAACTGGCAAAACTTCAGGAAACTGTTACACGGCTGTTGGACAAGACTGGAAAAGACGCTTGAGGGTAATATGACGGTCAGGACACGCATCAAGGAAATCATTGCCGAACAGGCCATGTTAGAGCCAGATCAGGTGACCGATGACGCCACCCCGCAGGATCTGGGCATCGACAGTCTGGGGCTGGTCGATTCCATTTTCGCCATCGAGGAAGAGTTCGACATCTCGATCCCGTTCAATGCGAACGAACCCGGCAAATCGGATTTCGACATCACGAATATGGGCACGATCATCTCTGCCGTCGAACGGCTGGTGGCCCAGAAAGCCGCATGAGTCCGAAGAAGTCAAAGACGTCACCGTCCGGAAAAGCTGCCTCGGTCACGACGCCTTCGGGCCTGCGTCGGGTGGTGATTACCGGCGCGGGCACGATCAACGCCCTGGGCCATGACGTCGCCACCACCTTCGAGGCATTTCGCGAGGGCCGCTGCGGGATCAGCCAGCTTGATTTCCGTGATGTCGACCGGCTGTCGATCCAGATCGGCGCCCAGGTCCATAACTGGCGGGCCGAGGATTACTTCAACCGCCAGCAGATCCTGCTTTACGACAAGTTCACGCAATTCACCCTTCTGGCGGCGAAACAGGCCGTGGCGCAGGCCGGGCTTGATTTTCAGGGCGCGCTTGGCCTGTCCTCGGGCGTCGTGCTGGGCACGGCGGCGGGCGGGCTGAATACCTGGGATGAGAATTATCGCACCGTTTATGAAGAGGGGAAGAACCGCGTCCACCCCTTCGTGGTGCCGAAGCTGATGAACAATGCGGCCGCCAGCCATGTCTCGATGGAATACGGGCTGCGGGGTCCGGCATTCACCGTGGCGACGGCCTGCGCCAGCAGCAATCACGCCATGGGGCTGGCCTTCCAGATGGTGCGGTCGGGCGCGACCAAGGTGATGCTCACTGGCGGGTCCGAGGCGATGCTGTGCTTTGGCGGCGTGAAGGCCTGGGAAGGGCTGCGCGTCATGTCCAAGGATGCCTGCCGCCCCTTCAGTGCCAATCGCAACGGCATGGTGCAGGGCGAGGGCGCCGGCGTCTTCGTCTTCGAGGATTACGAACATGCCCGCGCACGGGGTGCCAATATTCTGGCCGAGGTGGTGGGATTCGCCATGTCCTCGGACGCGCAGGATATCGTCATGCCCTCGGCTCAGGGGGCGGAACGCGCGATCCGCGCCGCCATGCAGGATGCGGGCCTGAACCCGGAACAGATCGACTATATCAACGCCCATGGCACCGGCACCGCCGCGAATGACAAGACGGAATGCGCCGCCGTGGCCCATGCCTTTGGCCATCACGCCGACAGGCTGATGATCTCATCCACCAAGGCCATGCATGGCCATATCATCGGCGGAACGGGAGCGGTCGAATTGCTGGCCTGCATCATGGCACTGCAGGACGGGATCATCGCGCCGACCATCGGCTATGAAGAACAGGACCCGGAATGCGCGCTGGACGTGGTGCCCAATGACGCCAGAGAGGCGAATGTGGACGCGGTCATGTCAAACGCCTTCGCCTTTGGCGGGTTGAACGCGGTGATCGCTCTGCGTCGTATATAAAGCGTTTCGGGTTGGCCGATAAGAAAGGACCGCGCGGTGATCGCGCGGTCTTTTTTGTCTTGATGTCGGCATGTCTGAGTGCCGGAGCAGATCAGTTCGCCGGGGCGGGTTCCGCATCGGCGGCCGGGGCCGGGGCCGCAGCATAGGTCTGCAATTCATCAAATGCGGCGGTGAAGCCTGCCAGCGACAGTTGCAGCTGAACCGGCTCATCGGTGTTCGCGCCAAAGGGGCGCAGCGAGACTTTGGCGACATTGCCGCGCTTCAGCGATGACAGCTCGCCCGCGGTAAAGCCGATCCGCGCGACACAGCCGACCGGCGCGCAGAAGCTGAACGGATAGGCGCGCGCCTGTGCGTTGTCGATGCCCAGACCAAGGCCCTGGATCAGATCGGTTTCCAGCGGGGCGATCAGCGTGGCACCGGCGGCGATCTCGCCGTTCTTCAGCGGGATCAGCGTGATTTCCGCGACCGAGTTGCCCTCATTGTCTTTCATCAGCTGATACAGTTCGCAGGGATCCTTGCCCTGACCGGCGCGGATGCAGCGGGTCGTCCAGTCGCCATTGGTCGATTTGGCGTAATATTGCCCGACCTGCGATTCCCCGGCGCTGGCGGCGGTGTCACCTGCCTCTGCGGGCGCCTCCGCCGCAGGAGCGGCCCCGGCCTCTGCTTCGGCGGGGGCGGCCTCGGTCGCGGTTTCAGCGGCTTGCGTCTCTGCCTCGGCGGCGGGCTGTTCGGCGGGTGCCTCGGCCTGCGCTTCGGCCGGGGCTTCTGCCGGGGCCTGTTCCGGCGTTGCATCCTGGGCGAATGCGGGGGCTGCAATCAGGGCGAGCGCCGCAATAAGCGCCTGCGAATGTTTGATTGGCATGGTTGTTTCTTCCCTTTGCTCAATGCGTTGAGGCGGCCTAGCACGTCCTGTCGGCTTTGTCAGGCGGCATTGGCAGCAACCGTCTTCACCTTGGCTTGACGTGTTTGACAGACGGCAGTGTTTCGCTGGTTTTCGGGATAATCAAGCGGCTCTGCGCAAAGCGTCGGCTTAATTTTCACGACATTCCATTTGTCTAAATTAATAAATGTGTATAAAAAGGGCCGCAGCAGTGCTGCGACCCTTCGTGACGCAATGAAGCGTCCTCTCCCTGCCGGACTGGCCGGTCTTCATTGCCGGCACGCTAATCGCGCTGTCGTGATCCGTCAACTGTTCAATTGGACAGTTGCGATCACATTCGCTGTGGTGATGGATTCCCCCGGGGAAAAAAGTCGCGCCCGAAGGCGCGACAGTCCAACAGGGAGGAAGGTCCGCCGGTCGCGATAGCGACCCTTGGACGATTCGAAGACTGACACAGATATGTTAACATTGTATTTTCATGCCGCACGCAGCAGGGTGCTGCACAGAAAAACGATGCAGGGGACAGGGCATGGCCAAGGTGCTTGATGATGCGGCGAACACGATTTTCGTCGGGGGCGGCGGTGCGGATTACGCGACGGCGCAGAACATGCTGCTGAAATATGCCAATCGTCACGGTCTGATTGCGGGCGCGACCGGGACCGGCAAGACGGTCACCCTGCAGACGCTGGCCGAAAGCCTGTCACTGGCCGGGGTGCCGGTCTTTCTGTCGGATGTGAAGGGCGATCTTGCCGGTCTGTCGCAGCCGGGCGGCGATAATCCGAAACTGGCCGAGCCGTTTCAGAGGCGCGCCGGGCAGATCGGCGTTGATCTGGATTATCAGGCCTTCCCGGTGACCTTCTGGGATGTCTGGGGCGAAAAGGGGCATCCCGTGCGCACCACCCCGGCCGAGATGGGGCCGCTGTTGCTGTCGCGCCTGCTGGAACTGACCGATGCGCAAGAGGGGGTGATGAACATCGCCTTCCGCGTCGCCGATGAAGAGGGGCTGGCGCTGCTGGATCTGAAGGATCTGCAATCCATGCTGGTCTGGGTCGGGCAGAATGCCGGGGATCTGTCGCTGAAATATGGCAATGTCAGCGCCGCCAGCGTGGGGGCGATCCAGCGTGCCCTGCTGGTTCTGGAAAATCAGGGCGGTAAGAACCTGTTCGGGGAACCGGCGCTGGAACTGGCGGATCTGATGCGCACGGACGGGTCGGGCCGGGGGATGATCAATATCCTGGCCTCGGACCGGCTGATGCAATCGCCGCGCCTTTACGCAACCTTCCTGTTATGGCTGCTGTCCGAACTGTTCGAACAATTGCCCGAAGTCGGCGATCCCGACCGCCCGCGCATGGCCTTCTTTTTCGATGAGGCGCATCTGCTGTTCGATGATGCACCCAAGGCCCTGGTCGATAAGGTCGAGCAGGTCGCGCGGCTGATCCGTTCGAAAGGGGTCAGCGTCTGGTTCATCAGCCAGAATCCGGCGGATATTCCCGAAGATATTCTAGGCCAGCTTGGCAATCGCGTGCAGCACGCCCTGCGCGCCTTTACCGCCAAGGATCAGAAGGCGTTGCGGATGGCGGCGGAAAACTATCGCCCGAACCCGGAATTCGACACGGCCGATGCGATCCAGCAGGTCGGCACGGGCGAGGCGGTGACCTCTCTTCTGGAAAACAAGGGGGTTCCGGGCGTGGTCCAGCGCACGTTGATCCGTCCGCCCTACAGCCGTCTGGGGCCGGTCACCGATGCCGAACGGGGCGCGGTGATGACGGCCTCGGCCATGGGCGCGAAATATCAGCAGGTGCTGGATCGCGAATCGGCAATGGAGATCCTGACGAAGCGGGCCGAGGATGCGGCGCGGCAAACGGCGCAGGCCGAGGAAAAGGCCAAGGCCGATGACGCGCTGTTCGACCTTAGCCGCGACGAATATAAAAGCGCCCGCCGTTACGAGCCGCGCAAGGAAGCCAAGCCAAAGCGCAGCAGCCGCAGCGACACGATCGTGGAAACCTTTGGCAAAAGCCTTGCCCGTCAGTTGGGAACCAAATCCGGGCAGGCTCTGGTCAGGGGTGTTCTGGGCTCGCTGTTCCGAGGGCGATAGCGCCGCTGGCGCGCAGGGCCGCGTTCTGCGCGCCCTGGCGCAGCCGTTCCACGCCGGTGACCGGGGCGGCCACGGCCGCACGCATTTCGGCCAGAATGGCGATCATCAGAAGAACATGGCGATTCATGTCGTAATCCGCCCGCCGTTCCAGCCGGGCGGCGTTCAGCATATCCTCTTCGGCCCGCAGGCGTTTCAGGCAGGCACCGGGCTGCGGACAGCGGTCGCTGCGCAGCAGACGCGGCAGATCGCGTTCGCGCCGCCAGCGCGACTGACCCTCGCGCGCGGCGCGGATCAGGATTCGGGGACGACGCAAACCGGCTTCGGCGATGCGAGGCTGGAACTGGATGATATTGGGCATGTAGCTCATCTGGGATATCTCCGTTCTGGGTTGTGAACACAGCTTCACACAACCCAAGCGGGTGTTGCCTGATATCGCCCAGCAGCGTGCGCCGCCCCAAGGAATCTTTAGGATTTGTTAGTGAATGTTGTCCCTATGTGAAGAAATTGTCCGGGAATTAACCGGAGTTAAGCAACCCAGGTGGCGGTCTTCCACTGGACTGCCCAAGGCTCACGAGGGAACACTTATGACGATACTGACCGGTGATTTCGCGACTGACAGCTGCCTCGCGGATCGCTGTGGCAAAACGCAGCAGCTGAATCGTGACCTGATGCCCGAAGATGCAAAGCTGTACCTGAGGCATGTCGAAGATGGCGAGTCGATCCGCGCCCTGGCCCGCGAGGCCGGGTGCCACCCCTCGACGATCCTGCGCCGCATTCGCCGCTTCGAGGCCCGTCGCGACGACCCGCTGGTTGACCGCGCGATCGCCCAGGCGCAGCGCAGCAAACCCGAATTCGATGACAGGCAGGGCATGCGCGTGCTGCGCCGTCTGGCCGAACCCTCGGCGATGATGGTGGTGGTCGAGGCCATGCCCAAGGCCATCATCACCCGAAACGATATCCGCACCGCCGTGCTGGAGCGGGAACTGGCCGAATCCATCGCGCTGAAAGGCTGGGTGATCCTTGTGCCGGGGACCTCCCGTTACCGGCGCTATGTCATCTCGACCGCGGGGCGGGCGGCGCTGCGCGATATGTTGCAGCCTTCCCATAAACGCGGGGCAATGCCGAATCCGGCGGATTTCAGCGATGCCGAACCCGTCGCGGATACCAACGGCTTCGCCGAACAGCATCGCGTCTGGCAGCATAAGGTGCTGAGCGACCCCGAGGATGGTCAGCGCCGCCGGATGCGCGTCAATATCGCCGAAAGCCCGCTGCTGCTGCTGGCGCGGCGCAAGAACAGCAAGGGTGAGGCTTTCCTGACCCCGGATATGGTCGCGGCGGGCGAACGTCTGCGCGAAGATTTCGAGCTGGCCCAGATGGGGGCGCGCGTGACCCAGAACTGGGACGGGTTCATGACGGCGGGCATCAGCACCAGCCGCCACGGCGACGGCTACGGCGGCGGATCCGAAAAGGCGCGCGACCGCGTTGCCGTGGCCTTGCGCGAGCTTGGCCCCGGCATGGGCGATATCGTGCTGCGCGTCTGCTGCTTCCTTGAGGGGATAGAGATGACCGAGCGGCGTCTGGGCTGGTCGGCGCGATCCGGCAAGATCGTGCTGCGCCTGGCCCTGATGCGGCTGGAGCGGCATTATCAGGACACTTATGGCAGCGGATCCCGGCTGATCGGATAGTGATCGGGCCAGTTCGGAACGACAGAGGCGCTTCGGCGCCTCTTTGTTTGCGTGCGTCCAGGGTATAAAGAATATACATTTGAATTTGTCGCCGAGCGTGGTTACAACGCGCTCAGCCTGGACATTCAGATTTATACGTATAAATTTTATTGTTATTATTTAGTAAAGACGATAATTAATGTTTATGAATATTACTTTGCGACAGCTTCGTTATTTCCTGGCCTTGGCCGAACAAAGACATTTCACCCGCGCCGCCGAGGTGATCCACGTCACCCAACCCGCCCTGTCCATGCAGATACGCGCGCTGGAAGAGAGCGTGGGCGTGAAACTGGTCGAGCGCACCACCTCGGGGGTTGTGCTGACGCCGCAGGGTCGTGCGCTGGAACATCACGCGCGTCAAGTCATGGCCGCCATGGCCGGGCTGGATCAGGGGCTGCGCCGTCCGGGGCAGGGCGGTCGGCTGATGCTGGGGATGATTCCCACCGTCGCACCCTATCTGCTGCCCGGCGCCTTGCCGGTGCTGCGCGCCAGCGATATCGGCCGCGATCTGCACCTGCGCGAGGCGCAGACCGAACGGCTGCTGGATGAACTGGCCGCGGGACGGCTGGACGCGGCTGTCATCGCCTCGCCCCCTGACAGCAATGACCTCATCGCAGCGCCGCTGTTTCGCGATCGCTTCCTGCTGGCGGGCAGCGAATCCCGAATTGATCAGCTGCGC
The DNA here is from genome assembly GCF_028553785.1 of Paracoccus fistulariae. Taxonomy (NCBI): domain Bacteria; kingdom Pseudomonadati; phylum Pseudomonadota; class Alphaproteobacteria; order Rhodobacterales; family Paracoccaceae; genus Paracoccus; species Paracoccus fistulariae. The sequence continues at coordinate 541,129 of NZ_CP067136.1, forward strand.
GATCGCGCCTTGCAGCCCGATGATCTGGATCCGGGCACGCTGCTGTTGCTGGATGAAGGGCATTGCCTGGGCGATCAGGCGCTGGAGGTCTGCGGACTGAACCGGCGCAGCAGCAGGCTGGATCTGGGCGCGGCCTCGCTGTCCACGCTGTGCCGACTTGCGGCGCAAGGCATGGGGCTGACCTTCCTGCCCGAGATCGCCATGCGCCAGGAAACCGCCGCCGCCCCCGGTCTGACCGCCATCCGCTTTCCCAATCCGCAACCGGCCCGAGAAGTTTTGCTGGTTCGTCGTGCCTCGACCGAAACCAGTGGCTGGTTTGATGAGTTGGTCGAGGTGCTGCGCCGCACGGGACGCGAACTGATCAAGGGCTGAAGGCCCCGGTGTCCTGTTCCGGCGTGATTGCGCATCACCGACCGGATCACATATGGCTGTGATCACCTCAACGTGGACAAGGACGAATGGACAATATTCTTGCGCTGATGAACGACCCGGCCGCCTGGGTCGCTCTGGCAACTCTGGTGGTGATGGAGGTCGTGCTGGGCATCGACAACCTGATCTTCATCTCGATTCTGACCAACAAGCTGCCCGAACATCAGCGAGAACGCGCCCGCCGTATCGGCATCGGCCTGGCCCTGATCATGCGGCTTGCGCTGCTGGCCACGGTGGCCTGGATCGTACAGCTGACAGAGCCTGTCTTTACCGTCATGGGCAACGAATTCTCGTGGAAGGATATCATCCTGATCGCGGGCGGGCTGTTCCTTGTCTGGAAGGCGACCAAGGAAATTCACCACCATGTCGATCCCGACGATCACGAGGACACGATGGTGGGCGCAGCGACGACGACCTTCGCGGGCACGATTGCGCAGATCCTGGTGCTGGATCTGGTCTTTTCCATCGACAGCATCATCACTGCCGTCGGCATGACACCGCATGTCGAGATCATGGTCGTGGCCGTGGTCGCGGCGGTGACCGTGATGCTTGTGGCCGCAACGCCGCTGGCGAATTTCATCGAAAAGAACCCCACCATCGTGATGCTGGCTTTGTCCTTCCTGCTGCTGATCGGCACGACGCTGATCGCGGAAGGCTTTGGCGTGCATGTGCCCAAAGGATATATCTATGCTGCGATGGCCTTCTCGGCGCTGGTCGAGGCGCTGAACATGTGGGCGCGCAACTCTCGTCAGCGCAAGAAGGGGCAGGAATAGCCCTGCACCGGGCGGCGCGCTGCCATGCGTGGCGCGCCGCCCGGAGCGCGTTGCCTTAACGTCAGATATTGTTTAGGTTTGCCTGAACCGCGACCGAAAGGAAGTCACCTTGCGCGATCTTCGGATTCCAGACCAGAGACACCCGGAAAAGGCCCATCGTCCGGATCAGGAACAGCCCAAGAAGCCGTCCTGGATTCGCGTCAAGGCGCCGACCTCCGAAGGCTATAAAAGAACCCGCGACATCATGCGCGAAAACCGCCTGTCGACGGTCTGCGAAGAGGCGGGCTGCCCGAATGTGGGTGAATGCTGGTCGCAGGGCCATGCGACGATGATGATCATGGGGGAAATCTGCACCCGTGGCTGTACCTTCTGCAATGTCGCCACCGGCCGCCCGGATGCGCTGGATGTGTTCGAACCGGGCCGCGTTGCCCATGCGGTGCAGAAACTGGACCTGAAACATGTCGTCATCACCTCGGTCGACCGTGACGATCTGGACGATGGCGGGGCCGAACATTTCGCTCAGACGATCCGCGCGATTCGCCACCGCTCGCCCGCATCGACCATCGAAGTGCTGACGCCCGATTTCCTGAAATCCAAGCCCGGCGCGCTGGAAGTGGTGGTCGAGGCCCGTCCCGATGTCTTCAACCACAACCTTGAAACCATCCCCGGTCTTTATCCGACGGTCCGGCCCGGCGCGCGCTATTTCCACAGCCTGCGCCTGCTGCAGAAGGTCAAGGAACTGGACCCGACCATGTTCACCAAATCCGGCATCATGGTCGGCCTGGGTGAGGATCGCCAAAGCGTGCTGCAGGTCATGGATGACATGCGCGCCGCCGATATCGATTTCATGACCATCGGCCAATATCTGCAACCCACGCCCAAGCATCATGCGGTTGACCGGTTCGTCACCCCGGAAGAGTTCGCCAGCTACGAAAAAGCCGCGTTTGGCAAGGGTTTCCTGATGGTTTCGGCGACGCCGCTGACCCGCTCGTCCTATCACGCAGGCGACGATTTCGCGCGACTGCGCGATGCGCGCATGGCCAAGCTGGGGCGCGCCTAGAAGCGCGCGGGACGGCTGATCGCGAATTTCCGGCAGGGGCGATAACAGAGCTTGCCCAAGCCGGAATTCCCCGATATGCCATCCGACGTTGCCCGAGTGGCGGAATGGTAGACGCAGCGGATTCAAAATCCGCCGCCGCAAGGCATGCCGGTTCGAGTCCGGCCTCGGGTACCAGCCTTCAGAATGAATGATCTGACAGGGATCGGCCTTTGTGCCGGTCTTTCGGCGCCACAGGCGAATCGATTCGCCCTGCGCGACCGGATATTTATGTTCGGTTTTTCAGCGGCTTCCCCGCCGATTCGGGCAGGATCGGATCAGCACCGGCGCCAAACGCCGCCTTGCGCTACTTAGAAGCGGTCTCGGCCTCTTGCAGCACCTTGCGGGCGGCGCGGAAACATTCAAGCGCCTGCGGGACACCGCAATAGATCGCAACGACATGGATGATCGCGCGGATCTCTTCCTGGCTGACACCATTCCGGATCGCGCCCCGGCAATGCAATTCCCATTCCTGCATCTTGCCAAGCGCGCCGATCATGGCGAGGTTCATCATCGACCGCGTTTTGGGGTCGATCACATCATCGCCCCAGCCAAAGCCCCAACACCAGGCGGTCATCGCCTCCTGAAAGGGGCGGCTGAAATCATCGGCGGCGGCAAGGTTGCCTTCGACATATTCCGCCCCAAGGGTTGCCTTGCGCTGTTCCAGCCCTTTCAGGAAAAGATCTTCGTCGAAAATGCTCATATGCTGGCTCTTTGATGATTGGTCGGGTGTAGGGGTTACCGGATGCCTTCGACGATGAAGACCTCGGCCCGGCAGGCGTTCTGACGGTGTTCGCGGGCCGCGCGATATTCCTCTGACTCGTAGCAGGCATATGCATCGGCCAGGCTGTCAAACTCGATCACCACATGCCGTTCCCAGATGCTGCCCTCGCAGATCCGTGTCTCGCCGCCGCGCGCCAGAAAGCGGCAGTTGTATTTCGCGAAGGCCTGCGGCGCCAGCGACTGATACCCGGCATAAGCCGCGGGGTCGGTGATCGTGACGCGGGCGATCCAATAGGCCTTGGGCTGCGTCGTCATGTCGGGGTGCCTTCCTGCGCCAACAGCTTCTTGGCAACGGCGGTCGCATCGGTCAGATGGTTTTCCACGGCGCGAAAGGCTGCGCGTGGATCGCGGGCAATGATCGCCTCGCAGATCATGCGCATATGGGCGGGGCCCGAAATCTCGCGGTCGTTGCAGGTCAGGGTCATGATCCGCAGCCGCGAGATACGACCGTTCAGACGCTGCACGACCTCCCAGGCGATGTCATGGCCGGCACCTTCGAAGATGACGCCGTAAAATCGGGTCGATGCCTTGAACAGCGCGCCCGGTTCGCGCGCCTTGCTGGCGGATTCCAGATCGGCAAGGGCGGCGCGCAGGCGGCGTTCCAGATCGGTTGTCATATTCGCGGCACAGGCCATCGCCGCATCGGTTTCAAGCTTGCGGCGTATATCATAGATCTGTCGCGCCTCGGCCCATGTCATCCGCGCGACAATGGGCCCACGATGCGGCACATGCTCCACCAGCCCCTCGGCGTCCAGATAGCGCAGGGTTTCGCGTACCACGGTCCGGCTGACGCCCAGCTGTTCACACAGCACGCGTTCGACCAGCCGGTCCCCCGGCTTGAAGATACCATCGATGATCGCATCACGCAGTCGGTCCAGCACGACATCTCTCAATGTCGCGGGCTGCTGATCTATCCTGCTGAGTCCGGCTTGTTCCATGGCGTTTGATTATCAGGGCGGCCCCGCCGCAGCAAGATTGATTGTAGGATTGTATTACGGTACACCATAATCCCATAAGACGAATCATCCGAGAGGGGGGGCGGAATGCCGGCTGAAATCCGCAAGACATTGCTGCATGTCGAAGAGACATTGATCGAGGGCGGGAAGGCCGCGCCGGTGCCGCTGAAGATGATCGCGGCCGTCGCCGTGATCAAAAATCCCTGGGCCGGTCAGGGCTTTGTCGAGGATCTGCGCCCGGCCATCCTGGATTGCGCCCCCGGCCTTGGCGCCCTGCTGACAGAGATGATCCTGAAGGCTGCAGGCGGCGGTGAGCATGTCGAGGGTTACGGGAAATCGGCCATCGTCGGGACGGATGGCGAGGTCGAGCATGCCTCGGCGCTGATCCACACGCTGCGTTTCGGCAATCATTACCGCGAGGCTGTCGGCGCCAGATCGTATCTGGCCTTCTGCAACACGCGCGGCCCGGCCAATGCGCCCCTGCTGATCCCTCTGATGGACAAGAACGATGCCGGCAGGCGCAGCCATTACCTGACGATCCAGCTCTCGGTGGCCGATGCGCCCGCAGCGGATGAGATCGTGATCGCGCTTGGCGCCTCGATCGGCGGGCGGCCGCATCACCGCATCGGCGACCGTTACCAGGATCTGAAAGAGCTTGGCCATGACGTTGAAAACCCTGCCGCTGTCTGATCCCTATGGCTCGGTCGCCTATCGGGCGGCGGGTCAGGGTGAGCCGGTCGTGCTGATCCACGGCGTCGGCATGCAATCCGCCGCATGGGGCCCCCAGATCAAGGCGCTGTCGCAGACCCACCGGGTGATTGCGCTGGATATGCCCGGCCATGGCGGCAGCAGCGCCCTGCCACAGGGCAGCACGCTGACCGATTACGTCGCCTGGCTTCATGCGGTGTTGGTTGCGGCTGATGTGGACAGGGTCAGTCTGGCAGGGCATTCCATGGGGGCGCTGATCGCGGGTGGCTTCGCGGCCAGCCATCCCGGGATGGTCAGCCGTGTGGCGCTGCTGAATGGCGTCTTTCGCCGCGACGCCCCGATGCGCGCAGCCGTCGAGGCGCGGGCAGCCGCGATCCGCGCGGGGCGGCTTGATACCGAAACGCCCTTGCAGCGCTGGTTTGGCGACAGCGATCTTGAGGCATCGGCACGCAGGCAGGTCGCCCAATGGCTGAACGCCGTGGACCCGGTCGGCTATGCGACGGCCTATACTGCCTTTGCCGGTGGCGACTCGACCTATGCCGAACGTTTCGGCGCCATTTCCTGCCCCTTGCTGGCGATCACCGGCGACAACGATCCCAATTCTACCCCGGCCATGGCCCGCGCCATGGCCGACGCCGCACCGCAGGGCAGGGCCGTCATCGTCGAAGGGCACCGGCACATGGTCAACCTGACCGCGCCGGAGCTGATCAATGCCGAACTGCGCCGCTGGCTGGAAACCGATTGCACCCTGGAGGAGACGTCATGACGCAACACGACCCGCGCGCCCTGCGCAACGCTTTTGGCACCTTCATGACAGGTGTCACCGTCGTGACTGGCAAGACCGCCGATGGCACGCCGATCGGATTTACCGCCAATTCCTTCACCTCGGTGTCGCTTGATCCGCCGCTTGTGTTGGTCTGCCTTGCCAACAGATCCAGCAATTTCGACCATTTCGCGGCGGCCGGGGGCTTTGCGGTGAATGTCCTGTCAGAGGAACAGAAAGACATTTCCAACACCTTCGCACGCCCGGTCGAGGATCGTTTCGCAGCCGTTGACTGGCGCGACGGGCCGCATGGCGCGCCGGTGATCGAGGGGGTGTCGGCCTGGTTCGATTGTTCGATGCACGATACCGTCAACGCTGGCGATCATCTCATCCTGATCGGTCGGGTCGAGGCGTTCGATACCAGCCCGGCGCCCGGTCTTGGCTATGCGCGCGGCGCCTATGTCACGCCTGCGTTGGAGAAGGCGGCGCTGGAACAGGGCGTGGATGTGGTTCTGGCCGCCCTGATCCGGCGCGAGCACAAGGTGCTTTTGGTCGAGGGCCGCGATGGTGCCCTGACCCTGCCCGAGGCGCGCGTCGGCAAGGTCGGCGTCTCGGGCACCCTGGCCGCGCTGCTGGAACGCACAGGCCTGAGCGCCGAGCCGGGCTTCATCTATTCGGTTTACGACGATGCCATTCGCGGATGTCAGCAGATCACCTTCCAATGCGCCGCCGAACAGGGCGCGCCGGGCATGGGCGCATTCACCGAACTTGACCCGGCAATGCTCGGCCGCGTCGCCGATCCCGCGATGCGGCAGATGCTGACGCGCTTTGCCGAGGAAACGCGGATCGGAAATTTCGGCATCTATTACGGAAATCAGGACAGCGGCCAGGTTCGCAGGGTTTCGGCAGGGGGCTGATGGCATGAAATTCTCACTCTTCGCGCATATGGAGCGGATCTCGGCCGAACAGGATCAGCGGCGGATCTATGACGAATTTCTGGCGCTGTGCCGGATTGCCGACGAAGGCGGCATGCATGCCATCTGGACAGGTGAACATCACGGCATGAATTTCACCATCGCTCCGAATCCGCTGATCAGCCTTGTCGATATTGCCCGACAGACAAGAAATCTGCGGCTTGGCACCGGCACCGTGATCGCGCCCTTCTGGCATCCGATCCGTCTGGCGGGCGAAGCTGCGATGGTCGACATCATCACCGATGGTCGGCTTGAACTAGGCATCGCGCGCGGGGCCTATAATTTCGAATATGAGCGGCTGCTGCCGGGCCTTGACGCCTGGGGCGCGGGCCAGCGCATGCGCGAGCTGATCCCGGCGGTAAAGGCGCTGTGGAAGGGCGATTATACCCATGAGGGCGAATTTTATACCTTCCCCAAGACCACCTCGGCCCCGCAGCCCGTGCAACCGGGCGGCCCGCCGATCTGGGTCGCGGCGCGCGATCCCAACAGCCATGAATTTGCCGTCTCGCAAGGGTGCAATGTGCAGGTCACGCCACTGTGGAAGGGCGAAGAGGAAATCGCCTTCCTCATGGAGACGTTCAAGGCCGCCTGCCAGAAATATCCAGACCAGCCCCGTCCCAGGATCATGCTGTTGCAGCACACCTATGTCGCGGACAGCCCGGCGGATGTGAAGGTCGCCGCGCAAGAGCTGAACCGCTTCTACTGCTATTTCGGCGCGTGGTTCATGAACAAGCGCGAGATCGAACAGGGCCTGATCGCGCCGCTGAGCGATGCGGAAATCGCCGCCCATCCCTTCTATTCGCCCGAGGCGATGGAGCGCGATCTGGTCATTGGCGAGCCGCAGGACGTGATCCGCCGGCTGAAGCATTACGAGGCGCTTGGCTATGACGAATATGCCTTCTGGATCGATTCCAGCATGACATTCGCGCGCAAGAAAGCCTCGCTTCAACGCTTCATCGCCGAGGTCATGCCCGCCTTTCAGTAAGAGGTCACAATGCAGCGCTTTCAGCACTATATCGACGGCGAATTCTTGGACGGATCGGCGCAGTTCGAAAGCCTCGATCCGGCGACCGGTCAGCCCTGGGCGCTGATGCCAGAGGCGCGGCGCGACGATGTGAACCGCGCGGTCGATGCCGCCGCGCGGGCGTTCAATGCGCCCGAATGGGCCGACATGACGGCCAGCCAGCGCGGCAGGCTGCTGATGCGGCTGGCCGATCTGCTGGCCGAAAACGCGCCGCGACTGGCGGCGCTGGAAACCCGCGATACCGGCAAGATCATCCGCGAAACCAGCGCGCAGATCGCCTATGTCGCGGAATATTACCGTTACTATGCAGGTCTTGCCGACAAGATCGAAGGCGCGCATCTGCCCATCGACAAGCCCGATATGGAGGTCTGGCTGCGGCGCGAACCGATTGGCGTGGTGGCGGCCATCGTGCCCTGGAATTCGCAGCTGTTCCTGTCGGCGGTCAAAATCGGCCCGGCCCTTGCCGCGGGCTGCACCGTGGTGCTGAAAGCCTCGGAAGAGGCGCCGGCGCCGCTGCTGGAATTCGCGCGGATCTTTGATCAGGCGGGCTTCCCCAAAGGCGTGCTGAACGTGATCACCGGCTTTGGTGCGGAATGCGGCGCGGTGCTGACAAGCCATCCCAAGGTGGCCCATGTCGCCTTCACCGGCGGTCCGGACACGGCGCGGCATATCCTGCGCAACTCGGCCGAAAATCTGGCCTCGACCTCGCTGGAACTTGGCGGCAAATCGCCCTTCATCGTCTTTGGCGATGCGGATATCGACAGCGCCGTGAATGCGCAGGTGTCGGGCATCTTCGCGGCGACCGGGCAAAGCTGCGTGGCCGGGTCGCGTCTGATCGTCCAGAATTCGATCAGGGATGCCTTTCTGGATGCGCTGCGCCGCAAGGCCGAAAGCGCGGTGATCGGACCCCCGGACGAGATGGCGACCGAGATCGGACCGCTCTGCACCCTGCGTCAGCGCGAGCATGCCATCGGGTTGATCGAACGTTCCGTTGAACAGGGCGCGCGGCTGATCACCGGCGGGCGGGCGCTGGATCGCGAGGGCTTCTATTTCCCGCCCACGATCCTTGATTGTTCGGCGACGCCCGATGCGCCCTGCGTCACGCAGGAATTCTTTGGCCCGGTGCTGTCGGTCGTCGGCTTCGATACCGAAGACGAAGCGGTCGGGATCGCCAATGCGACGGAATTCGGTCTGGCGTCTGGGGTCTTTACCCGCGACCTGGCCCGCGCGCATCGCCTGATCCGCCGTATCCGGGCGGGGATCGTCTGGGTCAACACCTATCGCGCCGTCAGCCCGATCGCGCCTTTCGGGGGCTATGGATTATCCGGACATGGCCGCGAAGGGGGGATCGCGGCGGCGCTGGATTACACGACGGTCAAGGCCGTCTGGCTCAGGACAAGCGAGGATCCGATCCCGGATCCATTCGTCATGCGCTGAGCGGGAATGAACGTCAGGGAGGAGCAAATGACGTCTATCAAACCACCTGTAACGGATCTTGATATCCCGACCGAAGAGAAAGGTTTCTACGAAGGCTTCTCGAAGGCGGTGACGCTTGGATCCAAGGCCTTGATCGGTATCCTGATCGTCTGGGCCATCGCCGTGCCAGAGAATGCCGGCGCGGTCCTGAGCGGCATCCGTTCGACCATAGATGCCAATACCGGCAGCTGGTACATGTATGCCATGGCCTTTTACCTGATCGTGTCGATCGCATTGGCCGCCTTGCCCGCAACCGGCCGCATCCGTCTGGGCGGTGCAGAAAGCAGGCCTGAATTTTCCGCATTTTCATGGATCTCGATGATGATCGGCGCGGGAACCGGCATCGGGATGCTGACATATTCCAGCGCCGAGCCCCTGTTCCATCTGGCCTCCAACCCCGAAGTGATTATGGGCGAAGCCACCGCCATGGCAGCGGATAATGTGCGCAACGCGATGAAATGGTCCTTCTTCCACTGGGGCCTGTCGGCATGGGGATGCTATGCCATGATCGGGCTGGCCCTGGCCTTCTTTGCCTATGTGCGGGGCTTGCCACTGACGATCCGCTCGGCGCTGACGCCGCTCTTCGGGCGCTCGCTTGAAGGTCCGCTGGGGCATCTGTTCGACATCCTGTCGGTGATCGCCACGGTTCTGGGCGTCGCAGTCACATTGGGCTATGGCGTGTCGCAATTTGCCGCCGGGGTCCACAATATCACCGGCATGGGCTGGCTGATGAATGACGAGGGCACGCCCACCGTAACGGCGATGCTGGTCGCGCTGCTGATCGTCATGGGCCTGTCGACAGTGTCCGCGCTGTCAGGGGTCGGCAAGGGCATCAAATGGCTGTCGAATATCAATATGGGCCTGTCCTTTTTCGTCCTGGCCTTCCTGCTGATCTTCGGTTCGACAATCTTCGCGCTGAAATCGCTGTTCTTGGGGATTTGGGATTATGTCATCGCCATGCCCGGCATGGTGACAACCATCTGGCGCCCGGACGGTGTCGAGGGCAGCGTGGCCACCCAGCTTGCCGAATGGCAGGGCGCCTGGACGATTTTCTACTGGGCCTGGTGGATCGCCTTCGCCCCCTTTGTCGGGCTGTTTCTGGCCCGCATCTCGCGCGGGCGGACGATCCGCGAATATGTGCTGGGCGCCATGATCGTCCCGACGATCATCCATTGCGTCTGGTTTTCCTTCGCCGGCGGCACGGCCATCGACCTGACCCTGAATGGCGGGGCGGGCGATCAGATCACCGGGGCCGGTATCAGCTCGCAACTGTTCGAAATCATCAATTATCTGCTGACGCCGGTGCTGGCCAAGATGATGTCCGCCCTGATCGTGGTGCTGTTGCTGACATATCTGGTCACCTCGGCGGATTCGGCGGTGCTGATCGTCAACACGATCTCGGCCGCGGGCGATGAAAGCCCCAAGGGCCGGATCCACATCCTGACATGGGGCGCGATCTTCACGCTGGTGATCGGCGGGCTTCTGGTGGCCGGCGGGCTTGATGCGATCAATACCGCGATGATTATCGGCGCGCTGCCCTTTTCGGTGGTGATGGTGTTGATGGGGGTTTCCCTGATCAAGGCGCTGATCCGCGACGGCATGCGCAGGCGGCGGGGCGAGGCCGTCAAACCAGAACTTGCGGAATAAGGGTCACCCGCATCCTGCCGCCAGATGAGGGGCAGCCATGTTGCGGCACCTCACCGACCATCGACAAAGCGGCAGGCGCCGCTTTGTCGCACAGAAGACGGCGATGGCGCGCCTGTCGGGGAACCAGCCCGACACCTTATCCAAGGTCCAGATCAAGCCGAAAGGCGGGGGCGAAGGTCAGCCCCTTGTCGGCTTCTGCCACATCGGTATAGGGCGCCATGCAAAGCAGCCTGTTCGCCTGATTCTCGTGCCGCAGCACCGTCATGCCGAACAGGAAATCCAGCCCCGTCAATTCGCTGCCCTTGTTGCCGCAGGGCTGCCATGGTCCGTCGACTGAGGCAGAGCGGTAGATGCGCATCATCTTTTCCACCTCGGAATCGGGTTGGTTCTCGTGGCGGCGGCTGCAGGTGGATCCGATAAGGATATAGTTGCCCAGTGTCGCGTCCCGGTAGATCTTGGGCAATTCGAACTGGGTGAACTGCGCGCTGTCGGGCAGGGGGATCGGCGGGAACAGCCTGTCCAGCTGAAAACCGTCACCCTCTGGTCGCAGCGTCGCGCGGCCCATCGCGCCTGTCGTGGGATCTGTCTTTGCGCTGAAGAACAGGTTTATCACGCCCTCGTGATCGATGAAGATGAACGGATCGCGCCATGCCATGATCGGTCCGCCCGCCTCACCAGAGCTGTGGCCCAAAGCCTCGCGATCGGCCAGATAATAGCCCGCCTGCGTGATCATGTCCCAATCGCGGCGCGGGCAAAGCACCGGTGTGGACGCGCGCCAGGTCACCTTGTCACCATCGGTCAGCGCCAGCATGAGGTTTTGCAGAAAGCACTGCTCGGGGCCAAGCTCGTAAAGCCCGGTATAGGCCAGAAGAATCCTGCCATCGGGCAATGGCGCGATCGAGCCGCTCCAGATCGTGCGCGCGTCGGGCGATTCCGGATCGCTGCGCGGCTCCAGCAGGCTTCCCCGATCCGCCCAGCTTGCCCCGTCATCGGTCGAGGTGAAATGGCGGATGTGAAAGGGAAAGCTGTTGCGCTCGGCCGGGGTCAGGCGCGATCCGTCGGCCTTGGTCCGGCTGACGGCCAGCGAATAAAGGTGGATGTCACCTTCTGGCGCGACAAAGGACCACGCATCCCACAGGTAAAGATCGGGATGCCGGATTCCGTCGGTAAAGTGTTCCGCGACGGGCGGGGGAATGGTTACGGGCATTGTTCGGTCTCCGCGAAAAGTCTTAAGGCGAAATGTCTGACATGCGCGCCCGTCTGAAATCCGGGCGTGAAAGGGCGACCGGGGCCGCCCTTCGCGGTTCGCCCTCAGGCCTCGCCGCGGCGCTGAAGCAGATCGGCCTCGACCTTGTCCATCGTCGGACCGTCCAGCCGGTAGAAAACCATCAGAATGGCGGCGCCAAGGAAGAAGAAGGCGGGGATGATGTTCCACATCATGCCGATGCCCGACAGCGCCTGTTCGGTCTGCTGCTGATCCTTCACGAAGCCATAGTAGCCCAGCACGAATCCGGGAACCGCGCTGCCCACGGCAGAGCCGAATTTCAGCGCGAACATGGATGCCGACACGGTCAGCCCGGCGCTGTTGTGACCCGACACCCACTCCCCGTATTCGGCGCAATCCGTATACATCGAAAAGACCAGCGTGATGATGATCCCGAAGGCGAAGATCCCCACCGCGTAAAGCAGCATGGTCGGCATGAACATGGTGGGCGGGATCATGTAGGTGGCAAAGATCGACGCGGCGAACAGCAGGTTGCTGCCGATCATCAGCTGACGCTTATCCGCCCATTTCAGCAGCGATGGCGTGACCAACGCGCCCAGAAGCTGCGCGACGAAACCGCCGGTGATGATCAGCGTCGTGGAATCCATCCACCACAAGGTCTTTTCGGTTCCCAGCGACATATTGTATTTGGTGAAGAAGGCGGTCGACGAAATCCGCGCGACCAGGCCGACCACGATCAGGATGCTGCACAGCGCAAGGATGATCCAGGACGTGTTGTTGCGCAGGACCGTCAGATCCTCCTTGATGCTGGTGTCATGCTTTTTGGGGCGCACCCGCTCGGTCGTGGTGAAGAAGGTGAACAGGAACAGGATGACGGTCAGCGTTGCGAATACCAGCACCGCGCCGCGGAAGCCCAGCAGCTCGTCCCCGCCGCCGATCCAGTCAACCAGCGGCTTGGCCGTCGCGCCAATGATGATCGTGCCCATCGAGGCCATGACAAAGCGGTATTGCGTGGCCTTGGTCCGCTCGGCCGAGACCGGAGAGATCACCGCCAGAAGGGCAGAATAGGGCACGTTGATCAGGGTATAGCCCAGCATGATCAGCGAATAAGAGACATAGGCAAAGATCAGCTTGCCCGCCGAGGGAAAGTCGGGACCAAGAAACAGCAGATAACCCAGGGCGGCATAGGGAACCGCGCCCCACAGAAGATATGGCCGGTATTTGCCCCAACGGGTATCCGTCCGGTCCGCGATGATCCCCATGGCCGGATCGCTGATCGCATCGATCACCTTGGTGACCAGAAACATCGTCGCCACGCCGGTCGGCGACACGCCCCAGACATCCACATAATAATACAGCAGGAAGATGTTGAAGAATCCCATGTAGAACTGGGATGCCATGTCGCCGCTGCCATATCCCACCTTTTCCAGGAAGGATAACGGGGCAGTTGCGCTGCCCTTGCGTGGCACGGCGGCCGCGCTTTGATCATTAGCGGTAATACTCACGGTCAAATATCTCCTGTAAATCTGGGTTACATCGAAGGCAGTTCGTCGTGGCTTGTCAGGGTGGCTTCCGGCATCCGAGTTCCGCGCGGAGGTTGCGGCTTCCCTTTTAGTTGCGCCCCGATAAGGGGCATGGATGGTGGTTGGATCGGCAAAATCCGTCCCCGGCCAGCGCCTTTGAATGCGCTGACCCTGGCCCGGATCCGGGCCCGAAATCCTGAAATGAATGGCTCCCCCTCAACCGGCGCCGCATCGCGGTCGAGCACCGCCCCCTCCCAAAGGCGTGGTCTTTCGGCATGATCCAGAGGACGGATGCCGAACTGTTGATTTGTCGAAGGTTAATGATTTATGACATCGGTGTCAATGCTTGACTGAACCAGCGGGATTGCGTCGAGTAGGAACAGCGAGGGAAGCGATTGCCAACGATTTACGATGTAGCCCGCACGGCCGGAGTGTCGCCCAAGACCGTATCGCGCGTGATCAACCGCGATGCGCTGGTGCGCGACGAGACGCGCGAGCGGGTTGAAAAGGTGATCGACGAGTTGGGCTATACGCCCTCGCGCGCGGCACGCAGCATGCGGTCCAGCCAGTCCGGGCTGGTCGGCATCCTGACCGGCGCCATCAATGGCCGCCATTCCGAAGGCGCGGCAAGCGGTCTGCCCGCCTTTCTGATCGTGCAGAAGATCCAAAGCACCCTGGCCGAGCATGGCATCACGGCCCTGATCTCTGACATCGGGGCGCAGACCGACAAGATCCCGCGGTTCCTGCGCGATCTGGGCGAACACCGGGTCGAGGGCATATTCTATATCGCGCCGCATCATCAACGCGTCGCCCTGCCACAGGGCAGCGGCAGCCCTGTCGTGCTGGTCAATGCATTCGACGATCTTGGCACGCCCTGCATCCTGCCCGACGATGCCACCGGCCAATATGAATTGACTGCCGCCCTGATCGCGCAGGGGCACCGCCAGATCGGCTATCTGACCCTGCCCGAGGATTTCGTCGCGCAGAAATTGCGGCTGGACGGTCACAACCGCGCGCTGCGCGAGGCCGGGATCGCCCCGGATCCGGGCCTGATCATCATCGGCGATGAAGAAAGCGCCATATCGGAACGCGACCACCTGGCCGAGGCCATCGACCGGCTGCTTGCCCGGCAGGATCCGCCGAGCGTGCTGTGCTGTGCGAATGACAGGCTGGCCATTGCCGTATTCGGCATGCTGCGCGCGCGCGGCGTGTCCGTGCCGGGACAGATGTCGGTCGCGGGCTATGACGATTACCGGGTGATATCGGAAACCCTCTATCCCCAGTTGACCACGATGGAACTGCCCTATCAGAGCATGGGCGAGGCCGCCGCGCGGTTGATGCTGGGCCAGTTGCGCGGTGAAGAGCCGCTGACACCGGGCACGCGGATCGAGGTGAAGGGGCAGCTTCGCTGGCGCGCCTCGGTGATCCCCGGCCCGCACAGGTGACCATCCCCGCAATGCGCCCTTATCCGCAGCCCTGACGCAGACACCGTTGTGCCAGTCCCGGCGGCTGTCCATCGACAGCGCGCAATATCCTTCCCGCCACGCCACTCAACAGGAGCCTTCATGACAATCGCCTTGGAACATAAATGGATCTGGGACAGCTGGTATATCCGCGATGGCAAGACCTGGCATGCCTATTTCCTGCAGGCCGACAAGTCGCTGGTCGATCCCGATCTGCGCCATTTCAATGCGACGCAGGGGCATGCGACCAGCACCGATCTGGTCAACTGGACCCATCACGGCACCTCGTTCGGACCGGCCGAGGGCCCCGCATGGGACGATTACACGACCTGGACAGGCTCGGTGGTCAAGGGCGATGACGGGCTGTGGCATCTGTTCTATACCGGATCCTGCCGGGCGGAAAACGGGCTGAAACAGCGGATCGGCCATGCGACCAGCCGCGATCTGCACCATTGGGAGCGGGTGGGCGACGGTCTGGCGCTGGATATCGACCATCGCTACGAGGAATTGACGCCCGCGCATTGGCCCGATCGCGCGATGCGCGACCCCTGGGTCATGCGCGATCCGTCGGGCGAGGGCTGGTTGATGTATTTCACCGCCCGCGTCCCGAATGTGGCCGAGCCGAATGCCGGGGGTGCCATCGGCTTCGCGACCTCGCCTGACCTGAAGGTCTGGACCCTGCAGGACCCGGTATTCGCGGGCGGGCTGTTCGGCCAGATGGAGGTGCCGCAGGTGTTTTCGGCCGAGGGCCGTTGGTATTGCCTGTTCTGCACCGATGTTCAGCATTATTCGGCGGGCTACGCGGCCTCTTATCCCGGTGCGCCCGTGCGCGGGATGCATTATCTGGTGGCCGACGATCCGCGCGGCCCCTGGCAGATTGCGCCCGGCCCGTTTCTGGACGGCGACCCCGCGCTTGACCGATACGCCGCCCGCATTCTCGATACCGGCGACGGTCTGGCGCTGATGGGGTTTCTGCACAATCCCGGCGGCGGCAGCTTTGTGGGTGAGATCGCCGACCCGGCCCCGGTCGCAATTGATGCCGATGGCTGGCTGCGGCTTGACGATCCCGCGCTGGCCGTGCCCCGGACAGCGTCGTTCGCGTGATGGAACGCGCCGTCATGCGCTGACGCGGTGCAGCGCGTGACGGCCGCTTTCACCAGGTCAACATGCTGCTGCGGGCTGACCCGGTGGGGGCAGTTGATCAATCCGTGAATTGAATGAATGTGGTCGTATCATTACCATATAGGCGAATATTCGGAATCCGAGGGGTCATGATTCTCCGCTGGATAGGTTCAGTGTTGATTTTTCTGATCGCCGCAGGCGGCATGATGCAGCATGGCCAGACGGCAGAGGCGGGAAACATGCCCGATA
Organism: Paracoccus fistulariae; assembly: GCF_028553785.1. Lineage (NCBI taxonomy): Bacteria > Pseudomonadati > Pseudomonadota > Alphaproteobacteria > Rhodobacterales > Paracoccaceae > Paracoccus > Paracoccus fistulariae. The sequence goes on from NZ_CP067136.1 coordinate 557,340, forward strand.
TGCATATCGTCGTCTCGATGGCCAAGGCGGTCAGTCCCGACGCGCAGGATGACCGTACCGCGCATCAGTCGCCCTCGACTGGGATGTCCGATCTTTGCGCGATCATCTGCCTTGGAACACCGACCCATTGGCTGACGGCGGCGCCATTCGCGCCCGTCGAGACGGAACGATCACTGAAGCGCCAATTCGCGGCGGTGACGCATGAGGGCCGCCTTGTCGGGCCGGGATATCGCCCTCCAAGATCCATCTGAACATCGGCTTTGCCGCACCGTCCGACGGTGCACGACCTTGTTCGCCCCACGGGGCATGATGGATAAATCAGATGACACACAGACCGACACGCCGTGGTTTTATGGCCGCATCGGCCGCCACGGCGGCGATCTTTGCGATGCCGCGCCGAAATATGGCTCAAAGCGCCGCCCTGACCCTTCGCGCGACGACCCGCACGCTGGATGTGGACGGGCGCGCCGCCACCGTCTTTGGCCTGACAGACGGCGCAGGATCCCCCGGCCTGACGCTGCAGCCGGGCCAGCCCTTCCGCCTTGATCTGAAGAACGATCTGGCCGAACCCACGATCATTCACTGGCACGGGCAGATCCCGCCCAATGTGCAGGATGGCGTGCCCGACCTGCCAATGCCGCCGCTGCAACCCGGCGAGACGCGATCCTATGACTATCAGCCCGCAGCGGGAACGCATTGGATGCACAGCCACATTCCGTTGCAGGAAATGCGCCAGCTGGCCGCGCCGCTGATCGTCCTTCGGCCCGAGGATCTGCGGGCGGACCGGCAGGAGGTGGTGATGTTCCTGCATGATTTCTCATTCCGCTCACCCGAGGAGGTTCTGGCAGAGATCGGGTCGGGCAAGGGGCATGGCGACGCCGATGGCATGGTCGATGGCGCGATGAGCGCGCAGGGCGGCGGGCATGATATGGCCGCGATGGGCGCGCCGACCGGGGACGGCATGTCGATGGCGGGCATGCAGATGGATCTGAACGATTTCGATTTCGACGCCTATCTGACGAATGATCGCACCCTGAACGACCCGGATATCCAGCGGGTTGAAAAGGGCGGTCGCATCCTGCTGCGCGTCATCAATGCCGCCGCCGCGACCGTCTTCTGGATCGACAGCGGAGAGCTGGCCGGTCGGCTTGTCGCCGTGGATGGCCAGCCGATCCGGCCTGTGCCGGGGACACGCTTTGGCCTTGCCATGGGCCAGCGTCTGGACATCGCGCTTGATCTGCCGGACGGGCAGGGCGCCTGGCCGATCCTTGCGCTGAGAGAGGGAGCCCGCGAACGCACCGGCCTGATCCTGGCGACCGCCGGGGCAGAGGTGCCGAAGATATCGGATATGGCGGATCAACCGGCCCCGGCCTTCGATCTCGATCTGACGCAGGAAGCTGCCCTGCAGGCCGTGACGCCCCTGCCGGATCGCGCCGCCGACACCACGCCCATGCTGATGCTGGGCGGACAGATGCAGCCCTATCGCTGGACCATCAACGATCGCGTTTTCGCGGACCGGGTGCCGGTCGCCGCAGTCTCGGGCCAGCGGGTGGAGATGACGTTCCATAACATGTCGATGATGGGACACCCGATGCACCTGAATGGTCACCATTTTCAGGTCGTCGCGATCAATGGCACTCGCCTTGCCGGTGCGCTGCGCGACACGGTCTATGTGCCGCCCATGGCCCGCGTGACCGTGGCGCTGGATGCGGGCGAGGCGGCAGAATGGATGCTGCATTGCCATCACATGCCGCATATGGCCAGCGGCATGATGACCACCCTCGCGGTCGCGGCCTAGATGACCGCCATGCAGGAAACCCCGTCATGCGGCCCGGAAAATCCACCTGCGGGATGCCTGTTTGGGACGATGCCCAAGCGCCGCGCACAAATGACATGCCGAACACTCAAGGGTCGCAACCCTTGGATTATCTGATCAAAACACGTAAGGAGTAGCACCATGCTAACACGTAGACATTTTATCCGAACGACGACCGCGCTGTTCTCGGCGGCCGCCGCGACCCCGGTCTTTGCCTCATCATGGCCCGATGCCGCCCAGAAGGCGGCCTGGGATGCCGAGGTGACGCCGTCCTATCCCAACCCCTGGGGGCTGCATCCGCGCTTTCTGCCGCAGCGGGTTCTGGCCAATGACGGGCTGGTGCCGGGCGACGTCCATGTCGATGCGGTGGCCCGATATCTCTATCACATCGAGGAAGGCGGCACCGCGATGCGCTATGGCGTCGCGATTGGCCGGGATGATCTGTACGAGCCGGGCACCTACAAGATCAAGCGCAAGGTCGAATGGCCGCACTGGACGCCGACGCAGAACATGATCGACCGCGAGCCAGAGATTTACGCGCAATATGCCAACGGCATGGAGCCGGGACCGAAAAACGCCCTGGGTTCGCGGGCGCTGTATCTTTATGTCGGCGACCGTGACACCTATCTGCGCATCCACGGCACGCCATTCCCGACATCCATCGGCAGCCGCGCCAGCTCTGGCTGTGTGCGCATGGTCATGGCGCATATCAACCAGCTTTATCCGCTGGTGAAGCTGGGCTCGACCGCCTATCTGTATTCGCCGGAAGGCAGCGTCACTGCGATGAGCTGATCGCAGCCCTCCGACGGCGGCCCGATCAGCTTGGTCGGGCGTTGCAGATCTGGTTGCCGTTCGCCGCGCGCAGCGGCACCAGCGTCGTCTCGACCGGGCCTGCGTGATAGTACCAGTAGCAATCGTCCGAGGGATCCAGCCGCGCCGTTGTCAGGTCCTGATTGGGACCGGCAATGGCGACGACCTCATTCGGGATCGGATAGGGCGATTCCGCATCGGCGGCCTTTTGCGTGGTGGGTGCGGTACAGCCTGCGGCGATCAGCAGCGTCAGGGCGATGGCGGCGGTTCTTTTCTGCATGAAGTTCAATCCTCTGATTGGTTCTTGGGTTGGGCGGGCAGCATTCGATCGGCGCTGGCCGCTGTGAAGTGGTGCAGGATTGCGCGGCCCCGACCGGGCCATTGGTGATGCGATTAGGGCCAGACCCGGCCCCGCAAAGCAAGCAGGCGATCCGACCCGCATCTGCGTCAGCTTTCAAAAGCGAAGGGGTGCGCCGCCCCGGCCGTCCCGCCCCAGGCGGTGACGCGGGCTGTCGCATCGACCCCGCCACCCATTCCGGGGGATCCGTCGGGCATGCCCGGAACCGCGATTCCGGTGATGTCGGGCCGCTGGTCCAGCAGGTGACGGATCGCGGCAAAGGGCACATGCCCTTCGATCACATAGCCGCCGATCCTTGCCGTGTGGCAGGACCAAAGCGCCTCTGGTACATTCGCGGCGCGTTTCATACCGCCGTAGTCGCTGGTTTCGCTCACCTCGATATCAAAGCCTGCCTCAACCGCAAGCTCGGCCCAGGTGACGCAGCAGCCGCAATTCGGATCCTTGACGATGCGAAGAAGATTTGGTGCGGCCGCCTGACCGCTGGCCGCCAGCGAGGCCCCGGATGTCGTGGCCAGAATTGTGGCAAGGCCCAACATGGTCTGACGACGCGAAAGCTGTCGAATACTCATATCTGCTTTCCTGTTCAAAACATCGCGCCACTGTCGGTGTGCCACCGGAAAGGCGCGGGTGAAATCTTTCGGCCCAAGGGGCGACTGGCGGAATCAGGCTCCGGCAGATCGGGGAGGAGGCAGCGGCAAACGCTGGAAGGCCGTTCGGACCGGTCGCGACGGTCGCTCATAGCGGATCACGCGCGGTAGCGCGATCACCTGGGGCTTTGCGTTGGCAAGATCCAAGGCGGCACAGGCATTGCAGTCACCGTGAAAACTGCCCTGCGGCCCGGTGCAGCAGGCATGTTGCTCGTTCAGATCTGCCATCATGCTTACCTGCGCCTCTGCCGCCGATGCTGTGCCGGCCGAAGCCATGGGCATCGCAACAGCCAGCAGCAGCGCCAGCGCGAATGACAGCAGCGCAGGCATCATTCACGCACCTTTTCCAGCAGCCCGACCACCTCGCGGAACATGATCCGCTGACGGTCCTGATCGCCGGACTGGATAGCGTCTTCCATGCAGTTTCTGGCGTGGTTTTCGATCAGCAGACGTTCGACCGCCCGCAGGGCAGAGCGGATGGCGGCGGTCTGGTTCAGGACATCGATGCAATCGCGCCCGTCCTCGACCATGCGCGACACGCCCTGGACCTGCCCGTTCAATCGCGACAGGCGCTTCAGGATCGCATCCCTGTTCTGCATGCCGCGCGCCAATGCCTGCCCCTTCGCCGGATATCCAAGATTTTTGCTATACCCAGACGGGGTATATGGCAACCGGATTGTGGATGCGCTGTCTTTGGGGATGAAGGCGGCTGAGCCGGGATCGCCAAGGGTCCGCGCAGCCGGTCGCAATGCTTCGCTTTGCCACCCTTCACCGTAGCCCGGTAATTTCGTTTGACTATGTACAGTATACTGACTAGATATGCAGTATACGCACAAATATGGAAGGGGAGCCATATGTCGTTCATGTCGAAATTTGCATGGGGAAGCGTTGCCGTTCTTCTGGGGGCCGGTGGCGCATTGGCGCAAGAGGTGTCGCTGCGGATCGGTCATGTGGAATCGCCACATTCGACCACGCAGGTCCTGCTGGAGCGGCTGTCAGAGAAGGTCGGCGAAAAGACCGGCGGCGCAGTCAGCTTTCAGATCTATCCGCAAAGCCAGCTTGGCGGACAGCGCGAAATGACCGAGGCCGTGCAGTTCGGCGCGCTGGATGCGACGGCGGGGCCTGTCGCCTTCATGGGCGGGTTCAATCCGCTGGCCTCGATCATGGATATCCCGTTTCTTTATCCCGGCGATCCGCAGCAGGCGCAGGCCGTGCGCGACAGCGGATTTGCCGATGCCTTCTGCGACAGCTTCAATCTGCGCGGCGTGACCTGCATCGGACTGTACCCGAACGGCACCAAGCAGTTCACCTCTGACCGGCCGATTTCGACCCTTGAAGAGTTCTCTGGCCAGAAGTTCCGGGTGATGGAGTCCGCGGTGCTGGTCGAATCCTTCAAGCCCGTCGGCGTGACGGCGGTGCCCATTCCGTTCAGCGAGCTTTACACCGCATTGCAGACCGGGATCGTCGACGGCGAGGAAAACCCGCTGGACACGATCTTCAACATGAAATTCTTCGAGGTTCAGGACTATCTGACGCTGTCGGGGCATGGCGCCATCGAGAATGTCATCCTGTTCAACCCGGCCGTCTGGGACAGGCTGAGCGACGATCAGCGTCTGGCGATCACAAGTTCCTTCGACGAGGTGATCCCCGAGATGATCGCCCATAAGACCGCCGCCGCCGAAACCTCGCTGGCCGCGATCCGCGAGGCCGGATTGACCGTCACCGAACTGACCGATGATCAGCGCGCGCGCTTTCGCGATGCCATGTTCCCGGCGGCCCGCGACGCCTTTCTGAAGCAGGCAGGATCCGAGGGTCAGGCTTTGTTCGACGCTTATCAGGCGGCCTATGACACGGTCATGAACTAGACCTCCGGACACCAGACAAGCACCTGATATCAGATGAAACAGTTACTCTCGATCATTCGGATGTTCGAGCGGACCAGCCTTGTCGTGCTGCTGTTCGCGATGACCGGGCTTTTCGCCTTCAATGTGCTGATCCGCCTGTGGGGCGGGTCGGCCGCCACCAGCTTCGGCTGGATCGACAAGGTCGTGCGCACCATGAACATCTTTCTGGTGTTCCTTGCCGCAGGGCTTGCGCTGGAACTGGGCAAGCAGGTGGCGGTCGACAGCTGGCGCCAGCGCATCGCCGCCCGCACCGGCCTGCCGCTGACCCGGATCATAGATGCGACGGGTCTGGCCTTCTCGCTCTATATGGCCTGGCAATCCTGGAATATGGCGCAGTTTGTCTTTGCCTCGGGGCAGGTCAGCGCGACCATGGGGATTGCCATCGGCTGGATCTATGTCGCGCCCTGCATCGGCTTTCTGCTGCTGGCCCTGCGCTATGGCTGCAGCCTTTTCGGCCTCATCGACCGCTTCAACACAGCATCGGAGGCAGGCCAATGATCCTGGGTATCGGTATCGGGTTTCTGGCGCTGATCCTGCTGATCTGCGGTTTTGAAATGCTGATGGTGCTGGGGATCCCGACCCTGGCGGTAAAGGCGGGGCTGTTTGCGAACCTGCCCCAGATCATCGTGCCGCAGCGCATGACCAGCGGCATCAACCAGTCGCTGCTTCTGGCGATCCCGTTCTTTCTGTTTGCGGCCGAACTGATGGGGCAGGGGCAGATCGCCAAACGGCTGACCGGGCTGGTCCGGGCATTGGTCGGCCATGCGCGCGGCGGCATCGGCTATACGACCATCGGCGGCGCCATGGGCTTTGGCTCGGTCTCGGGCTCGGCCCCGGCGACGGTCGCGGCCATGGGCAAGATCCTGTATCCGGAATTGCGGCGGGTGAAATTCACCGACCGATTTTCGCTTGGGCTGATCGTCTCCAGCGCCGAAACCGCGCTGCTGATCCCGCCCTCGATCACCTTGATCGTCTATGGCTGGATCACCGGCACCTCGATCGCGGCGCTGTTTGCGGCGGGCCTGTCGGTCGGCGCGGTTCTGGGCCTTGCCTTCGCGGTGCTGACCGCCATCGAGGCGCGGCGGACCGGCGTTCAGGGCGATCCGCGCGCCAGCCTGTCCCAGATCTGGCAGGCCTTTCGCGATGCCGGCTGGGCCTTGGGCATGCCGGTGCTGATCCTGGGCGGCATCTATAGCGGCCTGTTTACCCCGACCGAGGCGGCGGTGATGAGCGTCGTCTATGCCATCCTTGTCGAGGGTTTCATCTATCGCAGCCTCGATCTCCGCGCCTTCGTCGCGATTGCCGAAAGATCGGCGATCCAGAACGCGGTGATCTTCCTGCTGCTGGCCCTGGGCACGGCGCTGTCCTATTTCATCGCCATGGCGCAGATCCCGAACGCGCTGATCAATGCGCTGGCCTATTTTCAGGTCGGGCCGGTCGTCTTTCTGATGGTGGTGAACATCACCTTCATCATTGCAGGCATGTTCATCGACCCGAACTCGATCCAGCTGATCCTGGTGCCCGCGCTGTTCCCGGTGGCGGTCAGCCTGGGCGTCGATCCGGTGCATTTCGGCATGATCGTTGCCGTGAACATCGCCCTTGGCATGGTGTCGCCGCCCTTTGGTCTGGACCTCTTCGTGGCCTCATCGACGCTGCAAAAGCCGGTGACCGAGATCATCGCCGGGGTCTGGCCCTTCATCATCGTGAACCTGATCGTGCTGCTGCTGGTCACCTATGTGCCGGGAATCGCGACGCTGGTTCCTGATCTGCTGTTCTGAAAGGATTTTTCGTTTCGGTCACTGATGTGACCCTATGTCTGACACCGCGGTATTGCTGTCATAATAAATACAGTATACTGCATTAATAAGCGGCCCACGAGTCGCATAAGGAGGATACATGACGCCGAAAATCACCTTCGAGGAGCATTTCCTTGCGCCCGGCTTTGAACGGCATTCCGAGGCGTTCCTGAAGCTGATCCCGACGGATCAGGCCCAGACATTGCGTCGGCGGCTGGTCGATTTCGACGGCGAACGGATCGAGGCGATGGACCGTGACGGCATCACCCATTCGGTGCTGTCGCTGACCGGTCCCGGTGCGCAGGGCGAGCCGGTCGAAACCGCTGTCCATATGGCGCAGCGGGCGAATGATTTCCTGGCCGACAAGATCGCGCCGCGCCGTGACCGGCTGTCGGGCCTGGCCGCCCTGCCGATGCATGACCCGGATGCGGCGGCTGCCGAATTGCGGCGCGCGGTGGACGATCTGGGTTTTCGCGGCTGTCTGGTGAACGGGCATAGCCAGGGCAGCTATTACGACGATCCGAAATACGATGTCTTCTGGGCCGAGTTGGAACGGCTGCAGGTTCCCTTCTACCTTCATCCCGGCAATGCCTTTGCCACGCCCCATGTGCTTGAGGGCCAGCCGGTGTTGCATGGCGCGGTCTGGGGATGGGGCGTCGAAACCGGCAGCCACGCCCTGCGGCTGCTGTTTGGCGGTGTGTTCGACCGCTATCCCGGTGTCAGGCTGGTTCTGGGCCATATGGGCGAGGCGCTGCCCTTCCTGCGCTGGCGCTTTGATTCCCGGTTCAATGCCTATCCCACCGGCATCGATCTGCAACGCGCGCCATCCGACTATTTCACCCGGAATATCCTGATCACCACATCCGGGGTGAACTCGCATGCGGCGCTGATGGGCGCCCTGGGCGAGATGGGACCGGATGGCGTGATGTTCTCGATCGATTATCCCTACGAGGACAGCGCCGAAGCGACCGCATTCATCGAAACCGCGCCCTTGGACGCGGCCACGAAACGCAAGGTCTGCCACGACACGGCCGCCCGACTTCTGGGTCTGCCGCTGCTGGCAGACGGTAGCTGAGGAGTTCCCATGACCTGGCATCCATCCATTCCCGCCGCCGAGGTTCACGCCAAAGGCTCGGTCGGCGTCGAAGTTGACGGGCTGCGGCTGGCGCTGTTCTCGCTGGAGGGCGAGATCCACGCCACCGGCAATATCTGCACCCATGCTTTCGCGCTTCTGACCGAGGGCCATGTCGAGAATGGCTGCGTCGAATGTCCGCTGCATCAGGGCCTGTTCGACATCCGCAGCGGCAAGGCGCTGTCGGCGCCCGTGACCCGAGACATTGCCACCTATGACGCGAAGGTCGAGGACGGCATCGTCTGGATCGATACCGAGGCGCGCGTGCCCGAGGTCTCGGACTGCCCGCAGAAGATCGCCAGCGGCAGTCCCGATTTCCGTCGGCTGGTCATCGTCGGCGCCGGGCAGGCCGGGGCCGAGACCGCAAGGGCGGCGCGGGCACATGGCTTTGGCGGCAAGATCACCATGTTGGGCGAAGAGGCGCATCCGCCCTACGAGCGCCCGCCCTTGTCCAAGGATCTTCTGCTGGGACAAAAGACGCTGGCCGAGGCGCATGTCCTGACCGGGGACGAACTGGCGCAAATGCAGGTCGATCTGCGGCTGCAAGCCTGCGTCACCGCCATTGACCGTCAGGCCCGGACGGTGACACTGGCCGATGGCGAGGCCGTTCCCTATGACATGCTGGTGCTGGCCACCGGCGCTGCGGCGCGCAGGATCGCGCTGCCCGGCGATGACCGGGTGACGCTGCATTACCTGCGCGACGTGGCCGATTCCCGCGCGCTTGGGGCGGCGCTGGCGCAGGCCGACCGCGTGGCGGTGATCGGCGGCGGTTTCATCGGTCTGGAACTGGCCTCTGCCGCGCGCAAGCTGGGCAAGGCGGCCACGGTGATCGAGGCGCAGGACCGGCTGCTGAAGCGGCTTTTGCCCGACGAGGCCGGCAATTTCCTGGCCTGGGTTGCGCAGCAGAACGATGTGGCGCTGGAGATCGGCAGCGGCGTCCGGTCCGTCGCGCCCGAGGGCGTCACCCTGACCGATGGCCGGGTGATCAAGGCCGATTGCATTATCGTGGGCGTCGGCGCGGTGCCGAATGACGGGCTGGCCAAAGCCGCCGGGATCGAGACGGCGGCGGCGGGCGGTATCGTGGTCAATGCGCGCAACCAAAGCTCGGATTTCTCGGTCTATGCGGTGGGCGATGTCGCGGTGACGCGCGATGAGATCTCGGGCCAGGAAACGCGCGTCGAAAGCTGGCAGAACGCCCGTCTCTCGGCCGACCGCGTGGCGCGCGCCATCGCCGGTCAAGAGCCGGTGGAACAGGAACAGCCCTGGTTCTGGTCCGACCTCTTTGGCGGCACGATGCAGATCGTCGGCCAGCCCGGTCCCGATCTGCGCACCGTGCGGCGCGACGGTGCGGCCCCGGTCTTCTTCTGCCTTGACCAGACCGACCGCGTCACCGCCTGCATTGATTTCGGCGATGCCGCCACGCTTCGCGCCGCGCGCGGGCTGATTGCTGCGGGCATGCCGGTCGATCCGGCCGCGCTTGCCGATCCCTCAACCGACCTTTCCAAGCTAGAGGACGAAGATATGAAGATGTTGCCTGTCGAAAAGCGTTTCGTCTGGCCGGCATCCGGTCTGGACCGGGTTCCGGACTGGGTCTACACCAGCCAGGAAATCCACGAACGCGAGATCGAGAAGATATTCCACGGCAAGACGTGGAACTATGTCGGCCTTGAGGCCGAGGTCGAGAATGCCGGCGATTTCGTCCGCTCTTTCGTCGGGCCGACGCCGGTGGTGATGGTCCGCGACCACGAGGGCGGGATCAATGTCTTTGAAAACCGCTGCGCCCATCGCGCCGCAGAATTCTGCCGCGAATTGCGGGGCAATGCCGAGGAATTCGTCTGCCCCTATCACCAGTGGAGCTATGACCTGAAAGGCAATCTTGCCGGTGTGCCCTTCCGCCGTGGCGTCGATGGCAAAGGGGGCATGGGCCCCGACTTCCGCCCCGAAAACCACGGCATCAAGAGGCTGAACGTCGCCCGCCGCAATGGCGCGGTCTTTGCCTCTTTCAGCCAGGATATGATGTCGCTGGAGGATTATCTGGGCGAGGAGATGCTGAAGGATTTCGACACGGTGTTTTCCGGTCGCAACCTGAAGGTTCTGGGCCATTACCGCCACACCCTGATGGGCAATTGGAAGCTGTATCCCGAAAACCTCAAGGATCCCTATCACGCCACCCTGCTGCACACTTTTCTGGTGACCTTCGGCCTTCTGGTGGCGGGCAACAAATCGGCCATGATCGTCGATCCCAAGGGCTGCCATTCCACCATGGCCTCGGCCAAGAGCGAGAACACCGTGTCCGAGGAAAACAAGGCAGAGATGCGGGCCTATCGCGACGGCATGGTGCTTGAGGATCCACGGCTGATGGATTTCATTCCCGAATTCGACAGCCCCTGGTCGGTGACGATGCAGGTGGTCTGGCCGGGCCTGATCGTTCAGCGAGAGATGAACACGCTGGGCGTGCGCCAGATCGTGCCCAATGGGCCGAACGAATTCACCATGATCTGGACCATGTTCGGCTATGCCGATGATGACGAGGACATGACGCGCCACCGCCTGCGTCAGGGCAATCTGATGGGGCCTGCGGGCTTTCTTGGCCTGGAAGATAACGAGGCGATCAAATTCGTGCAGGATGGCATGCTGAATTCCACCGGCGGCTCGCATCTGGTGGCGTTGGATCCAAAGGTGCCTGCGGGAACTTCGGACACGCTGATTTCGGAAGCGGCCATCCGGGCCATGTACAAATACTGGCGCAAGGAGATGGAACTGTGACCCAGATGCGCAATCAATTCGTCCCCGCATCCGCGCTTGACACCCCCGCCGCGCGCCGCGAGGCCCGGCTGGCAATCGAAGAGTTCAACGCCGATTACTGCGCGGTGCTGGATGATGGCGATCTGATGGACTGGCCGTCCTTCTTTGCCGATGAGACCTTCTATACCATCACCAGCCGCGAGAACTGGGATGACAACAAGCCGGTGGGCCTGATCTATTGCGAGGGCCTGCCGATGGTCAAGGACCGCGCATTGGCCATCGCCAAGACCTCGATGTTCGGGCCGCGCTATCTGCGTCATTACATGACCAATACGCGCGTTCACGGGATCGAGGCCGATGGCACCATTCTGGCCGGGGCGAATTACATCCTGATCGAGACGCTGGCCGAACTGCCCGAGGGGCGACTGCATCAGGCGGGGCGGATGGTGGACCGCTTCCAGCCGCAGCCGGACGGGCGGCTTCTGCTCAGTTCCCGTATCGCCATCTATGACACCTTGCTGGTTCCCAACGCCCTGGTTCTGCCGGTCTAAACAAGGGGCAAGGGAAAGGAAGGCCCGCCATTGGCAACAGTGGCGGGTTTTTCTTGTGGCGCGCGCGGGGGGCGTTTTCCGATGCCGGCAGGATCTGCGATTGCCACGGTGCCGGGCCAGCGACGGAGCGCGGAGTTCTTGACGCCGGAATGTCGCCCGATATTCACCTGTCCGGTTTTGACCAGTCGGCGCCCGGGACATTGCGGCGCTGCAGCCGGAGCGCCAGTCCAAAGGCCACACCGACGCCGATGGCGAAGGTAAGGTCAGCCAGCACCGTCAGGATCATCGTCACGGCGATCAGGAACACATCCGACCTCCGCTCTTGAAGATGGGTGCGCCATTTGTGCGGCTCGCTCATGTTCCACGCGGTCAGGATCAGTAGCCCGGCCAGGGCGGGCATGGCGATATATCCGACAAGACGCGAGGCCAGCAGCATGACCAGAAGCAGCGCAAGCGCATGCACGATCCCCGCCACCGGTGTCTTGCCGCCCGCCCGAATATTGGTCGCCGTGCGGGCAATCGCGCCGGTTGCGGGCAGCCCGCCGAAAAGCGCGGACCCGATATTGGCCGCGCCCTGTGCCAGAAGCTCGGCATTCGGGCGGTGGTGGCCCTGGATCATCCGGTCGGCGACCATCGCCGAAAGCAGGGATTCGACACCCGCCAGAAAGGCAATGATCAGCGCGGAGGGCAGCAGTTCCGCGAACCTGTCCAGCGACAAGGCGGGCACAGCAGGCCAGGGCAATCTGTCCGGCAGATCGCCGAATTGCGCATGGATCGTCGCCACGGGCAAATGCAGGACCGACACCAGGACAGAGGTAATCGCGACGGCGACGATCAATCCCGGTGCCCTTGGCGCGGCGCGACGAAACACCACGATCATCGCCATGGTCCCGATGCCGACCAGCGCCGAGGGCAGAGAGAAGCTCGCCCGCGCGGCCCACAACGCCTCGATCTTGGCGATGAATTCGGCGGGCACGGTCGTCATCTGCAGGCCAAGCAAGTCCTTCAACTGGCTTGCCGCGATGATGACCGCGATGCCGATGGTAAAGCCGTTGATGACCGGTTCGGGCACCAGTCTGATCAGCTTGCCCGCCTGCAGATAGCCGGCGATCAGCAGGATGATCCCGGCCATGAAGGTCGCCATGACCAGCCCGTCATAGCCATGATCGGCGATCACGCCGAACACGACGACGATAAAGGCGCCGGTCGGGCCGCCGATCTGAACCCGGCTTCCGCCCAGAAGGGAAATCAGAAAACCCGCGACAATCGCTGTGACAAGACCGGTTGCCGGGTCGGCGCCCGAGGCGATGGCGATGGCAAGGCTGAGGGGCAGGGCAACCATCGCGACGCTGATACCCGCAAGCAGGTCCTGCAGGAAAAGAGCGGATGAATAGTCAGCGAGTGTCGTGAGAATCTTGGGCCGCATGTGCAAGTCTTAAAACGACAAAACACGTCTGTCATTTCAGAAAACGGCCCGCTGAAAACCTGCCTTAGCCGTCAGCGTCGCGCCCGGTCCGATCACGCGTCAGCCTTTGCGCCGAAAGAACCCCATGATCACCGCACGCAGCACCGCCCAGGCACTGACGCCCTTGCTTTCGCGGATCTCGCCGCCCGAAAGCACGGCATTACAATTCGCCACGAATTCGCCAAGGATGTAATCGACCAGCCCGTTGACCAGTTCGGGGCGGTTGAACTGTCCCAGCACGCCCTCGATCCGGAAGCGGAAAGAGACGTCAACCTGCGAGGTGGCGGGCGTTTCGCCCTCGTGGACCGTGAAGGCCAGTTGCCCTTCGACATTGGATTGGCCGCCGCGATCCTTGCCGCGTCCGGTGACCTGTCCGCTTTGCGTGGCGTCATCGGCGGTGAATTCGCCCGCCCCCTCGAACCGGGCCGAGATCGGGCCAAAGCGCACGCCCACATGGCCCGCGAATGTCTTGCCATCGGTCTCGGACAGATCCGCGCCGGGCAGGCAGCGGGCGACGCTGGGCAGATCGCGGAAATGCGTCCAGACGGCCTTGGGCGGGTGATCCAGCGTCACCTTGCGGCGCACGATGGTCCAGCCATTCTCGCTTGTGGTTTCGCCAAGGGCTGCGGGCGCGGCGCTGGCGACCTCATCGGCGCGGGCGGTGAAGGGGGCAAAACCCTGCGCCGCGATGCGCGGCAGGGCAGGGGGCGATTTCGGCGGGATGCGCAGGGCATCGCGTTCCTCGATGACCTCGCGGATCGCGCCGACGATGCCGACATAGCCCGTGCAGCGACAGAGATTGCCGGACAGCTCGTTCCGGATGCGGGCCTCGTCCGGGGTGTCCAGCCGCTCGACCAGATCGCGGGCGGTCGCCAGCATGCCCGGCGTGCAGAAGCCGCATTGCAGCGCGTGATTGCGGGTGAAGGCCGCCCGCAGCCGGTCCATCAACTCGTCCCCCTGCCAGCCTTCCAGCGTTTCGACCTCGATACCGTCGCAATCGGCGGCAAAGGTCAGGCAAGAGCGGACCGGCCTGCCATCCACCATGACCGTGCAGGCGCCGCAGACGCCCTGCTCGCAGGCCAGATGCGTGGCGGTCAGGTGCAACCGGTCGCGCAGGAGCTCGGCAAGCTGCGTGCGGGGCGGAACCAGATGGTCGCTGATCTCGCCATTGACGGTCAGGCGGATCGGCAATGGCTTGATCGCGTCGGCGTCGTTCCGGGTGATCTGGCGATGGGCGGTCATGCGGGAATTACCTTCTGGATGCAGCGATCAAGCGCCGTTGTCATAAGATGCAGCTTTACCGGATCAAGCCCCGGCAGATTGGTGCCAAGCGCGTCGCGGATTGCCTGTTCGCGCGGGCGCTGCGCGCTGGCGGCGATTTCGGCGCCAAGCTGGGTCAGGATCAGCGGTTGCGCCCCGGTCGCGCCGGCGACAAGCCGGATAAAGCGCGAGGAGGGGTGGATCACCAGCGCGCCGATGGCGTCGGCGAATTCGCCCACCTTGCGGCAGATCTTGTAATAGCCCCAATGCGCGTCGCGCATCTGAGACCGGATTTCGACGCTGGTGATGATCTCGCCGGGTGCAAGCTGCGTGCGGTATGCGCCCAGCATGAAGCCCGCGACCGCGATCCGGCGCTGCTTGCCTGCGCCATCCTGCAGCACCAGTTCCGCATCCAGTGCGGTCATGGCGCTGATCCAGTCGGCGGCCGGGTCGGCATGGGCGATGGACCCGCCCACCGTGCCCCGGTTCCTGACCGCGCGATAGGCGATGCCGCGCGCCACATGGCGCAGCATCGGCGGCAGGTCGATGGCGCAATCGTTATCTTCGATCCTGGCATGCGTGACGCCCGCGCCCAGAATGATCTTGCCCCGCTCTTCGCGGATATCGGTCATCCCCGGAATGGCCGAGAGGCCGACCACGCTGTCCGGGCGGGCCAGGCGCAGGTTCAGCATCGGGCCCAGCGACTGACCGCCGCCCATGGCCTTGCCGCCCATGGCCAGCGCCTTCAGCGCATCCTGCGTGGTGGTGGGGTGAAGATGGTCGAAAATGGCGGGCTTCATGCGGCGGCCTCTTTTCTGGCGCGGGCTTCGCCGATCGCGGCAATCACGCGATGCGGCGTTGCGGGAACGCGGTTCAGTTCCACCCCCATCGGGGCCAGCGCATTGTTGATGGCATTGACGATGGCCCCGGCCGGTGCAATGGCCGCGCCTTCGCCGACACCCTTGATGCCGTGGCGGGAATAGGGCGACAGGGTCTCGGAATGGCCCAGCCGGAAATGCGGCAATTCGGCAGGTCCCGGCAGGATGTAATCCGCCAATGTCGAGGTCAGCGGCTGGGCAGAGCCGTCATAGATGGCTTCTTCGAACAGCGCCGTGCCGATGCCCTGCGCCGCGCCGCCATAGGCCTGCCCGTCAAGGATCAGCGGATTCACCCGGCGGCCGCAATCCTCGAAGATGACGTAATCCAGAATTTCGGTGCGACCGGTGCCGGGATCGACCTCGACGATACAGGCATGGGTGGCATAGGTGAACAGCCCGGTGTCGATATCGGGCTTGTAGCCCTCGGTCACCTCAAGCCCGGTGGTCTCGACATCCTCGGCCAGCCGGTCGGGGTGCAGATACCAGGCGCCTGCGATCTCGGCCAATGAGACCGAGGCCTCGCCGTGACAGGCCGATCCGTCGCGCAGCTCGACCCGGGAAGGCTCGCATTGCAGCAGATGGGCGGCGTGGATGCGGATGCGGCGGGCCAGTTCCTCGGCCGCCTTGGACACCGCGCCACCCGCCATGACCATCCCGCGCGAGGCATAGGCGCCGGTGGAATAGGGGGTGCGTCCGGTATCGCCCATCAGCACCTTGACCTGCGAGATATCGGTTTTCAGCCATTCGCAGGCGACCTGCGCCAGCGTCGTCTCCAGCCCCTGTCCAAAGCTGTGATTGCCCGAATGCAGTTCCACCCGCCCCGACGGTGCCAGCCGGATCGTCGCCTGTTCATATCCGGGCACCAGTGCCAGCCCCCAGGATGCAAAGACCTTGGTGTTATGGGCCGATTGTTCGGTGAAACAGGCATAGCCAAGACCGATATACCGGCCCTCGGCGGCGGCGGCCTGCTGACGGGCGCGGAAGCTGTCGGCGTCGATCATCCGGCCCGCCTCGCGCGCGGCGGTCGGGTAATCGCCGGAATCGTAGAATTTGCCGGTGACATTGGTATAGGGCATGGCCGCCGCGGGCACGAGGTTCAGACAGCGCACCTCCAGTGGATCGCGGTTCACGGCGCGGGCCACGGCATCGATGATCAGCTCCATCGCGAAGCACACCCCGGGGCGGGCGACGCCGCGATAGGGGGTGAAGGCTGGCTTGTTGGTGGCCACCGAGTAGGTGCGGCAGCAATAGGCGGGCAGGTGATAGGGACCGGGCAGGTTGCCACCGGCCTGCGCCGCCTCCAGACAGGCGGTGAAGGGCCAGACCGAATAGGCGCCGATATCGACCCAGATATCCGCATCCAGCCCCAGCAGCCGCCCGTCATCATCGGCATAGGCCGTGATCTTGTAGCTGTGCTGACGGGTATTGGCGCCCGCTGTCAGATGTTCGCGCCGGTCCTCGGTCCAGCGGATCGGACGGCCGGTCTTGCGCGCCACCCAGGACACCGACAGCTCTTCGGGCTGCAGCACGCATTTATAGCCAAAGCCGCCGCCGACATCTGGGGCAATGACGCGCACATCCGCCTGATCCAGACCCAGGCATTCGGAAAGCCCGGTGCGGATCAGATGCGGCACCTGTGTCGAGGTATGGACGACCAGCGATTCCGTCTTGCCGTCCCAATGGGCCAGCACGCCTTTCCCCTCCATCGGGTTCATCGCCTGACGCGCGGTTTCGAATTCCCGCTCGATCACGACCGTCGCCCTGGCCTTGGCCTCGGTCAGATCGCCGTCATGGCGGGTTTTCAGGAACAGGTTGTCGCCCCAATCCTCATGCAGCAGCGGCGGGGTGTCGGACAGGGCGGTGGCGATGTCGGGGACCGGCGGCAGCGGGTCAAGATCGACCAGCACGGCCTCGGCCAGATCCTCGGCTTCGGCGCGGGTCGGGGCGATGCAGATGGCGATGCATTCGCCGACATAGCGCACCTTGTCGCGCGCCAGCGCCGGATAATCCGACATGCGATAGCTTGGCAGCGTGGATTCGGCCCGGATCGGGCGCAGATCGGCCATGTCCTCGGCAGTGAAAACGCGGTTTTCCGCGCCCTTGGGCTTGGTGATCCCCCGCAGCCGCGCATGGGCCAGCGGGCTGCGGACAAAGGCGGCCTCCCACCCGCCGGCCAGTTTGATATCTCCGACGAATTGTGCCTTGCCAAGCAGATGTCTTGCATCCTCCCTGCGCGGCACCCGCGCGCCGATCCCCGAGCCCATTCTACCCCTCCCCCTGTGGTTGACTTGACCGTGTGGCTGCGGCATTTTGCCTCCCCCGCTTGCGGCCGGATAATTGGGAGTATACTGTCTAATTTGATTGTTGCAAGAGCGCGGTTCATGCCGGGGGCATGATGCCCTGTGCCTGGCTATATGAGCGTGCCGATCACTGAGATGATATTGATATGACCAAACAAAATGCAGGCACTGCCGAAGAGGAAAGCCCGTTCGGACAGGAAAAATACGACGACCTCTGGGGGCGGCCGGGCTATCTGATCCGCAGACTTCATCAGATCCATGTCGGTCTGTTCAGCGAGGCCTGCGGCGGGCTGGATCTGACGGCGGTGCAATATGCGATGCTGTCGGTGCTGTTCTCGGGCGGGGGGAAATTCGACCAGCTTTCGCTGTCCAAGGCCGTGGGCGTGGACCGCACCAGCGGCGCGGATGTGATCAAGCGGCTTGAGCGTCGCGGTCTGATCGCGCGCGAACCGTCGACCGAGGATCGCCGGGCGTTCGTCGTCAGCATCACCGAGCAGGGGAAAGAGGTCGTGCGGCAGGTCCGGCCGATGATGGAGGCGGCGCAGGACCGTCTGGTTTCACCCCTGACCAGCCGCGAGCGTGACACGTTCACCCGTCTGCTGCGCAAGATGATCGAGGCGAATAACGACGCCTCGCGCGCGCCCATGGCCTGACCTGCCACGGGCGCCATGCCAGCGGTCCTGCCGCTGGCCACGAAATCCCGACATCACCGATCATTCGTCAGCACCGCGCCAGGCAGAGCGGCGCAGGCGGCGGCGTTGATCCGCAGGACCATCGCGGGACGCTCACCTGCGCCGGATCCGCATGCAGAAACAAGTTCCGCACGCTTTTCTGGCGATCATCTGCACCCGCGCGGATGATCCTCCGGGGATTGCCAGGCTGCAGATGACAGCGCCGCCGCCTGCTCTGGTTGCGACGGAGTCCCCCGTATTTCTCGGAACATCCTGTTGACGAATGATCAGTATACCTCTTAATATCTGCAGTACACAGCCTAAAAGATTCGCTGATCAAGCGACCTGAAATGTTGTGATGGGAGGAGTATCACTTTGAAAAGACGTAACTTTCTGACAAAGGCCGCAGGCATGGCCGGGGTTGGCGTTCTGGCCGCGCCCGCAATCGCACAGGCGCAGGATGTGGTGCGCTGGCGCATGTCGGCCAGTTGGCCGAAGACGCTGGATGTCATGTACGGATCGGCCGAACAACTGGCCGAACGGGTCAGGGAACTGTCCGGCGGGCGCTTCGAGATCCGCGTGTTCCCGGCGGGCGAAATCGTTCCGGCGCCGCAGAATCTGGATGCGGTCGCCAATGGCTCGGTCGAATGCTGCCACACGCTCAGCTCGTTCCATCTGGGCAAAGAGCCCGCGCTGGCCTTCGATGCCGGGATGGCCTTTGGCCTGAACGCGCGCCAGCAGATCGCCTGGCTGGTCCAGGGCGGCGGGCAAGAGCAGTTGCGCGATCTTTACAAGAGTTTCGGCACCGTGAACTTCAACTGCGGCAATACCGGCGTCCAGATGGGCGGCTGGTTCCGCAAAGAGATCAAATCGGTCGATGACATCAAAGGTCTGACCATGCGCATCGGCGGCATTGGCGGCATGGTGCTGTCTAGGCTGGGCGCGATCCCGCAGCAGATTGCCGCGGGCGATATCTATCCCTCGCTGGAAAAGGGGGCCATCGACGCCGCCGAATGGATCGGCCCGCATGACGATTACCGCCTTGGGCTGCACCGCGTCGCGCCCTATTACTATGCGCCCGGGTGGTGGGAAGGCAGCGCCGCCATCACCTGCCTTGTCGGCGAGAAAGCCTGGACCGACCTGCCGCCAGACCTGCAGGCGATCTTCACCGTCGCCTGTAACGAGCAATCGCGCAACATGCTGGCGCGCTATGACGCGCTGAACCCGGTCGCGCTGCGCAAACTGATCGCCGAGGGGGCGAAAGTATCCTATTTCCCGCGCGATCTGATGGATGCGGCCTATGCCGCAGCGCAGGAGCTGTGGGTGGAACTGTCCGATACCAGCCCGCATTTCGCCGCGATCTATCCGCAGTGGAAAGCCTTCCAGGAAGAGGAAGTCCTGTGGTTCCGCATCGCTGAAAGCGCGCTGGACGGCTATACCAACCGCGTCGTCGGCCAGACCGGCTAATCTGCCAGCCCAAAAGGGAAAGCAAGGAACGTCAGGCGCTGCACCGCGTGCAGGGCCTGGCCCTCTGCACCCTTTCAAGAGAGCGAGCGTATGACCGCATTCCTATCCCTTTCCCGCGCGATCGACGGCCTGAACCTGATGGTCGGCCGGGTCCTGTCCTGGGCCGTGATCGTCGTCGTCGTCATCAGCACCGCCAATGCGCTAAGCCGGAAATTCCTTCATATCGGTTCGAATGCCTGGCTGGAGGCGCAGCTTTACCTGTTCGGGGCGCTGTTCCTGCTTCCGGCAGGCTATACGCTGCTGAAAAACAGCCATGTGCGCGTCGATATCCTGTCGTCGCGTCTGCCCAAGCGGACCCAGATCGGGATCGAGATCTTCGGCGTGCTGTTCCTGATGTTTCCGCCCGTGCTGCTGGTCGAATATTACGCCCTGCCGATGTTCCTGAACTCGTTCGACAGCGGCGAGCGTTCCGCCAATGCGGGCGGGTTGCTGCTTTGGCCGGGCAAGCTGCTGGTGCTGCTGGGCTTTGGCCTGCTGTTTCTGGCGGGCGTGTCGCATCTGATCAAATGCGTGGGCTTTCTGCGCGGTCTCTGTCCCGATCCGACGGCCCGCGATTGCGTCACCGAAGAGGACCAGCTGGTCAAGGACCTGATGGCCGAAATCGACACACCCGATGACGACATGCGGAGGAAACCATGACCGCGTTTCTGATCGCAAATATCGCCCCGATCATGTTCTGCAGCCTCATCCTGTTGATGCTGCTGGGCTTTCCGGTCGCCTTCGCCCTTGCGGCCAATGGCATCCTTTTCGCGCTGATCGGCATGGAACTGGGCCTGCTGTCGCCGTCGCTGCTGCAGGTGCTGCCACAGCGCATCTTTGGCATCATGATGAATGACGTCTTGCTGGCGCTGCCCTTCTTTACCTTCATGGGCCTGCTGCTGGAACGATCCGGCATGGCCGAGGATCTGCTGGAGACGATCGGCCAGCTTTTCGGCCCGATCCGGGGCGGATTGGCCTTTGCCGTGGTCGCGGTGGGCGCGCTGCTGGCGGCGACGACGGGGGTTGTCTCGGCCTCGGTCATTTCGATGGGGCTGATCTCGCTGCCGATCATGCTGCGCTATGGCTATGACCGCAGCGTGGCCACCGGCGTCATCGCCGCGTCGGGAACGCTGTCGCAGATCATTCCGCCCTCGCTGACGCTGATCATTCTGGCCGACCAGCTTGGCCGCCCGGTGGGCGACATGTATCAGGGCGCGATCCTGCCCGGGCTGGTGCTGACCGGGATGTATATGGCCTATGTCGCCTATATCGCGATCATCCGCCCGTCCCGCGCGCCGGCGCTGCCGCCCGATGTGCTGGTCCACCGCGAGGCGAATGGCCGCTCGGGCGCGCTGTCGCTGGTGGTGGTCTTTGTCGGCGCGGTGGCGATCACCTGGATCTGCATCCAGATGCTGATGTCGCCCGACGCCGCGCGGGACGAGCGTATCGTGACCGGCTTCGCGATCTGGAGCGTGCTGGTCTTCGCCGTGGCGGTGCTGGACAAGATGCTGAAGCTGGGGATGCTGTCGAAAATCGCCAGCCGGACGATCTTTGCCATGGTGCCGCCGCTGGCGCTGATCTTTCTGGTCCTGGGCACGATCTTCATCGGTGTCGCCACCCCGACCGAGGGCGGCGCGATGGGCGCGATGGGGGCCCTGCTGCTGGCGCTGCTGAAGGGTCGGCTGACGTTGCAGCGGTTCGAGCAGTCGATGGAATCCACCATGCGGCTGACCAGCTTCGCCATCTTCATCCTTGTCGGCTCGACCATATTCGCGCTGACCTTCCGGGCGGTGAACGGTGATCTTTGGGTCGAACATCTGCTGGCGACGCTGCCGGGCGGGGAATGGGGTTTCCTGATCTTTGTCTGCATCTTCGTCTTCATCGCGGCCTTCTTTCTGGATTTCTTCGAACTGGCCTTCATCGTCATCCCGCTGCTTGGCCCGGTGGCCGAGTCCATGGGCATCGACATGGTCTGGTTCGGGGTCATCATCGCGGTGAACATGCAGACCAGCTTCATGCATCCGCCCTTCGGTCTGGCGCTGTTCTATCTGCGATCGGTGGCGCCGCATTCCGATTACAAGGATGCGGTCACCGGGCAGACGGTGGCCAAGGTCACGACCGGCCAGATCTATCGCGGCTCGATCCCGTTCATCTGCATCCAGATCGCCATGGTCGCGCTGGTGCTGGCCGTCCCGCAGATGGTCACCCATTACAAGGCCTCGCATGACGCCGATGTGGACCCCGCCACGGTCGAGATCCGCTTTGACGGACCGGATTACGGCGCGGACAGCCCGTTCAACTGACGGCATCTGGCGGGTCTGGCAGACAGGGCCGGACCCGCCAGATGCAGGCGGCGCGAACCCACCACGCCGCATAGCCAAGACATCTCACAGGCGCGCCCGGGACATGCCCCAGGGCCCGCATCAGACAGCAGAAGGACAACAGACATGCGCTCTTACCGCATCGGGCAGATCGTGCCCTCTTCCAATATCACCATGGAGACCGAGATCCCGGCCTTGCTGAGATCGCGCGAACTGGTCGCGCCCGAGCGGTTCACTTTTCATTCGTCACGCATGCGGATGAAGCATGTGACCAAGGACGAACTGGCCCGGATGGATGCCGACAGCGACCGTTGTGCGCTGGAACTGTCGGATGCCCGCGTCGATGTGATGGGCTATGCCTGCCTGGTGGCGATCATGTCGATGGGCCTTGGCTATCACCGCCATTCGCAGGAGCGGCTGGGGCAGGTGACGCGCGACAATGATGCCGAGGCCCCCGTCGTGACCTCGGCCGGGGCGCTGATCGAGGGGCTGCAGGCGATGGGCGCGAAGAAGATCGCAGTCGTCGCCCCCTATATGAAGCCCTTGACCGAGATGGTCGTGAATTACATCCGCAACGAAGGCTTCGAGGTCGTCGATTATCGCGCGCTGGAGATTCAGGATAATCTGGCCGTCGCCGCCCATGACCCGATGAACCTGCCGGGCATCGTCGCCGGGATGAATACGGCCGAGGCCGATGTGATCGTGCTGTCTGCCTGTGTGCAGATGCCCTCTTTGCCCGCCGTCACCACGGTCGAGGCGCAAAGCGGCAAGCCGGTCCTGACCGCTGCCGTGGCGACCACATGGCAGATGCTGCGCGCGCTTGATTTGCCGACCCGTGTTCCGGGCGGCGGCGCGCTGCTGTCTGGCGCTTATTAAGGGGGACTGTGATGGCACGCGGTTATCACCTTCACGCCAATGGCATTCGCCAGCATCTGATCCATTACCCGGGGCCGGGCAGGCAGATGTTGCTGATCCCCGGCATCACCTCGCCCGCGATCACCTGGGGCTTCGTGGCCCAGCGGCTGGCGGAACGCTTTGACGTGCATGTTCTGGACGTGCGCGGGCGCGGCCTCAGCCAGGGCGGCGATCTGGACTATACGCTGGATGCCATGGCGCAGGACGCCGTCGCGCTGGCGCAAGAGATGGATCAGCCCATCGTGTTGGGCCATTCGATGGGCGCGCGCATCGCCATCCGTGCGAATGCGCTGGACCCGGACCCTTTTGGTGGCTTCCTGCTGGTCGATCCGCCGATGTCGGGGCCGAACCGGCGCGCCTATCCGTCGCAATGGCCGTGGTATGGCGATTCCATCCGCATGGCCGAGACGGGCTGCTCGGCCGAGGACATGCGGGCCTTTTGCCCAAGCTGGAGCGAGGAGCAGCTGCAGTTGCGCGCCGAGTGGCTGCATAGCTGCAACTGGGGCGCCGTCCGCATGGCCTTTGACGGCTTTCACACCGACGACATCCACGTCGATATTCCGAAAATCGCCAAGCCCGCGCGTCTGGTGATCGCAGGCGGGGCCACGGTGGTCGATGCCGATGATCAGGCCGAGATCGCGGCCCTGAACCCTGCCATCGAACACCGCATCGTCGAGGGCGCCGGGCACATGATCCCCTGGGACGATCTGCAGGGCTTTCTGGATGCCGTCATGGATTTCAACACCGAACCGAAAGGGACATGAGAATGGACCATACGAGCTTTACCGAGATCTGCCTGCATCAGCTGAAGATGTCGGGCGTGCATGAGGGCGAAAAGCTGATCGTCCTGACACAGGGCAATGACCGGCTGGCCTATGCCGATGCCTTCATGGCGGCGGGCCAGAGGCTTGGGGCAAAAATGTATCACATGCGCCTGCCCGCGCCGCTGCCCAGCGATGGCTGGGCGGTGGGCGTGACCGGTCTGGCATCGATGCCCGAAGCGGTCGAGGCGCTGAAGCAATGCGACATGCTGATCGACTGCGTGTTCCTGCTGTTCTCGCCCGAACAATTTGCCATTCAGGCCGCAGGCACGCGCATTCTGACCGCGGTCGAGCCGCCCGAACTGCTGGCGCGGATGCTGCCCACGCGGGAGCTGCGCGAAAAGGTCGAGATCGCGGCAGAGATCCTTGATCGGGCCAAGGTCATGCGCATTACCTCGCCCCACGGGACCGATGTGACCTACAAGCTGAACACCTATCCGACCGTGCCGGAATATGCCTGCACCGACACGCCCGGCCGCTGGGATCACTGGCCGTCGGGCTTTGTCTTTACGGGCGGGGATGATGATGGCGTCGATGGCACCATCGTCGTGGCGCCGGGCGATATCCTGCTGCCGCAGAACATCATGACGCGCGAGCCGATCACCTACACCATCGAAAAGGGCTGGATCACCGATATTCGCGGCGGGCTGGAGGCGCAGATCGTCCGTTCCTACATGGACAGCTTCAACGACCGGCGCGGCTTCGGGATGAGCCATGTCGGCTGGGGCATGAACCCCGATGCCAAATGGCACAATTTCGTGCCGGGCGAATTTCCCGGTGGCATGGGGATGGAGCCGCGCAGCTTCTATGGCAATGTGATGTTTTCGACCGGCCCCAATAATGAGCTGGGCGGCCCGAATGACACCGCCTGCCATCTGGATATCCCGATGCGGAACTGCTCGCTCTTCCTCGATGACGAAGCAATCGTCATCGATGGCGATATCGTCGTGAAAGAGATCCAGCTTGCGCGCGACTAAGCCGCAATCGCCTTGCCCCTGCCGGTCAGTGACCGGCGGGGTTTTCAATGAATGAGGATGAGCATGTCTCAGGAACAGATCTACAAGGATGCGGGCTTCGGTGCGCCGGTTCTGCGCGGTCGGCGGCCGGCCATCGTCGTGGTCGATTTCAGCTATGGTTTCACCGACCGGCGCTATCCGACCGCCTCGGATGCAGCGGCGCAGATGGCGGCGACGCGCAAGCTGACCGATCTGGCGCGCGCCAGAGGCTATCCGGTCATCTACACCACGATTGCCTATCATCCCGGCGAATTGGACAGGCTGGCCTGGCTGAAAAAGGCCACCGGCATGAGGGCGCTGGTCGAGGGGTCGCGTCTGGTCCAGATCGACGCGGCCACCGGCATCCGTCCCGAAGATGTCGTGCTGGTCAAGAAGGGGGCGTCGGCCTTTGCCGGAACGCAACTGGCGGCGCTGCTGACCGGGGCAGGGGTCGACACGCTGATCGTGACCGGTGCCACCACCTCGGGCTGCGTCCGCGCCACATGCGTCGATGCGGTGACTGCGGGTTTCACCGTGCTGGTTCCTGCCGATTGCTGCGCCGACCGCGCGCAGGCGCCGCATGACGCCAATCTTTACGATATCGCGCAGAAATACGGCGACGTCACCGACAGCGCCGACATCCTCGGCTGGCTGGAAAACCTGGGCAATTGCAGCACCTGCGTCGCAAGGGCGCGGTAAGGCGCGACCCGCAGGTGCAGGCATCGCGGTCGCCGTTCGGACAGGCGGCTGATGGGTCGGCCTTCGCCAGCGCCCCGGTGTTCTTTCTAGGGCAACACAAGGTTGCAAACTTGCGTCTTGTCGGGATCGCTCGATGCGGTGCACTCTTGGGGGATGATCAAGGCTTTGGGCTGACATGAACATCAATCCCCTGACCGGCAGCTTGCTGACATCGGTGCGCAATCTGTTTGCGGCGGAACCCGAACTTGCCGATCTGTTTCGGTATGATCCCCGGCAGGTGGCAAGCCTGCCGGACCTCTTGGCATCTGTGCTGGCGTCCTGCCTGCCGCAGGGCGCGCCGCAAAGCCGGATTCGCAAGATCGCAGGCGAGGTCTTTGCGCAGGATCCAGACGCGGTCGGGATGGCGCTGGACGATCTTCTGGTCACGGCGGCGCGGGATCAGGATCCGGGCGGCGCCGCACATGTTCTGCATTTTGGCCATGGCTATCACGTGCTGCTGTCCTATCGCCTGACCCATGCCCTTTGGATGGCCGGGCGCAGGACGCTTGCGCTGGCGGTAAAGGGGCACTTCACCCGCGCCCTGTCGGCCGAAATATGGCCGCAGGCACGCATTGGCAGGGGAATCTGGCTGGATCACGGGTTGGGGGTCGTGATCGGCCAGACCGCCGTGATCGAGGATGATGTCAGCCTTTGGCACGGCGTCACCCTGGGCTCGAACTTCGTCGATATGGGCGAGGGGCGGCATCCGGTTCTGCGGCGCGGTGCGGTGATCGGGGCTGGCGCCCTGATCCTTGGCCCGGTCGAGATCGGCGCGGGCGCAACGGTTGCCGCCGGTGCCGTCGTCACGCGTGACGTACCCGCAGGCCATGTCGTTACCGGTCCGCGCGCTGCGGATCGCGGGCCGGGCCGGTTTTCGGGTTTCTTGACACTGCAGGATGTGAAAGGGGGCTAGGCGATGGCACTGGGCATTGATCACCCGCTTGTCTGTGTCCGCGATATCGACCGCGCGCGCGACACCTATATGCAGCTTGGCTTCCGGATGCGGCCGCCCGGTCGGCATCCGTGGGGAACCTCGACCGCGCTGGTGATTTTCCGCGATCAGTTGCTGGAACTGGTCGGCATCTATGACGAAAACCTGCTGGACAGCTACCCCGCAGGCGGCTTTCTGTTCGGGCGTCACATCCAGCGCTGGCTGAAACAGCGTGAGGGCGTCTCGATCAGCGCCTTGCATTCGACGGATGCGGCGGCAGATGCGGCGGCGGTGATCGGGCGGGGCGGCCATTGTGACGGCACCATCGAATTCGGGCGCGACGTGATACGGGATGACGGCACCGCCGACCGGACCGCGACGACGCTGAAGGTCTTTACCCGCGCAGGGCTGCCACGGCTGACGATGTTCGCCTGCCAGCAGCACCGGCGCGACCTGATCGAATTTCCCGAATGGATGGACCATCCGAACAGCGCCTTCGGATTTGCCTCGGCCACGATCATGGCCGAGCCGGCCGATCAACCCGCGGTCCGCGACTGGATGGCGGCGCTTTACGGGCCGGGCGCGCTGCGCGACACCCATTGGGGCTTTTCGGTGGCAACCGGTAATGGCGACTGGCGCGTCGTCAGCCGGGCATCCGCCGCTGACCTGTTGGGCCCGCTGCCACCCGATCTGGCGGCAGATGGCGCGCCCTCGGTCATCGCGCTAGGGATCAAATGCCGCTCGCTTGCTAGGCTTAGGCCATTTGTCGAAACGGGCGGATTTGCCCATCAATACTGCGGTGACACGCTGGTGCTGCCCCAGATCGGGCGTCTGGGCGGGGTCATGCTTGGCTTTCGTGAAGTCGCCGACAGTCAGGGGGGATAGATGTTCGACCGGACCGAGATAGATGAGGCCATCGCCTGGCGGCGGGATCTGCACCGTCACCCCGAACTGGGATTTGAGGAGCATCGCACATCGCAGATGATCGCCGGATTGCTGACAGGCTGGGGCTGGCGCGTTCATCGCGGTCTGGCTGGCACCGGCATCGTGGCGCAGATGGGGCAGGGCGGCCTAAGTATCGGCCTGCGCGCCGATATCGACGCCTTGCCGATCGCCGAGGCGACGGGGCTGCCCTATGCCTCGGTCAACCCCGGCAAGATGCATGCCTGCGGCCATGATGGTCACACCGCGATGCTGCTGCTGGCGGCGCGACAGATCGCGCGCGATGGCGTGGAGGGCGGCACGGTGACGCTGATCTTTCAGCCGGCCGAGGAAAATGACGGCGGCGCGCGGGTGATGATGGAAGAGGGCCTGTTCCGTGACTTTCCGGTGGATCGGGTGTTCGGCATCCATAACTGGCCGGGTCTGGCACCGGGACGGATGGTGGCGCGGGATGGCAGGATGATGGCCGCCTTTGCCGTGTTCGAGATCGAAATTTCCGGGCGCGGCGGACATGCGGCGATGCCCGAACAATCGGACGGGGTGATGGCCGCCGCAGGCGCCATGGTCGGCGCGCTGCAGGAAATTCCGGCCCGGGCGCTGTCTCCGCTGGAACCGGGCGTCGTGTCGGTGACGCAGATCCATTCCGGCTCTGCCTGGAATGTCTGCCC
Source organism: Paracoccus fistulariae (assembly GCF_028553785.1). Classification (NCBI taxonomy): domain Bacteria; kingdom Pseudomonadati; phylum Pseudomonadota; class Alphaproteobacteria; order Rhodobacterales; family Paracoccaceae; genus Paracoccus; species Paracoccus fistulariae. The sequence continues at coordinate 585,510 of NZ_CP067136.1, forward strand.
CGACAAGGCAGTGCTGCGGGGCACGGCGCGCTGGTTCGATGCGGGGGCGGGCGATGTGCTGCAGCAGCGGATCCACCGCGTTGCCCAAGCCGTTGCGGATGCGCAGGGGTGCACGGTCCGCGTCGATTATCAGCGCCGCTACCCTGCCACGATCAACGCCCCGGCCGAGGCCGGACTGGCGCGGGATGCTGCCCGGGAACAGGGGCTGGATACGGCCGATGCCGCGCCCAGCATGGCCTCGGAGGATTTCGCCTTCATGCTGCAGGCGGTGCCCGGCGCCTATCTGTGGCTTGGTGCCGCGCGCGACGGCGACAACCCCGGCCTGCATTCCCCGCGCTTCGATTTCAACGATGCGCTGCTGCCTGTCGGCGCAGAGCTTTGGGTGCGGCTGGTCCGCCGCTGTCTGGCCGCATGAAGGACGCGCTGGACAGCCGCTTTCTGCGCGAATTTCTGGCGGTGGCACATCTGGGGTCGATCCGGCGCGCGGCCGAGCGGTTGAATCTCGCGCCATCGGCGATCTCGCGCAAGATCACGGCCGCCGAGGCGCGCTTGGGCGTCGCATTGTTCGAGCGCAGTTCGAAAGGCGTCGTGCTGAGCGAGGCAGGAGAGCTGCTGCGCGAACATGCCCAGCATTTGCAGGACGAACAGACCTATCTTCTTGACCAGATTGGTCATTACCGCGACGGTCGCAGCCAGCTGGTGCGGATTGCGACGGGTGAGGGGTTCACCTCTGATCTGATGGCCAATGGCCTGTTGGAACTGACGCGCGCGCATCCGGACCTGCGCTTCGCCATCGACCATGCCGGGACCGAGGAGTTGCAGCGCCGCGTGGTCGAGGGAGAGGCCGATATCGGCATCGCCTATAACACCACCCTGACCGAGACCGCGCGCTCTTTGGCGCATGCGCGTCAGCCGCTCTGCGGCATCGTGCCCGTCAATTCGCCGCTGGCCACGCGCAAAAGCGTGACCTTGGCCGAGATGCTGGATCAGCCGCTGGCAATGCTGAATGCGGCGCATGGCATCCGGCATCTTGTCGGACAGGCGGCCGCAGATCGTGGTCTGGCGCTGCGGGTGCAGATTGAAACCGCATCGATTGCGCTGCTGCTACGCTATGTCTGTGTCGGGGTCGGTGTCAGCTTCCTGCCCCGGTTCTCTGTCGCCAGTCAGGCCGAACGCGGTGATCTGGTCGTGCTGGATATCGAGGAAGAGTCGCTGCAGCGGGTCAGCACCCATCTGCTTGTCCGCGCCCGCCGCCGCCTGCCCCGATCGATTGAACTGGTCGCGAACATCCTGTCGCAACGGATGGTCGCCTTTCGGGACTAGCGTTGCTGTTACGGCAACGCATCGTGCGCAAAGAGGCGGCTTCCTGCGGCTGCCGGGCTGCGGATAGCCTTGGTCCGAAGCGCGTCGAAACGGACGCGACGACACGGGGTTCACTCGATGGCAGAAACAGATGAAGTGACAGTCGGGGTGATCGGCCTTGGCGCCATGGGATTGGGGATGGGGCTTAGCCTTGTCAAAGCGGGGTTCACCGTCACCGGCTACGATCCCGCCGATGGTGCCCGCCGCCGCGCCGAGGCCGAGGGGATCGCGCCGCTGGCAAGCGCGGCGGCGGTGTTCGGGGTGGCCGATGTGATCGTCCTGTCGCTGCCCACCGCGCAGCATGTCGAAACGGTGATCGCGGAGGCAACCGAGGCTGGCTGGCTGGCAGAGGGGATCGCGCCGAAGGTGGTGATCGACACCTCGACCTCCGAGGCTGCCGTCAGCCGCAGGCTCTCTGCGACGTTGGACGCCCACGGCCACGGCTTTCTGGATGCGCCGGTCAGCGGCGGGCCGTCCGGCGCAGCCTCGGGCCAGCTTTCCGTCATGCTGGGCGGGGATCCGCGATGGGTGGCGCAGGGCATGCCCGCGCTGAAGGCGATGGCGGCAAGGATCATCCATGTCGGCCCCAGCGGTTCGGGGAATGTCGCCAAGCTGGTCAATAACATGCTGGTGGCCAGCCATATGGTCACGACGGTCGAAGCGCTGCGTCTGGCGCAGGCATCTGGCGTCGAACCGGAAGATGCGCTGCGGGTGATCAACGCTGCCACCGGGCGCAGCGCGCTGTCGGAAATCCACTTTCCGACCTGGGTATTGCCGCGCAGCTTCAACAGCGGCTTCTCGACCGGATTGATGCGCAAGGATCTGCGGCTGGCGCGCGCCCTGGCCGCCGAGGTCGGGATCGCGACGCCGATGGCCGACCGTGCCGCCGCGCTGTGGGATGAGGCGAATTCCGGCCTGTCCGATGGCGATGATTTCATGCTGATGGGCGATCCGGCGGTCGACCGCCTGACGGAAAAGGAGAAACCGTGATGGTGAAGGATATGACCGACATCTCTGGCAGGGTGGCAGAGCTGTTGACGGAACTGACCGGCTCGGCCGAGGTGCAGTCCTGGGTCGGTGGCGAACTGACGGCCGGCACCGGCAGCGAACTGGAACTGACCGATCCGGCAACGGGTCAGGTCTTTGCGCGTTACCGCGACGCCGGGCCGGATGTCGTGGCACGCGCCGCCGAAGCTGCGACCGCCGCGCAACGGGAATGGTTTTCAAAGACCGCGTCAGAGCGTGGCCGGATCATGTTCGAGATCGGCCGACAGATCCGCGCCCATGCACAGCCGCTGGCCGAGCTTGAGGCGCTGTCGGCCGGGCGCCCGATCCGCGACACCACGGGCGAACCGGCGCGCATGGCCGAGATGTTCGAATATTACGCGGGCTGGTGCGACAAGATCACCGGCGACGTGATTGCCGTGCCCTCCACCCATCTGAACTATACGCGGCAGGAACCTTTGGGCGTCGTGGCACAGATCACACCGTGGAACGCGCCGCTGTTCACCTGCTGCTGGCAGGTCGCGCCGGCGATCTGCGCGGGCAATGCGGTGATGATCAAGCCATCGGAACTGACGCCGCTAAGCTCTGTCGTCATCGGCATGCTTTGCGAAAAGGCGGGTGTCCCCAAGGGGCTCGTTAACGTCATCGCCGGAGATGGACCGGGATCGGGGCAGGCCATGATCGACCGGCCGGAAACCGCGCTGGTGGTCTTTGTCGGCTCGGCCCAGGCGGGCAGCGTGATCGCGGCGGCCGCGGCCAGACGCCTTATCCCGGCTGTTCTGGAACTTGGCGGCAAATCGGCCAATATCGTCTTTGCGGATGCCGATCTTGACCGCGCGGTCATCGGCGCTCAGGCGGCGATCTTTGCCTCATGCGGGCAAAGCTGCGTGGCCGGATCGCGGCTGCTGGTTCACCGCTCGATCCATGCCGAATTCGTCGACAGGCTGGCGTCCGCCGCCGCCCGCATCCCGGTCGGTGTGCCGATGGACCCGGACACGCAGATCGGGCCGGTCAACAATCTGCGCCAATGGTCCAAGATCGACACGATGGTGCAGGACGCCGTGGCTCAGGGGGCCAGCATCGCCAGCGGCGGCGCCTGTCCGGCGGAGCTTGGCAAGACCGGGGGCTTTTTCTATGCGCCGACCGTGGTGGATGCGGTGGACCCCGGCATGACCATCGCCAAGGAAGAGGTGTTCGGGCCGGTCGTCGCCGTTCTTCCCTTTGATGACGAAGACCACGCCGCCGCGCTGGCCAATGCGACACCCTATGGGCTGGCGGGCGCGGTCTGGACGCGGGATGTGGGCCGCGCGCACCGGATGGCCGCCAGGGTCAGGGCGGGCACATTCTGGGTCAACAGCTATAAAACCATCAATGTCATGTCGCCCTTTGGTGGCTTCGGCAAATCCGGCTATGGCCGCTCATCGGGCCGAGAGGCGCTGGCGGCCTATACCCAGACCAAATCCATCTGGGTGGAAACGGCTGAAAACCCGGTTCAGGGTTTCGGCTATGCGCCGGGATGACCCAATAACACCAACAGAGAGGGAACTTATGCAGATCAAGGAAATCCTGTTTGACTGGCGGCTGCATCTGGCCGTGCTGATCATCACCGTCATTGCCGAGATGATCGGCATCATCAGCCTGCCGATCGGGATCGGTTCCATCCTGCTGCTGCCCTTGCTTTACGCCTTCGTCATGGGCCTGCTGATCAATCCGAACGTCATCCCCGCCGCCCGCGCGATCATGACCGAACGCGAGGTCAGGGCCGCGACCCCGATGATCGTGATCGCGATCATGCCCTTCATTGCGAAATTCGGCACCATCATCGGCCCGTCGATGCAGACGATCATCGATGCTGGCCCCGCTTTGATCCTGCAGGAGCTTGGCAATCTGGGCACGGTCGTGCTGGCCTTTCCGGTGGCGGTGCTGCTGCTGAAGATGGGGCGCGAATCCATCGGTGCGACCTTTTCCGTCGCGAGAGAGCCGAATATCGCCATCATCGCCGACAAATACGGGTTGAAAAGCCAGGAAGGGGCCGGCGTCATGGGCGTCTATGTGATCGGCACGCTGTTCGGCACCTTCATTTTCGCCATTCTCGCCTCGGTCCTTGCCACCACCGGCCTGTTCTCGATCGAGGCGCTGGCCATGGCCTGCGGCATTGGCTCGGGGTCGATGATGGCGGCATGTTCGGGCGCATTGGCCAGCGCAGTTCCCGAAATGAAGGACCAGATCCTGGCCCTTGCCGGGGCCAGCAACCTGCTGACCTACGCGACGGGCATGTATCTGTGCGTCTTCGTGTCGCTGCCGCTGACCGAAAAACTTTACGACTGGCTGGCCCCCAAGACCCCTGCAGGAGAGTGACCATGAGCGACGCAGAAACCTTTGAAGAGCCGACCACCGACGGGAAATTCGGTCTGGCGGAACATGGCGCGGCGCTGATCGTCGTCAGTCTGATCGCGTTGGTCGGCAATACCGTGGCGACAGAAAACACGCTTCCGCAGGGGCTGGTCGGGCTGATCATCCTGTGGGTGATGTGCATGATCGGCCTGCTGATGACTGAATATATCCCGCTGAAACTGCCCTCCGTGGCGTGGATTTCGCTGGTCGGCATCCTGGCAACCCTGCCCTGGATGCCCGGCAGCGCGTGGATCGTGGACAAGGTCAGCCATGTGAATTTCCTGACGCTCGCGACACCCTGTCTGGCCTATGCCGGGATCGCGATTTCCAGGCGAGAGATCGACATCGCCAAGACATCCGGCTGGAAGATCGCGGTCGTCGCGGTGCTGGTCATGACCGGCACCTATGTCGGATCGGCACTGGTGGCGCAGATGTTCCTGTAGAGAAAGGCTTCGGAAACTGCGCTTTCCGCCTGTTGATTTTCTTCCCTTCGACCGTTCAGGTCGTGGGGGTGACAGGCGGTATCCGTGCGGCGTTCCTTGAGATCCCGGTCGCCATCATGCGCAAAACCGAACCTCATCGGTCCGTCGCACGAGTTATTTCCCAGTGATGCCGACAGCAGGCGCAAAATTTCCGGGCTGATCGGGACAGCGGCGCGAAATCCGCTGTCGGCGATCACATCACCACCACGACAGAGCCGCGTTTGTGCCCGTTTTCGGCAAGGGCATGTGCCTTTTCGATATGCTCAAGCGCGAATGTCGCGCCGATAACCGGGCGCAGCGCGCCGCGTGAATGAAGATCAAGCACTCTTCGCATCGCATCGGACCCGTCGGCCGAGGATGTCCCGCTGACCCGGCGACCATCCCGGCGTTTGGGTCGCAGCATTGCGCCGATCATGGTGCCAAGGGATGCCGTCACCGGCAACAGCATCCCGCCGGGTGCCAGCAGGGCCTCTGCCTGCCGCCAGGGCAGGGTCCCGGCAATATCCATGATTACGTCCCATTGCCCCTTCGGTGCGCCGTCGCGGTAATCATGCAGATGATGGGCGCCCAGATCGCGGGCAAGATCGTGGTTCTGTGCACGACAGACCGCCGTGATCTTGGCCCCGCAAAACCGAGCAATCTGAATTGCGGCGCAACCGACCTCTCCGGTCGCGCCATTGATCAGCAGCCTTGCACCCGGTCCGATCCCGGCCTTGTCGATCAGAAAATCGGCGGCTGTAAGCCCGCCAAAGAACAGGGCTGCGGCTTCGGTATCGCCAAGGCCGTCCGGTATCGGCAGGATGCGTTCGGGCTTGATGATCAGCGCTTCCGCATGCGCCGCCATCGCCATGCCGGTATTGCCGAAGACGCGCGCATCTTGGGGCAAACTCAAGGCCGCCTCAGTGAGCCTGCCACTGAAGAACATGCCCAATACCGGCTGCCTTGGTCGCCGAAGCCCAAAGGCAAGGCGCAAACCCGCCGAAAGCCCCGGAGGCGCATCGGCCGCCCTGATCCGGGCATCGCCCCGCGTCACCGCCGCGGCCTTGACGGTGATACCGACCAACCCCTTGCGCGGCACCGGCGCGGGCAGCGTCTCTATCCTGACGACGTCTGGACCACCATAGGCGCGGATGACAGCGGCTCTCATTCCTTTTCCGACCTCCGCTCCGCTGACAGGTTCGACTCTCTGTCTGCAGGCGATTCTGTTTTGCGTCGCGATGAATATATCCGTCAGGGCGTCAATCGTCGCATTCTTCGTTCGGCCACGAAGCTGCCGCTTCGACACTCGGCAACGCAGCGGCAGGAAACGGAGGAACGCCAAGTTTCGGTGCCCTTGGCCTGCAAACGCCTCGCCTTGCCAAAAACCACGTTTCGCGGAGAACCTCGATATTGCCCGTCGACTGCTCGGGATTGCGCGAACACCGCACTGGCCCTTCCGTCGCAAAGCAACGCGAAGGGTTAGACGTGGCGCGTGATCGTATCTGCCTCAATCGCCCGATTGCAGCCTTTGTCGCTCGATCATCGCCAGCAATTCGCTTTTCGCGCGCGCGATATGTCGGGTCAGCAGGGTGGCGCCGCCCGATGCATCGCCTTGCCGGGCGAATTCCAGCAGCTTGCGGTGCTCTTCCTTGGCCGGTTCGCGCTGTTCCATGACGCTCAGGTGGATGCGCACGTAGCGATCCGAATGCAGGTGCAGACGTTCAAGGAACTCCATCGACATGCGCCGATCTGCGGCCGCGTAGAGGGCCATGTGATAGGCAGAGTTATATTCGCCCCAAGTGCTGACATCTTCGGTTTCATAGGCTTCGTCCATCCGCGCCAGAAGGCGCTCGCAGCTGTCGAAATCGCGTTCGGTCATCACGGGGATGGCGCGGCGAAGCAGGTCCACCTCGATCAGGATGCGCAGATCAAAAATCTCGGCGATTTCCGGCAGCGAGTGCCTGACCACCGAGCCGCCGCGGTTGTTTTCCCATTGCAGAAGGCCCTCGGCAGCGAGCCGTTTTAACGCTTCGCGCACCGGCATGCGCGAGACGTCATATTCCTGAGCCAGAAGCTCTTGGCGGATCGCCTCACCCTCGGCCAGTTCGCCGCTGAGGATCCGTTGCCGCAGGTCGCTGGCGATCATTTCGGGCAGACTTTCCTTTTTGACCGCGCGTCTTCCAGCCATGCCACTCCTCGGATGTATATTGGATGCGAAATGTCGAACACATTGGATTATAGGACAATGTCCGGGCGTTCAGAAGGCGAAATCTGTTTTGGAACGCGGTCATGCCGATCGGGTCCAGCATGTGCAACCGCGTCAGATCGAGCCGCGCATATAGAAATATCGCGGTCTGCCAAACGGCTGCCGTGACGCACAGGGTCGGCGGCGGGCGGAGGCGCGGCGCGGGCAGTTGCTGCGCGCCGCGACCTGCCTTGCGTCACGCGCCCCAGGTGTCGGACAGGCGGTAGCCGCCCGGCCAGGGATCATCCGGGTCCAGCATGTGCTGATGGATGCCGGTGATCCAGCCGCGACCGCTGATTTCGGGCCGGATCGCGGGCCGGTCGCCGACCGTCGTGGTGCCCAGAATGCGACCGGTAAAGCGAGAGCCGATGATCGAGACCGCCTCGAAGCTTTCGCCCACGCGCAACTCTTTGCGCGCGGCCATCAATGCCATGCGCGCCGAGACGGCAGTTCCGGTGGGCGAACGGTCGACCTTGCCGGGCTGGATGGCAACGGCGGATTTCCCGGTGACGCCCGTCTCGGTCGCTGTCAGTGGCCCGCAGAAGGCACAGAAAGAGATATGGTCCCAGTCGGGATTTTCCGGATGGCGGAAGCCAAGCTGCCTGTTCGCGGCATCGGTGATCCGCACGCCCAGTCGGGCGATGTCCTTGGCTTCGCGTTCGGTGATTTCGAAGCCGAGCGATTGCGCGTCGACCACCACGAAGCTGTCGCCGCCATAGGCGGTGTCGACGGTGATCGTGCCCAGCCCCTCGACCTCAAGCGGTACGGCGATCTTGTCGGCAAAGCTTGGCAGGTTCTCGACAAAGATCCGCTGCGCCTTGCCATTGCTGCATTCGGCACGCACCCGCACCAGCCCGCCCGGAGCCTCGATCACCATATGTGTCTCGGGCTCTTGCATCGGGACCAGCCCGCCATCCAGCAGCACGGTCGAGACGCAGATCGAGTTCGAGCCGGACATGGGCGGGGTATCTTCGGGCTCCATGATGATCCAGGCGGCCACCGCCTCGGGATGTTTTGGCGGGACCAGCAGATTGACATGGCGAAAGACACCGCCGCGCGGCTCGTTCAGGACGAATTGGCGCAAGGTCTGATCTTCGGCGATAAATTTTCGTTGCTGCCAGATCGTCTCGCCCGGGGGCGGCAAGACGCCACCGACAATGACATCGCCCACCTCGCCCTCGGCATGGGCGGAAATCACGTGGATCGTCTTGATGCTGCGCATCTGAATCTCCTTCTCAGAAACGGTCGGGCCGATAGGGGGCAAGGGGGATCGCGCTGTCACGGCCCTGCACCAGATCGCTGATCAGCTCGGCGGTGGCGGCGGATTGCGTCAGCCCCAGATGGCCGTGCCCGAAGGCGTAGATGACATTGCGGGCCTGCGGCGATGGGCCGATCACCGGCAGCGTGTCGGGAAGTGAGGGCCTGAAGCCCATCCATTGCGTGCCGCCCGATGTGTTCAACCCCGGCAGAAAGGATGCAGCCTTGTCCAGCAGCACCTCGGCCCGGCGATAATTCGGCGGCAGGACAGGCCGCCAAGTTCGACCGCGCCACCGATGCGCAGGCCGCCATTGATCCGGCTGACGACAAAGCCGTGTCCCCCGAAGGTCAGATGGGTGCGAAGATCAAAGGCGCCACTGGGCAGCGTCGTGTTATAGCCGCGTTCGGTTTCCAGCGGGATGCGATCGCCCAGGCGGCGGGCCAGATGATGCGACCAGGCACCGCAGGCCAGGATTGCCTTGTCGGCTGACATCCGGCCCTCGGCATGGGTGATCTGAACCCGGCTGCCATCCGGCGCCAGTTCGCGCACATCGGCGCGCAGGATCTGGCCGCCCTGCTGCCGAAAGGCCGCCGCAAGGTGCAGCGTCCAGGCCATGGGGTCGGTCGTATTGATCCAGTCGGGGGTAAAGCCTGCATGGGTAAAGCGAGGTGACAGGCCCGGCTGGATTTCGGCGATCTCCTGGGGGCGCGTCAGCAGGTCGTAGCGGATGCCGTGGCGGCGGCGCAATTTCCACCCCGGAAGCGCATCGCGAAACTGCGCCTCACCTTCGTAGAGCTGCAATTGCCCGTCGCGCTGGATCAGCGCCTCGCCATCCGTGGCCGCGATCTGCCGCTCCAGCGCCTCACGCGCCAGCCCCATCATTGCCGCCTGTGCGCTGACCGAAGCAGAATGACGATCCCGCCAGCTTGCACGCCAGAAGCGCAGCATCCAGGGCGCGATATGCAGCGCATAGCGCGGCGGGATCGACAAGGGCCCCAGGGGATCAAGCAGCCATCCGGGCGCCTTGCGCATGATCCCCGGCGCGGCCAGCGGCATGACGTCGGCAAAGGCAAATGCGCCCGCGTTGCCCTGAGATGTCTCTGCCGCGACGCCCTTGCGGTCCAGCACACGCACGACATGACCCTGCCGGACCAGTTCCAGCGCGATGCTGATGCCAATGATACCCGCGCCGATGACGACAATAACCTGCGACATATGCCTGGCCTCTTGATTGACGGGAAGGGCAGGGGCGCCCGACGGAAAAGATATCAGAGAATGCCGTCCCGGAAGGGGTCGGCGGGATCGAAGACAAGGGTGCTTTCAGCCATGACATGCGCCTGACCGGTGATCCGGGGGATCACGCCGCCGGTCGGGCCGGGCTGATAGGACAGGCGATAGGCGCTGCCGATCACGCTTTCCAGCGTGATGTCTTCGCCCGGCGCCAGGGCGCCCGACGCGGCAAGGCAGGCGATCAGTGCCGAACTGCCGGTCCCACAGGGTGAGCGGTCATATTCGTCATCTGGACACAGCACAAAGTTCCGCCGCAGCGTCGCGGGGTTGGGACTGTGCCCGGTCAGGATGACGTGATCGACCTGCTGACCCTCTGACCCGGCAAGGTTCGAGAGGTGGCAGGCCGTGCGGATGGCGATGGCCAGCTGCGTCAGCGCCGGAATATTCGCTGTCGTGACCGGTATCGGGCTGTCTGTGATGAAAAACCAGTTGCCGCCATAGGCCATATCGCCGGTCACATCGCCATGTCCCGGCACCTGCAGGGTGACCGAGCCGTGGATGCGGCGGCTTTCGATATTCGTGACAGAGACGGTCTGTGGATCATGCAGTTGAACGGTCACAACGCCGGCAGGGGTCTCTACCCGATGGACGCCCTGCGCCATGCGGCCCAGACGGGCCAGCGTCACCGCAAGCCCGATGGTGCCATGACCGCACATGCCCAGTACCGCGTCGGCGTCGAAATAGATGACCCCGGCGATGCAGGTTGGATCCTGCGGCGGCACCAGCAGCGCAGCGACCATTCCGGCCTGCCCGCGCGGCTCTTTCAATATGCCGGTGCGAAAGGCCGCGTGATCGCTGGCCAGCATCAGCGCGCGTTGCGAGAGCGGACCCGTGCCCAGGTCGAGGCCACCATCCAGGATCACCCGCGTGGGCATCCCGCCGGTATGGCTGTCGATCACATGCATTCAGCGATCATCCCGCCCTGGCGTGACCAATCGGCGAACCAGGTGCGAAACAGATGGTATTGCTGTTCGCAGTAATTTCGCTGCGCGTCGGTCAGTTCATCGGTTTCATTGAAGTGCAGGCGGTATTCCTCTTCACCGTTCAGCACCAGCAGGTATTTGTAGTAAAGGACCAGATCAGTGCCCTCATCGAAGCTGGCCAGAACGCCAAAGGCCTCTTCCAACTCACGCGCCCGCATCCGCGCCTCGGCATGACCTCCGGCTGCTTTCTGTGCCAACGCCGCCAGCAACAGCGCCTCTTTCGGCAATGCGGTGCCGATGCCCGTGATCGAGCCTGTCGCGCCACAATTGACAAATCCGTGGTAGACTTCGGTATCGACCCCGACCATCAGCGTCACCTGATCGTCCTTGCTGGTGATATGCTCTGCCGCATAGCGCAGGTCGTCCTTGCCGCCGAACTCCTTGAAGCCGATCAGGTTCGGGTGTTCGGCGCGCAGGGCGAAGAACAGATCGGCGCGGGTGGCAAAGCCATAGACCGGGCTGTTGTAGATGATCGCAGGCACGTCCGGCGCGGCGGAAAGGATCGTCTTGAAATGGTTTCGCTGTGCGATCACCGAGGTTCCGCGTGACAAGACGCGCGGAATCACCATAAGTCCTGCGGCCCCGACCTCTTGCGCATGGGTAGCCAGCGCCACGGCCGAGCGAGAGTTGATGGCGCCGGTGCCGACCACCGTCGGCACCCCGGCCTCGATCAGCCGCGCCACGCCAGTCATGCGGTCCTGATCGCTGAGAAGCGGCCAGTCCCCCATCGATCCGCAATAGACCACGGCGGACATGCCGACCTCGATCATCTCTTTGCCCTTTCTCACAAGGGCGTCGAAATCCGGGCTGCGGTCGGCTGTGCAAGGCGTCATCAGGGCAGGCATGGTGCCGCTGAAAATGTTCTGGGACATGGGGGCTCCTGTCTGGATCTGTGGCTGGTCCGTCTGGTCGGGCGAACATGGCCTCTGGAATTCTAAGTAATCTCGTAGCGTATTTTGTATCCAAAATCCAATTATATTTGATGGGTGCGACTGTCCTGAACTGCGGTGCTTGTGATGTCAGATCGGCGGGACTGCGGATCTTGCAATGGCCGAACCGACAAGCGGCATCGCTTGCATGCCGCCCCGTCGACGGGACGGGACGGCATGCTGGTCTTTGCGGATCAGGCGCAATCGGGCAGCTTGTCCAGCCATGCTTTCGCATTCGCGCTTAGCAGGTCGCCAAGCGTCCTGCGCAGCGTGTCGTGATAGCTGGCCAGCCAGGCCCGTTCCGCCTCGGTCATCTGTTCCGGTATCAGCATATCTGTCTGAATCGGCGCATAGGTCATATTGCGAAAGCCCAGAAAGCCATCGTCCAGCTCTACGATCTCGACGATATTCTCGATGCGGATGCCGTAAAGCCCGGCCTCGTAGTAGCCAGGCTCGATCGAGACGACCATGCCGGGCACCAGATCGACCGGATTATAGGGTCGGCCCAGTCGTTGCGGATGTTCGTGAACCGACAGGCGATGGCCGATGCCGTGGCCGGTGCCGTGATCGTAATCCAGCCCCAGATCCCACAGCGGACGACGGCAGATTGCGTCGATGTGATGGCCCTGCGTTCCCTTTGGAAATCGCAGCGTGGACATGGTGTAAAGCGCCTTGAACACCGCCGTATAGGCGCGATCATAGCCGTCAGGGCGCGGGCCGAAGGCAAAGCTGCGCGTGGCATCGGTCGTCCCCGTCTCGTATTGCCCGCCACTGTCTAGAAGATAGGGGCTTTCGGGCAGAATGGGCGCATTCCGGTTGCCGGTCGCGGCATAATGGCACATGGCCGCATTCCCGCCGGCGGCCGAAATCGACTGAAAGCTGGCCGTCAGAAAGCCGGGACGGGTTTTCCGCAGGCTCAGGATATAGTCCTGTGCCTCTTGCTCGGTGACGGGATCGCCGGATGCGGCGCGTTGCGGTACAGATGTCATCAGCCAGGCGGTGAATTCCGTCCAGGCCACGCCATCCTGCAGGTGGCAATCGCGCAAGCCTGCAAGCTCGACCGCGTTCTTGACGGCCTTGCTGCGCGTGATCGGGCTTGGCAAGGGCTTGGCCGTGCCGCCCCCGGCCTCGACGGTCTGGCGGATGGCCACGGCCGAGAAATCGGGATCGAATCCGACGGTCATCCCGGCAGTCACCTGCGCGCCCAGAACCGGCAGAAGCGCCTCCATCGGGTGCGCGCTCACGCAGTCGGGCAGGGTGCCGCGCAGGGCGTCGTCCAGCTTTCGGGGATCGACGAACCAGCTGATCTCGCCCGATTTCGTGGCGATCAGGAAGGATTGCGGCATCGGGTTGAAGGCGATGTCATCGCCGCGAACATTCAGCAGCCAGGCGATATTGTCGATCTGGGTTTCGACGAACAGATCCAGTCCCTTGTCCGATAGTTGCTGGGCCAGCGCCGCGCATTTGTCAGCGGCGGTCCGGCCCGCGAATTCAGGTGGGAAAGGGGTGACAGCGCCCAGCGGCGGGGCCGGTTGATCATCCCAGATCTCATCCACGGGATTGGTGGAGGTGGGCACCATCTCTGCACCACGCAGATCGCAGGCGGCGGAAAAGCGGTCGTACCACGAGGGCGGCAGATGCATCGGGTCATAGCCGATGCGCCATCCGCGTTGGGCATTCTGCGTCAACCAGCGCTCGGGCGGGGCGTCCAGCAGGTGATGATGGCTGAAATCCGCCCCGGGACATTGATTGCCAAGCTGCACGCTGTAGCGCCCATCGACGAAGATGGCGACGTTGCCGGGGGCGATAATCGCCATTCCGGCAGAGCCGGTAAAGCCGGTGACATGGGCCAGGCGTTCGTCATGCGGTGCGACATATTCCCCCTGATGGGCATCGAAGCGCGGCAGGATGAACGCATCCAGCCCGCGCGCGGTCAGTGTCTGACGCAATTTTTCAATGATCCCGGTTCGGGCGGACAGGGCAGTTTCAGCCATTTCTGTTGATCTCTTCAGCTAGGTGGCAGGCGACTTCGCCAGCATATCCCACCGGGCGCAGCACGGGCACGTCCCGTTTGCAGATTTCGGCGGCATAGGGGCAGCGGACATGAAAGGGGCAGCCCGGAGGGATATTCAGCGGTGACGGCAACTCCCCCTGCAGGTGGACGGCCTGACCCTTGTCATCCGGGTCAAGCGATGGTGCCGCACTCAGCAAGGCCTGCGAATAGGGATGCGCGGGGTTCGCGAACAGGGTTTCGCTGTCACCGATCTCGACAATGCGACCCAGATAGATCACCGCCACCCGATGCGACACATGACGCACCAGCCGCAGATCATGGGCTACGAAAAGGATCGTCAGGCCAAGGCGTTCCTGCAATTCCAGAAGCAGGTTCACGACCTGCGCCTGCACCGACACATCCAGTGCCGAGACCAATTCATCCGCGATCAGCACGTCCGGCTCGACAGCCAGGGCACGTGCGATGGCGATGCGCTGGCGCTGTCCACCGGAAAACTGGTGCGGCAGCTTCTGCGCCGCATCCTGCGGCAGACGGACAAGGTCCAGCAACTCGGCCACACGGCCGGGCACCTCGGCGGGTGGGCGCATCTTGTGCACGCTCAGCGCCTCGGACAGGATCTGGCCGCAGGTCATCCGCGGATTGAGCGAGGAATACGGATCCTGAAACATCATCTGCACAAGGCGGTTGAACTCTCGGTCGCTGCGACGAAGGTCTGTGAAAATATCCCGCCCGCGATACCGGATCTCGCCCGATTGAGGTTCGTAAAGCCGCACTATGCAGCGCGCCAGCGTGGATTTGCCGCAGCCGGATTCCCCGACCACGCCAAGCGTCTCACCCTCTCGCAGATCAAGGCTGATCCCGTTCAGCGCGCGCACGGCCCGGCCTTTGCGTCTGGCAAGGACGTCGGCAATGGTGCGCTGCAGATGGAAGGTCAGGCCAAGATCCCTGATCTCCATCACGCTGGTATCAGAGACCGTGTGGTTCGAAACAGCGGCTGTCATGCGGGGCGCCTTTCGGAAATGGGCTCCGGGTTGAAGCATGCGGCGCGGCGGCCCGGTGCGATATCATCCAGGGTGGGGCGGGCGGTCAGGCAGTGATCGATGCAGGAAGCGCAGCGGAGCGCATATGCACAGCCGGGGGGCAGCGCCAGCAGGCTGGGCGGTGTGCCGGGCACGGAATAAAGCGGTGTACGCGCGGGCACGTCCTGCGGGACCGAGCGCATCAGGCCCGTGGTATAGGGATGGCCCGGCGCATGCAGAACCTGCCGGACCGGGCCCTGTTCGACGATGCGACCCGCATACATGACAGCCACGCTTTCGCAGGTCTGCGCAACGACGCCCAGATCATGCGTCACCAGAATGACCCCCATGTTCAGTTCGTCTGACAGTCGCAGGATCAGGTCAAGGATCTGGGCCTGTATGGTCACATCCAGTGCGGTGGTCGGCTCATCTGCCAGCAACAGCTCGGGCTCGGCCGCCAGTGCGATCGCGATCATCACCCGCTGACGCATGCCGCCCGAAAACTGATGCGGATAATCCTCAAGTCGTGAGGCCGCCGATGGTATTCCGACATGTTCCAGCATCTCGATGGCGCGGGCGCGTCTGCCCGCGCGGCCAAGATCGGTATGCGCCTTCAGCGTTTCGGTCAGTTGCAGGCCGACGGTCAGCAAGGGGTTCAGCGAGGTCATCGGCTCTTGAAAGATCATCGCGATCTCGCCGCCCCGGATCGGGCGCAGCGCGCGCTCCGACAGGTTCGAAATGTCGCGCCCCTTCCAGCGGACGGCGCCGGTCACCTGACCATATCTGCGGCTGAGCCCCAGAATGGATCGCAGCGTGACGCTTTTGCCCGATCCGCTTTCACCGACAAGTCCCAGTACCTCGCCCCGTCTGACCGCGAACGTGACGTCGCGCACGGCCGGGATCCGGGCCTTCGTGCCGAAATAGGTGCAAAGCTTGTCAACTTCCAGGATTGGCTGTGTCTGGCCCATCTGCATCTCCTTCGCTGTCAGCCGCGGGGCCGGAGCAGATCGGCCAGTCCGTCGCCGATCAGGGAAAACCCGATGCCGGTGACGACAATGGCGATGCCCGGCATCAGGCTGAGCCACCATGCGGTGGTGATGAAATTGCGACCCTCGGCAATCAGTACGCCCCATTCTGCCTGCGGGGGTTGAGCGCCCAGGCCCAGATAGCCCAGCGATGAGCCCAGAAGGATCGCCAGCGCCATATCTGTCATCCAATAGACGATGACCGGCGTGATGGCGTTTGGCAGCAGGTGGCGAAAGATGATGCGACGGTCGCTATAGCCCATGACGATGCCCGCCGCCGCATAGTCATTGCCCATCTGTGCAATCACCTCGGCCCGCATGAGGCGCGCGTAATAGACCCAGTTCACCAGCGTGATCGCGATATACATGTTCACCAGCCCCGGCCCCAGAACCGCGACGACGGCGATCACCAGAACCAGAAAGGGAAAGGTGATGATCGCATCCACGAAGCGGCCGAAGATGACATCGGCGATGCCACGGTAATAGCCGACCAGCGCGCCGACCGTGACCCCGATCAGCATGGCAAAGACCGTGGCCAGAACAGCCATCTGCATATTGACGGTATAGGCGGCGATCACCCGGCTCAGACTATCGCGGCCCAGCATATCGGTGCCAAAGGGATGCGCCCAGCTTGGCGGTTGCCGCACGGCGTTGTAGTCGATGAAATTTGGATCATAAGGTGAGAAGACATCGGGTGCGATGGCCAGCACGGTCGAAAATCCGATGATGAACAGCCCCAGCATCAGGCCCGGTTTTTCCAGAATGACACGCAGGTGGCCAAGCCGCCGGGTGGCTGGTTTGATGACGGAAAGCTGGCTCATGTCAGACGCATCCTTGGATCAAGCATACTCTGGACAAGGTCTGTCAGCAGAAAGACGACCGAGACCAGCAGCGCAAAGGTCAGTGTTAGACCCTGGATCAGGGGATAGTCGCGGGCAAAGATCGCCTCCAGCATCAGCCGCCCGACGCCGGGCACGGCAAAGACCGTCTCGGTCACCAGCGTGCCGCTCATCAGGTTGCCGATGGACAGGCCCAGCAGCGTCACCGTGGAAATCAGCGCATTGCGCAACACGTGGCGGCCCAGGATCTGCCGGGTCGGCAACCCCTTGGCGCGGGCGAATTGCACATATTCCGCATCCACCACCTCTATAATCGCCGAACGCAGGTTCCGCATGATGATGGCCGATGTATATAGCGCGACCGCGACGGCAGGCAGGAACAGGTGATACAGGCGTTCGCCGAATGTCTCGCCATAACCGCCTACCGGGAACCAGCGCAGCTGCGCGGCAAGGAAGGTCAGCAGGATCAGCCCGATGTAAAAGACCGGCATCGACAGTCCGATCTGAAAGACGGTGCGGATCAGCGCATCCGGCCAGCGCCCGCGGTTCAGCGCGGCGACAAAGGCCAGCGGCCCGGCGATCAGCAGCGACAGAAGGACCGCGTAGATGGTCAGAAACAGCGTTGTCGGCAGCCGGTTTGAAATGACCTCGATCACCGGCGCGCGCATCAGGATAGAGCGTCCCAGATCGCCCTGCAGCGTATTCGACACGAATTGCCAGAACTGTACCCACAGCGATTGGTTCAGCCCAAGCCGTTCGCGAATGGCGGCCAGATCGGCGTCAGAGGCGCGATCGCCCGCGATGGCGATGGCCGGATCGCCGGGCAACAGGCGAACCAGCATGAAGATGATGATCATGACCAGCAGAAAGGTCGGGATCATCAGCAATAATCGCTTCAGGATATACTGCAACGTCGCCATTCACGCCTCCGTTTTCCGGGCACCGCCAGCCCGCGTGACGGGCGGCGCTTTTTGGTCTCTGGCAAATCGGACAGCCCCGCGCTGATCAGCGCGAGACGGTCGCCTCGTCGAACTGATTGTTGCCCAAAGGTGTCTGGACATAGCCTTCCACCGCATCGGACACCGCGACCGCGAAGGGTGTTTCATACAAGAACAGAAGCGGCGCGGCCTCGGCATAGATCTGTTGCATCTGCGCATATTGGTCTGCGCGGGTCTCGGGGTTCATCTCTGACGCGGACGCCTCGAACAGGGAATTGAATGTGGCGTCTTCCCAGCCTGTCCCGACAGCATTGGCCGTGGGGGTATAGCCCAGCCATCCGACGACCTGGCTGGGATCGTTCACATCATTCACCCAGCCGTAAGTATGGATATCGAACTCTCCCGAGCGGTTCTTGGCGCCGCGTGTGGCATTGTCTACCTGCTCCACCGACAGCTTGATACCCAACGGTGCCCACATCTGTTGCAGCGCCGCGAAGATGGTGCCGTCATCGGCCGAGCCGGCAAGGGTCGTGAAGGTGATTTCGGTGCCAGGCGCCAGTCCGGCTTCCTCGACCAGCGCCTTTGCCTTTTCGATGTCATAGCCGTAAAGCGGGTCGGTCTGCGTCGAAAGCTGCGTGGCTGCGGCCATCAGCGGCGAGGTCATGGGCTTGCCCGCGCCTTGCAGAACCAGACCGATCAGCGCCTCTTTGTTGGTGGCATAGTTCAGCGCCTGACGAACCTTGGGATCTGTCAGAGGATTGGGGCTGCCATCGGCACGTGTGGCGCGAGAGTTGATCGGCGCATAGATGATCCGGGTCGAGGGGAACAGGTTCATGTTGATCGTCGGATCGGCCTCAAGCTCGGCTACGCGTGAGAACGGGATGAACTCGGCGGCATCCACCTCGCCCGCTTGCAGCTTCAGGACGCGGGTTGCGTCGTCGGGGATGATCTCGAAATGCACGCCCTCCAGATAGGGCAGCGGCGCGCCGTCGGCCCCGTCGCGCCAGTAATGCGTGTTGGCGCAGAAATCCATCGAGGTGCCCTGCTCGAAGCCGCACAGGTAGAACGGGCCCGAACCGACGCCTGCACTGGCCTGCGCAAAGATTGCCGCCGATTTTTCCTGATCGCTGTCACCCGCTGCGGCGTCGAAGGCCGCCTTGGACACGATGCCGGTGGTGAAGGTTGCCAGCATCGACAGGATCGTCGGGTCCGGCGCCTTCATCGCCAGGGTGATCCTGTTGCCGTCATGGGTGACGCTGTCAATATTGCCCAGCAGACCTGCCCACGGGCTCAGATCCGGATTTCGGGCGCGATCAAGCGAGAAGGCGACATCCTCAGGCGTCAGCGCAGTGCCATCGGAAAATGTCAGCCCCTCGCGAAGCGTCAATGTGACCGCGCTGCCATCTTCTGCAGCTTCGAAGCTTTCGGCCAGTCCCGGCACGATCGTCCGACCGTCCGCGTCAATGCGCAGCAGGGTGTCAAACAGGCTGCTGACCATCCAGATATCGGGATTACGCTCTGCATAGATCGGATCGATCAGGTTGGATCCGTCATAGCGGGCAAAATTCAGGATGCCACCGCGTTCCTGGCCGATTGCGGGCAGTGCTGTGGCAGTGGCCAGAAGGGCCGCTGCGAAAGTCATCTTCCTTGTCATTTTTGCGGTACTCCGGTGGTGATTCTTATCCCTGTCTGTCCGAAGCGTACCTTAAATCTTGCAGTATTGCTAAAATTAATTTTAGTAATGCTATATTTTAAAATGTCACCCTGCGGCCTTCTTTTGCATCGGCATGGTGCTGATCCACAGCTCGACGGATTCCTCTTTACTGGTCACGATGGAATGATGCGGCGTCGAGGTGTCGTGATGGATCGTATCGCCGGCCTGCATCTGGTGGATCTCATCGCCCAGATAATAATCGAGCGTACCGGACATCAGATAGCAAAACACCTCGCCGGGGTGGCACATCTGCTCCGAGACATGGCCCGGCGGACGGTGGATGATCGAGGGGTAGCACAGCGCACCCGGAAATCCGGGGCCCAGCTTTTCATAGCTGCGACCTTTGACCCCCAGAGCATAGGTTTGGCGCTGATCCTTCGGGATAAACGCGCGGTAGCCGTTGTCGACACTCAGAAATTCCTCGACACTGCTTTGCAGCGTGGCGGCAATGGCCATCAGTGACGACAAAGAGGGTGAACTGATCCCACGCTCGACCTGAGAGATGAACCCGGTGGTCAGCCCGGCCTCTTCTGCGACCTGAACAAGCGTCATGCCAAGCGCCTTGCGCCGACGCCGGATGGCCTTGCCAAGCTGCAACGGATCGTCCCGGCGTTTCGTCTTGTTGCCATCAGTCACGCTATCCATCCCGCACCCCCGGACCTGTTTCACCACATGACCTCCGGTCCGAAGATCGGCGGCCACGCCTATGCTAATATGCTAAAACTAATTTTAGCAACGCTGCAGCCGCACCAATTCCTCACGCTGCCGGTGGCTGACGCAAGTGCAGCTTCACAATTCGTTAGCTCTCAACGATCAGGATCTGTCCGCCGCATGGACCAGCGCCTGTATCGCGGCAGAGCGGGCGCCGGATCGCCGGAAGAGGATGCCAACCTCGCGCCAGGTGCTTGTCGGCAGCACCTGTTTGCGCAGGCGCAAGCCCTCGGGCCAGGGCGGCGCCCAATCGGGCACGATCGAAACGCCCAGGCCGCGATCGACCATCGCGGCAATCGCATCCAGAGCGTCCAGTTCCAGGATCTCTCTCACGGTTATGCCGTGATCATGAAGATATTTTTCGACGATATGCCCACCCCATTGACTGCGGTCATAGCGGATGAAGGGCATGTGCCGCAGCAGGTCATGGGGTTCAGAGATCGCCATATCGGCCGGCGCCAGCAGGACCAGCGGCTCTTGCCGCAATGTCAGCCAGTCGGTCGATTTCGGGATGGCGAATTGCGGTCTGACGATCAACGCGGCATCAAGCTCGCCGGTGATGACGCGATGGTACAGGTCGGCCGATGCGCCGGGCTGCACGAAATATTCGATGTCGGGATGCTGCCTGTGCAACGTCGCGATCAGGCCCGGCAGCACCCCCGTCAGGGCCGTTGCCGTCGCGCCAAGGCGCAACTGTCCGGCGGGCTCTCCGTTCGCGGCGATGGCGCGCAGGTCGCGGGCATTGCTGATCAGGTCGCGCGCGGCATCAAGAACCGCCAGCCCCGCAATCGTCGGCTGCATCGTCCGGCCCGAACGCGCGACCAGCGTTTTCCCCAGATCCTGTTCAACCGCGCGCAGACGCTGGGTCAGCGCCGCCGGGGTCAGATTCATCCGCCGCGCGGCCTCGGCGACCGAGCCGCATTCGACCACGGCAATGAAGCTTTCCAGAAAGCGAATATCCATAAGTTGGTTTTTCTATCATTTAAATTCACAAAAAAAATCTTTTTTTATGGTTTTGGCCATGCGATCCCCGATCCGGCATCAAGGAGAATGACATGTCGGTTGTCGAAAAATTCGCGAAACTGGGAACGGATAACGCACCGGGGCAAGAGGGGCGGCAAGAGGTATCAAGCCTGCAGGCGCGTCTGGTCGGCGACAGGCTGGAGGGGCGGCTGGTCGATTTCTCGCATGGCGATGTCGATGCGCATGAGCCCACGCCGGGTTCTTTCCAGACCTTCGCCGAGGGCGTCGCCCGGGGCGGGGCGCAGGCCTATACCGAATATCGCGGCGATCTGGAAATTCGTGAGGGCGTTGCCCAGCGGCTGGCCGCGTTCACCGGCGCGCCGGTCGATGCGCGCGACGGGCTGATCGTGACGCCGGGCACGCAGGGCGCGCTGTTTCTTGCGGTCGCGGCCACCGTCACGCGCGGCGACAAGATCGCAATCGTCCAGCCCGATTATTTCGCCAACCGGAAGCTGGCCGAGTTCTTCGAGGCCGAGATCCTTCCGGTGCAGATGGCCTATGTCGAGGCTAAGGCGGGGCAGGCCGGGCTTGATCTGGGCCAGCTTGAACAGGCGTTCAGGGACGGGGCGCGGGTGTTCCTGTTCTCGAACCCGAACAATCCCAGTGGCGTCGTCTATTCCGCCGAGGAAATCGCCCGCATTGCGGAACTGGCCCAAGGATATGGCGCCACGGTGATCGTGGATCAGCTTTATTCCCGGCTGCGCTATGAAGGTGTCAGCTACACACATCTGCGCGCCGCCGATATTGACGCGGAAAACGTGGTCACGATCATGGGCCCGTCCAAGACAGAGTCGCTGAGCGGCTATCGTCTGGGCGTGGCTTTCGGCTCCAGGGCGATCATCGCGCGGATGGAGAAGCTTCAGGCGATCGTTTCGCTGCGGGCGGCGGGATATTCGCAGGCGGTCCTGAGAACCTGGTTCAACGAGCCCGAGGGGTGGATGAATGACCGCATCGCCGCGCATCAGGCGATCCGCGACGATCTGCTGACGGTCATTCGCGGCACCGAAGGCTGTTTCGCGCGCACGCCGCAGGCGGGCAGCTATCTGTTCCCGAAACTGCCCGCCCTGACGATATCGCCCGGCGATTTCGTAAAGGCGCTGCGGCTGCAGGCAGGCGTGGTGGTGACACCGGGGACCGAGTTCAGCCCCCATACCGGTGACAGCGTGCGGCTTAATTTCTCGCAGGATCACCGGGCGGCCGTCGCTGCCGTTCGACGGATGTGCGAGTTGGTCGAGCGCTACCGCGCCTGAGGCCATTTCGTCGCGCGCGCCGTCATGGCCGAGATGAACAGCGAGGCCAGCTTTGACGGAGCCTTGGTGCGCGAGCGATAAAGAAACGCCGGAACGGCCAGTTCCGGCACGAACGGCAATTGCACCATGCCCTGCATATCGGTGTGATAGGTCACATATTCATCGACCAGCGCCAGACCGATCCCCGCCCGCACGAAGGTACAGGCCGAGGCGCTGTAGGGCGTTTCGATAAACCAGTCCAGCGGCTGCCTTTCCGCCTTGAAGGCCGAGGCGATCAGCGTGCCCAGGGGCGACCCCCGGGTCATGATGATCAGCCTGTGGCCGCGAAAATCGGCGGGGGTGACGAAGTCGCGCGAGGTCAGCGGATGGCCGACCGGCGCGACACAGACGATGCGACCGCCGCCAAGGGGGGTGGAAACCAGATCCGGCGCGTCCGTCGGCATCAGCCCAAGCCCCAGCTCACTGGCATTGGTTCGCACCAGTTGCAGCACGTTTTCCCGGCGGCGGATATCCAGCGAGATCTTGCTGTCGGGGCGGCGTTTCAGCACGTCGGAAATCGCGTCCGGGATCATTGAATGGGCCAGCCCCGGAGTCGCCGCGATCCGCAGCACGCCGGTCCGCCCCTCGCGCAGATCGACCACATGTTCGCGGATCGCCGCAAGCGAGGCGACGACCGGCGCGATCTCTTCGAACAACTGCTCTGCATGTTCTGTCGCGACAAGTCTGCGACCGATCCTTTCAAACAGCTTCAGCCCAAGCTCGGCCTCGGCGGCGCGGATCATCCGGCTGATGGCAGGCTGGGTCACGCCCAAAGCCTCGGCCGCGTTCACGACACCGCCGCGTTCAATCACAGCGTGAATCACCTCAAGATGACGCGCGTTCAAAGCATATCTTTCTGTTATATATAAATCCTAAATATCATATGAAATTATGAATTTCCACATCTATTCTTCCTTCTTAAATCAAATCAATGGATGGGCTTATGCGCTCTACAGACAAGGAAATCACAGTGGCGGTTGCGGGGCTTGGGGCTGCCGGTCTGCCGGTGGCGCGCTGGCTGGATCGCGGGGTGCCGGGGCTGCGACTGACGGCGGTCGCGGCCTCTTCCCCTGACCGCGCCAGAACCCTGACGCAGGACTTTGAGGTGGCGCCATTGGCGGTGCCGCTGGCCGATCTGCCGCGCCATGCCGATGTGATTGTCGAGGCTTTGCCGCCCGCCCGCTTTCGCGATGTTGCCGACCCCGCGATCGAGGCCGGGCGGACCCTGATCATCCTGTCGCTGACGCAGCTTCTGGCACATATGCAACTGATCGACCGCGCGCGGGAAACCGGGGCGCGGATTATCGCGGCCTCGGGTGCGATTGCCGGGCTGGACGCTGTCAGGGCTGCCGCGATGGGCGGTGCGGGTCGGGCGGTGCTGCAGACGCGCAAGCCGCCGGCCAGCCTTGCCAATGCGCCTTTCGTCCGCGAGGCCGGGCTTGATCTGGCTGGCCTGTCCGAACCGCTATGCCTGTTTTCGGGCAATGTCGCAGAGGCGGCGCAGAAATTCCCGGCAAATGTCAATGTCGCGGTTGCGGTGGCGCTGGCCGGATGGGGCGCCGAGCAGACAGGTTACGAGATCTGGGCCGATCCCGGGATCACCCGCAACACCCACAAGATCATGATCGAATCGGATGCGGTCCGTCTTGAGATCGCGGTGGCCAATGTGCCCAGCGAGGAAAATCCGGCGACGGGTCGGATGACGCCGCTCTCGGTCATGGCGACGCTGCAGCGGCTGACGGCCGTCTCAATCATAGGAAGCTGAACGTGAACAAGATGACCCCCTTCGGGCCGCCCCCGGATTTTGCCGATGTGCTGTCGGCGGCACGTCGAATTTCGGGATATGCTGTCCATACGCCGCTGATCGAATGCCCGGCATTGAACCAGCTGACCGGCGGGCGGGTGTTCCTGAAACTGGAAAACCTGCAACGCACCGGCGCCTTCAAGTTTCGCGGCGCGGTTGCGCGTCTGTCGCAGCTTGCCCAGCAGGGCAAGACCGATGTTATCGCCTATTCGACTGGCAATCATGGCCAGGCCATTGCGACGGCGGCGCGTATCTTCGGGCTGAAGGCCACCATTGTCATGCCCGCCGATGCGCCCAGATCGAAGGTCGCGCGGGCGGAAGAGGCGGGGGCGACCATCCGCTTCTATGACCGCCGCCACGAATCGCGCGAAGAGATCGCCGCAGAGCTTTGCGCCCGGCAGGGTGGGGTGATCGTGCCGCCGGGCGACGATCCCGTGATCATTGCGGGGCAGGGGACCGCCGCGCTGGAGGCCGTGCGCGACCTGCATGAACTGGGGTTGGTGCCGGATGTCTTCGTGACGCCCTGCGGCGGCGGTGGACTTGCCGCCGGCTGCGCGACGGTCCTGCGCGAGATCTCTCCGGCGACGGCGCTTTATGCCGCGGAGCCCGCGCTTTACAACGATACCGAAATGTCGCTGGCAGCTGGGGAACGCGTACCCGTTGCGGATCGCAACGCCCGCTCGATCTGCGATGCGCTGCTGGCACCGATCCCGGCCGAATTGCCCTTCAGCATCAATGGCGACGCGCTTCGCGGTGTCGTCACGGCGACGGACGAGCAGGTGCTGCGCGCGATGCGCTTTGCACTGGATGAGATGAAGGTCCTGATCGAACCGGGCGGCGCCGTGGCGCTGGCGGCGGTGCTGGAGGGGCGTCCTGTTCTGAAGGGCAAATCCGCGATCGTGCTGTGCACCGGCGGAAATGTCGATCCCGAGATCGTGGCACGAATTTTCGATTGATTACGACTTTTCAGGGGCAGAGCGCCCCTGGCTGAACATCAAAAGAGGAAGCAGACAGAATGAGCAGAATTCTTACCGTCGGTGGCGCGCAGCTTGGCCCGATTGCCCCGGATGAAAGCCGCGAAAGCGCCGTGGCCCGCATGATCGAATTGCTGCACGAGGCCAAGGCCCGGGGATGCGGGCTGGTGGTCTTTCCCGAGATGGCGCTGAGCACCTTTTTCCCCAGATATTACGAAGAAGATATCTCGAAAATGGATCGCTTCTACGAACGCGAGATGCCGAATGACGCTGTGCGCCCGCTGTTCGAAGCTGCCGAAAAGGCGGATATCGCCTTCTATCTGGGCTATTGCGAACTGACGCCCGACGGCCATCGCTTCAACACCGCCATTCTGGTGGATAAGGGCAAGATCGTCGGAAAATATCGCAAGGTGCATCTGCCGGGACATGCGGAATATGATCCGAACCGACCCTGGCAGCATCTGGAAAAGCGCTATTTCGAACCGGGCGATCTGGGCTGGCCTGTCTGGCGCTGCCGTGACGGCGTGATGGGCATGGGTCTGTGCAATGACAGGCGCTGGCCGGAAACCTATCGCGTGATGGCGCTGAAGGGCGTTGAACTGACGATGTTCGGGTATAACACGCCCGACCGCAACACCGCCGCACCCGAGCCGAACCATCTGCGCATGTATCACAACCATCTGGTGATGCAGGCCGGTGCCTATCAGAATTCCTGCTTCGTCGTGGGCGTTGCCAAGGCCGGGATCGAGGATGGCTGCATGCTGATCGGTGGATCCTGCATCGTGCAGCCCTCGGGTGAAATCATCGCTTTGGCATCGACGCTTGAGGATGAACTGATCGTCGCGAATTGCGACCTGGATCTGGCGAAAATGGGCAAGGAAACCGTCTTCAATTTCGCCAAGCACCGCCGGATTGAACATTACGGCATCATCAGCAGCCAGACCGGCGTGGTGTTGCCCGAAGGTGTTTGATCGCGGGCGTTTCAAACAAGAACAGCAACAGGGGAGGAAGAAAATGAAACCGATGAAGATGATCGCGCGGACGCTGATCACCGGTGCGGCGCTTGCCGCGGCAGTGGGGATGGCGTCGGCGGAAACCATGAAATATTCCGATCACGACGCGACAGGCGGCATGCGGACAGATTTCGTGAATGACGTCTGGTTGCCCGAGATCGAGAAACAGACCGGTGGCGAGATAAAGGTACGCCCCTTCTTTGGCGGTGTGCTGCTGGGCTCGAAAGAGGTTCTGGGCGGTGTCGGGGACAATGTCGCCCAGCTGGGCTTCGCCTTTCCCGGCCATTATCCCAACCAGATGGTCGCGCATTCGGTTTTCGCCATGTTCCCGACCGGGCCGGTCAAGTTCGAAAACCAGGTATGGCTTTATCATCAGGCCTATGCCGAGATCCCCGAACTGAAGGCCGAGCTGGAAAAAGCTGGCGTCGTGCCGCTGATGATCACGGCGGGCCTGCCGGGGGCGTTTTTCGGCAAGAAACCGATGGACGGACTTGACGGCATTCAGGGCGACAAATGGCGGGCAGGGGGCAAATGGCTGCTGCGCTATCTGGAATCGGCGGGCGCGCAGCCGGTCTCGGTGCCCTGGGGCGATGTCTATGTTGCCTTGCAGACGGGCACGATCGACGGTGTCTTTGCCAATTACGACGGCATGCATCTGATGAAATTCGACGAGGTCGCGCAGAATATCCTGATCTCGAAAAAGCTGTGGTATGCGACACCCTTCGTCCATTTCATCAACAAGGATGTCTATGAAGGTCTGTCCGAAGAGACCCGCGCGCAGCTGCATGAAGCCTCACGCATCTCGGAAGAGAAATTCGGCGCGGTCTATGACGCTGCCTTCGATCAGGTGCGCAGCGAACAAGAGGCATCGGGCTATACGATCAATGAACTGTCCGATGACGATATCGCCACATGGTCCGATACCGACAAGCTGACCGTGCTTCAGGATGCCTGGGTCGCCGAGGCCAAAGAGGCGGGCCTGGCAAATGCGGATGAGGTCATGGCGAAAATGCGCGAGTTGCATGCGCAGGCCATGCTGCGCTGATCCCGGCGTCGGGACGCGGATCCCTGCGTCCCGCCCAGTGACCACAGTCTAAGGAGAAGTGACGATGCAACGCCTGGTTTCCGTTGCCAATTCCGCGCTGTCCGCGTTTTCGGGTTGGCTGATGCTGCTGATGATGCTGATCCTTGTCGCGGATTTTGTCGCGCGTCTGTTTGGCTTTCCCTTGCAGGACATGGCGCAGATATCGGTCTTCGTGATGATGATCGTCATCTATCTGGGCTTTTCCGGATGCGAAGAGAACCGCGAACATGTGGCGCTGGAATTCGTGACCAATGCGCTGCCGGACAGGTTACGGCGCAAGGTCCTGATCTTCGCGCAATGCCTGGCCGTGATCGCCGTGGCGATCCTGCTTTACGCGGTGACGGTGAATGCGCTGAAGGCCTATCGCACCAATGAAGCCATCGCCGGCGCAATGCAGATTCCCACCTGGCCGACAAAGTTCCTGATGGTTCTGGGCATGGTGGTCTTTCTGCTGCAGGCGATCCTGAACGTTGCCCGACCCGTCGAACGGGGCGAGGGCGGCGGCGTGGGCGACAAGATCTAGCCGCGATTGGCAACACTATCCCGAAAATGGAGGGGAAGGGATTATGGATTTTTTGACAGCGGGCATTCTGTGCATCGCCCTGCTTCTGGTGTTGATGGCCATCGGCCTGCAGATCGGACTGGCCTTTCTGCTCAGCGGGTTCATCGTCTCGTTTCTGCTGCTGGGGTTTGACGGGACCATCTCCCTGTTGGGGCAGACCTCTTACTTTTCGATCGCCTCACCGACATGGGCCGCGATCCCGCTGTTCATTCTGATGGGGGCCTTCGCCTCGAATGGCGGGCTGGCGCGGCGGGCCTATGACGGGATCCATGCCCTTGCCCATCGCCTGCCCGGATCGCTGATGATCGCGACCTGTTTCAGCTGTGGCATCTTCGGCGCCATCTCGGGGTCCTCCATCGCGACATCCGCGATTTTCGGGCGCATCGCGCTGCCCGAGATGAACCGGCTGGGCTATAATAACGCGCTGTCGGTGGGGGTGATCGCCTCGGCCGGGACCTTTGCCTCGATGATCCCGCCATCGATGATGATGATCATCTATGCGCTGTTCACGCAGCAATCCATCGGCAAGCTGTTCGCGGCAGGTATCCTGCCCGGCATCATCACCGCCTTTGCCTATGCGGCGCTGATCGTCATCATGGTCAAGCGCAACCCGTCGCTGGCCCCGGATCTGCAGCGCACCGCGGAAGAGATCCGCAAAAGCCGCCGTACCGAGGTCGCACGGATGTGGCCTGTCATGACCATCGCCTTCGTGGTTCTGGGGGGCCTGTATTCGGGCGCCTTCACACCGACGGAATCGGCGGCGGCCGGGTCGCTGATCTCGCTGTTCTTTGCGTGGTACCTGAAATCCTTCACCAAGCTGTCCGACGTCACCGGCTCCATGCGCGAGGCGGCCAGCATCACCGCCATGCTGTTTCTGATCAATATCGGCGCCCTGTTCTACAGTCGCGTGCTGGCCGTGACCGGGCTGCCCTCGGAACTGACCATGATGCTGCAGAATACCGCGCTGCCGCCTTTCGTGATCCTGATGGGTGTCACGCTGATCTTTCTGCTGCTGGGCATGATCATGGTGCCGGTCGGCATCTACGCGCTGACATTGCCCATCGTCCTGCCGATCCTGACCGGGCTTGGATATGACCCGATCTGGTTCGGCGTCATTGCCCTGAAACTGACCGAGATAGGGGCCATCACGCCGCCGGTGGGGCTGAATGTTTTCGCCATCAAGGGGTCGATCCCCAAGGATATCAAGATATCGGTCGAGCAGGTCTACAAGGGCTGCATGCCCTTCCTGTTCTGCGATGTGGTCGTGCTGTTCCTGCTGATCGCCTTTCCGGCCATCAGCCTGTGGCTGCCGAACCTGCTGTTGAACTGACATAGAGGGAAATAATCAGATGTCGAATTTCGATCTGATCGTCACCGGCGCCACGATCGCCACCGCAAGCGATACCTTTCAGGCCGATATCGGCATCCGGGATGGCCGCATCGCGGCGCTTGGCAGCGATCTGGGCAAGGCCGCCCGCGTGATCGACGCCACCGGCCTGCTGGCCCTGCCGGGCGGGATCGACGCGCATTGCCATATCGAACAGGAATCCTCGACCAAATTGATGACGGCGGATGATTTCTATTCCGGCAGCGTCTCGGCCGCGCATGGGGGAACCACCACGATCATACCCTTTGCCGCGCAGCATAAGGGGCAAAGCCTGCGCGAGGTGGTTCGCATCGCACATGAGCGTGCCGGCCCGAAATCGGTGATCGACTACGCCTTTCACCTGATCATTTCGGACCCCTCGCCGCAGGTCATGGGGCAGGAATTGCCGGCCCTGATCAAGGACGGCTATTGTTCCTTCAAGGTCTATATGACCTATGAATTGCTCAAGATCGACGACCGGCAGATGCTTGATGTGCTGTCACTGGCCCGCGAACATGGCGCGATGACCATGGTTCATGCCGAAAATAACGATGTGATCAACTGGATCAGCGAAAGGTTGCTGTCCCAGGGGCATGTCGCCCCAAAATTCCACGCCGTCAGCCATAATGCCATTGCCGAAAGCGAGGCCTCTCGCCGCGCCATCGATCTGGCACGGCTGGTGGATGCGCCGCTTCTGATCGTCCATGTCTCGACCCCCGAGGCGACGGCGGCGATCCGCGACGCGCGCAACAAGGGCCTGCGCATCTATGGCGAAACCTGCCCGCAATATCTGTTCCTGACCAAGGAGGATCTGGACCGGGAAGGGATGGAGGGTGCCAAATTCTGCTGCTCGCCCCCGCCGCGCGACAAGGCCGCGCAAGAGGCGATCTGGCTGGGCCTGAAGAATGGCAGCTTCGAGGTGTTTTCCTCTGACCATGCGCCCTATCGCTTTGATGACAGCGGCAAGCTGAATGCCGGGCCGAACCCCAGCTTCAAGAAGATCGCCAATGGCGTGCCGGGGTTAGAGATCCGCCTGCCGCTGTTATATTCCGAAGGGGTCAGGACCGGCCGCCTGACGCTGAACGAATTCGTCGCGCTGACCTCGACCAACGCGGCGAAGCTTTACGGGCTTCACCCGCGCAAGGGCACGATTGCCATTGGTTCCGACGCCGATCTGGTGCTGTTCGATCCTGAATGGAAACGCAGGATCACCACCGACATGCTGCACGACAATGTCGATTACACGCCCTATGAGGGCCGCGAATGTACCGGCTGGCCGCGGATGGTGCTGAGCCGCGGGCGCGTGGTGATCGAAGAGGGCGAATTGCAGGTCGAACGCGGCTCTGGCGCCTTTCTGGAGCGTGAACCTTCGCCGCCTGCGGATACCACTGCCAGTGCCGATACGCCCCTGGACCCCGCCGCCAATTTTGGCGCGAATATTCTGTGAGGTCGGACGATGATGCCGCTGATCCGCGTGATCAATCCGAATTCCAATTCCACAATCACCGCCCGCATGGCCGAGGCTCTGGCCCCGATGGCGCAAGCGGGTGGTCCGGCAATAGATTGCATCACCCTGGACGACGGGCCGGTTGGGGTTGCAAGCGACGCCGATATCGCGACCGCCGCGCCCTTGCTGCGCGATCATGTGGCCAATGACCGGGAGGCGTCGGCCTTTGTCATTGCCTGCTACAGCGATCCGGGGCTGTCCCTGGCACGCGAGGTCACGGATCGCCCCGTTTTGGGCATTGGTGAGGCCGCCGTGGCGACCGCGCTGACGCTTGGACAGAAATTCGGGGTGATCTCTGTCTCGGACTGGTCGGTTGACCGGCACGCGCGGGATATGACGCAGCGCGGCCTTGCTGCGCGCTGTACGGGCGATCGGCCCTTGCGGCTCAGCGTGCCCGACACCGCGACGCCAGAAGCCTTTTCCCGGATCCGCGAGGTTGCCTTGAATTTGCGCGATCAGGACGGCGCCGATGTCCTGATCACGGCCTGCGCGGGCCTGTCGCGCCATATGGCGCGGCTGGAGGCCGAGACCGGCCTGCCCGTTGTCGATCCCGTCCGGGCGGCCGTGGCCATCGCAATCGGTGTCCTGAACAGCCGCAGGGCCGCGCCATGACCAAGACGAAAATCCTGATCATCCAGGACGATCCGAAAGACAGCCTGCCGCAACTGGCCGCGGCCTTTCCCGATTGCGATTTTCACGCCTGCGCTGCCGATGAGACGGTCGAAGATGCGCTTGGCCGGGTCGGTCCCCAGATCGTTTTCGGCCTGCATGGCCTGCGCTTTCCGGCCCATACCCATGCCGCCGCGCTGAACTGCCCCACGGTGCGCTGGCTGCATAATGGCGGTGCCGGTGTGGACCATCTGCCGCCCTGGGATCCCCGGAAGGTGGTGGTCACAAACAGCGCCGGCGTCTCCAGCCGCTTCATGGCGGAAACCGTGACCGGCGCAATCCTGATGATGAATTTCGGCTTTCCCGCCTATCTGCGGCAGCAAGAGGCACATATCTGGCGCAAGCTGCCCTGGACCAGCCTGTCCGAAAAAACCGTCCTGATCGTCGGTCTGGGCGGGATCGGATCGGCGGTGGCCGAGCGTCTGCGGATGTTCGGCGCGCATGTGATCGGGGCGCGTCGGGGCAGCTCGGTCTGCCCGCATGTGGATGAACAGATCCCGATGGAACATCTGGCCAACGCCCTGCCGCGGGCGGATTACGTCTGCATCCATGTGCCCAATACCGCCGCGACGCATCATCTGGTTGACGCGGATTTCCTGTCGCGAATGCGGCCGGGCGCGATCCTCGTCAATACTTCGCGCGGCGCCCAGGTGGACGAGGTCGCCCTGATTTCCGCGCTTCAAGCTGGTCACCTGGGCGGCGCCTATCTCGACGTCTTCGCGACCGAGCCCTTGCCGCAGGATTCGGCGCTGTGGGATATGCCCAACGTCGTCATCTCACCGCATCACGCCGATGCGGCGCTTGGCTGGCAATCCGGCTCGGTCGCCTTCTTCACGGAAAATCTGAGGCGATATCTTGCCGGCCAGAGGATGACAAATATCTGCGATCCCCATCGGGGTTATTGAGCGTCGCCTGTTGACGTCTGCCCACCCGTTAAAACTGCCCTCGCGCATCCCAACCTCGAATTGTCAGGGGCGGGCGCGAGGGCGGGCTTTGCGGTCAGTCGCAGTTCCAGTACATGCGCGAGAAGTCGAAATCCCAGCTTTGCATGGGAACCCATTCATATCCCTTCAGGCAGGTGTTGACCGAAAAGCGGCGCTCTTGTGCCAGCAGCCAGACCGAGCGCTGATCCGCCACCAGTTTGCTGTAGATATCCTGATAGATCGCATTACGCGCATCGGTGTCCGTTTCGGCGCGTGAGGCATCAATCATCGCATCAATCTCGGGGTCCTGTACCCAATCCATACTGGCCCAGGTCCCGGCGCTTTTGCTGGAATATTGTACATAATAGACCGAATCCGGCGAAGGGTAGGTCGGTCCGAAGAAGACCTGGGTGGAATGCGGCGTCGTTTCGACCGAGCTGGCCAGTTCGGTGATGCGGTTCCATGGCTCAGGCTGGATCGTCACATCGAAGCCAATGGAGTCCAGCGTTGCCTTGAAGAGCAGGGCGATCTCTTCCTCGAAGGCGGTTTTCGAAACATAGGTATGCACCAGCGGGATCGGGCCCTGAGCGGCATATTTCGATTTCGCCAGCTCTTCTTGCGCGGCCTGCAAGTCAAAGACGGGCTCGGTCGCGCCTTCCGGCACCGCGGCCGAGAACACATCCGCAAGCGGGCCTTTCAGCGGCGCCCCGGGATAGATCACCTCGCGGATGGTGGCGTAATCCATGGCCATCGCAATGGCGCGGCGGACATGGATGTCATCCGTGGGCGCGGTCTGATTGTTCAGCTTGATGTAAAATCCCGTGGCCGAGGGCACGGCCAGCGTCTCGTAACCTTCCAGCTTGGCAATGCCATCATAGGTTTCGCTGGCCTGATATTGCGAGGAGATGCCCAACTCGCCCCGCTGCGCCAAAGCGCGCACCGTCGCCTCATCCCGCGTGACGACAAAGCGCAATTCGTCGATCGGCGCTGCATTCGGCCAGCCTGCGTGATAGTTTTCGTAACGCGCCATGGTCATCTGAGCGCCGCGATCCCAGCTTGCGAGGTTGTAGGGTCCCGCACCCTCGGGATTGTCAGCCAGATGTGCCTGACCCCAATCGTCGCCTTCAGGGATCGCGCCTTCATTCACCACCAGAAGCAGCGGCGTGATCGAGATGAACGGGGCATAGACCTTGGACAGGGTGAATTCCACGGTTCGGGAATCCGTGGCCTTGACCGCATCGGCCGAGATCACGTCGCTGAAGAGGTTCGCCGGGCCTTCATTCAGCTCCAGCAGGCGTTGAACCGAATAGACGACATCCGATGCCTCGACCGGGCTGCCATCCTGAAAGGTGGCGCCCTCTTTCAGCGTGAAGCGATAGGTCAGGCCGTCATCCGAGATGGTCCAGCTTTCAGCAAGCTGCGGGATGATCGTGCCGGTGCCATCCACCGTGGTCAGCGCGTCGTAAAGGTTCACGACCGCCATATACTCTGTGTAATCGTTGATCTTTGCGGGGTCGATGGTGCCAAAGATCTGGACCGTGTTCACGGTGATGGCGACCTTGTCGTCCTGCGCTGCCGCAGGCAATGCAGCCAGCATGGTCAGCGCAGTGGCGGAAAGCAGTTTCTTCATCTCTATCGTCTCCTGTCCTACCTGTTGGGTTAGCGGTTATTGGTTGCCGGATTGAGCTTTTCGAGCGGTGAAAATTCGTGTTGATAACCGAAATAGGCGGGACCGCTGAGGTCCAGCCCGGCCGGGCTGCGCCATTGCGGATCGGCGGGAAGGCCGATCAGCCGCAGCGCAAGCCCAAAGCGCAGCGTTTCTGTCGTGACGGGCAGCCCGCCATCAGCGTCCAGCGCGCAGATCAGATCCGGGGTCAACGCCAGCGGTTCGCCTTTGCCATCTTCGAGACAGAGAAACTCGTTCTGGAAGGACAGCGCGAAATCGCGACCCGCATCGGCCTCGACACCGCGCAGGATCGCCTTGCCACGGGCAAAGCCGCCGACCGTATTGCGTTCGATATCGACGACCCGCGCGGTGCACAGATCGAAGCCGCCGCATCGCTGGATCAATGCGTCGGCCGGGTGCCGGTTGGCGCGCCTTTCTCGGGCGATGGTCAGACCAAGTTCCCGGACCAGTCCAAGCGTGCCATGCAGCAACCCGGCTTTCATCTGTGCGCCACTCATCGGATAAAGCGCGACCAGCGCCGCGCCGCCCATTTCCACCGTCTGGGCGCGGGCCAGGCGCTCGGTCCAGATGTTAGAGATGGCGTTCAGAACCGAGGTGTTTCCCTTTTCATCCGCAATCACCATGGGCGTGGCGGCGATATCGTGCATCGTCATCGTCACCATCTGCAATTCGGGGAATGCCCGGCCCATGCCGTCACCGTCGATCAGGGGCAAGCCGGTGGCGGCTGCTACCGCGAAAGGAATGGTCGAATTCAGCCCGCCCGCCTCGATGCAGATCAGATAATCTGCCTTGCGCCCCAGATAGGCCTCCAGCGCGGCAAGGGCCGACAGCGCCTCGTTCCCATTGGGCAGCTTTTCCAGCATCACCGTGGGCGCGCCCATCATGCAAACCGGCACGCAGAGCGCATCGTCGGGCACATCGGCGGCGTCTACGACCTGCACCCGACCCTCTGCGCCCATGGCCGCCCGTGCCATCAGCTTGCCGATATAGGGATCACCCCCGCCACCTGTGCCCAGAAAGGCACCGCCAAGGGCGATGGCGTCCATGTCCCGGGACGTTACCTCGAAACCCATCAGACTGCCTCCGTCATGGGACGATAAGCAAGGTCCGGGTATCCGAAGGCCGCCGGTCCCACCACCTCAAGCGCCTGCGCCGAGCGCAGCAATTCGTGACACGGCAGCGCCAGCACGGCGATGCGCTGGCCATAGCGCAGCACTTCGGTGGTCAGCGGCAACCCCGTGTCCAGATCCAGAACCACGACCAGATCGGGCACGCAGACCTGCATCTCGCCATCGCGGCGGAAGATCAGAAATTCGTTCTGAATGGTGATTTCGCCCAGCGAGCCGCGGCAGTTGTCCAGCCCCTCGATGCTGGCGATGCCGACATTGAAGCCGCGCGCGAAATGCCGCTTCAGGTCGCTGATCTTGCCCGAGAAGATATGCCGCCCGCCTTCGCGTTCGCAAATGGCGGCAATGGGGTCGTCATGCTGGGCACGCGCGGTCATCACCGCCCGGCCCAGCCCGATGGCCTGGGTATAGCTGTGCGGGATGGCGTGGCGTTTGAAGAACGCGCCGCTCATCGGGGCCGAGGCCAGAACCGAGGCGCCGCCTTGCGAGATCACGCAGGCCCGCGCCATGGTCTCGTGCCATTTTTCAGAAATCGCGTGTTCGAAGCAGACCGCATTCCCATGGGGGTCGCACATCACCGACGGCGTCGAGCGATGGCCGTAAATCGCGTAGGTCGTCATCTGCATTTCGGGAAAGGCGCGACCCATCCCGTCGCCATCCACCACCGGCAGGTCGGCATAGCCTGCGGTGATCAACGGTTCCATCGAGTTCTGCCCCCCGATTTCCTCGCATCCCACGGCATCGGCCTTGAAGCCAAGCCGATCCTCCAGCGCGCGCAGGCAGCGCAGCCCCTCGCGCCCTTCCTTCAGCCGTTCGAAAGAAACCAGCGGCGCGCCAATGCCGCCCAGCGGCACCACGCGAGCCTCATCATCCAGCGCCTCGATGGGCAGGATCGACAGGCGATAACCCTCGCGCAGCGACTGGCGCGCGCGCAGCTTGCCGATATAGGGATTGCCGCCGCCGCCGGTGCCCAGGATGCCCGAGCCGATTTCCAGCGCGTCGATATCCTCTTCGGTGAGGTGCCAGAGCTTATCCTTGAAGTCAGACATTCAGATCACCCATATCGCCGACGACCTTCAGGTGAATTCGGGTGGCATTGCCGGGCAGATAGGCCAGCGGCACATCCTCGCGTTCGATCACGGTCAGCGTGTCGGCGCGCGCACCCGCCGCAATCGCGGTCTCGCGCGCTTCGGTTTCGGCGGCGGACAGACACTGATCGCGCGTCGTGCCCTCCAGCGCGAAAATGCGGTCCACTTCGCCCGAGATCTGCGCGATGGCTGCGCCCACGGCGTTGGCCACGGCAAAGTTTTCGGGGCGGATGACATCCAGATCGCCGATCCTTTCCGGCGCCAGGATCGAGCCGCCACCGACGGCGATCACCGGGATAGGGTCGGGGCTGATCCGGCTGCGCTCCACAGCCATTTCCAGCATCTCGGCAATCCTGGCCTTCGCGGCGTCTACCAGTGCCGGGTCGATGGACTGGACCTTGGACGCGTCGCCGACCTCGGCCATTCCCGCGCGCACGGCAATATCCGTGGTTGTCAGTGTATCGCCGCCAAAGCACAGCGCCTCTGTCGTCAGGCGGTAGCCCACCGATTTCGGGCCGACCGTCAGATCATCGGGCCCGCCCGTGACGATGGTCCCGCCGCCGAGCCCGATGGAAAACACATCCGGCATGCGGAAGTTGGTGCGCACCCCGCCCACATCGACCACGGTCGCCGCCTGCCGTGGAAAGCCATGCTGCAAGGCGCCGACATCGGTGGTGGTGCCGCCAATGTCGATGACGATGGCATCCTTGACCCCGGTCAGGAAGGCCGCGCCGCGCATGGAATTCGTCGGCCCCGAGGCAAAGGTCAGCACCGGGAAACGCCGCACCGTATCGGCCGCCATCAGCGTGCCGTCGTTCTGGGTCACGAAGAAGGGGCAGTTCAGGCCGGATTCTCGCAGGGCGCGTCCGAATGCCTCGACCGTGTGATCCGACAGGCTCAGCAGCGAGGCATTCATGATCGCCGCGCTCTCGCGTTCCAGCAGACCGATGCGGCCGATCTCGCTGGAAAGCACGACCGACAGGCCGGGGCAATGCTGCAGCAGCAGGTCGCGGGCGCGCTCTTCCATATCGCGGTTGATCGGAGAAAAGACCGACGAGATCGCCGCCGCCTTGATACCAAGGTCGGTGATTTCGCCGGCAATGCGGATCAGTTCATCCTCATCCAGCGGGGCGATCTCGCGGCCGTCGAACTCATAGCCGCCGCGCAGCATGTAGCGATGGCCGCCGACCATTTCGACCAGATCCTCGGGCCAGTCGACCATCGGCGGCAGGCAGGCCGTGGCGGGCAGGCCCAGTCGGATCGCGGCGACCGGGTCCAGATGGCGCCGCTCGATCACCGCATTGGTGAAATGGGTGGTGCCGATCATCGTGACGTCGATGGCATCGCGGGCCACGCCGGCCTTTGCAATCACGGCTTCCAGCGCGGCGCTGATGCCGCTCATCACATCTTCGGTGGTCGAACTTTTCACCCCGGCCAGGACCTCGCGGTCGCGCAGGATCACCGCGTCGGTATTAGTTCCACCAACGTCGATACCAAGTCTCAGAACCATGTCGCCTCCTTTTATCTCATGCCGCCGAGGACACGAGGAACCTTTGTTTTTCAGCTTCTGTTACATGCGGTTTCGCGGCTTCCTCGGCATCGGTAATGACCGGGATCGCGGCGATCAGCGCGCGGGTATAGGGGTGTTGCGGGTCGGCAAAGACATCCGCGGGACGACCCTGTTCGACAATCTCGCCCTTCAGCATGATCGCAATGCGCGAGCAGAAATTGCGCATCAGCGACAAGTCGTGGCTGATGAAAAGATAGGTCAGGCCCAGATCGTCGCGCAATTCTTCCAGCAGCGCGATCACCCGTTTCTGGACCGAGACATCCAGCGCCGAGGTGGGCTCATCCAGCACGATCAGGCGCGGATTGGCGGCCAGGGCGCGGGCAATGGCGACGCGCTGTTTCTGCCCGCCCGACAACTCGTGCGGATAGCGCGACAGGAAATGGCGTGGCAGATCGACGCGTTCCAGCAGTTCTTCCATGCGGCGGGTCTGATCACGCGCCGCCATGCCGGTGAATTTCAGCGGCACCGACAGCGTCTGCGACACCGTGCGCTTGGGGTTCAGCGAGGTGCCGGGGTTCTGATAGACGATCTGCGCCATGGCCCGGTCAGCCCGGCCCCCGACCATCGTGGACAGGTTCACCCCATCAAGCAGAACCTGCCCCCGGCTGGGCTGCATGATGCCCATGACCATGCGGGCCACGGTGGTCTTGCCCGATCCGCTTTCCCCGGCCAGCCCGAAGATCTCGCCGCTGCGAATGTCCAGATCGACGCCCTTCACGGCCTCGGTCACGCGATTGGGCCGCAGCAGGCGCTTTTCGGTAAAGCTCTTGCCGACACCTTCCAGCCGGACCAGGCTTTGCCCGCTGGTTTCGGGCTGATCCTTGACCAGCGGCCCGTAAAGCGGCGGGATCGCCCCGATCAATTCGCGCGCATAATCGGTCTGCGGTGCTTCGAAGATCCGCTGCAAGGGGCCATGTTCGACGATCTCGCCCTTGCACATGACATAGACGTAATCCGCCGTCATCCGCACCACGCCAAGGTTATGCGTGATCATCAGCAGCGACAGCCCGTCTTTTCTCACCAGTTCATTGATCAGATGCAGGATTTCGTCCTGCGTGGTCACGTCCAGCGCGGTGCCGGGCTCATCGGCGATCAGCAGGGCAGGGCGGTTCATCAGGGCCAGTGCAATCAGCACCCGCTGCCGCATGCCGCCGGAAAGCTGCGATGGATAGGCGGCCATGACGCGGTCCGGCTCGCCCAGTTGCACCTTCAGCAGGGTTTCGCGGATGCGCGCCTGCCGTTCCGCGCGGCTGGATCTTTTGCCAGCCCGCCGGTCGGCCCAATACATCACATCCTCAAGATGACGGCCGATGGTGAAGACCGGGTTGAACGAGGACAACGGGTCCTGCATGACCACGCTCATCTCGATGCCTTTCAGCGCCTCACGCGCGGCATCGCTTTTGGTCAGCAGATCCTCGCCCCGCCACAGGATCTGACCCCCATCGACCGAGGCATTGCCCGGCAACGTGTTCAGCACCGCCTTCGACGTGACGGATTTCCCCGAACCGGTTTCCCCGATCAACGCGACCCGCTGACCCTGCGCAATCTTCAGAGAGATATCGCGCAGCACATGCGCCCGTTGTCCATAGCTGGCGAAAGAGAGGTTCAGATTTCGGATTTCAAGCAGATCCACGGTTCAGACCTCCACGTCGAACATGTCGCGCAGCCCGTCACCCAAAAGGTTGAACCCAAGCGTCGCGTAAAAGATGGCCAGACCCGGTGCCAGCACGCCCCACCAGTTTTCCGGCAGGAACTGGCGGCCATCGGCGACCATCGTGCCCAGATCCGGCGTCGGCGGCTGCACACCCAGCCCCAGAAAGGACAGGGTCGCACCGAAGAGGATGATGAAGGCGGCATCCAGCGTCGTCTTGACCGAGATGACCGAGACGCAATTGGGCAGGATCTCTTTCGTCAGGATGTGCCAGTGTGAAGCGCCCGACAGGCGTGCGGCCTCGATGAAATCCTCGGTCGCGACGGATTTCGACACGCGATAGACAAGCCGCGCATGCCAGGTCCACCACAGCATGGCGATGGCGATCATCGCGTTGGTCAGGCTGGGCGTCAGCACATTGCCCACGGCCAGCGCCATGACCAGTGGCGGGATCGCCAGCATGACATTTGTAAAGCCCGCGATCAGCGTCTCGACCCTGCCCGAGAAATAGCCCGCCAGCAGACCAAGTGCGCCGCCGATCGGGACCGCGATCGCCAACACGCCCACAACCAGCAGCAGCGAGACCCGAAAGCCGAACAGAACACGGCTCAGAATGTCGCGGCCCACCTTGTCGGCGCCCAGCAGATAGGTGGCGTCAGGGGCGTGATGCTTGTTCCGGAAATCGATCACCGCGCCGGCATGATCCGGAAAGGGCGCGATCCAGGGCGCAAGCAAGGCCGCCAGCAGGACCGAGATCACCATCAGCGCGCCGATGATCGCGACGGGGTTTGCGCGAAACCGCATCCAGGCCATCTGGCGCGCGGTCAGCACCGTGATATCGTCATTATCCATTGCAGACATCAGCGGCTCTCCTTCAGGCGCAGCCGTGGGTCTATCAGGCCGATGACCAGATCGATCAGCAGATTGGCGATCACGAAGAAGCAGCCCGAGACCAGCACCACGGCCATAACCGTGTTCAGATCTTTTTGCAGGATCGCCTCTAACCCGGCCGAGGCGAAGCCACCCCAGGAAAACACCATCTCGACCACGAAGGCATTGCCGATCAGCGAGGCGAATTCCAGGCCCATGATGGTCAGCGGTGCGATGGCCGACAGCTTCAGCAGATAGCGAAAGGTAACCACCCGGCCCGGCACGCCAAAGCTGCGCAGCGTTTGTACATGGTCACGCCGCTGATGTTCGATCATCGCAGACCGTGTGATCCGCATGATCTGCCCGATGCCCGACAGCGAAAGTGCCAGCGCGGGAAAAAGCAGATGTCTCAACGCATCCAGCGACACCTGAAGCTGACCCGTCAGCACGCCGTCCAGCACCAGCAGGCCGGTCGGCCCCTGAAAGCCCGAATATTCCTGCGACAGCCGCCCCAGAATAGGCCAATCGGTCAGATAAAACGCCGCGCCCAGCTGAAACAGGATCGCGACCAGAAAGCTTGGCATGGTCACCCCGACCAGCGAGACCAGGCGCAGGATCGTGTCGGGCCAGCCATTGCGATAGCGCGCCGCCAGAACGCCAAGCGGCAGCCCCAGCAACAGCATGAAGACAAGCGACAGCAGCACCAGTTCCAGCGTCGCAGGCAGCAGCGCGGCCAGCTCTTGCGCCACGGGCTTGCCCGAGATCAGCGAATTTCCGAAATCGCCCTGAACCGCGCCTGTCAGGAAATGCCAGAACTGAACGGGTAGCGGATCGTCCAGCCCCATCTCGACGCGCAGCTCTGCCACCTGCGCTTCGCTGGCCGTCGGCCCCAATGCGATCCGCGCCGGATCGCCGGGAACCACGCGCGCCAGGACAAAAATCATCAGCGCCAGGACCAGCAACACACCCGCGAACCCTACGATTCGCCTGAGCAGGAATTCGGCAAAGCCGGATGTCATCGAGCTACCTCCCTGTTGTCGATGCAGACAAGGCTGTCAGGACGATGCGCGCCGCGATAGATGTTCGTGGGCTAGGTTTTCAGCTAACTGGGATAGGTTTTGCGCGTCAGGAGGCCAGCAGCGCCCGTTCCCGCGCCTCGGCAAGCGCGGTTCTTCGATCCGTGGCGCCCAGCTTGCGATAGATATTGCGCAGGTGAAACTTCACCGTTGGCAGGCTCAATTCCATCTCTCGCGCGATATCCTTGTTCGAGCATCCCTCGGACAACAGCAGCAGCGTGCGCCACTCCTGACGCGACAGCGGCCCGCTGCCAACCGCCTGCAGGGCACCGCGGCGCAGGTTGCGGGGCAGGGGGGCGTTACGCATCTCGCCCTGCATGATCTGCGGATCGTCCAGCAAGGGCATCAGAAAGCCACGCTCTTCCATCAGCGGGGCGGCCGTATTGCGGTCAGCACAGCGGGCCAGAAGACGCAGCAGCGCGGTTCGGGCGGGCTTCACGCGCCCCTGACGACGCTCGGCCCAGACCTGCCAGACCGCCAGACAAAGCTGCTGACGCGGCGTGACCGATGCGTTCTTTTC
This sequence comes from Paracoccus fistulariae, assembly GCF_028553785.1. Lineage (NCBI taxonomy): Bacteria > Pseudomonadati > Pseudomonadota > Alphaproteobacteria > Rhodobacterales > Paracoccaceae > Paracoccus > Paracoccus fistulariae. The sequence goes on from NZ_CP067136.1 coordinate 627,500, forward strand.
GATGGCGCGAAGACGCAGCAGCAGATCAGGATGGCGGGGTGTCTCGAATGTCTGCTGGCGCAGCCATAGCAAGGCCTGTGCGACATCCTCGCCATCGCGCAGATCGGCAAGGTTTTCGCCCGATGCCTGCATCCAGTTGCGCCCGATCCGCAGGGCCATGTCTTCCAGCCGCAACCGGGCCTCGCGCCAGCGTCTTGCGCTTTGCAGCGTGGCGATTTCGCGCTGCTCGATCAGCACCTGAAAGCGCCGCGTGCGCCAGGCCGGTACTTTCCAGCCGTCGATATAGGCCATGGCCGCAGGCACGCCGCGCAATTGCAGCAGGGCTTCGGCCCCATAGGCCAGCGCCATGGTCGCGATCGACGGCCATAATTCACCATAGAGGAAGGTCTCAAAGGCTGTTTCGGCGAAATCCACCATGGGTTGCGGATCGCCGGTTTCATAGGCGGCGATGGCGCGCAGCAGCGCAATGAAGCCGTGATCCTGGCTGCTGGCGAAAGGCACCTTGGCCAACGACGCCCCGGCCGCCTCAAGATGCGGCTGCGCCTGTCCCGCTGCGCTGCAATGCAAGGCAATCACCGTGCGATGCAGATGGATGAAAAAGGACAGGTAATGCGCGCCTGCAGCCTTGTAATGGCGAATGGCGCGGCGCGCGGCATCGTCAGCCTCGCCATAGCGGGCGGCGCGGATATGCAGCTCCAGCACGGCATTATAGACCGCCCCGCGCATCAATTGCCGTTCCGGCGGAATGCGCGACAGCAATGCGGCGCCTTCGTCCAGAAAGCGCTGACGACTGACGTCGCTGCGATAGATCGCCAGCATGATGCGGCAAAAGCGCAAAGCCAGCGGCACGCTATCGGGGTTCTTCAGCGGCCTGCCCAGATCGATCAGCGCACCACCCGCGGCATTGGCCAGGATCACGCTGGCGCGTTGCGTATCGCCGCTTTTCGCTGCCATGAAGAATTCGAGGCCGACGACCTCGGGGTCAGAAGCGTCACGAAAGGCGTCACGCAACCGGGCGGCTGCGTCGAAGCCATGCAGATGGCCATAAAGATGTCCGCCAGCTTCGTGAAACGCATCTAAGGCGCGTCGGTGCTGCCCCTGGGCCAGATGGCCCAGGATCAGATCTGTGGGCGTGGCGGCGGCAGTCATATCGCCGGACCATGCGCGACCAGCGCGAGTCAGCCACGCCGCCAATCTTTGGTTGTGAACGAACCATTTGCCGCTGCGATAGCTGGCCAGAGGGACAAGTTGCAGCAGCGCGGCACGTTCCGCCGCGCGGATATGCGCATCATCTGTTCCCTCTTCGTTATGCGCCAACCGCAGCAACATGTGCCGAAGTGGTGGTTCCATGGCAGAGAGCAAGCCATGCAGCAGCGTAACCGGATCCTTCTCGTCTTCAAGGCAGGCCGACAGCGCGGGCCACCCGGCAGATTGCGCGTAATGCGGATCCTCGAAGGCGCTGTTGAACAACTCCAGATTGGTGATCAACTGCATGTCGGGACTGGCTGCGACATGCAGGGTGATCCCCTTGTCACCTAGCACCTGGCGCAAAGCCTCCCGCCCGCAACCGGGCAGCGCTATCACCGCGATGTCGCGCACGCCATCCAGATGCAGCCGATCCGCCCAGGCAGCAAGTTCCTCAATGTTCGGCATATTATCCGTGATCTCTGAGGGCGCTGATGATGAACCCGGCATTCACGCAAGTCAACGTCGCGTGCGTTATGGTGAACCGACACGATGTCAGGTCGTTAAAGCCTCCGGCCCGAAGTCTGCATCATGGTGTTTTCCAGATGGTTTGGTTTGAGGTTCATCCTGTTTGGTAGGATGGCCGATATGTAGGCGTTGTCTGGCGATCACCGGGCTTTCAACTTGACGGCTGAAAGTTCCATGGGGCAGGTGGTCGATGCGTTTTTGCGGGTGGCGCGCCGCGATCGTGGCGGCCTCGATCAGGGGCGCGGATTTAAGGCGCTTGAGGACGAGAACAGGCGTCTGCGAGAGATCGTGACCGGGATATGCGTCGACTGGGGCGTGTCGATCCGGAAGGCTTGCGGGGACATCTGCTTTGACACGTCCAGCTGCCACGACAAGTCCCGGCGGACGGATCAGGCTGCCTTCGAAAGATGGATCAAAGAATTTGCGAGATACACGTGCGTTATGGCGATGGCTCATGCTTCATGACGGGTGTCGAGGACCGAATTTTCATTAGCCTGCGGGTCTGTCGACACATCTGAGAAGCTCTCTTCCTGAATTTTGAAAAAATATCTTTGACAAATGTCAGGATCAATATATTTTCCTATGTCAGTCGCTGTCTGACATCTGGCGTTTCGCCACCGGCAGAGGCGACCTAAGGGGAGGGTAGGATGCAGCAACCACTGCTCGTGGCTGATGGCTTCAAGAAGGCGTTCAACGGCGTGCCTGCGCTTAAGGAAGGCCGGTTTACGCTGGAGCCTGGCTCTGTTCATGCACTCTGCGGTGGTAATGGTGCGGGCAAATCGACCTTTCTGAAGATACTTATGGGGATTCATCAGCGCGATGCCGGGACGCTGACACGGAACGGTTCCAAGGTGGTGTTTCACGAACCTTCCGAAGCGCTGGCCAATGGCATTTCGATCATCGAACAGGAACTCAGCCCCGTGCCCGCCATGACAGTGGCGGAGAACATCTATCTGGGGCGCGAGCCGGTCGGGTTTCTGGGCCTTGTCGATTTCCGCAAGATGAACGCCGATGCCCAGAAGCTTCTGGACGGTTTCCAGTTCGGCATTCGCGCCGACACGATGATGATGGATCTGACCGTGGCGCAGACACAGCTGGTCGAGATCGCCAAGGCGCTGAGTTATGACGCCGAGGTCATCATCATGGACGAACCCACCTCTGCCCTGGGCGAGGCAGAGGCCGATCAGCTGTTCGAGGCGGTGCGCACGCTCAAGGCCCGTGGCAAGGGCGTGATCTATGTCAGCCACCGCCTGTCCGAGATTTTTACCATCTGCGACCGCTACACGGTGTTCCGTGACGGGAGCTTTGTCGAAGATGGCGCGCTGGCCGATATCGACAAGGACCGCCTGATCAACCTGATCGTCGGCCGCCCCCTGGCCGAGGAATTCGTCAAGGAAAACACGCCCGGCACTGAAGAGGTGCTGCGCGTCAGCAACCTCTCTGCCGATCATGGCGTGGCCGAGGTCGATTTCTCGGTCCGGCGCGGTGAGATTCTGGCGCTTTACGGGCTGCTGGGTTCGGGGCGTTCGGAAATCTTCGACCGGCTGTTTGGCCTGTCATCGGCAACCGCCGGTGAGATCCTGATCGACGGCAAAGCGGTGCGGATCAGCACGCCAAGGCAGGCGATCGATGCGGGTCTGGCCTATGTGACCGAAGACCGGAAGGGATCGGGCCTCGTGCTGACCGGCGATGTGCGCGAGAACCTGTGCCTTGCCACGCTGGACGCCATGTCGCCGCATGGGGTGATGAACACCCGCGCCGAAGCGGAAGCCTCGGAGCAGATGATTTCGACGCTGAACATCAAGACGGCGACGGACCGGCTGGGCGTGTCGAACCTGTCGGGGGGCAACCAGCAAAAGGTGGTTCTGGGCAAATGGTTCCTGACCAAGCCCCGCATTCTGCTTCTGGATGAACCTACGCGTGGTGTCGACGTGGGCGCCAAGCGCGAAATCTATCGCGTCATGTCCGACTTCGCCCGCGGCGGTGGCACGATCATCATGGTGTCATCGGAAACGGATGAAGTGCTGGGCATGGCGGACCGGGCCGTGGTCATGCGCGACGGCCGCGTGGCCGGAGAACTGAACAGGGCTGAAATGTCGGCCGAAAGATTGCTGCATCTCGCCGTCTGATGCGCCGTCGCGGCGACGCCGCGCGGATCCGCGCAACAGATGAGACGCAAACTCAACAGGGAGGAATGATGTGGAAGAGCAGATGAAGGCCAAGGTTCCTGCGGGGGCCGGCACCGAGCAAAAGCCGACGCTGACTGACCGGGTTGGCCCGATTGCGCAGCGCTATGGCATTCTGATTGCACTGGTCGTGCTTTGCGTGGCTCTGGCGCTGGTCAGCGAGAATTTCCTGACCTCGCGCAACATCATCAACGTGCTCCGGCAGACCTCGATCAACGGGATCCTTGCCATTGGCATGACCTTCGTGATCCTGACCCGGGGAATCGATCTGTCCGTCGGGTCGGTGGTGGCGCTGACCGGTGTGGTCGCGGCCAGTTTCGCGACCACCTCCTCATCGGGGTTCATCCCCGGCGCGCCTTATATCGCCATCGTGCCGCTGATCATCGGTGTGCTGACCGGCATGGCCGTCGGGGCGATCTCGGGTGTGGCGGTCGCGCATTACGCGGTGCCTGCCTTTGTGGCGACGCTGGGGATGCTGTCGGCAGCCCGTGGCCTGACCCTGATCTATTCCGACGGCCGCCCGATTCCGGCGCTGACCGATGGCTTCCGCTGGATCGGGACAGGCGACATCGCGGGCATTCCGATGCCAATCATCCTGTTCGGGCTGGTCTTTGCCGTATCGCATTTCGTTCTGACCCGCACGCGCTTCGGGCGTCATGTCTATGCGGCAGGGGGTAACCCGCATGCGACCAAGGTGTCCGGCATCTCGGTCAACCGCATCCGGTTTTCGGTCTATGTCATCTCGGGCGCGCTTGCCGGGATTGCGGGCATGATCCTTGCGGCGCGGACGGGCTCGGCGCTGCCGCAGGCCGGCATCGCCTATGAGCTTGACGCCATTGCGGCGGTCGTCATCGGGGGCACCAGCCTTGCGGGTGGGATCGGCCGCGTCAGTGGCACGGTGATCGGCGCCCTGCTGATCGGCGTCATGAATAACGGCCTCGATCTGCTGGGGGTGGAATCCTATTATCAGCAGGTCATCAAGGGCGCGCTGATCGTCGCGGCGGTCATGCTTGACCGATCCCGCAAGACCGAAGCCTGACGCCCCGCAGCCTTCGCGAAAATTCCCCGGACATGCAGCGGCATCGCCACCAAACAAAGAAGGCGTGTCCGGGCAACTACAAGATCGTCACCAGAGGAGGAAAACCACATGACGTTCAAGACTTTCGCAACCACTGCCAGTGCATTGGCGCTGACCGTATCGCTGGCAACCGGCGCAACTGCCCAGGAAGAGCCGCTGAAAATCGGTGCAGCCGTCTATGGCCTGAATGCCGAGTTCATGCAGCTTTGGGCCGCCGCCGCCGAACAGCACCCCGCCGTGACCTCGGGGCTTGTCGATCTGACGGTTTTTGACGGCCGCTATGATGCGCTGGTCCAGCAGGATCAGTTCGAGACGATGATCACCCAGGGCTATGACGCGATCGTCTTTGTGCCGATCGATGTCGAGGCCGGGGCGACCGCCGTGCAACTGGCCGCCGATGCGGATATTCCCGTCGTGGGGTCCAATACCAGGGTCAACAGCGACCTGCTGAAGGCCTATGTGGGGTCGGACGATGTGCAGGCAGGGTATATGGAGGCCAAGTCTGTTCTTGATGACATGAATTGCGAAGGCGCCGTGGTCATTATCGAAGGCCCCATCGGTCAGTCCGCCCAGATCCAGCGCGGCGAAGGCAACGAAAAGGCACTGGCGGAATGCGACGGCGTCGAGGTGCTTGAGAAACAGACCGCCAACTGGTCCCGCGCCGAGGCGCAAAGCCTGATGGAAAACTGGCTGACCTCGCATGGTGGCGACATCAAGGGCGTGATCGCGCAGAATGACGAAATGGCACTGGGTGCGATCGAGGCCATCAAGGCCGCTGGCATGAACGTGGATGATTTTGCCATTGCCGGTGTCGATGGCGTGACCGATGCGCTGATGGCCGTCAAGGCAGGCAGCATGGCCTCGATCCTGCAGGATGGCGCGGCACAGGCGCAGGGCGCCATCGACGTGGCGGTCAAGGCGGTGAAGCCCGACTATGAGCCGATGTCCGAGATCTGGAAAAAATATCCCGACATGGCGTGGGAGAACGGCGAAAACGCTGAATACAGCGTGCCCTGGACCCAGGTGACGCTGGATAATGTCGACGCGCTGCTGGCAGAGCGTCAGTGATCTCGATCTGACCCACTCGACGCCGGCACCCGACGTGCCGGCGTCCCGAAACCTTCGCCCTCTCGCGCCCGCGACAGGCTGCGGGAACCACCCTGAAAGGAACGATCATGGCCGGATCCTATGACTTTTCACTGGCGGGCAAGACCGCCATCGTTACCGGCGCGGCCTCTGGCATCGGAGCCGCCATCGCCGAGGCCTTTGTCGCATGCGGCGCGCGGGTCGCGCTTTTGGACATGAACATCGACGCGGTTCAGGCCAGGGCCGATGGGCTGGGCGGTGATGCGCGGGCCTTTGCCTGCAACGTGACCGATGCCGATGATATCGCGGCGGCGGTGTCGGCGGTGACGGCGGCCTTTGACGGCATCGACATTCTGGTGAACTCTGCCGGGATCGTGGATCTTGCCCCCGCCGAAGATCTGTCGGCTGCGGCATGGTCGCGCACCATCGATGTGAACCTGACCGGCAGTTTCCTGATGGCGCAGGCCGTGGGCCGGGCGATGATCGCTGCGGGCAATGGCGGGCGCATCATCAACCTTGCCAGCCAGGCCGGATCGGTCGCCATCGACGGCCATGTCGCCTATTGCGCGTCCAAATTCGGCATTATCGGCGTGACAAAGACCCTGGCGCTGGAATGGGGCCATCATGGCATTACGGTCAATTCGATCTCTCCCACGGTGGTGCTGACCGAACTGGGCAAGAAGGCATGGGATGGCCCCAAGGGCGATGCCATGAAGGCGCAGATTCCCACGGGCCGCTTTGCCGAACCCGAGGAAATCGCGGCATCAGCAGTCTTTCTCGCCTCCGGTTCGGCGGCGATGATCAACGGGGCCGACCTTCTGGTCGATGGCGGATATACGGTAAAATGACAGAGGATCGGAAAACGGTGCCCTCGGCGGGCAAGGAAATGCAGCGTTTCATCAATGACCCGGATGATCTGGTGGATGAAACCATCGCGGGTTTCGTCAAGGCCCACCCTGATCTTGTACGGAAGGACCCGATGAATGCCCGCGTGGTGACATCGCGCTTTGCCCCGCAAAAGGACAAGGTCGGGATCGTCACCGGCGGCGGATCCGGCCATGAACCCGCCTTTGTCGGCTATGTCGGCCGCAATATGGTGGATGCCGTTGCGGTGGGGGAGCTGTTTTCCTCGCCCACGGCCAAAAGCTTTGCCGATGCGATCCGTGCCGCGGATGGCGGCGCGGGGGTCGCGGTGCTTTATGGCAATTACGCGGGCGACAACATGAACGTCCGCATGGCCGCAGAGATGGTTGCCGCCGAGGGCATCGAGGTATCGACCGTGGTGGCCAATGACGATGTCTGTTCCGCGCCGTTGTCGGATCGCGAAAAGCGGCGCGGCGTGGCCGGCGAAATCTTCATGTGGAAGATCGGCGGCGCAAAGGCCGCACTTGGCGGTTCGCTGGAACAGGTGATCTCGGTGTCGCAAAAGGCCGTGGACGCGACCCGTTCGGTGGGTGTGGGCCTTGGACCATGCACCCTGCCGGCCGTGGGACATCCGAATTTCCAGATCGAGCCCGGCACCATGGAGGTCGGCATCGGCCATCATGGCGAACCCGGCGCGCGGGTCGAGGCGCTGAAGACCGCCGATGACGTGGCCGACGACATGCTGAAGATCGTGCTGGACGATCACGACCTGCCCGAGGGCACCGAAGTTGCCGTGCTGGTATCGGGGCTGGGTGCCACGCCGGTGAATGAGCTTTACGTCCTCTACGACCGGCTTGAAACCGGGCTGGAGGCGGCAGGGCTGCGGGTATATCGTGCCTTCGTCGGCAATTATTTCACCTCGCTGGAAATGATCGGGGCGACCCTGTCGGTGATGGCGCTGGATGACGAGTTGAAGACGCTGCTTGACGTCGAATGCGTCTCGCCCGGCATGGCAGTAGCCGGTGCGCCGACCGTGCCGGTGGGCCAGATCATCCGGCGCGAGCGCAAGGCCGCCACCGGGTCTGCATCGGCCAATGTGCCGCGCGCGCCCGAACCGACCAGAACGCCGATCCTGCCACTGTCCGAGGCATCCGGCATGGTCGAGGAAATTGCCGCCGTTATCGTCGCCAACAAGGCGCATCTGTCGGAAATCGACGGCCTGATCGGCGATGGCGATCATGGGATCAACATGTCCAAGGGTTTTGGCCGCGCCGCCGAACGCATCGCCGGACAGGTCATGCCGCTTGATCAGGCGCTGGAACAGCTGTCCGATGTGTTGATGTCGGAAATCGGCGGCTCCATGGGACCGCTTTACGGGTTCATGTTCCACAACATGGCGCAGAGCATTGCCGGGCGTGATGCCATCGATGTGGACGGGTTCGCGGTCATGATGCAGGCGGGGCTTGCCGGGGTGCGCGCCACCGGATCGGCACAGGTCGGAGACAAGACCCTGATCGACTGTTTCGTGCCTGCGGTCGATGCCTTCGAGGCCGCAAAGGACGACGGCTTTGCCACCGCGCTGACCGCAATGGGAAAGGCTGCCGAGGCAGGCCGCGACAGCACCGTGGACATGGTCGCCAAGCTGGGCAGGGCCGCGCGTCTGGGCGAACGGTCGCGCGGGGTGCCGGATGCCGGGGCCACATCCTGCAGCCTGATCCTGAATGAACTGGCTGCAGCCGCTGCGCGGCGGCTGACGGCAACATGAAGCCCCTTGCGGTCCCGGCCCTTCCGGGACCGCATTGCTTGCCTTGTCCTCGGGCTGTATGCACAGGATACCGACCTGTAATCCCTGCAGATGGAAGCCTTTGACCCGGAACATGCCGCATGTCCAGCTTTACACGATCCGACCTGACCGACCTGTTCCGCGCCTTTGCCATGCGCATGGCCGCTGATCGGGCCCTGCTGGGGGAACTGGACGGCGAAATCGGCGATGCCGATCACGGCGTCGCCATGGCGGACGGGTTCGAAGCGGCCGCCCGCGCCCTGGCAGAAGCCGAGGACGCCGACCAGACGCTTGGAGACGGGTTCACCCTGGCAGCGCAGGTTCTGCTGAACAAGGTCGGCGCAACGACCGGGCCGCTTTATTCCAGCGCCCTGTTGCGGGCCGCAAAAACCTTTGGCACCGAGAGGCAGATTTCCTTTGACCGCTTGCCCGAAATGATTTCAGCGATGTTCGAAGGCATCGAAACACGCGGCCATGGAAAACCGGGTGACAAGACCATGCTGGATGCGTGGTGGCCTGCGGCCCATGTCGTCACGCACGATGACACGGATGCCACCGACACGGTCACGCGCCTGCGCAATGCCGCGCAGGCCGCCGCCAAGGGGGCCGAGGATACCCGCGCCATGATGGCCTCACGGGGGCGGGCTGCCCGGCTTGGTCCCCGCAGCATCGGCCATCTGGATCCCGGCGCGGTCTCTGCCGCCGCGCTGCTGGAAGTCTTGGCCGATTGGGCCACCCGTCACGAAGGGGCCTCCTGATGGGGGCGCGCGGTCGCACACGCGATGCCGCTGCCCCGTCGGACAAGCGCCCTCCTACCCGATTTGGTGAAGACACGCTGCTATGGGCGGCCTGGCTTTACTATGAAGAGGGTCTGACGCAGGCGGAGATCGCGACGCGGATGGGGGTGTCCCGGCCTTCGGTCAATGCCTATCTTGCGGATGCCCGCACGCGTGACATCGTCTCGATTGAAATCGACCCGGCCCGGTTTCGCGCGCTGACGCTGGCGCAGGCCATGCAGGATCATTTCGGTCTGAACGACTGCCTGGTCATCCCGTCCGAGGGCAATGACAGCCCGCTGATCGACCGGCTGGGCGCGGCGGCGGCACAGCTGCTGGGGCGTCTGACCAAATCGGGTGAAACCATCTCCGTGACCTGGGGGCGGACCATGCTGGCCATGGCAACCCGGGTGAGCAACGGGGCGCTGCGCGACGTCCGCGTCGTCCAGGCCACGGGCAGCACCACGGCCAAGATCCCGTGGACCCCCGAAGCCTGCGCCACGCGTCTGGCCGAAAATCTGGGGGCACGCTGCATTCCGCTGTCTGCCCCGGCAATCGTATCGGCGCCCCAGGTGCGCGACATGCTGCTGCGCGAACCGGTCCTTGCCGAACAGATGGCTGTGCTGGCACAGGCGGACCGCATCGTTTTCGGGGTTTCCTCGCTCAGGCCGGAAAGCACGATCCATACCAGCGGCTTTTTCGATGCAGTCTCAATTCGCGATCATTACCACGCGGCGGTGGGCAGCATCGCGGGTCGGATGATTTCGGCCACCGGCGCCCGGGTGGATGGCCCGCTGGAAGAGCGCACCATCGGCATGGATCTTGATACCATCCGCAAGGTGCCCGAACGCTTGGCCGTTGCGGGCGGCATGGACAAGGTGCAGGCCATTCTGGCGGCGCTGCGCGGCGGATATGTCACCGCGCTTGTGACCGATGCCGATACGGCCCGCGCGATCCTGAACTCTGAAGGCTATGAGGATCGTCCGATGCGCGGGCCCGAACGCCCGACCGAGGCATTGCCCGAACGCACCCGGGTCAAGAAATTCCTCAACCGGCCCCGCGATGCCGTTGACGAGGCCATCGCAGGCGCGCTTCTGGCGCATGAAGACAGGCTGGTCGCGGTCGATGGCGTGCCTCGCGCGATCCGCGCCCGGCAGGCGCCCCGCCCGGGCAAGGTCGGGCTGGTGATCGGCGGCGGATCCGGCCATGAACCGGGATTTCTGGGTTATGTCGGACAGGGCATGGCCGATGCCGTCGCGGTGGGCAATGTCTTTGCCGCGCCGCCGCCGGATCCCATCCTGGCCGCCACCATCGCCGCCGATGGAGGCGCAGGCGTGCTGCATATCTTCGGCAACTTCTCGGGCGATCTCATGAATTTCGAGATGGCCGCAGAAATGGCCGAAGCCAAGGGCATTCCCGTCCGCACCGTCGTGACCACGGATGATATCGCCTCGGCCCCGCTGGACGCACGCAGTGCAAGGCGCGGGGTCGCGGGCAATGTCTTTGTCTTCAAGATCGCGGGCGCGGCCTGCAACCGGATGCTGTCCCTGGACAGATGCGCCGACCTGGCGTCGCGCGCGGCCGAGCGTTGCATGACCATGGGCGTTGCACTTGAACCCGGCGCGTCTATCGACACCGGCCGCCCCAGTTTCAGTCTGGGCCCCGACGCCATGGAAATCGGTGTCGGTGTGCACGGCGAACCGGGCGTCACGCGAACCGAGGTGAAGTCCGCCGATGAAACCGCCGACCTGATCGTTGACCGCATATTGGACGAAATCGACCTGGCCAATGGCACCGAAGTCGCCTTGCTGGTCAATTCCCTGGGCAGCACACCGCAGATGGAACTGTATATCCTGAACAGAAGGCTCAGACGGCGGCTGCACGCACACGACATTTCCGTACATGTTACGCTTCTTGGACATTACTATACGTCACTCGACATGGTGGGCGTCTCGGTCACGCTGATGCAGCTTGATCCCGAACTGAAGGAATTGCTGGACGATCCCTGCGACAGCCCGGCATGGACCCAGATCTGAATCCTGTGTCTGGCTGGCGGTATAAACTTGATGAATTTGCCACCTTGGACTTGTCTCGCGAAAGTGCCGGGTTCTTGAGAACATGAGAGCGATCAAGGAGACGGGCAATGACGCACACTGGACCTGCGCCGGTTCTGTTCCGGTCTTCTGAGAGCGATGCTCTTGAAAGGAGACTGGATATGACAGCGATACACAGCGATGCATTCAAGCAGGATGCGGTTTGTATTGCGCTCACCAGCGGTCTGATACGGCGTCAGGTTGCGTCCGATCTGGAGATCGGGCTTTCGACGCTCGGGAAGTGGATCCGGGCGATTTCCGATGAGGCGAAGGTTCCCGAACGCGATGCCGCTCTGCTGCGCGAGAATGAACGGCTGCGGAAGGAGAACCGGATCCTGAAGGATTTGAGCCGGATCAAGGAAACAGTCCGTGGAACTGTTTCCCCGGCGAATGTAGGGAAGTCTTAAAAAAGGCAGCTCAGTTCTTCGCGGCTCAAAAGCCATGAGGTTTCATCTCATTGCCAACTATCGCGGGGACCTGCCTCGCAGTCGCCTGTGCCGCTTGATGGGCGTAACGGATCGCGGTCTGCGGGCATGGAGGCGCCGGCCGCCATCGCAGCGTCAGCGTCGCGACATGCTGATCCTTGCCGATATCCGAGAGCAACACCGGCTAAGCCTGGGCAGCTATGGCAGGCCGCGCATGACCGAGGAACTGAACAAGTTGGGCCTGCGTGTCGGCCGCGTTCGTCGGAAAAATGGCATCCGGGTTCTGCGCAGCCGCAAGTTCGAGCGCACCACTGACAGCGATCACAGCTTCACCATCGTGCCGAACCTCCCGCAGCAGGATTTTACGGCGAGCGCCCCGAACCAGACGTGGGTCGGCGAGATTACTATGTCTGGACGCGGGAGGGCTGGGTTTACCTTGCCGTGATCATCGACCTCTATTCACGGCGCGTGATTGGCTGGGCGATCAACAGCCGCATGAAGCAGGATCTGGCGATCAGGGCGCTGAACATGGCGATCGCCCTGCGCAGGCCGCCGCCTGGCTGCATTCATCACAGCGACCGCAGATCGCAATATTGCGCCCACGACGATCAGAAGCTGCTGCGTCAGCACGGCTTCAAGGTGTCGATGAGCGGCAAAGGCAATTGCTGTGATCGTTCGGCTGTCGAGAGCTTTTTCAAATCATTGAAGGCACAGCTGGTCTGGCGGCGGGAGGGAGTGTCTGAAACTCTGTGTATCTGATGTGGCCCATGCGGTTTTCAGATACGTTCAGGCGTCGAAGCGCCCTGCGAACATTATGGCCAGCTGATTGCGGGCCGCAACCCATTCCCGGACCGCGCGGCCGCCCTTTTCGAAGTTGCGGATGGCGAGGAAGATCAGCTTCGTTGCGGCCTCCTCGGTTGGGAACGAGCCCTTGGTCTTCAGCGTTTTCCGCAGCACGCGGTTCAGCGATTCCACCGCATTCGTGGTGTAGATGATCTTCCGGATCGCCGCGCTGAAGGCGTAGAACGGGGTCACTTCCGCCCATGCCCGGCGCCAGGCCGGGGCGATGGATGGGTATTTCCCGGCCCATTTCTCCTCGAAGGCACCCAGTTGGCGGGCGGCCTGCTCAGCGGTGGGGGCCTCGTAAATCGGGCGCAGGTCGGCCGCCACGGCCTTGCGGTCCTTCCAGCTGCAGAAGTTCATCGAATGCCGGATCAGGTGAACGATGCAGGTCTGGACCGTGGTCTCGGGGAAGGCCGCAGTGATGGCCTCGGGGAAGCCCTTCAGCCCGTCCACGACCGCGATCAGGATGTCCTGAACGCCCCGGTTGCGCAGCTCATTCATCACCGACAGCCAGAACTTCGCGCCCTCGTTGTCGGCGATCCAGAGCCCCAGAACCTCGCGATCCCCTTCCCGGGTGACGCCCAAGGCGATGTAAACGGCCTTGTTTTTGACCATCCGGCTGTCAGCATCGCGGATCTTCACGCGCAGGGCATCGAAAATGACGATCGGATACATCCGGTCCAGCGCCCGGTGCTGCCACTCGCGGACCTCGTCCAGCACGGCATCCGTGACGCGGCTGATCAGGTCGGGCGAAACCCGCAGGCCGTAAAGATCTTCCAGGTGGGCCTGGATGTCCCGAACCGACAGCCCAGCAGCGTAAAGCCCGATGATCTTGTCATCCACCCCATCGATCCGGGTCTGGCCCTTCTTCACCAGCTCGGGCTCGAAGCTGCCCTCCCGGTCTCGCGGCACCGAAAGCGGCACCTCGCCGTCCGAGCCCTTCACCCTCTTCGTCGCGATCCCGTTCCGGCGGTTGGTCTGCTCAGCCGGCGGCTCCGCACCAGCCTCATAGCCCAGATGTGCCGTCAACTCGGCCCCGAGCATCCGCTCCATCAGCCGGATCTTCAGTTCCTTCATCAGCCCGGCGTCGCCCAGCAGATCCTCAGGCCGCTTGCAGCCTTTCAGCAGCTCGTCCAGCAGTTCGTTCGAAATCGTCATGGTCCTTGCTCCTCTCAGGAAGCATGGACCCAATCAGCCATCCACAGAAGACCGGACACTCTCCGGCGGGATTGGCAAACTCGTCGCGCGGTTGAGGTCGCCCTCTTCGAATACATAAACGGCTTCTACAACCCCCACCGCAAACACTCAGCACTCGGCTGGAAATCACCCGTGGCCTTCGAACACACGGCCGCCTAACATGAGCATCCGACCTGAACAAAACCGGTGCAGGTCCAAAGCACCAACTCTTCATAGAGCACGGTTGGTCCATCAGCCCCGTGAGATTCGCCGCGAGCTTGCACCCAGCAACCGCTCGACCCGCTGCGCGAGATGACAGCTCCGCGCGCCTAGCGATTGCTCAACCCGCGTCAACTGGCGTTAACGCAAGCCGGGCTCAAGTCGCCGCTGGATTAATGTTCAGCGGCAGATCAGTAGTGTTCGCTTGGAAAAGCATGTGGCAGCGCGGCCTCAGATCGTCCGGGCGAGGTAGCGGAGGTGATTGCCGACCTCGGCATTTGCGGCTTCGGGATCACGTCGCGATATCGCATCAAGGATCTTTTGGTGCTGTTCGACCAGCATGGAGATCACGGCAGGGCTGTGGGTTTCCTCGCGCCTTTCCCGCCAGCCCGCTTCGCGCCGCATTTCGCGGATCAGGTCATAGATTTCCAGGAAAAGAGGGTTCTTGGCCAGTTCCGCGATCCGGTAATGGAAGACCTCATCGGCAAGATCGTAGTCGCGCGGGGTCTTGGCCTCGCGCGTCTTCCGCATCAGGATCGCCAGTTGCGCGAACTCTGCCTCGGTCCCGTTGATGGCCGCCAGTTCGGCGAGGCGCGGCTCGATCTGAAGGCGCACATCCATGAGTTGCCCAAGCGCGATCTTGCCCGCCAGCATCCGGTGTCGGCCCCGGTCGGGATGCGGTGGCGGGGCAACGAAGGTGCCTTGCCCATGCCTTCGGAAGATCTTGCCCCGCTGCTGAAGCTCATTCAGGGCCAGCCGCAGTCGCCGCCGCGGTACGCCCAGTTGTTCGGCCAGATCGCGTTCGGCCGGCAGACGGGTATCACCCTCGCGCGAGGCGGAGGCGAGCAGAGGTTCCAGCGCTTTCAGAACCTCTTGCAGGTCGTCCGCAGCGGGTTCCATCGTTTATCCTTTCATCAGATCGATAAACATCCGCACAGAGGTCACCAACAAAAACGCCCCAAAGGAAAGTCGCAGGGCCCGGCGTGGGATCGAATGGGCCAGCTTGACGCCGACTTGCGAAAATACGGTCGTCAGCGGGACGATCACTGCCGCCGCAGCCAGGTTTACGTAACCAAGCGACAGCGGTGGCAAGCCCTCGGCACCCAGGCCTGTGGCGGCATAAATGAGCGCGCCGGGTAAGCCGATGATGAAGCCAATCGCCGCCGACGTGCCGACGGCGCGGCGGATATCGTAACCCAGAAAGTTCAGCAGCGGGACACAAATCGTACCGCCGCCGATGCCCATCATCGCGCTGAGCGCCCCTGCGATCACGCCGAAGAGCGCCCAGACACGTCGAGAAAAGCCGCGGGGCTGCGGATCGGCGCGGCCTTTGCGGAAGATCATATCGGCCGCAACCACAAGTGCGACTGTCGCAAAAACCGCGACCAGTACCTTGCCCGAGACATAGGCGCCCAACAGGCTGCCGCCGACGACGCCGACAAGGATCGACGGCGCCCAGAGCTTCAGCAGATCGGTATCGATGGCGCCCCGACGGTAATGGCCCAGGCTGGATGAAAGCGAGGTAAAGACGATCGTGGCAAGCGATGTTCCCACTGCCATTTTCATGGTCAGGTCAGGGGGCATTCCCGTCATGGTCAGCGCGAAATACAGCGCCGGCACGATGACGATTCCGCCACCGACGCCAAGAAGGCCGGCAAGGATCCCGCCGACGACCCCTGCGCCGATGGCGATGGCGGCCAGTTCAAACAGTGCAGAAGCGGAAAGCTCGACCACGGATCAATCCTTCGAAGTGGCAAAAGAGGCGGTGGGACGACCTGTCCGAGCGCGCGCGTCATCCGCCTCGGCAATGCGCTGGTCGATGTCGCGGCGGTCGGGCAGCCCGGAAAACCGCGTCTCGGTTGGGATCGCCTCGGCCATGATCAGATAGCGCTCTGCGGCAACGGCAAGCAGGCGACGCAGTTCGGCAAGCGGATCGGCGTGATCGTCGGCGCGCATGTCAAGCCAGGGATGAGCGGTGCAGCGATGGATGCGCAGAGCTGCAGCCTGTCGGCCGCGCTTGTCCCCGCCGGCGGCTTCGCCCGCTTCCATTGCGGTCAGCATACGTTCGGGCAGGGGCAGATCTTCGCACGCGGCATAGACCCTGGCGGTCTCGGCGATCACGTCGGGTCCGGCCAGCATATTGCCAGCGACCGAGTGATCCTTGCCCGTCAGATGGCCCGCCCATTCGATACAGTCGCTGCCCGTATGCGCGACAAAATGGCCTTCAGCATCCAGCAGATGCGCCTGCCGCTGCGCCGCGCCATGATCGCGGGACACCAGGTCGTGAAGGACCGAGCGCGCATCTTCACCTGCTTCCATCCTGCGAAGCCCTTCGGTTCCCCAGACCGGGTTTACAAAAGCCTGCGTGGCGACCGCGCTTCGCCGCCCGATGTAGGGCACCAAGGATCCGCAGGCGAAAAACCGACTGGCCACGGCGATACCTATGGTGCCGTCGCGGTCCCGCGCAATTAGCGACCAGGTCATATCTCAGCGCCCAATCGCATAGGCCTGCATCAGGCGCGGGGTGGCTGCTGCTGTCAGCATCCCATCCGGGTCGCGCTGCGCGGCGGTCAGTCGGCCAATGGTCCAGGGCTCCGATACAATGACGTCATGGCCGCGGCGGCGCAGCTCTTCAATGACCGCATCGCCGAACTGTGGTTCCAGCATCAGCGCGCCCGGCTTTGCATCGCGGGGATAGAAACTGGCCTGGAAATGCATGCTGTGGAACAGCGGCGAATCCATGCCCTGCTGCATCGGGATGCCGTGGTTGACATAGCGCAGGAACCAGATGAGTTGCCACTGATCCTGCTGATCGCCGCCCGGTGTTCCAAAGGCGATGCGGGTGCCGTCCTTTTCAGCCATCGAGGGCGTCAGCGTCGTGCGTGGCCGCGATCCGGGGCGCAGCGTGCCGGGCAGGTTTTCGCGCAGCCAGAACATCTGGGCCCGGCTGTTCAGCGGGAAGCCAAGTCCCGGAATCACCGGATTGGATTGCAGCCACCCGCCCGAGGGCGTGGCGCTGACCATATTGCCCCATCGGTCCACGATATCGAGATGCACGGTATCGCCGCGTCGTTCGGTCAGATGCGCCATGGTCGGCTCTCCGGCGCTGTCACCGCGCAGGGCGTTGAAATCGGTAGCCGCGCGAAGGATCGCGTCCTGCGCCAGATGTTCCATACCCGCTACGTGGCCCGGCCGCTGTTCAAGACTGGCTTCTGGCCCGATAAGCTTCGCGCGTGCTGCGGCGTAATCATCGCTGAGCAGATAGTCGATGGGAATATCGAAGAAGTCCGGATCGCCATAATAGGCTTCCCGGTCAGCATAGGCGAGCTTCATAGCCTCGACCACGGTATGGACGAAATCGGCGCCCATCGGGTCCATCGCCGCAAGATCGACATGTTTCAAGATCTGAAGCGCCTGAAGCAGAACCGGACCCTGCGACCAGCTTTGGGTCTTGTGGATCGTCCAGCCTTTATATTCGACGCTCAGCGGGGTTTCCCAGCTTGCCCTCCACCGCGCCAGATCGGCACGCGCCAGAACGCCCGAATGCGCGGATCTCGATACGTCCATCACGCAGGCATCGGACAGGTAGTCGCAGATGGCGTCGGCAACGAAGCCTTCCGCCCAGATCCGGCGCGCATCGTCGATCCGGGCCGTGCGGTCCGCGCCCTGGGCCTCATCGCAGATGCGGTGATAAGTTGCGGCAAGATCGGGATTTCGAAACAGCGACCATGCAGCCGGTGCTGCGCCTCCGGGCAGCCAGGTGTCGAAGCTGGAGGGCCATTCATCGCGGAAGAAATCGGCCAGCGAGGCAATCGTGTTGGCGACGCGCGGCAAGACCGGGTGGCCGTCACGGGCATAGGCGATTGCAGGGGCAAGCACTTCGGCCAGTTCCATCGTGCCATGATCGCGCAGCATCAGCATCCAGCCATCGAAGGCACCAGGGACGACTGTCGCCAGAAGACCGGAGCCGGGGATCAGACCATCGCCGAACTGGGCGCGGTAATGTTCCATCGTTGCGCCCTGGGGCGCCACGCCCTGGGCACAAAGCACCCGCGTCTGCCCGGATCCGGCGTCATGGATGATGGCAGGCATATCGCCTGCCGGGCCGTTCAGGTGCGGTTCGACCACCTGCAGGGTCAGGCCGGTCGCGACGGCGGCATCGAAGGCATTGCCGCCCTTTTCCAGAATGGCCATTCCCACCGCCGAGGCGATCCAATGGGTCGTGGTCACGGCGCCGAATGTGCCGCGAATATCGGGGCGGGTGGTAAAGTCGTTCATGTCGTCCTCTCAGTCTTCGCGCGGGTCAAGCGCGTCGCGCAGTCCGTCGCCCAGAAGGTTGAAACCAAGCACCACAAGGAAGATCGCGATCCCCGGCCAAAGCGCCATCCAGGGCGCCTGAACCATGAAGCCCTTGGCGGTGTTCAGCATTGCGCCCCAGCTTGGCGCTGGCGGCTGTTGGCCCAGTCCCAGAAAGGACAGCGAGGCCTCGGCGATGATCGCGCTTGCGACGGTCAGGGTGGACTGGACCAGCACCGGCGGCAGAATATTGGGGAAAATATAGCGGCGAAGGATCACCGGGGTCGAAAGCCCTATGGCATTGGCGCTTTCCACATAATCCTCTGCAACGACATTCAGCGTCTGGCCGCGTGTCAGCCGGATGAAAACAGGGGTGGCTGCGATGCCGATAGCGATCATCGCATTGGTCAGAGACGGCCCCAGAAACGAGGCGAGCGCAATGGCGAGGATCAGGAAAGGGATCGAGAGCAACGCTTCGGTGCAGCGAGAGATCACCGCGTCGATCCAGCCGCCGAAATAACCGGCAAGCATCCCCAGGGGCACCCCGACAAGCAGCGCAATGGCCACCGAGACGACACCGGCCAGCAGCGAGGCACGCGCCCCCCAGATCATCCGCGAGAACTGGTCGCGCCCAAGTTCGTCCGTGCCAAGCCAATGCGCGGCTGAAGGCGCCTGCCGAACAGCGCCCCAATCGGTCGCGCTTGGGTCGGCAATGGGAAGGATCGATGCCGTCAGCGCCAGAAAGGCAAACAGCGCCACCAGAACCGCACCGAACATTGCGCTTCGATGAGAGCGAAGCTTGCGCCAGACACGGCTTTTGGCGCGCGGCAGGACAGGAGCGGCAATCTCGGCCATCAGCTCAGCCTCAAACGGGGGTTGAGAAGGACATTCGCTGCGTCAGCGACCAGGTTCATCAGGATGAAGCCGATGGCGGTGACAAGGACCACCGCCTGTACCACCGCATAGTCGCGGCTGAAGACCGCATCCACAACCATTTTTCCGAAGCCGGGAATGGTGAAGATCTGTTCTGTCAGGACGGCCCCTGCGATCAGTTCGCCAAACAGCAGGGCGATCAGGGTCACCACCGGGGTCAGCGCATTGCGGAAGGCGTGGCGCAGGATCACGCGGCGCTCGGCAAGGCCCTTGGCGCGGGCGGTACGCACATAATCCTGCCGCATTACCCCCAGCATGGCCGAGCGCGTATGCCGCATCAGTGAGGCGGCCAGCCCGGTGCCCAGAACGAAGGCGGGCATGAGCATGGTGCGCAGCGATTGAACAGGATCCTCGGTCAGCGGTACATAGCCAGAAGCGGGCAGAAGCTGCCACTTTACCGAGACCAGCAGGATCAGCATGATCCCAAGCCAGAAGTTCGGAATGGACAGGCCGGACAGCGCGACGACATTCGCGGCGTAATCTGTGGCCGTGCCTTTGCGCACGGCCGACAGGATCCCCGCGGGAATGCCGATCACGATGGCGAAGATCATCGACATCACGGCAAGCTGAATGGTGACGGGCAGTTTTGACAGGATCATGTCGCTGACCGGAAGCCCCGTGCGGATCGAAACGCCCAGATCACCCTGAACGACGCCCTTGGCCCAAAGCAGATATTGCATCCAGACCGGCTTGTTGAGGTTATAGAGTTCGCGCAGCCGGTCCAGAGTCTCGGGGTCGCGATCCTCTCCGGCCAGGGCCAGAACGGGATCGCCGGGCAGCATCTTTTGCAGCGTGAAGACGAAGACCGAGATCAGGATCAGCGTCGGGATCGAGATCAGCAAGCGTCGTGCCAGATATGAAAGCATGGTCCCCCCAAGGGATCGTCAGACAGGGTGCCGGGCGACGAGATGCCGCCCGGCCCGGTTCGCGGATCACTGCTTCAGTTCGATATTTTCCAGTCGGATCATGCCGTCCGAATATGCGGTGAAGCCCGCCACCTTGTCCGAGACGCCGTAAAGCCAGGCCTCGTTGTAAAGGTAGAACAGCGGCTGTTCCTCGTTCAGGATCACATTGGCCTCGTGATAAAGTGCCTTGCGCTTTTCCACATCGCTCTCGGCGCGGGCTTCGGCCAGGATCCTGTCGATCTCGGCGTTGGAATAGCCGCCATCGTTGAACCCGCCGCCGGTCGAGACAAAGCCGGTGATATTGCCGTCAGGGTCGATCCGTCCCGACCAGCCGACCTGGCTGGCCTGGAAGTCGCCCGATTTCTGATCGGTCAGCATGGTCGCGAATTCCTTCGCGCTCAGGCTGATATTGATCCCGGCCTCGGCCGCCATCGCCTGGATCATCTGAACGACCTGCTGGCTTTCCGGCCGGTTGGGAAACTGCAGCTCCAACTCAAGCGGGGTCGAGACACCTGCCTCGGCAATCAGAGCCTTTGCCTTTTCGATGTCGCGGGCCGGTACCGGGAAGGCCGGGTCGAAATAGGGGCTTGCGGTCGATACGAACTGGCTGGCCGGAGCGTTCAGCCCGGCAAAGACGACCTGGTTGATCGCCGCGCGGTCGATGCTCAGCGACAGCGCATCGCGCAGGCGGGCGTCCTTGCCGAAGGGATTATCCGCTTTGGCGCCGTTCATGATGTTGAAGGTAATGCCCTGATAGCCCAACCCTTCCGCCTTGGCAAAGACGAGGTTCCCGGCATTTTCAACGGTTTGAGCATCCGTCGCGGCCAGACGGTTGATCAGATCCAGATCGCCCGATTGCAGATTGGCCAGTCTTACGGTGCTGTCGGGGATCGGCAGATAGGTCACGCGATCAATCTTGATCGCATCGGCATTCCAATAATCGCCGAATTTCTCCAGCTCTATCTTGTCCTGAGCGACCCGGCTGACGAATTTGAATGGCCCCGAGCAGACCGGGTTCGCTGCGACGTCGCTGTCAAAACTTGACGGAGACAGCATGATCCCCGCGCGGTCTGCAAGCTGCGCCAATAGCGGTGCATCCGGGGCAGAGAGGTTCAACCGGACATGTGTCGCATCCAGCACCTCGACCGATTCCACCGAACTCAATTCGGTCTTGCGTACGCTGTCATCCAGCGTCTTCGAACGCTCGATATTGGCCTTGACGGCCGCCGCATCGAAGGGGGTGCCATCATGAAACACGACGCCCTCGCGCAGCGTCATGTCAAGCGCCTTGCCGTCCTCGCTGAAGCTCCATTCCGTGGCAAGCTGCGGGATCAGCGACAAGTCCGCGCCCACATCGATCAGCTTGTCGCACAGCGCGGTAAAGACAATGCGGCCGACAAAGGTTCGACTGCGGTCAGGATCCAGCGCATCGGGATCGCTTTCCAGCCCGATTCGCAAGGTCTGCGCCTGTGCGGCAAGAGCCGAGCTGCTCAGCAACGCGGCAAGAAGGACGGTTTGAGTGAGTTTCATCGATTGTTCCCCTGTTGGCTGTTGTTTTCGGTTTGACCCATGGCGTCGCGGTAAAGCCGGAACCTTGCCTCTGCGGCGGCACTGCGTTTGGGTGCGACTGGCATCACATCGGTTGCCTCGCCGATGTCGCGCCAACGCAGGCAGGCGACCTCGCTCATCTCGCCGGTGGGTTCCGCGGGCGGACGTGTGCGGGCGCATTCATCTCGGGCGAATTCGCAGCGGGTGCGGAAATGGCAGCCCGTTGGCGGGTCGATGGGGCTGGGCGTCTCGCCGGCTAGTCCGGCGCCGCCGCCGCCATCAGGTCCGGGAATCGCGGCCAGAAGCGCGCGAGTATAAGGATGGCGCGGGCGCTCGAAGATTGCATCTGTCGGACCCGTCTCGACGATCCGGCCAAGATACATGACAGCCACCCGGTCGCTCATCTGGCGGATCACAGCCAGATCATGCGCAATGACGATCAGGGTCAGGCCAAGACTGTCGCGCAGGTCCGACAGCAGGTTGATCACCTGTGCCTGCACCGAGACATCCAGCGCGCTGACCGGCTCATCCCCGATCAGAACCCTGGGGCCAGAGGCCAGGGCTCGCGCAATTCCGATCCGCTGGCGCTGACCACCGGAAAATTCATGCGGAAAGCGATCCATATGTTCCGGTCGCAGCCCGACCTGTGACAACAACCTTGCGACCTCTGCCCGGCGCTGGCTTGCGGTCATTTCGGGCCTGTGCGCCTCAAGCGGTTCGGCCACCAGCTTCGCGACCGTCAGGCGCGGGTTGAGCGATGAGAACGGGTCCTGGAAAATGAACTGTACATCTCGGCGCAATTGGCGCAGATCGGCGCCCGCAATATCGGAAATATCGTGCCCCTCTATGGTGATCCGGCCCGAACTCGGTGTCAGCAGCCGCATCAGAAGGCGCGCCAGTGTCGATTTTCCGCAGCCCGATTCGCCAACGATCGCGAAAGTCTCGCCCTTGTTGACCGATAGCGAGACACCATCGACGGCGTGAAGCAGCCGGGACGGTTTCAGAAATCCGCCACCCACGTCAAAGCGCTTGGAAAGGTCTGCGGCTTCGATCATGGGGCGGTTCATGCGGCGCCTTTCAGCTTGTGTTCCAGCGGGGCGAAGTGGCAGGCCGCGAAATGGCGCATTGCAAGTTCCTGCAACGGTGGCGTCTGGCGGCATTCGCTGCGCGCAAAGGGGCAACGCGTGGAGAAGCGGCACCCCTCCGGCATGGTCTCGATCGAGGGTACGATACCGGGCACCGTCGCCAGCCTTTCCCGAGGTCCGCGCAAGGGCGGGATCGAGGACATGAGGCCGATGGTATAGGGATGCTGTGGATCGGTGAAAATCGCTTCGACCGGGCCGGTTTCGACGATCCGCCCGGCATACATGACCGCCACCCGCGTCGCGACCTCGGCCACGACACCAAGATCATGTGTGATCAGGATCGTGCCCATGTGACGCTCGGTCTGGAGGCGGGCGATCAGCCGCAGGATCTGCGCCTGAATGGTCACATCCAGCGCGGTGGTCGGCTCGTCCGCGATCAGCAGCGCCGGATTGTTGACCAGCGCCATGGCAATCATCACCCGCTGCCGCATCCCGCCAGAAAGCTGATGCGGATAGTCGCGAAGCCGCCTCTCGGCTGCTGGTATTCCAACCAGACGCAGCATCTCCAGCGCCTGATCCATCCCGTCGCCCGGATTATGCTGACGCCAGGCTTCCGCGATCTGGTCGCCGATGCGATAGGCCGGGTTCAGGCTGGACATAGGTTCCTGAAAGATCATCCCGATCCGGCTGCCGCGTAGGCGTTTCAGCGAGGCAAGATCGCGCAGATCGATATCCTGGCCGTCGAACTCCATGCTGCCCCGTAATCCCGCGCTCAGCGCGGGCGCCAGAAGCCCCATGATCGAAAGCGAGGTCAGACTTTTACCGCAACCCGACTCGCCCACAACACAGAGGGTTTCCCCGCGTGACACCGAAAACGAAACGCCGTCCAACAAGGGTGCGGCATGGCCCCGGACATTCAGGGACACATCCCGCAGGCTGAGAAGGTTGTCGTTGTCGTCGGTCAGAGCTGTCACCATCTCTCGAACCAATATATGATTGGTTCAAGTTAGACGATTCTTCAAATCTGTCAACTGCGCTGAACGGTACAACCTATCCTGAGCGAAATGCCGTCCTGTTTGCCTGCGGAATGTATCGCGTAAAGCAAGACGGCGAGCTGTTTGATCTCACGGCTTGATAGTGGGATCCTTTCTCTGGGATGTGAGGATGCCCTAAGGATTCAGCGCCGTGAGGGCTGTCTGAGATTACAGTCCAGCAGGACCGCTTAGCGGCCAGGGACACGGGCGGCTGCTGCCTTTACCGTTGGAGTGAATGGTGCGGGGTTCATTCATCGCCTGTCTCTCGCGACAAATGGCCTCATGCACGGCGTTTTAGACTATGTTCACATCCTTAAAGCCTTCTACAGAAAGGATGATTGGTGCGGTGATCGCCGATATGACACAGCTGCGAATAGTGCTGCGATGTTTCAAAGTGCCTCCCGCCAATAAAAAAGAAAATCCAGGACACCGACACATAGGTCCGCGACCAGATGCGCATTACGGCTATCTTGATGAGGGCTAGGAAGCTGGCATCGTCTTTATCGTATCTTGCGGCGAAGGGCCGACGGTCTTCAGCTTGTCATCATAGAAGAAAAGCAGCTCCACCTTTCGCGACCCGTAGTCGGACTGATTTTTTCAGAGCGTATAGACCATGATCGCAAGACAAGGATTGCCAAACCCTAAAATACTTTTTCTCTTCAATTCTTTGGCGGGTGATTTTGGCTAATTATAAACTGGCGGAGGCGGTGAGATTCGAACTCACGGTGGGCTTCCACCCACGTCGGTTTTCAAGACCGGTGCATTAAACCACTCTGCCACGCCTCCGACGAGCGCGGCTTACCTGCTTGCGCAGGGCCGCGCAAGCGCCCTTAGCGACGAATTGTCACCACATTTCCCGCGCCGGTGATCTCGATGGACGACAGCCGCGCAAGCTGGATATGCGACAGCGACATTGAGACCGTGATCGTGTCCGTGACCGGGTTCGACGGCAGCCGCGCCTGCTGGCTGTCGGGCCGGGGCGGCAGGCCGACAAGGCGCAGCCGCAGCACGCCATCCGCATCCGGGCTGATCCGGCCCGGCGGTTGCGGCCGCATCGTGACCAGGTCAACGGCGGAATAGCCCTTGGTCGGCGCCACGGCCGTGACCACCAGCAGGCGGCCTTCGTTCAAAGGCTCCCATCTGGCGCCGGTGATCTGGGCGACGGAAGGGCGCTGATCGCCGGTCGAGGCATAGCCGCCCTCGGGTTCAAGGGTGCTTGGGCCCTGACTGCCACCCGATCCCCAGGAAAGCGGGTTCCAGCCGCTGTCGCTGAAGCGGCCTCCGCAACCGGCAAGCGCCAGGGTCGCGATCAGCAGGGGTGCGGTCAGTTTCGTCATGTCACCATCCCATTGGTTTTGACCAAAGTGTTAGGCCAAATCGCGGGCTGGATAAAGGCTCTTTGACCTTTGGCCGCGCAGGCTCTAACTGCAGGGGGCAGGACAGAGGGAAAGATCATGGCCACCGAAGCCTTTGAAGATATCGCCGAGACCTTCGAATTTCTGGACGATTGGGAAGACCGCTATCGTCATGTGATCGAATTGGGCAAGGCGATGCCGCCGATGGAAGAGGCGCTGAAGGTGCCCGCCACCAAGGTCGAGGGCTGTGCCAGTCAGGTCTGGATCATGCCTGCGATCAGCGATGGCCGCTTTGACTTTCACGGCGACAGCGACGCAATGATCGTGCGCGGGCTGATCGCGGTTCTGCACGCGCTTTACGCCGGGGTTCCGGTTCAGCAGATCGGCCGGATCGACGCGCCTGCCGAACTGGCCCGGCTGGGCCTGGACGAGCATCTGTCCTCGCAGCGGTCGAACGGGCTGCGGGCCATGGTCGAGCGGATCAGGCTGCTGGCCGCCGACGCAGGCTGATCCAGCCGCCGCCCAGCACCCGCGTGCTGTCGGTTTCATAAAAGACGCAGGCCTGACCGGGGCTGACGCCCTCTTCCGGGTCCAGCAATTCGACCTCGGCCCGGTTGGCAGCCGTCGGCCGCAGGATCGCCGGACGCGGCGGTCGGGTCGAGCGGATGCGCACCATGCAGGGGATCTCTCCCTCGAAGGGGGTGTCGCCCAGCCAGTTCACCTCGGTCACAGCAACGATGCGCGTCGCCAGCGCGGCTTTGGGACCGACCACCACGCGGCGGGTTTCGGGATCCAGCCGGATGACATAAAGCGGATCACCCAGACCACCGATGCCAAGCCCGCGGCGCTGGCCGATGGTGTAGTGGATCACGCCGCGATGCTGGCCCAGCACATTGCCTTGCTGATCCACGATCTCGCCCGGATCGGCCGCCCCCGGGCGCAGCTTTTCGATGACCGAGGCGTAATCGCCATTGGGCACGAAGCAGATATCCTGACTGTCAGGCTTGTCCGCGACCGACAGCCCGTATTCCGCCGCCAAAGCGCGGGTTTCGGCCTTGCTTTCCAGATGGCCCAGCGGGAAGCGCAGGAAGTTCAGCTGCTCTTGCGTGGTCGAGAACAGGAAATAGCTTTGATCGCGATTGGCGTCGGCGGCCATATGCAGCTCGGCCTGCGCGGCGCCGTCCTTGCGCTGGATGTAATGCCCCGTCGCCATGCAATCGGCATCCAGATCGCGCGCGGTTTCCAGCAGGTCGCGGAATTTCACCCGCTCATTGCAGCGGATGCAGGGCACCGGGGTCGCGCCCGCCAGATAGGCATCGGCGAATTCGTCGATCACCGCCTCGCGGAACTTGTTTTCGTAATCCAGCACGTAATGGGGAAAGCCCATGCGCTCGGCCACGCGGCGGGCATCGTGGATATCCTGACCGGCGCAGCAGGCGCCTTTTTTCGCCAGCGCCGCCCCGTGATCGTAAAGCTGCAGCGTCACGCCGATCACGTCATAGCCTTCGCTTTTCAGCTTGGCCGCCACGACCGAACTGTCGACCCCGCCTGACATCGCCACCACGACACGCGTCTGCGACGGTGCCTTGGCGAAGCCCAGGGAATTCAATTCGGTGCCGCGTGCATCTGCACGGGCAGGGGGGTGATAGGTCATGACGGGATCTCAACGAAAGGCGGATGCGTCGAAATATAGGCAAATGCTATCTATTCTCAACCCGCAAGGGCGGCAAAATCCGTGTTCGCCTAACCGCGGGTTAAATCTCGGACGCTATCTGTTGATGCAGAATATCAAGGGCAGCGTCATGTATGTGAAAAAAACCTCTTCCCCGCGAACGGTGACCCTGGCCGATGGCAGCATCCTGACCATTGCCGACTTGCCTCCTTCGACCACCCGATGGGTCGCGCGGCGGAAGGAAATCGTTATCAATGCAGTTACTTATGGGCTTATCTCGCGGGATGAGGCGCTGCGCAGATACGATCTGACGGATGAAGAATTCGATGCCTGGCTGACGGCGGTGCGGCAGCATGGGCCCCGGGCATTGAAAGTCACCAGCCTGCAGCGCTTCAGGCAACCTCAGATTGAAAACTGAAAACAATTCATTATAAGTAAGAACATATTAACCTTCTCCGGGCAGGTTAACGCTTAGGACGAGGTGAATCGGGGACAGAACCAAATATGCGAATTCTTCTGGTAGAGGATGACCCAGGCACGGCGCGCGCGATCGAGCTGATGCTGTCGGCGGCAAGTTTCAACGTCTTTCGCACCGATATGGGTGAAGAGGGCATCGATCTGGCCAAGCTGTATGACTATGATCTGATCCTGCTGGATCTGGATCTGCCTGACATGCACGGGATGGAGGTGCTGCGCCACCTGCGCATGGCCCGGGTGAATACGCCGATCCTGATCCTGACGGGATCGGACGATACGGAAAGCAAGCTGAAAGGCTTTGGCTTCGGGGCTGACGACTATATGACCAAGCCCTTCAACCGGGAAGAGCTGCAGGCCCGCATTCAGGCGATCATCCGCCGCTCGAAAGGGCATAGCCATGCGATTATCCAGACCGGTGATATCGTGGTCAATCTGGATGCACGCACGGTCGAAGTCCGGGGCGCGCCGGTCAACCTGACCGGCAAGGAATATCAGATCCTGGAATTGCTGAGTTTGCGAAAAGGCACCACGCTGACAAAAGAAATGTTCTTGAATCACCTCTATGGTGGTATGGATGAACCTGAGCTGAAGATTATCGATGTTTTCATCTGTAAACTTCGGAAAAAGCTGTCGGAAGCCCTGGGCGGCGACAGCTATATCGAAACGGTCTGGGGACGCGGCTATGTTCTGCGTGAGCCCAGCCAGAATGAGGGCAGGTTGGCTATAGGGGCCTAACCGACCTGCCTTTGCCAGGCGAGCCGGGGGTTTTCACCCTCGGTTCGTTTGCATTTCAATGGGACCGTTACGGGCGATTTTCTGGCGCTGCCCTCTGTCAAAATCAGGACCGGACGTCGTATAGATTGCCCGAAGGACAGGCAGGGAAGACGTGAATGGCGCGCAGTGACGACGAATCCGGGGCATGGCAGGAAACAGCGACCGGTGATGGTGCCGGGACCGATGCGCTGACCGAACGGCAGGCCGCCGATGAAATCGCGGATCTGTCGCTGCGGCTGTCTCAGGCCAATGAGGCTTATCACACCAATGACGCGCCTGACATTTCGGATGCCGATTACGATGCGATGAAATCGCGCCTGCAGCAGCTTGAGCAGGCGTTCCCGCAACTCGCCAGCCCGGACAGCCCGACTCGCAAAGTCGGCGGCGCGCTGGCCGAAGGTTTTGGTAAGATCGAACATGCGCAGCGGATGATGTCGCTGGCCAATGCCTTTTCGGAAGAGGATGTGACCGATTTCACCGCCCGCATCCGAAGTTTCCTTGGCTTGGCCGCCGAGGCACCGCTGAATTTCACCGCCGAGCCGAAGATCGACGGGCTGTCCCTGTCGCTGCGCTACGAATCCGGCAAGCTGATGCAGGCGGCGACACGCGGCGATGGCAGCGTGGGCGAAAACGTGACCGCCAATGCCCGCACCATAGACGATATCCCCCAGCAACTGACCGGCGACGTGCCCGAGATTCTGGAGGTTCGGGGTGAGGTCTACATGACCCATCAGGATTTCGAAGCGCTGAACGCCTCCGACAGTGGCCGGGTCTTCGCCAATCCGCGCAATGCCGCGGCGGGGTCCTTGCGCCAGTTGGACCCACGGATCACCGCCGCACGCCCGCTGCGCTTTTTTGCCTATAGCTGGGGCGAATTATCCGCGCCTCTGGCCGCGACGCAGATGCAGGCGGTCGAGCGGCTGGCCGAACTTGGCTTTCAGACCAACCCGCTGACCACGCTTTGCGATGACGCGGCGCAGATGGTCGAGGCCTGGCGCCAGATCGAACAGCAGCGCGCGACGCTGGGCTATGATATCGACGGGGTCGTCTACAAGGTGAACGATCTGTCCTATCAGGCAAGGCTGGGCTTTCGCGCGACCACCCCGCGTTGGGCGCTGGCGCATAAATTCCCGGCGGAAACCGCATGGACCCGGTTGCAGCGGATCGAGATACAGGTCGGCCGCACCGGAGCGCTGTCCCCCGTGGCGCGGCTGGAGCCGGTGACGGTCGGCGGCGTCGTCGTCTCGAACGCGACCCTGCATAACGAGGATTACATTCAGGGCCGCGACAGCCATGGTCAGCAGATCCGCGAAGGCCGCGACATCCGCGAGGGGGATTGGGTGCAGATCTATCGCGCGGGCGACGTGATCCCGAAGATCGCCGATGTCGATCTGTCCCGCCGACCCGAAACCAGCGCGCCCTATGATTTTCCAACGACCTGTCCTGAATGCGGCTCGGATGCGATCCGCGAGCCGGGCGATTCGGTGCGCCGCTGTACAGGCGGGATGATCTGTCCCGCGCAGGCCGTTGAAAAGCTGAAGCATTTCGTCGGACGCGCAGCCTTTGACATCGACGGTCTGGGCGCCCGGCAGATCGAGATGTTCTTTGCCGACAAGACCCTGCCGATCCGCGAGCCCGCCGATATCTTCACCCTGCAACAGCGCGACGCCGCCAACCTGACCAAGCTGAAGAACCGCGATGGTTTCGGCGAACGCTCGGCCCAGAAGCTGTTCGCGGCGATTGATGAGGCGCGGCAGGTCGAACTGAAACGGCTGATCTTCGCGCTTGGCATCCGCCATGTGGGCGAGGTCGCCTCGGCCACGCTGGCACGGCATTTCGGCAGTTGGCAGGCGCTGGTCGATGCCATCGATGCAGCGGCCCGCGAACCTGCCTTCACGGCAGAGGATGACAAGGCCCGCCGTGCTGTTCTGGCCGAAAGCCCGAACTGGTCGGAACTGACCGGGATTGACGGGGTCGGCGCGGTTCTGGTGCAATCGCTGATCACCACCTTCGCTCAGCCGGCCGAGCGCGAGGGCATCGACCGGCTGGTGCAGCAGCTTGATATTCAGAGCGATGACAGCCCGGCGCAGTCCGACAGCGAAATCAGCGGCAAGACGCTGGTCTTTACCGGCACGCTGGAGAAGATGTCCCGCGCCGAGGCCAAGGCCCGGGCCGAGACGATGGGCGCCAAGGTTGCGGGATCTGTCAGCGCCAAGACCGATCTGCTGATCGCCGGACCAGGGGCGGGCTCCAAGGCCAGGAAGGCGGCGGAACTGGGCATTGCCGTCATTGACGAGGATGAATGGCTGCGGATCGCGGGACAATGACGGCACCGCAGGGCCGTCCTCCGGCGCTGTTTCCGCTTTTTGCGGGGATCGACACCCTGCCGGGGATCGGCCCCAAAGGCCGCGCCGCGCTGGCCCAGATGGGGATCGAGACACCGCGCGATCTGGTGATGACCCTGCCTGCCAGCGGCGTGACGCGCCGCCGCATCGACCGCCTGACCGAGGCGCAACCGCCCGAAACCGTGACCATTTCCGTGACCGTGGGCCGGCATCATCCGCCGACCTCGCGCGGCAGGCCGTGGCGGGTGCATTGCAGCGATGGCGTGAATGATCTGACGCTGGTGTTTTTCCATCCGCGCAAGGACTGGATCGAAAAGCAATTGCCCACCGGCGCCCGGCGCGTGGTCAGCGGCAAGCTGGAACTGTTCGACGGGCTGGCGCAGATGGTGCATCCGGACCATATCCTGACCCCGGACGACCCATTGCCCGCCAGTTTCGAACCGGTCTATCCGCTGAGCGCGGGTCTGACGCAGAAGATGATGGGCAGGGCCGTCGAGGCCGCGATGGAACGCCTGCCCGTGCTGGACGAATGGATTGATCCCCAATTGCTGGTCCAAAGGGGCTGGCCGTCCTTTCACGAAGCGCTGCGCGTCGCGCATGCGCCCAAGGCCGCGAAGGATCTGTCGCCGGATAGTCCCGCGCGGGCGCGGCTGGCCTATGATGAATTTCTGGCCCATCAGATGACGCTGGCCCTCGTGCGCCGCGATCGGCGGCGCAAGCGCGGGCGGGCCAGCGTCGGCGACGGGCGGCTGCGTCAGACGATACTGGACAGCCTGCCCTGGCCCGCGACCGGGGCGCAGCAACGCGCCGTGGCCGAAATCGCGGCGGATATGGCCAGCGAACGCCGCATGAACCGGCTGTTGCAGGGCGATGTCGGCTCGGGCAAGACGCTGGTGGCGATGCTCTCGGCGCTGATCGCGGTCGAGGCGGGGGGGCAGGCGGTGCTGATGGCGCCGACCGAAATTCTGGCCCGGCAGCATGCCCGCGCGCTGGAACCGCTGGCGCGGGCGGCGAATGTGCGGCTGGCCGCATTGACGGGTCGCGACAAGGGCGAGGGACGGCAGCAGATCCTTGAGGATCTGGCAGCGGGCCGGATCGACATTCTGGTCGGCACCCATGCGGTGTTTCAGAAGGACGTGCAGTTTCACGACCTTCGGCTGGCGATTATCGACGAACAGCACCGCTTTGGCGTGGCGCAGCGGCTGGAACTGTCGGCCAAGGGTCAGATCCCGCCCGATATGCTGATCATGACCGCCACGCCGATACCGCGATCGCTGGCGCTGACGCAATATGGCGATCTGGACCTGTCGGTGCTGGATGAAAAGCCGCCGGGACGCCAGCCGATCACGACAGTGATGATCAGCGATCAGCGGCTGGATGAGGTGACCGCCCGACTGCGCAAGGTGATCGAACAGGGCGCGCGCGCCTATTGGGTCTGTCCGCTGGTCGAGGAAAGCGAGGTCAGCGACCTGACCGCCGCCGAGGCCCGGTTTCAGGCCCTGCGCGCGCAATTCGGCGAACGGGTGCGGCTGGTTCACGGCCAGATGGCCGCCGATGCGCGCGATGCGGCCATGGCTGATTTCGCGCAGGGCCGGGCGCAGATCCTTGTCGCGACAACGGTGATCGAGGTCGGCGTGGACGTGCCCGAGGCCACGATCATGGTGATCGAGCGCGCCGAAAGTTTCGGGCTGGCGCAGCTGCACCAGCTGCGCGGGCGCGTGGGCCGGGGGCAGGGCGCCTCGACCTGCGTTCTGATGTATCACGCGCCGCTGGGCGAGACGGGGGCGAAACGGCTGACCACATTGCGCGACACCGAGGATGGTTTTCGGATCGCCGAGGTGGATATGGAGATGCGCGGCGCGGGCGATGTGATCGGCACGGCGCAATCGGGTCTGCCGCGTTTTCGAATCGGCGATCTGGAACATCAGGCCGGGCTGATGGCGACCGCCCGGCAGGACGCGCGCGCGCTGCTGGAAAGCGACCCGGATCTTGCTGGTCCACGCGGCCGCGCGCTGCGGTCGCTGATGTGGTTTATGAAGCAAGATCAAGCCATTAGGCTGATATCTGTCGGCTGACGGAACGGGGCAGCATAAATGTTCTCAAAAAGTTCTTTACTTATGGTTAGGAAAGTGAGAACAAAGTAGCAACAGACAGGAGTTGCCATGATGTCCCGTGAATTTATCGCTGATCTGCTGGGTGTTACCGCTTTGGCCCTTACCACGGGGATCGTGCTGTGGCTGCCCGCCATTCTGCAAGCCTGATTGCCTTCGATTGTCTCTCTGCCCCGCGTTGCTTTCTGACGGCGCCACGCCTGTGCGCCGATCTTGTCCCCTGCACGCGCAACTTGACCGGCCCCTTTGCGGGCCGGTTTTTTCATGCGCTGCCGTTGGCCTGATCCAGCGCCTCCAGCGTGGCATCCCATGCCAGCAGGATCGAGGCATGCCGGTTCGGATAGTCGCGCGCGGGCATCAGGCTTTCCAGTTCGGCAAAGGGGGCGGCAGGGGGATCGCCCGCCTGCTTCAACATTGCGTGCAGCCTGTCGCGGGTTTCCGCGATCTCGTTCCGGCTGCGCCCGATCACCGCACTGCCCAGGACCGAGGCCGAGGCCTGCCCAAGCGCGCAGGCCCGGATTTCTTGCGCGAAATCGGTGATGCGCCCGTCCCTCTGCGTCAGGAACACCGTCACCGAGGAACCGCATTGGGGCGAGCGGCGCATCGCCGTTCCGTCAAACACCTCTAACCGGCCCTGATGGGGGATGGTGGTCGTCAGCGCCAGAATTCGGCGCGAATAAAGCTGCATCATATCGCTGTCTGACATCGGCCTTTTCCCCGTCACCGCTTCCCCCTAGATAGGAAGCCGGAACCAGAAAGGAAACCCGATGTTTGATCCGGCCAGACTGACCTATGACGCCAGGGGGCTGATCCCGGCCATCGCGCAGGATGCCGAGACGGCTGAGGTGCTGATGATGGCCTGGATGAATGCCGAGGCGGTGGCCCGCACGCTGGCGACCGGGCGCGTCACCTATTGGTCGCGGTCGCGGCAATCCTTCTGGATCAAGGGCGAGAGTTCGGGTCACATCCAGGAACTGGTCGAGATGCGCGTGGATTGCGATGGGGACGCGCTTCTGGTGCTGCTGCGGCAGACGGGTCCGGCCTGCCACACCAACCGGCGCAGTTGCTTCTATACCGCGATCCGCGAGGGCGAAGAGGTCGAGATCATGGATCCGATGGCCTGAAACCCAGCATCTGCCGGATGTCGGCGGGTGTGGCGCCGTCCTGACGGTAATGGCGGAGGGCGCGGGCATCGTCGCGTTTGGCCAGACGCTTGCCAGCATCGTCGCGGATCAGGCGGTGGTGGTGATAGAGCGGCGTCGGCAGCTGCAGCAGTTTCTGAAGAATGACGTGTATCCACGTTGAATCAAATAAATCTTTTCCGCGCGTCACGAGTGAAATCCCTTGTGCGGAATCATCCACCACCACAGCCAGATGATAGGATGTTCCCATGCCCCGCCGCGACAGAATGACATCGCCGATGCCGTCCAGAAATTCGTCCCTGCTGATCCTGTGCGGCTGACCGGGCAGGATGATCTCATCCCGGAATTCCAGTTGCGCCACGCCAATCGCATCAAAAGCGCGGCGCGCGTCCAGGCGGATCACGTCATCGGCGCCCAGATCGGTCATGGAACGATGGCGGCAGGTGCCGGGGTAGATCAGCCCGTCGGGGCCTGCGGGCAACGCGCCCTCTTGCGGCGCAGAGAGGGCCGTGCGGATATCGCCGCGACGGCAGCGGCAGGGATAGCAAAGCGGTTCCAGACGCCGCAGCGCGTCCTGATAGGCGGGCATCCGGTCCGATTGGCGCAGCGCCGGTTGTGTCCAGTCCAGACCCAGCCAGTGCAGATCCTCATGGATCGCGGCCTCGTAATCGGGGCGACAGCGCTCGCGATCGATATCCTCGATCCGCAGCAGAAACGCGCCCGGATCGGCCTGTTCGGCGGCCACAAGCGCCGCATAGGCATGGCCCAGATGCAGCAGCCCCGTGGGCGATGGCGCGAAGCGCGTGCGCCTTATTGCGCGGCCAGCCATGCCGAAAAATCGTCCTTGGCGCGCTGCGTATAGGCCGGATAACGATCCTTGCGCCCGCGCCTGCCACCGCGCATCTGATCCAGCGGCGGGAACAGGCCGAAATTCACGTTCATCGGCTGGAAGGTCTTGGCCTCGGCCCCGCCGGTGATGTGGTTGACCAGCGCGCCCATGGCCGTGGTGAAGGGCGGCGGGGCCAGATCCTGCCCCTTGGCCTGCGCCGCGGCCATGCGTCCCGCCAGCAGTCCCATGGCCGCGCTTTCGACATAGCCTTCGACCCCGGTGACCTGCCCGGCAAAGCGCAGATTGGGCCGGGGCCGCAGGCGCATGCGATCATCCAGAAGCGTTGGCGAGTTCAGGAAGGAATTGCGATGGATCCCGCCCAGACGCGCGAAGCCCGCATGTTCAAGCCCGGGGATCATGCGGAACACCTCGGTCTGGGCGCCATATTTCATCTTGGTCTGAAAGCCGACGATATTATACAGCGTGCCCAAGGCGTTATCGCGGCGAAGCTGAACCACCGCATAGGCTTTTTCTTCGGGGCGATGCGCATTGGTCAGGCCGACCGGCTTCATCGGGCCGTGGCGCAAGGTTTCCCGGCCACGCTCGGCCATGACCTCGATGGGCAGGCAGCCGTCGAAATAGCCGGCCGTCTCGCCCTCGTGGAACTCGGTCTTGTCGGCGGCCAGAAGCGCGTCGATGAAGGCCTCGTACTGATCACGGGTCATCGGGCAGTTGATATAGGCGCGACGCTCTGCCTCGGTCTCGCCCTTGTCATAGCGGCTTTGTTCCCAGGCGACGTCCATATTGATGGTGTCGGCATGGACGATCGGGGCGATGGCGTCGAAAAAGGCCAGCGCATCCGTGCCGGTCACGCGGCGGATCGCGGTGGCCAGCTTGTCCGAGGTCAGCGGCCCGGTTGCCACGATCCAGTTTCCCTCTTCGGGCAGATCGTCGATCTCGGCCGACCGGATCTCGATCAGGGGATCGGCCCGCAGCGCGTCGGTCACCGCTTCGGCAAAAGCGTCCCGGTCAACGGCCAGCGCGCCGCCCGCGGGCAGGCGGTGGCGGTCGGCCATGGCCATGATCAGCCCGCCGGCCGCGCGCATTTCCCAATGCAACTGGCCGACGGCATTCATCACATCGTCATCCGAGCGGAAAGAGTTCGAGCAGACCATTTCCGCGCAATTGCCGGTCTTGTGGGCGAAGGTTTCGACCTGCGGGCGCATTTCGTGAAGCACGACGGGCACACCCGCGCGGGCGATCTGCCAGGCGGCCTCTGATCCGGCAAGGCCGGCACCGATAATATTCACGGGCTGCATCGTCATCTCCTGCAATCGCGGTTCGGGCTAGCAAAGCCCCCGGAAAAAGGAAAGGGCGGCGCCGATGGCACCGCCCGGAAACAGGTCAGCGACCGGAAGATCACTCTTCGGCGGCTGCTTCTTCTGCATCACCGGCTTCGGCCTCGGCCTCGCCTGCGTCATCATCGCTGGAACGCAGGGCCGAGGGGGCGGCCAGGTTGGCGATCACGAAGTTGCGGTCGATGGTCGGCTTGGCGCCGGCCGGCAGTTTGACGTCCTGAATGTGAATGCTGTCGCCAACTTCCAGGCCTTCCAGATCGACGGTGATCTGGCTGGGGATGTCGCCTGCGGTCACGATCAGTTCGACTTCGTTGCGAACCGTCACCAGCGTGCCGCCCTTTTTCAGGCCGGGGCACTTGTCTTCATTGATGAATTCGACCGGGATGAACAGGTTCACCTTCGAGGTGCGGCGCAGGCGCATGAAGTCGATATGGACCGGCAGGTCCTTGACGACATCTTTCTGAACCGCGCGGCAGATCACGCGAACGTCTTCCTGACCGTCCACCTTCAGGTTCCACAGCGTGGACATGAAGCGGCCGGCGCGCAGCGTGGTCAGCAGCTTGTTGAAGTCGAATTGAATAGCGACCGGGTCTTTGTGGTCGCCATATACGATACCGGGCACCTTGCCTTCACGGCGAGCTTGACGGGCGGCCCCCTTGCCTGTCCCCGTGCGTGCCTCGGCCACCAGATCAGGGATCTCTTTGGCCATGATGTCATTCCTATCAATTTGGTTGGTGCTGCCACCCTCCAAGGGTGCGTGACAGCAGGCCGGGCCTATAGCGCAGGATCGGCGGCTTGTGAAGGGTTATTTGCGGGTCACGCGCCGTATTCGGTCAGGAAACCCTCGGGCAGCAGCAGATTCTGGCGACCCAGATCCTGCACCCTGCGTTCGCCGCAAAGCGCCATGGTCGTGTCCAGTTCCTTGTGGATGATCTCCAGCGCCTTGCTGACGCCTTCCTCGCCCATCGCGCC
The DNA here is from genome assembly GCF_028553785.1 of Paracoccus fistulariae. Taxonomy (NCBI): domain Bacteria; kingdom Pseudomonadati; phylum Pseudomonadota; class Alphaproteobacteria; order Rhodobacterales; family Paracoccaceae; genus Paracoccus; species Paracoccus fistulariae. Next base: position 664,578 of record NZ_CP067136.1, read on the forward strand.
AAGCCCGTGGATGAAGGCGCGGCCGATCCAGGTCGAATGCGCGCCAAGCGCCAGCGCCTTCAGGACGTCCTGACCGCTGCGGATGCCGCTGTCCATATGGATCTCGACCTGATCGCCGACGGCATCGACGATATGGGGCAGCATCCGGATCGAGGACAGCGCGCCATCCAGCTGCCGCCCGCCGTGATTCGAGACGATGATCGCATCCGCCCCGAAATCGGCGGCGATCTGGGCATCTTCCGGGTCCAGAATCCCCTTCAGGATCAGCTTGCCGCCCCACATTTCGCGGATCTTTGCGATCTTGTCCCAATCCAGACGCTCGTCGAATTGCTCGGCCGTCCAGCTTGACAGGGACGAGGTGTCGCCCACGCCCTTGGCATGGCCGACGATATTGCCAAAGAAGCGCCGCTTGGTCCCCATCATGCCCATGCCCCATCGCCAGCGGGTTGCCAGATCCAGCAGGGTGGGCAGGGTGAATTTCGGTGGCGCGGACAGGCCGTTCTTCAGATCCTTGTGCCTCTGGCCAAGGATCTGCAGGTCCAGCGTCAGCACCAGCGCGCTGCATTTGGCGGCCTTGGCGCGTTCGATGATCGCGGCCAGAAAATCCTGATCCTTCATCACGTAAAGCTGAAACATGAAGGGCGCCGAGGTATGTTCGGCGACGTCCTCGATGGAACAGATCGACATGGTGGACAGACAGAAGGGCACGCCGAATTTCTGTGCCGCGCGGGCCGCCAGAATTTCGCCATCTGCGTGTTGCATCCCGGTCAGCCCGACCGGCGCCAGTGCCACGGGCATGGCCGCGGGCATGCCGATGATATCGGTCGCGGTGCTGCGGTTCGACATGTCGACCGCAACCTTCTGCCGCAATCTGATCTGGGAAAAATCCGTCGTATTTTCGTGGAAGGTCTGTTCCGTGTAGCTGCCCGATTCAGCGTAATCATAGAACATCTTCGGGGTGCGCGCCTTATGCAGGCGCTTGAGATCTTCGATGCAGGTCACGACAGGCATAAGGCTTCCCCTATAATTGGTAAGTTTTCATTACCGCTTTTGCTGCGACATGGCAATCACTGGTTTTGCTGCATCCTTGCGCGGATCGACGGCTCGATCACGGGTTTCTTCAATGCCTCGGCCCGACGGCGCAGGGCATCGGCCCGGGCACCCGCCTGCGCATCGACGGTTTCGGGGGATGCGACGGCCTCGGCGCTGTGATCGGGCAGCGTGGGTTCGGCCAGGATCTGCGCCGTGGGCAGCAGGTCGGGATAGGCGTCCGCCTGCGGATTGCAGGCGGCCAGCGTCACAAGGCCGAAGATCGGGAACAGGGTGCGTTTCATGCCCGCAGGTTACGGCGCAGCACGGGCGACAGCAACGGGCTTTCAACTGGCGGGACGGCTGTCTATGAAGGGGCATGGCACGCACCCAAGGCTCTCGATCAGACGTTACCGGCCCGCTTATCCGCGATGTGGCACGGGGCCTGTTCGCGCGTCAGGGCTATGCCGCCGTCTCGATGCGCCAGATCGCGGCCGAGGTCGGCGTGCAGGCCGGCGCGCTTTACGCCTATATCCCCGACAAGCAGGCCCTGCTGTTCGATCTGCTGGAAAGCCATATGCAAGAGACGCTGTCCTCGTGGCAGGATGACCCGACCCGCGATCCGCTGGTCCGGCTGGAGGCTTTCGTGCGCTATCACATCGGTTTCAGCCTTGATCATACCGATGCCGTCTTTCTGTCCTATATGGAGCTGCGCAACCTGACGCCCGCGAATTTTCAGCGGATCGCGCAGTTGCGCGGGCGTTACGAGGCCGCGTTAGAGGCGATTTTGCGCGATGGGCTGAAGGCCAAGGTGATGCAGTTTCAGGATGTGAAGCTGACCGCGCTGGCGCTGATCGCGATGCTGACCGGGGTGACGAACTGGTATCGCGAAGGCGGGCGTCTTGATCGCGGGCGGATCGGCGATATCTATTGGGGGCTCGCCCGTGGGGCGGTCGGTGCCAATTGACCTGCGCGCCGGACGCCGCCACATAATGCGGGCTTGCCGCAACCCGATCCCGAACCGATAATCGCCCCATGAGTCTGCCACCCGGCTTCCTTGATGAATTGCGCAATCGCGTCCCGATCAGCCGTGTGATCGGGCGCAAGGTGGTGTGGGATCTGCGCAAGTCCAATCAGGCCAAGGGCGACTGGTGGGCGCCATGCCCGTTCCATCAGGAAAAATCGGCCAGCTTTCATTGCGACGATCAGAAAGGCTTCTACTATTGCTTCGGCTGCCATGCCAAAGGCGATGCGCTGACCTTTCTGAAAGAGGCCGACGGGCTTGAATTCATCGAAGCCGTAAAGGTGCTGGCGGCCGAAGCGGGCATGCAGATGCCCGAGCCCGACCCGCGTGCCCGCGAGCGCAGCGATCGCCGCAGCCGCCTGTTCGAGGTGACAGAGGCCGCCTGCCGCTGGTTCCGCCTGCAATTGCAGACCGGCGCCGCCGCCGAAGCCCGCGACTATCTGGCGCGTCGCGGGCTGGATCAGGCCGCGGAAGAGCGGTTCGAAATCGGCTTTGCCCCCGATCAGCGCTACGCCCTTGGTCAGGCGCTGCGCGAGAAGGGCTTCGATGAAGGCCTGATCGTCGAGGCGGGCATCTCGGCCCGGCCCGAGGGCGGCGGGCAGGTTTATGACCGGTTCCGGGGTCGGATCATCTTTCCAATCCGCGACGGGCAGGGGCGCTGCATCGGCTTTGGCGGCCGGGCTATGGATCCGAATGCGCGGGCGAAATACCTCAACAGCCCGGAAACGCCGCTCTTCGACAAGGGGCGCAACCTCTATCACATGGGGCCTGCGCGTTCGGCCGTGGCCAAGGGCAAGGCGCTGATCGTGGCCGAAGGCTATATGGATGTGATCGCGCTGGCCCGCGCGGGCTTTGACGGGGCGGTCGCGCCGCTGGGCACGGCGATCACCGAGGATCAGCTGCGGCTGATGTGGCGCATCAGCCCCGAACCGATCATTGCGCTGGATGGTGACGCCGCCGGGCAGCGGGCCGCGCAACGGCTGATCGACCTGGCCTTGCCGATGACCGGGCCGGGGCAGGCGCTGCGCTTTGTCATCCTGCCTGCCGGACAGGATCCGGACGATCTGATCAAAGCCTCGGGTGCGGCGGCCATGGGCGCGCTGCTGGACAGGGCCCGCCCGCTGGTCGATCTGCTGTGGTCGCGCGAGATCGAGGGGCAGGTCTTTGACAGCCCCGAGCGCAAGGCCGCGCTGGACAAGCGGCTGGCCGATGCCATCGGCAGGATCCCGGATGAGGCCACGCGCCGCCATTACGACCGCGAGTTGGGCCAGAAGAAATGGGCGTTGTTCGGGGGCGGCGGGCGACGCCCGGGCAAGCCGGGGCAGGGTGGGCGCAAACCCGGTGCCGCCCGCGTCGTCGCCATGGACAGCAGCCTTCCGGGCGAGGATCTGCTGGAAGGCGCCAGCCTGCTGATCTGTGCGCTGCGCCCGGAACTGATCGCGGCGGTCGAAGGCAGGATCGAACGCCTGACACCGCGCGATGAAAACCGGGCCGCGCTGCTGTTCGATCTTTTGTCCCACAGCGACAGCCCGGCCGGGCAACGGGGCCTTGAAACGCTGCGCGCCGACGCCCATCTGGGCCTTACTCCCAGTGTGATCTCTTCGCAGGATGCCGACGCGGTTGCCGCAATCCTGAACAATCTTCTGGATCGACTGGAGGCGCAGCGCGCCGCAGGGGCCGAACTGGCCCGGGCCGAGGCGGAAATACAGGGCGAGGCCGATGAAGGACTGACTTGGAGGATGCAACAGATCGCGCGGGCGCGTCACCGGGCGGAACGTCCCGAATTGGAAAGCAGCGGCGATCTGAATGAGGATCGCGATGCGCTGTCTGCACAGCTTTCGGGATGGCTCAGCGAAGAGATCTGGCGCAAACCGCCACGACGTTGACGGAAAGTTAACGCTAAACTGCGCGAATCAGGTCAGACGAATCGGCTCGTGAGGTTGCAAATCATTGGGTGATGCTGTCTTTTTATTCGTAGGCAGAGCAGGTTAAAAAGCAGAAAAATTGCGCTGATTCGTCTGATTCGCGAATCGCCGCACCGAGAAGGAGCCTTCGATGGCCGTGAAGGACGAAGAGACCGACAAGACGGAAAAAGACGACAACGCGCATTCGCTGGACATGAGCCAGGCTGCGGTCAAACGCATGATCGCCGAAGCGCGTGAGCGTGGCTATATCACCTATGATCAGCTGAACGCCGTGCTGCCCCCCGATCAGGTCGGCAGCGAGCAGATCGAGGACGTCATGTCGATGCTGTCCGAAATGGGCATCAATGTCATCGAGGACGAGGACGAGGCGGAAGAACAAGAGGGCGGCGCGGTCGCCACCACCGGCTCTGGCTCTCGCGAGGTGGCCATCGCCTCCAGCGAGACCGAAAAGCTGGATCGCACCGACGATCCGGTGCGCATGTATCTGCGCGAGATGGGCAGCGTCGAGCTGTTGTCACGCGAAGGCGAAATCGCGATCGCCAAGCGGATCGAGGCCGGCCGCAACACCATGATCGCCGGTCTGTGCGAAAGCCCGCTGACCTTCAAGGCCATCATCATGTGGCATCAGGAACTTCTGGAAGAGGAAATCCTGCTGCGCGACGTGATCGATCTAGAGACGACCTTCGGGCAGTCGATGGATGAGGAAGGCGAGGATGACGAGGAACTGACCACCCAGTCCGACAGTTCCGACACGACGCAGAAGCGCGAGGAACTGGATGCCGATGGCAACCCGATGCGCAGCGACGATGACGAGGACGAGGATGAGGGCGCCAATCTATCGCTGGCCGCGATGGAAGCCAGCCTGAAGCCCAAGGTTCTGGAAACGCTGGAAGAAATCGCCTACGATTACGAACAGCTTGCCGATATGCAGGATCAGCGCATGTCGGCCACGCTGAACGAGGATAGCAGCTTCTCGGTCGCGGCGGAAACCGCCTATCAGCAGCTGCGCAGCAAGATCGTTGCGCTGGTCAACGAATTGCACCTGAACAACAGCCGGATCGAGGCGCTGGTCGATCAGCTTTACGGCATCAACCGCCGGATCGTGACCATCGACAGCGGCATGGTGAAGCTGGCCGATGCCGCGCGCATCAACCGTCGCGAATTCATCGACGCCTATCGCGGCAGCGAACTGGATCCCGGCTGGGTTGACCGCATGTCGGAAAATTCCGGCCGCGGCTGGCAGGCGCTGTTCGACCGTTCGCGCGACAAGGTCGAAACTCTGCGCACTGAAATGGCGCAGGTCGGCCAATATGTCGGCGTCGATATCGAGGAATTCCGCCGCATCGTCAGCCAGGTCCAGCGCGGCGAAAAGGAAGCCCGTCAGGCCAAGAAGGAAATGGTCGAGGCGAACCTGCGGCTGGTGATCTCGATTGCCAAGAAATACACCAATCGCGGCCTGCAATTCCTTGATCTCATTCAGGAAGGCAATATCGGCCTGATGAAGGCCGTGGATAAATTCGAATATCGCCGCGGCTACAAGTTCAGCACCTATGCGACCTGGTGGATCCGTCAGGCGATCACCCGCTCGATCGCCGATCAGGCCCGCACTATCCGTATCCCGGTCCATATGATCGAGACGATCAACAAGCTGGTCCGGACCGGCCGCCAGATGCTGCATGAAATCGGCCGCGAGCCGACGCCCGAGGAACTGGCCGAAAAGCTGCAGATGCCGCTGGAAAAGGTTCGCAAGGTGATGAAGATCGCCAAGGAGCCGATCAGCCTTGAAACCCCCATCGGGGATGAGGAAGACAGCCAGCTTGGCGATTTCATCGAGGACAAGAATGCCGTCCTGCCGCTGGACAGCGCCATTCAGGAAAATCTCAAGGAAACCACGACCCGCGTTCTGGCCAGCCTGACCCCGCGTGAGGAACGTGTTCTGCGGATGCGCTTTGGCATCGGCATGAATACCGATCACACGCTGGAAGAGGTGGGGCAGCAATTCAGCGTCACCCGCGAACGGATCCGTCAGATCGAGGCCAAGGCGCTGCGCAAATTGAAGCATCCGTCACGCAGTCGGAAGCTGCGGTCCTTCCTTGACCAATGAACTGACCCATATCGACGGTCTGGCCTATGTGATCTATCGCAGCTCGGCCGTCGATCATCTCAGGGATGAAGACCTCGACGACATCCTGATCTCGGCCCGGGCCCGTAACGAAGAAAAATTCGTCACGGGCTGTCTTCACTATGAAGACGGGATGTTCTTTCAATGGATCGAAGGCCCGGCGGAACAGCTGCGGCAGATCATCGACCTGATCCTCAAGGATGAGCGGCACCGCGACATCGCCGTTCTTGGCGTCGGCGCGCTTGAGGTGCGCCGCTTTCAGGACTGGCGCATGCGGTTTTCCGACCGCAAGAATGGCTCGCTGATGGATTGGTTCGCCTGCAGCGAGATCTCGACCTTCGACCGCAAGGAATATATCGGCGGGGTCGTGACCTTCCTGGCATCGCTGAAGGTTTAGGCCGACAGGGCTTGCAGGTTTGGCACAAAAAGTGAACACTGCGCCGCAAGGTGACTTGGAGTGTCTATGCAACAGGCGATAAACGCGATCCAGCGCGCGTTTGGCGACGTGCAGATCTTGCAGCTTTCTTTGGCAATCGGCGCGATCCTGTTGATCGTGCTGATCTTCATGCTTTTATCCGCGCGCCGCACGCTTCGCGACAATCAGCAGGGGCAGCAGGTCGCGCAGGATCGGATCCGCGATCTTGAGGCGCGGGAAAAAACGCTGTCAGATCAGGCGCATGGGCTGGAATTGCGGCTGGGCCAGCACGAGGCCAGGCTGGAGGGGCAGGCCACGCGGCTTGGCGAAATCGCCGAAGAGCGTGATGATCTGACCGATGCGCTGCATCAGGCGCGTCAGGACCATGCCAAGCTGCAGACCGAACTGGCCGAGGCGCAATTGCGCGCCGAGAAAGACCGCGAGGCCGCCGCGCGCGAGATCCAGACCCTGCGTGAACTGCGCGAGGAAATGTCGGGTCAGTTCAAGCTGCTGGCCGCCGAAACCTTGCGCGTCCAGCAAAGCGATATGCAAAAGGCGCAGGGCGATCAACTGACCGCGCTGCTGACGCCCTTCCGCGATCAGGTCCATCGCTTCCAGACGGAATTACAGCATAGAAACAAGGTGCTGGACGAAGAAGGTGCAAGATTGCGCGAACAGATCGCGTTTCTGCACAAACGCTCTGAAGATATCTCGCGCGAGGCGGTGAACCTGACCCGCGCCCTGAAGGGTGAGAAGCAAAGGCAAGGGGCCTGGGGCGAGATGGTGCTGGAACGCCTGCTGGAGGAATCCGGTCTTCAGGCGGGCACCCATTACGAGATGCAGTCAAGCTGGCGCGATGATGATGGCAAGATGTGGCGGCCCGATGTCGTGATCCGCATGCCGCGCGGCAAGGTGATGGTGATCGACAGCAAGGTCTCTCTGAACGATTACGAGGCGGCGGTGAATGCCGAAGACCCCGCCGAGGCCGAGGCCGCCCTGCGCCGCCATGTCGCCGCCATCCGCAATCACATCACGACGCTGGGCGACAAGGGCTATCACCGGATGGATGATGCCTCGGTCGATTATGTGCTGATGTTCATCCCCATCGAGGGCGCCTTTTCCGAAGCCCTGCGCGCCGATCCCACCCTTGCCAGTTTCGCGATGGACCGGCGCGTCGGGCTGACCACGCCGACCACGCTGATGCTGACCCTGCGCACGGTAGAGCATATCTGGGCGGTCGAGCGGCGCGAAACCAATGCGCTGGAAATCGCGAAGCGCGCTGGCCAGCTTTACGACAAGGTGGCGGGTTTCGTCGACTCGATGGAGGTCGTGGGCAAATCGCTGGATGCTGCCAGCCGCGCGCATGGGCAGGCCATCGACCGGCTGTCGCGCGGACCCGGCAATGTCATCCGTCAGGTCGAGATGCTGCGTGAACTTGGCGCGCGGGCGCAGAAGAAAATCGCGCTCAGCCATGATGGCGAGGACGCGCCCGCGCTGGATCCGCCCGCATCGCGCGACGGGCCAGAGGCGGCCGAGTGAATACAGTTTTCACGATCCACACCACAGGACCGGCCTGCCATGATTTTACCCATCAGGTCGCTGCATGGCTGCGCGATCTGGGCGCGCAGGAGGGCGTGGTGACGCTGCTGGTCCGGCATACCTCTTGCAGCCTGTTGATCCAGGAAAACGCCGATCCCGATGTGCAGACCGATCTGCTGGGCTGGCTGGACCGGATCGCGCCGCCGGGCGATCACCCCTCGATGACCTGGCTGACCCATGTGCTGGAGGGGCCGGATGACATGCCCGCGCATCTGAAGGCCGCGATCCTGCCGGTCAGCCTGCAGATCCCGGTCGGGGATGGGCGCATGATGCTGGGCACGTGGCAGGGGATCTATCTGGTCGAACATCGCCGCGCGCCGCATCGGCGCCAAATCGCGGCGGTGTTTCAGGCGTCCTGATGGCGCCATCGACCATCACGCTCGCGGCATTCGCGCCACAGGTTGCGCGATCTGCATATAGTGGCCTGTGGATAACACTACCCAACCCTTACCAAGCGTCCTATAGTTGCAGGGGGTTTCGGGATAAGGGATCAATACATGCGCTGTCCGTTTTGCGGAAATGTCGATACGCAGGTCAAGGATTCACGCCCGGCCGAGGACAATGTCGCGATACGTCGCCGCCGTTTCTGTCCCGCCTGCAGCGGGCGCTTTACCACCTATGAACGGGTCCAGTTGCGCGATCTGATCGTGGTCAAGACGAATGGCAAACGCGAGGATTTCGACCGCGACAAGATGGCCCGGTCGATCCGGATCGCGATGCAGAAACGCCCGGTCGAGCCTGAGCGGATCGAACAGATGATCTCGGGGATCGTGCGGCGGCTGGAAAGCACCGGCGAAACCGACGTGGCGTCGAAGATGATCGGTGAGATCGTGATGGAGGCGCTGTCGCGCATCGACAATGTCGCCTATGTCCGTTTTGCCAGCGTTTACAAGAACTTCCAGGATGCCGACGATTTCGACAAATTCGTGGCAGAGCTGCGCCCCGGCCCGATTGCCGATTAAGGCGTGAGCGGCGAGGGTGATCTGCGCCACATGGCCCATGCGCTGCGCCTGTCGCGGCGCGGGCTGGGCAATGTCTGGCCCAATCCGGCGGTTGGCTGCGTGCTGCTGCGCGATGGCCGGATCGTCGGGCGCGGCTGGACGCAGCCCGGCGGTCGCCCCCATGCCGAGCGGATGGCGCTGGATCAGGCAGGCCCGCTTGCGCGCGGCGCCACGGCCTATGTCACGCTGGAACCCTGCGCCCATCACGGCCGCACCCCGCCATGCGCGCAGGCCCTGATCGATGCGGGCATCGCCCGCGTGGTCAGCGCGATGACCGATCCCGATCCGCGCGTCTCTGGTCGCGGCCATACGATGCTGCGTCAGGCGGGGATCGCGGTGGAAGAGGTGCTGATGGAGGCCGATGCCCGCAACATCCAGGCGGGTTTCCTGTCGCGCGCGCTGCGCGGGCGGCCCTTCCTGACGCTGAAACTGGCGACCAGCTTTGACGGTCGGATCGCGACGGCGGGCGGCGAAAGCCAGTGGATCACCGGCCCGCAGGCGCGCCTGCATGTGCATGCGATGCGGGCGCAGCATGACGCGATCATGGTGGGCGGCGGCACAGCGCGGGCGGATATGCCTTCACTGAATGTGCGGGATCTGCGGACGCCTCGGCAGCCGGTGCGGATCGTCGTTTCATCGCGCGCGCTGCCGGATTTGCCACCAGAAGGACCTGATCATGGTCCGCTTTGGCAGGTGTCGGGGGATCCGGGTCAGATCATGGTCGATCTGGCGGATCGCGGCGTGACACGGGTTTTCTGCGAAGGCGGGGGCGGTCTTGCCGCGTCGCTTTTGCGTGCCGGGCTGGTCGATCAGATCATCGGCTATACGGCCGGCCTGGTGATCGGTGGCGATGGCCGCGCGGCAACCGGGCCGCTGGATCTGCAGTATCTGGCGCAGGCGCCGCGATTTGCACTGGCCGAAACCTGTCCGATCGGGCCGGACCTGTTTCACCGCTGGCGCCGCGCCGACTAGCGCCGCCACAGCCAGGCGTGCCCGGCCAGCGCGCCCTGCAATTTGGCCAAAAGCCGCAGCGCCGGTGGTCGGGGCGTGATGCCTTCTGCCAATCGTTGCACGGCGAGTTCGGCCGGGCAGGGCAGACCGGTTTTCGGATCGCGGTAACGCGGATAGGCGATCAGGCAGGCATGGGTCAGCGCAGCCAGATCGGGCCGCGCCCTGCGCCGCGCGGGCATGGGGCCCAGATCGCGCGTCAGCCCCCAGCCGGCATAGAACGGCGCGCCCAGGACGGTGACGGGAACATCGCGCAGCAGCGCCTCGAACCCCAGGGTCGAGGTGATGGTCCAGACCTCATCCACCTGATCCAGCAGGGCAATCGGTTCGCTGGCGCGGGCGACATGATCGGCCAGATCCTGCAGATCCGCCGCCGCGATCGCCCCGGGCCGCAATCCGGCCTCGACATCCGGATGCGGCTTGTAGATCAGAAAGGCATCGGGATTGTCCTGCCTGACACGCGCCAGAAGCTGCAGATTTGTCCTTTCCACGCCCGCGCCCAGCCGGATCGAGGCGTCATCCTCGACCTGACCCGGAACAAGAATGCGGCGCTTTCCGTCGCGGGCTGGCAGGTCCGGCGGTGCGGCGGACAGGTTATATTTCGACAACCCGGCCTTTCTGATCTGCGCCAGCAGGTCCGTCGCGCGGCGCCCGCCCCTCGGCGGCAGGGGGGCGGCGATCAGACGCTCTAACCGGCTTTCGCGGGTCGGGTCGTAATAGATCCCAAGATCATCGGCGATCAGCGATAGCGGCGGCGTCAGCGCCGCGCCGAGCCCGCGAGAGCGCAGAAACCCGTCCTCGACCCGGATCGCCTGCGGCACTTCCCCGGCCTTTCCGGCCCAGGCCAGCGTGACCTGATCCGACGGCGTGTCGGTAAAGCGCAGCGCCCTTCCATCGCCGAAAAACCGCGATATTGCGCCGCGTTTCCACAGCCGCATGCCATAGGCCAGATACCCGTCGCGATCCTGCCGCCAGGCCTTCACCTCGGCCTCCAACTGGTCCACGGCGCCATCGAAATCGGTCAGCTGATCGCGGCAGGGATCGTACCAGGACGGCGCCAGAAGATGACTGGCCGCGAACAGATCCTCTTTGCTGGCGCGACCGCGTCGGTCCGGGGGCAGGGCGGTTTCATCCGCGCTCAGCCCCCAGCCAAGATAAAAGGGCGTGCCAAAGATCCGGGGGCGATGCCCGGCCAGAATCGCCTCATATCCAAGCTGGGACGAGATCGCATAGACCGCATCGGCATTTTCCAGCAGTCGCCAGGGTGAGATATCGGCATCGCAGAGCGCATCGCCGGGGCGCAGATCCTGTTCCGTGAAATGACCCGCACGCAATCCGCGCGCGGTTTCCGGATGGCTGCGGATCACAATGCGCCTGCCGGGGTTTTCGTCGCGCGCGGCCGCCAGCATCGCCAGAAATTCCGCCCGCCCCGCGCCGCGCAGCGAGGCATCGCCGCTGGTCTGGTCGATCACCAGCACATAGCCGGGTTTCGGCGGGGCGCTGTCCGGTCTGTGCGCATTGTATTTCGACAGATCCAGCGCCCTCAGCCGTTCGATCCCCCGACCCGCCTGATCCCGCAGCGCGGCGGTGGCGCCAGAGGAAATCAGCGTTTCGATCAGCGAGGGCGTTTCGGGATCGAAATGCAGGCCAAGCGGGTCGATCAGCAGGCCGATGGGGCCGCGCCGCGCCACATGCCCCGAGGCCCGCCCGGGCAGGATCGAACGTAAAAAGGCATCCTCGACCGTCAGCAGGGATGCTCCGCGCCGTTGCGCAATGGCGCGCCCGCGCCAGGCTGTCGGGCTGGCGCCCCAGATGCCCACGACATCCTCGCGTGAGGGCAATCCGGCCGCGATATCCCAACCGGACAGTTGCAGGATCCGGCGCAGGCGCGGCTGGGTCCAGAACCCGCCATTAAAGACGAAAAGCCGCCGGGGATCTGTCCCGGCGGCTTTGTTGTCTGTCGGCATGATGCGGATCAGTTGCCGATACTTGCCAGCGCGTCGGCAGAAACCGCGGTGCCGGTGATCGACAGCAGCCGCTTGCGCCACTGCACATAGGGGGCTTCGGTCACATAGACGGTATCGCCGTCGCGGATCAGGAAATCGCGCGCCAGGAACAGCCCGTTCGGCCGGGTCATGTCCAGCACATAGGCCATGCGCTGCGTGCCATAGACCGATTTGCCCAGCACGCGCGAGGCCACCGATTCCGGTTCGTCGCGCAGGATGAACACACCGGTCGGATCGGCCAGATCAGAGGACAAACCGCCCACCATGGCGACCGCCTCGACCGCGCTGATCACCTCATTGCCCAGCGGCACGCGGGTTTGCCCGCCAAGCGCACCAAGCGCGGTGAAGCTGCGCTGATCCTCTTCCACCAGCACGATATCGCCGGGGCGCAGCGCAATGTCGTTCTGGCCGGTATAAAGATCGGTCAGCCAGACCTTGCCCCGGTCGGTGCCGCGCTTGACGGTCACGACGGCGATTTCAGGCTCGATGGCAACGCCGCCGGCCCGGGCCAGCATGGCTGACAGCGTGCGGGTCGGGCGTTCGATCGGATAGACGCCCTGCGCGCCGACCTTGCCCATGACCGAAACCGTGGCCCCGTCGCCCGCGACACGCGCGACCGTGACCTGCGGGTCGGGGGTCTGAGAGCTGAGCCGGTCGGTGATGATCTGACGCAGCTGATCGGGCGTGTTGCCCGCAGCGCGCAGGCGGCCCGCATAGGGCACGAAGATATAGCCACGGCTGTCGACCTGAATTTCCTGCAGGTTCGTCGAGCTGCTGCCCAGCGAGGTCAGCAACCCGTCATCCACGTTTTCCCAGATCGACAGACCCAGCACGTCGCCCGCGCGGATCTCATCCGCGCCGACGGCACCCGCATTGCGGAAACTGCTGGAAAAACCATAGCTTGGCACGAAATTCGTGGCGCGGTTGACGTGATCATTGACGAAAATCACATGGGCATTGCCGCCTTTTTCGACAGCACCGGAATAAATTTCTTTCTTGCTGGGGCCGGAACGTGGCAGCGTGCAGGCCGCCAGCAGAACCATCGTCGCCAGCATGGCCAAGCGAACCGCCGCAGTTCGGGAGGGAATGACTGTCACCTCAGGAAACTCCTGTTTTCTAGATCCGGCCTTTATGGCCAGTTTCTACGTAATCTAGCGTGTGATGGCGCTGGATACCACAATTTACTGTGATCTAATCTACAAGATCGTCAATTTGTTGCCGTTGCAGCGCGTGGCCCATCTCCAGCGCCTCATAGGGGTCATACGGCGACAGGATCATGTCTGCAATCAGTCGCAGCGTATGGGCGCGCGACTGTTTGGCGTAAAATCCTCCGGGGATCTGGCTGGTTTGCAGCAGATAGTCGCGGAAGATGCGATAGGAGGTGGGATCGGGCGGGATCGGGCTGGCGAAGAAGTCGTCCAGCCCTTGGTCAGAGACCAGCCCCGGCTTGCTATAGACCGCCCGGCCCATCGCCTTGACCGGCAGACCGCGCCACAGCGCCTGCTGCGCGGCGGTGGAATTCACGGTGACGATCGAGCGCGCATAGCGCAGCATATCGGCCAGCTTGCCGCCCCTGAAATAATGCACGCGCCCCTGCACCCCATATGCGGCGGCGGCCTTGCGGATCGCATCGCGATTGCGGGCGCGGCCATCTTCCAGCGGATGTGCCTTGAACAGCAGATGATGGTGCCGCGGGGCCGAGCGGGCGAAGGAGGCGATAACCTCGTCCACGAAATCGCGGTTCCGGGGATATTTTGAATGTCGCAGAAAGCTGGAATCATGTTCCAGCTGCATCAGCACAAGGGAATAGGGATTCCCGGACCGCTTGAACCTGTGCCATTGCACCGCGCGGACCAGGTTCACCACCGGTGACATCAGCAGGCGGCGCAGGTTCAGCCGGAATTCTTCCAGCACGCTCAGCGCGCGGTGACTGCGATAGCCCGGATATTTGCGGTTCGCCGCGACGATCAGGAAATGATACAGCGCGCCATAGAATTTGTGCTGGCGCATATCGCCCCAATGCGCGGGCGGGCGGCGGATTTCCAGGTCCGACTGTCGCAGCGTCGCATGCATATGGGGCAGGTCGATCTCCAGCAGCGCCGAATGCCCGTTCGAGCCGTTCCGCTCATAGGTGACCCAATAGGGGCGCAGATAGCCCTCTTCGAAGACATGCAGCGTGATGCCCCGCGCCTCGGCGGCCATTCGGGCGGTGGCGTGGATCGGCCTGACATCGCCATAAAGCACGATATCGGTGACGCCATTCCGGGTCAGGATCTGGTCAAGATGCGCGGGCCATTCGTTCGGATTGCCGCTGTGTCGGATCAGGCTGTCCTTGTCGGACCAGAAGAATTCGTCGCCCGCATTGAAGACGCAGCGCCAGACCGTGGACCCCGCCGCACGCAACAGCCGCGCCAGCCCGTCGAAAAACGGGCCATGCGGCCCCTGCAGCAGCAGGAAAACCCGCCCCTCGGGCATCTGTCTGGGATGCAGGCGGCAGGCAGTGGTCAAACGCCATTCCACGATCTGATCTTTTGGCATTCTGCCCCGGTGTAAATTTCTGCATCGACAAGATTGCACCCGCTTTTACACGAGTTGCTCTGTAAATGCATTATAGCTTGTTGGTTAAGTTAGGATTAGCGGCATGGCGGCGGGTTGAAAGCTGCGCGGGCATTCACTAGCTCTGTGCTAGGAATGCGAGGGCAGGATGTTTACAGGGATCATCACCGATATTGGCGATGTCCGCACGGTGGAAATGCGCGGGGACATGCGCGCGCGCATCGCCTGCGGCTATGAGATGGCGGGCGTTGATCTGGGCGCCTCGATCGCCTGCGACGGTGTCTGCCTGACCGTGATCGCCAAGGGCGAGGACTGGTTCGATGTCGATATCTCGGCCGAGACCCTGTCCAAGACGAATATTGGCGCGAATGGCTGGCAGCAGGGCAAGCGCCTGAATCTTGAACGCGCCTTGCGCGTGGGCGACGAATTGGGCGGTCATATCGTCAGCGGCCATGTCGATGGCGTGACCCGGATCGTCGGGATCGCGGATGAGGGCGACAGCCTGCGCGTTACCTTCGAGGCGTCGGCGGAACTGGCGAAATTCATCGCGCCCAAGGGATCGGTCGCGCTGAACGGCACCTCGCTGACGGTGAATGAGGTCTTGGGCAATCGTTTCGGCATCAACCTGATCCCGCATACGCAGGGCGTCACCACCTGGGGCGAGATTGCCGAGGGCGACGCGGTCAATCTGGAGATCGACACCCTGGCCCGCTATGTCGCGCGTCTGGCCGAGGCGCAGGCGGGCAGCGCATAACGCAGGCTGCCCGGCAATGCCGCGCCGACGCCTGCCCTTGCGCAAGCAGATGCCTGCGCAAGATGCCCCGGGCCATGCGGGTGCCGCCGTCCCGACGATAACAACCGCGCCACCCGATCGCCGCGTCAGACGCAAAGGGTCTTGACGCCCTGACCGTTTCCCGCCATGTCGCGCCTCTTGTTTCACCCTGCAGGAACTTCTGCCAGAATGGGCATATGGCGCAGCCGCGTTGTTATGTCTAAAGAAGTTCAGCGCGGCACCGGGCCGCAAGACAGGACGTACAGGCAGTTTGGACGGAAAGGGCCGGGCATGAGCACCGCCGATGATAACGCCAGGGCAAAATCGCAGACCCGTCGCGCCAAAAGCAGCGGCGCGCGGCTTTATGCGGTGCAGGCCCTGTTCCAGATGGAGGCAGGAGGTCAATCCGCCGACCGCGTGATGACCGAATTCCAGAATTGGCGCCTTGAAGCCGAGGATGAAGACGGCCGCTATATCGAGGCGGATGACAAGCTGTTCACCCGCATCATCGACGATGTCGTGACCTGGCAGTCGAAGATCGATCAGGCGACGGATCGCGGTCTGGTCGCGAAATGGCCCATTGATCGCATCGACCCGGTGCTGCGCGCGCTGTTCCGCGCCGCAGGCGCCGAACTCGTCTCGCCCAAGGCACCGCCCAAGGTCGTCATTACCGAATATGTCCGGCTGGCCGAGGCCTTCTTTCCCGATGGCAAAGAGCCGAAATTCGTGAATGCGGTGCTGGATCACATGGCGCGGGACCTGCGCCCGGACGCATTTTAACAAGATTTCGCCGTCTGCTTGGCAAAGGCCCGGGTCATCCCGGGCCTTTTTTCTTTACCTAGGGGTCATCGCCGTGCTTCTATCGCCGACAATATGCAGTTGCATACCGTGGTGAAGGGGCGCGACGGGCTGAGTCGCCGTCCCGGCGGGGCACGAAATTGAGGCTCATTCAAGAACGAACAAGATGCCATCGTGTCGAATGTGCAACATCTGCAAGACCCGTTCACCGATATTTGTCTGCTCAATTTTCCGGCAGTAACGCTTAGATTTCATCTTATGATAACAAGGCAAACAGAACGAACTGTTTCGATATTCTGTTTTTGTTAGCGTTCTCATGCGCTTGACCTGTGCCGAAAAAAGTTCCTGCTTACCTGTTCACGGTTGTATGTCAGCGGTTTTCCGCCGGTCGCATCGGCACTGACAATACCTCACGTTTTCGGGAATTCCTGCGATTTCGTCACCCCCTTTGAACCTTCGGCGGGCCAGTTTAATTGACCCCCAGCAGACATGCTCTGGTGCCCATCACAGTGCCAGGACAACGAAACTCAGCTCGTGAGGAACACTAAGATGAAAAAAGTTACGCTGCTGACCGGCACCGCCGCTCTCGTGGCCGCACTGTCGGCTCCGGCATTCGCGCAAACCGAAATCTCGACCGGCGCCAACGCCGCTGGCCTGAGCGAAATCGACGATCAGATCACTGACATCCAGGACGACGTTCAGGACGACTTCGACCGTTCGAACGACCCCGAGCGTTTCGGTCCCGCTGACCGCCGTCAGGGCCTGTTCGGCTCCATGTCGCTGACCTATGCAGGCAGCGATGGCAACGACGAAAGCCAGGACTTCGCTCTGGGTGGCCGCGTGTCGTACAACCAGGGTCCCTGGGCGCAAACCGTTGGTATGCTGCTGGAATTCGGTGAAGACGAAAACGGCGACAAAGACAAAGAAGACGTCTCGGTCATCTATGATGCCCAGTACTACTTCAACGATCGCTTCTATGCCTTCGCTCTGGGCCGCTTCGAAATCGACGGTCTGGCTGACGGCGAAGCCAACAGCGACTCCAGCACCCAGCAGGACCTGGTCGAAGAACTGGGCGACTTCCGTCGCGACGGCTTCATCGGCGTTGGCCCGGGTTACCGCGTCATCAACACCGAACAGACCGCATGGCGCGTTCAGGGTGGTATCGGCTACCGCTACACCCAGACCGGTGCTCAGCACGCCGGCTACGACCTGGTCGAGAACGCCGCTGGCGGCTATGACCGCGTTGCCGTCGACGATTCGTCGGATAACGGCATCGGCTACATCGTGTCGTCGCGCTTCTACCACCGCTTCAACGACATGGTCTTCCTGACCAACGACACCGACTTCCTGTCTTCGGATGACTCGGATGACGTGATCACCAACCAGCTGGGCGTCAACTTCAAGATGAGCGACCAACTGGCGACCCGCGTGAGCTACACCACCGAGTACCAGGAAAACCGTCCGATCCGCACCGACAATACTCTGGGTGTTTCGATCGTGTACGGCTTCTGATCCATCCCTCGGATCAGTCTCTCTGGAAGGGCGGCCATCTGGCCGCCCTTTTTCGTTTCAGTTGCGCGGATATGAAAAAACCGCCGCTGCCGGGGCAGGGCGGTTTTCAGGTGGCGGGAACCGCAGCGACCGCGGCAGCGCGAGATTTCCCGAAAGCCTGGAGTACCAGGTGGGCGCCGGGTAACGAGACCAGGGTCACGCCAGAGCCAGCTCCCTCGGAAAAGTTATAGGCCAGTGGAAAAATGGCCGCACGCGAGAAGAGCAGAAGCCCGCCGGATCCGCAGATATGCAGCGCGGCGCGCGCTTTCAAGAGTGAAGTTTCGCGGGGCAGGGCGCTTGCGGAATGTTTCCTTTTCGTTCTAATATGTCCAGATGGATCAGCCTATGGAATACCTGCCCGCCATGCCCGGCCAGCGCCTTGCGCGCGGCGTGGCGCGGCTGTTGCGCAGCATGGATCATGCGGTGCTGACGGAATTCGTGCCGGTGCGGGGGCTGCGGGTCGATCTGATCAGCCTGTCGCCCAAGGGCGATTTCTGGATCGTCGAATGCAAAAGCTGCCGCAATGATTTCGCCAGCGACAGGAAATGGCAGGGCTATCTGGATTGGTGCGACCGCTATTTCTGGGCCGTGGATGGCGATTTTCCGTCCGAATTGCTGCCCGCTGAAACCGGGCTGATCACAGCCGATGCCTATGGGGCCGAAATTCAGCGCATGCCGCCCGAAACCCGGCTGGCGGGGGCGCGCCGGACCAGGGTATTGCGCGATTTCGCGCGGGCAGGGGCCCTGCGGCTGCAGGGCCTGACCGATCCCGAATCGCTTACTTCTTCGGCTTTTTAGCGCCGCCCTTTTTCGCCATGGACCGGGCGGCCTCGACCGCCGCCATCAGCTCTTCGGCGATTTCGGCCGCCTCTTCCGGGTCGAAATCCAGCGGCAGATCGATTCCATCGCCCTCGACATAGATCCGCACCATGCCCTGATCCGTCGGGCCGACCTGCAAATTCGCGGCGATGTTGCTCTGGCTGTTAATGCTCACGGCGGTTTCCTCAATTTGGCTGTCGCTTTCTGTAACGCGAGGACGATTTCGCGGCAAGACGGGCTTGCAACTGACCCCGACCAGCGTTACAGAACGCATCCGTGCCGCCTTAGCTCAGTTGGTTAGAGCGCTAGATTGTGGATCTAGAGGTCCCCCGTTCAAGCCGGGGAGGCGGTACCACTTTCCAAACAAAAATTAAGATGAAATCCGGGTGCTTGTCATATCGCCTCTGGAACAATGATCTCTGCCATGTGTTGTTGAGGTGACAAATCACATGACATCCTGAGGGGACATTATCATGGCTGATGCAAAGCAAACCGTAGAAGGCGTCTCGCAAGACGTGAAGCAGGCCGCCAATGAGGCGAAAGAGGATATCCGTCGTGGCGCCCGCGAGGTTGCCGACGACGTGCGCGACACCGCGGACCGTCTGCAGGACAATGGCGGCGTGGATCGCCTGAAAGAGCGTGGCGCCGATTTCGCCAATGCCGCCGCTGAAACCGGCCGCGAATATGCCGAGCGCGCCCGTCAGGCGGGCGAAGACTATGCCAACCGCGCCCGCGCCGAGGCAGAGCATCTGTACGAACGCGGTCAGCAGGCGGCCAAGGAAGTCTCTCACTACGCCGAAGAGCGTTACGACGAGGTCTCCGAAATGGTGCGCCGTCATCCCGCCCAGGCGCTTGGCATTGCCGCAGGCGTGGGCTTTCTGGTCGGCCTGATCCTGGCGCGTCGCTGAGGCCGCGATGTTTGACTATGCGCAGAAGCTGCAGCTTGCGCTGACCGACAAGGCCCGCCGCGCCGGCATGAAGGCGGCGGCGGGCACCGTCGCGGCCATCGGCGTCGCGTTTCTGCTGGCGGCGCTGTGGATCTGGCTGGCCTATGAGATGGATCTGGGCGCCATGATCGCCTCGGTCGTGCTTGGCGTCTTCTTCCTTGTCGTGGCACTGATCGTGCTGCTGATGGGCGGCAGCACGCGCCATGACATGCCCACGACCGACGAGTTGCGCCAGGAGGTCGAAACGCAGCTGATGATGGTGGCTGATGCGGCGTCGAACCGCGCACGGATGGAGGCCGGTCGCGTCGTCGATATGGCCGGGCGCAAGGTCTCATCCGTGGTAGGCAGCGCGACGGATCGCGTCAGCCAGGTCGCCGACAAGGCTTACGGCGTCGCGCAATCGGTGGGCTTCACGCCCGAGAATGTCGACCGGACGATCGACAAGGCCGGTGACGTCAAGGACAAGGTGGTCGAGGCCAGCAACACCAATGCAGGCAGCATGGCAAAATTGCTGGGTGCCTTTGCCATCGGCGTAACGCTGGCCAGCCGGTTTCGGAAATCGCGTGATGATGATGACGATTATTATCACGACGAGGACGATTATTACGACGACGACCGCTACTACCGGTGATGCGAAGGTCGCCTGACAGAAAGGGCTGCGGAAGATCCCTTCCGCAGCCCTTTTCGATGCGATGGCGGCCTGATCAGGCGTTGGCTTCGCGGATCTTGTCGGCAGCTTCCTTGTTATAGGCGATGTCCTTCTGGTCCAGAAGCTGGTCCAGCTCGCCCGACAGGGTCATTTCGGTGATGATGTCGCAGCCACCGATGAACTCGCCCTTGACATAAAGCTGCGGGATCGTCGGCCATTCCGAGAAATCCTTGATGCCCTGGCGGATGGCATCATCGGCCAGCACGTTCACGTCGCGATAATCCACGCCCATATAGTTCAGCACCCCGGCCACGCGGCTGGAAAACCCGCATTGCGGCATTTCCTTGGTGCCTTTCATGAACAGCACGACATCGCTGTTATCGACCATTTCCTGAATTTGCGCGTTCACTTCGCTCATAGCGTCAGTCCTTGTCAGTGGCGACCCGTCCGTTCCGGGCCGTGTCCGAATTTCGTGGGCGACCTTAATCGGGTGCCTTCGTCGTCAGCGCCAGGGCGTGCAATTCGCCCGCATTGCCATCCATTCTGCCCTGCAGGGCGGCATAGACGGCGCGCTGCTGCTGGACCCGGTTCTGACCGCGGAAGCTTTCGTCGATCACCTCGGCGGAATAGTGGTTCCCGTCGCCCGCCAGATCGGTGATCGTGATCTGCGCGTCCGGGAATGCCGCGCGAATGAGGGCTTCGATTTCATGGGCTTCCATTGCCATGGTTTTGTCCTTCTTGCCGTTATAGCGAGATGTAGGGGATCGCGCGGTGCCTCGCAAGGCCGGGCGGGGAAAGGACCGGGAAAGACGGGAAATTAAGCGCTGTCAGGCGTCCATCTCGCGGCGCAGCAGATAGCAATCCATGATCCAGCCATGCCGCGCCCGCGCCTGTTCGCGCAGGGCCACGATCTGCGGCCCCGCAATGTCCAGCGGACCCGAGGCCAGCAACTGTTCCGGCATCCCCAGAAAGCCGCCCCACCAGATCCGCAGCCCGGCCGGATCGAGGCGCTGGAAACTGCATGCACCATCCAGCATCACCGCCACGGTCTGCGCGCCGTCGGGCCAGCCGTGCTCGCGCAGCCTGCGCCCGGTGGTGACGGTCACCGCGCCGTTCAGCGTGTTAAAGGGGATCGCATGGGCCGCTGTCAGCGCCTGCAGGGCGGTGATACCGGGGATCACTCGCAGGTCGGGTTGCGGCTGCAGCCGTGCCGCGATCCGCAGCGTAGAATCGTAAAGCCCCGGATCGCCCCAGACCAGCAGCGCCACCGGCCCGCTTGGCTGCGCGCGCTCGATCGCTCCGGCCCAGATGGCGGCGATCTGATCGTGCCACAGGCGCACGCGCTGCAGATAGGGCAGGCGCTCGTCTCGCTGCGGCATGTCGAATTCGATCACCTGCGCGCGGCTGTCGCAATCGCGCAGGATGGCGTGGCGCAGTTCCGCCAGATCGGCCTTGTCCGGCCCCTTGCGCGGCAGCAGGATCAGCGCGGCCTCGCGCAGCGCCTGAACGGCTTCCAGCGTCACATGTCGGGGATTGCCGGTGCCGATCCCGATCAGCCAAAGCCGGATCACAGGATCGCGCCGGGGCAGGGGAACCGGCCACGGGATCGCGACCGGTTCGGATCGGGGCAGATCACGCCTGATACAGCCGACGGTTCAGCAACGAACCCTGACCGCCCGCGCGCAGGCTTTTGGCGATGGCCAGCGCCGCCAGATCGGCAATCGGCTCGACCAGCACGACGACCACATAGGCGGCGGCAAAGCTGGCAATGGAGGCGAGATTGTCCGCGCCCATGCCCTGACCGTACAGCGCCCAGAAGGCGACCCAGGCGACAACACCGCCCTGATAGACCAGCGACATCTTCAGCACGTCCAGATATGTCAGATCGACATAGGCCGTCGCCGCCGGGATCACCCGCTTGGCCAGCGCATCGATGGCAAATAGCGGCCAGAGGAGGGTCGAGACATTGACGAAATACATGGGCATATCGGTCGGCGCAAAGAACATGCCCTGAATCAGCAGCCCAAGTGCCAGCCCGATGGCCGAGGGCGCGGCCCCCAGGATCAGGAACAGCGTCGTGCCCAGAATGAAATGCACCTCGGAAATGCCGACGGCGAAATGGGGCAGCACCTCAAAGGAAACAAAGACGCCGATCACGGCAATCGCCGTGCGCAGCAGGAATGAGGCCGGGCTATGTGTGCGCAGGTCGTCGGCCGCCAGCTTGACGGTATAGGCCGCGGCGGCGGCGGCGGTGCCATAGGCAAGGCCCATCTTGGGGCCGGCCACGATTCCGGGTTCGATATGCATATTCAGGTCCTTCCATAAGCCACCCCACCGGCGGCGGTTTGGGCCGCATGTCGCGGCGTCTGGTTGCTGACGGCAGGTCTCCTGACTTGCGGGTCGCGGCGTGTTCGGGCCTTCCCAGCCGATCTTCTGGCCAGTGGCGTTCCGACACGCTCTCCGCTTACAGTTGCGGGGGCAGTGCGGGATTTTCACCCGCTTCCCTATTCACCGCGATATCGCGCGGCACCGTCGAAATCGTTATCGGACAGCCACGTCCGGCATGCAAGCGCGATGTCCCTTTCTTCAGTGCTCCGCCGCGATCAGGTGAAAGAACGTGCCCGTCACCTGCCCGCGCCGCGACCCGGTTTCGGCCACCGCCGTGCCATCGGCATCGCTGACATGGGCCAGCGGCTGGTCGGGCTGATCGAGGATGGTGGAATAATGGAACTCATGCCCGCGCAGGCGGTCGCCCGTGCCATGACCGGGCAGGGGCGCCTGCAGCAAGGCCCGGCGATAACCCAGATGCAGCCTGCGCTTTTCATAAGAGGTCGCCAGCCCCAGCAGCCCCGCCATCTGATGAGCCTGCCCGTTCTTGTCCGTCAGCGACTGGCCCAGCACCATATATCCGCCGCATTCGCCATGGACCGGCCCGGTCTTGGCAAAGCGGCGCAGCCCCTGCATGAAATGCGAGGCTGCGGACAGGGCGCCCGCGTGAAGCTCGGGATAGCCGCCCGGCAGCCAGACCAGATCGGCCGAGGGGTCCGGCTCCTCATCCGCAAGCGGCGAAAAGGGCAGGATCTGCGCGCCCGCATCGCGCCAGCCCTTCAGGATATGCGGATAGGTAAAGGAAAAGGCCGCATCCTGCGCCAGCGCGATCCGCTGGGCCGGGGGCGGGGGCAGCGCGCCCGCAGCCTGCAGGGGGTTCCCGGTTGCCGCGTCGCGGATCGCGGCCAGATCGACATGTTCGCGCAGGAATGCCGCATATCCGGCGATGGCGGCGTCCAGATCGGGATGCTCGACCGCCTGGATCAGGCCCAGATGACGCTCTGGCAGGGTCAGATCGCCACGGCGCGGCAATGCGCCCAGAACCCGCAGCCCGGCCCGCGTCATCCCCTCTTGCGTCAGGCGCAGATGGCGGGGGCTGGCCACGCGGTTCAGGATCACCCCGGCAATCGGCAGATCGGGGTCATAGCGCGCAAAGCCAAGCGCCGTGGCCGCCGCCGATTGCGCCTGACCGCTGACATCCAGCACCAGAATGACCGGCCAGCCCATCGCCCGCGCCGTTTCCGCGCTGGCGCCAAATCCGATCCGGCCCCGCGTCGCCACCCCGTCAAACAGCCCCATCGAGCCCTCGGCCACGCAGATATCGGCGCCGCGCGCCATCGCGGCGATGCTGCCGAACAGCCCCTGATCCATCGCCCAGCTGTCAAGGTTGTAAGAGGCCCGCCCGCAGGCCGCCTGATGAAAGGCGGGGTCGATATAATCCGGCCCGGATTTGAAGGGCTGCACGGCCAGCCCGTCCTCGGCCAAGGCGCGCAGCAGGCCCAGCATCACCGTGGTCTTGCCCGTGCCAGAGGACGGGGCCGAGATCATCAGCCCCGGCGGGTTGCCATCGCGCTCAGTCATCGGCGGGGCTCCACCCGGCCCATTCGCTTTCGGCCGATTGCGGGCGATAGCGGCGGTCGTAATCGGCGGAATAGAGGCAGCTTTCGGCAAAGCCATCGGCTGCCAGCGCGTCGCCCACAAGGATCAGGGCCGTACGCGCGATCCCGTCCGGCATCTGCGACGGGATCCCGGCCAGCGTGGCGCGGATGATGCGCTGATCGGGCCAGCTTGCCCGCCAGACCACCGCGACGGGGCAATCGGGGCCGTAATGGGGCAACAACTGGGCCACGACCTGCGCAAGCTGCTGCACCGACAGATGCAGCGCCAGCGTGGCGCCGGTCGCGCCGAAGGCGGCAAGCGTCTCGCGCGGAGGCATGGCCGAGGCACGGCCCCCCATGCGCGTCAGCACCACCGATTGCGCCACGCCGGGCAGGGTCAGTTCGGCCCCAAGCGCGGCGGCGGCAGCAGCGAAAGAGGGCACACCCGGCGTCACCGTATAGGGAATGCCCTCGGCGCGCAGGCGGCGCAATTGTTCGCCCATCGCAGACCAGACCGACAGATCGCCCGAATGCAGACGCGCCACATCCTGACCTGCGCGATGGGCTTGCAGGCATTCCTGCATGATCGCCTGCAGATCCAGCGGCGCGGTATTCACGATCCGCGCGCCCGGCGGGCAATGCTGCAGGATGGCGTCGGGCACCAGCGACCCGGCATAAAGGCAGACCGGGCATGATGCGATCAGATCGCGGCCACGCAGGGTCAGCAGATCGGGCGCACCGGGACCTGCGCCGATGAAGTGAACGGTCATAGGGCGGTTCCCAGGGCCAGCGCACAGGTGGCCATGCCATCATGCGAGATCACCCGCGCCGCCAGCAGCCTTGCGCCCGGACCGGCGGCGGCCAGGGCCGCAGCCTCGGCCAGGCTGCCAATGCCGCGTGCCGCCAGGGCGGCGATGGATTGCGTCATCGTGGTCTGGGCGGTCAATGTGGCCTGATCGATCCCCTGCGCGGCGATCCGCAGATGCGTCGACAGCATCTGAAAGACCTCGGCCTCGGCCTTGTCATCGGCGGTGGCGATACGCTGAAAGGCGCGGCCTTCCGGATTGGCACATGCCAGCGCGTCCAGCAGGCTCTGGATCGTCGCGCCGCTTCTGAAACCGAACCCTGCTGCAATCATAGCACCACCCGCCATTGCGTGACCGGATAAGCCGCTGTCCAGCCTCGTTTTCGGCCAAGCGGCGTTATTCGGGATAGCGCGATTCGCATCAGATCGCCACCGATACGTGCCGACCATTCGGTCAGCAGAGCCTCGGATTCCAGCGTCACCGCATGGGCGACCAGCCGCGTGCCCGCGGGCAGCCGCGCCGAGAGATCGGTCAGAAGCGCGTCGGACAGGCCGCCGCCGATAAAGACCGCCTGCGGCAGGGGCAGGCCGTCCAGCGCCCCGGGCGCCGCGCCGTCGATCACCTGAAGCCGGTCGGCCCCCAAACGGTCCGCATTGGTCCTGATCCGGGCGGCACGATCCGCGCGCGGTTCGATGCTGATGGCCTGACAGGCGGGATGGGTCAGGCACCATTCGATCCCCACCGATCCCGATCCGCCGCCGATATCCCACAGCAATTCGCCCGCCCGGGGCGCCAGCGCCGACAGCGCCAGCGCGCGTATCGGGCGCTTGGTGATCTGGCCGTCACTGTCGAAAAAACCGTCGCCGATGCCGCTGCTGCGGGGCAGGGCCAGACCCTTGCCCGCCACGGCGATCGCCACGGCGACGGGATGGGAAAATTCCGTTGGGGGCAGGGCCTGCGCCAGCGCCTCGGTGATCCGTTCGCGGGAACCGCCAAGCGCCTCCAGCACCCAAAGCCGGCTGTCGCCAAAGCCAAGCTCGTGCAAAAAGCGGGCCAGTTCCGCCACCGCCGCACCGTCGCGCAGCAGGACGATGATCCGCTGTCCCTCGGCCAGATGCGGGCGCAGCCGCGTCAGCGGCGCGGCATGCAGCGCAAGGCATTCCACGCTGTCAAGCGGCCAGCCCAGCCGGTTGGCAGCCAGTGAGAAGGTCGAGATGCCCGGCAAGGACCGCCACTCCCCGGCTGCAAACTCGCGTGCAATCACGCGGCCAGCGCCGTGGCAAAAGGGATCGCCCGAGGCCAGAACCACCACCCGCTGCCCCCGCAATCCGTGAAGGATCGGCAGACCATCCGCGAAAGGCACCGGCCAGTCGATCCGCCGGGCAGGAACCTCGCCCAGCAGCGCCAGATGCCGCGCCGGGCCCATCACGACCTGCGCCTGCCGCAGCGCGTCACGGCTTGCGCCGGACAGCCCCTCTGGTCCATCTTCGCCCAATCCGATGATCGTCAGCCAAGGTGTTTCAGCCATGCGCCCCAACCTTCTGATTCTGGGCGGCACATCCGAGGCCAGCGCCCTGGCGCAATTGCTTGCGACGCAGGGCATCGCGGGCACCCTGTCGCTGGCCGGTCGGGTCAGCCGCCCGCGCGCGCAACCGCTGCCGATGCGACTGGGCGGTTTCGGCGGCGCTGCGGGGCTGGCCGACTGGCTGCGTCAGCATGGCATCACGCATGTGATCGACGCGACCCATCCCTTTGCCGCGCAGATCAGCCGCAATGCTGTCAGTGCCTGCGCCAAGGCCGATGTGCCCCTGCTGGCGCTGACGCGTCCCGCATGGCAGCCGGTCGCGGGCGATGATTGGCGGCACGTGGCCGATCTGGATCAGGCCGCCGCTGCGCTGGACCGGCCCGCGATGCGGGTCATGCTTGCCATTGGCCGGATGCATCTGGACCGTTTCGCCGCCCATCCGCAGCACAGCTATCTGTTGCGACTTGTCGATGCGCCCGACGGCCCGTTGCCCTTGCCGGAAAGCACGGTCATCCTGGATCGCGGCCCCTTTACCATGCAGGCGGATCTGGCGCTGTTGCAGCGCCACGATATCCAGCTTGTCGTCGCCAAGAATGCGGGCGGAGACGGCGCCTATGCCAAGATCGCCGCCGCGCGGGCGCTTGGCCTGCCGGTGCTGATGATCGACCGGCCCGCCCTGCCTGCGCGGCCAGAGACACATGATCCGGCCGAGGTGTTGCGCTTCATCGCTCATACAGGCGCCGATCTGGGGGTATAGACGAAGGGCGTTCCCGGACGTTCGATCAGCCGCGTCGCGGAAGATCCGATCAGCACCACGGTGCGCATATCGGCCATCTCGGGTCGGGCATCCCGCAGCGGCACGACGCGCAGATTTTCGTCCGGGGTCGAGACGGCGCGGGCAAAGATCAGCAGCCGCCCCGCCTCGCAGGTCTGCTGCAAGAGGCTCAGGCAGCGCGCAAAGCCCTGCGGACGCGATTTCGAGCGCGGGTTATACAGCGCGATGGCGAAATCCGCCTGCACGGCCAGTCGCAGGCGATGTTCGATCAGATCCCAGGGCTTGAGGTTGTCGGACAGGTTGATGGCGCAGAAATCATGGCCCAGCGGCGCGCCGATCCGGGCCGCCGCCGCCAGCATCGCGGTAATCCCCGGCAGCACCCGGACATCCAGCATCCGCCAGTCGGGCGGCCCCGCCTCGATCGCCTCGAACACGGCTGCGGCCATGGCAAAGACCCCCGGATCGCCGGAACTGGCGACAACCACGCGATGCCCCGCCTGCGCCAGCTCCAATGCATGCCGCGCGCGGTGAAGCTCTTCCCGGTTATCGGTTTCGTGCCGCGCAAGGCCGGGCCGGTCCGGCACGCGCCGCACATAGGGCGCATAGCCGATCAGATCGGTCGCATCGCTCAGGGCCTGGCTGACCTGTGGCGTCATCAGCGCGTCATCGCCCGGGCCCAGTCCGGCAATCGCGATCCAGCCCGTCATGGCCTGCGCCCGTTGCCATGGACGATGACGATCGAGAAATAGGGCACCGCCCCGTCCCCCGCCTGCGCCAGCGGCACCACGCGTTGCTGATCCATGCTGGCGCATTCGATCAGCCATGCCCGGTCCAGCTTGCCCGATTGGGTGATCGCCTGCCGCACCTTGGCCAGATTGCGGCCCACCTTCATCACCACCAGCGCATCCGCCTGCTCCATATGCCGCGTCAGATCCGCTACCGGCATGGTGCCCAGCAGCACGCTCATCACATCATCGCCCCAGGTGATCGGGATGCCCGTCGCCGTCCAGGCTGCCGACATGCCGGTGATCGCCGGCACGACCGAGATCGGCGTCACATCCTTCAGCCGCGTATAGATATGCATGAACGAGCCGTAGAAGAACGGATCGCCCTCGCACAGGACCACGACGTCCTGACCCTGCCGGCTGAGGCCCGCAAGCTGCTGCGTGATCCGCGTATAGAAGCCCGAGAGGCAGTCGTTATAGGCCGGATCGTCCAGCCGGATTTCGGTCGTCACCGGATATTCCATCGCGATTTCCACCACATCGGGACGCAGCATCCCCTCGACGATGCGGCGCGCGCGGCCGGGGCGTCCGGCCTTGCGGAAATAGGCGATGTGACGGGCCGCGCGTACCAGCCGGTCGGCCCTCACGCTCATCAATTCGGGGTCTCCGGGCCCAAGGCCCACACCGATGATTTCACCCGCGCTCATTCCGCGCGGCTCGCGATGGCGTTGATGGCGGCGACGGTGATGGCGCTGCCGCCCAGACGACCCTCGACGATCAGGCAGGGGACGGGCTGCACCTGCCACAGCGCGGCCTTGGATTCGGCGGCACCGACAAAGCCGACCGGACAGCCGATGATCGCGGCGGGGCGGGGGCAGGCGGGGTCCTCCAGCATCTCCAGCAGGTGAAACAGTGCCGTCGGCGCATTGCCGATGGCGACCAGCGCCCCGGCCAGATGCGGGCGCCACAGTTCCAGCGCCGCGGCGGATCGGGTGGTGCCCAGCCGCGCGGCCAGATCCGGGACGTCAGGATGGCGCAGGTTGCAGACTACCGGGTTCATCGCGGGCAGACGCGTGCGGGTCACGCCCTCGCTGACCATATGCGCATCGCAAAGGATCGGCGCGCCGGATGTCAGCGCCCGCCGCGCCGCCGCGACCATGCCGGGGGAAAAGCGCAGATGCGCCTCAAGCCCGACCATCCCGGCCGCATGGATCATCCGCACGGCGACCTGTTCCTCATCCGGGGCGAAACGGGCAAGCTGGGCCTCGGCCCGGATGGTGGCGAAGCTTTCGGCATAGATCGCCGCGCCATCGGTTTCATAGGAATATGGCATGGTTACCTGTTCATAAGATCGGGCACCGCATCCGGCGCGATTGAGCGTGTTTCGGGTGTATCGCGGACGGTGCCGTGGCGCAGCAGGTCGAAGCGACCATCCCGCCCGATCAGCGTCAGATCGGCGGCGCTTTGGCGCGCGCAGCCCTTGGCGCAGCCTGAGACATGCAGCGAGGATCCCGGCGGTATGATCCCGGCCAGCCTGCGGGCAAGGGGTCGCGTCTGGACCGTGGCCTGCGGGCAGGAAGGCGCACCGGGACAGGCATCGACGCGCAGCAGCGGATCACCGGGATCCGCGATCAGGCCGGATGCCTGCGCGCGTTCGGGCAGGTGGCGCAGGCCCGGCAGAAAGATCATGCGCCACGGGGTGATCCGCAAGTAAGGCGCGCCAAGTCTGGCCAGATACCGCAGATCGTCGGGTGTGAGTTGCCCGAAAGGCGCGGCAAGGCAAAAGCCGTCTGGTCGCGCGCCGGGCAAGGGGGCAGGGGCCGCCGGGTTCGGCAGCAGATCGCCGCGCAGATCGGGCGGAGGCAGATGGCCCGCCGCGATATGCCGCGCCATGCGCCCGCGACCCTGCGCATCGACGCCACCGCGGGTCAGGAACCAGCGCATCATGCGCAGGGCCTGCTCCACCGCCTCTGCGGGGCTGGCGACACGGCATCCACGATTGCAGCCATCGGCGCGCAGGATCAGCGTATCATCCGCGGATTCGATGCGCAGGTCGCCACTGATCCCGTCCATATGCCGCAAGGGGCCGGGATCCAGAACAAGGCCGAATTTCGCCGGAAGCGCCGCGAATTCCGCAGCCTGCAGCGCCTTTGACAGCGCCTGCGCGATCTGGCGCTGCCTGCGGTCGTCATCCGGCGGGGCAAAGGGCGACAGGATGATCCCCGGTCCCTCGGCATGGCTGTCCGGTGGCACCAGACCCGATGCGGCAAGCTCCGCGATCAGGGCGGCGTGATCGGCCTCGGCCACGCCCCGGATCTGAAGATTGGCGCGATTGGTCAGGTCGAGCGTGCCATTGCCGTGACGCTCTGCCAGATCGGCCAGCGCAAGGGTTTGGGCCGGGGTCAACTCGCCCATGGGCGGGCGCAGGCGCAGGACCAGCCCATCGCCGGATGCCATCGGGCGATAGGCGCCCGGGCACCATCCTTTCACAAGCGGGACGCTCATGGTGCAGGCTCCAGCGCGGCGACGATGGCATTGCGCCGGGTGCGCCACAGCCCGGCCTCATGCAGTTTGCGAAAGCGTTCGCGCATGGCGGCAAGCGCCTGTGGATTGGCGTCTGACAGGAAGGCGACCACGTGGTCGCGGCCCAGAGTCTCGTCCCAGAACTGGTCGAACAGGTGATCGGGCACCACATCGGCCAGATGCGCGAATAAAGCCATGTTTTCCAGCGTTGCGGCGATTTCGGCCGCGCCGCGAAAACCGTGGCGCATCATGCCCGCGATCCAGCCGGGATGGGCGGCGCGGAACTGCACGACGCGGGCGATTTCCTCGGTCAGGGGGCGGGTGCGCGGGCGGTCGGGATCGGTATTGTCCAGATGATACAGCGCCGCCTTGCCTCCGGTGATCTGCTGGGCTGCGGCAAAGCCCGCCTCGTGGCTGGCATAATCCTCGGCCAGCAGCAGATCGGTTTCCGGCAGATCCTGCGGATGGACAAAGGCATCCGCCCCGGCCACGCGCTGGCGCAATCCCTGTTCGTCGCGCACTGCCCGCGATCCATCCAGCGCCCAGGCAGAGGCCGCCAGCCATGCCTTGCCCGCCGCCTGCCGCGCATCGGCGGAATAGCTGTCCGGACCGGCCCCCATGCCCAGTCCGAAACTGCCCGGTTGCGGGCCATAGACGCGCGGTGTTTCAACACCGACAAAGGGGTTCCAATCCGGTGCCTCATCCCGGGCGGACAAGGCGCGTATCGCCTGCTGAAACAGCGCCGACAGCGTCGGGAAGACATCCCGAAACAGGCCCGAGACGCGCAAGGTCACGTCGATCCGGGGGCGATCAAGCTCTGCAATCGGGGTGATCTCGATCCCCGACACGCGCTCGGACCCGTCATCCCAGACCGGCTTCACGCCCAAGAGCGCCAGCGCCATGGCAAATTCCTCGCCCGCCGTGCGCATCGTCGCCGAGCCCCAGAGGTCCAGCATCACGCCACGCGGCCAGTCGCCCTCATCCTGCAGATGGCGCTGGATGAAATCATCGGCCAGTCGGGCGCCCTGCCGCCAGGCCGCCCTCGTCGGCACGCTGCGGGGATCGGTGGTAAAAAGATTGCGGCCCGTGGGCAGAACATCACCCCGTCCGCGATAGGGAGAGCCCGACGGGCCGGGCGCGATCCAGCGACCCGCCAGCGCATCCAGAAGCGATTGCCGTTCGGCCTCTGCGCAATGCGGATCGAAGCTGCTGCCCGGATCCGCGCGGCCCCAGACATGCAGCCCGTCGCCGAACTGGCTGTCCTTCACGTCGCAGACAAAGCGGTCGATGCGCGCAATCGCCTGGGCGGGGCAAGAGGCGCCGTCAATGGCCAGATCACGTTCGACGCCGATGGCGCGGGCCTCATCGCGGATATCGCCCATCAGCCGGTCGCGGCGCTTGGGGTCCAGCCCGTCGGCATTGGAAAACTCGTCCAGCAACGCCTCCAGCCGGGCCAGACGTTCGGGCGTGCCGGATCTGCGCAGCGGCGGCGGGACATGGCCCAGCGTGACGGCCCCGATGCGGCGCTTGGCCTGTGCGGCCTCGCCGGGATCGTTGACGATGAAGGGATAGATGACGGGCAGATCACCCACCAGCGCCTCGGGCCAGCAATCCTGCGACAGGGCGACGGATTTGCCGGGCAACCATTCCAGCGTGCCATGCGCCCCGATATGGACCAGCGCATCGGCCTGTTCGCGCAGCCACAGGTAAAAGGCGACATAGGCGTGGCGCGGCACCCGCGTCAGATCGTGATATTCGGCAGCCCGGTCCGGCGCGATGCCGCGTTCGGGCTGCAGTGCGATCAGCGCATTGCCGCGATGGGTGACCGCAAAGCGAAAGCCTGCGGGCGTGACATCAGGATCCTGTTCCGGCGCGCCCCAGGCGGCCTGCAGATCGCTTTGCAATTTCTGCGGCAATCGCGCCAGCGCGCGGCGATAGTGGTCCAGCGGCCAGTGGATCTCCTGCCGGGACAGGCTGCGTGGCAGGTCGTCGCCCGGATCGACCCGATAGCCCGCATCCCGCAGATCGCCCAGCATCGCCTCGGCCGAGGCGATGGCATCCAGACCGACCGCATGGGCGATGTTCCACACTCGCCCCGGATAGGTCGACAGGATCAGCGCGACGCGTTTCTGCGGGGCAGGGGTGGTGGCCAGCCTGTGCCATGCGGCCACGCGATCGGCGATGGCATCGATGCGATCCGGCACGGGGCGATGTACCTGTCGCGCGAATTCCAGCGCGGCATCGGGCGTCCCGGTTTCCTTGAACGAGGCAACGCCCGCGAAAATGCGGCCATCAACCTCGGGCAGGACCACATGCATGGCCAGATCGGCGGGCGACAATCCGCGTTCCGACCCGGCCCAGGCCTTTTGCGCGCAGGTGGCCAGCGCGATCTGAAAGACGGGCACGCCGGCCGCATCCAGCGGCGATCCGTCCCGATCACCGCGGGCCGAAAAGGCGGTCGCGTTCAGGATCGCGGCGGGGCGCAATTCCGCAAGGTTGCGCCGGATCCAGCGTGCCGCCTCGGGCGCCTTCAGCGATGGCACGAAAAGGCCCAACGCCGCGAAACCGCGCGAACGCAGCGCCTCAAAGAGCGCCGTCATCGGCGCCAGATCCGCCGAGACAAGATGCGAGCGATAAAAGATCAGCACCGCAAGGGGGCGGTCCTGCGTTACCGACTGCAGGGCCGTCTGCGGGCCCGCCTCTGGCGTCCAGAAGCCGGTATCGGGCAATGGCCGGGCCGCCTCGCCGCCCGCCACAGGCAGCCCGGCGGCCTGACCAAGCCGCAGCAGCGCCAGTCGCGCCGCATCGCCGCCGCCCTGATCGCAGAGCCGCGCCAGATCGCGCAGCACGGGTTCCGGCAGGGTCGAGACCTGATCCAGCCGCGGATCCGGGCGGCCATCGGCGGGCAGAACCGCCAGCGCGATCCCGCGCTTTTGCGCCAATTGCCGGATCTGCGCGATGCCATAGGGCCAATAGGCAATCCCGCCGATCAGCCGGATCAGAATGGCACGCGCCGCGCCCAGCGTCTGGTCCAGATAGGTATCGACCGACAACGGATGTTTCAGCCGCGCGATATTGGCCAGCCGCAGTGTCGGCAGGCCCGGGCCGCGATGCCAGGCTTCGGCGAAAGCCGCCAGATCGCTGTCGGAGAAGGACAGCACCACCATATCGGCCGGGCTGTGGCCCAGATCGACAGGGGTGTCGGCCTCATCCAGACCGTGGCTTTCGCGAAAGATGACGTGCATCGCGCTGGCGTTTCCTTAGCCGACAGGGGCCGGGGCAGGGGTCAGCACGGCGCGGATCGCGGCCTCGTCGATATCGTCATGTTCGGCAATCACGACCAGACGCCCCTGACGCGGCTCATCACCTTTCCACGGGCGGTCATATTGATGCCGCACCCGCGCGCCGACCGCCTGCACCAGCAGCCGCATCGGCTTGCCGGTAATGGCGGCATAGCCCTTGACCCGCAGGATATTCTGACGCTGCGCCAGTTCAGTGACGCGGGCGACCAGTTCGGCGGGATCCGTAAGTTCGGGAATGGCGATCACGACACTTTCGAAATCGTCGTGCTCGTGATCCTCGGCCCCGTCGTGATGCGAGGGTCGCGCGGCCAGGTCATCCTCGGCCGCCGCGCCAAGGCCCAGGATGACACGGGGATCGACCGTGCCCTCGGCCACCTCGATGATCGGCAACGGGCGGGGCAGTTCGGCATTGATCAGCGCCTTGGCCTGCGCCACGCCATCCGCGCCCGCCAGATCGGGCTTGGTCAGCAGGATGATATCGGCGCAGGCGATCTGATCCTCGAACACCTCGGACAGCGGGGTTTCGTGATCAAGACTGTCGTCCGCCAGCCGCTGCCGGTCCACCGCCGCCACGTCGGGCGCGAAACGGCCCGCCGCCACCGCCTCGGCATCGGCCAGCGCAATGACGCCATCGACCGTGATCCGGCTGCGGATATCGGGCCAGTCAAAGGCCTTGAGCAGCGGTTTCGGCAGCGCCAGCCCCGAGGTCTCGATCAGGATGTGATCGGGGCGCGGATCCAGCGCCATCAGCGCTTCGATCGTGGGAATGAATTCATCGGCAACAGTGCAGCAGATACAGCCATTGGCCAGTTCGACGATGTTCTCCTCGGGGCAGCCGGGGATGGCGCAGCCCTTCAGGATATCGCCGTCCACGCCGACATCGCCGAATTCATTGACCACGACCGCCAGCCGCTTGCCGCCGGGATTTTGCATCAGCTTGCCGATCAGGGTCGTCTTGCCCGATCCCAGAAATCCGGTGATGACGGTGACGGGGATCTTTTCGAGATTGCTCATTCAGGTGCTCTCCATCGGGGGAATTCGGGCGATACAGTTCTTGCGGAAATGTTCGGGGCGTTCGCGCCAGGGGACCAGCCCGTCAGGTGCCGCGCGATAGGCGGCAGCGCCCTGACAGATTGTCTGCAGATGGGCATCGGCATCAAGATCGCCGTAGATATAGGTCCAGCGGCCCGCGCCGCGCAGCGCCACCGTGCAGCCGCGCGCGCAATTCGACATGCATTCGACCGGCGTGATCGTCACGCCCGGCAGCGACACCTGTCGCAGAGCCTGCATCAGCAGATTGCCCGGGCGATCCGCCGCGCCGTCGTCACCTTCGCCATGACGACAACGGGTGCAGACCAGCAATTCGACCTGTGATTGCGCCGTTGTCACGCAAACCCCATCACTTCGGGGGCAGGGGGTGGCAAGGCGAATGCGCGGCCAGAACGCCACGCGCCCGACACCGGATCACCCCGCCCGGTTTCATTCGTCGCGCTGGCAGGTCTCCCGGCTTGCGGATATCAAGGCACAGCCTTGGCGGTCATCCTTCCTTCCCAGCCTGTTCGGGCCAGTGGGTTCCTGGATGACCTTTCCGGTCACGGTCGCGGGGGCGGCTGCAATTCGGCGCGGGCCGTGGCACGAACCTCTTGCATTCCCTTTTCACCTGTTGACACAGGCACCAGCTGCGCCGATATGGTCAGCCCGCGCCAAGCCTGTCAAGCCGAAAGGAAACCGGAATGGATGAGGCCGCCCGTCGTCACAATGAAAAGATGAAACGCATCAAGGCGGCGCGCGACCGGATGATGCAGGACAAGACCGAGGAAAAAGGTCTGATCATCGTTCATACCGGGGCGGGGAAGGGCAAGTCATCCTCTGGTTTCGGGATGATCATGCGCTGCATCGCCCATCGGATGCCCTGCGCGGTGGTGCAGTTCATCAAGGGCACCTGGCAGACCGGCGAGCGGCAATTGCTGGAAGAAAAATTCGCCGACGAGTGCCGGTTTTTTGTATCTGGAGAAGGGTTTACATGGGAAACCCAGGATCGCGACCGCGATATCGCCGCAGCCCGCCACGGCTGGGAGCTTGCCAAGGCGCAGATCCGCGATCCTGCCATCCGCTTCGTGTTGCTGGACGAAATCAATATCGCGCTGCGCTATGATTATCTGGATATCGAGGAGGTCGTCGATGTCCTGCTGACCGAAAAGCCGCCGATGACGCATGTCTGCCTGACCGGGCGCAATGCAAAACAGGAGCTGATCGAGGCCGCGGATCTGGTGACCGAGATGAGCCTGATCAAACATCCGTTCCGCGACGGCATCAAGGCGCAGCAGGGCGTGGAATTCTGATCCATCCAAAACCGCAATAATCAGTATTATGGAACATAAATCCAAAATGCGTCCCGATACTTGCGCCTGTGGCGGCTTTCCCCGACAGTCCGGCGCATGGAACGACATGGAGGCATGTAATGGCTGTATCGCCGCCCGTTTGCGATTTTGGCGCGCCCTGGCATGATTTCGCGCTGCCGGGCACCGATGGCCGGATCTATCGGCTTGAGGATGTCACGGGTCCGCGTGGCACGCTGGTGATGTTCATCTGCAATCACTGTCCCTATGTGCAGTCGATCATCGACCGCATTGTCCGCGACGCGGCGCAGATGCAGCGCGCCGGTATCGGCGTGGTGGCAATCTCGGCCAATGATGTGGCGGATTATCCGCAGGACGGCCCGCAGCAGATGAAGACCGAGGCCGCGCGCCACGGCTTTACCTTTCCGTATCTTTATGACGAGACGCAGGACGTGGCCAAAGCCTATGGCGCGGAATGCACGCCGGATTTCTTTGGCTATAACGCGGATGGTGAACTCCAATATCGCGGCCGCTTCGACGCCTCGGCCAGACGCGCCGGACCCGCGGATGCGCGGCCCGAACTGCTGCAAGCGATGCTGCGCATTGCGGAAACCGGTAATGGACCAGAAAATCAAATACCGTCAATGGGTTGTTCGATAAAATGGAAAACGACATGAATGTCTGTGCGGCACCCTGCCCGGTCGTCTTTGACCTTGACGGCACGCTGATCGACAGCGCGCCCGACATTCATGCCAGCGTCAATATCGCGCTGCGGGACCATCATCAGCCTCTGCTGACGCTGCTTCAGGTGCGCGGATTTATTGGAGGTGGTGTCGAGGTTTTATGGCGCAACATATGGAACGCATTGGAAATTTCAGATTCCGGTTTGCAGAAGGATCTGATGACGGCCTTTATGGCGCGATATGAGGATGCAACCCGGCTGACGCAGCTTTATCCCGGTGTTCGCACGGCGCTGGAGACACTGGCAGATCGCGGGCATCCGCTGGGCATCTGCACGAACAAGCCCCTGACACCGACACTTAACGTGCTGGCGCATTTCGGCATGGACCAGGTCTTCGGCACCGTGATCGGCGGCGACTCTCTGCCACAGAAAAAGCCCGATCCCGCGCCCCTGCTTCGGGCGCTGACCGATCTGGGCAGCCATCCCGACCAGCCGCGCGGCATCTTTGTCGGCGACAGCGAATTCGACGCGGCCACGGCGGCGGCAGTGCCGGTGCCGCTGATGCTGTTCACCCAGGGCTATCGCCATACGCCGGTCGAAGATCTGCCGCATCGCGCTGCCTTCGATGATTTCGCCGATCTTCCCGCGCTGGTTGAAATGGCGCAAGGCGTCTGATTTAAGGCGATCTGGACGCAAAGGGCTGGCATCAGCGGCCCGCGCGTGACATTTCTGCGTATCAGACGTTGTTTACTATTCGCAAAGGGCCCGTCATGGATCTTCGTCAACTCAGCCCCGATCTTGCCGTTTCCCCCCAGATCCTGCCCGAGGATGTGCCGCTGCTGGCCGAGGCCGGGTTCAAGACGCTGATCAACAACCGCCCCGATGATGAGGTCGATGCGACCATCGATCACCAGCGGATGCAGGCCGCCGCCGCAGAGGCCGGGATGGAGTATCACTATCTGCCCTTCTCGCCCGGGCAGGTGACGCCGGAACTGATCGAGGGCTATGCCAAGGCGCTGACCGGTGCGCGCCCGGTCGTGGCCTATTGTCGTTCGGGCAACCGCTCGACGGTGCTGTGGGCGCTGGCAAATGCCGGTCGTCTGCCACAGGACGACCTGCTCAAGACCGCTGCCGAGGCCGGATATGATCTGACCCCGGTGCTGCCGCTGATCGCCTCATTGGCGAACCGATAGGCGCGGATCAGGCGGGCACGTCCAAAGCGCGTTTG
Source organism: Paracoccus fistulariae (assembly GCF_028553785.1). Taxonomy (NCBI): domain Bacteria; kingdom Pseudomonadati; phylum Pseudomonadota; class Alphaproteobacteria; order Rhodobacterales; family Paracoccaceae; genus Paracoccus; species Paracoccus fistulariae. The sequence goes on from NZ_CP067136.1 coordinate 702,630, forward strand.
ACATTGGAGGTCCAGCCCAGCAGGCGCTGATCCCCGGCAATGATCGCGGGACGCTTCATCACGCTGGGCTTTTCCCCCATCATCGCGACCGGATCGGCGGCGCGTTCCTGGTCCGACATGCCGCGCCAGGTCAGGCTGGCCCGATTGATGATCTTTTCCCCGAATTCATCGGCCAGCTGCTGACGTTCCTCGCCCGTCAGGGGCTCTTTCTGGACATCGCGGAAATCCACGCTCCAGCCATGTTCCTCCAGCGCCTTTTGCGCCTTCTGACAGGTCGAGCAATGCGCAAGACCGAACATTTTCAAATTCTTCGCCATAATATCCTCGAATATTTCTATATCAGATGAACGGCACCAGCGGCACACCGCAGGCAGAGAGGGTCAGCAGCGCGGCAAGGGCAAGGAACAGTCGCATCGGATTTCCTGTGGATGGGATTCTGCGTGATCCTGTCCGTTATCCAGACCCCTGCCCCCATGCACAAGTCAGAAATCGGCATCCGGCGCGTGGCGATGCAGGCGCTTGCGGATCTGGCGCATCGACCACCAGACCGCCAGCACCACCAGCGGGGTCAGACCGGCGATCAGATAGGATTTATCCACCGACAGCCTGGCCGCCAGCGGATAGAGCGCATAGGACAGCAGCCCGACCGCGTAATAGCTGATCGCCACAACCGACAGCCCTTCGACCGTGTGTTGCAGGCGCAATTGCAGATCGGCGCGGCGATCCATGCGGGTCATCAATTCCTGATTCTGCGCGGATCGTTCCACATCGACCCGCGTGCGCAGCAGTTCTGCCGCCCGCGTCGTGCGTTCCAGCATCGACCGCAGACGCGCCTCGGCCGAAGCTGTCGTCCGCATCGCGGGCAGATAGCGGCGGCGCATGAATTCGGTCAGCATCTGGCGGCCCATGAAGCGGGTTTCGCGCAGCGCCTCGATCCGGTCGGTGACGATGGCCTGATAGGCCGCCGTGGCCCCGAAGCGAAATGAATGCTGCACCGCCTGCGCCTCCAATTGGGCCGAGACTGACAGCAGATCGTGCAGCACGGCCTCTCCGGGGCGGGTTTCGTCATTCATCCCCTCGACGATGGCGGTCAGCCTGACCTCCAGCTCATTCAGGCGGCGGGTCAGTTCGCGCGCGCGGCCAAGGCCCAGCATGGACATGGCGCGATAGGTCTCCAACTCGACCAGCCGGTGCACCAGCCTGCCTGTCCGGCCCGGACCGACGCCCGGACGCACGAACATGGCAAAGCGCATCCAGCCATTGGCGTCGATGCGAAAATCGGTGGCGATCATCGCTGCCTCTTCCAGCACCCAGACGGCGGTCAGGCTGTCGGGCGCGAACCAGTCGGCGATCTGGGCCAGCGCATCGGCAGGATCGTCGGGCAGCAGATCGACCTGCACCATCACCGCCGCGACCCGCTTCCCCGGCGCCTGCAATTGCCATTCCTTGGGAAAGATCGCCGCCGCACTGGGATCGAAGGGCCGGATCGGCAGGCCCGAGGTCGTCGCCATATAGGTCACGAATTCGGTGTGGCTTTCCCATTTCAGCGCGTGCCTGCCCAGTTGGCCCTGATAATGGCTGTCATCGGGGTCGGGGCGCGGCCCGCCATGCCGCGTGGTCAGTTCCGACAGATGCGCCATATCGTGGCTGTGGGCGCGGTTCGCCGCGCCGCGCAATTCCTTGAAAGCCACGAAAACGGTGGTGGATGGCGCAGAGATACGCGGCGAGGGCCGCGCATGCAGTTCGTTCACCAGCTCATAGCGCTGCGGATGTTCGGTGGCTGGTCCCACGCCTTCCCCCTGTCAGTGACGTTTTGTAAAGCTGATATACAGCACGCCGCCCAGTACCGCACCTATCAGCCAGCCGAAACCCGACAGCGCCTGCAGGGCGGGCAGCCAGACCGTGCCGACCGAAAACAGCGCCGCCAGACCGACGGCCAGAAGCGCGCGCTTGTTCCAGCCCTGTTCATAGTGATACCGGCCCTGCGGGTCGGCGCTGAACAGATCCGGCAGGGCCAGCTCGCGTTTCTGCACGATGTAGTAATCGGCGATCAGGATGCCGTAAAGCGGCGCCAGGATCGCGCCCAGCGTATCGACAAATCCCGCGATCCCGATTTTCGAGATCAGCGAGACCCACAGCGCCCCGATCACGAAGGCAATGGCGGCGGTGATCAGCCCGCCCTGCTTGGCCGAGATCCGGTCAGGCGCCATATTGCTGATATCATAGGCGGCGGGGATGAAATTGGCGACCAGATTGATCCCGACCGTCGCCGCGAAAAAGGTCAGCGCGGCCAGCAGCGTCAGACCCAGATTATCGACGCGGGCGACGATCTGGGTCGGATCGGTCAGACGCTCTCCGAACAGCACCACGGCGCCTGCGGTGATGAACAGCGCGATGAAGGAAAAGAACGCCATCGAAACCGGCAGCCCCCAGAAATTCCCCTTGCGCATCTGCGCCTCGGTTTTCACGAAGCGAGAGAAATCGCCGAAATTGATCACCACCGCCGCGAAATAGGCGACCATGGTGCCGACCACGGCGACAAAGCCCGCGATCGTGCTGCGATCGCTGTCGCCGCCCTGAAAGATGGTCCCGATCTCGGTCCAGATGCCATTCCCGGCCTGCCACCAGATCATCAGCGCCAGCGCGATCATCACCAGATAGACGAAGGGTCCGGCCCAGTTCAGGAATTTGCCGACCCATTCGATGCCCATCAGGAACAGGCCGATCTGAAAGCCCGCGACGATGATATAGGCGATCCAGTCAACCCCGCCGAGGCCCAGAAAGCCGCCTGCCCCGTCGCCGGTCATCTCGATCCCGAACAGCGCCCGCAGCGCCAGCGCCACGGCGGTCGAGGCGAAATAGGTCTGCACCCCGTACCAGAAGATCGCGACGATGCCCCGGATCAGCGCCGGAAACCGCGCCCCCCGCACCCCCATCGAGGCCCGCGCCATCACCGCATAGGGAATGCCATAGCGGACCGAGGGGCGCCCCGACAGGTTCACCAGCCACATCACCAGAACGCCCGACAGCACGATGGCGGCAAAGGTCAGCCAGCCATTCAGCCCGTAGGACAGAAACAGCGATGCCGCCAGCGTATAGCCGAACAGGCTTTGGATGTCGTTGTTCCAGACGTTGAAGATCTCGAAAGCGCCCCAACTTCGCTTTTCTTGCGGGATCGGTGCCAGATCTTCGTTGTAAAGCGAGGAATCGCCGCCAGTGACCTGGCCGGTGTGAGGTGGTTGCATGGCTGTCTGTCCCTGAAAATATCCCTGTCGATGTCAGCCTGTCCTGTTGCCCGTGACAAGATTTCGGCAGTGAAACAGTCGGTTGCGGCGCGGATCGTGGCGGTTTCGATGACAAGAATGGCTTACTGCCGCTTTTGCAGGCAAGCCCAAAATGAAACGGGGCCGCATAGTGGCGGCCCCGTTCCCGATCCTGTCGCAGGCCTTAATCGACCATCGGCAGCAGCTTGTTGACGCTGTCCTTGGCATCGCCATAGAACATGCGCGTATTCTCTTTGAAGAACAGCGGGTTCTCGATGCCCGAATAGCCGGTGCCCTGCCCGCGCTTGCTGACGAAGACCTGCTTGGCTTTCCAGACTTCCAGAACCGGCATCCCGGCAATCGGGCTGTTCGGATCGTCCTGCGCGGCCGGGTTCACGATGTCGTTCGAGCCGATGATGATGACCACATCCGTATTCGGGAAATCGTCGTTGATCTCATCCATTTCCAGCACGATGTCATAGGGCACCTTGGCTTCGGCCAGCAGCACGTTCATGTGGCCCGGCAGACGTCCGGCGACCGGATGAATGGCAAAGCGCACCTCTTTCCCGGCGGCGCGCAGCTTGCGCACCAGTTCGCTGACGGCCTGCTGCGCCTGCGCCACGGCCATGCCATAGCCCGGCACGATGATGACGCTGTCGGCCTCGTTCAGCGCGGTGGCCACGCCATCGGCGTCGATGGCGACCTGTTCGCCCTCGATCTCGGCCGCAGGGCCGGTTTCACCGCCAAAGCCGCCAAGGATCACCGAAACGAAGTTCCGGTTCATCGCCTTGCACATGATATAGGACAGGATCGCACCGGAAGAGCCGACCAGCGCGCCGGTCACGATCAGCAGATCGTTGGACAGCGTGAAACCGATCATCGCCGCGGCCCAGCCGGAATAGCTGTTCAGCATGGACACCACGACCGGCATATCCGCCCCGCCAATGCCCATGATCAGGTGATAGCCGATGAAGAAGGCCAGCAGCGTGATCAGGATCAGCCACAGGATCGCCGGACCGACGCCCGTGCAGTACAGGATGCCCAGCAGCACCGACAGCGCCAGCGCGCCTGCATTCAGCATATGGCCGCCCGGCAGCTTCTTGGGCTTGCCATCGACCCTGCCCGCCAGTTTGCCAAAGGCCACGACCGAGCCGGTAAAGGTTACAGCGCCGATGAAGATGCCCAGGAAGACCTCGATCTTCAGCATGGCGATCTCGGCCGGGGTCTTATGCGCCAGGATGGCGGCAAAGCCGGTGAATTCCTGCACGACGCCCTCGGCGCGGGCACGCATCACGCGGCCCAGTTCGATCTGGGCGTTGAAGCCGACAAAGACGGCTGCCAGACCGACAAGGCTGTGCATGGCCGCGACAAGCTGCGGCATCTCGGTCATCTGGACGCGCTTGGCCACGACCCAGCCGATGGCGCCGCCAATGGCGATCATCACGACCGACAGCAGCCAGTTGCCCGCGCCCGGTCCGAACAGCGTTGCCAGCACGGCCAGCGCCATCCCGACGATACCGTACCAGATGGCGCGCTTGGCGCTTTCCTGTCCCGAAAGTCCACCCAGAGACAGGATGAACAGGACCGAGGCGACCACATAGGCCGCAGTGGTAAATCCGTATTCCATCACCCTCTCCTTTTACGACTTCTGGAACATTGCCAGCATGCGGCGGGTGACCAGGAAGCCACCAAAGATATTCACCGAGGCCATCAGCACGGCCAGCGCGGCCAGCAACACCACCCAGAAAGAGCCCGAGCCGATCTGGATCAGCGCGCCCAGAATGATGATCGAGCTGATCGCATTGGTGATCGCCATCAGCGGCGTATGCAGCGAATGGGCGACGTTCCAGATCACCCGGAAGCCGACGAAACAGGCCAGAACGAAGACGATGAAATGCGACATGAAGCTGGCCGGGGCGACCAGACCGATCAGCAGAAGCAGCAGACCGCCGACACCCAGCATCAGGAATTGCTGCCTGGTTTCGGCCTTGAAGGCAGCGACCTCCTGCGCCTTGCGTTCCTCGGGCGTCAGCTCTTTCTTCTTTTCCTTCGGCTTTTGCGCCGCGATGGCCGCGACCTTTGGCGGCGGCGGCGGGAAGGTGACCGCCTTGTCATGGGTCACGGTCGCGCCACGGATCACGTCATCTTCCATGTTATGCTCGATGACGCCGTCCTTCTTGGGCGTCAGATCGGCCATGAAATGGCGGATGTTATTGCCGTAAAGCTCGGATGCCTGGGCGCCCATGCGCGATGCAAAATCGGTATAGCCGATGATGATGACGCCGTTTTCGGTCACGAAACGCTCATCCGGGATGGTCAATTCGCAATTGCCGCCCTTTTCGGCGGCCAGATCCACGATGACGCTGCCGGGCTTCATCGCCTCGACCATGTCCTTGGTCCACAGCTTGGGCGCGTCGCGGCCCGGGATCAGCGCGGTGGTGATGACCACATCCATCTGCGGGGCCAGCTCGCGGAATTTCTCCAGCTGCTTTTCGCGGAATTCGGGGCTGGAGGGGGCCGCATAGCCGCCCGTGGCCGCGCCATCCTGCGATTGCTCTTCGAAATCCAGATAGACGAATTCCGCGCCCATCGATTCGATCTGCTCGGCCACTTCGGGCCGCACGTCAAAGGCATAGACCTGCGCGCCCAGGCTGGTTGCCGTGCCGATCGCGGCCAGACCGGCCACACCCGCACCCACGACCAGAACCTTGGCCGGCGGCACCTTGCCCGCGGCAGTCACCTGACCGGTAAAGAAACGCCCGAAATTATTCGCGGCCTCGATCACCGAGCGATAGCCCGCGATATTGGCCATCGAGGACAGCGCGTCCATCTTCTGCGCACGGCTGATGCGGGGCACCATGTCCATGGCAACGGCGGTGACGCCCTGATCCTTGGCGACTTCCAGCAATTCGGCGCTTTGGGCCGGATAGAAGAACGAGATCAGCGTCTGGCCGTCGCGCATCTGGCGCAGCTCATCCTCGGATGGCTGGCGCACCTTGGCGACCACATCCGTATTGGCGATCAGATCCGCCGCCGAGCCCTCGACCGTTACGCCGGCCTTGCGATAATCCTCATCCGAGAAGCCGGATTTTTCGCCGGCGCCGCTTTCGACAAAGACCTCGTGCCCAAGTTTCTGAAGATGCCCGGCAGACGAGGGCGTAATCGCGACCCGCGCTTCGCCGTCATAGCTTTCCTTCAATGCGCCAATCTTCATGGCCCAATTGTCCCCCATTTTGCTGTTCAGCCGCTGGATGCATAGCACCGCGCAATAATCTTTCACAAGTCCATGTCAAAAAAGAAACGGATCAATCGCGCGGTTTGACGCGGCGACATAAGAAAACCGCCCGGAGCCTGCGCCCCGGGCGGTTCATGTCATTGTCCGATCAGTGGATCAGTTGGCCGGTGCGGTGGTGTTTTCACCTTCGACCGAGATCGCGCTGTCCAGGGATTCTGCGGCATCGTTGACCGCATTGCCAACCGCATCAGCGGCATCCGAGGCGGCTTCGGTGGCGGCATCGGCCGCGTTCGAGGCTGCGGTGCCAACGGCATCGGCGACCGAACCTGCGGTTTCGGCGGCGCTGTCCATGGCGTTCTCGGTGGCGGTGCCGGCGTCTGACGCGGCCTCGGCGGCGCTGTCAACGGCGCTCTCGGTCGCGGCTGCGGCGTCGTCGGCTGCATCCTGCGCGGTTTCGGCGGCCGAGTCAGCGGCAGCTTCGGCTTCGGTGGCAACGCTGTCGGCGGCGGCTTCGGCGTCGTTCATCGCCTCTTCGGCAGCGGCTTCGACTTCCGCGGTGGCGTCTTCGGTCGCGGCTTCTGCATCGGCGGCGGCATTCTCGGCTGCGGCCTCTGCTTCTGCTGCGGTGCTTTCGACGGCGGCTTCGGCGTCAGCGGCAGTTTCCTCGGCGGCGTTTTCGACGTCGGCGGCAGCTTCTTCTGCTTCGGTGGTGGTGGTCACGGTGGTGGTATCACCTTCGACCGCGACCTCATCGTCATTCCCCATGAAGCGGGTCAGGGCGAAATAGGCCAGCGCCAGGGCCAGCAGGATCCCGATGATCAGCGGCAGGGGGGACGAACGGCGCTCGACCGGCTCGACATAGGTTTCCTTCGGCGCAGCCGGATCCTGCTCGGCAGGTTTGGTGCGGTTCGGATCGTTCGGATCATAGGTCATTTCTGCCCTCCAAATATTCGTTCTCAGACGCCGGTTTAGCATCGTTTTCGAAGCAATCCAGCCCCGTAGCACGCAGAAACAGCGGCCAGGTCACAACTGAACGGCCCGTCTTGCGACCCGGCTCTCACGCGACTAACACTCCTTAACAGTTCGGGTTCCTTGATCCGAACAGGTTTTTTCCGCCGGAGGACGACATGACCCAGGAGACCCGTCAGATTGTGCAATATCTTGCCGATTACCGACCCTATCCCTTCCTTCTGTCCGAGACCCGGCTGGATTTCACGCTGATCCCCGATGCAACCCGCGTGAAGGCGGTTCTGTCGCTGGCCCCGCGCGACCCCGACACCCCCGAGGATCTGGTGCTGGATGGCGGTGCCGGGCTGAAGCTGATCGCGCTGACGGTGAACGGGCAGAAGCCCGATCCGGCCCATGTCAGCCGCGAAGAGGAACGCCTTGTCATCGCCGCCGCCGCCCTGCCCCGCAGCGCCTTCACGCTGGAAACCGAGGTGCAGATCGACCCGGCCGCGAATACCACATTCGAGGGGCTTTACATGTCGGGCGGCATGTTCTGCACCCAATGCGAGGCCGAAGGCTTTCGCCACATTACCTTCTATCCCGACCGCCCCGATGTCATGGCCACCTTCCGCGTCACCATCCGCAGCGATCGCAAGGTGCTGCTGTCGAACGGCAACCCGGTCGGACAGGCGCAGGGTATGGCCGAATGGCACGACCCCTGGCCCAAACCCTCATATCTGTTCGCGCTGGTCGCGGGCGATCTGGTGTCGATCAGCGACAGCTTTACCACCATGTCGGGCCGCAAGGTCGATCTGAACATCTGGGTTCGTCCCGGCGATCAGGATCGCGCGGATTACGCCATGGAATCGCTGATCCGCTCGATGAAATGGGACGAAGAGGTCTATGGCCGCGAATATGATCTGGATGTGTTCAACATCGTCGCGGTCGATGATTTCAACATGGGTGCGATGGAAAACAAGGGGTTGAACATCTTCAACTCGAAGCTGGTCCTGGCCTCGCCCGAGACGGCGACCGATACGGATTACGAGCGGATCGAAGGCGTGATCGCGCATGAATATTTCCACAACTGGACGGGCAACCGGATCACCTGCCGCGACTGGTTCCAACTATGCCTGAAAGAGGGGCTGACCGTCTTTCGCGATCAGCAATTCACCAGCGACATGCGCAGCGCCCCGGTCAAGCGGATCGAGGATGTGCAGGCCCTGCGCGCCCGCCAGTTCCGCGAGGATGCAGGCCCGCTGGCCCATCCGCCGCGCCCCGATCATTACGAGGAAATCAACAATTTCTACACCGCCACCGTCTATGAAAAAGGGGCCGAGGTCATCGGCATGCTGAAACGGCTGGTGGGCGATGCGGGCTATGCCAAGGCGCTGGATCTGTATTTTGACCGCCACGACGGCGATGCCGCCACGATCGAGGACTGGTTACAGGTCTTCGAAGATGCGACCGGCCGCGATCTGGCGCAGTTCAAGCGGTGGTATGTCGATGCGGGCACGCCCCATCTGGATATGGTCGAGCAATGGTCCGCCGATGATGCGGGCGGCCGCCTGACCCTGACCTTCACCCAAGAGACCGCGCCGACGCCCGGCCAGCCCGACAAGCCCGCCCGCGTCATCCCGATTGCTGTCGGCCTGATCGGCCCCAATGGCGATGAGGTTCTGCCGACCCGGATCCTGGAAATGACGCAGCCGCAGCAAAGCTTCGATTTCGAGGGGTTGGGCGCGCGTCCCGTGGTCTCGGCACTGCGCGACTTCTCGGCCCCGGTGATCCTGACGCGACGGATCGACGATGCGACCCGCGCCTTTCTGCTGGCCCATGACACCGACCCCTTCGCCCGGTGGGAGGCCGGCCGGGAACTGGCCATGACCGCGCTGGTGTCGCTGTCGCAGGGGCAGCCCGGCGGCGATGATTACGTCACCGCCATTGGCGAGCTGATCGCCGATGACAGCGCCGATCCGGCCTTCCGGGCGCTGTGCCTGAACCTGCCCGGCGACGAAGAGATCGCCACCCGCGTCTTTTCGCTTGGGCTGACCCCGGATCCCGATGCGATCCATGCCGCGCGTCAGGATCTGGCGCGGCGGATCGCCCAGACGCATCAGGATCTGCTGGCGCGGATCTATGACCGGATGCAGGTCACGGGCCCCTATGCGCCCGATGCCGAGGGCTCGGCCCGCCGCGCGTTGCGGATCGCGGCGCTTGGTCTGCTGAACCGCATCGACGGTGGCCAGCGTGCGCAGGTGCTGTTCGGCACCGCCGGCAACATGACCGAGCGGATGGCCGCCCTTGCCTGCCTGATCCGCCTTGGTCTGGGCGACGACGCGCTGGCGATCCTGCATCAGGAATTTCAGGATAACCGGCTGGTCATGGACAAGTGGTTCTCGGTCCAGCCGATGGCGGCGCCACCCGACAGCGCGGTGGCGATTGCGCGCGATCTGGCGGCGCGACCGGATTTCGAATGGAAGAACCCGAACCGGTTCCGCGCCCTGATCGGCGGTTTCGCGGCCAATCACGCGGCCTTTCACGCCAAGGACGGGGCGGGCTATGATTTCGTCGCCGACTGGATCATGCGGATGGATCCGGTCAATCCGCAGATCGCGGCGCGGATGTCCTCGCTGTTCGAAACCTGGCCGCGTTATGACGCCGCACGCCGGGAAAAGGCGCTGGCGGCGCTGGAACGGATCGCCGCGCTTGACGGGCTCAGCCGCAACACCCGCGAGATGGTCTCGCGGATGATTGCCGCAGGCGCATAAGCCGCTTGAGCTTGTCCGGGGCGCAGGGCAGGATCGAGCCGATGAACAGCAAGACCGAAGATGCCAGGGCCGAAATGCAGGCCAGACTGGACCCGCTGATCGCCGAGCGGGCGCCCTGGCTGTTTTCCGGCAAATTGCACCATCGCCTTGCGCGTCAGGTGATGATGCGGCTGCTGCGCTATCCGCGCACGCTGGACCTGGGCGCCGAGGTGAAGGACCTGCCCACGTCCGAGATCATGCGCCGGATCTCGGACCTGATGGTGCGCGACGTGCGGGTCGAGGGGATGGAACATATCCCGGCCTCCGGTCCCGCGCTGATCGTGTCGAACCATCCGACCGGCATTGCCGATGGCATCGTCATGCACACGCTGGTGTCGGAATTGCGCGACGATCTGTTCATCTATGCCAATCACGACATGATCCGCGTCCTGCCTCAAACGGCGGAACTGATTGCCGGGGTGGAATGGCGCCTTGAAAAGCGCAGCCATGCCAAGACGCGCGCGACGATGGATTACACGAAAGAGGCGCTTGGCGCGGGCCGGATCGGGCTGATCTTTCCGGCTGGCCGACTGGCCAAGCGGCGGGGGCTGAAATTGCATGAACGCCCCTGGATGGCCAGCGCGGCGATGATCGCGCGCAAATTCGGGGTGCCGGTCATCCCGCTGCATATCCGTGCGCGCAATTCGGCGCTGTTCTATGCGCTGGATGCGATCCATCCGACCCTGCGCGATGTGACGCTGTTCAATGAGGTTCTGAACAAGCACCGCCAGCCCTATAGGATCACCATCGGGCAGCCCATCGACCCGACCTCGCTGCCCAGAAGCAGCGAAGAGGCCATCGCCCTGCTGCGCGACAGGACGCTGGCCCTGCCCGCGCCCGGACCCGATGCCGCCCGCCTGACCCGCAGCCGTTCCGGCCCAAGGCTGGTGCCGGGGGCAAAGAAAATCGCCTGAGGCGTCTTCGCGGGCCGATCAGCCTCCGCTGCGGTCCAGATGGCCCAGCGGGCGATCCGGGGCGATCCTGTCGCGAATGGTCTGTTTCAGCACGCGGATCTCGGGGAAGCCGCCATCGGTTTTGCGGTCCCAGATCTGCACCCCTTCCAGCGCGATCCGGAAGACGCCGCCGGAATCGTCGGGGATCAGCGTCACGCGAAGATCGCTGCCGAAGGTGGACAGGCATTCCTGTGCGTACCAGCCCGCCCGCAACAGCCAGTTGCAGCCGGTGCAGTAGGTGATGTCCAGATGATGGGCCATGTCAGACCGCCATATCGTCGCGATGAACCAGCGCGGCACGGCCGGCATAGCCCAGAATGGTTTCGATTTCGGCCGAGTGATGGCCCGCGATCCGGCGCGCCTCGGCGCCGGTATAGCGGCTGAGACCCGTGGCCAGTGTCTCACCCTGCGGGCCGATGATGGCCACCGGATCGCCGCGCCCGAAATCGCCGGTCACCTGACGCACCCCCGCAGGCAACAGCGATTTCCCACGCTGCAGGGCATGGGCCGCGCCCTCATCCACGACCAGATTGCCCTTGGGCTTCATCGCGGCGATCCAGCGCTTGCGCGCAAGCTGCGGATCGCTTTCGGGCAGGAACCAGCTGCTGCGCGCGCCATTGGCCACCGCCGAGAGCGGCCGCAGGACCGAGCCTTCGGCAATGGCCATGGCGCAGCCCCCGGCGACGGCCGTGCGTGCCGCCATCAGCTTGGTCTTCATCCCGCCCTTGCTGAGACCCGAGACCGGATCCCCGCCCATCGCCTCGATCTGCGGGGTCAGCTGCGCGATCACGGGCAGGTGCTGCGCTGTCGGGTCGGTCTTGGGATTGGCGGTATACAGCCCGTCCACATCCGACAGCAGCAGCAACTGATCGGCGCCGCAGGTCACGGCGATCTGCGCCGCAAGCCGGTCATTGTCGCCATAGCGGATCTCATCCGTGGCGACGGTGTCATTTTCATTGACGATCGGCACGGTGCCAAGCGCCAGCAGGGTCTGCATGGTCGCGCGGCTGTTCAGATAGCGGCGGCGGTCGGCGCTGTCTTCCAGTGTCAGCAGAACCTGCGCGGTGGTGACGCCATGCGGGGTCAGCGCCTCTTCATAGGCGCGCGCCAGCCGGATCTGCCCGACCGCCGCCGCAGCCTGCGCCTGTTCCAGCGGCAAAGCGCCCTCGGGAAGGCCCAGCACCCGGCGGCCAAGCGCGATCGAGCCGGAGGACACCAGAACCACATCGGTCCCACCCTTGCGCCAGTCCGCCACATCGTCGCACAGCGCCTGCAGCCAGTCGCGCCGCAACCCGTCGGCATCGACCAGCAGGGCCGAGCCGATCTTGATGACCAGCCGCCGCGCGCGGGTCAGATCGGGGGCTAGGGCTGCCATGGGGTATCGGCTGCCTTGTCGTCGATGATACGCCGCGTCGGCTCGATCTTGGACCAGAGCGCGCGCAACACCTCGGTCACGCCCTGTTTCGCAACGCCGGACATCAGAAGCACGGGGGTGCCGATCTCGGCCTCCAGCGCGGCCTGACGTTCGGCGATGGTGTCGTCGTCCAGCGCGTCGATCTTGTTCAGCGCGGTAATGCGCGGCTTGGACATCAGGACCGGCGAATAGGCGGCCAGTTCGGTCAGCACCGTGCGGGCATCGCCCGCCACATCCTCGGACGTGCCGTCAATCAGGTGCAGCAGCACCGCGCAGCGTTCGATATGGCCCAGAAAGCGGTCCCCGATCCCCCTGCCCTCGCTGGCCCCTTCGATCAGGCCCGGAATATCGGCCAGCACGAATTCATGCCCGTCAACGCCGACGACGCCCAGATTGGGATGCAGGGTGGTAAAGGGATAATCCGCGATCTTGGGCCGCGCATTCGACACCGCCGCAAGGAAGGTGGACTTGCCGGCATTGGGCAGGCCCAGCAACCCGCCATCGGCGATCAGCTTCAGCCGCAGCCAGATCGTCCGTTCCACCCCCGGCTGCCCGGGATTGGCATTGCGCGGCGCGCGATTGGTCGAGGATTTGAAATGCAGGTTGCCCCAGCCGCCATTGCCGCCACGCGCCAGCAGGACACGCTGTCCGGCCTCGGTCAGATCGGCGATGACGGTCTCTTCATCCTCTTCCAGGATTTCCGTGCCGACCGGTACTTTCAGAACGATATCGTCGCCCGATTTCCCGGTCATCTGGCTGCCCATGCCATGCTGCCCGGATTTCGCGAAGAAATGCTGCTGATAGCGGAAGTCGATCAGCGTGTTCAGCCCCTCGACCGCCTCGGCCCAGACATCGCCGCCCTTGCCGCCATCGCCGCCATCGGGGCCGCCATATTCGATGAATTTCTCGCGCCGGAACGAGACAGAGCCGGCCCCTCCTCCGCCCGAGCGGATATAGACTTTGGCGAGGTCAAGAAATTTCATCGGGGCGGCTCCTTTTAAAGGGATGCGATACGCGTCACGGGGCAAATTCGCAAGGGCGGGGCATGTGCTGAAATCCGCCCATCGGGGGGCGATTCTAAACATTTGATTGCCAGATCCGTCAAAACGGGGTCATTGCCGCGATCACGGGCATGTTACGCCCGCCGTTATTAGGAGTATTCTGTATGTCCAGCAAGGCAATGGCCGAATTCATCGGCACATTCATTCTGGTTTTCTTCGGTGTTGGTTCAGCCGTTCTGATGGGCGCCGAGATCGGCTTCCACGGGATCGCCCTGGCCTTCGGGCTGTCCATCGTCGCCGCCGCCTACGGCTTTGGCGTGATCTCGGGCGCGCAGCTGAACCCGGCAGTGTCGCTGGGCTTTCTGACCTCGGGCCGGCTGAGCATGGCCGAGTTCCTGGTCTACTGTGTCGCACAAATCCTGGGGGCCATCGCGGCCGCCGGCGTCATCTATGTCATCGCATCCGGCAAGGCCGACTATTCGCTGGTCGAAAACGGTCTGGGCCAGAATGGCTGGGGCGCGGGTTACAATGGCGGCTACAACCTGAATTCGGCGCTGATCTTCGAATTCGTCGCCACCTTCCTGTTCGTCACCGTGATCCTTGGTGCCACGCAAAGCGATGCGCCGCTGGGCTTTGGCGGTCTGGCCATCGGTCTGACGCTGACCGGCATCCATCTGGTCGGCATCGATGTGACCGGCGTGTCGGTGAACCCGGCCCGTTCGATCGCGCCGGCGCTGTTCGTGGGCGGTCAGGCGATGGAGCAGTTGTGGCTGTTCATCGCCGCCCCGCTGGCGGGCGGGCTGCTGGCCGGCGTGCTGCATGGCGCGGGCATCACCCGCTCTCCGCACGTCCGCTAAAACCGGCGCTTTGCGTCCGGGCCGCGCCCTTCTGGGGGCGCGGCCCTTTTACAATGCGGCCCGCGCCCCTAGATGAATGGGCAGGAGGCCGCCATGATCCAATTCGACAACAGCTATGCCCGCCTGCCCGAAGGTTTCTTCGCCCGCGTCACCCCCACCCCGGTTGCCGAGCCGCATCTGCTGGCGCTGAATGCGCCGCTGGCCACGCGATTGGGGCTGGATGCCGACTGGCTGCAAAGCCCCGAGGGTGTCGCGATGCTGTCAGGCAATGGCCTGCCCGAAGGCGCCGATCCCATTGCTCAGGCCTATGCCGGCCACCAGTTCGGCGGCTTCGTGCCGCAACTGGGCGATGGCCGCGCCGTTCTGCTGGGAGAGGTGATCGCCCCCGACCGCGCGCGCTTCGATATCCAGTTGAAGGGCAGCGGCCCGACCCCGTTTTCGCGTCGGGGCGACGGGCGCGCCTGGATGGGGCCTGTGCTGCGCGAATATCTGGTCAGCGAATTCATGCATGCCATGGGCGTCCCGACGACACGCGCGCTGGCTGCCGTGTCGACCGGCGAAACCGTCTGGCGCGAAAACCGCCTGCCCGGCGCGGTGCTGACCCGCGTGGCCGCCAGCCATATCCGCGTCGGCACATTCCAGTATTTCGCCGTACGCGGCAATGAACAGGCGCTGCGGGAGTTGACGGATTATGTCATCCAGCGGCATTATCCCGCCGCGAATGGTCCGCTGTCTCTTCTGGATCACGTGGTCGCGCGGCAGGCGGAAACCATCGCGCAATGGATGGCGCTTGGCTTTATCCACGGGGTGATGAACACCGATAATATGGCGATCTCGGGCGAGACGATCGATTACGGGCCTTGTGCCTTCATGGATGGCTATCACCCGAACAAGGTGTTTTCCTCGATCGACGTAAAGGGACGCTATGCCTGGGCGCAGCAGCCGCAGATCGCGGTCTGGAACCTGGCGCAATTCGCCACCTGCCTGATCCCGCTGATGGGCGAACATAATGCCGCGGTCGAGGCCGCGACGAAATCCGTGCATCATTTCGCGCCGCTTTATCAGGCCGCGTGGCTGCGCCGCTTTGGCGAAAAGCTGGGTCTGGCCGGATCCGACAGGATCCTGCCCATGTCCGAGGCGCTGCTGACGCTGATGGCGCAGCAGGATGCCGATTTCACCCGCGTCTTTGCGGGCTTGTCGGATGGCAGCGCGCGCGATGAATTCCGCGACCCGGCGGCCTTTGACAGCTGGGCAACGGATTGGCGGGCGCTGAACCCCGATCCGGAACTGCTGGCCCATGCCAACCCCGTGCGCATCCCGCGCAACCACCGGATCGAAGAGATCATCGCCTCGGCCGTGGCGGGGGATCTCGCGCCCTTCAACCGGCTGTTCGCGGCGGTGACACATCCGCGTGAGGCGTTGGCCGAATGGGATGATCTGGCTCAGCCTCCGAAACCGGATGAGGTTGTCAGACAGACATTTTGCGGGACATAAAGCCTAAGGCGGCGATCTGACCGCCACGCCGTTGACCGCAAGGATTGCCGACTGACCCGATGCTGAAAATCGCCAGCTATAATCTGCATAAATGCCGCGGGATGACAGGTCCGCATGCACCGAAACGCAATCTGGAGGTCATCGCCGCGCTGGCCCCCGACATCATCGCCCTGCAAGAGGTCGATTTTCGTCTGGGCGCGCGCCCCGAGGCCCTGCCCCGCGGGCTGATTGCCGAGGCGACGGGACTGGTGCCCGCCGATATCGTCGGGACCACCAGCCAGAATTCGCTGGGCTGGCATGGCCAGACGATCCTGATGCGCCCGGAACTGGCCGAGGCGGCGACCGTGCGTCGGATGCCCCTGCCGGGGATCGAGCCGCGCGGCGCCATCGCCCTGCGCCTGCCGAAGCTGACCATCATCGGCCTGCATCTGGGGCTGGCCCGGTCGTCGCGGCGGGCACAGCTGGCGCGGATCACCGCGCAGGCCTCGCGCATCGCGGAAGACAACATCGTCATGCTGGGCGATTTCAACGAATGGCGCGACGATCGCGGGCTGGAATCGCTGGCCGGTTTTCGCGTGATCGCGCCCGGCCCCTCTTACCCCGCGCCGATGCCGCGCTTTGCGCTGGACCGGATCGCCATGTCGCATCATCTGGAATTGCTGGGACATGGCGTGTTTTCGGGCGCGAATGCGCGCGAGGCCTCGGATCACCTGCCGATCTGGGCCGAAATCCGGTATCCCTAACATTTGGCGCTTTCGGCTGCGGCTGTCCCTAGGTAAAACAACCGTGACCTGATTTAACGGAGGGGTTCATGACCGCCATTATCGATATTTACGCACGTGAGATTCTGGACAGCCGGGGCAATCCGACGGTCGAGGTGGATGTCACGCTGGAAGACGGCACCATGGGCCGCGCGGCGGTTCCCTCGGGTGCCTCGACCGGCGCGCATGAGGCGGTCGAAAAGCGCGACGGCGACAAGTCCCGTTACATGGGCAAGGGCGTGCTGGAAGCGGTCGCCGCCGTGAATGGCGAGATCGCGGAAAATCTGGTCGGCGAAGACGCGACCGATCAGCGCGCCGTCGATGAGATCATGATCGAACTGGACGGCACCCCGAACAAGGGCCGTCTGGGCGCGAATGCGATCCTGGGCGTGTCGCTGGCCGTGGCCAAGGCCGCGGCCGATGCCTGCGCCCTGCCGCTTTACCGCTATGTGGGTGGCGCCTCGGCCCATATCCTGCCGGTGCCGATGATGAATATCATCAATGGCGGCGAACATGCTGACAACCCCATCGACATTCAGGAATTCATGATCATGCCGGTCAGCGCGGAGAACATCCGCGAGGCCGTTCGCATGGGGTCCGAGGTCTTTCACACGCTGAAGAAAGAACTGTCGGCGGCGGGTCTTTCGACCGGGATCGGCGATGAGGGCGGCTTTGCCCCGAACCTGTCCAGCACCCGCGACGCGCTGGATTTCATCCTGAAGGCGGTGGAAAAGGCCGGCTACACGCCCGGCGACGATATCATGCTGGCGCTGGATTGCGCGTCGACCGAATATTTCAGGGACGGCAAATATGACATGAAGGGCGAAGGCAAGGTCCTGACCCCGGCCGAAAATGTCGATTACCTTGCCGCGCTTTGTGGCGACTATCCGATCCTGTCGATCGAGGATGGCTGCGCCGAGGATGACTGGGACGGCTGGAAACTGCTGACCGACAAGCTGGGCGAGAAGGTGCAGCTGGTGGGCGACGATCTGTTCGTGACCAACCCCGCACGTCTGGAAGAGGGGATCAAGCGCGGCTGCGGCAATTCGCTGCTGGTCAAGGTCAACCAGATCGGCACCCTGTCGGAAACGCTGGACGCCGTGCGCATGGCCGACCGCGCCCGCTATACCAGCGTGATGTCGCACCGCTCGGGCGAGACCGAGGACGCCACCATCGCGGATCTGGCCGTCGCCACCAATTGCGGCCAGATCAAGACCGGTTCGCTGGCACGCTCGGACCGGCTGGCGAAATATAACCAGCTGATCCGCATCGAGGAAATGCTGGGCGCCTCGGCCGTCTATGCAGGCACATCCATCCTGCGCTGATCCGCAGGTCATCTCTTTCCCGCCCGGCGCGAACCGGGCGGGATTTTTCATGCATGGCACCGCCAAAAGTGCATACCTTTCCCCGATTAAGTGCAGGTTATTGCGTGATTTCCCGCCCGGTTACCGCAGTCTCGGCCAGGCCGCGGAAAATATCGCAAGCTTGCGGAAATTGCCCCCTCGACACATGGCATTCACGGGCTAAACTGCCTCCATCTTGAAGGCCGGGACCTGTCCGGGGCGGTCGTCCCACCCGGTCTGATCGGAGGAGATATATGACAGATTCCAAATCCCTGGACCGCCGGTCCTTTCTGACCCGCGCATCGGTTGGCGGCGCCGCCGCAGCCGCAGGTGCGACGCTGGCAGCACCGGCCATCGCCCAGGAAGCCCCAAGCGTCAATTGGCGCATGGCCTCTTCTTTCCCGAAATCGCTGGACACGATCTATGGCGGCGGCGAGGAACTGGCGGCCCGTGTCAAGGAAGCGACCGACGGCAAGTTCAACATTCAGGTGTTCTCGGCCGGTGAGATCGTGCCCGGTCTGGACGCGATCAATGCGGCCACCGACGGCACCGTCGAATGCGCCCATTCGGTCGGCTATTACAACTGGGGCAAGGATGCGGCTTTCGCCTGCGGCGCCGACCTGCCCTTCACCTTCTCGGCCCGCGCCAAGGCGGCCTATAATTACCAGGGCGGCGGCATCGACAATTACAATGCCTTCCTGGAAAAATACAATCTGGTCAGCTATCCGGGCGGCAATACCGGCGTGCAGATGGGCGGCTGGTATCGTAAGGAAATCAACACGCTGCAGGACCTGAAGGGCCTGAAGATGCGGATTTCGGGCCTGGCAGGCCGGGTGATGGAAAAGCTGGGCGTTGTGCCGCAGCAGATCGCCGGCGGCGATATCTATCCCTCGCTTGAAAAGGGCACCATCGACGCCGCCGAATGGGTCGGCCCCTATGACGACAACAAGCTGGGCTTCCAGAAAGTCGCGCCCTACTACTACTATCCCGGTTTCTGGGAAGGCGGCCCGACGGTCGGCTTCTTCATGAACAAGGGCAAGTTCGACGAACTGCCCGACAGCTACAAATCGCTGTTGCGGACCTGCTGTCAGGCCACGGACCAGAAC
The DNA here is from genome assembly GCF_028553785.1 of Paracoccus fistulariae. Lineage (NCBI taxonomy): Bacteria > Pseudomonadati > Pseudomonadota > Alphaproteobacteria > Rhodobacterales > Paracoccaceae > Paracoccus > Paracoccus fistulariae. The sequence continues at coordinate 721,815 of NZ_CP067136.1, forward strand.
ATGCTGGCCAAATATGACATGAAGAACCCGACTGCGCTGAAAGAGCTGGTCGGCGGTGGCGCGCAGCTGCGTCCGTTCAGCGAAGAGATCCTGACCGCCGCATTCGCCGCCGCGAATGAGGTCTATGCCGAGATCTCGGCCGAGAACGAGGCCTTCAAGACGCAATATGAAGCCATGCTGCAATATCGCGACGACTGGTATCTCTATGCGCAGACGGCGGAATACACCTATGACACCTTCATGATGATCCAGCAGCGCAATGGCGCGCTGGCCCCGGGTGGCGGGCAGTAATCTGCGCGAGTGACTGAAACGGAAAACCGCCGCGATCCCGTCGCGGCGGTTTTTTGTCAGGCCCGTCGCTCAGCAGCGTCCGTCGGTGAACTGCACCAGATCCCACAGATTACCGTAAAGATCCCGAAACACGGCGACGATGCCGTAATCGGCCTGTTTCGGCGCGCGCGTGAAGTCGATGCCCCGCTCGCGATAGATCTCATAATCGCGCCAGAAATCATCTGTTTGCAGGAACAAAAACACCCTGCCGCCGGCTTGATCGCCGATATACCGGGCCTGATGGCTGTCCGAGGCCCGCGCCAGCAGGATCGAACAGCCCGCACCGCCCGCAGGACGGACGACGACCCACCGTTTGTCTTGTTCCGGCTGATAGCTGTCCTCGACCAGATCGAAACCCAGCTTTTGCGTGAAAAACGCGATCGCCTCGTCGTAATCGCGGATCACCAGCGCGATATGGGCCAGCATTTGCGCCATGATACCCCCTCTTGCCTGCCAAGAATAAGGCCGGGATGGGACCCGGCCTTTTCCAATCAGTTGCTGCCACCAAGACCGGGCGGCGGACCGCCCAGATCAAGTCCGCCCGGTGCGGCGGGCTGCGATTCTGCCGGGGGTTCGGGCGGGGTGTCTGCCGGGGCTTCGGGCGCTGCACCGCCAAGGCCGGGGGGCGTCCCCAGACCCGAGCCAAGGCCGCCACCCAAGCCGCCACCCAAGCCGCTGCCGCCCGATCCGCCACCCGGCGCCGCCGGTTGCCCGAAGGGAGAGCCGCCAAGACTGCCCAGCCCGCCAAAGCCACCGCCGCTGCCGGCTGTCGGGATCTCGATCTTGATGTTCGAGGTGTCCACCACCGGCCCCTTGTAATGCATCACCATCTGCGGGAACAGGATCACCAGCGCGATCATCAGCACCTGCAGACCGACAAAGGGCACCGCCCCGCGATAGATATCCGCGGTCGAGACCGCAGGCATATCCTTGCCCGTGACCTCATCCGAATAGCTTTCGCGCGGCGCGACCGAGCGCAGATAGAACAGCGCAAAACCCACCGGCGGCGTCAGGAAGGATGTCTGCATCGTCGCGGCCAGAATGACCCCGAACCAGATCAGGTCGATGCCCAGCGTATTCGCCGCCGGGATCAGCAGCGGCACGATCACGAAGGCCAGTTCGAAGAAATCGAGGAAGAAGGCCAGAAAGAAGATGATCGCGCAGACCGCAATCAGGAAGCCATATTCGCCGCCCGGCAGCGCGGTCAGCAATTCCTCGACCCAGACATGGCCGTTGATCGAATAATAGGTCAGCGAAAAGACCGTCGCACCGATCAGGATGAACATCACGAAAGAGGACAGGCGGGCTGTCGCCTGCAGCGCCTCATTCACGACATTCAGGCTCAGACGGCGCTTCATCCCGGCAAGGATCAGCGCGCCGACCGCGCCCATGGCGCCGCCTTCGGTCGGGGTTGCGATGCCCAGAAAGATCGTGCCCAGCACCAGAAAGACCAGCGCCAGCGGCGGGATCATCACCATGATCACCTGCCGCGTCATCCGCGACAGAAGGCCCAGCCCCAGCATCTGATCCAGAACCGAGACGCCCATCAGCGCAAGGATGGTGATGCTGGCCGCCCAGATACCGGCATCATCGCCGTAATCGGCCGCCAGCCATTGTTTCGCCAGCAGAAAGACCGCGACACCAAGGGCGATCATCGCGGGCATGGACCAGCCCACCGGCCCAAGGGTACGCGCCTCGGCCGGCAGGGCAGGCATGGATCGCGGGCGGATGACCGACATGACCGCGACATAGCCCATATAGATCCCGGTCAGTGCCAGGGCCGGAATCATCGCGGCCTTGTACATGTCGCCGACCGAACGCCCCAACTGGTCTGCCAGAACGATCAGCACCAGCGATGGCGGGATGATCTGCGCCAGCGTCCCCGAGGCCGCGATCACCCCGGTCGCCAGCTTCCGGTCATAGCCATAGCGCATCATGATCGGCAATGAGATCAGCCCCATCGAGATGACCGAGGCCGCCACCACGCCCGTCGTCGCCGCCAGCAGCGCCCCAACCAGCACCACCGCATAGGCCAGACCGCCCCTGACAGGCCCGAAAAGCTGCCCGATCGTGTCCAGCAGATCCTCGGCCATGCGCGATCGTTCCAGCACGATGCCCATGAAGGTAAAGAAGGGAATGGCCAGCAGCGTGTCATTGCGCATCACGCCAAAGACCCGGTCGCCAAGCGCGCTGAGAAGGTTCCAGCCGACATTGACCTGATCGCTGAGCGGGGTCAGGAACACGCCGATCAGAAAGAACAACAGACCGTTCGCCGCCAGCGCGAAAGAGATCGGATAGCCGATCAGAAGGAATGCGACCATCGACAGGAACATGATGGGCGCAAGATTGTGGGCAATTAAGTCGATCACGCGCGATCCTCGTGCTTTTTGGTGGCGGTGTCATGCGTGTGGGCATGCTCTTCATGCGGATGGCCCATCATCAGCTCGGCCTCGCGCAGCGCGGCCTCATGGGGTGAGATATGGGCATGTTCATCCGGCACGATGCCTTTCAGGATCGCGACATTGCGGATCAGTTCGGAAATTCCCTGCAAAAACAGCAGCACAAAGCCCGCCAGCAGCACGGCCTTGGCCGGCCAGATGGTCAGCCCGCCCGCATTCATCGACACCTCGCCGGTGCGATAGGAAATCATCAGCGAGTGATAGACCAGATTGATCATCAGCCCGGTAAAGGGCAGCAGAAAGAACAAGGTCCCGAAGATATCGATCTTGATCTGCGTGCGCCGCGACCAGCGGCTGTAGATGATGTCGATGCGGATATGTTCGTTTTGCAGCAGCGTATAGGCGGCGGCAAGCATGAACGCCCCGCCATAGAGATACCACTGCAGTTCAAGCCAGGCATTTGACGAGATGCTGAAGACCTTGCGAACGACGGCATTGGTGGCGCTGACGATGACCGCCAGCAGGATCAGCCAGGCAGCGCTGCGGCCGATAACGGTATTCATGCGGTCGATGCCGCGCGATAGGGCCAAAAGGCCGCCCATAGGTCGTTCCTCCCTCTCATCGGTGACCACTTCCGGGTCGCGGCCGTTCTCGGATGACGGCCTTTTCAACATGGGGTATGCGCGAAGCCCCTCGACCGGTCAAGGATTTCAGCTATGGGCCAGTTGCGCAACCGTGGCCAGGACCGACAGGACTGCGACCTCGGCAATGACCGAGGCGCTGCCCAGCACATCGCCGGTCTGGCCACCGATCCAGCTACTGGCGCGCCAGATCACCCACCCCGTGCCGATCAGAGCGGCAATCAGTGCGAGAAAGCCCGGAAAACCCAGCAGCATCAGCGGAAAGGCCCCGAAAATCAGCGCCAGCGCCAGATTGCCTGCATCCGGCCTGCCCGCTGATTTGCCCAACCCCTCTTGTCGTGCGGCAGGCAGGGCGGCCATCACAAGCACGATGGCAGCCCGGCCCGCCGCCGCCGCCGCGATCACAGCCATGGGGGTAAGCTGCGAGATGGCCGTGATGCGCAGCGCGGTGGACAGAATCAAGGCCATCACCCCATAGCTGCCGATCGCGGAATCGCGCATAATGCGCAGCCGGTCTTCCCGCGTGCGCCCGCCCGCCGCATCGGTGAAATCGGCCAGCGCGTCTTCATGCAGCGCGCCGGTCAGCAGCACCGCCAGCGTGACCGACAGCGCGGCCGGAAACAGCCCCGGCCCCATCATCCACAGGGGCAGCGCGGCGATGGCGCCGATCAGCATCCCGGCCAGCGGAAAGGCCCAGAGGCTTTGCGACAGGGGCAGAATCGTCGCAGGCAGCAGGCGCCCCAGCGGCAGACGGGTCAGAAAGACCAGCGCCAGCAGAAACTGGTTCAGCCTAGCCAATCCCGGCCTCGGCAAAGGTCGCCATATCGGCATGGCAGGCAATCGCGCCGCGCAGCACCATCAGCGCCACCGCTGCGCCCGAACCCTCGCCCAGCCGCATGTCCAGCGACAGGATCGGCGACATTTTCAGCGCATCCAGCATCCGGCGATGCCCGGGCTCGGTGCTTTGATGCCCGATCAGGCAATGTTCCAGCGCCTCGGCATTGTCCAGCGTCAGGACCGCCGCCGCCGCCGTGCAGATGAACCCGTCCAGAATGACCGGCAGGTTCAACTCTCGCGCCCTCAGGATCGCGCCGCAAATGGCGGCCTGCTCACGCCCGCCAAAGGCCGACAGCACCGCCGTCGTGCCGCCGCCCTGATGGCGCGCAAGCCCCTCATCCACGGCGCGGCGCTTATTGTCCATCTCTTCGCTGTTCGCGCCGGTGCCGGGGCCGACCCAATCGGCCCCCGTGCCGCCAAGGACCGCCGCCGCCTGCACCGCTGCCACCGTCGAATTGCCGATGCCCATTTCGCCCAGAAGCAGCACATCCGCATCCGCATCCACCGCCGAGGCGCCGGTTTCCATCGCCGCTGCGACCTCGGCTTCGGCCATGGCCGGGCCTTGGGTGAAATCCCCGGTCGGGCGGTCAAGATCCAATGGCACGACCGACAGATGCGCCCCGGCCACCTTGCAAAGCTGATTGATCGCCGCCCCGCCAGTGCGGAAGTTATCGACCATCAGCGCGGTGACCTGCTGGGGAAAGGGGTTCACGCCCTGCGCCACGATGCCGTGATTGCCCGCAAAGACCACCGCCTGCGCCCGGTTCAGGACGGGAACGGCGCGCCCCTGCCAGCCGGCCATGAAAATCGCCAGCTCTTCCAGCCGACCCAATGATCCCGGCGGTTTGGTCAGGATATCCTGCCGCTCTCTGGCGGCATCGGCCGAGGCGTGATCAAACGGCTTCATCGGGATCGTCTCCTCTTGGCTTCAGGCGCAGCGGCATGCCAGACACGGCCATCCAGACCTCATCCGCAATCTGTGCCACGGCCTGATTCATCCAGCCATGCTGGTCGCGAAAGGCACGCGCCATCTGGTTGCCGGGCACGATACCCTGACCCAGCTCATTTGTAACCAGCACAACCGGCGCGTTTTGTTCGCGCAGCACCCGGCAAAGCCGATCCACATCCGCCCGGCCTTCGCAATTCGACATCCACAGCGTCAGGCAATCGACCAGCCGCACCCCCTGCCCGTCGGTCTTTCGCAAGGCGCCCGCCAGATCGACAGGCTCCTCGACCGTGATCCATCCCGCGCCCCGACTGCGGCGATGTCGTGCAATTCTTTCGGCCATTTCAGCATCCCCCGCCTGTGCGGTGGCGATATAGATCGCGGCCTGGCCATGACGCCTGACCAGACGTTCAGCCAGTGCCGACTTGCCCGAGCGTGCGCCGCCCGTAACCATGGTGATATGACCGAATCGCTGCATTGGTTGCAATCTGTTCCACAGCACGTCAGGCAAGAAAAGCTGGAATTCCACTTTACCTGAACGAGCGTTTAATTAATTAAGCAGCCCATTACGGGTGGCGGTGCCATCCACCAACTTGGAGGAGTTGACAAATGACAAAGCTGTTTACCACGACGGCGCTGATTGCCGCATTGGCCATGCCCGCCTTTGCAGCAAAACCCGGCGAAGGAGAGACGCTGGCCGAAAATCAGACGCTGAATTTCTGGATCCTGGACGCGTTCAAATCGCTGGACCCGCAACTGACATCCTCGCGCACCGATTCTGACATGATCCGTCAGCTGTTCGAGGGTCTCTTGAACGAGGATGAGACCGGCGCCATGGTGCCGGGCGTCGCCGAAAGCTGGGAGGTCAGCGATGACGGGCTGACCTATACCTTCAACCTGCGCGACGCGAAATGGTCGAATGGCGAACCGGTGACGGCCGGCGATTTCGTCTATGCCTGGCGTCGGGCGGTCAATCCGGAAACCGGCTCGGAATATGCCTGGTTCATGGAATTGATGAACATCGCCAATGCCGCAGAGATCATCAAGGGCGACGTGGCCCCGGAAGAGCTGGGCGTGACCGCGCTGGATGACAAGACGCTGCAGGTTCAGCTGATCAAGCCGACCCCCTATTTCCTGAAAACGCTGTCGCATTCCACCACCTATCCGGTGCCGCAAAGCGTGGTCGAAGCCGAAGGCGATGGCTGGACCCAGCCGGGCAAGATGGTCGGCAACGGCGCTTACGTGCTGAAAAGCCACGATCTTGGCGTCGAGGCCGTGGCCGTCAAGAATGACGAATACTGGGATGCCGAGAACACGATCCTCGACGAGGTGAAATTCATCACCGTCAACGATCAGAATATCGGCCTGACCCGCTATCTGGCCGGTGAGATCGACTGGATGAACACCCTGCCCGCAGGCCGTCTGCCGCAGATGCAGGCCGAATATCCCGATGAGGCGATCAGCGCGCCGTGGGCCTGTTCCTATGGCTATCTGTTCAACCTGTCCGACAAGGGCCCCGAGGCGCTGAAGGATCTTCGCGTGCGCCAGGCGCTGTCCTATGCCATCGACCGCGACATCATCGTGGACCGGGTGCTGCAGGGCGGCCAGCGCCCGGCCTATAACTGGACCCATTGGGCCATGGAAGGCTATGAGATCCCCGAGGTGGACTGGGCCGATTGGAGCCAGGCCGAGCGGATGGAAAAGGCCAAGGAACTGCTGGCCGAGGCCGGTTATGGCCCCGACAATCCGCTGAACCTGACGATCCAGTACAACACCTCCGAGGATCACAAGAAGCTGGCCATTGCCGTCCAGCAGTTCTGGAAGGCCATCGGCGTGAATGTGACGCTGAACAATTACGAATGGAAAGTGCATATCGACCGCCTGAACAATCAGGATTTCGAGGTCGCGCGCTATGCCTGGTGCGGCGATTACAACGAAGCGTCAACCTTCCTCGATTATTTCCGCTCGGGCGGGTATAATCAGGGGAAATGGGAAAACGCCGATTATGACAAGCTGCTGGCCGAGGCCGCCACGGCCGAAGATCCGAACGTGCTGTATCGTCAGGCGGAAGAGATCTGGGGTCAGGAACTGCCCATGGCGCCTGTCTATCACTATGCCATGGCGCAGATGATCAAGCCCGATATCCGCGGTGTCCCGCTGGAGAACGTGATGTCGGCCTGGTACGCCAAGGACATGTATCGCGTGGCCGAATAAGACCGCACATCCCGCGACGGAAGGGATTGTCCTTCCGTCGCATCTGACCACATGACGTCTGTCCCTGCAGGGAGGCACAGCCGATGTTCGCATATATTCTGCGACGACTGGCGGTGGCGATACCTACGTTGCTGCTGCTGATTATCTTTTCCTTCATATTGATGCATCTTGCCCCCGGTGGCCCCTTCTCGCAGGAACGGGAACTTCCGCAGCAGGTTCTGGACAATCTGAACGCCAAATACGGACTGGATCTGCCGCTGTGGCAGCAGATCTGGAATTACCTTTACGGCATCGTGGTCCATTTCGATTTCGGACCCAGCTTCGTCTATCCCGACCGCACGGTGAATGACATCATCGCATCCGGGTTCCCGGTGACGCTGACCTATGGCACGCTGTCCTTTATCGCGGCGGTGGTCTTCGGGGTCGCCCTGGGCGTCGTGGCCGCGATCTGGCACAACAGTTGGCTGGATTATCTGGCGGTCGGCATTTCCATCGGGGCGCAGGTGCTGCCCAACTTCGTGATGGCGCCGATCCTTGTGCTGCTCTTCACGCTGACATGGCGCATGCTGCCCGGCGGCGGCTGGAGCTTCAGCGATCCCAGCTTCTGGATCATGCCGATCATCGCGCTGGCGACCAGCTACATGGCCTCGATCGCGCGGATCACGCGCTCCTCGATGCTGGAGGTGCTGGGCAGCAACCATATCCGCACCGCCCGCGCCAAGGGCATGCCCGAATATCGCGTCATCCTGCGCCACGCGCTGAAGCCCGCCATGCTGCCGGTGATCAGCTATCTGGGCCCGGTCTTCGTCTCGATGATCACCGGCTCGGTGGTGATCGACATGTATTTCTCGACCGGCGGCATCGGCAAGGCCTTTGTCGATAGCGCGCTGAACCGGGATTACGCGGTGATGATGGGCATTACCATTCTGGTCGGCACGCTGACCATCCTGTTCAACCTGGCCGTCGATATCCTCTATGCGTGGATCGACCCGAAGATCCGGTATTAAGCCATGGTTATTCAACAAGATAAAATGGAATCTCTGGCCAATCGCATGACCGAGCACGAGGTCAAGGGCCGCAGCCCCTGGGCCGATGCGCGCAAGCGGTTCCTGCGCAACAAGGCAGCAATGTTCGGGCTGCTGATCCTGATTCTGGTGCTGCTGTTCGCGATCTTCGGCAATGCCTTCGCCGCCTGGTCCAATGAAGAGCTGGATTTCAGCGTCATGGGTCAGGTCGCGACGATGGGCCAGCCCTCGATCGAAAACGGCCATTATTTCGGCACCGACGATCTGGGCCGCGATCTTTACGCCCGCACCGTGCAGGGCACCCAGATCAGCCTGATGGTGGGCGTCGTGGGCGCGGCCATCGCGGTGATCGTCGGCACGCTTTACGGCGCAACGGCGGGCTATGTCGGCGGGCGGGTCGATCAGCTGATGATGCGCACCGTCGATATCCTGATGTCGATCCCCTACATGTTCGTGCTGATCCTGCTGCTGGTAATGTTCGGCCGGTCCATCGCCATGCTGTTTCTGGGCATCGGGCTGATTTCATGGCTGGATATGTCGCGGATCGTGCGCGGCCAGACGCTGTCGCTGAAAAACCGCGAATTCATCGAGGCCGCCCGCGCCACCGGCGTCTCCAGCTGGAAGATCATCATGCGCCATATCGTGCCCAACCTGCTGGGCGTCGTCGCGGTCTATGCCACGCTGCTGGTGCCGCTGATGATCCTGACCGAAAGCTTCATCAGCTTTCTGGGTCTGGGCGTGCAGGAACCGCTGACCTCATGGGGCGCGCTGATTTCCGAAGGCGCGGGCACGATGAATTACGGCACGTTGTGGCAACTGGCCTTCCCGCTGTTTTTCTTTGTCATCACGCTGTTCGGTTTCTTCTTTGTCGGTGACGGGCTGCGCGACGCGCTGGACCCGAAGGAGCGCTGATCATGGCTTTGCTGCAGATCACGGACCTGAATGTCCGCTTCCAGACCAATGATGGCGAGGTTCATGCCGTCAACAATGTCGATCTGTCGGTCGAGGCGGGCGAGCCCCTGGGCATCGTCGGCGAATCCGGCAGCGGCAAGTCGCAGCTGTCCTTCGCGCTGATGGGCCTGCTGGCGCGCAATGGCCGCGCCACCGGCAGCGTCGTCTTTGACGGGCAAGAGATCCTGAACGCGCCGCCCAAGCTGCTGAACCGCATCCGGGCCGAAAAGATCGCGATGATCTTTCAGGATCCGATGACCTCGCTGAACCCTTACATGCGCGTCTCGGACCAGATGGCCGAGGTGCTGACCCTGCATAAGGGCCTGTCGAAACGCGACGCGGTGACCGAGGCGGTGCAGATGCTGGATGCCGTGAAGATCCCCGATGCCAAGGGGCGGGTGCGGCTTTATCCGCATGAGTTCTCGGGCGGGATGCGGCAGCGGGTGATGATCGCCATGGCGCTGCTGTGCCGGCCAAAGCTGCTGATCGCGGATGAGCCGACCACGGCGCTGGATGTGACGGTGCAGGCGCAGATCATGACGCTGCTGGCCGATCTTCAGCGCGAATTCGGCATGGCGATGATCCTGATCACCCATGATCTGGGCGTCGTTGCCGGATCCTGCGACCGCGTCGCGGTGATGTATGGCGGCCGGATCCGCGAAATGGGCGATGTCGGCCCCTTGTTCAAGGAACCTGCCCACCCCTACACGCAGGGCCTTCTGGCGGCGATCCCTCGCGTCGATCACGAGGATGACGAGTTATCCGCAATTCCCGGCGCGCCGCCCAATATGTCGAACCCGCCGCCCGGCTGCGCCTTCGAGCCGCGCTGCGCCTATCGCCACCCGCGTTGCGCCGAGCAGCGCCCGCAGCTGGAGGAATTCGCCCCCGGCCGGTCCCGCGCCTGCTTTGCACCGCTTGAAGATGTTCTGGCGCATCGCGAAACCGCCACCCCCGCAGAAGAAGAGGCAGCCCAGCCATGACCAGACCGCTTCTTGACGTCCATGACCTTCGCGTCACCTTTTCGCTGGGCTCCGGCGGGCTTCTGCCCTGGAGCAAACCCCGGCTTCTGCATGCGGTGAACGGTGTCGATTTCACCCTGCAACCCGGTGAGACGCTTGGCATTGTCGGCGAATCCGGCAGCGGGAAATCCACGCTGGCCCGCGCCCTGATCGGCCTTGTCGATGCGCAGGGCAGCGCCGAATGGGTCGATGGCAAGGATCTGATCGGCCTGTCGCCGGGCCAGATGATGGCCTATCGCAACGATATCCAGATGGTGTTTCAGGATCCGCTGGCCAGCCTCAACCCCCGCATGACCGTGGGCCAGATCATCGCCGAACCGCTGGTCACCCATCACCCCGGCCTGTCGCGGGCCGAGGTCAAGACCCGCGTCAAGGCGATGATGGAAAAGGTCGGGCTGCTCTCCAACCAGATCAACCGCTATCCGCATGAATTCAGCGGCGGTCAGTGCCAGCGCATCGGCATCGCCCGCGCGCTGATCGTGGAGCCGAAGCTGATCATCTGCGATGAGCCGGTCTCGGCTCTGGATGTCTCGATCCAGGCGCAGGTGATCAACCTCTTGATCCGGCTGCAGCAGGAACTGGGCCTGTCGCTGATCTTCATCGCCCATGACCTGTCGGTGGTGAAACATATCAGCGACCGGGTGCTGGTGATGTATCTGGGCAAGGTAATGGAAATCGCGCCCTCGGCCGATCTTTATGCCGATCCGCAGCACCCCTATACGCAGGCGCTGCTGTCGGCGGTGCCGGTGCCGGACCCGGATTTCGATCCCGCCACCAGCGTGGTGCCGCTGCATGGGGAACTGCCCTCGCCCTCGAACCCGCCATCGGGCTGCGTCTTCCGCACCCGCTGCCCGCGGGCGCAGGCGCGCTGCGCGTCCGAGGTGCCGGTACTGCAGGGTCAGGCGCACCAGACCGCCTGCCACTTCCCCGGCCCCTTCACCGAGGCCGAAATCGCCAAGGCCCGCAGCACCGAGGCCGCCTGAATGGCAAGGCCCGGCACGGCCGATCCCAGGGCCTATGCCGAACGCTGGTCCGCGCTGAAGAACATCCCGCCCTTCCTGGCGATGATCTGGCGCGCCAGCCCCGGCCTGACCGCGATCATGGTGGCGCTGCGCCTGATCCGCGCGCTGGTGCCGGTGGCCATGCTGTGGATCGGCAAGCTGATCATTGATGAGGTCGTCCGCCTGACCGGCCTGCCCGATGCCCCGACCTCGCTGACGGGCTGGTGGTCCAGCGGTCTTGCCCAGCCCCTGATCTGGCTGGTCACGGCCGAACTGGCGCTGGCGCTTGGCTCGGACATCATCGGGCGGCTGGTCAGCTATACCGACAGCATGTTGCAGGAAAAGCTGGTCATCTTCCTGTCGCTGCGGCTGATGGATCATGCCGCCAGCCTGGATCTGGCCACATTCGAGGACCCCGCCTTTCAGGACCGTCTGGACCGCGCACGCAGGCAGACAACGGGGCGGATCCCGATCCTCAGCCAGGTGATGCAGCAATTGCAGGACAGCGTCACGGTGATCAGCTTCGGCATCGGCCTGATCGCCTATAATCCCTGGCTGGTCCTGCTGCTTCTGATCGCCATGATCCCCGCCTTTCTGGGCGAGATGTATTTCAACAGCCAGCTTTACGCCCTGAACTGGCGCCGCGCCTCTGACCGGCGCGAACGCGACTACCTGCGCCGCATCGCCAGCAGCGCCGATTCCGCCAAAGAGATCAAGATTTTCGGCCTGAACGGCTTTCTGCGCGACCGCTACCGCCTGCTGGCCGAACGCTTCTACCGGGAAAACCGCGCCATTTCGCGGCGTCAGCTGACAGCCATGGCGCTGCTGACCGCACTTGGCACGCTTTGCTATTATGCGGCCTATCTGTGGATCATCGGACGCACCCTGACGGGCACGCTCAGCCTCGGCGATCTGACTTTCCTGTCGGGCAGCTTCCTGCGCCTGCGGGGCCTGATCGAAGGCCTGCTGACCACCTTCTCGAATATGGCGGGCCAGGCGCTCTATCTCGACGATCTCTACAGGTTCTTCCACGAACGCCCCCACATCACCGCAGGCCCCGCCCCCCTGCCCGTCCCCGACCCGATCCGTCAGGGCGTGGTCTTCGAGAATGTCGGCTTCCGCTACCCGGGCACCGACCGCTGGGCGCTGCGGGGCCTGTCCTTCACCCTGCAGGCGGGCGAGACGCTCGCGCTGGTGGGCGAAAACGGCGCAGGCAAGACAACGATCGTCAAGCTTCTGACCCGGCTCTATGACCCGACCGAGGGGCGCATCCTCCTGGATGGCCGCGACCTGCGCGACTACGATCCAGAGGCCTTGCGGTCCGCCATCGGCGTGATCTTTCAGGACTTCGTCCGCTACGCCATGAGCGCCGCGGACAATATCGCGACGGGCCGCATCTCGGCCCGCGATGACCGCCCGCGCATCACCGCCGCAGCAGATCGCGCCGCAGCGCAGGCGGTGATCGACAGGCTGCCCGCAGGCTATGACCAGATGCTGGGCCGCAGCTTCGCCCGCGGGGTGGAGCTCTCAGGCGGCGAATGGCAGAAACTGGCCATCGCCCGCGCCTATATGCGCGACGCCCAGATCCTGATCCTGGACGAACCGACCGCCGCCCTCGACGCCCGCGCCGAATTCGAGGTGTTTCAGCGCTTCCACGACCTCTCCTCCGCCCGCACCGCCCTGCTGATCTCGCACCGTTTCAGCAGCCTCCGCATGGCTGACCGAATCCTCGTGCTGGAACATGGCAGGGTGCAGGCGCAGGGCACCCATGCCGAGCTTCTGGCCCAAAAGGGCCGCTACCGCGACCTCTTCGAACTCCAGGCAAGGGGTTATCGCTAAGCCCATCTTTTGTGCCCAAATATCCCCGCCGGAGGCGAAATCCGCGACCGCTCGCCCCTCAGCGCAGACGCAGCTGGCCCGCGCCCTCTTCCGCATGCCCGATCACCGCCGCCTCTGAAAATCCGTGCTCGGCAAAAATCGCCAGCGCCTCACCGGCCGCCTTGGGCGCCACCGCCACCAGCAGACCGCCGCTGGTCTGGGGATCGGTCAGAATGGCGCGATCCACATCGCCCACTCCCTCGCCCAACTGGACATCCGCACCATAGCTGGCCCAGTTCCGACCCGAGGCGCCGGTCACATATCCGGCCCCGGCCAGATCGCGCACCCCGTCCAGCAAGGGGACGGCGGACCAGTCCAGCACCAGATCGCAGCCCGATCCGCGTGCCATTTCCAGCATATGCCCGGCCAGACCAAAGCCGGTCACATCCGTCATCGCCCGCACAGCCTCCAGCCGCGCCAGATCCGGCCCCGCACTGTTCAGCCGCGTCGTCGCGCCGATCATCCGCGCGTAACCGGCCTCGTCCAACGCGCCCTTCTTCAGCGCCGCCGACATGATGCCGACGCCCAGCGGCTTGCCCAGGATCAGCAGATCGCCCGGCCTCGCCCCCGCATTGCGCTTCACGTGATCCGGATCGATGATCCCAAGCGCGACCAGCCCATAGATCGCCTCGACCGAATCGATGGTATGACCGCCCGCAATCGGAATGCCCGCATCGCGGCAGGCCATCGCCCCGCCCTCCAGAATGCGGGAAATCGTCTCGGGCGACAGCGTGTTGATCGGCATCCCCACCAGCGACAGCGCCATGATCGGCGTCGCGCCCATGGCATAGACATCGCTGATCGCATTGGTCGCCGCGATCTGTCCGAAATGCCGCGGATCATCGACAATGGGCATGAAGAAATCCGTCGTCGCCACCAGCGCCTGACGATCGTTCAGCTTATAGACCGCCGCATCGTCCGAGGTCTCGATCCCGACCAGCAGCTCATCCGGCACCGGCAGCATCTTCGTGCCGCGCAGCAGCCCGGTCAACACGCCCGGCGCGATCTTGCAGCCACATCCGCCGCCATGGGACAGCGAGGTGAGGCGGGGCTCTGTGGGGCGGGGATCATCCATCTGCGGACCTTTCGACAAGGGCGACCCTCACAGAGTCGCGCGATTTTCGCCCAACATAGCATCTGCGCGGGGCGCAGCAATGCGACCGCGCCCGGGCTTGGCTTGCAAATCGCGACGGACCGGCATTCAACTGTGGCACGAAACAGGGCGCCGAACGGAGAGGGAAGAGGGCAGATGAACGCATATGAGGACGGGCTGCTGCGGACGCCCGCAAATCACCAGCCGATGACGCCGATCTCGTTTCTGGAACGCGCAGCCCGCGTCCATCCTGATCACCCGGCCATCATCCACGGCACCTTTCGGTGCAGCTATCGCCAGATGTGGGACGATTGCAGGCGGCTTGCCTCGGCTCTGGACGGACAGGGGATCGGGCGCGGCGATACGGTGGCGGTGATGCTGTCCAACACGCCGCCGATGATCCTGGCCCATTACGGCGTGCCGATGGCCAATGGCGCGGTGCTGCTGTCGCTGAACACCCGTCTGGATCCGGCCATGCTGGCCTTTCAGCTGGATCATGCCCAGGTCGGACTGGTGATCGTGGACCGGGAGTTTTCCGCCGTCATGGCCGAGGCGCTGGCGATGACGCACAACCGGCCGATCGTGGTGGATTTCGACGATCCCGAATATCCCGATGATGCGCCGGTGCCAAAGGGCGCGGGCATCGGCACGCTGGATTTCGCGGAATTTCTGGCCAGCGGCGATCCGGAATTCGCCTATGCCCTGCCGCAGGATGAATGGGATGCGATCACGCTGAACTATACCTCGGGGACGACGGGCAATCCCAAGGGCGTGGTCTATCACCATCGCGGCGCCGCGCTGATGTGTCTCAGCAATACCATCCATGCCCAGATGGGTCGGCATCCGGTCTATCTGTGGACGCTGCCCATGTTTCACTGCAATGGCTGGTGCTACCCCTGGACCCTGTCTGTGCAGGCGGGGACGCATGTCTGCCTTCGCTGGGTGCGGGCCGGGGCGATCTATCAGGCAATCGCCGATCACGGCGTCACCCATCTGTGCGGCGCGCCCATCGTCATGTCCACGCTGCTGTCCTGTCCCGCCGATCAGAAACGCGCCCTGCCCCATCGGGTGAATTTCAACACCGCCGCGGCCCCGCCGCCGGAACCGGTGCTGCTGGCCATGGCCCAGGAAGGTTTCGACGTCACCCATGTCTATGGCCTGACCGAGACCTATGGCCCCAGTGTCGTCAATGACTGGAACAGCGATTGGGACAGCCGCAGCGCCTCGGAACAGGCGGCGCTGAAGGCGCGTCAGGGGGTCAGCTATCTTTCGCTGTCCGATCTTGCGGTTCTGGACCCCGAAACGATGCAGCCCGTGCCCGCCGATGGCACTACCCTGGGCGAGGTGATGATGCGCGGCAATATCGTCATGAAAGGCTATCTGAAAAATCCGCAGGCGACGGAACAGGCTTTTGCCGGTGGCTGGTTCCATTCCGGCGATCTGGGCGTGATCCATCCCGACGGCTATGTCCAGCTGAAGGACAGATCCAAGGATATCATCATCTCTGGCGGCGAGAATATTTCCTCGATCGAGGTGGAAGAGGCGCTGTATCGCCACCCTTCCGTGGCGCTCTGCGCCGTCGTTGCCATGCCCGATCCGAAATGGGGCGAACGGCCCTGCGCCTTTGTCGAACTGCGCGCGGGCCAGCCCGGGGACGAGGCCGCGCTGATCGCGCATTGCCGCGACCTGCTGGCGGGCTACAAGCTGCCGGCCCGGATCGTTTTTCAGGAATTGCCCAAGACTTCGACCGGGAAAATCCAGAAATTCATGCTGCGCCAACGGGCAGCCCTGATCGCCCAGGGGCAATGATCTCGGCAATGTGATCCGCGACCCGGCATTTAGTTGCGAATTATTCGCATCTCTGTTGACTTTCTGCGAACGGTTCGCATTTATTCTGCCAAACCAGTATGAGGCAGGGGACAGGATGACGCAGATGAGGTCGGGTTTCTGGAGCGTGGCGGCGGTGTCACTTCTGGCGGCGGGCGCGGCACAGGCGCAGGACCGGCTGAAGGTCGTGACGACCTTCACCGTCCTGGCGGATATGGCGCAGAATGTGGCGGGGGATGTGGCGGATGTGGTCTCGATCACCAAGCCCGGCGCTGAAATTCACGGGTATCAGCCAACGCCGCGCGATCTGGTCCGCGCGCAGGGCGCGGATCTGATCCTGTGGAACGGCATGAATCTGGAACTGTGGTTCGAACAGTTCCTGTCCAACCTGCGCAATGTCCCCGAGGCGACCCTGACCGACAATATCGAACCGATTGCGATTGCGGGCGGCAGCTATGAGGGCAAACCCAACCCGCATGCCTGGATGGGTCTGGAAAACGCCCAGATCTATATCGACAATATCGAAAGAGCCTTTTCCGAGGCGGATCCCGCCAATGCCGCCACCTATGCCCGGAATGCGGCGGATTATAAGGAAGAGCTGCGCCAGACGATAGAACCCTTGCGTCAGGAAATCCTTGAGATCCCGGAAGAAAAGCGATGGCTGGTGTCCTGCGAAGGGGCATTCAGCTATCTGGCGCGCGATTTCGGGATGAAAGAGCTTTACCTGTGGCCGATCAATGCCGATCAGATGGGCACGCCGAAACAGATCCGCAACGTGATCGACGGCATCCGCCAGAATGACATTCCCGCCGTCTTCTGCGAAAGCACCGTCAATACCAGCCCCGCCGAACAGGTCGCGCGCGAAACCGGCTCTTACTACGGTGGCGTGCTTTATGTGGACAGCCTGTCGGAACCCGATGGGCCGGTGCCGACCTATCTGGACCTGCTGCGGGTGACGGCACAGACCATCTCGGATGGGCTGCGCGACGGCATGGCGCAGGAGGACTGAGATGGCGCGTGAAACCCTGACCCGGCCTGCCTCGGACAAGGATACAGGCAGCGGCATCATGGCCGATGATGTCACCGTCACCTATCGCAACGGCATGACCGCGCTGCGCAATGCCAGCTTTGAAATCCCGCGCGGCACGGTCACGGCGCTGGTGGGCGTCAATGGCGCGGGAAAATCGACGCTGTTCAAGGCGATCATGGGCTTTGTCCCGACCGCCAAGGGCCAGATCCGGCTGCTGGGCCGCTCGGTGAACGAGGCGCTGCGCAGCAATCTGGTCGCCTATGTCCCGCAGGCGGAAGAGGTCGACTGGTCCTTTCCGGTGCTGGTCGAGGATGTCGTGATGATGGGCCGCTATGGCAAGATGGGGCTGCTGCGCCGCCCCTCGGCCGCGGATCACAAGGCGGTGGAAGAGGCGCTTGGCCGCGTCAATATGCTGGATTACCGCCACCGCCAGATCGGGGAACTGTCGGGCGGGCAGAAAAAGCGGGTCTTTCTGGCCCGCGCGCTGGCACAGGACGGTCAGGTCATCCTGCTGGACGAACCCTTTACCGGCGTCGATGTGAAGACCGAGGAACAGATCATCCGGCTGCTGGGCGAATTGCGCGATGAAGGCCGGGTCATGCTGGTATCCACCCATAATCTTGGTTCGGTGCCCGAATTCTGTGACCGGGTGGTGCTGGTGAAGGGAACCGTGCTGGCCTATGGGCCGACGGAAACGACCTTCACCCGCGCCAATCTGGAAAAGGCCTTTGGCGGGGTGCTGCGGCATTTCACCCTGGGCGGCGATGCGCTGCATGACGATGACGATCCGCGTCGTATCACCATCCTGACCGATGATGAACGCCCGCTGGTGCAATATGGCGACCGCACCCATCTGGCGGATCGCAGCCCGGAAAGGCGCGAGGAATGAGCCTGCTGCTGGAACCCTTCACCTATGGCTATATGACCAATGCCATGTGGGTCTCGGCCTTGGTCGGCGGGGTCTGCGCCTTTCTGTCGGCCTATCTGATGCTGCGGGGCTGGTCGCTGATCGGGGATGCGCTGTCCCATTCGGTCGTGCCGGGCGTCGCCGGGGCCTATATGCTGGGGCTGCCCTTCGCGCTTGGCGCCTTCCTGTCGGGCGGGCTGGCGGCGGCGGCGATGCTGTTTCTGTCAGATCGTTCGGGGTTGAAGGTCGATGTGGTGATCGGGCTGATCTTCAGCGCCTTTTTCGGGCTTGGGCTGTTCATGATCTCGATCAATCCGGTCTCTGTCTCGATCCAGACCATCGTGATGGGCAATATCCTGGCGATCACCCCGGAAGATACGCTGCAACTGGTCATTATCAGCTTCGTGTCCCTGACGATCCTGCTGCTGAAATGGAAGGATCTGATGGTGGTCTTCTTCGATGAAAGCCACGCCCGCACCATCGGGTTAAGGCCGCAATGGCTGAAGGCGGTGTTCTTCGTGCTGCTGTCGGCCTGCGTCGTCGCCGCGATGCAGACGGTTGGCGCGTTTCTGGTCATCGCCATGGTCGTGACGCCGGGTGCGACGGCCTATCTGCTGTGCGATCGCTTTCCGCGCCTGATCATGCTGTCGGTGCTGATCGGGACGGTGACCAGCTTCGTGGGCGCCTATCTGAGCTATTTCCTGAACGGCGCGACCGGCGGCATCATCGTCTGCCTGCAAACGCTGCTGTTCCTGATCGTCTTTGTCTTTGCCCCGAAATACGGGCTGCTGGCCGCGCGCGCCCGTGCCGCCGCCGCCCTGCGTGAAGGAGCCACGGAATGATCGAGACCCTGCTGATGCCGTTCCAGTTCCCCTTCATGCAGAACGCCTTTCTGATCTCGGTGCTGGTGGCGGTGCCCACGGCGCTGCTGTCCTGCTTTCTGGTGCTGAAAGGATGGGCGCTGATGGGCGATGCGGTCAGCCATGCGGTGCTGCCGGGGGTCGTGCTGGCCTATATCCTGAATTTCCCGCTGGT
Source organism: Paracoccus fistulariae (assembly GCF_028553785.1). Taxonomy (NCBI): domain Bacteria; kingdom Pseudomonadati; phylum Pseudomonadota; class Alphaproteobacteria; order Rhodobacterales; family Paracoccaceae; genus Paracoccus; species Paracoccus fistulariae. The sequence continues at coordinate 740,948 of NZ_CP067136.1, forward strand.
TTTCGGCGCATTTCTGGCGGGCATGTTCACCGCCGTGGCAACCGGGTTTCTGTCCGAAAACAGTCGGCTGAAACAGGACACGGTGATGGGTGTCGTCTTTTCGGGCATGTTCGGACTGGGCATCGTGATATATACGGCGATCACGACCGATGTGGATCTGGATCACATCCTCTTTGGCAATATGCTGGGCGTGGGGACCGAGGATCTGCTGACGGCAGGCTCGATCTCGGTCGTCGTCTCGGCGCTGCTGCTGATCTCTTGGAAGGATCTGATGCTGTTCGCCTTTGATCCGATTCAGGCGCGGGCATCGGGGCTGCGGATCGGGTTGCTGCATTACGGCATGCTGACAGTCTTGTCGCTGACCATCGTCGCCACGCTTAGCGCAACGGGGCTGATCCTGGCCGTGGGCCTGCTGATCGCGCCCGGCGCCATCGCCTTTCTGGTGGTGCGCAGCTTTGGCTGGATGCTGGCCGTGTCGGTGGCGGTCTGCCTGCTGTCGATGCTGGGCGGAACCTATCTCAGCTTCTTTCTGGACAGCGCGCCGGCCTCGACCATCATTCTGGTGCTGACGGTGATTTTCATCGTCGTCTTCGTGCTGCGTCTGGCGCGCAACCGTCGCGCGACGCAAAGCTGAACCGCCCCCTCTGGTCGTCCGGCCCGTTTCGTCTTAGGTACGGGTCCAAGCACAGGCCGAAAGCGGCCAAGGAAAGGCGACGCGATGCTGAAAACCCGCATCATCCCCTGTCTGGACGTGGCCGATGGCCGGGTCGTGAAGGGCGTGAACTTTGTCGATCTGGTCGATGCCGGTGACCCGGTCGAGGCCGCGCGTGCCTATGACGCGGCGGGCGCGGATGAGATCTGTTTTCTGGACATTCACGCCACCCATGAAAATCGCGGCACCATGTTCGATCTGGTCACCCGCACGGCCGAGCAATGTTTCGTGCCGCTGACGGTGGGCGGGGGCGTGCGCAGCCATGTGGATGTGCGCAACCTGCTGCTGGCCGGCGCGGACAAGGTCAGCTTCAATTCCGCCGCCGTGGCCGATCCCGATGTGGTGGCCCATGCCGCCGACCGCTTTGGCAGCCAATGCATCGTGGTGGCGATCGACGCCAAGTCGGTCGGTCCCGACGAATGGCAGATATTCACCCATGGCGGGCGCAAGGCCACGGGCATCGATGCCGTCGAATTCGCCCGCACGGTCGAGGCCAAAGGCGCCGGAGAGATCCTGCTGACCTCGATGGATCGCGACGGTACGCGGTCGGGCTTCAATCTGCCGCTGACGCGCGCGATTGCCGATGCGGTCAATATCCCGGTCATCGCCTCGGGCGGGGTCGGCACGCTGGATCACCTGGTCGAGGGGGTGACCGAAGGCCATGCCTCGGCCGTTCTGGCGGCCTCGATCTTCCATTTCGGCACCTTCACCATTGCCGAGGCCAAGGCGCATATGGCGCAGGCCGGCATCCCCATGAGGTTGACATGAGCGATATGCTGCACCGATTGGCCGCCACCATCCAATCCCGCAAGGGGGCCGATCCCGAAACAAGCTGGACCGCCAAGCTGCTGTCCAAAGGCCCCGAAAAATGCGCCGAAAAATTCGGCGAGGAATCGGTCGAGGCCATCATCGAGGCCGTCAAGGGCGACCGCGCCCGCCTGACCTCGGAGGCGGCGGATGTGATGTTTCATCTGCTGGTCATGCTGGCGGCGCGCGATGTGACGCTGGCCGATGTCGAGGCAGAACTGGCGCGCCGGGACGGTCAGTCCGGTCTGGCCGAAAAGGCCAACAGACCCGCATGACGGGCAGAAAGGCCCGCTCGCGCGTCCATTTGCGCGAATCCCTTCCCCTTGGGCAGCATCCAAGGCTATAAGCAGGCAAACGCTGCTGTCAGAAACAAGGCGGCGGTAACAGAGCATGGCAGAGGACGGCATGAGCAACGACCCCAAGAACGACAAACACCATGACGGCGATGTGGCCTTTATTCAGTCGCTGGCAGAGCTGCTGAATGCCAGCAATCTTGCCGAACTTTCGGTCAAGCGCGAATATGGCGAACATAACCGGCTGACGGTCAGCCTGTCGAAAGAGGGAAAGCAAGTCACCTATGCCGCGGCACCCGCTGCCGCAGCCCCGGCACCTGCTGCCGCCGCCGCTCCCGCCCCGGCCCCGGCTGCCGCCCCCGCCGCCGCGTCGGACGATCCGGCCAGCCTGCCCGGCGCCGTGACCTCGCCCATGGTCGGCACCGCCTATCTGTCGGCCGAGCCGGGCGCCGCGCCCTTCGTCCAGATCGGTCAGGCCGTCTCTGAAGGCGACACGCTGATGATTGTCGAGGCGATGAAGACCATGAACCACATCCCTGCCCCGCGCGCAGGCACCGTGAAGCGCATCCTGATCGATGACGGCGCGCCGGTCGAATTCGGATCGCCCCTGATGATCGTCGAGTGAGGCGGTCATGTTTGATAAAATCCTGATCGCCAACCGGGGCGAGATCGCGCTGCGCGTGATCCGTGCCTGCCGTGAAATGGGCATCCAGACGGTCGCGGTGCATTCCGTCGCTGATGCCGATGCCATGCATGTGCGCATGGCCGATGAATCCGTCTGCATCGGGCCGAACCCGTCTTCCGACAGCTATCTGAACCCCGCCGCCGTGATCGCCGCCTGTGAAATCACCGGTGCGCAGGCCGTGCATCCGGGCTATGGCTTCCTGTCCGAAAACGCCAATTTCGTGCAGATGCTGGAGGATCACGACATCACCTTCATCGGCCCGCGCGCCGAGCATATCCGCATCATGGGCGACAAGATCACCGCCAAGGACACGATGAAGGCGCTTGGCGTGCCCTGCGTGCCGGGCAGCGAAGGCGGCGTCGATGATGTCGAAGAGGCCAAGCGCGTCGCGGCCGAGATCGGCTATCCGGTCATCATCAAGGCCACCGCTGGCGGTGGCGGGCGCGGCATGAAGGTGGCGCAGAATGAAAAAGGTCTGGAGGTCGCCTTCCGCACCGCGCGCTCCGAGGCCAAGGCCGCCTTTGGCAATCCCGATGTCTATATCGAGAAATATCTGCAAAAGCCGCGCCATATCGAAATTCAGGTCTTTGGCGATGGCAAGGGCCGCGCCGTCCATCTGGGCGAGCGTGACTGTTCGCTGCAGCGCCGCCATCAGAAGGTTCTGGAAGAGGCGCCCGGCCCCGCGATCTCACCAGAGGAGCGCGCCCGGATCGGGGCGATCTGCGCCGATGCCGTGGCCAAGATCCAATATGCCGGCGCCGGGACGATCGAATTCCTCTATGAGGATGGCGAGTTCTATTTCATCGAAATGAACACCCGCCTTCAGGTCGAGCATCCGGTGACCGAGGCCATTTTCGGCGTCGATCTGGTGCGGCAGCAGATCCTGGTCGCATCGGGTCAGGAAATGGAGTTCCAGCAGGAAGACCTGTCAATCCGTGGCCATGCCATCGAGGTGCGGATCAATGCCGAAAAGCTGCCCGGCTTCACCCCCTGCCCGGGCCGGATCAATCAGTATCACGCGCCCGGCGGTCTGGGCGTGCGGATGGATTCCGCGCTTTATGACGGCTATTCGATCCCGCCCTATTACGACAGTCTGATCGGCAAGCTGATCGTGCATGGCCGCGACCGGGACGAGGCGCTGGCCCGTCTGAACCGCGCCTTGGGAGAGCTGATCATCGACGGCGTGGACACCACGATTCCGCTGTTCCGCGCATTGCTGCAAGAGCCTGACATCCAGCAGGGCAACTACTCGATCCATTGGCTGGAACGCTGGCTGGAACAGCACGCAAACTGAGGTGCGCGGGCTGACCCCCGGTCAGCTGCTGACCGCCTATGCGCATGGCGTTTTCCCGATGGCGGAAAGCGCCGACAGCCCTGAATTGCACTGGTTCGACCCGCATCGGCGCGGCGTTTTTCCCGTGGGCGCGGTGCGGGCCTCGCGCTCATTGCGGCGCGATCTGCGGCGGGGCGGATGGTCCGCCTATCTGAACCGCGATTTTGACGCCGTGGTGGCCGCCTGCGCGGATCGCGACGTGACCTGGATCAACGCGCCGCTGTCGGCGCTGTATCACACGCTGCACAAGGCGGGCCATGCCCATGCGATCGAGGTGCATCGCGACGGCCAGTTCGCAGGCGGCATCTTTGGCGTCACGCTGGGCGGTGCATTCTTCGGGGAATCCATGGTCTCGGCGCAGACCAACGGATCCAAGATGGCGCTGCTCTGGACGTCAAGCCATCTGGCGCGCAGAGGTTTCGTGCTGTTCGACACGCAATTTCTGACGCCGCATCTTCGCAGCATGGGCGGGGTCGAGATTACCCGCCAAGCCTATCACCAGCAGCTGAGAAAGGCTGTCCGTTTGAGGGCCGATTTCGGCGTGGGGACGTTGCCAGGCGCCGATCAGCTTTGGCAGGAAATCACCCAGACATCGTAACGGGCATCGTCCAGCGCCGATAATGCGGGCGATGAGGCGATCATCCAGCCCGCGAAAACGGTCGTGTTCTGCGTGACATCACGGATCGTCAGCTGCGCATAGGCATCCGAACTGGGGTTGCCCGCCGGATAGCGGCATTCGCCCAGGCTGACCTCAAGCCGGCCATAGGTCTTGGTCTCGCCCACGGCCATGTTGATATCGATCGTGCGGCCCGAGACCTTATCCAGCCCGCGCAGCATCGCGCCATTGGCCCGCGCCACCTGCTGCGCCGTGACGGGCAAAGCAAGCCCGATCAGCAGCATGATCGCCAGAAGACGCGTCATCGCGACAGCTGAAAAACCGAAAAGACCGGATCGGCGCGCCATCATTTATTCCGGCTGCCAGGCGTCGTAATCGCGGCGTTCTGCCGGTTCGGCCCGATGCAACGAACCCGGCGGGTGATAGGCCGCCGCCGTCCCCGTCAGGTTCGGCAAATGCGGCTTTTCCCAGGGGCGGTGCTGCAGGGGTGCCTTGGTCGGCGGCTCGGCCCAGGTATGGTGCAGCCAGCCATGCCATTCCGGCGTGATGCGGCTGGCCTCGGATTCGCCGTTATAGATCACCCACCGGCGCTTGCCGTCCTTGGTCTGGTAAAAGATGTTGCCCTGCTCATCCTCGCCGACCTTCTGGCCATGCCGCCAAGTCCAGAACTGGGTGTTCCAGGTCTCGCTGTTCCACCAGGTGAAAAAGCGCAGGACAAGGGATTTGACGGACATGGGTAAGACCTCCTGAGGACGTGCTGTCCTTGGATATGCCGCAATCTGCGCCCAAGGTCCAGACTGACGGCGATCGCGGGCGATGAATTTGGCGCATCCTGTCGGCATAGAAAAAGCCGCCAGTCGCGAAACCGGCGGCCGGATGTCCTGCAGCGCGGCTTAGCCGACCGAGGCGCTTTCCTTTTTCTGATCCGAATAGATCAGCAGAGGCTTCACGGCGGCATTATCCACCGCCTCATCATTCACGACGACCTCCTTGACACTTTCCATGCCGGGCAGATCGAACATGGTATCCAGCAGGATATCCTCCATGATCGAGCGCAGCCCGCGCGCGCCGGTCTTGCGCTGGATGGCCCGCTTGGCGATGGCGTTCAGGGCATCGTCGGTAAAGGTCAGTTCGACCCCTTCCAGATCGAACAGGCGCTGATATTGCTTGACCAGCGCGTTCTTGGGCTTGGTCAGAATGATGATCAGCGCTTCCTCATCCAGATCCGTCAGCGTCGCGATCACCGGCAGACGGCCGACGAATTCCGGGATCAGGCCGAATTTCAGCAGATCTTCGGGCTCAAGCTCCTTGAAGGTTTCGCCCACGCCGCGATCATCGTTTTCCTTGACGCTGGCGCCAAAGCCCATCGCGGTGCCCTTGTTGCGCTGAGAGATGATCCGGTCCAGACCGGCGAAGGCGCCGCCGCAGATAAAGAGGATATTCGTGGTATCCACCTGCAGGAATTCCTGCTGCGGATGCTTGCGCCCGCCCTGCGGGGGGACGCTGGCCACGGTGCCTTCCATGATCTTCAGCAATGCCTGCTGCACGCCTTCGCCCGAGACATCGCGCGTGATCGACGGGTTGTCGGACTTGCGGGTGATCTTGTCGACCTCGTCGATATAGACGATGCCGCGCTGCGCACGCTCGACATTATATTCCGACGCCTGCAGCAGCTTCAGAATGATATTCTCGACATCCTCACCGACATAGCCGGCCTCGGTCAGGGTCGTCGCGTCGGCCATGGTGAAGGGCACATCCAGAATCCGCGCCAGCGTCTGCGCCAGCAGGGTCTTGCCGCAGCCGGTCGGGCCGATCAGCAGGATGTTCGATTTCGCCAGTTCGATATCCGATTTCGCGCCGTGGTTCAGGCGCTTGTAATGGTTATGGACCGCGACCGAGAGCACGCGCTTGGCATGTTCCTGTCCGATCACATAATCATCCAGAACGCCGCAGATTTCCTTGGGCGTCGGAACACCCTCGCCCGACTTGAGGCCGGTCGATTTGGTTTCCTCGCGGATGATGTCCATGCACAGTTCGACACATTCATCGCAGATGAAGACGGTCGGGCCTGCAATCAGTTTGCGCACCTCATGCTGGCTCTTGCCGCAAAAGCTGCAATAGAGCGTGTTCTTGCTGTCGCCGCCGGACTGGTTCGCCATACGTCCAATTCCTTCGTTGCTGTCCGCCTTATGTAAGGTCGGACAGGCGGTCTGGCCAGACCAGCACCGCTTTGTCCATGTGCCGCAATGATATCGTCACGGCGACCGTTTTCTCTATTTTAAGGATGACGGCCCTCCGTCACAATCCCTAATGAACCTATTTGTTCTCGGGCTCTGCCTTGCCACGAGGCGCCAGCACCTCATCGATCAGACCCCAATCCTTAGCCTCTTCGGGCGACATATAGCTGTCGCGGTCCAGTGCGGCCTCTACCTCTTCCAGGGTGCGACCGGTATGGTGCACATAGATCTCGTTCAGCCGACGCTTGAGGCTTTCCGTCTCACGCGCCTGAATCAGCAGATCGCTGGCCGTCCCGCGGAACCCGCCCGAGGGCTGATGCACCATGATCCGGCTGTTGGGCAGCGAATAGCGGAGCCCCTTTTCGCCCGCCGCCAACAGCAGCGACCCCATGGACGAGGCCTGCCCCACCACCAGCGTCGAGACGCGCGGCCGAATATATTGCATCGTGTCATAGATCGACAGGCCAGAGGTCACGATACCGCCGGGGCTGTTGATATACATGCTGATATCCTTGGACGGGTTCTCCGCCTCAAGAAACAGCAATTGCGCCGAGATCAGCGTCGACATGCCGTCATGGACCGGCCCCGACACGAAGATGATCCGTTCCTTCAGCAGCCGCGAAAAGATATCATAGGCCCGTTCCCCGCGAGAGGTCTGCTCAACCACCATGGGAACGAGGGTGTTCATGTAAATTTCTGCCGGATCGCTCATCTTCAGTCCTTGCCTGTTAGCCCTGTCCCCGCGATTCGACCGGGAGCTTGTCCCGTTTGATATCCGCGAAAGGTTGACAGAGTCTTAGTAACCGGCAAGGTCCACCGCAAGGGATGGCGCGAAAATCACCTGTCGCAGAACGGAAATTCGGAAAGGGGTGCAGATGAAACTGATTGTCGGGCTGGGAAATCCGGGCAGCAAATACGCGGATAACCGCCACAATATCGGCTTCATGGCGCTGGACCGCATCGCCGCCGATCATGGGTTCGGGCCGTGGAAAACGCGCTTTCAGGGCCTTGTCGCCGAGGGTCGGCTGGGCGATCTGCGTGTCACGCTTCTCAAGCCCGGGACGTTCATGAACCTGTCGGGGCAATCGGTCGGCGAGGCGATGCGCTATCTGAAGCTGACCCCTGCCGATGTGATCGTGCTGCATGACGAGCTTGATCTTGCGCCCGGAAAATGCCGCGTGAAGACCGGCGGCGGGCATGCCGGGCATAACGGCCTGCGCTCGATTCACCAGCATATCGGCGCGGATTACGAACGTGTTCGCCTGGGCATCGGGCATCCCGGTCACAAGGATCGCGTGGCGGGATATGTGCTGTCGGATTTCGCCAAGGCGGATCAGGAATGGCTGGACGATCTGCTGCGCGGCATTTCGGATGGCGCGCCCCATCTGGCCGCGGGCGATGGCGGGCGGTTTCAGAATGCGGTGGCCGCGCGGACGGCGCCGCCGCGGAACGGAAGCCCCCAGCCATCGGCCAAGCGCCTGCCGCCGGAACCCCGGCAGGCACCGCCAGCCGAACCCGCTTCCGAAGGGCCGCAAAGCCTTGCCGATAAGCTGAAAGGCCTTGCTGACAGGTTCAGATAGTCTGGCCAGTTTCAGATATCTTGTGAGGTCTTTTATTTAAGGTTTTGATAAAAATCTTATTATTTAGACGCCGTGGGGTGCGGATAGCTTTCGCATCAGCCCGTCAGAACATGTCCGGGCGGTGGTCGTTGGCGATCGCAGGCGACCTGATGGCAGACAGGAGACTTGGCCAATCACGAATGCCGCTGTAGCCTTGGGGAAGATGCAGGAGAGTGGAATGGATCCATCGCTGAACGTTCTGGGGACCGAGTTGCAGGCCTGCTCGACCGATCCGATGACCGGGTTCTACCGCAATGGCTGTTGCGACACGAGCAGCGAAGACAGGGGCAGCCATACCGTCTGCGTGATCGTCACGGCAGAGTTTCTGGCCATGTCGAAATATCTGGGCAATGATCTGTCGACGCCCCGCCCCGAATTTCGCTTTGAGGGGCTGAAGCCGGGGGACCGCTGGTGTCTCTGCGCCGCGCGCTTTCTGCAGGCCGCGCATGAATTCGCCGCGCCGCGCGTCGTGCTGGAATCGACCCATGCGCGTGCGCTGGATATCGTGCCGATGGAACTTCTGCGCGCCCATGCGCTGGACGCGCCAGAGACGTAAGGCCCCGCGCTGGCGACAGGCGGGGCCGCATGGGTCGGTCAGGTCCGGATATCGACGCCCAGATGCTTGGCCACGGTAAAGATGTCCTTGTCGCCCCGACCGCACATATTCATCACGATCAGATGGTCTTTCGGCAGATCCGGGGCGATCTTGATGACATGGGCCAGCGCGTGGCTGGGCTCCAGCGCGGGAATGATGCCTTCCGTCTCGCAGCACAGCTGGAAGGCGGCCAGCGCCTCTTTATCCGTGATGCTGACATATTCGGCGCGGCCGATATCGTTCAGCCAGGCATGTTCCGGCCCGATGCCGGGATAGTCCAGGCCGGCGCTGATCGAATGGCCTTCCAGGATCTGGCCGTCATCATCCTGCAGCAGATAGGTGCGGTTGCCGTGCAGCACGCCCGGACGCCCGCCCGAGAGGCTGGCGCAATGTTCCATCCTGTCGTCAACGCCGTGACCGCCGGCCTCTACCCCGATGATGCGGACGCTCTTGTCGTCGAGGAAGGGATAGAACAGGCCCATCGCATTCGATCCACCGCCAATGGCCGCGATGATCGTATCGGGCAGACGCCCTTCGCGCGGCAGGATCTGTTCCTTGACCTCTTTGCCGATGATCGACTGGAAATCGCGGACCATGGCCGGATAGGGATGCGGGCCCGCCACGGTGCCGATGCAATAGAAGGTGTCGCGGACATTGGTGACCCAGTCCCGAAGCGCATCGTTCATCGCATCCTTCAACGTGCCGCGACCGCTGGTGACGGGCACGACCTCGGCCCCCAACAGACGCATGCGGAAGACGTTCGGCGCCTGACGTTCGACATCGGTGGCGCCCATATAAACGACGCATTTCAGGCCGAAACGGGCGCAGACGGTGGCCGTGGCCACGCCATGCTGCCCGGCCCCGGTCTCGGCGATGATCCGGGTCTTGCCCATGCGCATGGCCAGCAGGATCTGACCCAGCACATTGTTGATCTTATGCGCGCCGGTATGGTTCAGCTCATCGCGCTTCATATAGATCTTGGCCCCGCCCAGCCGTTCGGTCAGCCGCTCGGCGAAGTAAAGCGGGCTGGGCCTGCCGACATAATGGGTCCACAGATCGTCCATCTGCGCCCAGAATTCGGGATCGTCTTTCGCGCGCTCATATTCGGCTTCCAGATCCAGGATCAGCGGCATCAGCGTTTCGCTGACAAAGCGACCGCCATAGATGCCGAAACGGCCCTGCTCATCCGGTCCGGTCATGAAGCTGTTTACCAGATCGTCGGCCATGGAACTTGCCCTTTGCAGAATAAGAGATGTGGGTCACGGACCCTAGAGCGTCTTCTTATAACCGATATGGCTTGGGGTGAAGCCCAGCCGGTCATAGAAGCGATGTGCGTCTTTGCGTTCCTTGCCGGTGGTGAATTGCAGCAGGCTGCATCCGGCGTCCCGCGCGCGGGTTTCGGCATCGGCGATCAGCGCGGCGCCCAGGTTTTGCCCGCGCAGATCGGTGGCGACGCGCACGCCCTCGATCTGGGCGCGGCGCGCGGCGCGGCGCGACAAGCCGCTGATATAGGTGATCTGATAGCAGCCGACCACACGGCCCGCCGCTTCTGCGACGACCAGATGGCTGTTGCCCTCGGCCTGCATCTGGTCGAAGGCGTGCAGATAGGTCTGCAAGTCGTCGCCCTCGCGGTTCCGGCCCAGCATGTCATCGGCCAGAAGCGCGATGACCGCGGCGACATCATCGCGCCGACCGTCGCGGATCAGAACGCTGTCGCTCATGCCGTTACCCCGCGGCCTTGATGAAACTGCGGATCAGTGCCGGATCCTTGACCCCGGGCTGGCTTTCCACGCCGGACGAGACATCGACCGCCCGCGCGCCGGTCAGCCGGATCGCCTCGGCCACATTATACGGGGTCAGCCCGCCGGCCAGCAGCCAGGGGCGCAGCCATTTGCGCCCCACCAGCAACCGCCAGTCAAAGGCGATGCCATTGCCCCCGGGCAGATCCGCATCCTTGGGGGCCTTGGCATCGACCAGCAGCATATCGGCAACCAGCCCGTAATCGATCAGCGCACCCAGATCCTGCGGGCCAGAGACGCCGATGGCCTTCATCACCGGCAGGCCTGTCAGATCCTTGACCTGCGCGACACGCTCGGGGCTTTCCTGACCGTGAAGCTGGATGATGTCCAGCGGTGCATGGGCCAATGTGCCGGTCAGCTGCGCATCGTCGGGATTGACGAACAGCCCGACACGCGCGGTTCCGGCCGGGATATCCTGCACCAGCGCGCCCGCCTGTTCGGGCGTCACTGCGCGCGGCGATTTCGGAAAGAACACAAAGCCCAGATATTGCGCGCCCGCCCTGATCGCGGCATCGACATTATCGGCATCGCGAAGCCCGCAGATCTTGACCTGGGCCATGTCTCAGCGGGTCGAGGGCAGGGTCGTGCCCGGTGCCGGTTCAGGCGATGCAATGGCGCGGGGCGCGGGTGTGCGCGGGCCTTTCTTGGGATTGTCGACAATGGCCAGAACCTCATCGCGCGGGGCGGAATGTTCCTGACGCAGATTGCCGACCTCGTTTTGCAGCCGCGCGGCCTTTTCGGCCTGTTCCCGGGCATTGCGGCGGATATGCGCCTCGCGCAGCCATTCGCCGACAAGGCCAAAGACCATGCCCAGACCGAAAGACACGAAGATCACCAGGAACAGCGGAACCGCGATGTTCCAGTCCCCATCCAGATATTGCCCGAAATTCGCCGGAAAGGCCGAGATCGTGACCATCTGACGGTTGGCCAAAGCCAGCCCGACCAGGATCAGGGCGACCAGAGTGATGAAAATCAGACGAATAAGGCGCATCGGCATTCCCCAGCAATTCCAAGATGGCGGTCACGGCTGAACCGCCATATCCCTGATCTTTTAGGCCAGTCAGGCTTCGCCGTTCAACCGATCACGAAGCAATTTTCCGGTTTTGAAGAAGGGGACGTGTTTTTCCTCGACCTCGACGGATTCGCCGGTGCGCGGGTTGCGCCCCGTGCGCGAGTCGCGCTTCTTGACCGAAAAGGCGCCGAAACCGCGCAATTCGACCCGGTCGCCCCGCGCCATGGCGTCGATCACCTCTTCGAATACGGTATTCACGATGCGCTCTACATCGCGGCGGAACAGATGCGGATTTTCATCCGAGATTTTCTGGATCAATTCAGAGCGGATCATGGCATCTCCAAAACTTCCAAAAGAGGTCAACGCAGACAAAGCCTCGGCACTGTCCATTCCCTGAGCCAACGCCAAGACACTTTATTAGTTGCACAGCGTTGCAGTTTTACCGTGACCGCGCAAGGTCAGAGTTCGGGCCAACTATCGCAATCGGCACAAAAAAAACCACCCGGCACATCCGTCCGGGTGGGTTTCGTTTTCAGTCAGCGGGTGGCGATCAGCCGTTGCGGTTCAGCGCCGCGCCAAGGATATCGCCCAGCGACGCGCCCGAATCCGAGCTGCCATACTGGTCGATCGCCTCTTTCTCTTCGGCGATCTCGCGGGCCTTGATCGACAGACCCAGACGGCGGGTCTTGGTGTCGACATTGGTCACGCGCGCATCGACTTTGTCACCGACCTGGAAGCGCTCGGGGCGCTGGTCCTGACGGTCACGGGCCAGATCGCTGCGGCGGATGAACGACTTGACGCCGTTATATTCCACCTCGACGCCACCATCTTCGATGGCGGTGACTTCGACGGTCACGATCGAGCCACGCTTCACGCCGTCAACGGCTTCGGCCATATGCTCGTTTTCCAGCGCCTTGATCGACAGCGAGATACGCTCTTTCTCGACATCCACATCCTGGACGACGGCCTTGACCATGTCGCCCTTGCGGAAGTCCTGAATGGCGTCTTCGCCACGGGCATCCCAGCTGATATCCGACAGGTGAACCATGCCGTCGATATCGCCTTCCAGGCCGACGAACAGACCGAATTCGGTGATGTTCTTGACTTCGCCCTCGATGACGGTGCCCGACGGGTGGGTTTCTGCAAAGACTTCCCACGGGTTACGCTGCGTCTGCTTGAGGCCCAGCGACACGCGGCGCTTGGCTTCGTCGATCTCCAGCACCATGACTTCGACTTCCTGCGAGGTCGAGACGATCTTGCCGGGATGGACGTTCTTCTTGGTCCAGCTCATTTCCGAGACGTGGACCAGACCTTCGACACCGGCTTCCAGCTCAACGAATGCGCCGTAATCGGTGATGTTGGTCACGCGGCCCTGATGGACCGAACCGATCGGGAACTTGTCGCCGACGGTATCCCACGGATCGGCCTGCAGCTGCTTCATGCCCAGGCTGATGCGGTGGCTGTCCTTGTTGATCTTGATGACCTGAACCTTGACGGTTTCGCCGATCGACAGGATCTCGGACGGGTGGTTGACGCGGCGCCATGCCATGTCGGTGACGTGCAGCAGGCCGTCAACACCGCCCAGATCGACAAAGGCGCCGTATTCGGTGATGTTCTTGACGACACCATCGACGGTCTGGCCTTCGGTCAGGTTGGCGATCACTTCGGCACGCTGTTCGGCGCGGCTTTCTTCCAGGATGGCGCGGCGCGAGACAACGATATTGCCACGGCGACGGTCCATTTTCAGGATCTGGAACGGCTGCTTCAGACCCATCAGCGGGCCTGCGTCGCGCACGGGGCGCACATCGACCTGGCTGCCCGGCAGGAAGGCCACGGCACCGCCCAGATCGACGGTAAAGCCGCCCTTGACGCGACCAAAGATGGCGCCTTCGACGCGCTCTTCATCGGCATAGGCTTTTTCCAGACGATCCCAGGCTTCCTCGCGGCGGGCCTTTTCACGGCTGATCGAGGCTTCGCCACGGGCGTTCTCGACGCGGTCCAGATAGACCTCGACTTCGTCGCCGACAGCCAGCTGAGCTTCTTCACCGGGATTTGCGAATTCTTTCAGATCGACGCGGCCTTCCATCTTGTAGCCGACATCGATGATGGCCTGGCCTGCCTCGATGGCGATGACCTTGCCTTTGACAACCGAACCCTCGTCCGGGGTGTCCATATCGAAGCTTTCGTTCAGGAGGGCTTCGAATTCCTCCATGGTTGCTTTAGCGCACATACAGTAACGGTTTCCTTTACAACGGTTTTATCTGGCCTGACGGTTGGCTCCGCCGGTCTTATTATGGCCTTTTCTGGAACGACAAAGGGTCGCGGCTATTCGCCCGACCCGGATCTGCAGCGGCCTGTTATGACCATTTCGCCCAAAAGACTGCCGCCCATATACGCCCCGATAGCGGGAAACTCAACGGCAAAACCGCCAATATGCGCGGGTCTTCGCCACTAAACCGCACGGAAATGGGGCTTGTTCTGCGGATCGCCTTTGTGGTTATGTTCCGCTGGATATATCGCACCTCTCCGCAAGAAGGATGACCCGATGCGCCTGCCCCCTGCCCTTGTGATCGCGGCCCTTGCCCTGACCGCCCTGCCCGCCCGGGCCGAAGATGGGGCCGTCACCGTCTTTGCCGCCGCCTCGCTGAAAACCGCGCTGGATCAGATCGCGGCAGAGTTCGGCGCAAAGACCGGTGGTCAGGTGACGATTTCCTATGCGGGCTCAAACCAGCTGGCGCGTCAGATCATCCAGGGCGCGCCCGCCGATATCTACCTGTCCGCGAATGCGCGATGGATGGATGAGGTCGAAAACGCCGGGCTGGTCGCGGATGGCACGCGCCAGGATCTGCTGGGCAACCGGCTGGTCCTGATCGCGCATGGCAAGGCCAATGTACTGAACGACGATCAGATGCGCGATCTGGATCTGCCCGCGATGCTGGGCGATGAAAAGCTGGCCATGGCGCTGGTCGATGCCGTGCCCGCCGGTCAATATGGCAAGGCGGCGCTGGAAAGCCTTGGCCTCTGGGACGATGTCGCCCCCCATGTCGCGCAGGCCGATAATGTGCGCGCGGCGCTGGCGCTGGTCGCCACGGGCGAGGCGCCCCTTGGCATCGTCTATGCCACGGATGCCGCTGCCGAGGATGATGTCAGCGTCATCGGCGAATTCCCCGCCGACAGCCATCCGCCCATCACCTATCCGGTCGCGCTGACCCGCATGGCGCAGGATCCGGCGGATCGCGCATTCTATGATCTGTTGTCATCGCCGCAGGCCGCGACGATCTTCGAGGCGGCGGGATTTACCGTGCTGACGCCACCCCGTGACTGACTGGCTGACGACACAGGAATGGCAGGCGGTGGCGCTGTCGCTGAAGGTCTCGGTCGTGGCGGTGCTGGCCAGCCTGCCGCTGGGCGTGGTCGTGGCCTATGCGCTGGCGCGGGGGCGTTTCTGGGGGCATGGCATCCTGAACGGGCTGGTGCATCTGCCGCTGGTGCTGCCGCCGGTGGTGACGGGCTATCTGCTGCTGCTGACCTTTGGACGGCGGGGCAGCATCGGGCAATTTCTGGACCAGTGGTTCGGCATCGTCTTTGCCTTTCGCTGGACGGGTGCGGCGCTGGCAGCGGCGGTGATGGCCTTCCCGCTGCTGGTGCGCGCCATCCGGCTGGCGATCGAGGCCGTGGACCCAAGGCTGGAAGCCGCCGCATCGACGCTGGGCGCGCCACGGATCTGGGTCTTTCTGACGGTCACGCTGCCGCTGATCCTGCCGGGCATCCTTGCGGGGATGGTGCTGGCCTTCGCCAAGGCGATGGGCGAATTCGGCGCCACCATCACCTTCGTGTCGAACATTCCGGGCCAGACGCAGACCCTGCCCTCGGCCATCTACAGCTTTCTGCAGGTTCCCGGTGGTGAAAGCGCGGCGGCGCGGCTGGTGCTGATCGCCATTGCCATCGCCATCACCGCGCTGATCCTGTCGGAATGGGTGTCCCGCGCCGTCGCGCGCCGGATCCGGGCAAGCTGATGCTGTCGGTCGATCTGCAGCATCATATGCCGGGCTTCGATCTGGACCTGACCTTCACCGCCCCGGCCGGTGTGACCGCGCTTTTCGGGCCTTCGGGGTCGGGCAAGACCACGATCATCAATGCAATCGCCGGTCTGACATCGCCTCAATCGGGTCGGATCGAGGCCGATGGGCAGGTCTTTTTCGACAGCGCGCGCGGTGTGAACCTGCCGCCGCATCGGCGTCAATTGGGCTATCTGTTTCAGGATGCGCGGCTGTTTCCGCATCTGACCGTGCGGCAAAATCTGCTTTACGGCAGCTGGTTCGCCCGCAAACGCCCGGCCCGCGCCGAATTTGGCCAGATCGTCGAGATGTTGGGCATCGGCCATTTGCTGACCCGCCGCCCCGCAGGCCTGTCGGGCGGCGAACGCCAGCGCGTCGCCTTCGGACGCGCGATCCTGTCGCGTCCGCGCATGCTGCTGATGGATGAGCCCTTGGCCGCGCTGGATGAGGCCCGCAAGGCCGAAATCCTGCCCTATCTGGAACGGCTGCGCGACGAAACCGGCCTGCCCATTCTCTACGTGACCCATTCGGTCAGCGAACTGGCGCGCATGGCGACCACCGTCGTCATGCTGGACCAGGGCCGCATCGCGGCATCGGGGCCTGCGGATCAGATATTTGCCGATCCTGCCACCGCCCCCCTGCTTGGGATCCGTGAGGCGGGATCGATCCTGAATGCGCGGGTTGTCAGCACCGACGGCGACGGGCTGTCGCGGTTGCAGTCGGGCGCGGGGCCGCTGTGGCTGTCGCAGCCGGGGCTGGTTCCGGGGCGCGATCTGCGGGTGCGGATCATGGCGCGCGATGTGATGTTGTCGCTGCAGGCGCCAGAGGGGATCTCGGCCCTGAACATCATTCCGGCCAGGGTGGAGTCGCTGACGCAGACGGGACGGGACATTCTGGTGCGGCTGGAGGCAGGGCCCGAAACCATCCTGTCGCAGATCACCCGCAGATCCGCGCAGCTTCTGGATCTGCGTCCGGGCATGCCGGTTCATGCGGTGCTGAAAACGCTGTCCGTCGCGCCGGGCAGCGTCGCTCAGTCGCTGTCAAGCGCGGCCCAGACGCCCGAAGCACGCGAATAGCGCTGGCGGACCGGCGGCAGAAAGCCCGGCTGGTCCATCGGCGCGATGTGACGCTCGACCGTCAGATGGGGGCCGTCGATCTGCAGCATTGCGACCTCATTCTGCAGATCCCCGGTCCGCGCGCACAGTGCCGTGCCGGTCTGGATCTGCAAGACGCCGGGATGCGCGGTCAGGGCCATCAGCTGATCGGTGTCCCACCGATGCAGATGCCCGCTCAGCACGATCTGCACGCCAGCCTCTGCCAGCGTCGCAAGGCCGCGCCGCGCATGCCGGGCCAATTCCTTATCCACCACCGGCAGCTGTTCCAGCGGGTGATGAACGGCAACGATATTCATTGACAGCGGATCGATCCCGGCTGTGACGGCGGCAAGATCCCGGTCCCGCAACAGGCCGCGCTGGATCGCGAAGCGATCGACGCTGTTCAGGCCAAAGACCCTTATCCGATCCGATTGCCGGACCGGCGTCAGATCCCGGCTGATGGCGCGCCGATATCCGCGATAGGGCCACAGAAGCCGCGCCGGAAGGTTGAACAGCGGAATGTCGTGATTGCCCGGAATGGCCATGACGGGCGCGACGATCCGGGCCAGAAAATCCGCCGCGGGCCGATATTGCCCCGCCCGCCCGCGATGCGTCAGATCGCCGCTGACCACCACCAGATCGGCGGATGAGCGGTTGATCAGATCCAGCAGCGGCTCGACCAGATCGTGCCGCTCGAACCCGAAATGCAGGTCGGACAGGTGCAGGATCCGGGTCACGGGCCTAGTCACCGTCACCGCGCGCAGCGCCAGAAGGAACAAGGACCGTCAGCGCATCGGGCCAGACCTTCAGGTGAAACGGGCTGGCCAGCCGGGTCTTTTCGCCGTCATGGGCGACAAGCTGCTGCGATTTCCGGGTTTCGATGCTGAGTTCATCGGTGACGATCAGATCGAAATCGCTGTCCTGCGCGCTGAGCCCGATGGCCAGCCGAAAGGCCGAGCGCAGCAGCGGAACCGGCTTGCGCGCCCGCGCGATCAGCACCGCGAAATGCCCGGCGCGGACCTGATCTGCCCCCTCCAGACCGAAGCTTTCCAGTTGAAAGGCGTTCCGCGCCACGAAGGCCAGCGCGGTCGAGAATGTCTGGCTTTGCCCATCGACCCGCGCGGTCAGCCGCATCGGATGGCGCAGGCGGCGCAGGGCAATCAGCACCGACCAATAGGCCGCAAGCCGTGACCGGCCCCAGCGGCGATAGACGCTTTCCCGCGTCTTCAGGATATGGGGATAAATTCCCAGACTGACATTATTCAGGAAGACCAGATTTTCGATCTTGGCCACATCCGCCCGCCGCGGGACACCGCTGCGCAGCGTCTCGATGGCCTCTTCCATGGTTTCCCCGACACCAAGATCGCGGGCGAAATAGTTGAAGGTGCCGCCGGGCAGGACACCCATGATCGCGTCACTGCCCGCCAGCACGCCGGCAACGGCGGATTGCGTGCCATCCCCGCCCGCCGCAACGATGATGTCGAAGCCGTCATCCACCGCCTGTCGCGCCAGTTCCGGCAGGCTGCTGCCATCATCGGTCTGCCACAGGGTGAATTCCCTGACGAAAGGCTTCAGCCCATCGGTGATCTGGCCGATGATCCGGTCATCCTCTTTCCCAGAGCCGCGATTGCGGATCACGCAGAGCCGCGCCTGCGAAAGATCTGGGGGTTCAAGAGGTTTCTGCATGATGACCGGTTCCGTCTCTGGCTGGCAGCAAATCAACCCGTCACATGCGCTGCGGTTTCACAGTCTTTGCGCAGCTTTCGTCACCAATTCGTCAAGTCCCTGGCCACCTTGCGCGATATAGGCCTGCAATTGCGCCCGCATCCGGGGTTCCCAGAAATCGCGCAGATGATCGGCGATCTTTTCGGGCGCATCGCCCGGCTGGCTTCTGAAAAAGGTGGCGATCTGATTGGCCATCCGGATCATCTTGTCAGGCGACATCGGAAATCCTGCTGGAAAGTCGTTGCGGGTGGGTGAACAGCTCGAATCCGTCGCTGCGGGCGAAGGCGGCAAGGGTGATGCCCGCAGCCTCGGCCAGTCGCAAGGCATGCAATGTGGGGGCCGAGACCGCGACCAGCGCGGCACAGCCCGCCATCGCGCATTTCTGCACCATCTCGACCGAGACGCGGCTGGTCAGTACCAGAATGCCCTGCGCCGGATCGATCCCTGCCCGGGCCAGCGCGCCGATCAGCTTGTCCAGCGCATTGTGACGGCCGACATCCTCGCGCGCCATGACGATCCCCTGCCCCGGCCGCAGGAACCCGGCGGCATGGACGGCGCGGCTGCGATCATGCAGGGGCTGCCAGTCGCGCAGCGCCTCGGTCGCACCGGCAAGATCATCGGCGGACAGGGCGACGCGGGTGCCGCGCAGGTCGGGCAGGTCGCGCACCGCCTGATCCAGACTGTCGATGCCGCACAGGCCGCAGCCCACCGGCCCCGTCATCGCGCGCCTGCGCGCAGCGATGGCATCGGCCCGATCCTCGGTCAGCCACATCTGCACCTCCATCCCCTTGGGATGGGACAGCACCTCGCAGGCCGAGATCTGGTCGGGGTGATCCACGATGCCTTCGGTCAGCGAAAAGCCATAGGCGAAATCTTCCAGATCGCCCGGCGTCGCCATCATCACCGCCTGCGTGGTGCCGTGATAGACCATCGCCACGGCCGTTTCCTCGGGCAGGTCGCGGCGGACCGTGCTGACACGGCCCTGCCGGTGATGATCGGCCCTGACGCTGGCTGTCGGATCGGGACGCGCCATCTATCCCGCCGCAGGCAGGATCCGGCGCGCCTGCTCGGCCTGCGCGTGATAGCGTTCCTGCCAGTCCGATGGGCCGTTCGAGGGGCTGACCTGCACTGCCGTCACCTTGTATTCCGGGCAGTTCGTCGCCCAATCCGAGAAATCCGTGGTGACGACGTTAGCCTGAGTGGTCGGGTGATGGAAGGTCGTATAGACCACCCCGGCAGCCACGCGGTCGGTCAAAGTCGCCCGCAGCGTCGTTTCCCCTGCGCGAGAGGCCAGCCGCACCCAATCCCCTTCCTTGATGCCGCGCTGTTCGGCGTCATGGGGATGGATCTCCAGCAGATCCTCGGGGTGCCAGACGGTGTTTTCGGTCCGTCTTGTCTGGGCGCCGACATTGTAATGCGACAGGATCCGGCCCGTGGTCAGCAGCAGCGGAAAGCGCGGGCCGCTGCGTTCATCCGTGGCCACATATTCGGTGACCATGAAATGCCCCTTGCCCGCCACGAAACCGTCGACATGCATCAGCGGCGTGCCCTCGGGCGCGGCGCCGTTGCAGGGCCACTGGACCGAGCCCTTCTCTTCCAGCAGTTCATAGCTGACATTGGCAAAGCTGGGCGTCGTCGCGGCGATTTCATCCATGATCTGCGACGGATGGGTATAGGACCAGTTGCCGCCCATCGCATTGGCCAGCATCTGGGTGATTTCCCAATCCTCGTAACCGTTGCGCGGCGCCATGACGCGGCGCACGCGATTGATGCGGCGTTCGGCATTGGTGAAGGTCCCGTCCTTTTCCAGAAAGCTGGAGCCGGGCAGAAAGACATGGGCGTAATTCGCCGTCTCGTTCAGGAACAGGTCATGGACGATGACGCAATCCATCGCCCGCAGACCGGCGGCGACGTGATGGGTGTCGGGATCCGATTGCAGGATATCCTCGCCCTGACAATACAGCCCGCGGAACGTGCCCTCGACCGCCGCATCCAGCATATTGGGGATACGCAATCCGGGCTCGGGGTCGATCTGGACGCCCCAGGCCTGTTCATAGATCGCCCGCACCTCGGGCAGTTTCACATGGCGATAGCCGGGAAGCTCATGCGGGAAGCTGCCCATATCGCAGGAGCCCTGCACGTTGTTCTGCCCCCGCAACGGGTTCACGCCCACGCCGGGACGCCCGATATTTCCGGTCAGCATCGCCAGATTCGCAATGCCGATCACGGTGGTAGAGCCCTGGCTGTGTTCGGTCACGCCAAGCCCGTAATAGATCGCGCCGTTGCCACCCGTGGCGTAAAGACGGGCCGCCGCGCGCAGATCCTCGGCCGGCACGCCGGTCATGGCCTGCGTGGCTTCCGGGGCGTGGCGCGGGTCGCTGACGAATTCGACATAGTGCTGAAATTCGTCCCAGTCACAGCGGGCGCGGATAAAGGCTTCGTCATAAAGCCCCTCGGTGACGATCACATGCGCCATGGCGGTGACGACCGCGACATTGGTGCCCGGCGTCAGCGGCAGGTGCCAGGCGGCCTCGACATGGGCCGAGCGCACGATATCCGTGCGGCGCGGGTCGATCACGATCAGTTTCGCGCCCTGACGCAGACGGTGTTTCAGGCGCGAGGCAAAGACCGGGTGGCCGTCGGTCGGGTTGGCACCGATGATCACCACCACATCGGTCTGGGCCACGCTGTCGAAATCCTGCGTCCCGGCCGAGGTGCCATAGGTCTTGCCCAACCCGTATCCCGTGGGCGAATGACAGACCCGTGCGCAGGTATCGGTATTGTTATTGCCAAAGACCGCGCGGGTCAGTTTCTGCACCAGATAGGTTTCCTCATTGGTGCAGCGGCTTGAGGTGATGACCCCGATCGACTGGCGACCATGATCCTGCTGGATCCGGCGCAGGCGGCTGGCGGCAAAGGCCAGCGCCTCGTCCCAATCCACCTCGCGCCAGGGTTCGTCGATGCTGTCGCGGATCATCGGATTCAGGATGCGGTCCTGATGCTGGGCATAGCCATAGGCAAAGCGGCCCTTGACGCAGCTATGGCCGCGATTGGCCTTGCCATGCTTATAGGGCACCATGCGCACCAGCTGATCGCCGTTCAGTTCCGCCTTGAAGGAACAGCCCACCCCGCAATAGGCGCAGGTCGTGATCACGGATCGCTGCGGCGTGCCCAGTTCGATCACCGATTTTTCCTGCAAGGTGGCCGTCGGGCAGGCCTGCACGCAGGCGCCGCAGCTGACGCAATCCGAGGACAGGAAATCGTCGCCCACCGCACCCGCAGCGACGCGGCTGTCAAAGCCACGCCCCTCGATGGTCAGGGCGAAGGTACCCTGCACCTCTTCACAGGCGCGCACGCAGCGGGAACAGACGATGCATTTCGCCGGGTCATAGGTGAAATAGGGATTGCTGTCATCCTTGGGGATGTACAGCGGATTGGCCTCGCCACCCTCTCGCCGGGCGAAATGGTTGTCCAGACGGCCACCCTCGGGCGCCTCATAGCGGACATCGCGCAGGCCCACGGCCCCGGCCATGTCCTGCAATTCGCAATCGCCATTGGCCGAACAGGTCAGGCAATCCAGCGGGTGATCGCTGATATAAAGCTCCATCACGCCGCGACGCAGCTTGCGCAGCTTTTCGGATTGCGTGTGGACCACCATGCCCTGGGCCACCGGCGTGGTGCAGGATGCGGGCGTGCCGCGCCGCCCGTCGATCTGGACCACGCAGAGACGGCAGGACCCGAAAGCCTCAAGACTGTCGCTGGCGCACAGCTTTGGCACCTCGACCCCGGCTTCGGCGGCGGCGCGCATCACAGATGTGCCTTCGGGCACCGTCACACCGATGCCGTCGATGATCAGCGAGACCGGCGCGCCCTGGCCGATCTTGGTCCCCATGTCGCGATCATCGCCGGGCGGAAATTCGGGGATGATGAAATCCTTCATTCGGCTGCCTCTTTCTGGGTCGCGAAGTCATCGGGAAAATGGCGCAGGGCGGACATGACCGGATAGGGCGTGAACCCGCCAAGCGCGCAAAGCGATCCGTCCCGCATTGTATCACATAAATCGGTCAACAGCTCGATCGCGCCAGGATCGCCCTGGGCGATGCGGTCGATGGTTTCCACGCCGCGCACCGCGCCGATCCGGCAGGGCGTGCATTTGCCGCAGCTTTCGACGGCGCAGAATTCCATCGCGAAACGGGCCATGCGCAGCATATCGGCGCTGTCGTCAAAGACCACCAGCCCGGCATGGCCGATCAGCCCGCCCTTCTGGTCCAGTTCCTCATAGCCCAGCGGCGTATCAAACTGCTCGACGGGGATATAGGCGCCCAGCGGACCGCCCACCTGCACCGCCTTCACCGGCCGGCCCGAGGCCGTGCCGCCGCCGATCTGGTTCACGACCTGATCCAGCGTGGCCCCGAAGGCCGTCTCGAACAGCCCGCCATGCCGCACATTGCCCGCGATCTGCAGCGTCACCGTGCCGCGCGAACGGCCAAGACCGAAATCGGCGTAATGTGCCGCGCCTTTTTCAAAGATCACCGGCACGGTCGCCAGTGAAATGACGTTATTGACGACGGTGGGCCTGCCCAGAAACCCTTCCAGCGCGGGCAAGGGCGGCTTGGCGCGGACCACGCCGCGCTTGCCCTCCAGCGAATTCAGAAGCGAGGTTTCTTCGCCGCAGACATAGGCGCCCGCGCCCACCCGCACCTCGATATCGAAGGCATGGCCCGAGCCCAGAACCTGCGGCCCCAGAAGCCCGTTTTCACGCGCGATCTGAACGGCGCGGTTCAGGATGTCGATGGCCACCGGATATTCCGAGCGCAGATAGACATAGCCGCGCGTCGCGCCGACGCCGATCCCGGCAATCGCCATGCCCTCGATCAGGCTGAAAGGATCGCCTTCGATGATCATGCGGTCGGCAAAGGTGCCGCTGTCGCCCTCATCCGCGTTGCAGACGATATATTTCTGCGCCGCCTGCGCCTCGGCCACGGTTTTCCACTTGATGCCGGTCGGAAAGCCCGCGCCGCCGCGCCCGCGCAACCCGCTATCGGCGACCTCTTGCACGATCTGTGCGCTGCCCATGCCGATGGCGCGGTGCAAGCCCGCCAGCCCGCCATGCGCCTGATAGGCGGTCAGATCCAGCGGGTCGATCACGCCGCAACGGGCAAAGGTCAGACGGGTCTGGCGGGCGAAGAAGGGGATTTCCTCGACCGGGCCAAGGCTGGACAGCTTGCCATCCAGCAGCGCAGGCACATCGGCAGGACTGACCGGGCCATAGGCCTGACGCCCCTGCCCAAGATCAACCTCGACCAGCGGTTCCAGCCAGATCATCCCGCGCGATCCGTTGCGGATGATCTGCACCGTCAGCCCACGGTTCCGCGCCTCGGCGGCGATGACCTGGGCGACCTGATCGGCGCCGAGCGCCCTGGCGGCGCTGTCCAGCGGGACATAGATCTTCATGCGCCGACCTCATCCAGCAATTGCCCCATGCGGTCCCGATCGACGCGCCCGATCACCTGCCCGTCCAGCATCGCCGCCGGACCGCAGGCGCAAAGACCCAGGCAATAGACCGGCTCGACCGTCACGGCGCCGTCGCGGGTGGTGCCGTGCCAATCGACGCCAAGCCGCTGCAAGGCGGTCTCGGCAACGGCATCGCAGCCCATCGCCTGACAGGCCTCGGCCCGGCAGATCTTCAGCACATGCCGCCCGGCAGGCGCATCGCGGAAATCGTGGTAGAAGCTGATGACGCCATGCACCTCGGCCCGGCCCAGATTCAGCAGATCGGCCAGAACCGGCACTGCATCCTGCGGCACGAAGCCATATTCGCGCTGCAGCGCGTGCAGCATCGGAAGCAATGGCCCTTCAAGCGCGGTCAGCGGCGCGACAAGGGCGCGGATCTCATCGGGTGCCGGGGCTGGCGCATTTGCATGCATGGCTGGCCTTTCCTTCATCTTTCGACGCAGAAAACACCCGGAACGATACGAAATCAATATCGCTATTTCGTGGATTGATAGAAATTATCTATCGGACACCATCCGCCGCGCCTCGGTCAGCAGGGCCTCCAGCACCGGGGTATGCGGCTCGCGCCAAGGCGCGACAAGGCCGACGCTGTGCCCGCTGCCGCCGCCTTGCAGCGGGATCAGGCGCAGATCCTTGCCCTCGGTCAGAAAGCGGGCGATGTCTTCGGGCAGGATGGTCAGCCAACCACCCTCCAGCACATGCGCGACCAGCACCACGGTCGAGGCCGATTCCACCGTGACCAGCGGCGTCACCCCGGCATCGGTCAGGTTGCGGTTGATGATCCGGCGGTTCTGCATATTGCCCGACAGCAGGCACAGCCGCTGCCCGCTCAGTTCCGCCCAGCCGACACTGTCGCGCGCCGCAAAGCCCGATTCCGGATCGCAGACCAGCATGTAACGCTCTTCATACAGCGAGACGGTGCTGACCTTGCCCAAAGGTTCGTTATCCAGATAGGACAGCCCGGCATCGACCTCCAGATCGTCCAGCATCTGCAGGATCTCGACCGAGGTCTTGGACAGGATGGTAAAGCCGACATTCGGATGGCGCTGGCCAAACCGGGCCGACAACCGGGCCGCCCAGGTCAGCGCGGTAGGGATCACCGCAATGCGCAACTGCCCGGTCAGCCCGTGCCGCGTCGCGCGCATCTCTTCGCGCAATTGCCGGCTGTCGCCGACGATCCGGCGCGCCCATGTCAGGGCGGTCTTGCCCTCGGGCGTCAGGCCGCCAAAGCGCGAGCCGCGAAAGATCAGCAGCACGCCCAGCTGATCCTCCAATTGCTTGATCCCCGCAGACAGCGTGGGCTGGGTGATGCCCAGACTGGCCGCCGCCCGGCCGAAATGCTGTTCCTTGGCCACGGCCAGAAACATTTCCAGCTTGTCGATCATCGCCCGGCCCTTGTCACACGGGCGGGCGATGGATCAGGTCGAGGCTGCGGCTTCCGGTTCATCGTCGAATTTGTCCTTGCGTCCCAGCAACCGCCGCATCAGCACATAGAACAGCGGCGCGAAGAGGATGCCGAAGGCCGTCGCCGCCAGCGTCCCGCCCAGCACGGTCGCGCCAATCGCATTGCGGCCATTCGCGCCCGCACCGGTGGACAGCACCAGCGGCAGCACGCCCAGCGAGAAAGCGATCGAGGTCATGATGATCGGGCGGAAACGCTGCCGTGCGGCCTCGACCACGGCGCGGTACAAGGGCACCCCGGCTTCGGATTGTTCGCGCGCGAATTCGACGATCAGGATGGCGTTCTTGCCGGTCAGGCCAATCACGGTCAGCAGGCCGACCTGGAAAAAGACGCCATTGTCGAACTTGCCCAGAAACGCTCCGATCAGCGCGCCCAGAATACCGATGGGCATGACCAGAATCACCGCCAGCGGGATCGACCAGCTTTCGTAAAGCGCGGCAAGGCACAGGAACACCGCCGCCAGCGACAGCGTGTAAAGCAGCGTCGTCTGATCGCCCGAGGACTGTTCCTCCAGCGACAGGCCGGTCCAGGCGATATCGAAGCCCGGCGGCAATTGCGCGGCCAGGTTTTCCATCTCGGCCATGCCCTCGCCCGAGCTGACACCCGGCACCGGGCTGCCCTGAATCTGCATCGCGGGAATGCCGTTATAGCGGTTCAGACCCTGCGGCCCATAGGTCCAGTCGCCCTCGGCGAAATTCGAGAAGGGGACCAGCTCGCCCCGCGCGTTCCGCACGCGCCATTTGTCGAAATCGCTGGGCCCGGCGCGGGAATCGGCCTGACCCTGGACATAGACCTTCTTGATCCGGCCGCGGTCGATGAAATCGTTGATATAGGCGCCGGTCCAGGCGATCTGCAGCAGGTTGGCGACATCGGTGGCGGTCACATCCATCGCCCCTGCCTTGCGCCAGTCGATATCCAGCCGATATTGCGCCGCATCCTCCAGCCCCGAGGGACGGACCTGCGCGATCTTCGGATTTTGTGAGGCCATGCCCAGCAACTGGCTGCGCGCCTCCAGCAATTGCGCATGGGACTGTCCGCCCCGCGCCTGCAGATAGAAGTCGAAGCCCGACACGTTGCCCAGTTCGATGACCGAGGGCGGCACGATGGGAAAGACCAGCGCGTCGCGGATACCGCTGAGCGCGGGGAAGGCGCGTCCCGCGATGGCCTGCACCGATTGCGCGGCATCGGGGCGTTCCTTCCAGTCCTTCAGCCGGATGAAGGCCATGCCGACATTCTGCCCGGCGCCGGAAAAGCTGAAACCCGCGACGCCAAAGACGGATTCGACGTTATCGGCCTCTTGCGTCAGGAAGTAATCCTCGATCTGGTCCATGACGGCTGTGGTCCGCTCGGTCGTGGCGCCGGTCGGCCCCTGGACCAGCACGAACATGATGCCCTGATCCTCATCCGGCAGAAAGCCTTCCGGCGTGCGCAGGAACAGCAGCACCATCACAAGGCCCATCGCGCCATAGACCATCAGCGAGCGCAGCGGACGCCGCACCAGCCAGCCGACCAGCCCGGTATAGCCATTCGAGAGATGATCGAAATTGCGGTTGAACAGCCCGAAGAAGCCGCGCTTTTCGCCATGCTGCTTGGGTTTCAGCATCGAGGCGCAAAGCGCCGGTGTCAGCGTCAGCGCCACCACCACCGACAGCGCCATGGCCGAGACGATGGTGATCGCGAATTGCTGATAGATCACCCCGGTCGAGCCGGGGAAGAAGGCCATCGGCACGAAAACCGCCGACAGCACCAAAGCGATCCCGACCAGCGCGCCGGTGATCTGGCCCATGGATTTGCGCGTCGCCTCGCGCGGCTCCAGCCCCTCATCCTCCATGATCCGCTCGACGTTTTCGACCACCACGATGGCGTCATCGACCAGCAGACCGATGGCCAGCACCATGGCCAGCATGGTCAGCGTATTGATGGTAAATCCGAACAGCGCCATGATCCCGAAGGTGCCCAGCAGAACGATCGGCACGGCCAGCGTCGGGATCAGCGTCGCGCGCCAGTTCTGCAGGAACAGATACATCACCAGAAAGACCAGAACGATGGCCTCCAGCAGCGTCTTGACCACCTCTTCAATCGAGATTTCCACGAAGGGAGAGGTGTCGAAGGGGATCACGTAATCGATGCCTTCGGGGAAGAATTCGGCGAATTCCTCCATCCGCTCCTTGACGATTTCTGCCGTGTCCAGCGCATTGGCACCCGGTGCCAGGCTCAGCGCCATGCCGGTGGCCGGGCGGCCATTATAGGTGGCATCGGTGGCATAGCTTTCGGCACCGATTTCGACGCGCGCCACGTCCTGAAGCAGCACCAGCCCGCCATCCTCTTCGGCGCGCAGCACGATCTGGCGGAAGTCGTCCGGCGTGGACAGCAGCGATTGCGCCGTCACGGTGGCGTTCAGCTGCTGGCCCTCAAGCGCCGGCCGCGTGCCGAACGCGCCTGCCGAAATCTGCGTATTCTGGGCCGACACCGCGCCCACCACATCCGAGGGCGCGATCTCATAGGCGGCCAGCTTCGAGGGATCCAGCCAGATGCGCATGGCATATTGCGCGCCAAAGACCTCGACGCTGCCGATGCCTTCGACGCGGCTGATATCATCGACCAGATTCGAGACCATGTAATCGGCCAGATCCGTCTGATCGTAGTTTTCATCGCCGATCAGGCCGATCACCATCAGGAAGCTGGACGATGATTTTTCGACCGTTATCCCCTGCCGCTGAACCTCTTCCGGCAGCAAGGCTGTGGCCTGGGACAGCTTGTTCTGCACCTGCACCTGCGCGATATCGGGATCCGTGCCGGTCTCGAAAGTCAGCGAGGTCGAGGAGGTCCCCGCCGAGGTAGAGCTTGACGACATGTAGCGCAAGCCATCCAGCCCGGTCATTTCCTGCTCGATGATCTGCGTCACCGTATTCGAGACGGTTTCGGCGGAAGCCCCCGGATACACCGCACTGACCGAGACCGCCGGCGGCGCGATCTGCGGATATTGCGCAATCGGCAGCGTCAGGATCGACAGGACGCCGACCCCCATGATCAGGATCGAGATCACCCAGGCGAAAACGGGTCGGTCAATAAAGAAACGTGCCATGGTGGCTCTCTTGCTGCTCGCGCGTCAGATCGTGTCGGATCGCGTCGGTGAAATCGGCTTGGGCGGTGGCCGCGGAATATGCTGCGGATTATTCGGCGGGCGCGGTTTCTGTCTCGGCTGTCTCTGCTGCGTCGGCCGTCTCGGCGGTGTCGGCATCGGCGGCTTCCGGTGCGGCGTCGCTATGGGCCGTCTCTGCCGAAACATCCTCTGCCGGGCGCTCTTCCGGGGTCACGGGCATGCCCGGGCCGATCCGCTGGACGCCCTCGACGATCAGCCGGTCGCCATCCGACAGACCATCGGTCACGACCCAGTCGTCGCCGCGATCCTGAACGATCTCCAGCTCGCGCTGCTCGACGATATTGTCGGCATTGACCACCAGCGCGACCGGACGCCCGCGACGATCACGCGAGACCCCCTCTTGCGGGGCAAGGATCACGTCTTTCAGCTGTGCCTGCGGGATCTCGGCCTGCACATACATGCCGGGCAGCAACAGACCTTCGGGATTGTCGAACTGCATCCGCAGCGTCACCACGCCCGTGGTTTCATTCACATGCGGCTCTGCCCCGGTCAGCGATCCGGTATGTTCATAGGTGCTGCCATCGGCAAGGCGCAGGCTGACCGTGCGATCCAGATCGGGCGGCAGGGCCGCATCCGGGCCGCGCCGTTGCCAGCGGATGATATCCGCCGCCGACTGGGTCACATCGACGCGCACCGGATCGATGCTGCGGATGACGGCCAGAGGCTCGGCCTGACCGGCGGTGACAAGCGCGCCCGCGCTGACCTGCGCCAGACCGATTTCCCCGTCAATCGGCGCGGTGATCGTGGCGCGGTCCAGATCGATATTGGCCGCCAGCAATTGCGCCTTGGCGGATTGCACGGCGGCATCGGCCGCATCGCGCGCGGCAATCGCGGTGTCCTCGGTCTGCTCGCTGGCCACGCGGCGGTCGCGCAAGGTGGCAACGCGGTCTGCCTCGCGCCGGGCGGCGGCGGCGGCGGCCTCGGCCTGCGCAAGGGCGGCTTCGGCCTGCGCCACGCCGGCCTCATAGGTGCGCGGGTCGATGCGGTAAAGCGCGTCGCCCTTGGACACTTTCTTGCCCTCATCGAACAGCCTTTCGATGATCAGCCCGCCGACCTGAGGGCGCAGCTCGGCCTCGGATTGTGCGACGACGCGGCCCGGCAGGCTGGTCGTCAGGGTGACATCCTGCGCCGTCAGCGTCACCACCGTCACCGGCGGCGGCGGCGCGTCCTGACCCTGTTGCTGCGCCAAAACCTGCCCGGCGGGCAAGACTGCCGAGATCAAACCGGCAAAAACAAAAATCCGAGTCAGCGAGGTCATGCTGTCCGCCCGTATGGATGAAAGGTCATGCGCCGCAGACCGTCCCGGTTGCGGCAAGAATTGTCCGGCCAAGTTATCGCCAACAAATGCCAAGGACAACCGCATAAACCCAAGATAAACCAATGGGTTCACTCTGCGGTCTACCCGATTCTAAAGCGCGGTTTCATCCGCAGCCCCGCCCGGCGTGACCAGCCCCAGGACATCCAGCGTGCGGCGTACCGCCTGTACGAAAATCTGCGAGGCGACCGAGTCGGCGGCATCCGACCGCCGCATCAGGCCGATCGGACCCTGCGTCAGTTCTGTGGCGATGGGCAGGCGGACCAGCACCCCCTCGGCCACTTCGCGCGCGACCACCCCGGCCGAGATGAACCAGATCGCATCGCTGCGCCGCGTATGCACCCTGCCAAAAGCGCCCGAGACCGTCTCGATCCGCCGCGGCGGCAATGTCACCCCATGCATGATCAGCAACCGTTCGACGAAAGGCCGGATGGCGGCCGAGGGCGCGGGATAGATCACCGGCCAGTCCGCGATCCGGCGCAGGTCGGGATCGTCCAGAATCGGATGGCCGGGGCGGACGACGACGACGACCTCTTCCAGATACAGCTGGGTAAAGCTGAGATCGCGCATCGTCTCTGGCTCTCCCATACGGCCGATCACCAGATCAAGCTGACCTGCGCGCAGCATCCCCGTCAGATGGCCATGCGGGCCATCGGCGATGGTCAGCCGCAATTCGGGCGCGATCCGCGCAACCTCCGACACCACCTCGGGCATCAGCCGCGCCGCGACCGAGGGCAGCGCACCGACGCGCATCTGCATCGCGCCTTCGCGTCCTGCCTGTTCGATCCCGTCCAGCCCCTGCTCCAGCGCCGACAGGCTGGTCTGGGCATAGGTCAGAAAGAACTCTCCCTGCGGCGTCAGCGCGATCCCGCCCCGGTCGCGCGTCAGCAGCACCGCGCCCAGGATCTCTTCCAGCTCGGACAGGGTGCGCGAAATGGCAGGCTGTGTCAGGAACAGGCGCTTGGCGGCCTCCTTCATGCTGTTCTGGCGGACGATCTCGGTAAAGGCCTGCAGATGTCGGATTTTGATACGCCGGTGCATAGTTACCACTTTTGCTAACTATCTTCGCTTATATCTCATTTTACTGTTTCATTTCCATATGCAAGATTGCCCGGGAGGGAGGATCAAGCATATGCGTCATCAAGTGGTTATCATCGGCGGCGGTCCGTCGGGACTTTTGCTGGGACAGTTGCTGCACCGTCAGGGCATCGATGCCGTGGTGCTGGAGCGCAAGACCCGCGATTATGTGCTGGGGCGCATCCGGGCGGGCGTATTGGAAACCGGTCTGGTCTCGCTGATGGAAGAGGCGGGCGTCGCCGACCGCCTGCATCGCGAAGGCTATGTCCATGACGGCACCCAGATCGCCTTTGGCGGAGAGATGTTCCACCTGGACCTGAAGGCGCTGACCGGCAAGCCGGTGATCGTCTATGGCCAGACCGAGGTGACGCGCGATCTTTACGATGCCCGCGAGGCCGCAGGCGCCCGCACGGAATTCGAGGTCGATCACGTCGTGATCCATGACGCCGACAGCGACAAGCCCTATGTCACCTATGACCAGAATGGCGAAAGCCACCGGATCGATTGCGATTTCATCGCGGGCTGCGACGGCTTTCACGGCGTCAGCCGCCAGGCCATCCCGCTGAGCGTCCGTCGCGAATATGAAAAGACCTATCCTTTCGGCTGGCTGGGGATCCTGTCGCATACGCCTCCGGTCAGCGATGAACTGATCTATGCCAATTCGGATCGCGGCTTTGCGCTATGTTCGATGCGCAATGAGAACCTGTCGCGCTATTACATCCAATGCGCCCTGTCCGATCACCCCGAGGATTGGACCGATACCGCCTTCTGGTCCGAATTGAAGCGCCGCCTGCCCGACGAGGTCGCCGATGATCTGGTCACCGGGCCGACCATCGAAAAATCCATTGCCCCCTTGCGCAGCTTCGTGACCGAGCCGATGCGGTGGGGTCGGCTGTTCCTCTGCGGCGACGCGGCCCATATCGTGCCGCCCACCGGGGCCAAGGGCCTGAACACGGCGGCCAGTGACGTCCATTACCTGTATCACGCGCTGGTCCAGCATTATCACGACAGCGATGACGAGGGCATCGACCGCTATTCCGAACGCGCCCTGCTGCGTGTCTGGAAGGCCGAGCGGTTCAGCTGGTGGTTCAGCAGCCTGCTGCACCGCTATCCCGATCAAAGCCCCTTCGACCTGAAGATGCAGCGCGCCGAAATCGCCTTCCTGCGCGACAATCACGCCCAGCAGCAGGCCTTTGCGGAAAACTATATCGGATTGCCCTACTGATGCAGCATGTCACCATCAACGATACCGGTCTGCATTACGCGGATCAGGGCCCCCGCGATGGCGCGGCGCTGGTCTTTGCCAATTCGCTGGGCACCGATCTGCGGGTCTGGGACGCGGTTCTGCCGCATCTGCCGGACGGATTGCGCATCATCCGATATGACAAGCGCGGCCACGGTCTGTCGCAGGAAACGCCGGGCCCCTATTCGATCGGGCAACTGGCCGATGATGCGGCCGGGCTGATCCGGTATCTGGGGCTGCGCGACGTGGTTTTCGTCGGGCTGTCTATCGGCGGGCTGATCGGGCAATCGCTGGCATCGCGTCATGGCGATCTGCTGCGCGGGCTGGTGATTTCCAACAGCGCCGCAAAGATCGGCGAGGCCGACATGTGGCGCGACCGGATCGCCGCGATCCGCGCCGATGGCCTGCCCAGCATCGGCGCCGCGACGATGGAGCGCTGGTTTTCACCCGAGTTCCGCGCCTCGGGCAACGCTGCACCGTGGCAGCGGATGCTGGAGCGTCAGCCGCTGGGTGGCTATGCCGCCTGCTGCGAGGCGATTGCCAGCGCCGATCTGCGCGCCGAGACCGCCCGCCTGGAACTGCCCGTGCAACTGATCGCGGGCGAATTGGACGGCGCCACCCCGCCGCAGATCGTGCAGGACACCGCCGATCTGATCGCGGGCTCGCGCATGGAGGTCATCAAGGGCGCGGGCCATATCCCCTGCGTCGAGACCCCGCAGACCTATACCGCCATCCTGTCCCGCTTTTTAAAGGAGATTGGCCATGTCTGATCGTTACCAGCGTGGAATGACCGTCCGCCGAGAGGTGCTTGGCGATACCCATGTGGATCGCGCCGAATTTCTGAAGACCGAATTTGACGAACCCTTTCAGGACCTGATTACCAACGCCGCCTGGGGCACGGTCTGGGCCAGCGACGGGATCAGCCGCCGCGAACGCTCCATGCTGACGCTTGCACTTCTGGCGGCGACCGGGAATTTCGAGGAAATTCCCATGCATATCCGTGCCACATCGCGCACCGGCGCGTCGAAACAGGACGTGCAAGAAGCGTTTCAGCACGTCGCAATCTATGCCGGCGTGCCCAAGGCCAATCACGCATTGAAACTGGCACGGCAGACCTATGCCGAGATGGAAGCCGAGGAAAAACCTTATGAAACAAGCTGAATTCTATCAACGTGACCGCCGATTGCAGCCCCCGGCCCTGACGCCGGATTACAAGACCTCGGTCGCGCGCAGCCCGCGCTATTCGATGATCTCGCTGCAGAACTCGGTCAGCGAAATCACCGGGCCGGTCTTTGGCCATAACGATATCGATCCGATCGATAACGATCTGATCCTGAACTATGCCAAATCCGGCGATCCGATCGGTGAACGCATCATCGTGCATGGCCGGGTGCTGGACGAAAATGCCCGCCCCGTGCCCAATACGCTGGTCGAGATCTGGCAGGCCAATGCAGGCGGGCGCTATCGCCACAAGAAGGACAGCTATCTGGCGCCCATCGACCCGAATTTCGGCGGTTGCGGACGCACGATCACCGATGAGAACGGGCATTACTTCTTTCGCACGGTGAAGCCCGGCGCCTATCCGTGGCGCAACTGGGTCAATAACTGGCGGCCCGCGCATATCCATGTCTCGGTCTTCGGTTCGGGCTTTGCGCAACGCCTGATCACACAGCTTTATTTCGAGGGCGACCCGCTGATTCCGCATTGTCCCATCGTCAAGACCATCCCCGATCCCGATGCCATCGAACAATTGATCGCGAAGCTGGATCTGAATGCGACGATACCGCTGGATTCCATCGCCTATAAATTCGACATTGTCCTGCGGGGACGCCGCTCGACCATGTTCGAGAACCGTCTGGAGGGGAACTGAGATGCCGCAGAAACTGGATTACCTTCGCGAAAGCGCCTCGCAGACGGCGGGCCCCTATGTGCATATCGGTCTCGCCCCCGGTGCCGCGGGCTTTGACATCTACCGTCAGGAACTGGGCCATGACATCGCCGGGCCGAATGCCGCAGGAGAGCGGATCCGGGTCGAGGGTCTTGTCATCGACGGCATGGGCAGCCCGGTCAAGGATGTGCTGCTGGAGGTCTGGCAGGCCAATGCGGCGGGCATCTATGCCCATCCCGAAGGCGGCGGCGAGGTCGAAGAGGGCTTTCGTGGCTGGGGCCGCGTCATCACCGATTTCGAGACCGGCGAATGGGGGTTCGACACCGTCAAGCCGGGCGCGGCCATGGGTCGTAATGGCCGCCTGATGGCGCCGCATCTGAACCTGTGGATCGTCGCGCGCGGCATCAATATCGGGCTGAACACGCGGGTCTATTTCGACGATGAGGCCGAGGCCAATGCCGCCGATCCGGTGATCAACATGATCGAATGGGAAAAGCGTCGCGCAAGCCTGATCGCCACCCGTTCCATGCGGGATGGAAAACCCGTATATCGCTTTGATATTCGCCTGCAAGGCGATGACGAAACAGTGTTTTTTGATATTTGAGGGCGCGATGACGACACCTTGCATCATCTGTGTGGCAATCACCGGTTCCCTGCCCACGAAGGAAAATAACCCCGCCGTTCCGATCACCGTCACCGAACAGATCGAATCGACCCATGAGGCGTTCGAGGCCGGGGCCAGCATCGCCCATTGCCATGTCCGCGACGATGCGGGCAAGCCGACCAGCGATCCCGAGCGTTTTGCCGCGCTGAAAGAGGGGCTGGAAAAGCACTGTCCGGGCCTGATCGTGCAGCTTTCGACCGGCGGACGGTCCGGCGCGGGCTCAGAGCGCGGCGGCATGCTGTCGCTGCGCCCGGATATGGCCTCGCTCTCGGTCGGGTCGAACAACTTCCCGACCCGCGTTTACGAAAATCCGCCCGATCTGGTCGATTGGCTGGCCAGCGAAATGATCACGCATGACGTGAAGCCTGAAATCGAAGCCTTTGATCTGTCGCATATTTTGCAGGCCGCCAAGATGCATCAGGATGGCCGCATCAAGGACCGGCCCTATGTGCAATTCGTGATGGGCGTCAAGAATGCCATGCCTGCGGATCGCGAGGTCTTCGACTATTACATCACCACGGTGAAGCGCCTGTTTGGCGAGGACACGCCCTGGTGTGCCGCAGGGATCGGCCCGAACCAGATCCTTCTGAACGAATGGGCTGTCTCTTCGGGCGGTCATGCGCGCACTGGGCTGGAAGATAACGTCCGCATCGATCGCGACACGCTGGCCCCGTCCAATGCGGCGCTGGTCCGGCGCGTTGTCGATCTGTGCGAGACATATCAGCGCCCGGTCGCCACCTGGCAGCAGGCGCGCGAGATGCTGGGATTGCGCGCCGCATGAATCTGACGGACGGATTGTTCAGCGACAGCGAATTGGCGGATGTGATGGGCCCACGGGCGCAGCTCTCTGCCATGCTGACGGTCGAGGCGGCGCTGGCACGGGTGCAGGCGCGGATAGGGATCATTCCCGATGCCGCAGCGACCCGCATTGCCGATACCGCCCGCAGTCTGGCCCCGGAGCCCTTCGATCTTCTGGCCGCCACGGCCAAGGCCGGCATTGCCGCACAGGCGCTGGTCGGTGCGCTGAAGAAAGCCTGTGGCGATAGCGGCCAATGGGCGCATTTCGGCGCGACCTCGCAGGATATTCAGGATACCGGGCTGGTGCTGCAACTGCGGGACGCGCTGCTGATCCTTGAGGCGCGGTTAGAGCGGTTGCAGGCGACGCTGGGCAGCAAGGCCCGCGACTTCGCCGAAACCGCGATTCCCGCGCGGACGCGCTTTCAGATGGCGGCGCCGACGACGCTTGGCGCGAAAATCGCTGTCTGGCGCGCGCCCCTGCAGCGCGATCAGGAACGGCTGCAGCAGTTGCGCCCGCGCCTTTTCAACGTCTCGCTTTACGGTGCGGCGGGTACGGGCGCGGCGCTGAACCCGGACATGGCGGGGATTCGCGCCGCGCTTGCCGCCGATCTGGGTCTGGGCGCCCCGGTGGTGCCCTGGCACGCCGCCCGCGATGCGATTGCCGAACTGGGCGGCTGGTTGTCCCTGCTGACCGGCACGCTGGGCAAGATCGGCGTCGATCTGATCCTGCTGTCGCAATCCGAAATTTCCGAGGTTTCAGCGGGCTCTGGCGGCGGTTCCTCGACCATGCCGCAGAAATCCAACCCGGTGATGGCCGAGGCGCTGGTGACACTGGCGCGGCTGAATGCGGGCGCGGTTGGCACGTTGCATCAGGCGATGGTTCATGCGCAGGAACGTGACGGCAGCGCGCTGGCGCTGGAATGGCAGGTGCTGCCCGATATGATCATCCGCACCGGCGCGGCGCTGCGTCTGGCGCAGGATCTGGCCGACAGCCTGACCGCCCGGACAGACCGCATCGGTGCCAGCTTCACCGCCGACAAGGGCGCCATGCTGGCCGAAGCGGCGGGCTTTTACCTCAGCCGCCAGATGCCCCGGGAAGATGCTTTGGCTATTGTCTCCAAGGCGCTGAAAATGCTGAATGAAGGCACGTATGCGACCTTGGCCGACGCGCTGACAGAACTGGAACCGGGACATAACTGGCCGCAGATCCTGGCGCCGCAGAACAATCTTGGCGATGCCCCCGGGCAGGCCAAATACTGACATTTCAAGGGAGGAGTAAAGATGAAGAAAATCCTGATCGCCACGGTCGCCAGCATGGTGCTGACCGGTGCCGCCGCCGCGCAAGAGGTGACCTTGCGCGTGCATCATTTCCTGTCGGCCGATGCACCGATCCAGGTCGGCGTGCTTGAGCCCTGGGAAAAGATGGTCGAGGAGCAATCCGGCGGTCGCATCGATGTGCAGCTGTTCCCCTCGATGCAGCTTGGCGGCAAGCCGCCGCAGCTTTTCGATCAGGCGCGTGACGGCATCGTCGATATCAGCTGGACGATTCTGGGCTACACGCCGGGCCGTTTCCCGATTTCCGAAGTGTTCGAACTGCCCTTCATGTCGGGAACCGCCACCGAGACCACGGCCGCGCTGCAGGAATTTCAGGCGAAATACCTGACCGAGGAGTTGCGAGAGGTCAAACCGCTGCTGCTGCACGCCCCGGCCAGCTACAAGGTGCATGTCAAGGGTGGCCCCGTGGCCAAGATGGCGGATCTGAGCGGGCTGAAAATCCGCACCCCGTCGCGCACCATGACCGATGGGCTTTCCGCCCTTGGCGCGACCCCCGTCGGCATGCCGGTCCCCGAAGTGACCCAGGCAATCAGCACCGGCGTCATCGACGGCACCGTGATCCCGTGGGAGGTGTTCGGATCGCTGCGCCTGGAAGAGGTGACCAAGCAGCATACCGAATTCGGCACGGAAAACGGCGGCATGTCCACCTCGATCATGGCGCTGGTGATGAACAAGGCGAAATATGACGCCCTGCCCGATGATCTGAAAAAGGTGATCGACGACAATTCCGGTCAGGCGCTGGCCGCGCTGGCGGGACAGGCTATGGATGACGAGGAAACCGCGCAGCGCCAGAAGGCGATTGATGCCGGCGCCACCATCACCGTGATCCCCGAGGATCAGCTGACCGAGTGGAAAGACGCCTCGCAGCCGGTTATCG
Source organism: Paracoccus fistulariae (assembly GCF_028553785.1). Lineage (NCBI taxonomy): Bacteria > Pseudomonadati > Pseudomonadota > Alphaproteobacteria > Rhodobacterales > Paracoccaceae > Paracoccus > Paracoccus fistulariae. The sequence continues at coordinate 778,869 of NZ_CP067136.1, forward strand.
ACAACTGGGTCGCGACGATGACCGATGCGGGTCATGACGGTCAGGCGATTGTCGATGATGCAAAGGCCATGCTGGCCAAGGCGCAAGGCCAGTAATCATGGCCGATGCCGATATGATGACTGAACATGGTAAAGCTGTCCCGGTTCCGGGATGGCTTTACAAGCTTTGCGGCCTGTTCGCGGGGATCGGCGGCGTCACCTTGCTGGCGCTGATGCTGATGACGGTGGCCAGCGTGACCTTGCGCGCGGTGATCGGAAAACCGATTCCGGGCGATTACGAGATGGTCGAATTGTGCAGCGCGATTGCCATTTTCTGCTTTCTGCCCTGGTGTCAGGTGAATGCGGGCAATGTGCTGGTCGATTTCTTCACCCAGAAGACCTCGGCGCGCACCAACCACCTGCTGGAGGCTGTCGGAGATCTGCTTTACCTGCTGATCGCGGCGCTGCTGCTGTGGCGCATGATCCACGGCGCCAGCGAGATGCGCAGCTATGCCGAACAGACGATGGTGCTGCGACTGCCCGTCTGGACCAGCTTTATCGTCATCCTGCCCGCCACGGCGCTGCTGGTTGCCACCTGCACGGCCACGATGATGGGACATTTGCGGATGGCACGCACATGACCGGGATTGCCGCCGGGCTGACGGGTTTTGGCGTCTTGCTGGTGATGATGTTCCTGCGCATTCCGATTGGCGTGGCCATGCTGGCCGTGGGGATCGGAGGATACGGGCTTTACACAGGCGTGACGCCGCTTCTGGCCTTTCTGAAAACATCGGCCTTCTATCAATTCTCGACCTATTCGCTGTCGGTCATTCCGCTTTTCGTGCTGATGGGTGAATTCGCCACCCATGCCGGGATGAGCCGCGCGCTGTATCGGACCGCAGCGGCCTTTCTGGGCCATCGCCGGGGCGGGCTTGCCATGGCCTCGATCGGGGGCTGCGCGGCTTTTGGCGCGATCTGCGGCAGTTCGCTGGCCACAGCCGCCACCATGGGTCAGGTCGCCCTGCCCGAGATGCGCCGCTATAACTACAGCGGCGCGCTGGCCACGGGGTCGCTTGCGGCGGGGGGCACGCTGGGCATCCTGATCCCGCCTTCGGTCATTCTGGTGCTTTATGCGCTGATGGCGGAACAGAGCATTCCGAAAATGTTCGTCGCCGCGATGGTGCCGGGCATCCTTGCCGCGCTTGGCTATATGATCGCCATCTCGATCTTCGTGCGCCGCAACCCTGATGAAGGCCCCGCCGGCCCGCGCGTCGACTGGGCCGGGCGACTGGCCGCCCTGCGCGAGACCTGGAGCATCCTTCTGATCTTCGCGCTGGTCATCATCGGCATGTATCGCGGCTGGTTCACCCCCACCGAGGCCGCCGCCGTCGGCGCCTTCGGCGCGGGACTGCTGGCCATGATCCACGGCGGGATGCGGCTGAAAGGCCTGATGGCCTGTCTGCGCGGCACGGCCACGACCTCGGCCATGATCTTCCTGATCATGCTGGGGGCCGAGACCTTCAACGCCTTTCTGGCCCAGACACAGACGCCCATGCTGGCGGCCCGTGCCATCCAGAATTCGGGCATGGCGCCGATGCTGATCCTGATCGCGATCCTGCTGCTGTATATGGCGCTTGGCTGTGTCATGGATTCCATGTCCATGCTGCTGCTGACCATTCCGATCTTCTACCCGATCATCGGCGGGCTGGATTTCGGGATGCCGCGCGAAGATACGCTGATCTGGTTCGGCATTCTGGCCGTGGTCGTGGTCGAGGTCGGTCTGATCACGCCGCCTGTCGGGATGAATGTCTTTGTCATCAACGGCATGGCGCGGGATGTGCCGATGTGGGAAAGCTTCCGGGGCGTGCTGCCCTTCCTGATCAGCGACCTGATCCGGATTGCGCTGCTGATCCTGCTGCCCGTGCTGTCGCTTGGGCTGGTCAGGCTCTTCGGCTAGGCATTTTACCGCATCGAAGGAAAGGCCTGCCTGTTGCCCGGGCAGGCCTTTCTGTTACAGAGTTCCCGGCCGGTATGATCGGCCATAGTGCATTTGCAGAATGGGGCGCGGCGCGACATGAATTTCAGCTTTGACGGCAAATCCATCACCGTGAACATGCCCGACCAGCCCGGTCTGATGGCCGAGATCCGCCGCCGGTTCCGCGAAGGCGAAGGCTTTGCGCTGGCGACGATCAATCTGGACCATCTGGTCAAGCTGCGCAGCGACGCGGCCTTTCTGGATGCCTATGCCCGTCAGGATCTGGTCGTGGCCGATGGCAATCCCATCGTCTGGCTGTCGAAGCTGGCGGGCAAGCCGGTGGATCTGCTGCCCGGCTCGGACCTGGTGCTACCGCTGACGCGGCTTGCCGCGGATGAAACCGTGCCCGTCGCGCTGCTGGGCACGACCGATGCCGCGCTGGAGGCTGCGGCGGCCAGCCTTGCGGCGCAGGTTCCCAATCTGCAGATCACCTGCAAGATCGCGCCGCCCATGGGCTTTGACCCCGATAGCGAAGAAGCGCGCCGGATCCTGCATCAGGTCAGGGACAGCGGCGCGCGGCTGTGCTTTCTGGCCCTTGGCGCGCCCAAACAGGAACGGCTGGCGGCACGCGGCCGGGCCGAGGCACCCTCGGTCGGTTTCGCGTCGATCGGGGCGGGTCTGGACTTTCTGGCGGGCAATCAGAACCGCGCGCCGGAATGGGTGCGCAGGATCGCGATGGAATGGGCATGGCGGATGCTGTCCGCGCCGGGACGTCTGGTGCCGCGCTATGCAAAATGCTTTGCCATCCTGCCCGCCGAAACCATCTCGGCAATAAAACAGCGGCGCTGAACGCGCCGCTGAAAGCAGTCTGGCAAGGGAGATGTGATCAGCAGCCGGTGCGCGCGATCACGACCTTGATCGTCTGGGTCAGAATTCCGACGTCGCGGAAGAAGCTCAGCTCGCGCTCGTAATGATCGTCATACCAGGCGCGGGCCGCGAAAGAGGTGCTGTTGCGGCCAGCGATCTGCCAATAGCCGGTAATGCCCGGGCGCAGCTTGTAATAACCGTCGCCGCCATACATGCCTTCCTGCTCGGGCAGCATCGGGCGCGGTCCGATCAGGCTCATATCGCCCTTCATCACGTTCCACAGCTGCGGCAGCTCGTCCAGCGAACAGGCGCGCAGGATGCGACCGACAACGGTCACGCGCGGGTCCTGACGCAGCTTCTGGGTCCGTTCCCACTCGTCGCGGGCCTCGGGATTGGTTTCAAGATATTCCTGCAGATGCGCATCCGCATTCACCACCATCGTGCGCAGCTTCCACATCCGGTAGCTGCTGCCGCCACGTCCGATGCGCAATTGCGAATAGAACGGGTTGCGACGGTCACGAACCCAGACCATCAGCGCCAGGATCATGACAACGGGAACCACGACCGGCGAAGCAAGCAACACGAGTGCCATCTCCAGCGGGCGCTTGAACAGTCGGCGGTAAAGCCGGGGGTGGGTTACATTCTGGGAATTTCCATCCGCCGCACGAACCAGCGCACCGGTATGAGTCTCAAAAGCCATAATCGCCTACTTCATCACTACTAAACACACACACCGCAGCATGACAGGGGCCGGTTCTAGCCCGCGGTCCAGACGTCAACAGGAAGACGTTTCAAGGGCCGCTCTCCAAGCCAAACTGCGAAGTTCATCCACGCCAGTCACACTACCACCGACCGGCTGGCACGAGATAGCTAAAATTTTATGAATGGGAATATTAAACCTGTATTTTTGGATAATTTCGGTCCGATGAACGACATTTTGGGAACTAGGTTGCGGCACTAACAACTTTTAGTTGTGAGCAAGCTGGATTGGACAAATCCGTGCTTATTGACGATCCGAATCACGCCCGCGCCGAGGCCCTTCGACATCAGTTACGGGTTTTTCCGTGGCAACGGCTTGAACATGTCCGCAAACTCGGGGGTGCCGGGTCGAATTGCCGGATGTTTACTTCGACAGCCAGATAATATGCGTTTTTATTTTCGCAAGCTCAGGCGGCGCAAAGGATCCATGCGCTGGAAAAGAAAAAACCCGCCGACATCTGCGGCGGGTTTTCGGGTTGGACTTAAATCAGCGATCAGCCCAGACGATAATTCGGGCTTTCGCGCGTAATTTGCACATCATGCACATGGCTTTCCTTCAGACCCGCGCCGGTAATGCGGACGAATTGGCAATTGCGACGCATTTCATCGACGGTGGCGCATCCGGTATAGCCCATGGCGGCGCGCAGACCGCCGACCAGTTGGTGGACCACCGTTCCCGCCGGCCCCTTATAGGGGACCTGCCCCTCGATCCCTTCCGGCACCAGCTTGTCGGTCGCCGCATCCTTCTGGAAATAACGGTCGGCCGAGCCGCGCGCCATGGCCCCAAGGCTGCCCATGCCGCGATAGGATTTGAAGCTGCGGCCCTGATACAGGATGACCTCGCCCGGGCTTTCATCCGTGCCCGCAATGGCACTGCCCACCATGGCGCAGCTTGCGCCCGCCGCGATGGCCTTGGCGAAATCGCCCGAGAATTTGATCCCGCCATCGGCGATCACCGGCGTGTCGCCCGCCGCGCTGGCGGCATCCATGATCGCGGTCAGCTGCGGCACGCCGACGCCGGCCACGATCCGCGTGGTGCAGATGCTGCCCGGGCCGATGCCGACCTTGACCGCATCCGCCCCCGCATCGATCAGCGCACGGGCGCCTGACGCCGTGGCGACATTGCCGGCCACGACCTGCACCTCGTTCGAGAAGGCCTTGACCCGCTCCACCGCCTTGGCGACGCCGGCCGAATGCCCATGCGCCGTGTCGATCACCACCATATCGACGCCGGCCTCGATCAGCGCCTGACTGCGTTCATAGCCTTCATCGCCAACGGTCGAGGCCGCCGCCACGCGCAGCCGCCCCAGATCGTCCTTGCAGGCCAGCGGGTTCAGCACCGCCTTTTCCGTATCCTTCAGCGTCAGCAGACCCGTCAGCTTGCCCTGCCCGTCCGTCACCAGCAGCTTTTCGATCCGCCGCTCTTTCATCAGGCTGATCGCTTGCTGACGGTCCGCGGGTTCGACCAGCATGGCCAGATTGTCGCTGCTCATCATCATGCTGACCGGGGTCTTGTCATCGCTGGCAAAACGCATGTCGCGATTGGTCACGATCCCGACCACGCGGCCCGAGGCATCGACGACCGGAAAGCCGGTCACATTATATCTGTCCTGCAGCGCCTTTGCATCGGCCAGGGTCTGTTCGGGGCGCAAGGTGATCGGGTCATAGACGATCCCCGATTCGAAACGCTTCACGCGGCGGACCTCATCGGCCTGCTGATCGGTTGTCAGGTTGCGATGGATCACGCCGATGCCACCCGCCTGCGCCATGGCAATCGCCATCCGGCTTTCGGTGACCGTATCCATGGCTGACGACAGAAGCGGGATGTTCATCCGGATGGATCTGGTGACATGCGTGGTCACATCTGCGGTGGACGGCATGACCGTCGAGGCAGCGGGGACCAGAAGCACATCGTCGAATGTGAGGGCCTCACGAATCTGCATGGGGGGTTTCCTTGCGGCAATTTCGTTTGGCAGTTTCCCCTTTCACGGGCAGCGAATTTTGTCCAGAGCCGCGCGCCGCTTTCGGCATAAATCTTGCAGGCTGAAAACGCGGCGACAGATCGTTGCGCAGAAACCACGATGACCCGGCGTAAAGTTTCTTGCGACGTTAGGTCATATTAGAGTTTCATTTGATTTGACCTGCGATCACGATATTCTGAATATCAGGTCATCTGGCCTCATGAGGGAGGAATTCATGAAAATCACGATCACAGGTGCCGCCGCACTGCTTCTTGGCGCATCTCCGCTGCTGGCTGGCGGGATCGAACGCGCACCGCAATCTCTCGATGTTCTGTTCGAGAATGGCAACTATGCGGAGCTGACCTTCGGGGGTGTCGATCCCGAAATCGAAGGCAGGGACTTTGCCACCTTTGGCGGGTCGAAGACGGGCGATGTCGCCAAGGGCTATGGCTTCGTGGGTCTGGCCTACAAGCATCAGTTCAATGACAATGTCTCGGCTGCCATCATCATGGAACAGCCGTTTGGCAGCGACGTCCGCTATCCGACCATCGCGATGCCCGGCGACGAAGGCTCTGTCATGCTGGGCGGCACCGAAGCCGTGGTCGATTCGACCACCTTCACGGCGATCGGGCGCTACAAGTTCGACAATAACTTCTCGCTTCATGGCGGTCTGCGTGCATCCAAGGCCGAAGGTGACGTGACGCTGAACGGCGCGGCCTATGCGAACCGGGCGGTTCCGGCGGGCGATCCGCGCGCCATCGGACTGCAGGGCTATAACGCCAAGCTGGATTCGTCCTGGGGCTTTGGCTATGTCATCGGTGCAGCCTACGAAATTCCCGACCTCGCGGCTCGCGTCTCGCTGACCTATAACTCGTCGATCGAGCATGATTTCGACACCACCGAAAGCAGCCCCCTGTTCCCCACGGGCGAGGACAGCGAAACCAAGGTCAAGACCCCGCAATCGCTGACGCTGGAAGGCCGGACCGGCATTGCCGCCGACACGCTGCTGTTCGGTTCGATCCGCTGGGTGAAGTGGTCGGAGTTCAAGGTGAAGCCGGATGTTCTGGTCCGCGCACCGACGGCCGCGAATCCGCTGGGCTTCGGCGTCAGCCGCGGTCTGGTCGATCTTGAGGATACGACCACCTACACCATCGGCATAGGCCGCAGGTTCACGGAAAACTGGTCCGGCTCTGCCGCATTCATCTATGAGCCCACCACCGACGACAATGTGTCGCCGCTGGCGCCCTATGATGGCCGCAAGGGCATCCAGCTTGCCGCGATCTACACCAGGGACAATATGAAGATCACCACCGGCATCAGCTATTCCAAGCTGGGCGAAGCGAAAGCCTCGCCGGGTGGCACCCCGGTCGCGGATATGGGCGACGGCGATGCCCTGGGCATCGGCATCCGGGTCGGCTACAGCTTCTGATCCGATCTGAAATCCGGCGAAACCCCGCTTCTGCAAGCGGGGTTTTTCTTTTGGCTGTCGTGATTTGCCCCGAAGACTTCCCTAAATCGGCGCTGCGTTCTACCTATGCACCGACGGCAAGGGGATTCTGATGATTTACAGCAGCGGCAGCGAATGGCTTCGGGCAGCGAACAAGCGGATCGTGCTGTTCGGCATGTCGGGCCTGGGCAAGACCCATCTTTCGAACATGCTGCGCGAGGCCGGCGACTGGTTCCACTATTCGGTCGATTACCGCATCGGCACCCGATATATGGGCGAATTCATCGCCGATAACTTCAAGCGCGAGGCGATGAAGGTGCCCTTTCTGCGCGATCTGCTGCTGTCCGACAGCGTCTATATCGCCAGCAATATCACCTTTGACAATCTGGCGCCGCTTTCGACCTATCTGGGCAAGCCGGGCAGTCCCAGCCGGGGCGGGCTGCCCTTTGACGACTATTGCCTGCGCCAGAACCAGCATCGGCAGGCCGAGATCGCGGCGCTTCTGGACACCCGGCATTTCATCGGCCGCGGGCGCGACATCTATAATATCCCGAATTTCGTCTGTGACAGTGGCGGCTCGATCTGCGAAGTGGTCGATCCCGAAGATCCCAAGGATCCCGTGCTGACGGCGCTGGAACAGGATCTGCTGATGATCTGGATCAAGGGGTCAGAGGCGCATACGGCGGAACTGGTCCGCCGCTTCGACCGTGCGCCGAAGCCGATGTATTACCAGCCCGAGTTTCTGGAAAAGGCCTGGATCGCCTACCGGGTTGAAAAAGGCCTGCAAGAGGACGAAGTAAATCCCGACGACTTCATCCGCTGGACCTATGCCCGCGCGCTGGCCCATCGTCAGCCGCGCTATCAGGCGATGGCCCGGCGCGGAGTCACCGTCACCGCCGAAGAAGTGTCCGAGATCAATACCGTCACCGATTTCAATACGCTGATCGCCCACGCGATCGATCGCAAGGATAGCTGAAATGCCCATCACCCTGAACGAAAGCCTTCCCGCCTATCGCATCCTGTCGGATGAGGGCGTGATGGTCATGTCGCCGGGGCGCGCGGCCACGCAGGACATCAGACCCTTGCGGATCGGGTTGCTGAACCTGATGCCCAAGAAGATCCAGACCGAAAACCAGTTTGCCCGGCTGATCGGCGCGACACCGCTGCAGATCGATTTTCAGCTGATCCGCATGTCCGACCATGAAAGCCGGAACACCGCCGCCGATCACATGGCCAGCTTCTATCGTCCCTTCCGCGAGGTGCAGCAGACGGGCGAAAAATTCGACGGTCTGGTCATTACCGGCGCCCCGATCGAGCATCTGCCCTTCGAGGATGTCACCTATTGGCAGGAACTGACCCAGGTCTTCGACTGGACGCGCACCCATGTGCATTCGACCTTCGGGGTCTGCTGGGGCGGCATGGCCATGGCCTGGTATTTTCACGGCCTCGGCAAATATATGCTGGACCACAAGGCCTTTGGCTGTTTCCGGCATCATAATTTCGCCCCGGCCTCGCCTTTCCTGCGGGGCTTTTCGGATGATGTGCTGGTGCCTGTCAGCCGCTGGACCGAGGTCCGCCAGGAAGAGGTCGATGCCCGACCCGGATTGAAAACTCTGCTGGCAAGTCAGGAGGTTGGCCCCTGCCTGCTGGAAGATGCATCCAATCGCGCGCTGTATATCTTTAACCATCTGGAATATGACAGCACCACGCTGAAGGAAGAATATGACCGCGATATCAGCGCCGGAAAACCCGTCGATGTGCCGCGCAACTATTATCCCGACGACGATCCCGGCAAGCCGCCCTCGAACCGCTGGCGCAGCCATGCCCATCTGCTTTACGGTAACTGGATCAACGAGATCTATCAGACCACCTGGTACGACATGGACCGCATTGGAGGATAGGACGTCATGAGCGCGCTGCCGGAACTGCCATATGTGGGTGAAATCACCAAAGCCCTGAAAGACGCGCCCAAAGAGATCCAGCAAGCGATCAGGGATGCGGATAAGGACGACATCCTCGACGCCAGCTATCCCTATCGCGAAGAGATGCCCAAGAAAGAGTACGAGCGTCATATGGAGCGGTTGCAGCTGCAACTGGTGCGCATGATGCATGACGTCGTTCACAGCGAAAAGCGTCTGGTCGTGCTGTTCGAGGGGCGCGATGCCGCAGGCAAGGGCGGCACCATCGAACGCATGCGCGAGAATCTGAACCCGCGATCCGCCTATATCGTGGCTCTGCCCAAACCGAACGAGCGTGAGGCCGGGCAATGGTATTTTCAGCGTTACGTGGACTGGCTGCCGGGCGCGGGGGAAATCGCGCTGTTCGACCGCAGCTGGTACAATCGCGGCGTGGTCGAGCGGGTCTTTGGCTTTTCGACCGAAAAGCAGCGCGATGCGTTTTTCCGGCAATTGCCCGAATTCGAACAGATGCTGGTCGATGACGGGATCATTCTGGTCAAGCTGTGGCTGAATGTCGGCCGCGAGGAACAGTTCCGCCGCTTTCTGGCGCGGGAAGAGGATCCGCTGAAACAGTGGAAGCTGTCGCGGATCGATGTCGAGGGTCTGGGCAAATGGGACGATTACACCACGGCCATTCGCGACACGCTCAGCCTGTCGCATTCCCCGATTGCGCCCTGGACCGTGATCCTGTCCGATGACAAGCGCCGCGCGCGGATCGCCGCGATCCAGACCGTCCTGAACGCGGTAGATTACGCCGGCAAGGACGACAAGGCAATCGGCCAGATCGACCACCAGATCTGCGGCGGCCCGGAATTGCTGCGCGGATGATCCGCGCGGCGCTGATCTGGCTTCTGCTGGCGCTGCCGCTTGCGGCGCAGGATCTGCCCGCCTGGCAGCATACCAGCATCAATGACTTTGCCCGCGTTTTGCAGGGCGACGATATCCGGGTGCTGGATCAGGCCCTGATCCGGCTGTTCGATGAGACGGATATCGAAGGCACCGTGGTCACGCTGGACAATCGCGCGGCATTCGGCGGTCAGGACGGGCTGGAACCCTTTGCCACGCGGCTTTTCAACCATTGGGGCGTGGGCGATGCGCAGCGCAATGACGGCTTCATGGTGCTGGTTCTGGTGGGCGACCGCGAAGTCAGGATCGAACTGGGCGCGGGCTACCGGCGCGAGGCCGATCTGATCGCGCAGGATATCGTGAACAACCTGATGCTGCCGGAATTCCGCTCGGACCGCCTGTCTGCGGGGATCCGCAAGGGCACGCTGGCCGTGATCGACGAAATCGCCCGACCCACGGCCGCTGGCGATGAATTGCGCAAGGTGCCCGGAAAATCGCGCCTGCCAGAGGTGATCGGGCTTGGCATGTTCGGTTTCATCATCTTTCAGATCATCCGCAACCGGGTCAAGAAGGCAAAGCGGCGCAGATGCCCGGACTGCGGCGGCCATGGCGTGATCGAGGAACGCGGCCCGGAACCCGTCGGGCTTGACGCGCAGGGCAACCAGATCCGGCAAAGCTATTGGCGGGCCTGCCCAAGCTGCGGCTGGCGCGGGCCGGTTTATTTCGGCAGCAATCGCGACAGCAGGCGCGGCAATCGCCGTTCAAGCGGCGGGTTCGGCGGCGGAAGATCCTCGGGCGGCGGGGCCTCGGGGCGCTGGTGACGCGCGGGTCAAAATCCCGCTATTGACATTTGCGTCACGAATGGGCGGCGGGCGCCAAGTCTCTTGCGTGGTTTGCGGGTGGCGGCTAGCGTTGTGGGGAAACCGCTCAACGGAAGGCCAATTTATGCGCTTACTGACCACCACATCCCTTGTCGCCATGATCGCCCTGCCCGCCTTTGCGGCCGATGGCGAATTGACCGTCTTTGACTGGGCCGGCTTTGAAGAGCCAGAGATCTTTCAGGGCTATGTCGATCAGCATGGCGAAAATCCGACCTTCGCCTTTTTCGGCGACGATGATGAGGCCTTCCAGAAAATGGCCTCGGGCTTCAAGGCCGATGTCGTCCATCCCTGCAGCCAGATGGTCAGCAAATACCGCGATGCCGGGCTGATCGAACCCTGGGACACCACGAAGATCCCGAATTTCGACAAGATCGACGCCAAATTCCTGGATTCCGAGGTGTTCAAGGATGATCAGGGCGTCTGGTATATCCCCACCGATTGGGGCGCGACGGCCATCGCCTATAATTCGGAAACCGTCCCGGCCGAGGATGTCTCGACCCTGCAGGTTTTCGTCGATCCGAAATATCAGGGCCGTGTCTCTTTGCCCGATAGTTCGGACGATGTCTGGGCGCTGGCCTATCTGGCGACCGGCACGACGGACTGGACCGATGTCAGCGACGAACAATTCGCCGCCGCCGCCGACTGGCTGCGCAAGGCGCATCAGAATGTCACCGCCTATTGGGCCGATCCCTCGGAACAGGCGCAGCTGATGGCCTCGGGCGCGGTGGATATCGCCTGGTCCTGGAACGATGGGGTCGTCTATCTGCAAGAGGATGATTATCCCGTGGGCTTCCAGCGTTCGCCGGTCGAGGGGTCCTCGACCTTTTTCTGCGGCTTCGTGAATGTGAAGGACGGACCCGGCGTCGAGCAGAAAGCCTATGATTTCATCAATGCTTGGCTGGAGCCCTCGGCCGGGAAGGGCCTGCTGGACGCGATCGGCTATGGCCATACCTCGACCGAGGCGATGGCGACGATTGCCGATGAGCCTGCTGTCAAGGCGGGGCTGAGCGAGCTGGACGTGCCGGTGCTGGCGCAGACGCCGAATGATCCGGCGCAGCGTGAACGGCAGCTGGCCGAGTTCGAGAAGATCAAGGCCGGCTTCTGATCCGGCACAGGCGGGGGCTGTCTGCCCCCGCACCCCCGAGGATATTTGCACAAAGAAGAACGTCATTCCGCGGGATTATGGGTGCGGCTCATAATCTTCTGGAAAACTATGAATTTGCCGATGGCGGCCGGAACGCTTATGTAGCGGTCTTGCTGTATTGAGGCTGAACATGACCGGACTTGCCAGATCCCCCGTATTCGAGGCGCTGAACCGCGCTGCCGCAGAGCGTATCCTGATCCTTGACGGGGCGATGGGCACGCAGATCCAGCAGCTTGGGCTGGGCGAGGATGATTATACCGGGCATGGGTCGGGTCATGTTTGTCGCCATCATTCGGACCATCCGCAGCAGGGCAATAACGATCTGCTGATCCTGACCCAGCCTGAGGCGATCGAAGAGATCCATTATCGCTATGCCATGGCCGGTGCCGATATTGTCGAGACGAATACGTTTTCGGCAACCACCATTGCCCAGGCCGATTACGGCATGCAGGACGCGGTGCATGATCTGAATGTCGAGGGCGCGCGGGTGGTGCGCCGGGCGCTGGACCGGGCGACCGCAGAGGATGGCAGGCCGCGTTTCGTAGCAGGCGCGATCGGGCCGACGAACCGGACCGCCTCGATCAGTCCGGATGTGAACAATCCCGGCTACCGTGCGGTCAGTTTTGACGATCTGCGGCTGGCCTATCTGCAGCAGGCCCGGGGGCTGATTGCGGGCGGCGCCGATATTCTGCTGATCGAGACCATTTTCGACACGCTGAACGCCAAGGCCGCGATCTTTGCCTGTATCGAGGCGATGGAAGCGCATGGGCAGGCCTTGCCGCTGATGATTTCGGGCACGATCACCGATGCCTCGGGGCGGACATTGTCGGGGCAGACGCCCACGGCCTTCTGGTATTCGGTGCGCCATGCCCGCCCGTGGAGCGTCGGGCTGAACTGTGCGCTTGGGGCTGCGGCGATGCGGCCGCATCTGGCCGAACTGTCGGGCGTGGCCGAAACGCAGATCTGCGCCTATCCCAATGCCGGGCTGCCCAATGCGTTTGGCCAATATGACGAGGGTCCGCAGGATACCGCGCCTCAGGTCGCGGAATTCGCCCGCGAAGGTCTGGTCAATATCGTTGGCGGCTGCTGTGGCACGACGCCGGATCATATCCGCGCCATTGCCGAGGCCGTGGCCTCTTACGCGCCAAGAAAGGTGCCTGAATATGCATGAACGCCTGCTGCGCCTTTCGGGGCTGGAACCCTTTACGCTGACCGCTGACATTCCCTTCGTGAATGTCGGAGAGCGTACCAACGTCACAGGCAGCGCCCGGTTTCGCAAGCTGATCACCAATCGCGATTACGCCACCGCGCTGGAGGTGGCCCGCGATCAGGTGGAAAACGGCGCCCAGATCATCGATGTGAACATGGATGAGGGGCTGATCGACAGCCGCGCCGCGATGGTCGAATTTCTGAACCTGCTGGCGGCAGAGCCCGATATTGCCCGCGTGCCGATCATGATCGACAGTTCCAAATGGGAGGTGATCGAGGCCGGGTTGCAATGCGTGCAGGGCAAGCCGGTGGTGAACTCGATCAGTCTCAAGGAGGGGGAAGAGCAGTTCATTCATCACGCCCGGCTGTGTCTGGCCTATGGTGCGGCGGTCGTGGTCATGGCCTTTGACGAGGATGGGCAGGCCGACAGCTTCCAGCGCAAGACCCAGATCTGCGCCCGCGCCTATAAGGTGCTCACCGAGGACGTGGGCTTTCCGCCTGAGGATATCATCTTCGATCCCAATATCTTTGCCGTCGCCACCGGCATCGAGGAGCATAACAATTACGGCGTCGATTTCATCGAGGCCACCCGCTGGATCCGCCAGAACCTGCCGCATGCCCATGTCTCGGGCGGGGTGTCGAACCTGTCCTTCAGCTTTCGCGGCAATGAGCCCGTGCGCGAGGCGATGCATGCCGTCTTTCTGTATCACGCCATTCAGGCGGGCATGGATATGGGCATCGTCAATGCCGGTCAGTTGGCCGTTTACGATCAGATCGACCCGGACCTGCGCGAGGCCTGCGAGGATGTGGTTCTGAACCGCCGCGACGATGCGACCGAGCGGCTGTTGGAGATTGCCGAGCGTTTCCGTGGCGAAGGCGGCGGCAAGAAGCGCGAGAAAGACCTGTCCTGGCGCGAATGGTCGGTGGAAAAGCGGCTGGAACATGCGCTGGTCAATGGCATCACCGATTATATCGAGGCGGACACGGAAGAGGCGCGGCAGCAGGCCGAACGCCCGCTGCATGTGATCGAAGGCCCGCTGATGGCCGGGATGAACGTGGTCGGCGATCTGTTCGGCGCGGGCAAGATGTTCCTGCCACAGGTGGTGAAATCGGCCCGGGTGATGAAGCAGGCCGTGGCCGTGCTGCTGCCCTATATGGAGGCCGAAAAGGCCGCGAATGGCGGTGGCGGGCGGGAAAGCGCCGGCAAGATCCTGATGGCCACGGTCAAGGGCGACGTCCACGACATCGGCAAGAATATCGTCGGTGTCGTGCTGGCCTGCAACAATTACGAGGTGATCGATTTGGGGGTGATGGTGCCCGCGCAGAAGATCCTCGAAGTGGCGCGCGACGAAAATGTCGATGTGATCGGCCTGTCGGGTCTGATCACCCCGTCGCTGGATGAAATGGTCCATGTCGCGGCCGAGATGGAGCGCGAGGATTTCCATGTGCCGCTGCTGATCGGCGGGGCGACGACCTCGAAGATCCACACGGCGGTGAAGATCGCGCCCCGCTATCACAAGGGCGCAGCGGTCTATGTCACCGATGCCAGCCGGGCCGTGGGCGTCGTCTCATCCCTGCTGAGCCCGTCGCAGCAGCAAAGCTATATCGAGGGCATCCGCGCCGAATATACCGATGTGGCCGAACGGCATGAGCGGTCGGAAGCGGCCAAGCAGCGCCTGCCGCTGCAGGCCGCGCGCGACAATGCCTATCGGATCGACTGGACGGATTACCGCGCCACCGCGCCCTCTTTCATCGGAACGCGGGTCATTGACGACTGGGATCTGGCCGAGATCGCGCGCTATATCGACTGGACCCCCTTCTTCCAGACATGGGAGCTGAAGGGCGTCTATCCGCGTATTCTGGAGGATGAGAAACAGGGCGAAGCCGCGCGTACCCTTTTCGCCGAGGCGCAGGAGATGCTGGCCCGGATCATCGAGGGCAAGTGGTTCCGGCCGCGCGCCGTGGTCGGTTTCTGGCCCGCCAATACGGTGGGCGACGATATCCGCCTGTTCACCGATGAGAACCGCTCGGACGAGTTGGCCACGCTGCACACCCTGCGTCAGCAGGTGACGAAGCGTGGCGGGCGGCCGAATGTGGCGCTGTCCGATTTCGTCGCGCCCGAAGGCACCGCGCCCGATTATGTCGGCGGTTTCGTCGTCACCGCAGGCCCCGAGGAAAGCGAAATCGCCGCCCGCTATGAACGCGCGAATGACGATTACGGCGCCATCATGGTCAAGGCGCTGGCCGACCGCTTTGCCGAGGCCATGGCCGAGATGCTGCATGAACGTGTGCGCAAGGAGTATTGGGGCTATGCGGCGGATGAGGATCTTTCGAATGCCGAGCTGATCGCGGAAGCCTATCACGGCATTCGCCCGGCGCCGGGCTATCCGGCACAGCCCGATCACACCGAAAAGCTGACCTTGTTCCGGCTGCTGGATGCCGAGGCGACGACGGGTGTCGAACTGACCGAAAGCATGGCGATGTGGCCGGGATCCTCGGTCTCGGGCCTCTATATCGGCCATCCCGAGGCTTATTATTTCGGTGTCGCCAAGATCGAGCAGGATCAGGCCCGCGATTATGCCGCCCGCAAGGGCATGTCGCTGGAAGAGGCCGAACGCTGGCTGGCCCCGGTGCTGAACTACACGCCGCGCAAGACGGCATCCGACGCGGCTTGAACCGGAACCTTTCACTGTGGCGGGTACAGCGGCCCGACAAAAAAGCCCCGCAGAGATTGCGGGGCTTTTTGCGTTCAGTCCGAACTGTCGCGGGAATAGACATCCTCGTACCGGATAATGTCATCTTCGCCCAGATAGCTGCCGGTCTGCACCTCGATCAGGACCATCGGCACCTTGCCGGGATTCTCCATCCGGTGGACCGCGCCCAGCGGCACATAGATCGACTGGTTTTCCGTCACCAGCGTCACCGTTTCATCCACCGTCACGCGGGCCGTGCCCGACACCACGATCCAATGTTCCGAGCGGTGGACATGGCTTTGCAGCGACAGCGCGGCGCCCGGCTTGACCACGATCCGCTTGACCTGAAAGCGGTCGGCCAGGGCCAGCGTCTCGAACCAGCCCCAGGGGCGGTGATCGCGGGGAAAGGCCTCTGCCTGTTTGCGGCCCCTGGATTTCAGCACCTGAACCGCCTGCCGCACATCCTGCGCGCGGGATTTATCGGCCACCAGCACCGCATCCGAGGTCGCAACGACCATCGTGTCCTTCAGCCCGATCCCGACCACCTCGATATCGTCGCTATCCGATCGTAGCAGCACATCTTCGCAATCGATGGCGGTGGAGTGATCATCGGTGACCACGCCCGCATCGGAAGGGGTCGAGATCAGTTCCTCGCGCCACAGCGCATCCCATCCGCCCAGATCGGACCAGCGGTCCGAAAAGCGCACGACGGTCAGGTTGTCGGCCTTTTCCATCACCGCATAGTCGATGGACAGATCGGGCAGCCCTTCCCACGGGTCGCGGGCCAGACGCAGAAAGCCGATATCGTCGCGCGCCTGATCGATGGCGGCCTGCACCGGCTCCAGATATTCGGGGGCATGGGCGCGGAACGCGTCGATCATGGTCTGGGCGCTGAACAGGAAAATCCCCGCATTCCACAGGAAATTACCGGCGGCCAGCATCTGGGCCGCGCGGTCGGCATCGGGTTTTTCGACAAAGCGCGCCAGCGGCTGCGGGCCGTCGCCCTGCCCGGCCAGTTCCAGATAGCCATAGCCGGTTTCGGGCCGGTCGGGGGTGATGCCGAAGGTGACGATGCGCCCCGTGGTCGCGGGGGCGATGCCCTGCTGAACCGCGGCGGCAAAGGCATCGGCATCCGGGATCACGTGATCCGACGGCGCCACCAGCAGCAATTGCGCCGGATCCTGCCGCGCCACCATCAGCGCCGCCGCAAGCACCGCCGGCGCGGTGTTGCGCCCCGCCGGTTCGATGGCGATGGCGCCGGGCGCGATCTGGATCTGGTCCAACTGCTCGGCCACGATGAAGCGGAAATCGGCATTGGTCATCACGATGGGATCGGCATAGCCCGGACCCGACAGGCGCCGGGCCGAGGCCTGAAACAGCGTCTCTTTCCCGGTCAGCGGCGCGAATTGCTTGGGAAAGCTTTTGCGCGATACCGGCCACAGCCGCGTTCCCGATCCCCCTGCCATCAAAACAGGCGTGATTTTAACCATGACCAACTTCCTTACAGACGCAAATTTTCCGGCACATTACCCAGAAGCGATCCCGACGGGAAGTGACCGGATCAAAATGGTGCTATTCCGCCTTCATCGGCTGCCCCGCGACATAGGTTTGCGCAATCGCGCGGTCGTCGCCCATGATCTGCAGGATGAACAATTCCTCGGCCAGGGTCTGTGCGCGTTGCATCCGCAGCGCCATGGCCGGGGTCGCCTGCGCGTCCAGAACGACCAGATCGGCATCCGATCCGGGTGCCAGCGTGCCGATCCGGTCCTGCATCCCAAGCGCCAGCGCATTGCCGCGCGTGGCCCAGTGAAAGGCTGACAGCGGGTGCAGCTTCTGCCCGCGCAATTGCAGGATCTTGTAGCCTTCGTTCAGCGTCTGCAGCATGGAATAGCTGGTGCCGCCGCCGACATCGGTGGCCACGCCGCTGACCACGCCCGCGGCGCGCAGCCCGGCCTCATCGAACAGACCCGATCCCAGAAACAGGTTCGAGGTCGGGCAGAACACCGCCCGGCTGCCGGTTTCGGCCATGCGCCGGATTTCGCGGTCGCGCAGGTGGATCGAATGGCCCAGAAGCAGCCTGTCCGAAAGCAGGCCGTATGTTTCGTAGATGTCCAGATAATCGCGCGCCTTTGGATAAAGGCTGAGGGTGTAGTCGATTTCCTCAAGATTTTCGGACAGGTGGGTCTGGATATGGCAATCGGGATATTCCCGCGCCAGTTGGCCCGTCATCTCCAGCTGTTCGGGGGTCGATGTGATGGCGAAGCGCGGCGTGATGGCATAGCGCTGACGCCCGCGCCCGTGCCATTTTTCCAGCAGAGCCTTGCTGTCGTCATAGCCCGATTGCGGCGTGTCCAGCACGGCTTCGGGGGCATTGCGGTCCATCATCACCTTGCCCGCGATCATCGCCATATTCCGGGCCTCGGCGGCAGAGAACAACGCCTCGGCGCTTTCGGGATGGACAGAGCAGAAGGCGACTGCCGTGGTCGTGCCATGTGCCGTCAGCAGGTCCAGAAAAGCCCCGGCCATCGCGCCCGCGTGACCCTGCTGGCCAAAGCGCGCCTCTTCGGGGAAGGTATAGGTGTTCAGCCAGTCCAGAAGCTGCGCGCCCCAGGATCCGATCACCTGAACCTGCGGGAAATGGATATGGGTATCGATGAAGCCCGGCAGGATCAGGTTCGGGTGATGGTCGATTTCGGGCAGGTCGGGCCGGGCCAGATCGGCGTGATCGCCCACGGCGCGGATGCGTCCATCCTCGATCAGGATCGCACCGTCTTCGAGGTAGCGGTGATTTTCGTCCGTTTCGGCCGGATCGGCATGAAAGTCGAGGACACGGCCCCGGATCAGCTGTTGCATGGATATTTTTTCACAAAAGATGTGGCAGTCAGCCGCGCGGTCAATTCGGCGGCGGTGAAGGCGGCGATGACGGCGGGGCGCTTGTCGGGGCTGAAACCTGCGCCGATGGGGCAGATCAGCTGTGACGGATCAAGCTGGCGCTGGCGGGCAAAGCGGGTGAATTGCGCGCGTTTCGTGGCGCTGCCGATCATGCCGATATAGCTGAGATGGGGATGTTGCAGCGCCTCGGCCGCCAGCAGGAAATCCAGCGCGTGGTCATGGGTCAGGATGATCACCGCACTGCCCGGGCGGGCGCTGCGGATCAGCGATTCCGGCAGCGGGGTCAGATGGGCGGGAATGGCGGGATCGGCCAAGGCCAGTTCGTCCGCGCGGCTGTCGATCAGCAGCGGTTTTACCGGCAGCGGCAGCAGGGCGCGGGCCAGAGCGCGGCCGACATGGCCCGCGCCGAAGATCAGCGCATCGGGCAGGTCCTCGGCCTTGGGCGTGCCGCGATCCAGTTCCAGCAGCACCCGCCCGCCGCAGCATTGGCCGATTTCGGGGCCAAGCGGGATGTCCATCTGCACCCGATCCTCGGCCCGCCGCAGCATCTGGCGGGCGCGGTCGATGGCCATATATTCCATCTGCCCGCCGCCGATCGTGCCGCTGACGCGATCGGCGGTCACGATCATCTCGGCCCCCGCCTCACGCGGGGTCGAGCCGCGCGCGCTGATGACCCGGACACGGATCATGGGCGCAGCTTTTCGATGGCCATCAGCACGCGTTCGGGCGTGGCAGGCGCATCGAGCCGGGCAGGTTCGCGGTAATCGGTGAAGGAGGCCACAGCCATGTTCAGCGCCTCGAAGACCGAGATGCCCAGCATGAAGGGCGGCTCGCCCACGGCCTTGCTGCGCTTGATGGTGCGTTCGCTGTTTTCCGACCAGTCGGCCAGCCGGACATTGAAGATACGCGGCTTGTCCGAGGCCAGCGGGATCTTGTAGGTCGAGGGGGCATGGGTGCGCAGCTGCCCCTTGTCGTCCCACCACAGTTCCTCGCAGGTCAGCCAGCCGGTGCCCTGCACGAAGGCGCCTTCGACCTGGCCACGGTCAATCGCCGGGTTCAGGCTGCGGCCGACATCGTGGATGACATCGCTGCGGTCGATCACATATTCACCGGTCAGCGTATCGACTGACACTTCGGAGACCGCGGCGCCATAGGCGTAGTAATAGAAGGGTCGCCCCTTGCCCGTGGCGCGGTCCCAATGGATCTGCGGCGTCTTGTAAAAGCCCGCAGCCGACAGGTGGATCCGCGCCATATAGGCGGCCTTGATCGCCTCATCGAAGGGCACGCGATGATCGCCCGCGACGATGTGACCCGGCACGAATGTCACCAGATCGGGCGCGACCTGCCAGCGTTCGGCGACGAATTCGACCAACCGCGCCTTGATCTGATTGGCCGCATCCAGCGCCGCCATGCCGTTGAGGTCCGTGCCGGAAGAGGCGGCCGTGGCCGAGGTATTGGGCACCTTTTCGGTCGTGGTGCGGGTGATCTTGATGCGGCTGATATCGCATTGGAAGGCCTCGGCCACGACCTGCGCGACCTTGGTGTTCAGGCCCTGCCCCATCTCGGTCCCGCCATGGTTCAGCGCGATGGAGCCGTCATTATAGATATGGATCAGGGCGCCTGCCTGATTGAACCAGGTGGCGGTAAAGCTGATGCCGAATTTCACCGGTGTCAGCGCGATCCCCTTGCGGATGGTGCCGCCCTTTGCGTTCCAGTCCAGCACCGCCTGCCGCCGGGCCTGATAATCGCTGCTGGCTTCCAGTTCCTGAAAGATGCGCGGCAGGATCTGATCGGTGACCTCTTGATGGTAGGGGGTCAGCTGGCCGTTCTGATAGAGGTTCAGCTTGCGGATCTCCAACGGATCGCGGCCAAGCGCATAGGCGATTTCCTCGATCATCCGTTCGGCCACGATCACCCCTTGCGGGCCGCCAAAGCCGCGAAAGGCGGTGTTGCTGACGGTGTTGGTGCGCATCGGATGGCTGCTGACCCGGACATCGGGATAGTAATAGGCATTATCGGCGTGAAACAGCGCGCGATCCGTCACCGGGCCGGACAGATCGGCCGAAAAGCCGCAGCGCGCGTACCAGTCGCCCTGCACCGCCAGGATCCTGCCCTGATCGTCAAAGCCGACCTCGTAATCGACGACGAAATCGTGGCGTTTGCCGGTGGCGGTCATGTCGTCATCGCGGTCGGGCCGGATTTTCACCGCCCGCTTCCATTTCTTCGCGGCAATCGCGGCAATGCAGGCGAACAGGTTCATCTGCGTTTCCTTGCCACCGAAACCGCCCCCCATGCGGCGCACATTCACCACCACGGAATGCGAGGGCACCTGCAGCGCATGGGCGACCATATGCTGCACTTCGGAGGGGTGCTGGGTCGAGACATTGATCGTGACCTCGTCATCCTCGCCGGGGACGGCCATCGCGATCTGGCCTTCCAGATAGAAGTGATCCTGCCCGCCAATGGCAAAGCGCCCCTTGATGCGGCGCGGTGCGGCGGCCATGCCCCGATCGGCATCGCCGCGCCGCAGGGTCAGCGGTTCGGTGACATAGCCCATATCCGCCTCAAGCGCGGCCATCGGATCCAGCGCATGGGGCAGTTCCTCATATTCGATCTTTGCCTTGGCGGCGGCGCGGCGGGCCTGATCGCGGGTTTCGGCGATCACCGCAAAGACCGGCTGGCCCCAGAACAGCACCTTGCCATCCGCCAGGATCGGATCGTCATGCTTGCCATTGGGCGAGACGTCATTTTCGCCCGGAATATCGGCGGCGGTCATCACGTCGATCACGCCGGGGCTGCGGCGCACCGCGTCCAGATCCAGCGAGGCGATCCGGCCATGTGCGCAGCTGGACAGGCCCAGATAGGCGTGCAGCAGGCCCGCAGGCTCGTTCAGGTCATCGGTGTAATCGGCCAGACCCTGCACCTGCTTGATGGCGGAATCGTGGATCGTGTCGCTATGGGCCAGACCGCGAATGGTGGTGTCGTCTTTCATGCTCACTCTCCCACGGCATATTGCAGGCGGACCGGCAGATCCGGTTCGCTATGTTCCAGCCAGAAGCGGCGGAACAGGTTGGCGGCGACGCTGCTGCGATATTCGGCACTGGCGCGCCAGTCGCTGAGCGGCTGGAAATCCTGCGCCACGGCGCTTGCGGCGGCGTTGAAGCTGTCAGCGGCAAAGGGCTGGCCGGTCAGGGCAGCCTCGGCTGCGGTGGCGCGTTTGGGGATCCCGGCCATGCCGCCAAAGGCGACCCGGGCCTCGGTGATGACATCACCTTCGACGCGCAGGCAGAAGGCCGCGGCGACGGCGGTGATATCGCTGTCGCGGCGTTTCGAGATCTTGTAGGCGGCGATCAGGGCGCCCGGCTGTCGCGGAATGATCACCTCTTCGACGAATTCGCCGGGGGCGCGGTCCTGTTTGCCATAGTCGATGAAGTAATCCTCCAGCGCGAGTTCGCGCCGGTCATCGCCCTTGCGCAGCACGATCCGCGCGCCAAGCGCGATCAGCAGCGGCGGGCTGTCCCCGATGGGAGAGCCATTGGCGATATTGCCGCCGATGGTGCCCATGTTGCGCACCTGCCAGCCGCCGATGCGCAGCAGGTAATCATGGGCCTGCAGCAGATAATCGCGAAAGACCGGGACGGCCTCGCTATAGGTCACGCCCGCGCCCAGCCGGATCTGGTCATCGCTGACCGTGATCCCCTTCATCAGATGGCCAATGAAAATCGCGGGAGAGATATCGCGCAGGAATTTCGTCACCCACAGGCCCACATCGGTGGCGCCCGACACCAGCGTCGCCCCGGGCTCGGCCAGCAGCAGCCCGGCCAGATCGTCGTCATTGGCGGGGATGATGGCGCGTTCGCCGTCGCGCGTCAGCTCGATCCGCTGGCCCTGCATCGCCTGCAGGCGCGCCCGCACGCTGTCGCGTTCGGCGCTCAGTGCGTCCTGCGCCTGACCGCCCGCGCGACCTGCCTGCAAGGCGGCCTTGATGATCGGCTCATATCCGGTGCAGCGGCACAGATTGCCCTGCAGGGCGGTCTCGATCTCGGTCACGCCGGCGTCGGGATTGCTCATCCACAGCCCGTAAAGCGACATCACGATGCCCGGCGTGCAGAAACCGCATTGGCTGCCGTGATTTTCAACCATCGCCGCCTGAACCGGGTGCAGCCCGCCTTCGGGCGATTTCAAATGCTCGATCGTGACGACATGGGTGCCGTGGCACGAGGCCAGAAAGCGGATGCAGGCATTGATCGGTTCATAGACCAGCCCGGTCCCGGTCAGCCGTCCCAGAAGCACGGTGCAGGCGCCGCAATCGCCCTCGGCGCAGCCTTCCTTGGTTCCGGTCAGGCGGCGGGCAATGCGCAAATGATCCAGCAACGTATCGGAGGGCCCGACATCGGTCAGGACAATCTCTTGATCATTCAGCAGAAAACGCATCTGGGGCGTCATGGCATTCCTCTTGGCTGTGAACCCGGCAGTCAGCTTAGGACGGAAAAAACCATTGCGAAATCTGTCGCAACACGGAAGACTTTACACGAATCCTTGAAAGCGACCCATCAAAATGTCCTATTTAGAAAGCCTCCGCGTTTTTGTTCGCGTTGTCGAGCTTGGCTCGATCACCTCTGGCGGGCGCGATCTGCGCCTGTCGCCGGCCGTGGCCTCGAACCGAATCAAGGATCTTGAAAATCGCTTTGGTGTCCGGCTGCTGAACCGTACCACGCGCAAGCTGACCCCGACCGAGATCGGGCGCGCCTTCTATGACCATGCCCGCCGCGTCATCGACACGCTGGAAGAGGCAGAGGCGATGGTCTCGACCTTTTCCAGCCGCCCGCAGGGGGTGATCCGGCTGACCGCGCCGCTGGGCCTTGGACGGCGGCTGATCGCGCCGCTGATCCCCGGTTTCTGCGCGGAAAATCCGGGTGTCGAGTTCCGCCTGCGGCTGTCGGATCGCAATGTGAATATCGTCGAGGATGCGATCGATCTGGCGTTTTTTCTGGGCGAGCCTGCCGATTCCGCGCTGAAATGGCGCAAGATCGCCGAGGCGCCGCGCGTGCTGGTCGCCTCGCCCGATTATCTGCGCGCACATGGCACCCCGCGCACCCCCGAGGATCTGACCGGGCATAACTGCCTGTTGCTGCGCTATCCGCGCAGCCCAGAATTCTACTGGTCGCTGCAGACCGAGGACGGGCCGCGCAAGATGATGGTGACGGGCAAGTTCGACACGGATGACGGCGATGTGCTGACCGGCTGGGCGCTGAGCGGAGAGGGTATTGCCAATCGCCCCCGCTACGAGGTCGCCCCGGATCTGAAATCGGGCAGGCTGGTCGAGATCCTGCCCGACACCCCGCCCGTTCCGGCCCAGTTCGGCTGTCTGACACCGCATCGGCGCCTGCAGGATCCCAAGGTCCGCATGTTCGCCGATTACGCCGTGCGAGAGCTGAAGAAAGTCTTTTGACCCGGCGATCCCGCCCGGAGAAAGGGCGGGATCACCGGGCCGGACCGGATCGGAGGGTGACCGGGCATTCCGGTCGATCCGGGTTCAGTTGGCGGCAACCTGCGTGCCGCCGACACCGCGAAACCAGCGGATGACCTTGCTGCGTTCCTCGGGCTCCATGAAGCTGACATTGGCGGGCGGCATGGCATCGGTCAGGCCCGCCTGCACATAGATCTCTTTGGCATAGCGGGCGACATCCTTGGGCGTCTCAAGAAAGACACCCTTGGGGGCATGGTAGATGCCTTCATAGACCGGTTCGCGCGCGTGGCACATCGAACAGCGGCCCATGACGATATCGGCGACATCCTCGAAACCCGCCGCCTGGGCAAAGCGGGTTTCGGTTGCGGTCATCGGCCGGGCCTGCGCCTCGTCATAGCTGTCCTGGTTCAGCCCCAGAGAGCTGATCCACATGATCGCGACAAACAGGATCGCGGTGACGGCCCAGGTCCACCACAGGTCTCCCTTGCGGGCATGCATGGTGTTGAAGAAATGCCGGATGGTCACGCCCATCAGAAAGATCAGCGCCGCGATCAACCAGTTATAGTCGCTGGCGAAGGCAAGCGGGTAATGGTTCGACAGCATCAGGAAGATGACCGGCAGCGTCAGGTAGTTGTTATGGGTCGACCGCAGCTTGGCGATCTTGCCATATTTCGGGTCCGGCGCGCGCCCGGCCTTCAGATCGGCCACCACGATACGCTGGTTCGGCATGATCACCAGAAACACATTCGCGGTCATGATCGTCGCCGTGAAGGCGCCCAGATGCAGCAGCGCGGCGCGCCCTGTAAAGACCTGGTCATAGCCCCATCCCATGATGACCAGCGCCACGAACAGCAGCAGCATCAGCACCGTGGGACGCTCCCCCAGCGGGGATTTGCACAGCGTGTCATAGATCAGCCAGCCGACCGCCAGCGAGCCGCCGGAAATCAGGATCGCCTGCCAGATCGCCAGATCCATCTTGGCCGGATCGACCAGATACAGGTTCGCCCCCGCCCAATAGGTGACCATCAGCAGCGCCGCGCCGCTGATCCAGGTCATGTAGCTTTCCCATTTGAACCAGGTCAGATGCTCGGGCATGCGTTCGGGCGCGACCAGATATTTCTGGATGTGATAGAAGCCGCCGCCATGGACCTGCCATTCCTCGCCATGGGCGCCCTTGGGCAGGCCGGGCACCTTCAGCAGACCCAGATCCAGCGCCACGAAATAGAACGAGGATCCGATCCAGGCGATGGCGGTGATCACATGGGTCCAGCGGATGGCAAAGGACAGCCATTCCCAGATGACGATATAATCGGGGATCATCGCTCAGCTCCCCCGATAGGTTGAAAATCCGAAGGGGGAAATCAGCAGCGGCACATGGTAATGGTCCTGCTGCGACATGCCAAAGCGGATCGGGATCACGTCCAGAAAACGCGGCTCCTCGGCCGCGACGCCGGTGGCGTCCATCCAGGCGCCGGCGTGGAATTCCAATTCGTAAATGCCGGTTTTGAAATCCGCTTCCGGCAGGATCTGGCTGTCCGTGCGGCCATCGTTATTGGTGCGCATCCGTGCAAGCTCGGTCCGCTGATCGCCCTGCAGGCGGAACAGCACGATCTCCATTCCCTGTGCCGGACGTCCGCGGGCCGTGTCCAGAACATGGGTTGTCAGATAACCTGGCATCAAGGCCTCCCCTTCTATCTCTCTCACTTCTTGATAGCCAAGTTTTCGGGCTATGCGAGAGGGGGTGTCGGCAAGGCAGTCTAAAGATTTCGTTTATAATCGATGCGCGATTGGCGGGGAATCAGCCCGCCAGCCGCGCCACCGCCTGCCCGGCCCTGATACGCAGATCGCGCGGATCGGCGGTCGTCAGGCGGTGATCGCGGACCACCGCCCTGCCCCCGACATAGACCGCACGCGGACGCAGAGGCGCGCAGAAGATCAGCGCGGCAACCGGATCCCACTGCCCGGCAGTCGGCAGTTCGCTGACGTCCCACAACACCAGATCCGCCTGCATGCCGGGTTTCAGCGCGCCGATATCGCGCCGACCCAGAACCCGCGCCCCGCCCAGCGTCGCGATCTCCAGCGCCTCGCGCGCGCCAAGCGCCGCCGGACCATCGCGCAGCCGCGCAACCAGCATGGCCTGTCGCGCCTCCAGCCCCAGATGGCTGCTGTCATTCGAGGCCGAGCCATCCACCCCAAGCCCCACCGGCACGCCCGCATCGCGCATCTGCCGCACCGGGGCGATGCCGCTGGCCAGACGGGCATTGGAACAGGGGCAATGGGCGACACCCGTTCCGGTTCGCGCGAAAAGGTCGATCTCATCGCCCGACAGCTTGACGCAATGGGCATGCCAGACATCATCCCCCGTCCAGCCAAGGCTTTCCGCATAATCGCCGGGCAACATGCCGAAATTTTCCAGCGAATAGCGGATATCCTCGTCATTTTCGGCAAGATGGGTGTGCAGCCGGACGCCCTTGTCACGCGCCAGGATCGCGGCATCGCGCATCAGCTCTCGGCTGACGGAAAAGGGCGAACAGGGCGCCAGCGCGACCTGCACCATCGCCCCCTCGCGCGGATCGTGGAAGGCCTCGACGACGCGGGCGCTGTCTTTCAGGATCGCGGCCTCATCCTCGACCAGCGCATCGGGCGGCAGGCCGCCCTTGCTTTCGCCAATCGACATCGCCCCGCGCGTCGCTGTGAAGCGGATGCCGATCCTCTGCGCGGCCTCGATGCTGTCATCAAGCCGCGCGCCGTTCGGAAACATATACAAATGGTCCGAGGAACAGGTGCAGCCTGACATTGCCAGCTCTGCCAGCCCGATTTCGGCAGAGAGGCGGATATCCTCGGGCCGCATCCGCGCCCAGATTGGATAGAGCGTTTTCAGCCAGCCGAAGAGCGCCGCATCCTGCGCCGCCGGAACGGCGCGGGTCAGGGTCTGGAACAGGTGGTGATGGGTGTTGACCAGACCGGGCGTGACGACGCAGCCGGTGGCATCCACCACCTCAACAGCATCGCGCGGCAGGCCCTGGCCCACCGCGACGATTTTTCCGTTCTCGATCAGGATATCCCCGTTCGGCAGCTCTTGCCGGTCGTCATCCATGGTGACGACCACCTCCGCATTGCGGATCAGCAGCCGGTCAGTGGGTATCGGCGACATGGCCTGCCTCGCGCACCTCGGCTTCGTCGATATCGGGCGCGCCGTTATAGTAGTAGTTCAGCAGCACCGCCGACACCGCCGCCAGAAGGATGCCCGAATGGATCAGCGGGTGGATGGCATGGGGCATCCACTGGTTGAAATTCGGCGCCACCATCGGGATCATGCCGATGCCCACCGAAATCGCGACGATGAACATATTGTGCCGGTTGGACGCGAAATCGACGCGCGACAGGATCCGGATGCCCGTCGCCGCCACCATCCCGAACATCACCAGACCCGCACCGCCCAGAACCGTGGTGGGCAGGCTTTCGACCAGCGCACCCATCTTCGGGATCAGGCCCAGCACGATCATGATCACCCCACCCGCCACGCAGACAAAGCGAGAGCGGATGCCGGTGACGCCGACCAGCCCGACATTCTGGCTGAACGAGGTATAGGGAAAGGTGTTGAAAAGCCCCCCGATCATGGTGCCCAGACCATCCGCGCGCAGCCCCGCCGCCAAGGATTTCTGATCCAGCGGACGTTTGCAGATATCGCTGAGCGCCAGGAACATGCCCGTCGATTCGATCAGGGTCACGATCATCACCAGAACCATGGTCAGGATCATGATCGGGTCAAAGGTGGGCATGCCGAAATGCAGCGGCTTGATGACGGCGAACCAGCTTGCCTCGCTGATCTTGTCGAAATGCATCATGCCCAGAACCGCAGCGGTGACGCCCCCCACGGCGATGCCGACAAGCACCGCGATATTGGCCAGAAAGCCCGTCGCGAAACGGGACACCAGCAGGATCGTCCCCAAGACCAGAATGGCGATGACGATATTGTTCCACGAGGCATAGGCCGGGTTATTCACCGTCGCGGCAAGCTGCACACTGTCGGGCACCTCGCCGGCCAGACGCGCGGCATCCAGCCATGCCGCCGCTTCCGGGGCGACGATCTGCGGCGCGGTCGGGCCGACGGGCAGACCGAAGATCCAGTTGATGCCGATGGGCATCAGGCTGATCCCGATGGTCAGGATCAGCGTTCCCGTCACCACCGGCGGGAAAAAGCGCAGCATCTTGCTGATCAGCGGTGCGATCAGAATGCCGATCAGGCCCGCGGCAATGATGGATCCGAACAGCGCGCGCGCCCCCTCATGCCCCGGGCTGGCCTGGGCAATGGCGACCATCGGCCCCACCGAGGCAAAGGTCACCCCCATCATCACCGGCAGCTTGATGCCGAAATATTGCGTGGCGCCAAAGCTTTGGATGATCGACACGATGCCGCAGACAAAGAGGTCGGCCGAGATCAGAAAGGCCACCTCCTCGGGCGACAGTTGCAGCGCGCGCCCGACGATCAGCGGAACCGCAACGGCCCCCGCATACATCACCAGAACATGCTGAAAACCCAATGTGAATAATTTGCCGGTGGGCAAAATCTCGTCCACCGGATGAACGGTTTGTGAAATGCTCGCATGGTTGCTTGCATCAGACATTGCGGACCTCCCTTTCCACGGATGTCAGATCTTGATCAAATCTCGACTTCGATTGCCTTGCCTTGTTGTTTCGCCAGTTCGACCACGGCCGCCGCGACCGCAAGATCCTGCAGACCGACCCCGGTGCCATCGAAAATCGTGACCTCGGCATCGCCACGCCCGGGGTGATCCCCGTTGATGACTTTGCCCAATGCGGTCACGTCCTCCTCGGAAATGGCCTTCTGCGCGGCGGCGTGCTGAAACTCTCCGATGCTCAGCGATTGGGCGATTTCGTCGGTGAACAACGCCGCCCGCGCGACCAGCGCCGGATCAAGTTCCTGCTTGCCCTTGGTGTCAGTGCCCATCGCCGCAATATGGGTCGGGCCGCTGACATGGGCATCCATCAGGATCGGATCGAAAGAGGACGTGATCGAGATGATCACATCCGCCTGCTGACCCAGTTGATCCAGTTCCACGGCCTCGAAGGGCACGCCCATTTCCGATGCGACATCGGCAAGACGCGACAGCATCTCGGGATGGATGTTCCAGCCGATCACCCTGTCGAAGCTGCCAAAGCGCAGCGCCGTGCGCATCTGGAAGGCGGCCTGATGGCCCGCCCCGATCATGCCCAGTACGCTGGCCCCTTCCGGGGCCAGGTATTTGATCGACACCGCACTGGCCGCCGCCGTGCGCAGCGCGGTCAGCAGATTGCCACCCACGGCTGCGCTGACGCGCCCGGTATCGGGATCGAACAGGAACACGGTGGACTGGTGATTGATCAGCCCCTGTTCGTGGTTATGCGGCCAATAGCCCCCGGCTTTCAGGCCCAACGACAGGCCGCTGGCATCAAAACCGCCCTTGAAGCCGTAAAGCGCGTCCTTGTGGCCAATCGCCTCGCGCACGACGGGGAAGTTATAGGCATCCCCGCGTGCCATGGCTGCAAAGACCGATTCCACCGCGTCGAAAGCCGCCTCGGGCGTCATCAGCCCCGCGATTTCCTTCTCAGGAACGATCCACATCAATAGGCCTTTCCGCGTGCGCTGACCGGCCAGACGGTTTCCACCTTGCCGTTGCGGACGCCGACATACCAGTCATGGACGTTGCAGGTCGGATCGCAATGGCCCGGAACAAGGCGCAGCTTGTCATTGACCTTCAGCACGCCGTCCTTGTCCTCGATCACGCCATGTTCGTCGCTGCATTTGATGTATTTCACATCGTCGCGGCCATAGATGAAGGGCAAGCCGCTATCCACGGATTGCGCTTTCAGGCCGGCATCGCAAACCGCCAGATCGGGCTTTGCATGGCTCATGACCGAGGTCAGGATGAACAGCGAGTTTTCCCATTCGCCCTGATCGATCCGGTTGCCGTCCTTGTCGTGGATCCGGCCATAATCGGCATCCATGAAGGCGTAAGAACCGCATTGCAATTCGTTGTAAACGCCCGAATTGCTTTCGAAATAATAAGAGCCCGTGCCACCGCCCGAGACGAATTCAGGCTCCAGCCCCTCGGCCTTCAGCGCATCGACGGCCTCTTGCACCTGGGCAACGGCGGCATCCAGCTTGGCCTTGCGGTCGGCGTAGCTGTCCAGATGCTGCATCGCGCCCTGATAGGCCTGAATGCCCTTGAAGGTCAGGTTCGGCGCGGCTTCGGCCGCCTTGGCGATCTCGACCACGGCATCGGCGGTCTTGACCCCACAGCGCCCGGCGCCGCAGTCGATTTCCACGAAGATGCCCAGCTCGGTCCCATGCTTTTCAGCCGCAGCCGACAGGTCGGCGATATTGCTGACATCATCGACGCAGACGGTCACGGTCGATCCCAGCTTGGGCAGACGCGCCAGACGGTCGATCTTCAGCGGATCGCGGACCTCATTGGTAACCAGCACATCCTTGATCCCGCCACGGGCAAAGACCTCGGCCTCGCTGACCTTCTGGCAGCAGACGCCGACCGACCCGCCCAGGCTTTCCTGCAGCTTCTGCACATCGACGGATTTGTGCATCTTGCCGTGACTGCGATGGCGCATGCCATGCGCCTTGGCGTAATCGCCCATCTTGCGGATATTGTTTTCCAGCGCGTCCAGATCGAGGATCAGGCAGGGTGTCTGGATCTCGGATTCGTCCATGCCCGGCAGCGCGGGAACGTCATAACCAACTTCCAGATCTTTGAAATTCGCAGGTGCGTTCATCGACTTTCTCCTCAGTTCCAGGGCAGCTTGTCCAGGTCGACATTGCCGCCGGTGATGATGACGCCGACACGTTTGCCGGCAAAAACGTCAGGGTTCTTCAGGATGGTCGCCAGCGGCACGGCGCTGGACGGCTCCATCACGATCTTCATGCGCTTCCAGATCAGCTTCATCGCATCGACGATCTCTTCCTCCGAGGCCGTCAGGATATCGGTGACGTGATTACTGACGAAATGCCAGGTCAGATCCTTCAGCGGCACTTTCAGACCATCCGCGATGGTCTGGGGCGCGTCATCGGCGATGATATGGCCCGCCTTGAAGCTGCGATAGGCATCATCTGCCTGTTCCGGCTCGGCCGCGTATATCTTGATGCCGGGGGCAAGGTTCGACAGCGTCAGGCAGGTGCCCGAGACCATGCCACCGCCACCGATGGGGGCAATCACCGCGTCCAGATCCGTAACCTGTTCGATCAGTTCGGCAGAGCAGGTGCCCTGCCCCGCGATCACGCGCGGATCGTTATAGGGATGGACGAATTCGGCGCCGGTTTCGGCCACGACCTCGGCAAAGACGGCCTCGCGGCTGCTGGTCGAGGGTTCGCTTTCCACCACCCGCGCGCCATAGCCGCGCACCGCGTCCTTTTTGGCCTGCGGCGCGGTATGGGGCATGACGACGGTACAGGGCACGCCGCGACGTCCGGCGGCATAGGCCAGGCAGGTGCCGTGATTGCCACTGGAATGGGTGGCGACGCCCTTGGCCGCCTGCTCATCCGACAGGCCGAAGACCGCATTGCTGGCGCCGCGCGCCTTGAAGGCGCCGGCCTTTTGCAGGTTTTCGCATTTGAAGAACAGTTCCGCGCCGCTGAGTTCGTTCAGCATACGCGAGGTCAGCACCGGGGTGCGGTGCACATGGGGCTCGATCCGCTGGCGCGCGGCCAGCATGTCGTCCAGCGTCGGAATATACATGGGCTGATCCTTCATCACGCCGCTGCCTTCTGTGCGGCTTGCGTGCTGTTGCGGTAATGCTCTTGCGCGGCGGCGACGCCGCTGCCCAGCGTGATCGGCAAGCCCAGATCGGCCATGACCATCTCGGCGGTGGCGATCCCAGACAGGGCCATCACATCGGTCAGGCTGCCCAGATGGCCGATGCGGAACACCTTGCCCGCGACATCGCCCAGACCGGTGCCGAACGCGACATCATAGGTGTTCAGCGCATGGCTGACGATGCGGTTGGCGTCAAAGCCCTCGGGCGTTCTGATCGCGGTGATGCTGTCGGAATAAAGTTCGGGACGAACAGCGCACAGTTCCAGCCCCCAGGCCCGGACCGCCTGACGCACGCCCTCGGCAATGCGGTGATGGCGGGCAAAGACATTCTCCAACCCCTCATCCAGCAGCATCTCGGTCGAGAGTTTCAGCCCGTTCAGCAGGCCGACAGGCGGCGTATAGGGGAAGCCGTTATTGGCATAGGTCTTGGCCATATCGCGAATGTCAAAGAAGGTCCGGGGCAGCTTCGCGCCCTTCACCGCATCCATCGCCTTGGGCGAAAAGCCGATGATGGCCAGGCCCGGTGGCAGCATGAAGCCCTTTTGAGAGCCGGTGATGGCGACATCGACGCCCCATTCATCCATGCGGAAATCCATCGACCCGATCGAACTGACCCCGTCGACAAACAGCATCGCGGGGTGGTTCGCTGCATCCAGCGCACGGCGCACCGCCGCGATATCGGATTTCACGCCCGTGGCGGTCTCGTTATGCGTCGCCAGAACCACCTTGATTTCGTGATTCTTGTCGGCGGTCAGGATTTCCTCGAACCGGTCGGCGGGAACGCCCTCGCCCCATTCCTGCATGACGACCTGAACGTCCAGCCCGTGCCGCTGGCACATGTCGATCCAGCGATGGCTGAACATGCCGTTGCGGGTGGCCAGCACCTTGTCGCCCGGCGACAGCGTATTGGTAATGGCGGTTTCCCAGCCACCTGTGCCGGTCGAGGGAAAGACGAAAACCTGCCCCTCGGTGGTTTTCAGGACCTGCTTTACCCCGTCAAGGGCGGGATGCAGGATCTTGCCGAAGACCGGGCTGCGATGGTCGATGGTGGGCATGTCCACCGCCTTGCGCAGCACTTCGGGAATATTGGTCGGGCCGGGAATAAAGATAGGGTTCTGGCTAGTCATGGCGCATCCTCCTTTGCTATCTCAACGATAGCGGGTGCAAGCCTTCGGCACAATTTTTCTGGAAAAGTTTTCCATTTTGGGTAAAAGGCGAAAATACCGTCCCTGAACAGGGGCTTGGCTTTTTCCAAGGCAAATGGCGATTTTCGTCGTTTCTGCTATTCTTTCTATACCGGAGGTATAAAATGGCTGAACCGTCCCGAAAAAGAGGCCGCCCGCGCAGCGCCAAGGACAATGTCGGCACCGTGCAGGTGTTGGACCGGGCGCTGGACATGCTGGACCTGCTGGCCGCCAACAAGGGGCTGACGCTGAGCGAGGTGGCAGAGCAGATGGAGCAGTCGCCCTCGACGGTGCATCGTCTGCTGCATTCGCTGGCGGCACGCGGCATGGTCGAAAGCGACCCGGCCACGCAGGCCTGGACCATCGGGCCTGCCACCTTCCGGCTGGGATCGGCCTTCATGCGGCGGTCCGGCATCGTCGAACGCGCCCGCCCGATCCTGCGCGGGCTGATGGAGCATACCGGCGAAACCGCCAATCTGGGCATCCTCAACGGCGATTCGGTCATGTTCCTCAGCCAGGTCGAGACGCAGGAAACCATTCGTGCCTTCTTTCCGCCGGGAACGCGCTCGCCCTTGCATGCCTCGGGGATCGGCAAGGCGCTGCTGGCCTTTGGCGCGCCCGAGATGCGCGCGACGCTGCTGCAGGGGCAAGGGCTGACGAAATTCACCGACAAGACCCTGACCACGGCCGAGATGCTGGATGCCGATATCGCCCGCACCCGCGCCCGCGGTTTCTCCTTTGACGATGAGGAGCGCACCCGTGGTATGCGCTGCATCGCGGCACCGGTCTTTGATCTGTCGGGGGCGGCGGTTGCCGGGATCTCGGTCAGCGGGCCGTCGCATCGGATCGGATCCGAGCATATCAAGACATTGGGCGCGGCGGTCTCGGCGGCGGCGCAGGAACTGTCGCAGACGCTGGGCGCCGCATAAGGTGCATTCGCGCCCCGGCAGCACCGGGGCGCGATTTCATCAGTGGCCACCGAAGAAGGCGAATTTGATCACGAACAGCCCGGCGATGATCCAGGTCGCGGCATGGACCTGCGAGGCCCGGCCCGTCAGCAGCTTGATCAGCGCATAGCTGATAAAGCCGAAGGCCAGACCCGTCGCGATGGAATAGGTCAGCGGCATGGCCAGCGCGGTCAGCGCGGCCGGCGCGGCCTCGGTCACGTCATCCCAGTTCACCTCGACCAGTTCGCGCATCATCAGCGTCGCCACGAAAAGCAGCGCCGGCGCGGTGGCATAGGGCGGCACCGACCCGGCCAGCGGCGCAAAGAAGGTCGCCAGCAGGAACAGCGCGGCCACGACCAGCGCGGTCAGCCCGGTGCGTCCGCCCGCCTGCACGCCCGAGGCGCTTTCGACATAGGCGGTGGTCGATGAGGTGCCCAGGATCGAGCCCACCGTGATCGCGGTCGAATCCGCCATCAGCGCGCGGCCCAGATTGGGGTTCTGATGGGTCGGCCCCTCGGCCAGCAGCCCGGCCCGCTTGGCCACCCCGATCAGGGTGCCGGTGGCATCGAAGATCTCGACCAGCACCATCACCAGCACGACGTTGAAAATGCCATAGGACAGCGCCCCCATCACATCCAGCTGCATGAAGGTCGGCGCAATCGAGGGCGGCGCCGAGATAATGCCGCCGAACTCGCTGACGCCCAGCAGGATCGAGGCGATGGTGATGACCAGAATCCCGATCAGGATCGCGCCCTTCACCTGCAGCGCGTCCAGCGCGACGATGATGAAAAAGCCCGCAATGGTCAGCAAGGTGCCGGGTGCGGTCAGATCGCCCAGGCCCACCAGCGTGGCCGGGTTGTCCACCACCAGCCCCGAGGATTGCATCGCGATGATGGCCAGGAACATCCCGATCCCCGCTGCCACGCCGCTGCGCATCGAGGTGGGAATCCCCGCGATCAGCCAGCGGCGGATGCCCGTCACCGACAGAAACAGGAAGATCACCCCCGAGATGAAGACCGCGCCAAGCGCCTGTTGCCAGGTAAAGCCCATCGCGCCCACGACGGTAAAGGCAAAGAAGGCGTTCAGCCCCATGCCCGGCGCCATGCCGATCGGCCAGTTCGCCCAAAGCCCCATCACTGCGGACCCGATGGCCGCCGCCAGACAGGTGGCGATAAAGACCGCATCGCGATCCATGCCGGTGCTGGACAGGATGTCCGGGTTCACGAAGATGATATAGGCCATGGTCAGGAAGGTGGTGATGCCTGCGATCACCTCGGTCCTGACATTGCTGCCATGCTGGGACAGCTTGAAGTAATTTTCCATATTCCTCCCTCCGCGCGGTATGTGCCGCTGATAGGGAAGCTTATGGTCCGGCTTTTGGCGATCACAATGACCCCAGGCCCGCAAGTCTTTCAACGATCCCTTGAAACCGGCGCGATCTTATTTGATTCGTAGATACAGCATTTCGATCTGGCGACTTGTGCGCGGGAACGGTTGCGGGCTTTCTTTAAGATGAAGCTGGAATAAGGGACATGATGATGCGCTACAGCCGCGATATGCGAGGATATGGCGAAAAGACTCCAGATCCGCAATGGCCCGGCGGCGCGAAGATCGCGGTCCAGATCGTGATGAATTACGAGGAAGGCGGCGAGAACAGCATCGAACATGGTGATGCGGCCTCGGAAGCCTTCCTGTCCGAGATCATCGGCGCCCAGCCCTGGCCCGGCCAGCGGCACTGGAACATGGAATCCATCTATGACTATGGCGCGCGGGCCGGATTCTGGCGCCTGCACCGGATGCTGAAGGATCTGCCCATCACCGTCTACGGCGTCGCCACCGCGCTGGAGCGCGCGCCCGAGCAGGTCGCCGCCATGCAGGAAGCAGGTTGGGAAATCGCCACCCACGGGCTGAAATGGATCGATTACCGCGACGTCCCGCGCGAGGTCGAGGCCCGGCATATCGCCGAGGCCATCCGGTTGCATGAGGCGGTGACCGGCGAGCGGCCCCATGGCTTCTATCAGGGCCGCACCTCGATGAACACGGTGGCGCTTGGCTGCGAGGAAGGCGGCTTTGCCTATCTGGCCGATACGATTGCCGATGACCTGCCCTATTGGCATGTGCATGAGGGCAAGCCGCAGCTGATGGTGCCCTATACGATGGATGCCAATGACATGCGCTTTTCCAGCGGTCAGGGCTTTGGCACCGGGGTCGAGTTCTTCGACTATCTGCGCGACAGTTTCGACCTGCTTTATGCCGAGGGTCAGGCCGGGGCGCCGAAGATGATGTCGATCGGGCTGCATTGCCGCCTTGCGGGTCGCCCGGGCCGGGCCATGGCGATCCAGCGTTTCCTTGACCACGCCCGCGCGCATGAGGGGGTCTGGTTCGCGAGCCGTCTGGATATTGCCCGGCATTGGGCAAAGGTCCATCCGTTCAGGCCGCAAGAACTGCAGCCTTCACGAATGGAGCGGGATGACTTCGTCACCCGCTTTGGCGGCATCTACG
Organism: Paracoccus fistulariae; assembly: GCF_028553785.1. Classification (NCBI taxonomy): domain Bacteria; kingdom Pseudomonadati; phylum Pseudomonadota; class Alphaproteobacteria; order Rhodobacterales; family Paracoccaceae; genus Paracoccus; species Paracoccus fistulariae. The sequence goes on from NZ_CP067136.1 coordinate 815,408, forward strand.
AACATTCGCCCTGGATTGCGGAACGGGTCTGGGACGGGGAAATGGGCGCGGTGCATGACAGCGCCGCCGGGCTGGCCGCGCGGATGGCGCAGGTGTTTCGCAGCGCCTCGGATCAGGAGCGGCTGGATGTGCTGATTGCCCATCCCGATCTGGCCGGAAAGCTGGCACAGGCCAAGCGGCTGACCGCGGACAGCACCGCCGAACAGGCCAGCGCCGGGCTGGACAGCCTGACCGATCAGGAACGCGCCGATTTCACCCGGTTGAATGACGACTATACCGCCAAGCACGGTTTCCCCTTCATCATCGCCGTGCGCGACCATGACAAGGCGGGCATCCACGATGCCATGCGCCGCCGCGTCGCCAATGATACCCGAACCGAGCGCAGCGAGGCCGAGAAGCAGGTCATGCGCATTGCCGAATTGCGTCTGAAGGAGGCCATGAAATGAATGATCAACCACCCAAGGGGGCACCCACCGGCGATGTCGCCACGATCCCCGAAGAACAGGCCGGGCGCGTGCCCTATGCCGGTCCCGTCGCGGGCCTGCCGCCGCAGACCGGGCTGACCACGGATACGGCGGTCTTTACCGACGCCTATGCGGTGATCCCGCGCACGGTGATGCGCGATATCGTGACCTCTTTCCTGCCCGGCTGGGACGGCATGCGGATGTGGATGCTGGCGCGACCGCTGAGCGGTTTTGCCGAAACCTTCAGCCAGTATATCGTGGAACTGGCCGAGGGTGGCGGCAGCGACCGGCCCGATGACGACCCCGAGGTGCAGCATGCCATTTTCGTCACCGGCGGCGATATGCAGGTCACCATCGATGGCACCGATCATCTGCTGAAACCGGGCGGCTTTGCCTATATCCCGCCCGGCATGCCCTGGACCGTGCGCAATGTGACGGCGGGCCCGGCCGGTTTCCACTGGTGGCGCAAGCGCTGGCAGCCCTGCAACGGGGTCGATAAACCCGATCCCATCGTCCTGCAGGAACAGGATATCCCGCCCTCGCCCATGCCCGATACGGATGGCGCCTGGGCCACGACGCGCTTCATGGACCCCGCCGATCTGCGTCACGACATGCATATCACCGTGGTGACCTTCAAACCCGGCGGCTCGATCCCCTTTGCCGAAACCCATGTGATGGAGCATGGGCTTTTCGTGATCGAGGGCAAGGCCGTCTATCGCCTGAACCGCGACTGGGTCGAGGTCGGCCCGGGCGATTACATGTGGCTGCGCGCCTTCTGCCCGCAGGCCTGTTATGCCGGCGGTCCGGGGCCGTTCCGCTATCTGCTTTACAAGGATGTGAACCGGCACGCGCCGCTGTGGCCGAACCGCTGATCGCCGGGGGCTGAGTATTTCTGCCGCATGAGCGTGTCAGGGCTGACTTGACGCGCTCATGCGTGACGCCCGCCTTGCGTGCAACGCAGGCGGGCGCCGGTCGTTCTTCGGGCGCGCAGACCACCGCGCCATAATCATGGGATCGCCCGTCAGGCAAAAGTAATCTCCGGCGCCGTCACCGCGCTGATCTCTCTGCCCGCGTTCACAGCGCAGTAAACCGATCTGGGAGGGCGCGCGCGTTCGTCAATACTGCGATGAACCCAGCTTCGCGCCTCCATCGATTTCAAGGATTGCGACAAGGCACGATCCGTGATCGTGCCCAGCCCGCGCTTGATATCATTGAAATGGCTTGGCCTGTGAACCGCCGTCAACACCGGCAGGGTCCACGAGCGGCGCAGCAGATCCCAGGCATCGTTACCCGAGACGTCCCGGATCCGCGCCGCGACCGCCGCTGCGGCGATGCCCTGCTGTGTCAGGCGAAACTCTGGGCGCAGCGGATGGCCGTGGCCGGGATTACGCTCCATCAGGCCGATTGCGATCAGATGGTCCATGCTTTGCGCAAAAGCCGTCCTGCTTGCGCCGGTCGCCGCCAAAAGCACGGCCTGACGCCCGGCAGCCCCGCTGTGGAGGCTTGCGAGGATGGGGATAGCCCATGCCCTTGATGTGATGTTGACAAGCAGCTTTATGTCCATAAAGTATAGTTACTATCATTTAAATTAAAAGGAAACAGCATGTCCCTGATTTCTCTGGATACCAACATCACATTTTCGATGTCGGTCACGGATCGGCATGCCAGCGCCGATTGGTATGCGGCCATGCTTGGCTTTGACCTGATCTACCACGCGGATGATGTGGGATGGTCCGAACTCGGGACCAACACGGCGGGCGTGACCATCGGACTTGGTGAACATACGGAACCCGCGCCGGGAAATTGCGTGCCCGTCTTTGGCATCGCGGATCTGGATTCGGCACGGCAGAAGCTGGAACAGGCACATGTCAGATTTGATGGCGAGACAATCGTCGTTGACGGCATGGTGAAAACCGCGACGTTTTATGACCCGGACGGAAATGCGCTGATGCTGGCCGAGGATCTGACGACAAAGGCTGACTGACACGCAGGATGGGTGTGGTGCGTCACCGCGTCGGGCCGGGCCAATGCTCCGGCGGACGCAGCAGACCCGTTTTCCTGCGCACTCCCGCGCCCAGTGCCGGTTTTTGCCAGAAGCCGCGACCTCTGGACCGGCCGGAAAACTCCGGGCGGCTTATTCCTTCGTCGCCGCCACGGGCGGCGTCTTGGTCCGCGCCCGGATCCGCGCCTCGCGCCAGGTGATATAGCTGATCGCCCCGATCATCAGCCCGCCGCCCAGGATCACCCAGCCATCCAGAGGCTCGTGAAACAGCACCACGCCGATCAGGCTGGCCCAGATCAGTTGCAGAAAGGTAACCGGCTGCGTCACCGTCAGCGGCGCGGCCGCAAAGGCGCGGGTCATGGTGTAATGCCCAAGCGTCGCAAAGACCGCGACCAGCCCCAGCCAGATCACCTGCTCGACCGTCGGCGGCACCCAGACCGCATAGGCGATCGGCGCCAGCCCGATGGTCACCGTCAGCGACATCATCGCCACCACGAGGGCTGCGGGCACCTCGGCCGAGATACGCTTGGCCAACAGATAGGACAGCCCGAAGCAGATCGAGGCCAGCACCTGCGACAGATGCCCCGGATCCAGCGGCCGGATCCCAGGGCGCAGCACGATCAGCGCGCCCAGAACCGCGACGCAGACCGCGATGATCCGGCGCGAGGCCAGCCGCTCTCCCATGAAGATCGCGGCGCCGACCGTGACGACGATGGGGTTGAGAAATCCGATGGCCGTCACCTCGGCAATGGTGATGCGCGACATGGCATAGAACCAGCCGATCACCGCCACCACATGCAACGCCCCGCGCCCGGCAAACAGCCGCCAGATCCGCGGGCTGAACCCCTGCCGCAGCGCGGGCAGCAGCACGGGGCCCAGAAAGATGATGCCATAGCAAAAGCGGATAAAGGCCGATTGCGGCGCGGGCAATGCGCCGTCAAGGCCGCGCACGATGGCGTTCACGGTGACGAAACAGAACCCCGTCACCAGCATCCAGCCAATGCCAATCAGATCCTGCCGCGTCTCGCGATCCATGGTTAACTACCTGTCCGGGGGTTGCCTGCCCTTGGCCTAGCCGATGATCAGCTTCAGCGCAATCGACCACATGACAATCCCCACGCAGATCTCCAGCACGGTCCAGGCGCGCGGCCGGGCAAAGACCGGCGCCAGCAATCGCGCGCCATAGCCAAGGGCAAAGAAGAACAGCACGGACCCGCTCATGGCGCCAAGGGCGAAATCCAGCTTGTTCGGCCATTGCGAGGCAACCGCCCCCAGCAGCACCACCGTATCCAGCCAGACATGCGGGTTCAGCCAGGTGATCGCGGCGACCGTCAGCATGGTGGTGGCCAGCCCCGCGCGCCGCCCCTCGGGCCGCAGCGCATCACCGCCACTCAGCGCCGCGCGAAAGGATTTGGCCCCGTACCACAGCAGGAAGGCCACCCCGCCCCATTTCAACGCCTGCGCAAACCAGGGCATGCTCTCGGCCAAAATTGACATGCCCGCGACGCCGAAGGCGACCAGAATGGCGTCCGACAGCGCACAGAACAGGCAGACCCAGAACACATGCTGCCGCAGGATCCCCTGTTTCAGCACAAAGGCATTCTGCGCCCCGATGGCGACGATCAGCGAAAGCCCGGTCCCCAGACCGGCAAAGAAAGATATCATGGCTACACCTCTTGTTGCCTTGCTGATGCCATGATCTGTAGTTTAATGAAAATGAATTGATCTTAATCTGATGTAGTACAACTAATGCTCGACTATCCCGCCCTGACAGCCCTGGCCGAGGTGATCCGCCGCGGCTCCTTCGATGCCGCGGCAGCGGCGCTGCATGTGACACCCTCTGCCATCTCGCAACGCATCCGCGCGCTGGAAGACCGGATGGGCGCGGTGCTGGTCGATCGCGGCCCGCCGGTCACCGGCACGGAAACCGGGCACAGGCTTGCCGCGCATCTGGATCAGGTGGGGCTGCTGGAAAGCGCGCTGGATCACCACGTCGCGGTCACCCCGGTCCTGCGCATCGCGGTCAATGCCGACAGCCTGGCCAGCTGGGTCATGCCCGCGATGACGGCGGCGGCGGGCATGATCGACCTGACCATCGACGATCAGGACCACGCGCTTGACCTGTTGCGCAGCGGCCTGGTCATCGGCGCCATCACCAGCGACAGCCGCGCGGTCGCCGGCTGCGACAGCATCGCGCTCGGCACCATGCGCTACCGCGCCACGGCCAGCCCGGCTTTCGCCCGGCAGCATTTCGCAGACGGGCTCGGCCCCGAAAACCTGCAATCCGCCCCCATGCTCAGCTTCAACAGCAAGGATATGCTGCAAACCCGCTGGGCCGAGGCGGTAACCGGCCAGCGCATCACCGCCCCGATCCACCGCGTCCCCTCCACCCAGGCCTTTGCCCAGGCGACGCGTCTTGGCCTTGGCTGGGGGATGAACCCCGAATGCCTGATCCGGGACGACCTGCAACAGGGCAGGCTGATCGACCTCGCCCCCGAAAGCCCCATGGATATCCCGCTTTACTGGCAAAGCAGCCGCATCATGGCCCCGGCCCTGACCGCCCTCACCCGGGCAATCAGAAAAACCGCCAGCGACGCCCTGCGCCCCTGACGGCTTTCTTCTTTGTCCAAACATCCCGGGGGTCCGGGGGCAGCGCCCCCGGCCTTGCCGATCAGGCGCTACAACTGCGCCGCAACCTCGTCCGACAGATCGAAATTGCCGGTGACATTCTGAACGTCATCGTCATCTTCCAGCGTCTCGATCAGCCGCATCAGCTTCTGCGCCGTCTCCAGATCCGTCACCTCGGTCGGGGCCTGCGGCTTCCAGATCAGCTTCGCCGTCTCGGATTCGCCCAGGCTGCCCTCCAAAGCGGTGGAAACCTCGTTCAGCGCGGTATCGGCGCAATAGATCCAATGCCCCTCATCGTCGCTGTCCACATCATCGGCGCCGGCCTCGATGGCGGCCATCATCACCGTATCCGCATCGCCCGCTTCAGGCCCGTATTTGATCTCTCCCACGCGGTCGAACATGAAAGACACCGAGCCGGTCTGGCCCAGATCGCCACCCGATTTGGTGAAATAGCTGCGCACATTCGACGCGGTGCGGTTGCGGTTATCGGTCATTGCCTCGACCACCAGCGCGATCCCGTTGGGGCCATAGCCCTCATAGCGGATCTCGTCGTAATTCTCGGCATCCCCGCCGATCGCCTTCTTGATGGCGCGGTCGATCACGTCCTTGGGGACAGAGTTCGACTTGGCCTCTTTCACCGCCAGGCGCAGGCGCGGGTTCTTTTCAGGGTCCGGGTCGCCCATCTTGGCGGCCACGGTGATTTCCTTGGCGAGTTTCGAAAACAGCTTCGAGCGGATCGCATCCTGGCGACCCTTGCGATGCTGAATGTTGGCCCATTTGGAATGGCCTGCCATGCTCGTTCCTTCGCATATCATACAGTCTGGATTCGGCTGCTTTTAGTCCAGCCACCCCCGCCGTCGCAAGACGAAGGGGGCAAGAATATCCGCCGCTCTGCCCGGTTTTCAGGGATAGAGCGGCCAGAAGACCGGGATCACCAGCGACGCAACCACCGCCATCAGGACATTCAGCGGCAGGCCGACCCGGATGAAATCCGAAAAGCGATAGCCGCCGGGCCCGTATACCAGCGTATTGGTCTGATAGCCGATGGGCGTCGCGAAACTGGCCGAGGCGCCCATCATCACCGCCACCACCAGCGGGCGGGGATCGACACCCAGTTGCAGCCCCATCGAGATCGCCACCGGCGTCACGATCACCGCGACGGCGTTATTCGTGACCGTCTCGGTCAGGGCCGTGGCCAGCAGATAGACGGCCAGGATCAGCCCCCAGGACGGCGCATCCGCCAGATGCGGCGCGATCTTGTTGACCAGCAGTTCCACAGCGCCGGAATTTTCCAGCCCCGCCCCGACAGCCAGCATCGCAAAGATCAGCGCCATCAGCTGCCCGTCGACAAAGCTCAGCGCCTCATCCGCATCGATACAGCGCGTGCCCAGCACCACCGCGACACCCACGAAGGCCAGAAGCAGGATCGGCGCGACATTGAAGGCCGACAGGATCACCACCGCGGCCAGCGTCGCCACCACGATCGGCGCATGGCTGCGCCGATAGGCGCGGTCCGAGGGCGTGTTCACCTCGACCATCTGCATGTCGGTGGCCAGGCGCTGGACATCCTCGGGCGTGCCCTCCAGCAGCAGCGTATCGCCGACCCGCACGACCAGATCGTCCAGCTGCCGCCCGATATTCTGGTTCTTGCGATGCGCCGCCAGCACATAGACGCCATAGCGGCGGCGCAGACGCATCGATCCCAGACGACGCCCGACCATATGGCAGCCGGGTGTGATCAGCACCTCGACCGTCGAGGTCTGGACCGAACTCAGCTTGTCGACCAGCCGCACCGCCTTGTTGCTTTGCAGGCCCAGAACCTCGGACATGGCGGTGCGCATCACGACGCGGTCCCCGGCCTCAAGCCGCACCGCCGCCAGATCGCGCCGCAGCGAGGCATCGCCGCGCAGCACGTCGATCACCCGCGATCCGTCGCGAGAGAAGATATCCACCTGATCCAGCGCCTTGCCGATCAGTTCCGACCCTTCCGGCACGGCGACTTCGGTAAAGAATTTCATGCTGCTGCGCTGCGACACAAGCTGCGAGACGGAATCGCGATCGGGCAGCAGCTTTGGCGCGAAAATCAGCAGATAGATGATCCCCACCACCGCCATGGGCAGCCCCACCGGCGTCACCTCGAAGATCGAGAAAGGCTCCATCCCCGAGCGCCGGGCGACACCATCGACCAGCAGGTTGGTCGAGGTGCCGATCATCGACATGGTGCCGCCAAGGATCGACAGATAGGACAGCGGGATCAGCAGTTTCGAGGGCGATTTTCCCAGCTCTTTCGCCAATTGCATGAAGATCGGCATCATCACCACGACCAGCGGCGTGTTGTTCACAAAGGCCGACAGCCCGCAGACCAGCAGCGCCATGCTGCCCAGGGTCAGGGTGGGATGGGTCGCGGCATGTTTCGCCGCCTTCTGGCCGATCCAGTCCAGCGCGCCGGTCCGCACCAGCCCGCCGACGATGATGAACATGAAGGCAATGGTCCAGGGGGCCGGGTTGGCCAGCACATCGACGACCATATCGGGCGTCAGGATACCAAGCACCAGCAAGGCCACGGCGCCAAGGATCGCGGTGACCTCTGGCGGGTAGGTTTCGCGGATAAACAGGGTCAGCATTCCCGCGATGATGAAAATCGTCGTGATTGCCGAGGCCGTGCCAGTCAGTTCAAATCCGAGCATTCAGAACCCATCAAAATATCACGCATGGTCGGCAAGAGGACCTGCGTGATTCTCATTACCCGCTGTCATGGGTGCCCCACAACTGGTCTGATCAAGTTAGCTCATCGGGCGTGGCGGCCAGACGTCCGCCCTGACGGACCGGAATTGCCGATCTGGCCAGCCCGGTCCGGTCGTCGGTTTCGACGAAAATGCCGGATAATGTCGCCTCTCCCTCGGCCGGGGTAAAGCGGTCGCGGGTCATGCCGGTGATGAAGCGGCGCAGGGGCTCGGTCTTGTCCATGCCGATGATGCTGTCATAATCGCCACACATGCCCGCATCCGATTGAAAGGCCGTGCCGCGCGGCAGGATCTGGATATCGGCGGTGGGCACATGGGTATGGGTGCCCACGACGATGCTGGCCCGCCCGTCGCAGAAATGGCCCGAGGCCATCTTTTCGCTGGTCGCCTCGGCATGGAAATCGACCAGCGCGGCCTGAACCAGCCCGCCGGGCGGATGCGCGCGCAAGACGCCATCCAGCGCCGAGAACGGATCGTCATAGGGCCGCGACATGAACACCTGCCCAAGCGCCTGCGTCACCAGCAGCTTGCGCCCGCGCGCATCGCTGATCACCGTATGCCCCCGGCCCGGCGCGTCCTTGGCAAAGTTCAGCGGCCGCACGATCCGGCTTTCCTTGTCGATAAAAGCCAGCATGTCCTTTTGATCGAAGGCATGATCGCCCAGCGTCAGGCAATCGGCGCCCGACTCCAGCAACAGCTGGGCATGTCCCGCCGTGCAGCCCCGCCCGCCGCTGGTGTTTTCGGCATTCACCACCACAAGATCGGCCTTCAGCCTTTCGCGCAGCGGCTGTAGCCGTTCCACTATCGCGCGGCGGCCCGCGCGGCCCATGACATCACCAAGAAATAATATCTTCATGATTGCTGGTTATGCGAAAGATTTGGGCGGCTCAAGCGGCAAGCGCGGCTGGACAGGCCGGGGGCGGTTGGACATATGCTGCGCGAGGGAAGGCAAAGACAAGGCGGCAGAATGTCCGATGCGATGAGAACCGATTGGCTGGGTGCGGAATTCGATGGGGTGAAGCTGCGGCTATGGGTCGATGGCGCGCTGTCGCAGCGGATCGTCGCCGGATCGCCCGAGCAGGTCTTGCAGACCATGCTGGCCGATCTGCCCGTGACGGACCGGCCCCTGCTGCGCAGCGGATGGCCGGATGCGGCGCTGACGCCCGTGCCCTCGGCCGTTGCTGTCGCGGCGGATCAGGGGCGCATGCCCGGCCTGTCGCAGGCCGCGCCCGCCGATCTGATGCGCCATCAGCCGGGCCGGATTCGCGGCTTTCTGACCACGCGGCCCGATTTCGATGGCGTCTTGTGCCTGATCGGGCACAGCACGGTCTGGGCGCATCTCAGCGCCGGAGAGGTCGTCAGCTTTCGCAGCTTCATCAGCGCGGAACTGTTCAGCATGATCCGGTCCTTCGACGCCCTGCCCGCACCAGCCGACCCGGCGGATGACGGGTTTGCGCAGGCCCTGAACCACGCCATGTCGCGCCCTGCGGGTCTGGCCGCCGATCTGGCCGGGCTGCGGGCGCAGGTGACGCTGGGCCAGTCGGACAAGGCGCAGGCGGCGTCGCGACTGGCGGGGTTGCTGATCGGTGCGGAACTGGCCGCCGCCCGCCCCTATTGGCTGGGACAAGAGGTCGTGGTGATCGGCGACGGGCAATGGGATGCGCATTACCTTGCCGCGCTGGCATCGCAGGGGCTGTCTGCGGCGCAGGCTGACGGGGTAGAGATGGCACGGGCCGGGTTGCAGGATCTGTGGCAGATGATGCAGGCCAAAGGTTAGAAGCGGATCAGCTGCCGGATGGCGGATCCGTCTGCCAGCCGCTCGAACCCCTCATTGATCTGATCCAGCGTCAGTTCATGCGTGACCAGCTTTTCGATGGGCAGCTTGCCGGCCATCATCATCTCGGCAAAGCGAGGAATGTCGCGCATCGGCACGCAGGATCCCATATAGCTGCCTTTCAGGCTTTTTTCGCCCGCCGTCAGCGTGACCGGGGCAAGGCTCATCCGCGCATCGGGATTGGGCAGGCCCGCGGTGACGACAGTGCCGCCGCGCCGCGCGGCCTCATAGGCGAATTCCAGCGCCGGAACGACGCCCGCCAGTTCAACCGCCAGATCGACCCCGCCGCCCGAGATCTGCCGCAATTGCGCCAGCGCATCGGGATCGCGCGAATTGACCGTATGGGTCGCGCCCAGATCGCGGGCGACCTGCAGCTTCTGGTCCGAGATATCGACCGCAATCACCTGCCGCGCCCCCGCCGCCACCGCACCCAGAAGCGCCGCCAGCCCGACCCCGCCAAGCCCCACGATCGCACAGCTTTGACCGGCCTTCAGCGCGCCGGTATTGATCACCGCACCGACGCCGGTCAACACCGCGCAGCCCAGCAGGGCCGCCCGGTCCAGCGGGATCGAAGGGTCGATCCTGACGCAGGAAGCCTCGGCCACGACGGCATGTTCGGCAAATGCCGAGACGCCGATATGGTGGTCGATCACCTGCCCGCCTTCGCGGATGCGCTTGGCCCCGGTGATCAGGCTGCCCTGCCCCGCCGCCACCGCCGCCGGTTCGCACAGCGCCGGGCGCCCCTCGGCACAGGGCAGGCAATGCCCGCAGGAGGGCGCGAAGACCAGCACCACGTGATCGCCGGGCGCAAAGCGGCTGACATGCGGGCCGACCGCCTGCACCACGCCGGACGCTTCGTGCCCCAGCAACAGCGGCATCGCGCGCGGGCGGTCGCCATTGATGCTGGACAGGTCGGAATGGCACAGACCCGCGGCCACCATCCGCACCAGCAATTCGCCGGGGCCGGGATCGTCCAGTTCGACCTCGGCAATCCGCAAGGGTCTGCTGTCGCCATAGGGACGGGGCAGCCCCATCCGTTCCAGCACCGCACCGCGTGTCCGCATCTTCTCTCCTCTCCCCATAACGGGCCGAGATTTCCGCCGGGGCTTTCCCCTGTCAAGCCTTCACCCTAGGCTGAACCCGTCAGATGAGGGGACAGGATGACCACGCGGGAACCACCAAGAGAGCGCAGCGCCTATGCCGAGTTTCAAACATTGCAGACCCGATGGAGCGATAACGACCAGTTCGGCCATATCTATAACGCGACCTATTTCGAACTGTTCGACGAGGCGATGAACCTGTCGCTGATCCGGCGCGGCTTTTTGGATCTGGCGAAGGACGGGCCGATTCAGGTCGTGGTCGAAAACGGCTGCAAGTATTTTTCCGAGGTGTCTTATCCCGACCGGATCGAGATCGGGGTGGTGCTGTCGCAGATGGGCACATCCTCGTTCCGGCTGGACATGGGGATGTTCCGCAATGGCGAGCCACGCGAATCCGCGCGCAGCCATTTCATCATGGTGACGGTGGACAATGCCACCCGCCGCCCCATGCCCACGCCAGAGGCGCAGCGGCAGGCGCTGGCGACGCTGATGCTGCCGCCAGCCTGAGGCGTCAACCGGCCAGATCGGGCAGAACGTGATCCTTGAACCGCTGGCGCAGGGACAGCTTGCTGACCTTGCCCGTGGCGGTCAAAGGCAGCTCGTCGACCAGCACCAGATCGTCGGGCAACTGCCAGCGGGCCAGCGCCTTTGACAGCATCTCGTTCACCTCGTTCAGCGTCGGCGGATCGGCCGGATCGGCGGGCTTGACCACCAGCAGCGGACGTTCGTCCCATTTCGGATGCGGCAGCGCGATAATGGCGCATTGCGCGATCTTGGGATGCATCAGGGCCATGTTCTCGACATCGATCGAACTGATCCACTCGCCACCGGACTTGATCAGATCCTTGGCCCGGTCGCGCAGCACCAGCCGCCCGCTGGCCGAGATCGAGGCCACATCGCCGGTGCCGAACCAGCCATCGGCATCGATGGCCTGACGGGTCGCGGCCTCGTTCTTGTAATAGCTGCCCATGATCGTGTTGCCGCGCACGTAAAGTTCGCCCATGGCCTCGCCATCCTGCGGCATTTCCTTGCCGTCCTCGTCCACGATCTTCATATCGACGCCAAAGACGCGCTTGCCCTGCGTGGATTTCAGCGCCATCCGTTCCTCGAAGGGCGCATCCAGCTTGTTCACGGGCAGCGCCCCCTGAGAGCCAAGCGGAGAGGTTTCGGTCATGCCCCAGGCGTGGTTCACATCGACGCCGATCTTTTCGTAATTCTCGATCAGGCTGCGCGGCATGGCACTGCCGCCGACGACCATATGGCGCAGCGCGTCGGGCTTGTGCCCGCGCTTGCCGATCTCGGCATACAGACCCTGCCAGATGGTCGGCACGCCCCAGGCGGTTTCCACGCGCTCGGCCTGGCACAGATCCCACAGGCTGGCCCCGTCCAGAAACGGCCCCGGCATGATCAGGCTGCCGCCGATCAGCGGCGCGGTAAAGGGAAGCCCCCAGGCGTTGACATGGAACAGCGGCACGACCGGCAGGATGCGCGGCTCGTAGTGCAGGTCCGGACCCAGCACCGTGGCCACCGACAGCGCATGCAGCATGTTCGAGCGGTGCGAATACAGCACGCCCTTGGGATCGCCCGTCGTGCCCGACGTATAGCACAGCCCCGAGGCCGTGGTTTCCGCGAATTCCGGCCAGTCGCGGCGCGTCGGATGCCCCTGCAACAGATCCTCATAGCACAGCGCATCCAGCGAGGTTTGCGGCATATGGGCGCGGTCGGTCATGATCACGTAATGCAGCGGCGGCAGATGCTCTTGCAGCTTTTCCAGCATCGGCACGAAGGTCAGATCGGTGAAGATGACCTTATCTTCCGCATGTCGGATGATATAGATCATCTGTTCGGGCGACAGGCGCGGATTGATGGTGTGACAGACCGCACCGATCCCCGGTATCGCGTAATAAAGCTCGAAATGGCGATAACCGTTCCAGGCCAGGGTGGCGACGCGGTCGCCCATTTCGACGCCCAGATGTTCCAGCGCGAAGGACAGCTGCGTCACCCGCTCGCGCGCCTCGGCATAGCTTTCGCGATGCGTATCCCCCTCGACACGGCGAGAGACGATTTCCGCATCGGGAAAGCTGTCCGCCGCGAAATCCAGAAGCCCGCCTTGCAGCAGCGGGCGATGCATCATCAAACCTTCCATCTTCTCCTCCCGATTATCCCCGGGGTAGAGGTTTCAGGAAAGCGGATCGGCAATCAAGCGTGACGTTGGGGCCGCCTCAGCCGCTGGCACCAGCCTGCCCAAAAACCGGGTCCCGGTCCCAGACCAGCAACGGGCAGGCCACCCCCTGCCCGCGCTGCATGTCCGGGCTGGCGCCACCCGGATAGGCGCCGACCACCGCGAAATCCGCCGAGGCCTCCAGCCGCTTATGCGCGCAACCAGCCGGGATGATGACCACATCGCCCGCCGTGATCCGCTGCGGCTGCCCCGTCTCTCCGCCAAGCTGGATCACGGCCCAGCCTGCGTAGCAGCCCAGAACCTCATGCGTGGTCATGTGAAAGTGGTGCCAGTCGAAAACGCCGTTGCGCCAGGACCCGGTCCAGCCATTTTCGGCAAAGCGCGTCTCGAACCATTCGGGACGCGGCGCGGGGCAGACGGCGCGGTGCAGGACCGGGTTCACCTGTCCAGCCGCGCGATCAGGGAAGAGGTATCCCACCGGCTGCCGCCCATTTTCTGCACATCCTTGTAGAACTGATCGACCAGCGCCGTGACCGGCAGCGAGGCCCCGATCTCATCCGCGGCGGCCAGGCAGATGCCCAGATCCTTGCGCATCCAGTCCACCGCGAAGCCGTGCTCGAATTCGCGCGCGGCCATGGTCTTGTGACGATTGACCATCTGCCAGCTGCCCGCGGCGCCCTGGCTGATCACCTCGACCACCTTTTCGACATCCAGCCCGGCCTTTTCTGCGAATGCCAGCGATTCGGACAGGCCCTGAACCAGCCCGGCAATGGCGATCTGGTTGCACATCTTGGTCATCTGCCCCGACCCGACCGGCCCCATCAGGCGACAGATCTTGGCATAGCTGTCGATCACCGGCTGCGCCTTGTCGAAATCTGATTGTTCCCCACCACACATCACCGAAAGCTGGCCATTCTCGGCCCCCGCCTGCCCGCCCGAGATCGGCGCATCAATATAGCCGATGCCTGCCTCGGCCGCGATCTGGGCCAGATCGCGTGTCACGGCGGCGGATACCGTGGTGTGATCGACAAAGATCGCGCCTTGGCCCATGCCTGCGAAGGCGCCGTCCTGCCCGGTGCAGACCTGCCGCAGATCGTCGTCATTGCCGACGCAGGCCATCACAAACTCCGCACCCTCTGCCGCCTCACGCGGCGTCTCGGCCATCTGGCCTCCGTGGCGCGACACCCAGTCCTTCGCGCGCGCAGCGGTGCGGTTATAGACCGTGACCTCATGCCCGGCGGCCTGCAGATGCCCCGCCATCGGCCCGCCCATCACGCCCAGCCCCAGAAATGCCAGTTTCGCCATCGCCACTTTCCTTCATGCTGTTCTGCCGCCGAAATTTTCTGGTCGGCAATTTCCCCCGGGCCAGCAGCCGCGTTGTCAAGCGGCGGCGCCTGCCTTATGCATCACCCCATCACCCTGTCACGCCGTGGTCAAGCACCGGCGGGATGCTTTTGAAAGAACCGACCGGCGAATGGATCCTGTCCTGATATGCTGACACTTTTCCGCTGGCTTCTGAGGGCGACGGTCGCGCTGATCGTTCTGCTGGTTCTGGCAATGGTGCTGACCTGGTATTTCGCCACGCGCTCGATCCCCGATTACAATGCCACCTACCGGGTGCAGGGCATCGCCGGCCCGGTCGAGATCGTGCGCTCGACCGAAAACGTTCCGCATATCTTCGGGTCCAGCGATGCGGATGTCTATTTCGCGCTTGGGTTGGCCCATGCGCAGGACCGGCTGTTCCAGATGACACTGCTGCGCCGCGCCGCACAGGGCCGCCTGTCAGAGATTTATGGTCGCAAGGCCTTCCCCTCGGACGATCTGGCACGGCGGCTTGAATTGTACCGCAATGCCGTGGCCTCGGTCGAGGATCAGGATCAGGCGACGCTGGCCGCGTTGCGCGCCTATGCCGCCGGCGTGAATGAATGGATCGGGCAGGTGAATGCGCAGGCGCTTGGCCGTGGCGCGCCCGAATTCTTCCTGCGGCCGCAGGATATTTCCTATTGGCAGCCCGCCGACTCGCTGGCGATCCTGAAACTGCTGGCCGCCGCCAGCAGCCATTCCGCCGCCAAGGAAGTGCTGCGCGCCCGCCTGTCGCTGGCCTGGCCCGATCGCGGGACCGAGCTGCTGCGCGGCGAGGGCGGACCGGCTGCGCTGCCTGATTACGCAGAACTGTTCCCGAATGCCCGCTTTCCAGCGCCCGAAAGCAGGGCGCGCAATGACGGCCACCGCTCGGTCGAGGATTTCCTGCGTCCCGGCGACGGTCTGGGCGCGAACGGATTTGCCGCCATGCCCGACCGCACGGCGGCGCATGGCACCTTGCTGGCCAATGATCCGCAAGCGCCACTGGTGGCGCCCTCGCTGTATTATCTGGCGCGGATGCAATTATCCTCGGGCGGGGTGATCGGGGCGACGATTCCCGGCATGCCGGTGATCCTGTCGGGCCGCAATCCGCAACTGGCCTGGGGACTGACCCCGGCCCCGCTGGACGATGCCGATATCGCGATGGAGGAGATCCAGCCCGGCAGCCCCGACCGCTATCGCGCGCCCACCGGCTGGGCCGACCTGCAATCCCGCCGCGAGGTGATCCGCGTGCTGGATGAACCCGATCGCAACATCACCCTGCGGTTCAGCCGCAATGGACCGCTGGTGCCGGGTCTGGATCCGGGGCTGGCCGATATCACGCCTGCGGGTTTTGTGCCCGCGCTGCGCTGGACAGGTTCCTCGGGCGATGACACCACCATGTCGGCGCTGGTCGGGCTGATGGGCGCGACGGATGCCAACAGCGCGGCTCGTATCGTCGAAGGCGTCGTCGCCCCGGCTTTTGCCGTCACGCTGGCCGATAACAGGAACATCCGGCAATTAACGGTCGGGGCCGCGCCGGAACGCGCGGCCAATCACCCGACCGGCGGCGCCCTGCCCGTGCCCGGCTGGCAGACCGAGGCCGACTGGACCGACATCGTCGCGCTGGACGGCAGTTCGCAAGCCACCGATAACGGCATCGTTCTGGCCACGGAAGAGATGGGACCGGTCGCGCTGCGGCGCGGTCGCCTTGGCTGGCTGCTGCAGGATCGAGAGATCCATTCCCGCGACAGCTTCATCGCCGCGCAGCTTGATATCGTCAGCCCGGCCGCGCGCACGCTGCTGCCCATTGTCGGGGCGGAACTGTGGTTTACCGGCGAACCCGCCGCCTCGGGCACGCCCGAACGCCAGCGTCAGGACGCGCTGAACCTGCTGGCCGAATGGGATGGCGCGATGAGCGAGCATCTGCCCGAGCCGCTGATCTATTCCGCCTGGATGTCGGCCCTGCAGGACCGGCTGATCCGGGACGAGCTTGGCCCCGTGGCCGATGATATCCACGACCTGCATCCGGGCTTTATCGACGCCGTGTTCCGCAATCGCGACGGCGCGGCCGCCTGGTGCGATATCGTCCAGAGCGCGCCGACCGAGGATTGCACCACCATCGCCCGTCAGGCGCTGGACCGCGCGATCCTGACCCTGTCGGAAAAATATGGCCCCGATGTCACCAGTTGGAGATGGGGCGACGCGCATCAGGTGCGGCAGGCCCATCCGGTTCTGGGTCAGATCGCGGGGCTTCGTTGGGTCGTGAACCTGACGCAATCGCTGTCGGGCGGGCCATTCTCGGTCGCGCGCACGCCGCTGATGGGACATGGCACCGCGCCCTTCGAGGCGACGACCGGGCCGGGCTATCGCGGCGTCTATGATCTGGCCGATCCCGACAGTTCGGTCTTCATCATCTCGACCGGGCAATCCGGCCACCCCTTGTCACGTCATTACGACGACCTTGCCGATCTGTGGCGCCGCGGCGAATATATCGGCATGTCCCTGGACCCCGGGCTGGCGCGCGCCGCCGCGACCGGGATCACCCGGCTGGAACCCGCGACGAACTGAACCGTCGCGGCCTGTTCTGCCAAACCTGTACCCTGCGTAAATGAGGACTTCATGAATTTACAGACAATCCAACACAGCTTCGATCCCGGCACTCCGATTGGCGCAGCGGCGCTGGCGGCGTTTCTTTTCCTTGCCGGTCTGCTGCTGTCCTGGATCGTCCGACGTCTGCTGAAAGAGGCGCTTCTGCACGATCAATCGGAACAGATCGACCAGATCACGCTGTCCTTTCTCAGCCAGCTTTCGATCCTGATGATCTGGCTGCTGATGTTCACGCTCTATGCGCATATGGTGCCGGTGCTGCATCGTCTGGGCACGGCCTTGCTGGCGGGTGTCAGCCTGATGTCGGTGGTCATCGGCTTTGCCGCACAGACCACGCTGGGCAATCTTGTCGCCGGGATCAGCCTTGTGCTGTACAAGCCCTTCCGGCGCGGCGACCGCCTGCAGATCGCGGCACCGACGGCGAATTTTTTTGAAACCGGCACCGTGGACAAGATGTCCCTGGGCTTTACCGTCCTGCGCACCGACGATGGCCGGGACGTGATCGTCGCCAATGGCTCGATGGCGCAGCAGACCATGATCAAGCTGCCGCCGCTGGACGAAAAAACCGCGCCGGAAAGCTGAGCAACCGACGGGTGGTCGCCCCGGCAATCTGCAGCGACCACCGCCCTGTCGGGCATCAGGCCATCAATGCGAAATCATCCAGGGCCGCTTGGCCGGAAATGATTTCGCGCCGCCGGGATGATGCAGCGTGCCAGATTGGCGCGCCTTGCCTCCGCCCCCGCAACAGCCGCATCCCGGGCCATGGCTGCTGCGCCTTGGGCTGTCGGCGCTGCGTTCATTCGTCGTGATGGCGTGCCGACGCGCGCCATCCATCTGCGCAATGACCGGCGCAGACAGCAGCGCCCGCGCGCTGGTGCCGCCGCAATCCGGGCACTCTTTCGGCTTGTCGAAATCGGCCATTGCGGCGCGGGCCTGAAACGGGCCACAGCTTTGACAAAGATAATCATAGGTCGGCATGGCAAAGCCTCATCAGATGCTGTTCCCGGGCCGGGCGGCACCCGGCCCGCGCGCGTTACAGATCGGGCGCAAGCGGCACATCGACCGACCCGTCCAGCGCCTTCACAGGACCGCCCGGATTCGGTTTCAGATCGAAGTCGAAGATATCCGTGGGCAGCCACAGCGTCGCGCAGGCATTCGGGATATCGACCACGCCCGAGATATGCCCCTGCACCGGCGCCGTCCCCAGAATGGCATAGGCCTGCGCGCCGGAATAGCCGAATTTCTTCAGATATTCGATGGCGTTCAGACAGGCCTGACGATAGGCGATATGCACATCCAGATAGTGCTGCTTGCCCGCCTCATCGACCGAGATCCCCTCGAAGATCAGGTAATCGTCGTATTTCGGCGCAATGGGCGAGGGTTTGAAGATCGGATTCCTGATCCCGTATTTCGCGCAGCCCTCCTTGATCAGCCCGACGCGCAGATGCAGCCAGCCGGCCATTTCGATGGCGCCGCAAAAGGTGATCTCGCCATCGCCCTGGCTGAAATGCAGATCCCCCATCGAAAGGCCGCCGCCCTCGACATAGACCGGGAAATAGATGGTCGAGCCGCGCGACAGGTCCTTGATGTCGCAATTGCCGCCATGCTCGCGCGGAGGCACGGTGCGCGCGCCCTCGGCCGCGGCCTTGTCACGCTCTTCTCCGCGCATCGCGCCCATATGCGCGGATTGCGTATTGGGCAGCGCCGCCAGCGCGGGCACCCGGTCGGGATCGGTGTCGAACAGCGCCTTTTCGCGCGCGTTCCACATGTCCAGCATCTTGCGATCCGGCAGGCAGCCGATCAGGCCCGGATGGATCAGCCCGGCATAGCGCACGCCCGGCACATGGCGCGAGGTCGTGAACATGCCGTGGAAATCCCAGATCGACTTCTGCGCCTGCGGGAAATGATCGGTCAGAAAGCCACCGCCATTCTGTTTCGAAAAGAAGCCGTTGAAGCCCCAGTTCATCTCTTCCTTTGCCCCGATATCCAGAATCTCGACAATCAGCAGATCGCCCGGCTCGGCGCCTTTGACGCCGATGGGCCCCGAGAGATAATGCACCTGTTCCAGTTCGACATCGCGCACATCTGCGGCGTCATCGTCATTCTTGATCTGACCGCCGGTCCAGTCATAGGTCTCGATCTTGAACTCGTCCCCCGGTTCGACCCAGACCGCGATCGGAATGTCAGGATGCCAACGGTTATGCACCTTGTCATTGCCATGCGGGCTTTCTGAAAGATCAACGGAAATCAGCGTATCGGCCACGATCGTCTCCTTTTTCAGTTGTCGAGCAGTAAAAATGGGTCGGTGAGGTCTTCCTTCATCTGGCCCGGCGCGCTTCGGGACGGGCGATTTGCGGGCAGCATAGCATGATGGCGCTGAAGTCTATCAGAAATTGCAATTTCACCGATCCGTCGCCCGCTGTGGCAGAGATGCGCCGACAGAAGCGGCGATCAAGACGCGGCGATCAAGACGGGGCCGTGACAATGAAAAAAGCCGACCCGCGAGGGGTCGGCTTTCGAAGCGTCACAGCGTCTGCCGATCAGAAATGAAGCGCGCGGCCATAGGCGTCCAGAACGGATTCGTGCATCATTTCGGACAGGGTCGGGTGCGGGAAAACGGTTTCCATCAGCTCGGCCTCGGTCGTCTCCAGCGTGCGGCCGACGATATAGCCCTGAATCAGTTCCGTCACCTCGGCGCCGACCATATGCGCGCCCAGAAGCTCGCCCGTCTTGGCATCGAAGATGGTCTTGATCATGCCTTCGGGTTCGCCAAGCGCGATGGCCTTGCCATTGCCGATAAAGGGGAAGCGGCCGACCTTGATCTCATAACCCTCTTCCTTGGCCTTGGCTTCGGTCAGACCGACGCTGGCAACCTGCGGGTTGCAATAGGTGCAGCCCGCGATGCTGTTCGGCTTGATCGGATGCGGTTTTTCGCCCGCGATCAGTTCCGCCACCATGACGCCTTCATGGCTGGCCTTATGCGCCAGCCAGGGTGCGCCCGCGACGTCGCCGATGGCAAAGATGCCGTCCACGCCGGTGCGGCAATATTCGTCGGTCACGACATGGGTGCGGTCGACCTTGATGCCCAGCTCCTCAAGCCCGATGCCCTCGACATTGCCGACAATGCCGACCGCCGAAATCACCGTGTCGAATTCCACCTTCTCGGTCTTGCCGCCAGCTTCGATGGTGGCGATGACCTTGTCGGCCTTGCGGTCCAGCGATTTGACCGCCGCCTTTTCCATGATCTTCATGCCCTGCTTGGTGAATTGCTTCTTGGCAAAGGCGCTGATCTCGGCATCTTCGACCGGCAGGACGCGATCCATCACCTCGACCACCGTGGTATCGGCGCCCAAGGTGTTGAAGAAGCTGGCGAATTCGATGCCGATGGCGCCCGAGCCGATGACCAACAGCTTTTTCGGCATATGCGGCGGCACCAGCGCATGCCGGTAGTTCCAGACGCGCTTGCCATCGGGCTCCAACCCCGGAAGCTCGCGGGCGCGGGCGCCGGTGGCGATGATGATGTTCTTGGCCGTGACCTCTTCCGTGCCCTTGTCGGTCTTCACGGTGATCTTGCCCGGCGCGGTGATTTTCGCCTCGCCCATGATCGGGGTGATCTTGTTCTTCTTGAACAGATGGCCGATGCCGCCCGACAGCTGTTTCGCCACGCCGCGCGACCGCTGCACGACCTTTTCAAGGTCATAGCCGATCTTGTCCGCAGTCAGGCCGAAATCCTTGGCCCGCTCCATCAGGTGAAACACCTCGGCCGAGCGCAGCAGTGCCTTGGTCGGGATACAGCCCCAGTTCAGGCAGATGCCGCCCAGGTTCTCGCGCTCGATACAGGCCACTTTCAGGCCAAGCTGCGACGCCCGGATCGCGGCAACATAACCGCCAGGCCCCGCGCCAATAACTACCACATCAAAATTCTGGGCCATATGCTCCCCCGATCGCTGAAGATAGTTCAGCGTTAAACCATTCGGGACAGGTCAGCAAGCAGATGGCCGGGGATGCGCAAGAACCGCCTATCCCGCGCTGCGGCCATCCGGATTTTCGACCGCCTGGGGAATGTCGTCATGGGGATCCGCGTCCAGATCCTCATCCGCCGGATCGCTTGCCACGCTGTCGCTTTGGGCTTCGTCCAGCGCCTCGGACACGGCCAAAGTCGTCGCACTGGGCGTGATGACGGCATAGCTGCCCTGATCCTCGACCGAGATCGAAGCGCGGCGCGTCATCCGCCAGCCGGCATAGATCGCCAGCGCGGCCAGCAGGATCCCCATATAGACCCAGAACCCGTCCGGGCCGATCAGACCCATCAGCCAGCCGGTGATCAGCGGACCCGTCATCGAGCCAAGGCCGTTGATGAACAGAAGGCCGGCCGAGGCTGCCGCCATATCGGACTGATCCAGGTAGTCGTTCGTATAGGCCAGCAGAAGCGCATAGACCGGATTGGCGACGCCGCCGATCAGCGCCCCGACGATCATCAGCCACCAGATATTCGGCTGCAGCGCGATTGTCGCCGCGATCACCACCGACCCGAAGACCGACAGCCCCAGGATCAGCTTGCGCCGGTCCATTCGGTCCGACAGCCAGCCGATAGGAAATTGCAGCATCAGCCCGCCGATATAGATCGCCGCCACAAAGACCGAGATATCGCGCACCGTCATGCCCGTCGACGCGCCCCAGACCGAGGACATGCCAAACAGCGCCGAGAATACGCCCCCCATCAGGAACACGCCGATACAGCCCAGCGGAGAGGCCCGGTAGAGGCGGCCAAAGGACATGCGCTTGATGGTCGAAAATGCCGGGGCGGGCTGCGCCGACAGCAGAATCGGCGTGAAGGACAGCGACACCAGCACCGAGGGGATGATGAACAGCAGGAACCCCGCCGGATCGCCCGTGTTCAGCAGGAATTGCGCGATGATGATCCCCGCCATCTGCACGATCATGTATGCCGACAGCGCTTGGCCCCGCGTCTCATTCGTGGCGCCGGCATTCAGCCAGCTTTCGGCGGTGATATAGACGCCGCAGAAGGAGAAGCCGATGATGAAGCGCAGCACGGACCAGACGATCCAGTCGGGCGCCGTGGCATAAAGCACCAGCACCGCCGAAATCAACGAGCCCAGGGCCGCAAAGACGCGCACATGGCCGACGGTCTGGATCATCCGTGGCGCGGCCAGACTGCCCAGCAGGAAGCCACCGAAATAGGCCGACATGACGACCGACATCTGGAAGGTCGGGATCCCCTCGATCCCGCCGCGAATACCCAGCAATGTGCCCTGCATGCCGTTGCCGACCATCAGCAACAGGATGCCCAACAAAAGGGGCCAGGTTGAACGCACTACCGATGCCATGGCGCGTCTCTTCTTTCTAGATGTCGTCGTGTGATTCACGGGGTCGAGGCCCCTGACGCGCCCGTAAAGCGGAATGGCGTGCGACGCCAGACAAAAAACGCCTTAGGGAATCAGCAGGGACGAGTCACCATAGCTGAAGAACCTATACGAATTTTTAACTGCGTGATCATATATTTGCCGGATGCGCTGCGGCCCCATCAGGGCGGAAACCAACATCAGCAATGTCGATTTTGGCAGATGAAAGTTCGTCATCAGACCATCGGTCACCCGGAAGTGATAACCGGGATAGATGAAAATATCCGTCGTGCCCCGAAACGGCTGCATCAGGCCCTGCTCTGTCGCGGCGGATTCGATCAGCCGCAGCGCCGTGGTGCCGACGGGAATCACCCGGCGACCCTCGGCCCTGGCGCGGTTGATCCGCTGGGCAGCCTCGGCCGTGACCTCGCCCCATTCGGCATGCATCCTGTGGGTGGTGACATCCTCGACCTTGACCGGCAGGAACGTCCCTGCCCCGACATGCAAGGTGACATGCACGAATTCGACGCCGCGCTGACGCAGCGCCTCTAGCAGCGGTTCATCGAAATGCAGGCTGGCCGTGGGGGCGGCCACGGCGCCCTGATGCTGCGCCCAGACGGTCTGGTAATCCTGATGATCCTGCCGGTCGGGCGCCCGCAGCGCGGCGATATAGGGCGGCAGCGGCATCGCCCCCACCTGCGCCAGCGCTGCATCAAAGGCGTCGCCCTGCGCATCGAAGACCAGCCGCAGCCCGTCGGGCCCGATCTCGGCCACGGTGGCCGACAGCTGATCGCCGAAGCGGATCACCTCACCCCGCTTCAGCTTGCGCATCGGCTTGGCCAGCGCGGTCCAGCCCTCGGCCGCGGGCTCCAGCAGGGTCACTTCGATCCGGGCCACGGCCTCGCCCTGCGGGGTGGCGCGGCTGCGGGTGCCCGACAGCCGCGCGGGAATGACCTTGGTATCGTTCAGCACCAGCACATCGCCGGGCTGCAAAATCTGCGGCAGATCGTGGACATGGCGGTCGGCAATGTCACCCCCTTGCGCCAGCAACAGCCGTGCGGAGCTGCGTGGCTTGGCGGGGCGGGTCGCGATCAGCTCTCGCGGCAGGTCGAAATCGAAATCATCCAGTTTCATGGCGCGCTTCTGCGTCCGGGCGCGGGCCTCGTCAAGCGCCGCTGACCAGGACGTGATCGCCAAGTAAAAAACTTGGTCTTTACTTGTCCGACATTTTTGCTAAGTCTTGCCCAACAGGAGCCCGCCATGATTGTCTGTCACTGCACCCAGATCACCGATACAGAGATCCACTCTGCCATCGAATGGATGCGTGCCGCCGATCCGCAGACGATCATCACGCCGGGAAAGATCTATCATGCCCTTGGAAAGCGTGCAGATTGCGGTGGTTGCATGCCGCTCTTTCTGGACACCATGCGTCATTCAGCTAGTCTGGGCGTAGCCCCGCCGATTTTGCGGGACAAGACAGACAGTATGAAGGGGTATGAACATGAAGGGCGACGCAAAGGTCATAGAGTACCTAAACGCAGCTCTGCGGTCTGAACTGACGGCAGTTAGCCAATATTGGCTGCATTATCGGCTGCAGGAAGATTGGGGATACGGGCGCATTGCCGACAAGTCCCGCGCCGAATCAATCGAGGAAATGAACCACGCGGATCGTTTGATCCAGCGAATCATTTTCCTGGAAGGCCACCCGAATCTGCAAAAGCTGGATCCGCTGCGCATTGGCCAGAACCTGAAAGAAACGCTTGAGGCCGATCTGGCCGGTGAGCATGACGCGCGCTCGCTGTATATCGAGGCACGCGATCATTGCGAAAGCGTCGGCGATTATGTCAGCAAGCAATTGTTCGAGGATCTGATCGCGGATGAGGAAGGTCATATCGACTTCCTGGAAACGCAGATCGAGCTTTACGATACGATCGGCGTCCAGAATTACGGCCTGCTGAACGCAAAGCCCGCGAACGAAGCCGAATAAGCATCAAGCCCCGCCCTTCCGGTGGGGCTTTTTTCTGTCTGCCCCGATGGGACGGATCAGCGCGCGGCGCCGCGTTTCTGTCCGCGCCACAGGATCACCAGCCCCGAGGCGACGATCAGCCCCGAGCCGATCAGCATGGGCATGGTCAGGCTTTCACCGAACAGCGCGATCCCCAATCCGATCCCGAACAGCAGGCGCGTATAGCGGAACGGCGTCACGGCCGAGACCTCGCCCGTGCGCATGGCCTTCATCAGGAAGCTGTAGGCGGTCACCCCTGCCCCGACGGCCGCCGCCATGAACAGGGTCGCGCGCGCATCGGGGATGACGAAAGTTTCGCCCCGCCACAGCGCATAAAGCACGCCCGCAACGATCACCGCAACAAAGCCATAGAAGCCCAGAATCAAGGTGTTAAGCGATTTCGGGGCGGCCCGGCTGGCCAGATCGCGACCGGCAAAGCCGATCATGCCGATCACCGCCAGCAGCGACAGCGCGGAAAAGCTGTCAGTGCCCGGCTGCACGATGATGATCACACCGATCAGGCCGATGACAATCGCGCTCCACCTGCGCCAGCCGACCTTTTCGCCAAAGACCAGCGTGGCGCCCGCCACCACCACAAGCGGCGTCGCCTGCAGGATCACGGTCGCGGCAGAAAGCGGGATCACGGCGATGGCCAGCACATAGAACAGTCGCCCGATGATTTCGAAGACCATGCGAATCCGCATCGCGGGCGACAGCACATCGCGCACGAAAAGCGGCGTCCGTCGCATCGCCGCCAGAAGCGCGAAAACGACCGCGCCGCCAAGCCCGAACATGATCAGGATCTGCCCCACCGGCAGGCTGGTCGAGGCCGCCTTCACAAAGGCATCCTCGACCGCGAACAGCCCCATCGAGGCAATCATCCACATGCTGCCCAGCAGGTTGGCGCGGGCGTCGGTTATCGGGGCTGCGGTCACGTCAGGTCAGCTTTGCAATTGTCGAAGCGGGGACAGGCTGCGGGAAACCGGCGCTGCCTTTCGACCTTCGATGGCGCAGTTTCCACCGCCCGTCAATTGCGCGAAAGCTGAAACAGCTTATCGCAATGACGCAGTTAAATCATGCAAAACGGCGCCTTGCCGCCGATTAACAATGATCTGTTCAATGCCCCTCGCAAAGGCTTTTCCGCTGCGTTATACAGAGACTGCATTCTATGTTTCGGACCTGTTCCTTTCGGCTCAGCTTTCGATCTTCAGCTTTGCCAGGCCGCTGCGTACTGTGGGCGGCACCTATTTTGTAAGGAATGACACGATGGCTAACGGCACCGTGAAATGGTTTAACGCAACCAAAGGCTACGGCTTCATCGCACCGGAAGGCGGCTCGAAAGACGTCTTCGTGCATATCTCGGCGGTCGAGCGCGCTGGCCTGCGCGGTCTGAACGACGGTCAGGCCGTCAGCTTCGACATCGAGACCGACCGCAACGGTCGTGAATCGGCAAGCAATCTGACGCTGGCCTAAGCCTTAACCGGGCTGACAAGACAGGAACGGGGTCGACTTCATGTCGGCCCCGTTTTTTCATGCCGTTTTTCCTGCCGGTGTCGCGCCCGTCAGCCCAGCCAGCGGCGCGCCAGTTCGGGCAGATCGGCAAAGCGGTCCAGCATCGCATCGGGATCCAGCCGCGATATCCCCTGCCCTTCGGGTCCGAAACTGACCAGCGCGATGCGCACGCCGGCCGCGCGGGCCGTCTTGCGGTCGGTATCGGTATCGCCCAGCAGAAAAGACTGCGCGACCTCGCCGCCCGCGGCCTCGACCGCGGCGCGATAGGGGCGCGGATCGGGTTTGCGCACCGGCAGCGTATCGGCGCCGATCAGACCGCCGAACATCCCCCGGATGCCCAGTTCCCGCAGCAGCATCTCGGCCAGGCCCTCGGGCTTGTTGGTGCAGACGGTCAGCAGAAAGCCATCGTCCTGCAATTGCTGCAAGGCCTCGGTCACGCCGGGATACAGCCGGGTGTGAACCGCGATGTGATCGGCATAGTGATCCAGCAGGCGCTGGTAATCCTTATCCTCGGCACCGGGCGGCAAAAGCACATCCGGCCCGATCCGGCCATAGCCAAGCCGCAGCATCGCCCGCCCGCCATGAAAGGCCGTCAGCGCATCGGCCACCGGATCCAGCAGATCGCCCAAACCGCGCGCGCGAAAACAGCCATTGGCCGCCGCGATCAAATCGCCCGAGGTATCGGCCAGCGTGCCGTCCAGATCGAATACAACCGTGCCTGCCATTTGCCACTCCGCAATGATGTGTAAATAAAGGTGAACGCCGACCCCTTTCATGCCCGCGCAAGCCCGATTAGAACGCCGGGCAACAAGAGTGAACAGGCAATGAGGCGGGCATGTCGGATAAATCCATCGCAGTGGTCATTCTGGCCGCAGGGCAAGGCAGCAGGATGCAATCCGATCTGCCCAAGGTGCTGCACCGTCTGGGCGGGGTGCCGCTGGTCGGACATGCGCTGAACGCGGCCCACAGCCTGCAGCCGGAACAGGTCATTGTCGTCGCGGGTCACGGGGCGCAGATGGTCAGCAAGGCCGTGACCAAGCTGGACCCAGAAGCACGGATCGTGCTGCAGCGCGAACAGCTGGGCACCGGCCATGCCGTGCAGCAAACGCTGAACGATCTGGAAGGTTTCGAGGGCAAGGTGATCGTGCTTTATGGCGATACGCCCTTCATCGGTCAGGACACGCTGGCGGCGCTGGCCTCGCATCCCGCCGATGTGGTGGTGCTGGGTTTCGAGGCCGAGGATCCGGGCCGCTATGGCCGCCTTGTCGTGACCGATCGCGGGCTGGAAAAAATCGTCGAATACAAGGACGCGGATGAGGCTACGCGCCAGATCGCCCTGTGCAATTCCGGCGTCATGGCGCTGGATGCCGGGTTGCTGCGGCAACTGATTTCGCGGCTGTCGAATAACAATGCCTCGGGCGAATATTACCTGACCGATCTGGTGGCGCTGGCCCGGGCCGAGGGGCGCCGCGCCGATGTCGTGACCTGCGACGAAGAGGAAACGCTGGGCATCAACACCCGCGCCGAACTGGCCGGGGCCGAGGCCGCCTTTCAGACCCGCGCCCGTCAGAATGCGCTGGAAAACGGGGTGACGCTGTCCGATCCCTCGACGGTCTGGTTTTCGCTGGACACCGCCATCGGGCGCGATGCGGTGATCGGGCAGAATGTCGTTTTCGGACCCGGTGTCACGGTAGAATCGGGGGCAGAGATCCTGCCCTTCTGCCATCTGGAAGGCTGTCATATCTCGGCCGGGGCAACGGTCGGCCCCTTCGCGCGGCTGCGTCCGGGCGCGGAACTGGGCGGCGACGTTCATGTGGGCAATTTCGTCGAGATCAAGAATTCGGTGCTGGATGAGGGCGTCAAGGTCGGCCACCTGACCTATCTGGGCGACGCCCATATCGGCGAGGCCACGAATATCGGCGCGGGCACGATCACCTGCAATTACGATGGCGTTTCCAAGCACAAGACCCGGATCGGGGCGCGCGCCTTTATCGGCAGCGATACGATGCTGGTCGCGCCGGTGCAGGTCGGTGCGGATGCGGTGACGGGTTCCGGCTCGGTCATCACGGAAGATATCCCCGATGGCGCGCTGGCCATCGGACGGTCGCGACAGGCGACCAAACCCGGACTTGGCCTGCGCCTGATGCAGGCCCTGCGCGCAAAGAAAACGGAGAAACGCTGATGTGCGGCATTATTGGCATTCTGGGCAAGCACGAGGTCTCGCCCCAACTGGTCGATGCGCTGCGCAGGCTGGAATATCGCGGCTATGACAGCGCGGGCGTGGCGACGGTCGATGCGGAAGGTCAGTTGGATCGCCGCCGCGCGGTCGGCAAGCTGGTCAACCTGTCGGACCTGCTGGTGCATCAGCCCCTGCCCGGCCATTCCGGCATCGGCCACACCCGCTGGGCCACCCATGGCGCCGCGACCGAGGTGAATGCCCATCCGCATCGCTCTGGTCCCGTGGCCGTGGTCCATAACGGCATTATCGAGAATTTCCGCGAATTGCGTCAGGAACTGACCGGCTATGGCATTCAGGCGGAATCGCAGACCGATACCGAAACGGTTGCCCTGCTGACCGCCTATTACATGTCGCAGGGCATGGACGAAATCGCCGCGGCCCGCGCCACGCTGGCGCGCCTGCAGGGCGCCTTTGCGCTGGCTTTTCTGTTTCACGGCAAGACCGATCTGATGGTCGCCGCGCGCAAGGGCAGCCCGCTGGCCATCGGCCATGGCGATGGCGAGAATTTCATTGGCTCGGACGCGGTGGCACTGTCGCCCTTCACCGACCGCATCACCTATCTTGAGGATGGCGACCACGCCGTTCTGACCCGCGATTCCATCGAGATCTTCGATGCCGAAGGCCATCAGACCAACCGCGCGCAAAGCCGCATCGACGTTGGCGCCACGGCCATCGACAAGGGTGGCTATCGTCACTTCATGGCCAAGGAAATCGCCCAGCAGCCCGTGGTGATCGGCGATGTGCTGAACCACTATATCAAGGGCGACCGGATCGTGCTGCCCGAGGGTCTGGATTTTGCCACGGCGGACCGGCTGTCGCTGGTCGGCTGCGGCACGGCGCATTATGCGGGACATGTGGCGAAATACTGGTTCGAGCAACTGGCCGGCCTGCCCTGCGATATCGATGTCGCCTCCGAATTCCGCTATCGCGAGCCTCCGCTGTCATCCAGAAGCTGGTTCATCGCCATCAGCCAGTCGGGCGAAACCGCCGATACGCTGGCGGCGCTGCATTACGCGCAGGAACATGTCGATCGCACCATCGGTCTGGTCAATGTCGGCACCTCGGCCATTGCGCGCGATGCCGATATCGCCCTGCCCACCATGGCGGGGATCGAGGTCAGCGTGGCCTCGTCCAAGGCCTTTACCTGCCAGTTGACGGCGCTTGCGATCCTGGCGCTGAAGGCCGCGCATGATCGGGGACGGCTGGACGATGCGGGTCTTGCCGCGCATCTTCGCGATCTGCGCGCGGTCCCGGCCCTGCTGCAACAGACGTTGAACCTGTCGGATGCCTGCAGCAACCTGTCCGAATGGCTGTCCGAGGCCCGCGACGTGCTGTATCTGGGCCGTGGTGCGCTGTTCCCCGTTGCCCTTGAAGGCGCGCTGAAGCTGAAAGAGCTGAGCTATATCCATGCCGAGGGCTATGCCTCGGGCGAATTGAAGCACGGCCCCATCGCCCTGATCGACCGCGAGGTGCCGGTGGTGGTTCTGGCCCCGCATGACGCGCTGTTCGACAAGACCATCTCGAACATGCAAGAGGTCATGGCCCGCCACGGGCAGATCCTGCTGATTTCCGACAGCGACGGGATTGCCGAGGGTGGCGAGGGCGTGCGCGCGACCCTGACCATGCCCAAGGGCGGCGGGGTGTTTCAGCCGATCCTCTACGCGGTGCCGATGCAATATCTGGCCTATCACACGGCGGTGGCCAAGGGCACCGATGTTGATCAGCCGCGCAACCTGGCGAAATCGGTGACGGTGGAATAACCGGCCTGCCGGGCGTCAATCCGGCAGGCTTTGACCGACGGTGGCCGAGGATTCTTCGGCCTCGCGCGGCTCTGGTGCGATCACATCGTCGCCGGTGATCACCGACACCGCATCGGCGGCGATCCGGTCCAGCAGGTCCAGTTCCTCATCCTCCAACTTGCGCGGGTTGCGATCCAGCAGGCACAGCGCGCCCAGTACCAGCCCATCGCCGGTGGTCAGCGGCACACCCGCATAAAATCGCGTCTGCCAGTTGCGGATGGCCGGATGATCGGCAAAGCGGGGATCGCGGTCAGTATCCTCGACCACCAGCGTCTTTCCGGTCGCCACGACGTGGTCGCAAATCGCCTCGGCCCGCGGCATGGTGATCATGTCGCTGCCATCCTGACTGCGCGTGCCGGGCAGATCCTTGCTTTGACCGATGATGAATTCGCGATTTTCATCAATGGCCGAGACAATCGAAATCTCGGCATCGAACACATCGGCGGCGCGTTTCGCCAGCGCATCCAGATCCTCGCGTGCATGCCCGTCCAGCACGCGCGTGGCGCGCAGGGCGGCGATCCGCTGCTGTTCGTTTTCGGGCAGCGCGGCCTTTGATCGGTCGCGGGACGCCTCTGGCTGCAGCAGCCCCTCGATGCGCAGCACCCCCTCTTCGATCGAGGTGATGGCCGCATCGGCGCCAAGCGCCTGATAGCGGTCGGGTTCCAGCAGATCCTCGGGCGCGTTCCACAGCGCCAGCACGATCTGTTTCTCTGGCCAGCGATGGCGCAGCCTGCGGATAAACGCCCGGATCGCGCGTTCCGGCTTACGGCTGAAATAGCCCAGACAGATGATCTGCACCTCGTCCAGATCCAGCTTGTCGACATAGCGCGCCGTCACCACCCCCGCCGGGCGCTGCACCGCCGCCACGCCTTTCAGCGTCAGGGCATGGGTCAGCATTTCGCAGGCAAAGCTGTCCACCTCCCATTTGCCGCCGATACAGGCGACGCGAGGCGGCGCAGCCGCATCCACGGTCGAGGGATATTCCTGCTGCAGATCGTCCAGAACCTCGTCCAGACCCTTTGCCACGCGCAGGCGATGTTCGGCGCGGGCCGCGCCGGTATAATCCTGGCTGATCAGCCGCAACAGCGCCAGACCGTGTTCGTTATAGAACTCGGTGACCGAACCCTCTTTCTCGATCACATCATCGACGATCTCGATCGCCTCATCGGGTTGATTGGCCAGCAGGCGCTGATAAATCCGCGTCGGCACGTCCAGCACCGGGGTCGAGCCCAGCAGCGTGTCCAGAAACTGCAACTGCGGCAGGTTCCGCCCGATCACCAGCAGGCAGACCGTCAGCGGCGTGGACAGGATCAGCCCCACCGGCCCCCAAAGGGCCGTCCAGAAGGTCGCCGCCGCGATCAGCGACAGCGCCGACAACCCGGTGCTGGTACCATAGAGGAAAGGCTCGACAATATTGCCGCTGATGGCCTCCAGCGTGACGATCAGGGCAATGGTCATCAGCACCATGTTCCAGCCGGGATCGACGGCAAAGGCCAGCGCGACCGGAAAGATCGCCGACAGCATCGGCCCGACATAGGGGATGAAGCGCAGGACCGAGGCCAGCACCGCCCAAAGCAGCCATCCCGGCACGCCGATCAGGAACAGGCCCAACCCCAGCGGCACCGCATAGGCCACATTCACCAGCACCTGCATCAGCAGATATTTCGAAATCCGCTTGCCCGCCTCTTCCAGCGTATCGGTGGATCGGTGCAGATTGCCGCCCAGCAGATGGATCAGCCGATCCCGCAGATCGCCCCGGTCCAACAGCGCCAGAAAGACGAAAACCAGCACGATCCCCGCCGTGGCCAGCGGCGCCACCGCCGGAACCAGCCATTCCAGCGCGGTCTGCAAGGGCGGGCGCGGCGGCGCGACCACCTGAACCCGCTGCGCGGGTTCGGCCTCATCGGCATTTTCCTGCACCGCGTCGGACAGTTCTTTCTGCACGGTATCGACCGTCTGGATCGCGCCGTCAAAGATCCCCGGCCCGCGAAACTGATCGGTCAGATTGTCGATCTTCTGCCGCATCGTCCATTGATAGGTGGTCAGCTCGGCGCTGATCATCCGCAGCTGCGATCCGACCAGCAGGCCCAACCCCGCCACCAGCATGAACAGCGTCGCCATGACGATGCAGATCGACAGCACCCGCGGCACGCCCCAGCGGCACAGCCGAGAGACCAGCGGGCTTAGCGCGAAGCTGATCAGGAAGGCGATGGCCAGCGGGATCAGCACGCCCTGCCCGATGTAAAGCCCGCCAATGATGATCGCGACCACGATCAGCCATGCCGCCAGCCGGACGATATCGCCTTGTTGTCCCGGTGCCGGCCGGGCCGGTTCCTGGGGAAAGAGATCATTCGCCATATTCACGCTCTGCCATCCAAGTGGTTCGCCCGGCCGCAGCGTGCTGACCCCCGAGTTGCCAATCCGCAGGGCCGCGCGTACCGGAAGCGGGATGGTGCCCCATCTTCTCGGGCCTGTCGACGGGGTCGGCGACAAACAAATGACGGCTTGCCGGGCGCGGATCTGCCGGGTTTCGCCGGATGCGCGCCAAGTCCTTTCGGGGCGGGATAAATTTGACGCCCTCTGGCAACCCGATTTCCAGCAACCATTTATTAATCTGCTTGATTTACATCAGCAGCTGGCATTTGCCGACCTGTCTGCGCATCTGAAATAACCTTTGAACGACAAATCCCCGCCCCGAGGTCCGGTTTCCCGCTGACAGAAGCTGGAAGGCCCTGTCAGCCCTTGCGCTTGCGGGCGCATTGGGCAGGTATGGGGCGGATTACATGGGCACGAAAAGGTATTTTAGCCATGGCATATCGGGTCGTCGTCATCGGGGCGGGATTTGCAGGTCTGACGGCGGTGAAGGACCTGAAGGGCGCGGGATGCGAGATCACCCTGATCGACCAGCGCAACCATCACCTGTTCCAGCCGCTGTTGTATCAGGTCGCGACGACCCTGCTTTCGACCTCGGAAATCGCCTGGCCGATCCGGGCGATCCTGCAAAAGCGCAAGGATGTGACGACGCTTCTGGCCCGCGTGATCGACATCGACCGCCGCACGAAAGAGGTGATCCTGCGCAATGGCATGCGCATTCCCTATGACACGCTGATCGTGGCGACCGGCGCGCGGCATGCCTATTTCGGCCATGACGAGTGGGAGGCCGACGCCCCCGGCCTGAAAACGCTGGAGGATGCCACGACCATCCGCCGCCGCATGCTGCTGGCCTTCGAGCGGGCGGAACTGACGCCGTCGAAACACGAACGCGACGCGCTGCTGACCTTTGCCATCATCGGCGCGGGGCCGACAGGGGTGGAACTGGCGGGCATCATCGCGGAGCTGGCGCATCGCATCCTGCCGGGCGAGTTCCGCCATATCGACACAAGACGCGCCAGGATCCTGCTGGTCGAGGCCGGCCCGAATATCCTGCCCGCCTTCAGCAAGGATCTTTCCGATTACGCCCTGGCTGCCCTGTCGCGGCGCGGGGTCGAGGTGCGCACCGGAAAGCCCGTCACCAAGATCACGGCCGAAGGCATCATGCTGGATGACAGGTTCATTCCCGCCCGCACCGTCATCTGGGCCGCTGGGGTGCAGGCCTCGCGCGCAAAGGACTGGCTGGATGCCGAGGCCGACCGGGCCGGACGCGTGATCGTCAGCCCGGGGCTGACGCTGCCCGATGATCCCTCGATCTTCGTGCTGGGCGATACCGCGCATGTGCAAAGCGACGGCAAGCCCGTGCCCGGCGTCGCCCCCGCCGCCAAGCAGCAGGGCAGCTATGCCGCGCGCCTGATCCGGCGGCGGCTGAAACATGGCGATCAGGCCGAAACCACGCCTTTCCGCTATCGCGATATGGGCAATCTGGCGACGATCGGGCGCAATGCCGCCGTTATCGAATATGGCCGTTTCCGACTGAAAGGCTGGCTGGCCTGGTGGGTCTGGGGCATCGCGCATATCTATTTCCTGATCGGCACCCGCTCGCGCCTGTTCGTTGCGCTCAGCTGGCTGTGGATCTTTCTGTCGCGTCAGAACTCGGCCCGGCTGATCACCCAGAAAGAGACGCTGAAGGATCCCGATGTCACGCCGGGGAAAGCTGTCGCGGATGATACCGGGACAGGGGGCGGCTGACGGTGATTCCTGCACTGATACCGGCGGTCCCGGCCCGTCAGGCGCAGGCATTTCAACGGTCTAAGATTGTTCTTCGACTGTGGTCAAATTGTCACAGTGCTGATCTGCAGAAAAATGATTAGAATACTAACCAATTGATTCACAGCGAAATTGACGCAAGGTTAAGATACATGCCATGCAAGTCGCGAAATTGGGCCGTTCTTATAAACAAATCATAACCCCTTGATCCGTCTAATATTCTTGAAAAGGCCGGACCCGACCCTCACTATATCCACCGATGTGAAGGAACCTCAGGACGCGTCTTGCCGAAGCTGCCCTACTCGAAGACGGATACGGATCTACTGCCAGAAAAGCGTCGGATTACCGCGTGGCGCGAAGCCGCGGCCTCTATATGGGACGTATCCGCGGTGATGAACGGGCGTTTCTATGCGAGGGTCGAGGCCTATCAGGGCCATGAATTCGTGTTTGGCAGCATCGAAAGCAGTGGTCAGAAAACCACGCGCAGCGCCGCCCGCATCGCCAATGATGGCTCGGACTATTACATGCTGCAATTCTACCGCGAAGGGCATCGTGAGGTCACCGGCAGCGGACGCGAGCATGTCATCAACCCCGGCGATGTGTTGGTCGTGGACATGACCCAACCGATCACCACGATCGGCCGGGAATACAAATCGACCGATATCGCGATACCGCGCCGCCTGTTGGCCAACCATCTGCACGACCCTGACAGCCACGGCGCGCGCAGGCTGGAGGGAAACCGGCCCCTGACCGCATTGCTATGCAGCCACCTGATCGCGCTGAACCGGTCGGCACCGGGACTGAGCCATGAAGACATGCTCATGCTGCAAAGCCCCACCCTTGCCATGATCGCCGCAGCCCTGAACGGAGAGATATCGCCCGAAAGCGCCGCGGGCATGACCAGCGGCATTCGTCTGGCGGTGCAGCGCTATATCGAACAGAATCTGCACGATCTGGGCCTGAGCGTTCAGGATGTCGCGAAGCAATTCGGCATCTCGCGCGCGACGCTGTACCGGATCATGGATAAGAACGGGGGCTTTGTCTCTTATCTGCGGCTCAGGCGGCTGCATCGCTGCCGTGGAGAGATCTCGGACCCGCGGCTCAGCCACAAGACGATTGCGCAAGTGGCTGAGAGATGGGGCTTTACCAATTCCTCGACCTTCTCTGTCTCGTTCCAGCGCGCCTTCGGGATGAGCCCGCGCGACTGTCGTCAGGTGGCCTTTGGACTGGCCGCGACAAAGACGGCTTTCGGCGATACGGCGGATTGGAGCAAATGGCTGCTCGACATCAGATAGGCCGCTGAGGCCGCCCGCAATGAGACGCGCGGAATGAGACGCGCGGAAAACTGAATGAGACAGACGGCAAAAACGACGAATGGATCGGCAAATGCGACCGGATTTTATTGACCAAGCGACCAATTATCCGGCACACCCCCCCTTGTCGCCGGATGCCTAAATGAGCGTTCGCGTGGTTTTGCAAAGTAACTTTTCTCATCGTACATTCGAACAAGCTCGCCTGAATTGGCGACAGCTCGGTTTACCGGACTGGTCGGCGATGTGTCATTTCAATGGGCCACATCGTCGATCAGACCGGCCGAGCGTTCGGCGAAAAGTGAACGCTTCTCTACAAGACGTTCCGGGCCTCTTATGGTAACAGACGCGAATTCGTCCTGTGACATATCCAACTGGTCTGCCCCATGAAACTTTACCCCCGTTACGCGATCTTTATCATCTGCTGTCTCACCACGATTTTCGCGACGGTGTTCGCGATCGCCTTTTCCAATGTCTGGTGGGCCGCGCTTGCGGTCGTGACCGCCGCGCTGACCGTGCTGGGCATTCTGGATCTGCGTCAGAAAAAGCACTCGATCCTGCGGAATTATCCGGTGATCGGGCATATGCGTTTCCTGCTGGAAAGCATCCGCCCCGAGATCCGGCAGTACATGATCGAGGGCGACCGGGACGAAGAACCGTTCAGCCGCGAGGCC
The DNA here is from genome assembly GCF_028553785.1 of Paracoccus fistulariae. Lineage (NCBI taxonomy): Bacteria > Pseudomonadati > Pseudomonadota > Alphaproteobacteria > Rhodobacterales > Paracoccaceae > Paracoccus > Paracoccus fistulariae. Next base: position 851,355 of record NZ_CP067136.1, read on the forward strand.
CGCGCGCTGGTTTATCAGCGCGCCAAGGGGGTCGAGGATAAGCGTCCCTTCGGCACCACCCAGAATGTCTACAGCTCCGGCTATGCCTGGATCACCCATTCCGCCGCGCCCGTGGTGATCAAGGACACCGATTTCCGCATCAGCATTGGCGGTCCGGATTGCACGCAGCCCTATGCCTCCAGCATCTACAACATTTCGGCGATGAGCTTTGGCTCGCTTTCGGCCAATGCGGTTCTGGCGATGAATACCGGCGCGAAGCTGGGCGGTTTTGCCCAGGATACCGGCGAGGGCGGGATCAGCCGCTACCACCGTCAGGGCGGCGGCGATCTGATCTATCAGGTGGCCTCGGGCTATTTCGGCTGCCGCAATCAGGATGGCAGCTTCTCGGCCGAGAAATTTGCAGAACAGGCCCGCGATCCGCAGATCAAGATGATCGAACTGAAGCTAAGCCAGGGCGCCAAGCCCGGCCATGGAGGCATGCTGCCCGCCTCGAAAATCTCGCCCGAGATTGCCGAGGCGCGGGGCATTCCGATGAATATCGACTGTATCTCTCCGCCCGCGCATAGCGCCTTTTCCACGCCGACCGAGATGATGGAATTCATTGGCAAGCTGCGGGATCTGTCGGGGGGCAAGCCGGTCGGCTTCAAGCTGTGCATCGGCCACCGCCGGGAATTCATGTGCATGGTCAAGGCGATGCTGGCCACCGGCATCAAGCCCGATTTCATCGTCGTGGACGGCAAGGAAGGCGGCACCGGCGCCGCGCCGCTGGAATTCGCCAACCGGGTCGGCATGCCGATGCTGGAAGGGCTGACCTTCGTGCATAACACATTGCGCGGCGCGGGACTGCGCGGCGATATCCGCATCGGCGCTGCGGGCAAGATCACCTCGGCCTTCGATATCGCCCGGGTGCTGGCGCTTGGCGCGGATTGGTGCAACTCGGCCCGTGCCTATATGTTCGCGGTGGGCTGCATTCAGGCGCAGGCCTGCCACACCAATAAATGCCCCGTCGGCATCGCCACGCAGGATCGCAAGCGCCAAAGGGCACTGGTGGTCGAGGATAAAAGCCAGCGCGTCGCCCGGTTCCACAAGAACACCATGCATGCGCTTGGCGAACTGGCGGGGGCCGCGGGGCTGACCCATCCGGGCGATTTCATGCCCTATCACTTCATGTTCCGCACCAAGGACAGCGAATTCCGCGACGGGAACGAGGTTTATGCCTATCTGCCCGACGGCTTCCTGCTGGCCTCCGAGGAAATCCCAGAATTGTCGGAATGGCATAACCGCTGGGACCGCGCCTCGGCCGAGACCTTTGCGCCCTCGGAAATTCCCTTCGGGCCCTTCCGCCGGAAATCTCAGGCGGCCTGACCAGCCGGTGCGCTGCGCGGATCAAGGTCAAAACTGATCCGCGCCGCCAGACCCTGCCCGCCCGCGACATCATGCAGGCTTAGCCTGCCGCAGAAAAGGCGGGCGATTTCATCGACCACGGGCAGGCCAAGCCCCAGACCCTCGGCCGGGCTTTCGCCACGGGCGAAACGCCGGATGACGGCCGCGCGGGCCGCATCGGGAATGCCGGGGCCGTTATCCTCGACCTCCAGCACCGCATGGTCGCCGTCCCGACGTACCCGGACCGTGACCACCGTTCCCCCGGGCGTGTGCAGCAGCGCGTTCGAGATCAGGTTCTGCAGCGCCTCTGCCAGCAGCAGGGGTTCCGCGCGGATCCACAGCGACCCTTCGCCTTCAAAGCCAAGATCCGTTCCGGCATCAGCCGCCACGGGGATCTGTTCGGCCGTCTGCCGCCGGGCGAAATCGGTCAGGTCCATGGGCTGCGGGGCCGTGCCGCTCCGTGATCCGACCTTGGCCAGCAACAGAAGTTGCGCCAGAATCCGTTCGGCATGGGCCACGGCGGCATCGCCCTTGGCCGCGGCCTCTTGGGCGTGGGCCAGATCGGGCGCGCGGGCGGCCAGCGCCAGTTGCGTACGCACCACGGCCAGCGGTGTGCGCAGCTGATGCGCGGCATTGCCGGTGAAATTCCGCAACCCCTCCAACGCCGCATCCAGACGCGACATGAACAGGTTGATCGTCGCGACCAGCCCGCGCACCTCGGCCGGGACCGGGGTTTCGACCGGGCTCAGATCGTCGGGGCTGCGTTCGGAAATCGCCTCACCCAGACGGCGCAGCGGTCGCAGCGACAGCGTGACCGCAATGGCGACAATGGCCGCCGCCCCCAGCATCATCAGCGCCAGCCGCAGGGCCGAGCGCATCATGATGGCACGGGTCAGTTGCTGACGCGAGCTTGTGGTTTCGGCCACGGTCACCAGAAAGGGCACCTCATCGATCCCGGTCGAGGCCGCCCGCGCCAGCGATGCCAGCCGCACCTGCGCGCCCTTGTAAAGCGCATCGGCAAAGACCGCATCGCCGCCACGCGGCGCCTGTGCCGCGACCGGCAGGTCGGCATAGCCCGTCACCACCTGACCGGGCGGGCCATCGACGCGGTAAAACACCCGGTCCTGCGCTGTCGAGCTGAGCATTTCCAGCGCGCCATAGGGGATGTCGATGGTAATCCGCCCCTGATCGTCCAGCGATGCCCGTTCAGCAATCACCAGCGCCGATCCGGCCAGCACCCGGTCGGACAGAAGGTTGGCCATGCGCACCGCCTCGCGCCAGGTGTCGATCAGCGCCAGCGTGCCGAACACCGCCGTCGCAACCAGCAGCGACAGCAAAAGGCGGCGGCGGATGGACAGGGGGCGGCGCGGGCTCACATCGCGGCCCGGTCAAGGTAATAGCCGATGCCGCGCGCCGTCCGGACGGTCAGCCCCGCACCCGCCAGACGCTTGCGCAGGCGGCTGACATATTGCTCGATCGCATTTGCGGACAGATCGTCATCCAGCGAGGTCAGCGATTGCACGATCGCCTCGCGCGGGACGACCTTGCCCGCACGCGTGATCAGCAATTCCAGCAGCCCCCGTTCGCGTGATGGCAGGTCCAGCATCTGCGCGCCCAGCGAAAAGCTGCGGCTGTTCTGATCAAAGACCAGATCGCCAAAGCTGACCGTCGCCATCCGCAGCCCGGCCTGACGCCGCAGCAGCGACCTGATGCGGGCTTCGAATTCGCCGATATCGAAGGGCTTGATCAGATAGTCGTCGGCGCCCAGATCCAGCCCCTTCACGCGCTCTTCCGGGGTGCCGCGCGCGGTCAGGATCATCACCGCCGCCGGGTTCTGGCGCGCCCGCATGGCGCGCAGCACCTCCAGCCCGTCCATCTGCGGCAGGTTCAGATCCAGAATGACCAGATCGAAATTCTCGGCCAAGGCCAGCGCCTCGGCCGAGGCGCCGTCATGGACCACATCCACCACATAGCCCGCCTGCCGCAGCAGCGTGGACAGACCATCGGCCAGCGACAGGTTATCTTCGACCAGCAAGATCCGCATGCATCCCCCCAAGGGCGCCAGATTAGCCCCGCCCGCCACGCTTGTGAACGGGGCACAAGCCATGCATTCTGCGACATCATGCGACTGTCCCTGCTTTTGCCAGCCATTGCCAGCATCGCGCTGTTGCTGCCCGGTTTTTCCGGGGCCGAAACGACGCGCTTTCCCGCGCCCTCGGGCCGGACGGGCGATGTGCTGACCGTCTATTCCTCTCTGGACAATGATCTGGCCGCGCCGCTGGTTCGGGCCTTTCAACAGGCCAATCCGGATATCGCGGTGCAATACGAGAACCTGCTGACCGGAGAGATCCACGACCGCGTTGTCAGCGAAAGCGATATCGGCCCGACGGCGGATTTCGTCTTTTCCTCGGCCATGGATCTGCAGGTGAAGCTGACCAATGACGGCTATGCGCGCCCGATCCGCACGCCCGATACCGACACATGGCCGGGCTGGGCGAATTGGCGCGACACGGCCTATGCGCTGACCTATGAACCTGCGGTCTTTGCCTATCACAAGCCCAGCTTCGCGGGGTCCGAACCACCAGCGACGCGCGCCGATCTGATGCGCTGGATCGCTGAACATCCCGGCCTGGCGCGGGACCGCGTCGGCAGCTATGACGTGACCCGCTCTGGCGTGGGCTATCTGTTTCTGGCCCGCGACCAGCAGCTTTATCCCGGTATCTGGGCCGTGATCGAGGCGATGGGCCGCGCCGGGATGCAGCAATATCCGACCACCAGCGACCTTCTGGAACGGATCAATGACGGGCGGCTGGTGCTGGGCTATAACCTGCTGGGATCTTACGCCGCCGAATGGGCGCGCACGCATCCCGATGTCGGGATGATCCTGCCGCGCGATTTCACTGTCGTCGTCTCTCGGGTTGCGCTGGTGCCACGGGCGGCGGCGCGGCCCGATCTGGGGGGCGATTTCCTTGCCTTCCTGATGTCGCCGCAGGGTCAGAACCTGCTGTCGCAGACGCTGCGCCTTTCCGCCGTCAGTCTGGAGGTCGCGGGCCGTCAATCCCCCGCAGGCGGGATGGAAGAACTGACCGGCCTGCGGCTTCGCCCGGTTCCGGTGACGCCGGGTCTTTTGGCCTATCTGGATCAGGCGACGCGGGCCAAGCTGCTGGCGCGCTGGCATGCGGCGCTGTCGGCACGCTGAATTTTCCCCCGGACATGTCAGGTCGATGACAGGTTGGCGTGCTGTAGTCGCGTCAGGCCCGCGACGGCGCGGGTTCAGGAGGATGATCGCAGCCTTGGGAGAGGCGCGGTCCAAGTCATCAAGAAACAAGGATCACCCGCTGGCGCAGACCGGCGCGGTGAATGTGGAGGAAACAGATGAAACATATTGTTCTGTCAGGACTTATCTCGGCCCTGCTGGCGGTTCCGGCGCTGGCCGATTACACCATCATCGCGCCCGCGAATCCCGGCGGTGGCTGGGATCAGACCGCGCGCACGATGCAGACCGTGATGCAGGAGGAAGGCATCGCCGATTCGGTTCAGGTCCAGAACGTGCCCGGCGCGGGCGGCACCATCGGGCTTGCGCAATTTGCCAGCCAGAACGCGGGCAATGCCGATGCACTGATCGTCGGCGGCTATGTCATGGTCGGCGCGATCCTGACCAACCAGTCGCCGGTATCGCTGGCCGATGTCACCCCGATCGCGCGTCTGACCGGCGAATATCAGGCCATCGTCGTGCCCGCCGCCTCGGACATTCAGGACATGCAGGGGCTGGTCGAGGCGCTGAAGACCGATCCGGGCGCGGTCAGCTGGGCCGGCGGCTCGGCCGGGGGGACCGACCACATTGCCGTGGGGATGATCGCCAATGCCGCTGGCGTCGATCCGACGACCATCAATTACATCGCCTATTCCGGCGGTGGCGAGGCGCTGGCCGCCATTCTGGGCAATCAGGTCACGGCGGGTGTGTCGTCGCTGGGCGAATTCCAGCCCCAGATCGAGGCCGGCACGCTGCGCCTTCTGGCCGTCTCTTCGCCGGAACGGCTTGAGGGTGTCGACGCCCCCACCCTGAAAGAGGTCGGTCTGGACATCGATCTGCAGAACTGGCGCATGGTCGCGGCAGGCCCCGATCTGAGCGATGAGCAGAAGGCCCAGATTGAAGCCGATATCGAAGCCATGGTCCAATCCGAAAACTGGCAGACCCAATTGGCCGACAAGGGCTGGCTGAACACCTATCTGTCGGGCCCGGAATTCGACGCGCAGCTGCAGAAAGACATCGCCGCGACGCAGGCGATCCTGAAAGATATCGGCCTGGTGAAATGAGCCATCCCGACGCAAAACCTGCGCGCCGCCGTCCTACGGCGGCGCTTGTGGTGGCCGCCGGTCTGGTTGGGCTGGCGGCGGTGATGCTGTGGGACAGCAGCAGACTGGCCGATCTGGGCGGCTATTCCGGCGTCGGCCCGGCCAGCGTGCCGCGCGTCGTGGCCTTCTGCCTGATCGGGCTGGCCATCTGGACCGTGGCCGAGGGCTATCGCGGCGAATTCCGCCATCCCGAACATCAGCGCATTGCCCCGATCATCTGGGTGATCGCGGGGCTGTCGGCGCAGCTTCTGTTGCTGCATGTGGCGGGGTTTTCCATTGCCACCGGCATGCTTTTCGCGCTGGTCGCCCGCGCCTTTGGCAAGCGCAATCTGGCGCTGACGCTGCCCGTCGGGATTGCGCTGTCCTTTCTGGTCTGGCTGGTCTTTTCGCAACTTCTGATGCTGCATCTGCCCGCCGGGCCGCTTGAGCATCTGTTCTTCCCCGGAGGCTGATCCCGTGGGTGCATTCGATTTTCTTCTGCAAGGTCTAGCAACGGCAGCCGAGCCGATGATGCTGCTTTACGCGCTGATCGGGGTGACATTGGGCACCGCCGTCGGCGTCCTGCCGGGCATCGGCCCGGCGCTGACCGTGGCCCTTCTGCTGCCGGTCACCTACCGGCTGGATGCGGCCGGATCGCTGATCATGTTCGCGGGCATCTATTACGGCGGCATGTATGGCGGCTCGACGACCTCGATCCTTCTGAACACGCCGGGCGAAAGCGCCTCAATCATCACCGCGCTGGAAGGCAACAAGATGGCCCGCAAGGGGCGCGGCGGCCCGGCCCTTGCCACCGCCGCCATCGGATCCTTCGTGGCCGGCCTGATCGCAACGCTGGCGCTGGCCTTTCTGGCGCCCTGGATCGTCGAGGTGGCGCTGGTCTTTGGCCCGCGCGAATATTTCGCGCTGATGGTGCTGGCCTTTGTCACCGTCTCGGCCGCGTTCGGCGATTCCGCGCTGCGCGGTCTGACCTCGCTGTTCATCGGTCTGGCGCTGGCCTGCATCGGCATCGACCAGCTGACCGGACAGGCGCGGCTTGCCTTTGGCGTGCCCGAGCTTCTGGACGGGATCGAGGTCACCACCATGGCCGTCGCCATGTTCGCGGTGGGCGAGGTGCTGTATGTCGCGGGTCAAAGCGGGCGCGGCGATGAAAAGGTCGAGGCGGTCAAGGGCTCGGTCTGGATGAGCAGGCAGGATTGGGCGCGGTCGTGGAAACCCTGGCTGCGCGGCACGGTGATCGGCTTTCCCATCGGCGCCATGCCCGCAGGCGGTGCCGAAATCGGGACATTCCTGTCCTATGCGACGGAAAAGAAGCTGTCGAAACACCCCGAAGAGTTCGGCGAAGGCGCGATCGAGGGCGTGGCAGGCCCCGAAGCAGCCAATAACGCCTCGGCCGCGGGCACGCTGGTGCCGCTGCTGACGCTGGGCCTGCCGACCACGGCCACGGCGGCGATCATGCTGGCGGGCTTCCAGCAATTCGGCCTGCAACCCGGCCCGCTGCTTTTCGCGATGAACCCGACGCTTGTCTGGGGGCTGATCGCGTCGCTGCTGATCGCCAATGCCATGCTGCTGGTGCTGAACCTGCCGCTGATCGGGCTGTGGGTGAAGCTGCTGACCATTCCGCGCCCCTGGCTTTACGCGGGGATCCTGCTATTCGCGACGCTGGGCACCATCGGCGCCAATCCCTCGACCTTCGAGCTGGGCCTGCTGCTGGCCTTTGGCGTCCTGGGCTATGTGATGCGGCTGTATGGCTATCCGATTGCGCCGCTGGTCGTGGGCCTGATCCTTGGGCCGATGGCCGAACAGCAATTGCGCCGCGCATTGTCGATCAGTCAGGGGGACTGGATGACCCTGGTGCAATCGCCCGTGGCGGCGGCGCTGCTGCTGATCGCGACGCTGGCGCTGGTGGTTCCGCTGATCATGCGCGCGCGCGGACAGGGTCAGGTTCTGTCGCAACTGGCCGCGGATGAGGACTGACAGCAGGTCGCCTGCCCGCCCCCGGACAGGCGACCTGCGTATATTGTGAAGATTGCTTCGCATTTCGATAAGCAATTTTTCGCAACCGATTTACTCTCTGCTACAGAACAATCGGCGGCGCCATGTGGCCCGCCGGACCAACATGAAGGGGGAAGATCATGAAGCATCTCATCGCCGCCGGGATTTTCGCATCGCTTGCCGCCACGCAGGTCGCCGCGCAAGAGGATCCGGCAACCTGCCAAGAGCCAAGCTTCTCGGATGTGGGCTGGACCGATATCACCGCCACCACCGCCACGGCCTCGTTGCTGCTGGAAGCACTGGGCTATGATCCCGACGTCGCGGTGCTGTCGGTCGCGGTGACCTTTGAATCGCTGAAATCGGGCGATACCGATATCTTCCTGGGCAACTGGATGCCGCTGCAGGAAGCGAACCAGAAACCGCTGGTCGAGGCCGGTCAGATCGAGGTCGTCCAGACCAATCTGGAAGGCGCGAAGATCGGCTTTGCCGTTCCCAAATCGACCTTCGATGCGGGTCTGAAGACCTATTCCGACATCGCCGGTTTCAAGGATCAGCTGGACGGCAAGATCTATGGCATCGAATCCGGCAGCGGCGCGAATGCGACGATCCTGAAGATGATCGAGGAAAACAGCTCCGATCTGGACGGTTTCGCATTGGTCGAATCCAGCGAACAGGGCATGTTGGCGCAGGTCCAGCGAGAGATCCAGTCGGGCGGCGACATCCTGTTCTTCGGCTGGCGCCCGCATCCGATGAATGTGCGCTACGAGATCGAATATCTGACCGATGGCGATGATCTGTTCGGCCCGAATGATGGCGGCGCGACGGTGCTGACCAACACCCGCGCGGGCTTTTCGGATGATTGCCCGAATGTCGGCAAGTTCCTGAAAAACCTCGTCTTCACGGTCGATGCGGAAGACGTGATGATGGCCTATATCCTTGATGACGGGATGGAGCCGCGCGCCGCGGCAGAGCGTTGGCTGACGGAAAATCCCGACGCGCTGGAAAACTGGCTGGACGGCGTGAACACCTTTGACGGTCAGCCCGGCCTGCCCGCCGCGAAAGAAGCGCTAGGTCTTTGAGATCTGTCGGGCGGCAGAGGGGGGATGCCCGAACTGCCGCCTGAACGCCCGCGACAGTGAGGCGATCGAGGAAAAGCCGGTGCGGACCGCCGTTTCCGCCATGGACAGGTCGGTATCCACGATCAGCCGACGCGCCGCCTGCAGGCGCAGCGACAGGTAATAGGCCCCGGGCGAGGTCTGGACGCTGTCGCGAAACAGGTTTTCCAGCGTGCGCACCGAACAGCCCGCCCGCGCCGCAATCGCGCTGATCGGCAAGGGCGCCTCCAGATGTTCCTCCATCACCCGGATGGCGCAGGCCACGCGGCGCTCCAGCCTGCCGATCCGGCCCATCGAGACCAGCGGCTGCGCATCGCTGGGCCTGCGTACCTCTTCATAGACATAAAGGCTGGCCACGTTCAGCGCCTCGCCAAAACCCTGCCGCGCGCGGATCAGCGCCAGCATGAAATCCAGCGCAGGCGCCGCCCCGCCCGTGGTGAAGATGTGATCGTCCACCACCCATCTGTCGGGAATGACCTGAACCTGCGGAAAGCGGGTGGCGAATTCCTCCAGATCCTCCCAATGGGTCGTGGCGCGGCGGTCATCCAGCAGCCCGGCCATCGCCAGAACCCAGCTTCCCGCCTCGACCCCGCCGATCATGCGGGCATGCTGCGCGCCCTGTCGCACGGCGGCCAGAACGGACTGGGTTGCATGGCGAAAAACCCCAAAGGCCGCCACCACGATCAGCAGGTCGCAGCGTTCGCGGGGCGAGAAGGGGCAATCCACCTGCACCGGTAATCCGCAACTGGTGGGCACCGCATAGCCATCCATCGACACCACCTTCCACAGATAGGGCCGCGCCCCCGAGATCCGGTTCGCCGCCCGCATCGGATCCAGCGTCGCCGCCAGGCTCATCAACGAGGCCTCGGGCAGGACAAGGATGGTTGCGGTCAGCGGTTCGTCAGTTTGGGCAAAAATCATCTCTGCGCAGTTCGTCAATTCCGTTGCGTGATATGTTAAATGCGGAATAGGCCGATCCGTCAAGCTGGTGTCGATTTCAGTGCAGCAAGGATGCCAGATATGGGACTGACGCCAAATCGAGAGGTCTTTATTACCTGTGCCGTGACCGGCGCGGGCGACACGACCGGACGGTCCGACAAGGTGCCCGTCACGCCGCAGCAGATCGCCGAATCCTCGGTCGCGGCGGCGCGGGCGGGCGCGGCCATCGCCCATATCCACGTCCGCGATCCTGACAGCGGCGCGCCCTCGCGCGATCCGGCGCTGTATCGCGAAGTGGTCGAACGGATCCGCGATTCCGGCGTCGATATGGTGCTGAACCTGACCGCCGGCATGGGCGGGGATCTGGTCCTTGGCTCGACCGAGGCGCCCCTGCCCGCCGATCCGCAGGGCACCGACATGATCGGCGCGACCGAACGGCTGGTCCATATCGCCGAGCTGCGCCCCGAAATCTGCACGCTGGATTGCGGCACGATGAATTTCGGCGAAGGCGATTACGTCATGACCAACACCCCCGCCATGCTGAAAGCCATGGCGCGGCAGATCCGCGATCTGGGCGTGCGGCCGGAAATCGAGGTCTTCGATACCGGCCATCTGCTGCTGGCCAAATGGCTGAAGGCGCAGGGCGTGATCGACGATCCGGTGATGATCCAGCTGTGCATGGGCATCCCCTGGGGCGCGCCCGACGATCTGGGCACTTTCAAGGCGGTCGTTGACAATGTCCCCGAGGACTGGACCTTCTCGGCCTTTTCCATCGGGCGGAACCAGTTGCCCTATGCGGCGCTGGCGATGCTTGCGGGCGGCAATATCCGCGTCGGGCTGGAGGATAATATCTGGCTGGACAAGGGCGTTCTGGCCAGCAACGAAGATCTTGTCGCGCGGGCGGCAACGGCCGTGCAATCGCTGGGTGGGCGGCTGCTGAGCCCGGCCGAGGTGCGCCAGAAGCTGAAGCTGGAGAAACGCTGGTGAGCGGCGTGGCCTTGAACCGGGCCGCCTGCATCGGCGGCGGCGTGATCGGCGCGGGCTGGATCGCGCGGCTGCTGCTGGCCGGTGTGGATGTCGATGTCTTTGACCCGGCCCCCGATGCGCAGCGTATCGTGGCCGAGGTTCTGGCCAATGCCCAACGCGCCGCCGGAAAACTGCTGGACGCCCCCCTGCCCGCCCCCGGCCAGTTGCGCTTTGCCGATACGCTGGAACAGGCCGTCGCGGGCGCAGAGCTGATCCAGGAAAGCGTACCGGAACGGCTGGACCTGAAACGCGCCGTGCTGCAGGCCATCGATGCCCATGCCGCGCCGGATGCGATCATCGGCTCGTCAACCTCGGGCCTGTTGCCCAGCGATCTGCAACAGGGGATGCGCCATCCCGAACGGCTGGTCGTGGCCCATCCCTATAACCCGGTCTACCTGCTGCCGCTGGTCGAAATCGTCGGCGGCCATCAGACAAGTACCCAGACGATCCGGCGCGCCAGCAGCCTTTACACCGCGCTTGGCATGAAGCCGGTGACGATCAATCGCGAGATCGAGGCCTTCGTGGGCGACCGCCTGCTGGAGGCGCTGTGGCGCGAAGCCCTGTGGCTGGTCAAGGATGACATTGCCAGCGTCACCGAAATCGACGATGTGATCCGCTATTCCTTTGGTCTTCGCTGGGCGCAGATGGGGTTGTTTCAGACCTATCGCATCGCCGGAGGAGAGGCCGGGATGCGCCATTTCCTGGGCCAGTTCGGCCCGGCGCTGAAATGGCCCTGGACCAAGCTGATGGACGTGCCCGAGATGGACGAGGCGTTGATCGACAAGATCGCGGCGCAATCCGATGAACAGGCCGGGGGACGCTCGATCCGGGATCTGGAGCGGATCCGCGACGACAATCTGGTGGCCATCATCCGCGCGCTGGCCCAGCAGCAGGGCGGTGCAGGCTGGGGTGCGGGCGCGGCGCTGCGCGATCAGGAACAGATGCTGCGCGACGCCGCGGCGGATGCGACCGCCGCGCCGCTGCAACTGACATCGGGCAGCGTCCCGGCGGAATGGATCGACTATAACGGCCATATGACCGAGCATCGCTATCTGCAGGTCTTTGGCGAGACCAGCGATGCCTTGCTGACCCATCTTGGCCTGGATGCCGATTACTTCGCCTCGGGTCGCAGCTTTTACACGGTCGAGACGCATATCATGCATCTGGGCGAGGCGCATGAGGGCGATGGTTATGAAACCCGGACCCGGATCCTGTCGGCGGATGACAAGCGGCTGCATGTCTTTCACCAGATCAGCAATCCGGCGACGGGATCGGTTCTGGCCTCGGCCGAACAGATGCTGCTGCATGTGGATACGACGGCCCAGAAGGCCACCCCGGTCGATGCCGATCTGGGCAACAGGATAGCTGCGCTGGCGCGGGAACATGCCGTATTGCCGGGCGCGGCTGCCGTCGGGCGTTATGTGGGACAACGCCCCTGAGGCAGGCGCGGCGGTCCGAAAGGCCGCCGCGCCGGATGTCACGCCGGGAAAAGACCGCCATATTCCTTGCGCAACGCCGCCTTTTGCACCTTGCCCATGGTGTTGCGCGGCAATTCGTCGACGATGACGATCTTCTTGGGCTGCTTGAACTTCGCCAGCTTGTCGGCCAGATCCGCCAGGATCGCCTGCGGGTCCGGGTCCTGATCGCGTGCCCGCGCGATCACCGCGACCACGCCTTCGCCGAAATCGGGATGCGGCACGCCGATCACGGCGCTTTCCAGAACGCCGGGCATCTCATCAATCAGCAATTCGACCTCTTTGGGATAGATGTTGAAACCGCCCGAGATGATCAGATCCTTGCCGCGCCCGACGATGGTGACGTAGCCGTCCGCGTCGATCAGGCCCAGATCGCCGGTGGTGAACCAGCCGTCATCGGCCAGTTCCTCGGCGGTTTTCTCGGGCATCTGCCAATAGCCCTGAAAGACATTGGCGCCGCGCACCTCGATCATGCCGATCTCGCCCTGTGCGACCTCGGCCCCCTCATGAGTCACGCGCAGCTCGACCCCCGGCAGGGGCGGGCCGACCGTCCCCGCACGGCGATCCCCCTCGTAAGGGTTCGAGGTGTTCATATTGGTTTCGGTCATGCCATAGCGTTCCAGGATCCGGTGACCGCTGCGCTCTTCGAAGGCGCGATGCGTCTCGGCCAGCAGCGGCGCGCTGCCCGAGGTGAAAAGCCGCATATTCGCCGCCAGTTCCGCAGTGAAATCGTCGCGATCCAGCAGCCGCGTGTAAAAGGTCGGCACGCCCATCATCGTCGTCGCCCTGGGCAGCAGGCCGATCACCTGCCCCGCATCGAATTTTGGCAGCCAGATCATCGCCCCGCCCGCCAGCATCATCACGTTCGAGGCCACGAACAGCCCATGGGTGTGAAAGATCGGCAAGGCGTGCAGAAGCACGTCATCCGCCGAAAAGCGCCAGGCATCGACCAGCGTGCGGGCATTGGACAGCAGGTTGTCATGGCTGAGCATCGCGCCTTTGGACCGCCCGGTCGTCCCCGAGGTATACAGGATCGCGGCCAGATCATCGCCACTGCGCGCCGTCGGGTGATGCATCGCAGATTGGCCCAAGGCACCCTGCAGGAAGCTGCCCTGCCCGTCCGCGCCCATGCTGCGCAGCGTCGCATCGGGTGACATGAACTGATCGCGCTGCGGCTCTTTCGCGGGGTCGCAGATGACCAGCGCGGGTCGGGCATCGCCGATGAAATAGGCCACCTCTGTCGCGGTATAGGCGGTGTTCAGCGGCAAGAACACCGCCCCCGCCCGCAGGGTCGCCAGATACAGCGCCAGCGCCTCGGGCGATTTTTCCACTTGAACAGCGACGCGGTCGCCCGGCATGACGCCAAGCGCTACCAGTTCATTCGCCATCTGGCCCGAGAGGTCATGGACCTGCTGATAGGACAGGCTGTCGCCATCCGGCAGGATCAGGAAATCGCGTTCGGATTCCCGGTGCATTTCCATCAGGGCGTCAAAAAGCGTGTTGGTCATGTCTCACCGTCTGTTGCTGTCGTCGTCGTTGCGGCATGGCGTGTTCCGCGATGCGCGATCGTGGTCATGCTTTCTGCCAAGTGAGGGCAAGACGGGGCCGCAGGCAATAGGGCAAAGCCGATTGCTGCGGCCCTATTCCGCCAGAGGGCATGTCATGTCCTTCCTCTGCAGCCTGTCGAGCGCGGCCCATATTGGATTTTCGGGGTCAGGCTCGATCTCTGCCGGAAAGGCGATTTTCCGCGCCGGAGTTTGGCGGGGCGGGAAAAGCATGGGACTCAGCCTGCGGGTGACGCGGTCATGCCGCGCGTTTTCCGGGCAGGACGACGCCGCCCTTGGTCCGATCCCGCTGCCCTGGCGCGGGTGTCGCGACGGGCGGCCCGTTCAGCTGACCTGATCGGTGACCAGACGCAGGTCCCGCATCTGCTCTGGGCTCAGCACGTTGATCTCTTCCGGCGGCGTGCGCAGGCCAAGGCTCATCAGGCGCAGATCGACGTCCATCTCGGTCAGGTAATCCATCACCCCGGCCTGTGCCCGTTGCAGATCGCGGATCGCCATGAAGGCGGGCAGAATCGTGCTTTGGCCGAAATAATGCTGATGCACGCCGATGACCGCGCCCTTGTCCGCGCGGCGTTGGACGCCGCCCGCCATCAGGTAGGGACATGCGGACAGGCAGACCGAGCCCGCATCGACCACCGTATCATATCCCGAGGACCGGATCGTCCGCCCAATCGCCAGCGCGTCGGATACAGAGCCGCCCGAACTGTCCAGCCAGACCCGCGTGACGGCGGGTCGGGTCTGGTCAAGCCATTGCAGAAAGCGATCCGCATCGCCGACCGCGATCTGCCCCGAGATCCGGATGGCGTCGCCCTCGGCCTCGAATGCCAGCGATTCGGGCATGGGACGCATGGCGGGGGCACCCGGATCGTCGGGATTGGCGGGACGCAGATCGGGGCGATAGGGCCGGATGCTGGGCCCCTCGGCGGGCGGCGCGAAAAGACCGGGCGCAGGCGCGCCACGGTTCTGCCGCAGATCCGAGAAGATGATGAAACCAGCCAGCAGGATCTGCGACAGCAGCACCGCCCGGATCGCCGATTGGGGCGTGGACAGCCAGCGCATCACGGCACCCCGGATCCGTTGGCCGGGGATGACGGCTGCACAGGCTGGGCGCCCGTTGCGGGCGTCGCCTCGGCCTGCGCCCTTGCGGGCTGATCGTCATATTCGCGCAGCAGATCGGCGGCGGCCAGCGCGGCGCGCATCTCTCCCACAGTCATGCGGTCGTCGGTCTGGCGGATGCCCCTGCCCTGACGGATCGCCGCCTGCACCACCATGATGATAAAGACCAGCACCGCAGGCAGCAGGTCGATGGAAATCGCCCCCGCCCAGGCCGGCACGAAATTTCCGGCATAGACGATCACCGCATCCGCCGCCGACAGCGGCGCATAGACAGCCTCGTCCGGGGGTGGCAGGGCCTCGATATCGGCGGCGGCGGCGGCCAGCGTATTCGCCCGCTGCTCGACCAGCGACAGGACCGAGGTGATGGTGCTGGACTGGCCCTGCTGGATTTCCGGCGTCGCGCCGTCCAGTTCGGGCAGCACCACCGCCTGCGACAGATCGCGCGCCGCGCGGCTGACCAGAGGTGCCGGGTTCAGCTGCCGCAATTGCGTGATCAGCCCGGCCAGTTCGACCGCATCTTCGGAAAATTCGACCGTGCGGTCCTGCAAGGCCCCCGGCCCGACCGAGACGCCGCGCATCCGCGACAGGATGGCATTGCCCTGTGCGAAGGTGGCCTCGATCGGTCCCGCCGCCTCGGTCAGCTGCTGTTCCAGACCGGCCAGTTCCGCGCCCTTCTGGCTCAGCACCCGAAAGACGGCGCCGCGCCCGGAAAAGCCCGACAGCGTGCCGCCTGCCTCAAGCTCGGACAGATCGTTGAAGCTTTGCCGCACCCGCGCCACGTCGCGCACCAGCGACTGACCGGCCACGGCATTGGAATGGGCGCGTTCCAGCGAGGCCTGATAATGCTGGACGGTGGTGGCCATATGCGTCTCGACCGCCGCGCCGCCCGCCAGCGCCGCCGCATTCAGCCACGAGGACATGGCGACAATCGCCACCGATCCAAGCGCCATCGCCAATAGCAGCCCAAGACGCGACACCGCCGTGCGCACCGCAGGCAAAAGCCGCAGCATATAGGACCAGAAGACGAAGATCCCGACCGACACGGCGATGGAATAGGACAGCGCCGCGAAGGTCGTCCATGTGCCGGTGTTTTCCAGCAGAGAGCGCACCCCAAGATAGGTATAGATCCCCGAGGCCGCCGCCAGCACGCCAAGCGCGGTCGAGGTAAAGCTGTCCAGCCAGTCCAGATGCCTCTCCAGCTCTCGGGCATAGCGATCACCGGCGCGTTCACGCGGCGCAGAAGTCTGGGTCATAAGGGGTCCGTTGCCGTTGGAATGGGACGAAAGCGTTTGCGCGATGCTGATGGAAATGGCCGTCCTTGTCGATGCTTTGCGCATCACGCTTGCATGATGCGCCACGCCCCAGAAAGCGGGTTTACAGTCGCGGCATGGCGGGCGAACGTGGGTCGGTATCAAGGCAGAACGCAATGGATGGGCAATGACGGACGCTCGTGAAAACTGGACCAGACGCGCCGAGCGATTGCTGGCGAAAACCGCGGCCGGTCGGATCCCGGTCGTGATTGCGGCGCCCTCGGGGGCGGTCTCTGGCACCGTGCTGCTGGTCCATGGCCGCAATGGCGCGCCCGCGCAGCCGCATATTGATGAGATCGCGCAGGTCTATCTGGAACGTGGCTGGCGGGTCGTTGCGCCCGAATTGCCCAATTCCTCGGCCCTGCCGGAATCGGGGCCCGCGTCCGAACTGACCTTCACGCGCCATACTGCGGCGGCCGGTCAGGTCTGGGACTGGGTCGCGCAGCAATGGCCCGATGACCGGCGCGGGCTGGCCGGGCACAGCATCGGCGGCTATGCGGTGGCGCATCTGGGCGCGCGGTTGCAGCCCGATCACCTGCTGGCCGTATCGCCGCCCATGTCGGGGATGGTGCTGCTTTCGGCGCGGCGCGCCATGGGACCGAATGCCGTGGCCGAGGTCGAACGCGAAGCTCCGCTTTACCGGGCCGAGATGGAAAGCGCCGATGCCAGCGGCGCAATCGGCCGCGTGACCGCCCCGCTGGCGGTCGTCACCGGGGCCGATGACGGGCTGGTGCCGCTGAAAGACGCCCGCGCCTATTTCGCCGCCGCGCCGAACGGACGCTTCTTTGGCAGTCTGCCGGGCCAGCATCATTGCCCGGTCGGCCCGGCCTGCCGGACGATGTTGGCAGCCGCGTTGGAGGCAATGGGCGCCTAAACCTCTGTCCGCAGATAGGGCGCCGAGAATCCAAGCGCGCGCAAACCGCGCTGCACCTCGGGCCGGGCGGAAACCAACCGCCACAACAGGCCCGAGCGGTGGTTTTCCAGACCGATCACGATGGGCGCCTGATCGATGGCCAGACGGCTTTCCGCCACCCAGTCCCGGCTTTCGTTGAAGGCATCGACAAAGCCCGCCTCGCCCCAGATCCGCGCGCCAAGCCCGTCATGCAGGTGGCGCAGCACCGGCATGGCCTGATCCGGGACCATGGCAAAGGATCCAAGCGCCGCTGTCGGGGTGATGGTGCCCGTATCCTCGGTCGGGGAATGGGCGACATAGCCCGACGGATCGTCGCTGGCCGTCAGCCCCCAGCAATCCGCGCCATAGCCCGCCCAGCCGCCGGGGTTTTGCAAGCAATGGGCGCGATTGACCAGCGCATGGGCGCGGGCATATTCGCCGTAATCGGCATAGGCGTCGCGCAGCCCGCGCGGGTCGATGCCCAGAAACGGATAATGCGACAGGAACAGCGGCCCGCCCCAATCCGGGCCCAGCGGCAGGGTGATCCCGGCGTAATCCCGCCCGTTCAGAAATGTCGGCGTCTTGACCCAGCTTTGGTGATAGCTGGCGGGCGGCAATGGATGGGTTTGCGATCCGGCGCCAAGGATAAAGACCGGCAGCGCCTCGTTCCAGCCGCGAATGGGCAGGGCATTTTCGGGCCAGGGACGGTCGGGATGGCGATGCCACATCACCGCGCCATCCTGCCGCAGATGGGCGCGCCAGTTGACGGCCTGAAACAAGGCCTCGACCCGTTCCGCAAGCGATGGTTCGTCGCGGAAATAGGATGCCGCGCCCAGAAGGCCGGTCATCAGAAAGGCGGTTTCGACCAGATCGCCACCATCATCGCCCGCGCTGAAAGGCAGAACCCGCCCGGTGCTGCCATTCAGGAAATGCGGAAAAACGCCGTCAAAGCTGTCCGCGCGTTCCAGAAAGCCGACGATCCGGAACACCCGGTCCAGAATATCGCGCGCGGGCCGCCAGCCGCGCTTGGCCGCGACGATCTGCGCCAGAATGCCAAAGCCGGTGCCCCCGGTGCAGACGGTTTCCTGCACGTCATAGCCAAAGGCGCCGCCGCTACGTTCGCGGGCCATACCGCTCTGCGGATGGCTCCAATCCAGAAAATAAAGTGCGGTGGCCTGTGCCACGCGGTCGCGCAGGGCGGCATCATCCAGCCCGGTGATCAGTCGAGCCATGTCAGCTCCACGCTTTCGGTATCGCGGCTGTTCGGGCCGACATGCAGTTGCACCAGACCCGGATCGCGCAGCCATTCCGCGCGGTCCAGACCGGGCGCGATCGGATAGGCGAAATCATCCGCCGCCACCGTGAACAGCACCGTCCGGCTTTCGCCCGGCGCAAGCTCGACCTGCTGGAAATCCAGCAGCCATCTGGCCGGGCGGGTGACGCGTGCCACCGGATCGCTGGCATAAAGCTGCACCGTTTCGGTGGCGACAAAGCGGCCCGTGTTGCGCAGCTTGACCCGCAATTCGACCCGTTGATCCGCGCGTGCCGCTGTGTGGGACAGTTCTGGCGCGCGATAGGTCACGGGGCTGTAGCCAAGCCCGAAGCCAAAGGGAAAGCGCGGCGCATCGTCAGGCAGATCCAGCCAGCCGGTCAGGAATTTGGCAAAGCGCCCCGGAAAGGGTCGCCCGGTGGTGTCGTCGGCATGGGACAATGGCACCTCGCCCGGATGGGCGGGCAGCGTCACCGCCAGCCTGCCGGACGGGTTGGCGATGCCGTAAAGCAGATCGGCCACGCCCTGCGGCCCCGCCACGCCGCCATGCCAGGCATAAAGCAACGCATCGGCCTGTTCGGCAATCTGGCCAAGGGCCAGCGGGCGGCCTGCAAAAACCACCACGACCAAGGGCTTTTGCACCGCCGCAAGCGCCGCGATCAGCCGCTGTTGAGGGGCGGGAATGTCGGGCGACAGGCGGGACGAGGATTCGCCTGCATGTTCCTTGGCCTCGCCAATGGCGGCCACGATCACATCGGCGCTTTCCGCGGTGGCCAGCGCCTCGGCCAACAATTCCGCCTCGGGTCGTGGATCCTGTGTCACCGTCACGCCATGAACATTCAGCCGCCGCAGCAGCCAATCCTCTTCGACGATATTGGCACCCCATGCCGCGCCCGGCGCCTGACCGGACACCTCGGTGATGGCCGCATCCAGCGGCACCACATCCTCGGCCCGGCCAGACACCGACCAGGTGCCCAGCATATTCGCCCGATCCGCGCCGAAAGGCCCGATCAGCGCGATCCGCCTGCCCCGGTCCAGCGGCAGCGTGCCGTCATTTTTCAGCAGGACCGCAGAGCGCGCCGCCGCCCGCCGCGCCAGATCGCGGCCCGCCTGCGTCGTGGGCGCACCGGTGCCCTGCATCCCCCGAAAGGGATCATCCAGCAGGCCAAGCCGCTGCTTCAGCGTCAGCACGCGGTGGCAGGCACGGTCGATCAGTGAGACGATCTGAGACGCGGCGATCTGCAATCCGGCCTCGGGCGCGTCCAGCCCATCGCGGGCAAGGGCAGGCAATTCGCGCAGATAATCCTCGCCCACCATATCCATATCGACGCCCGCATGCAGCGCGCGCGCCACCACGACCGCCGCCGGGCCAAGCCCATGCGCCACCAGTTCCTGCACGCCGGTGTAATCGGCAACCACCAGCCCCTCGAACCCGGTCTGACCGCGCAGCCAGCCTTCGATCAGGGGGGCATTGGTATGCATGGGCAGCCTGTTCACCGCGTTGAACGAGACCATGACGCTGGCCGCGCCCGCCCGAACCCCTGCGGCAAAGGGCGGCAGATAGACCGACAGCAAATCCTCATTCGCAAGGCTGACATTGTCATAATCGCGCCCGCTTTGCGGCGCGCCATAGGCGACAAAATGTTTCAGACAGGCGGCCAGATGACCATCTTTGCCCAGCCCGTCGCCCTGAAAACCGCGCACCGCCGCCGCCGCAATGCGCGAGGCCAACAGCGGATCCTCGCCCGGGCCTTCGGCGACGCGGCCCCAGCGGGGATCGCGGCTGACATCGATCATCGGCGCATAGGTCTGATGCAGCCCCTCGGCCGAGGCCTCGGCGGCTGCATGGGCCGAGGTCTGGCGGATCAGCTCCATGTCCCAGCTGCAGGCCAGCGCGAGGTTCAGCGGAAAGACGGTGCGATGGCCATGAATCACATCCTCGGCAAAGAACAGCGGGATGCCCAGCCGCGATCCGGCCAGCGCGCGTTCCTGCATGGCGCGGGCGCTGGACAGGGATTTCGTCCCGAAGATCGCGCCCACCTGTCCCTGATCCAGCCTGTCGGCCAGTGGCGTCGGATGGCTGGCCCCGGTGATCAGGCCCTGACCCGCAGGCAGCAGGTTCAACTGGCCGATCTTTTCCGCAAGCGTCATCCGCGCCATCAGCGCCGCCACCGCATCCTGACCTGTCATGCCGTCATCTCCGTCGAAAAGCCGTTATTCGGCAGCGTGCCGAAGGGAATCGTAATCCGGCATCTCGACCCGGTGCAAGTGGCCGACCCCGTCCTGAATATCCAGCAGCGCCGAATAAAAGGGCGCCCCATAGGGATCGGTCGGCGCGAATTCGCCATGCAGCACCGCCAGAACCGCCGTCTGCGGCAGGCAGTCCGACAGGATCAGGTGGAAATCCACCACCGCATCCACGTCCAGCGCGGCCGTCGCCTCATCCAGCAGCAGGATATCGGGCTTCGAGATCAGGATCCGCGCCAGCACCAGCCGCTGTTTCTGCCCACCCGAAAAGACATCGCGCCAGTTCTTGCCCTGATACAGAAGATCATCCATGCAATGAATGAACGCCCCCAGATCGACCCGCGACAGGGCAGCGGCGACAGCGATATCGGAATGCTCTTCCGGGTGATCGGGATAGGTGACCAGCGCCTTCAGCGACAGCCGGTCCGGGATGTCGGGCTCTTGCCCGGCAAAGAACATCGTCGCCCCATCCCGCAGCGCGATCCGGCCCTGACCATAGGGCCAGAGCCCCGCCACCGCCTTCAACAGGCTGCTTTTGCCACAGCCATTGCGCCCGCGCAGATAGACACGCTCTGCCGGAAAAAGGCTCAGCTTGGCAATGCTGAGGAACGCGTCGCTGTCATGGCCGCGATGATGCAGATGCAGATCGTCCAGATGCAGCAGCGGCCCGGTTTGCACCCGCGCGCGGTCGAAGCAGCTGATCCCGGTTTCGGCATAGAAATCCTGACGTGCGCGGACACGTTCGACCGCTTGGGCCACCTCGGTCAGGCGGCCCGCATTGGCCTTGAGCGTGGCAATGGCGGGCATGACATTGATGAACCAGGACACATCGCCGATCAGTTCCGCCGTCAATTCGCTGCTGGCAACGAAATCGCGAAAACTTTGCCCGCCCGCCATATAGGCAGGCAGCGCAGGCAGATAGGCCAGCAGCCGAGAGGACAGGAAGCTGTAGACCCGGTTGAAGATCATCACCCCCGCATTCAGCCAGTTCTGCTTGCCCCAGGTCTGGTCCACCGCATCGTAAAGCCGGTCATTGATCCGGCTTTGCGCGCGCTGCCCCCGGGCTGCGGCCAGATCGGCGACGCGGTTGAACATGATCCCCAATTCGCCACGCCACGCGCCGTCGCGCCGCTGACGTTCAAGGCTGAGGCGCTCGATGATCTTGCCCAGCCGCCAGGCGACAAAGGTGATGGTCGGCACATAGACCGCGACCAGCAGCAGCGCCAGCAGCGCCGCGCCGTAATCGCCGGGGACCAGATTGATGCGATCCGCGACGCCGGGACCAAAGCGGCCCTGCAGCGCGGCATTGGCCTGCGCCCCCCACCGGTCCAGAAAGGGCACGGGCTGGCTGCGTTCCAGCAGGGCGGCGGTCACGAAATAGATCGAGGTCACCGCCCCCCACAGACCCATGGTCAGGCCGATGATACCGCCATAGAGGCCGCCCGAACATTCGTCGATCCGCTGGTCGATCGCATCGGGCATGCGCGAAGTGCCATTCACCTCGGTCCGGTCGCTCATCAGGTCAAAGGCGATCCGCTCATCCGCGAGGATCGCGGTATTATACTGCGCGACAAGCCATCCCCGCGCGCGCCGGTGCAGCGTGGTCGAGATCAGATGCCGAAAGGCGATCCCCGCGGTCCGCGCCAGAAACAGGCCCAGATAGACCGCCGCGGCCATCAGCACCACCTGAACCGGATCGCCCTCGCCCTCCATCGTGTGAAAATTCGCCAGCGAGGCGACGAAATCCGCGCTGGACACGGCGACCCAGACGCTGGCCTTGCTGAGCACTGTGGTGATGGCGAAGATAATGACGGTCAGCAGCCAGGCTTCACGCCAGCGTTCCGAGATCCAGTAGGCAGACAGAAGTCCCCAAAATCCAGTTAACCGTTTCAACCGCCAAAGCCTCAGTGTCGCCGACACAAGCCCGCCCGTTCCCACAACGACAAAGGTCGCTTGCAGGCCAAAAATCGGCACAGTTTCTAGTTATTTTTGACCGCCTTGCTCGATTCTGTTTCGTCGCGGTCATGCTGCTGTTACCAGCATAGCAAAGGAATATATGAGCGGTAAACCGCCTATATGGTCAGGTTTTAGCGAAAAATGGTTAAAACTTTCACCCACTCGACGGGTCGGGAATGGCAGTGATCAACTTAGGCGGGAAAGACCATGACTGTCGCCGGGTCGTAATCCAGCGTCACCCGATCCCCCAGTTTGAAGTCACAAGAGCCTGCGATATTGCAGCGCAGCTTTTGCGAGGTCTCGGGCAGCGACAGCTCGATCAGGTTTTCGCGGCCAAGCTTCTGGATCCGCGACACCTTGGCGCAGGCGGCACCGTCGGTGCTGCGCGCAGGGCGCAGATGTTCGGGCCGGATGGCGCAGGTGACGGCTGTGCCCTCCGCCAGAGGCCCGGCGGAAATCGCGCCGATCCCCGTCGCCACCCCGCCATGCGAGACCTTGCCCGGCAACAGGTTCAGATCAGAAAAGAACTGCGCGACAGCCAGATTCGCCGGGCGATGATACAGATCCAGCGGCGCGCCCTGTTGCAGCACACGGCCCTGATCCATGATCGCGATCCGGTCGGCCATCATCATCGCCTCATCCGGGTCATGCGTGACCAGCACCACGGCGGCCCCGGCCTCGCGCAGCAGATCCAGCGCGAATTCCCGCATCTCGGACCGCAACCGCTGGTCGAGGCTGGAAAACGGCTCATCCAGCAGCATCACCTTGGGGCCCGTCGCCAGCGCCCGGGCCAACGCGATGCGCTGCTGCTCTCCGCCCGACAGTTGATGGGGATATTTCGCGCCATAGCCGCGCAGGCCCACGCGATCCAGCATCTGTTCGACATCGGCCGTCCGGCGCTGATCCCTGGCCATGCCGAAGGCGATATTGTCGAAGACCGTCATATGCGGAAAAAGGGCCAGATCCTGAAACACCATCCCGACCGAGCGTTTTTCCGGGCGCAGACTGCCATTACGATCCGCGACAAGCTGGCCGTCGATATGGATGCTGCCCGCGTCCAACTGTTCGATTCCCGCGATCATGCGCAGCGTCGTCGACTTGCCGCAGCCCGACGATCCCAGCAGGCAGGTCACCTGCCCCGGACAGACCGACAGCGACACATCCTGCACCGCCTGCCGACCGCCAAACTGGCGCGCGACATGGGACACACGCAGCATCGGCACGGCTTTGCCCGCGACCTTTTGCCCTGCAAACATCTCGAAATCAGTGTGTTCCACGCTGTCCTGTCCGGCTATTGTCGTCCAAAGATATAATTGTTTACTTATTTTATAGGAATACTGTAATGCCAGCATCACGACAAGGAGTACCGACATGAAACAGAATCTTTTGGCCACTGCCGCGGCGGCACTGATGCTGCAAGGCGTTGCAGGCGTCGCATTTGCTGACGAGTTGAACCTTTATACCACACGTGAGCCAAAACTGGTCGAACCTCTGCTGCAGGCCTTCACCGAGGGTTCCGGCATCGAGGTGAATACCATCTTCCTGAAAGACGGCATGCCCGAGCGCGTCGAGCAGGAAGGCGATGCCTCGCCCGCCGATGTGCTGATGACGGTCGATATCGGCAATCTGGTCGATCTGGTCGATCGCGGCCTGACCCAGCCGGTCGATTCCGAGGTGCTGGCCGAGGCGATCCCGGAAAACCTGCGCGACAAGGACGGCAACTGGTTTGCCCTGTCGCTGCGGGCGCGCGCGCTTTATGCCGCCAAGGATCTGGACCTGACCAGCTTCACCTATGAGGATCTGGCAAAGCCGGAATGGAAGGGCAAGGTCTGCATCCGGTCGGGTCAGCACCCCTATAACGTCGCGCTGACCGCCTCTTACATCACCCATCACGGTGCGGAAGACACCAAGGCATGGCTTCAGGGCGTCAAGGACAACCTGGCCCGCAAGGCCGGCGGCGGCGACCGCGACGTGGCCCGCGATATTCTGGGCGGCATCTGCGATATCGGCATTGCCAACACCTATTACATCGGCGTGATGCGCAGCGGCGCAGGCGGACCCGAGCAGGAAGAATGGGCCGATGCGGTCAAGGTGATCCTGCCGACCTTCGAAGGCGGCGGCACGCAGGTGAACGTCACCGGCGCGGCTGTGGCCAAGCATGCCCCGAACAAGGATAATGCCGTCAAGCTGCTGGAATATCTGGTCTCGGACGATGCCCAGAAAATCTATGCCGAGGCGAATTTCGAATATCCGGTGAAGCCCGGCATCGCGGTCGATCCGCTGGTCGGCGATTTCGGTGAACTGACGGTCGATTCCACCGACCTGACCGCCATCGCCCGCGAGCGCAAGACCGCGAGCGAACTGGCCGAAGAAGTCGGTTTCGACAACTGATCTGTTACGCCCCCGCCGCATATGGCAGTGGGGGCGTGACCCTGAGGAGGTACCCATGTCCCCAAGATCCGGCAGCGGATGGCAGCTTGTTGCCATCCTGATCGCATTTCTGGTCATGCTGCCGGTATTGGCATTGGTCAGCTTTGCCGCGCAGGGCAGCCCCGGGCTGTGGTCGCATCTGTTCCGCAATGTGCTGGCCAGCGCGCTCGGGCAGACGATCATCCTGCTGTCGGGCGTGGGCGTGATCGTGGCCAGCATCGGCACCGTGACCGCCTGGCTGATCGCGGGGTTCGATTTTCCGGGGCGGCGCATTCTGGGTTGGGCGCTGCTGCTGCCGCTGGCGGTGCCGACCTATATCATCGCCTATGCCTATCTGGATATCCTGCACCCGATCGGCCCGGTCCAGACCTTGCTGCGCGATCTGCTGGGCTACGACTCTCCGCGCGATTTCCGCCTGCCCGATATCCGCTCGATGACCGGCTGCATCCTGCTGCTGGGCTTCGTGCTGTACCCCTATGTCTATCTTCCCGTGCGCGCGCTTTTCGCCACGCAGGCCGCCAATCTGTTAGAGGCCTCGCGCACGCTGGGCGCGGGTCCGCTGCGCGTCTTCTGGAAAATCGTCCTGCCGCTGGCCCGTCCCGCCATCGCCGCGGGCATCGCCCTGGCGCTGATGGAGACGCTGAACGACATCGGCGCGGCCGAGTTTCTGGGCGTGCGCACGCTGACCGTCTCGGTCTATTCCACATGGCTGAACCGCACCGACCTGCCCGGCGCCTCGCAGATTGCGCTGGTCATGCTGGTGATCGTCGTCTCGCTGGTCCTGATCGAGCGGCGCGCCCGCAAGGGTCAGCGCTATGCGGGCACCGCGCGCAGGCATCTGCCGCTGGCCCGGGTCAGGCTGCGCGGCCCGGCCGCATGGGTGGCGACCATCCTCTGCGCGCTGCCGGTCCTGATCGGCTTTGTCGCCCCGGCCAGCTATCTGGTCCAGCACGCCTGGCGCCGATACGTCTTTTCGGGCATCCCCACGGGCCTCTGGTCCGAGGCGCTGCAAACCGCCTTGCTGGCGCTGATCGCCACCTTCATCGCCGTGGTTCTGGGCCTGCTGATCGCGGCGGCGACGCGGTTGCAGCCCGGACCCGTCACGCGGTTTTCGGTGCGTGTCGCCACGCTGGGCTATGCCGTGCCCGGCACCATTCTGGCCATCGGGCTGCTGCCGGTGATCATCTTCGCGGATCGCCAACTGACCGGCCTGCTGGGCATGTGGGGCGCCGCCGCCCCGCAACTGATCCTGCTGGGATCGGGCGCCGCGCTGATCTATGCCTATGTCGCGCGCTTTCTGGCCATCGCGGTCGGCGGGATCGAGGCCGGCATGACCCGCGTGCCTCAATCCATGGACCATGCCGCCCGCAGCCTTGGGCAAAGCCCGGCGGGGGTCTTTCGTCATATCCACATGCCGCTGTCGCGGGCCTCGATGATCGGGGCCGGGCTGCTGATCTTTGTCGATTGCGTCAAGGAACTGCCCGCCACCCTGCTGCTGCGCCCGCTGAACGTCGAGACGCTGGCGACGCGGCTTTATGGCGAGGCCGCGCGCGGCACCTATGAGGATGCCTCGATCGCCGCGCTGCTGATCGTGCTGATCGGCATGGTGCCGGTCTTCCTGCTGTCGAACAGGATCTGACGCGCGCGTCACACGAGTGTGACCGGTCACGCCCGCGCTCACGCAGTTGTTGGGAAACCCTTGGCGCGCGCCGCCGGTTCATTCTGCGATCGGTTCGCCGAATTGGTAGAATGAAGGAGCTGCTATGCGCCGAATTATCCATAACACCACCGCCATCGCCGCCTGCATGTCACTGCTGGCGCCGCATCTGGCCCTGGCCCAGACCGAAATGCCCGAGGCCGCCGCTGACGAACAGATGGCCGAACCCCTGCCCCTGCCGGAAGCCGAGGCAGAGGCCGCGCCGGTTGAAGATCCAGCCGCAGAGGTCACAGGCGAAGAGATGTCGACCGAAGCCCCCGCCGATAGCGTCGAGGCCGAAGCCGAACCGGATGTCGAGCCTGTGCCTGCCGAGGAGGCAGCAGAAGAACCTGCAGAGACCATGCCCGCAGAGGAAGTTGCGGAAGAACCCACAGAGGCCACGCCCGCCGAAGAAGTCGTGGAAGAACCCGCAGAGTCCATGCCAAGCGAGGAACCCGTCACCGAGCCCACCGCCGAGCCCGAGACGATGGAGGATGCCGTGACCGAGGAACCGGCCCAGCCTGAAATGGACGCGGCCGAAGATATGGCGGAACCCGCCGAAGACCCTGCGACGGATCCGCAGGCGCTGGAAGAGGCCCTGGCCGAGGAAACAGCAAAAGAAAACGCCGAGGACAGCGAGATGCCCGCCGAAGAAGCCGAAGCGACGGCGACCGAGGCGCAGTCCGACCCGGTGGAAGACCCCACCATGCCAGAAACGGCCCCCGAAGCGGAGGCCGAGGAAACCGAGGCCGCCAAGGAGGCCGCAGCAGCGACCGAACTGCCCGCCGCAGCGGCGCTGGATGACGACGCCACGGACGGCCAGATCACCGAAGAGAACGTGACCGAAGAAAACAGCCGTTCCTCGGATGAGGATTTCGCCACCAGCCTCAGCGATGCGCGGGAGACAGCGACTGGCACCGATACGGCAGCGGCAGCGCAGGCCGCCAGCAGCAAGGATGATGATGACAACGATCTGGGCAAGGCGCTTCTGCTGGGTCTGGGCGGTGTCGCCGTAGGCGCGATGCTGAGCAATAACCGGCAGGTGCAGCTTAGCACCCCGGACCGCGTCGTCGTGACCCGCGCCGATGGCAGCCAGCAGATCATCAAGGACGAGGTCGCGCTGCTGCGTCAGCCCGGATCGACGGTCACGACCGAGAATTTCGACGACGGCTCTTCGCGCAGCATCGTCACCCGCGCCGATGGCAGCAAGGTCATTACCATCCGCGACGCCGATCTGCGGGTGCTGCGCCGGACGCTGGTATCGCCCGATGGCAGCAGCACGCGGCTGATCGACGAAACCGTGGCGGAGCCGGTGGACCTTGCCGCCCTGCCCGCCCCGGTCAATCGCAACAGCGCCACCGCTGCCAGCATGAACGAAGATCAGCTTCGCGCCGCACTGCTGGCCGAATCGGCGGCGGATCGTCGTTTCACGCTGGCCCAGATCCGCGACATCCCACAGGTCCGGTCGCTGGTCGCGCCAGTCGATATCGACGCGATCACATTTGACACCGGATCTGCCGCGATCAAGCCCGATCAGGCGCAGGAACTGGCGCTGCTGGGCGATGTGATCCGCAAGACCATCGCGGACAACCCGCGCGAGGTGTTTCTGATCGAAGGCTATACCGACACGGTCGGATCGGACGCCGCCAATCTGGCGCTGTCGGACCGGCGGGCGGAATCCGTGGCCCTGGCGCTGAGCGAATATTTCGACGTGCCGCCGGAAAATCTGGTCGTGCAGGGCTATGGCGAGAGGTTCCTGAAGATCAATCGCGACGGTGACATTCGCGAAAACCGCCGCGCTTCCGTGCGCCGGATCACCGATCTGCTGCAATCGACCGCGAACTGATCCTTCTAGGACAGGCATCCACGACGGGCGGCGCTGGCCGCCCGTTTTCACATGCGCCCCACGCTAAGCCAGAATCTCGACGGCCCTGGTCAGATCGGCGCGAAGCTGGGCGCGGGCCTGCTGCGCCTCGACATCCGGCAGGCGCAGGATATAGCTGGGATGCCAGGTAATCAGCACCGGCCCGCCATCCTGCGCAGCCTCGACATTGCCGCGCCGGTCACGGATCGCCGCCGCGCTGCCCGTCACGGCAAAGGCCGCGGTCGCGCCAAGGGCCACGGTCAGCCGCGGCTGGACGAAGCGCCGCTCCAGATCCAGCCACCAGCGGCAATGCTGCACCTCGCCCTGATTGGGCCGTTGATGCAGACGCCGCTTGCCGCGCGGCTGGAACTTGAAATGCTTCACCGCATTCGTCAGCCATACCGGCCCGACCTGCGCCGCCGCCATCTGGGACCGCAAAACCTGACCGGCGGGACCGACGAAAGGGCGGCCCTGCAGATCTTCGTGATCGCCCGGCTGTTCACCGACGATCATCAGCGGCGCGGTGGCATCGCCCTCGCCCCAGACGGTCTGGGTGGCGGCCTCGCACAGCCCGCAGCGCGCGCAAGATCGGGCGACCAGCGCGGCCTCCTCAAGCGTTTGCGGCTGCGTGGGCATGGGGTCTGGCGCAAGCCGCTCAAGAATCCGCTGCGCACGTTCCGGGGCGACGCTGGGCATGGCCTGACGCATCGCCTCGACCCGGCGTTCGGCATCGGCCAGCATGCCGGGGATCAGCCGCGTTTCGGGCAGGTTCTTCCAGTATTTGCGCGGCATTTCAGAGGTCATCGCCGCGATCTTGACCCGCGCCGGATTGAAGATGTTCTGAAAATAGACCGCCCATAACGCCTCGCTGGCATCTTCGGGAAGATCGGGTCGGCTGGGTGGCGGTGGCGCGAAATAAAGCCTGCCACAGTCAAATGTGATGGTCGCTTCCGGCGTCAGGATCGTCCAGTCCATGTCGCCGAAACGCTTGGCAAAGAAGGTGGCCGCACGTTCGGTGATGAAATGCTGCGGCTGGAACCAGGCGGCAAAGCGGCGGCGCGCGCCTGAGCCGGGCAATTCCCGAAAGCGCAGAAAGGCATGCATCTTGTGAATATCGCGGCGCACGGATTTATCCATCGCGTGCAGTTGATGCGTCAGCCGGTCAGCCGGGTTCTGCGCCGCGCGCGGATCCTGCTGATGCCGCAGCAACATCTGATAGCACAGCGCCATCGCCTGTTCGTCGCTGTGGCAGATCACCGAATTCAGCAGCGCGATCAGATCCTTGCTGGCCCGGACCTCGTGCCCGCCCGTCCCGGCAGGCAGGGGCCTGTCGGCCAGCAAGCCCTGAGGCTGATCGAAACGAGCCCATTCCACCTGATCCGCCGGGATCCGGTGGCTGGCCAGACGCCGCGCAGCGTCACGCCACGCCTGCCCCGCGCCCAGTTGCGGCAGCCTGACAAGAAAGCTCATATCAGCGACAGTTGCTCAGGCGGGGGCGCAAATCTTGCGCGCAGATTGGCGCTGTCGGTCAGGCCCTTGGGCGACCAGTCGGGCAGGCTGATGAAGGGCTGCGCCTTCTTCATCAGCGCCCCGATGCGCAGCAGATCGTGATAGCGCAGCAGCCCCGACCGCCGCGCCGCCAGAATCCGCTGCACCGTGCGCGTGCCAAAGCCCGGCACGCGCAACAGCATCTCGCGGCTGGCGCGGTTCACATCAAGGGGAAAGCTGTGGCGGTGTGCCAGCGCCCAGGCCAGTTTCGGATCCACCGCCAGATCCAGATTGCCCGAGGGTGCGGCGCTGGTAATCTCTTCCGCGTCAAAGCCATAGAAGCGCATCAGCCAATCGGCCTGATACAGCCGGTGTTCCCGCATCATCGGCGGCTTGATCAGCGGCAGCGCGGCCGAGCTGTCGGGAATGGGGCTGAACGCGGAATAATAGACGCGGCTGAGCCGATAGCCGGTATAGAGCCGCGATGCCGTGGTCAGGATATGCCCGTCCGTCGCCTGATCCGCGCCCACGATCATCTGCGTCGATTGCCCGGCAGGTGAAAACCGCGCTGGACGCTTGCCGCGAAACGATCTGTCGCGGCTGGCCTCGCGCGCAAGACGGACATCGGCCATGGCGGCGCGAATCGTCTCGGGCTTTTTCTGCGGGGCGAGTTGCCGGATGCTGGCATCCTGCGGCAGTTCGATATTGATCGACAGGCGGTCGGCATAAAGCCCCGCTTCGTCGATCAGCTCCTTGCTGGCCTCGGGGATCGTTTTCAGGTGGATGTAACCCTTGAACCCGTGATCCTGCCGCAGCATCCGCGCGATCCGCACCATATCGGCCATCGTGTCGTCCGGGCTGCGGATGATGCCCGAGGACAGGAACAGCCCCTCGATATAGTTCCGGCGATAGAATTCCAGCGTCAGGGTGACGACCTCGTCGGGCAAAAACCTTGCCCGCTCGACCCGGCTGGAGACGCGATTGATGCAATAGGCGCAGTCGTAAATGCAGAAATTCGTCATCAGGATCTTCAACAGGCTGATGCAGCGCCCATCCGGCGTATAGGCGTGACAGATCCCCGTGCCGCCCGCGCTGCCGATGCCGCCCTTGCTGCTGTCGCGGCGCGTCGTGCCGGATGAGGCGCAAGAGGCGTCGTATTTCGCCGCATCCGCCAGAATGGCCAATTTTTCCTGCAACCCGCGTTTCATGGAACAAAAATAGAACACCCGGGCAGCATGGGCAAGTTGATGAAGGCTAAGCGCGCGATCCTTCCCGCGCCGCCATGTGTTTCGGGACAGTTTCACGACATCCGGCCTTTCCTCTGGCCCTCCGACACGGCAAAGCTGTCGGGCATTGGCCGTCAGGGCCATGACCACCGACCAGATCCCGGATCCTGCCATGCCACGCCCCAGCCTTCCGCACCCCCGCCAGATTGCCCCGCATCTTGTCGCGCTGTGGCCCGGCTTTCTGCTGGCCTGTCTGGTGGCGGCGGCGGCGCGCTTTCTGTCCGAACATTACGGCGCGCCCGCGATGCTGATGGCGCTGCTGATCGGCATGGCCTTCAACTTTCTGGCCGATCATCCGAAAACCGCTGCGGGGTTAGAGGCGACCTCGACCAGCCTGCTGCGCCTTGGGGTCGCGCTGCTGGGCTTTCGGCTGAGCCTGGCCGATCTGTCGGAACTGGGCTGGCGGTCCTTTGCGGTGGTGGTCGGGCTGATGGTGGCGACGATCCTGTTCGGGCTGGCCCTGTCGCCGCTGCTGAAACGGCGCTGGCGCTTCGGGTTGCTGACCGGGGGATCGGTGGCGATCTGCGGTGCCTCGGCCGCACTGGCAATCTCGGCGATCCTGCCCAAAAGCAAGCAGCTGGAACAGGACGCGCTGTTCACCGTGGTGGCCGTCACCGCGCTGTCAACGCTGGCAATGATCTTTTATCCGGCGCTGTTCACCATGCTGGGGATGAACGATGCCGAAGCGGGGTTCATGATCGGCGCCACCGTCCATGATGTCGCGCAGGTGGTTGGCGCGGGCTATTCGGTCAGCGATACGGCCGGCGATGTGGCCACGATGGTCAAGCTGCAGCGTGTCGTCATGCTACCGGTGGTGCTGCTGGCGGTACTGTTGCTGTCGGGGCGCGGCGGGGACGGAGCCGGATCGCTGCGCCTGCCGGGTTTCGTGCTGGGCTTCTTGGCCTGTTTCGCGCTGAACAGTCTGGGACTCGTCCCCGCTGCCCTTGCCGATCTGGCCTCGTCCCTGTCGCAATGGCTGCTGCTGATCGCGATTGCGGCCCTTGGGGTGCGGACATCGCTGGCCGCGCTTTTTGCGCTTGGCCCGCGCCATTTCGCGCTGATCCTGTCCGAGACCGTCTTTCTGCTGGTCATGGCACTGGCCGCCATGACGCTGCTTCTGCCCTAGCCCCGCCCGCGATAGGGCGGCACGCCCTGATCGGGGATCCAGACATCGGTGGGCATTGCGCCGCTTTGCCAGAAGACGTCAATCGGAATGCCGCCGCGCGGATACCAATAGCCTCCGATCCGCAGCCAGCGCGGCTGAAGAAAATCGACCAGACGCCGCGCGATCGAGATGGTGCAATCCTCGTGAAAGGCGCCGTGATTGCGGAAAGAGCCCAGAAACAGCTTCAGCGATTTCGATTCGACCAGCCAGTCTCCGGGCACGTAATCGATCACCAGATGCGCGAAATCGGGCTGACCCGTCATCGGACAAAGCGAGGTGAATTCGGGCGCGGTGAAGCGCACATTATAGCTGACATCGGCCTGCGGATTGCGCACCCGTTCCAGCACCGCCTCTTCGGGGTTTTGCGGCAATTCGGTCTGGCCGCCCAACTGGGTCAGGTTGCTGTAGATCGTCTCGGTCATAATCTCTCCTTTCGCGGATCACACACCGCGCCTGTTGCCCCAGATCAGCACATGCAGCTGCGGCAGGATCCGTGGCCGCAGCCAGCCTCGACCCACGGTCTGATCGACCAGCCACAGCATGCGGTCGGCCAGATCCTGCGGATCGACGGCTTGGGCGGGATCGGTCTCGGGATTGCCGGGCTGCAGGTAAAGCGGCAACCGTGGATAGCGGGCGGCGACATCCTGCGCCCAGTCCAGATCCCGCTGATCGAAAATCACGATCTTCAGGATGCGGTCGGCCCTGCCCGCCGCCTGCAGGCATCTGTCGAATGCCACCCAGTCCACCTGCTCACCGCTGGAGGGGGGCTTCGGCGACAGGACCAGCAGGTCCAGATCCGCAAACCAGTCGCGCGCGACCGACCCCTGAGTTTCGCAGGCAAAGCGATAGCCAAGCGCCCGCCCCTGCGCGATGACCGGCGCGAAATCCTGGATCGCCGGGTTCCCGCCCGAGATCGAGACCATCACCGGCTGACCCCCGGACAGCGCGACGACCCGATCCATGACCTCATCGGGCTGCATCACCTGCCAGTCATGGCGGTACCGGCTGTCCACCGCATGCAGGCTGTCGCACCAGCTGCAGCGATAATCGCAACCGCCCGCGCGGATGAACACCGTGGGCTGACCGATCAGCGCGCCCTCGCCCTGAATCGTCGGACCAAAGATTTCAGCGATGCGCAGGCTCATGGACGATACTCGGCCCAGGTCTTGGGCGTCTCGGACACCCTGACGGCAGCGGTTTCGGGCCAGCGTTCGCGGCACCAGTCAAAGAAATGCCGCGCCAGATGTTCGGCGGTGGATGGCCCGTCCAGCACATCATTCAGATGCCGGTGATCGAAATTCTGGTCGATATAAGACTTCAGCGCCGCCAGTTCGTGGTAATCGCGCACGAAGCCATCGGCATTCAGATCGGACGCCGCCAGTTCCACGAAGACCACGTAATTATGCCCGTGCAGCCGCGCGCATTGGTGATCCGCGGGCAGATGCGACAGTTGATGCGAGGCCGAGAAGTGGAATTCCTTTGCAATCCGGTACATCAGCCCTGCCCCCCGCCGCGCGTGGCGCTGCGCCAGAAATCTGGATCGGCATAATCGGTCGGATCCTCGACCCCGGCCAGATGAAAGGCCTCGCGCCGCTCGACGCAGGTGCCGCAGCGGCCGCAATGGACCTCGCCGCCCTTGTAGCAGGACCATGTCTCCGCGAAGGGCGTTCCGGCGCGGGCACCCGCAACGACGATATCGGATTTCTTTTGCTGCACGAAGGGTACATGCAGCGCGACATTGGCATAGCCCGACAGGGCCGCCCGCTGCATCTTGGCAAAGGCCAGAGTGAAATCGGGCCGGCAATCGGGATAGATGAAGTGATCGCCGCCATGCACCGCCGTGGCCACCGCATCATCGCCCTGCGCCGCTGCGATGCCGAAGGCGATGGTCAGCATGATCGCATTGCGATTCGGCACCACGGTGACGCGCATCGTATCTTCGGCGTAATGGCCATCCGGCACGTCGATATCATCGGTCAGTGCCGAACCGGTCAGTGCCGCACCGACCGAGCGCATGTCGATCAGATGAAAAGGCACCTGCAGCCTGTCGGCGGCGCGGCGGGCAAAGTCCAGTTCCTTGCGATGGCGCTGCCCGTAATCGAAAGACAGGATGCGTGACAGGTTCCCCTGCTGGGCCATCACATGGGCCAGAGAAACGGAATCGAGTCCGCCAGAGCAGACAACAGCAGTTTTCATCTATGTCACCCTTGTTTTGATAACCGGGTAGGCTGCGACCGGCGGGCGGCTGATAGGACACCTGTGGCGATGATGCAAGCCGCGCATCAAAAAGCCCGCCGAAATCGCTCGGCGGGCCAAAGAAAAGGTCAGGGAAAGCGGATCAGGCGTCCAGCTTTTCCACCTTGGGCGCGGATTTCGCGATCTCGATCCGGCGCGGTTTCAGCGCCTCGGGGATCTCGCGGATCAGGTCGATATGCAGCATGCCATCGACATGGCTGGCGCCATCGACGCGCACGTGATCGGCCAGCGTGAACTTGCGTTCAAAGGCGCGCGTGGCGATGCCGCGATGCAGATAGGTCCGGTCCTTTTCCTCCTCGGCCTTGCGGGCCGAGACGATCACGGAACCATCACGCATTTCGACATTCAGATCATCGGCGGCAAATCCTGCCACGGCGATCGAGATGCGATAGGTATTCTCGCCCGTCTTTTCGATATTATAGGGAGGATAGGCCGAGGCCGAGACTTCCGCCGACATGGCACGGTCAACGACATCTGCCAGACGGTCGAAACCGACCGAGGCACGGTAAAGCGGGGTCAGGTCAAAGTTACGCATAGGTTACACCCTTTCAAAGCGATGCATATCATGGTGCCCCCCAATCATCGGGCGGGCGATTGTGGCGCCATCATGGCCGCCACAGAAAAATTTAGGGCAGAAATTGGCGGCTTCAAGACCCGCGTGATTTTCCGATCACGGCCATTTCGCGCGCCCTTTCCTTCCGGCTGCGCGATATCCTAAGATCGCCGCATGCAGCAGCACGTTCTGGATCTGATCACCCAATATCCCGTGGATTTCGCTGCGGCGATCCTGCTTTTCATCACCTGGCTGGGAATCGGCGTCGCGACCGAAAGCCCGCCGGCGGGCAAGCCGTCCGTCTCGGTCCTGATGAAACGCTATCGCCGCGAATGGATGCGGCAGTTCATCGAGCGCGATCCGCGCATCTTTGACGGCAATATTCTGTCAAGCCTGCGCGAGGGCACGGCCTTCTTCGCCTCGGCCTGCATGATCGCGACGGGCGGGCTGCTGGCGCTGATCCGCAATGCCGATCCGCTGCGCGGCCTGACCCAGGGGCTGGAGATCGCGCAACCCGACGGGGTGCCGCTGGAGATGAAGCTGCTGGTGACGATGTTCTTTGTCGTCATTGCCTTCCTGAAATTCGTCTGGGCGCATCGGCTGTTCGGCTATTGCGCGATCCTGATGGCGGCGGTGCCCAATGATGCGCGCGACCCGATCGCGGCCGAGCGTGCGATGCAGGCCGCCGACCTGAACATCACCGCTGCCCGCAGCTTCAATGCCGGGCTGCGCAGCGTCTATTTCGCGCTTGGCTCTTTGGGGTGGCTGATGGGGCCCTGGACCTTGCTGGCCGGGGCCCTTGTCGTGCTTTACGTCACCTGGAGGCGGGAATTCTCCTCGACCTCGCGACAGGTCATCATGCGGTCCCTGCCAAGGCCAGAGATTGCCGCTCGTAACGCAGCGACAGGATCAGAACGACTGCCCCCGCCGCCGTAAGCGCGACACCGACCAGCCCGTTCGAGCCATAGCCATAGCCCGCCCCAAGCGCCAGGCCGGCGACAAAGGGGCCAAGCGCATTGGCCGCATTGAAGGCGGCGTGGTTCATCGCCGCCGCCATGTTCTGCGCAGGTCCGGCGACATCCATCAGCCGCAATTGCAACGGGATCACCAGACCGGCACCCAAAGCCAGCAGGAAGGATGACAGGATCATCAGCGGCCAGCTGCCAACAGCATAGGACGCGAAGGCCTGCGTCAGCGCCATGGAACCCAGGTAGAAGAACATCGCCCGCACCTGGCCAAGCCGCTCGGTCACGCGCCCGGCGGCCCATGTGCCCAGCGTCGCGCCCAGACCGAAGGCCATCAGCGCCACCGGAATCGCCCATGCCGGCGCCTCGGTCGTCTGCAGGATCGCCGATGTCAGATAGGCATAGACGGCGAAAACGCCACCGGTCGCCACCGATCCAAGCGCCAGCAGCCACAGAACGCGCGCATTGGTCAGCGCCTGCAGCTCATCCATCGGGCGCGCATCGGGATTGCCGCCGACACGCGGGGCCAGCTTCAGGATCAGCACCGCAGACAGCGCGGCAATCGCCCCCGGCAGCGCGAAGCCCCACCGCCAGTCCAGCACCTGCCCCAGCCAGCCCGCCAGCGGCACGCCGATGATATTGGCGACCGTCAGCCCCATCAGCACCTGCGCCGCGCCGCGTGCGCGATGTTCGCGCGGCAGGGCATCCGCCGCGTAAAGCATGCCGACGCCCAGAAAACCGCCATGCGGCAGACCGGCCAGAAAGCGCATCGAGGTCAGCACGAACAGCCCCGGCAGAACCGCCGCAAGCAGGTTCATCACCGCGTAAAAGGCCATCAAAGCCGCCAGATAGCGCCGCCGCGGCAGCCTGGCCCCCAGAACCGAGGTCAGCGGCGCGCCAACCACCACGCCAAGCGCATAGGCGCTGATGACATGGCCTGCCTGCGGCTCGGATATGCCAAGATCTGCGGCGAAATAGGGCAGAAGCCCCATTGCCGCGAATTCCGACGTTCCGATCGCAAATGATCCAAGCGCAAGCGCAAGGATCGCGTGACGAAAATCACGATTCTGGTCCATGGTCATGTCCTGAAGAAAAGTAAGGCGCTAACATCGGTCAGGCCCGACGCTTTGGCAAGCCATCGGAGGTGACTTGCAGCCTTGCATCATCTGCAAGGCTGCGGCCTAGATCCCGCCGCGCATCACCATCAGCCAGATCACCACTGCCGCCAGAATCAGCAGCCCGAACATCACCGATGCGGCGAAATTGATCAGCCCGCTTTGCCAGCGGCTGATCTCTCCCAAGGGCTGCAGATATTTGACAAGGGCGCGATGGCCCTGCGTCAGGCGGGGCATGTCCTGCTGACGGGCGATCTTGGGCTGCGCGGCCAGTTGATCGGCCTGTGCCAGCCTGTGGGCGTGTTTGCGCAACCGGCGCGGCAGGGCGCCGCCGCGACGCCGCAGCATGACCTGCAGTGACGGCTGCTCCCCGCGTCGTGCGCCGCCCAGACGCGACACCATCAGGCGCGCGACCTCATCCGCCATCGGGGAAATATCTTCGAATGTTTTTGTGTCGCTGCCCATGGCCACTGTTTAAACGGGATGGTGGCGCAACGCCAGACACCGTAGGATCGCGGCATGAAGCTGAATCACACCATCACCGGCCCCGAAACCGGCCTGCCCGTCCTGCTGGTTCACGGCCTGTTCGGCCAGGGCCGAAATCTAAACGCGCAGGCCCGCAGGCTGTCGCAGACCCGCCGCGTCGTCACTGTCGATCTGCGCAATCACGGCGACAGCCCGTGGGACGACGATAACAGCTATCCAGCGATGGCCGACGATCTGGCCGAACTGATCCGCGAGCTGGGCGGCAGGGCCGATCTGGTCGGACATTCCATGGGCGGCAAGGCGGCGATGGCGCTGGCGCTGACGCAGCCCGATCTGATCCGCAAGCTGGTGGTGATGGATATCGCCCCGGTCGCCTATCGCCACACGCAGACGGGATATATCGACGCGATGGAGGCGCTGGACCTGCCCACCATCGACCGCCGCAGCACGGCCGACAAGGCCATGGCCGCCGATGTGGATGAGCCGGGCGTGCGTGCCTTTCTGCTGCAATCGCTGGACCTGAAATCCGATCCGCCGCGCTGGCGGCTGAATCTGGCGGCCCTGCGCGATCAGATGCCGCAGATCATCGGTTGGCCCGAGGATCTGCCGCGCGGCAGTTTCGACGGCCCGGTGATCGAGGTGATGGGCGAAGAATCCCGCTATGTCACCGAGGAACGGCAGGACGCCCTGCGCGCCTATTTCCCGCAGGCCAAGGTCATTCGCGTCAAGGGTGCCGGGCATTGGCTGCATGCCGACGCGCCTGAGATCGTGGCCGATATCCTGTCGAATTTCCTGGGCGAGGGCTGAATTCAACAGGCCAGATCGACCCGCCCGACGCCGGTATCGCCCGGTAGCCGCGTTGTCAGGCTGCCGGGAATAGACGCGCAGCCCGATGCCTGTTCCGCCGCGCGATAGATCAGCGCGGGCACCCGGTCGCGCTGTCGCATGGTCATATAGCCGCCACGGCGCACGACCTCTGCCCGGTTGAGATCGTGGTAGACCGTGAAGCGGATACCCTCGACCGTCACATCGCCGCGCGAGCTTCCCATCATATCCGGCGACGGGCTTGCGCAGCCCGACAGGGCCAGCAGGGGAATCAGACAGCAAAGAAGCAGGCGAAGATGGATCATACGACGACCCTGCCCTCTTCCGCCTTAAAAAAACGTTAAGATCAGCCGCCTGATTGCTGTTCTTCCAGCCGTTCGGCCAGGGATTCGGCGCGGGCGGCCAGTTCGGCCATGGCCTCTTTCAGATCGGCGGGGATCACCGGCACCTCGACCCGTTCCGGGTTCGATTGCAGACGGTTCAGGTGGCGTTCCGCCTTGGTGGCGCGTTCTTCCATCGTGGCGAAACGATCGGCCAGCATCAGACCCGCCAACAGCAGCAGGCGCGGCTCGGGCGTGCGGCCCGCCTGTTGCAGGATCTGCTGCGCCTCGCCATCCAGTATAGCCGCCGCGCGCTGCAACAGGCGTTCTTCGCCATCCTGCGCGCCGATGCGATATTCCTTGTGCCCGATGGTAAATTCGACCTCGGCCATTAGCTGCCCCCGTCCTGATCTTCGCCGACCGCCTGTCCGGCGTCACCGCCTTCGGCCAGCAAACGCTCTAATTCGCCCATGATATCGCCAAGTTGCGCGATTTCAGCCGCGCGGGCCGCGCGCAGGGCTTCGATTTCCGCCTCCAGCGCGACACTGGCGGCCTCGATCATGTCGCCCTCGCCCGAGGCCGCCTCGATCAGCGCGCGATTGGCCGAGGCCAGATCGTCATTGGCCGCCGCCAGCCGCGCCGCCTGTTCCACCGCGCTGGCCATCCGTTCCTGCCCTGCATCGGCGGGCGTGGCATCGTTGTCCTGCGCGGCAATCCGCGCCTTCAGCCGCGCATTTTCCGCCAGAACCTCATCCAGACGCGACTGAAGCTGCGAATCGTCAGGGACCGCGCCCGGCGCACGGGACGGTCCCGCCTCCAGAAGCTGGTCAATGCGATCAAGCGCGGCACTCAGCCGCCGTTCGCTGACAGAAATCTCGCTCATCGCGTGGTCCTCTCATGGCGTCACAACATCTTGTGACACTGCCTGCGCCATAAAACAAGAACGGGCAGGTTTCCCTGCCCGTTCTGATGGATATCTGCCGTGTTTCAGGCAAGTTCTCGCCTTTCGCCCAGCAGGCCTTTGACCAGCGCCCAGCAGGCCAGAAGCAGGACGATGGTGAAGGGGAAGCCGGTCGAGACCGCCATCGCCTGCAAGGCCGCCAGACCGCCGGTCAGCAGCAGCACAATGGCCACCAGACCTTCAAAGACGCACCAGAAGATGCGCTGCGGCACCGGCGAATTCACCTTGCCGCCCGCCGCGATGGTGTCGATCACCAGCGAACCCGAATCCGAGGAGGTGACGAAGAAGACGATCACCAGGATGATGCCCACAAGGCTGGTCAGCCCCGTCATCGGCAGTTGCGACAGCATCTCGAAAAGCTGCAGTTCCAGCGCGGCGTTGCGGATGCCCTCGAACCCGTCCAGCGTCAGGCTGATGGCCGTGCCGCCAAGCGCCGTCATCCACAGCACCGAGATCAGCGAGGGCACGATCAGCACGGCGGTCAGGAATTCCCGTACCGTCCGGCCGCGCGACACGCGGGCGATGAACATGCCGACAAAGGGTGACCAGCTGATCCACCAGGCCCAGTAGAAGGCCGTCCAGCCCTGACGGAAGTTGTCATCCGTGCGCCCGAAGGGGTTGGACAGCGGGATGATATCTTCCGCATAGCTAAGCAGGTTGCCGAAGAAGCCGGTCAGGATGCTCATGGTCGGGCCGAAAATGATGATGAAGAACAGCAGCAGCACCGCCAGCACCATATTGATCTCGGACAGGCGCTTGACGCCTTTTTCAACACCCAGCACGACAGACATGGTGGCGATGCCGGTGATCACGATGATCAGGAAAACCATGGTCGTCACGGTGTTCGGGATATCGAAGAGGAAGTTGAAGCCCGCAGCCGCCTGACCCGCGCCAATCCCAAGCGAGGTGGCCAGACCGAACAGCGTGGCCAGCACCGCCAGAATGTCGATGATATGGCCGGGCCAGCCCCAGACACGTTCGCCAAACAGCGGATAGAAGACCGAGCGCAGCGTCAGCGGCAGCCCCTTGTTATAGGCAAAGAGCGCCAGCGACAGGGCCACCACGGCATAGATCGCCCAGGGGTGCAGACCCCAGTGGAAGATCGTGGCGGCCATGGCCAGACGCCTTGCCCCCATCTCATCCCCGGCCGCGCCATCAAGCGGTGCCCAGTCGGTGCGCACGCCGTTCTCGATGACAGGCCCACCAAGAGCCGCGTCGAAATGGCCCAGCGGTTCGCTGACACCATAGAACATCAGCCCGATGCCCATGCCGGCCGCGAACAGCATCGCGAACCAGCCCGTCAGGCTGAAATCCGGTGTCGCGTCGGGACCGCCCAGACGGACCTTGCCCAGCGGCGACAGCACCAGCACGATGCACAGCACCACGAACAGGTTCGCGGCCAGAATGAAGAACCAGTCCAGATTACTGGTCAGGGTATTGCGCAGCCCCTCGAACATCGGGCCAAGCAGTTCCGGAAAGAAATAGGTCACGGCGGTGAACAGCACCACCGCTAGCCCCGAGATCATGAAGACCGGGTTGTGGATGTCGAAGGGAACAGCGCCCGTCCCTTCGATATTGTCCTGACCGACCTGATAGTCGGTCTCGATGATTTCCGTCGGTCCCTCGGGCGCGGGAATATCCTCGACGGCGGGTTCGGGCTCTGGCGGCGCCTGGTGCTTGCCTTTCAGCGCCTCCTGCTCACGCAGCCGGTCACCTGGCTGGCCCTTGTGGCCCTTTTGGTTGGGGTTTTTGGGAGGTTGTGCCATCGGTCCCTTTCATCTTCGTTATCGATGTTCGGGGTAAGCTGCGCCATGGCATGCCAACGGACATGCAGCCTTCGCAAATCGCGAATAGCCCCGAACAAGTTTCTGATTCTGCAGTGACGTGTATTTCACATTTATATCAAAATCGCCACCAGCGCAGGAAAAGTGACGTGAAACACGACACTTGCGGGCATAAATCCGACAAATGTGGCACAGGGAACCGGGCTTTCCCGGTTTTTGCCGGGCAGCGCCGCGATCATGCGCGCCCATGGGACCTGCGCAAGATCAGTTGACCCGCCGCGCCGGTGGTGCTCAAACCAGCCCACCGAAGGAGCGATATGCCATGGGCAGGAAGAAACGGAATTTTGTGATTTTGGGTCTTGGCAGCTTCGGCAGCGTCGTCGCCGGGACATTGGCACAATTCGGAAACCACGTGCTAGGGATCGACAGCGACGAAAGACGCGTCGCGGATATGGCCGAAAAGCTTAGCAACGTCGCCATTCTGGACGCCTCTGACGACGCCGCGCTGCGCGAGGCCGGGGTCGAGAACTACAATGTCGCGCTGGTGTCGATGGGCAATGATCTGGAAAGCAGCATCCTGTCGGTGATGAACCTGAAGCTGATCGGGGTCGAGACGATCTGGGTCAAGGCCGATAACCGCACCCATCACCGCATCATGTCGAAAATGGGCGTCGATCGTGTCCTGCTGCCCGATATCGAGATGGGCCGCCACACCGCGCAGATGATGAACAATCCTGCGGTTCAGGATTATGTCTCGCTTGGCAATGGCTATAACGTCGTGAATGTCCGCGTCCCCGAGGAGCTGGACGGCAGGACCATCGCGGATCTGCGGCTTGGACAGGGTATCCGGGCCCTAGGGATGATGCGGGGCACGGAATATATCCAGACGGATCCGGACAAGCGCCTGAAGATCGGCGACCGCCTGCTGCTTCTGGGCCGCAAGCCGGAACTGTCACAGTTCAGCGAGACGTTGTGAGCCGCCGTCGCAGGACGATCTGGAAACGGGTCAGGCAGAGGTTGCACCATTCCTCGCCCCCGGCGGTGCTGGGCCTGGGCTATCTGGTGCTGGTCATTCTGGGGGCGCTGGCGCTGAAGCTGCCCGTCGCGACCACGGCGCCGATCTCGATGATGGATGCGCTGTTCACCTCGACCTCGGCCATCACGGTAACGGGGCTGTCGGTGATCGATGTCGAGACCGGCATGACCTTCTGGGGCCAGTTGATCCTGATCGTGCTGGTACAACTGGGCGGGCTGGGCCTGATGAGCTTTGCGGTGCTGGTCTTTTCGGCGCTTGGGATGCCCATCGGATTGCGGCAGCAGACCTATCTGCGCGAGGATCTGAACCAGACCTCGTTCAGCAGCCTGACCAAGATGGTGGCCGTCATCATCCGCGTGGTGATCCTGGCCGAGGTTCTGGGCGCGCTGGCGCTGGCCTTTGTCTTCGTGCCGGAATTCGGTGTCTGGCGCGGCCTGTGGCATGCGCTGTTCCATTCGGTCTCGGCCTTCAACAATGCCGGGTTTTCGACCTTTTCCAGCGGTCTGGTCGATTACGCCACCAATCCCATCGTCAATATCGTGGTGCCCGCGCTGTTCATCGCGGGCGGGCTTGGCTATGTCGTGCTGTCGGATATGCGCAGGCGCCGCTTCTGGCGGGGCTGGAGCCTGCATACGCGGCTGATGGTGGTGGGCAGCCTGGCGCTGATCGTCGTCGGGGTCGGGCTGACGGCGCTGCTGGAATGGAACAACCCGCGCACGCTGGGCCAATATGCCTCGCCGCTGGTGCGGCTGACGCTGGCCTGGTTTCAGGGCGTCACACCGCGCACCGCGGGTTTTGCGACGACCGATATTGCCGGGCTGCACGATTCCACCTCTTTGCTGTACATGGCGCTGATGGTGATCGGCGGCGGGCCGACCTCGACCGCGGGCGGGATCAAGGTCACCACGATGATGGTGATGCTGCTGGCGACGCTGGCCTTTTTCCGCCGCCGCACGCAGATCTGGGCCTTTGGCCGCTCTATCGGCATGGAGGACGTGCTGAAGGTCATGGCGCTGGTCGCCATCGCGGCGGTGCTGAATTTCGTCGGCGCCTTTGTCCTGATGGCCACCCATGACGGCCAGTTTCTGGATGTCACCTTTGAGGTGGCCAGCGCATTCGGCAATGTCGGGCTGACGCGGAACTACACGCCCGAGCTTGGGCCGCTGGGCAAGATCGTCATCATGGTGATGATGTTCCTGGGCCGGATCGGGCCGCTGACGCTGGGCTTCTTTCTGGCCACGCGGTCAAAGCCGCGGGTGCGCTATCCCGAAGGTCAGCTGTACCTTGGCTGATCCCGCCCGACCCCCTATAAGCGGGCGGCGATGAAAGGAAACCCAATGCGCGACGCAACCATCACCCGCAAGACCGCCGAAACCCAGATCGAGGTGACGCTGAACCTTGATGGCACCGGCACCTTCGACAACCAGACCGGGGTCGGCTTTTTCGATCACATGCTGGATCAGCTGTCGCGCCATTCGCTGATCGACATGACCATCCGCGCCACGGGCGACCTGCATATCGACGACCACCACACGGTCGAGGATACCGGCATCGCCATCGGTCAGGCGCTGGTCAAGGCCTTGGGCGACAAGAAGGGCATCCGCCGCTATGGCAGCTTTCTGCTGGCCATGGACGACACGCTGATCCGCGCCGCGCTGGATCTGTCGGGTCGGCCCTATCTGGTGTGGAATGTCGACTTTCCGTCGCAGAAG
This sequence comes from Paracoccus fistulariae, assembly GCF_028553785.1. Taxonomy (NCBI): domain Bacteria; kingdom Pseudomonadati; phylum Pseudomonadota; class Alphaproteobacteria; order Rhodobacterales; family Paracoccaceae; genus Paracoccus; species Paracoccus fistulariae. Next base: position 895,939 of record NZ_CP067136.1, read on the forward strand.
ATCGGCAGCTTTGACACCGAACTGGTGCGCGAATTCTTTCAGGCTCTGTCCACCCATGGCGGGATCAGCCTGAACATCGCGCGGCTGGATGGCATCAACAGCCATCACATCGCCGAGGCCGCCTTCAAGGCCGTCGCCCGCGCGCTGCGCGAAGCGGTCGAGCCCGATCCGCGCATGGTCGGCGCGCTGCCCTCGACCAAGGGCGCGCTATGAAGGTCGCGCTGATAGATTACGACAGCGGCAACCTGCATTCGGCGCATAAGGCCTTTGAGCTGATGGGGCGCGAGGCCGGGGCCCAGATCGTCGTGACCGCCGATCCCGCCATTGCCGCCCGCGCCGACCGGATCGTGCTTCCGGGCGATGGCGCCTTTCCCGCCTGCCGCGCCGCGTTGGGCGAGGTTGACGGCATGGCCGAGGCCCTGCGCGATGCGGTGCTGACGCGTGGCGTGCCCTTCATGGGCATCTGCGTCGGGATGCAGATGCTGGCCACGACGGGGCATGAATATCGCGAAACCGCCGGTCTGGACTGGATCGGTGGCGATGTGGTGGCGATCGACGCGCCGGATCTGAAAGTGCCGCATATGGGCTGGAATGAGCTGGTGATCGACAATCCGCATCCGGTGCTGGCTGGGATCGCGCCCGGCGATCACGCCTATTTCGTCCATAGCTGGCAGTTCAGGGTGGCCGATCCGGCGCATCTTCTGGCGCATGCCGATTACGGCGGCGCGGTCACGGCGGTGGTCGGGCGCGACAATATCGTCGGCACCCAGTTCCACCCGGAAAAATCGCAGGCTGTCGGCCTGCGTCTGATCAGTAATTTCCTGAACTGGACTCCGTGACGGCGGGGCCGCGCGCCTGTTGCAGCGCCTGGCCCATCGCCTGCGCGAACAGACCGATATCGGTGGCCAGCGAGCCGAAATCGAAGCCCTGTTCCAGCACCTGCCTGACCCGTGCGGCGGATCCGCAATGGATCCCCGCCAGCAGACCCGCCTGTCGGGCCGTGTCCAGAATATCGGCAATCGCGGCCAGAACCGCCGGTTCGCCGGGCGTCAGGCTGGGCTCATAGCCCATCGACAGGCCCAGATCAGACGGCCCGATATAGACCCCCGACAAGCCCTGAACCGCCATGATCTCGGCGCGATTTTCCAGCGCCTCGGCGGTTTCGATCATCGCAAAGACCTGCACCAGATCATTCGACCGACCGACATAGCCGGAATGCAGCCGGGCGGCACGCACGGGACCATAGCTGCGCGCGCCAAGGGGCGCGTATCGCGTCGCCTCGACCAGTGCGCGGGCCTCATCGGCGGTATTGATCATCGGGCAGATGAGACCGGTCGCCCCAGCATCCAGCATCTTCATGGCGATGCCCGGCTCATTCCAGGGGATGCGCACGATCTTGGGCGCGGGGCTGGCCGACATGGCCTGCAACATCTGCACCGCGACCTGATAATCGATCAGCCCGTGCTGCATATCAATGGTCAGCATATCGAAGCCCGTCTGCGCCATCAGCTCTGCCGTGACGCCCGAGGGGATACTGCACCAGCCATTCACCGCCTTGCCTCCGGCTCGGAAATAGGCCCCCATATCCTCGGCTGTCAGTGTCATCGCGCCCTCCATCTGCTTGCGACGCCATCAGGCCATTTGCCTGCGCAAAGGGCAAGATGCCCCGCCCCGGATAGCGCAGACAACTTAGCGGTCGCGAATCACTGACGGCAGCGGCGATAAACAGGGTCAGCACCGTTGACTGAAGGAGAAGACATGTCCGAGCTTGAACGCCGGATCGCCCAGGCGAAGGGCGATGAACCCGCCGATCTGGTTCTGCGTGGCGGACAGGTCTTTGACCTGATGACGGGCACGATGATCGCGAGCGATGTTGCCATATGCGGCGACCGGATCGTCGGCATCGCGGCAGAGTATCAGGGACAGCGCGTCATCGACGTGACCGGGCTGATTCTGGTGCCCGGCTTTATCGACACCCATCTGCATGTCGAAAGCAGCCTTGTCACGCCCTTCGAATTCGACCGCTGCGTGACCCCGCGCGGCGTCACCACCGCGATCTGCGATCCGCATGAGATCGCCAATGTCATCGGGCTGGAGGGGATCCGCTATTTCCAGCGCGCCTCGGAACATCTGCTGATGGATCTGCGGGTGCAGCTGTCCTCTTGCGTGCCCGCGACGGATATGGAGACGTCGGGCGCGCGGATCGAGGCGGATGATCTGCAACAGGTGATGGCGCATCCCTCGGGGATCGGGCTGGCGGAATTCATGAATTATCCGGGCGTGATTCATCGCGACCCGGCGGCCATGGCCAAGCTGCGGCTGTTCGAAGGCGGCCATATCGACGGCCATTGTCCGCAACTGCGCGGCACCGATCTGAACGCCTATATCGCCGCAGGCATCCGTACCGAGCACGAGGCGACGACCGCCGAGGAGGCCACGGAAAAGCTGCGCAAGGGGATGCGGGTGCTGATCCGCGAAGGCTCGGTCAGCAAGGATCTTGAGGCGCTGCAGCCGGTGCTGACAGACATTACCGCGCCCTATATGTGCCTGTGCACCGATGACAGGAACCCGCTGGATATCGCCGATCAGGGGCATCTGGATTACATGATCCGGCGGCTGATCCAGAAGGGCACATCGCCACTGGCCGCCTATCGCGCCGCCTCGCTCTCGGCGGCCGAGGCCTTCGGGCTGAAGGATCGCGGGCTGATCGCGCCTGGCCTGCGCGCCGATATCGTCGCTGTGGACAGCCTGGAAGGCTGTCATGCGCAACTGGTCATCGTCGGCGGGCGGGTGGCCGATGCCGACGCCTTTGCCGCCCGGCAGGATATCGCGCCGGTCGGGCGCGCCTCGGTCAGGGCGCCGCAGGTGGCGGCGGATGATTTTCGCAGCAGCGGCAATCGTAGCGAAACAGATGTGATCGGCATTCTGGAAGGCAAGATCATCACCGAGCATCTGCGCGAAGAGATCCAGCCGCAGGATGGTGACAAACGCCCCGATCCCGAACGCGACCTGATGCGCATCGCGGTGATCGAACGCCACGGCAAGAACGGCAATATCGCCACCGGCTTTATCAAGGGCTTTGGTATCAGGCATGGGGCCATCGCCTCGACCGTCTGCCACGATCACCACAATATCGCCGTGGTGGGCGCGGATTACGATGACATGGCGCTGGCCGCGAACCGGCTGTCGCAGATCGAAGGCGGCTTCGTCGTCGCCCGTGACGGCAAGATCCTGGCCGAACTGGCCCTGCCCGTCGCCGGGTTGATGAGCCTCGAACCATTCGAGGATGTCCGCGACCGTCTGGCCCTGATGCGAGAGGCGGCATACAGCCTTGGCGTGACGCTGGAAGAGCCGTTCCTGCAACTGACCTTCACCGCCCTGCCCGTGATCCCGGCCCTGAAGATCACCGATCGCGGCATGGTCGATGTCGTGAAATTCGAGATCATTCCCGGCTGATCAGCCCTGCCGATAGCGCGCCAGCCGTTCCTGCAGGGTGCCGCTATGCAGTTCGAACAGGTGGTTGTCGTGGTCGTGGAAATAGATCGACCGCCCTTCGCCCACGACGCGCGGCCTGCCTTCGCGCAGGTCCAGCCCCTGATCGCGGATCCGGGTCAGATAGTCGTCGTAATCGGCATCCGCGATCCTGAAAGCGACGTGGTTATAGCTGCGCGTGGGCAAGGGATCGCCCTGCATCACCGCGATCCACAGCCCGGCCAGATCGTAGAACCGCTCGGGCGACAGGGAAAATTCCGCGCGGTCGCTGTCATAGATCCGGCGGGCGCCAAGGATGCCGGTCAGAATCGCCTCCATCCGGTCCAGATCGGCCGCGATGAAGGTCAGATGGCTCAGCCCCTCGACCATGCGCTAATCGTGCTTGATGACCATCGTCCGCGTGGCGGCGAATTCGTACAGCGCATCAAAGCCCTTTTCGCGGCCATGACCGGATTTCTTCATGCCGCCAAAGGGCAGTTCGATCCCGCCCCCCGCGCCATAGGCGTTGACAAAGACCTGCCCGACCTTGATCTGGCGGGCCACGCGGATCGCGCGGCTGCCATCGCGCGACTAGACGCCCGCGACCAGCCCGTAATCGGTCTGGTTGGCCAGGTCGATTGCGTCGGCCTCATCACGAAACACCATCAGCGCCAGCACCGGACCGAAGACCTCTTCCTGCGCCAGCAGGTGATCGCGCGGCACCGGACCATAGGCGCGCGGGGCGACGAAATTGCCGTTTGCAGCGGCATCTGCCGCAATCTGCCCCTGGGCGATCAGCGGGATGCCATCGGCGTCGGCCTGCTGGCAGAAGCCTTCGACGCGGCCTTTCTGCTTCGGGCTTATCAGCGGCCCCAGATCGTGATCGCCCTGCTGCATCCCGGCGATCAGCTTTGGAAAATCGGCGCGCAGCCGGTCGATGACCTGATCGGCGATACTCTCTTGCACCAGCAGGCGCGCACCTGCGGAACAGGTCTGACCGGCATTCTGGGTGATCGCCTTCAGGACGACCGGCATGACGACATCCAGATCGGCATCGTCGAACACAATCTGCGGCGACTTGCCGCCCAGTTCCAGCGTGCAGCCGATATGATTGCGCGCCGCCGATTCCTGCACAGCGATGCCGACCGGCGGGCTGCCCGTGAAGCTGAGGAAATCGACATCGCGATGTGCCGACAGCGCGGCCCCGGCCTCTTCCCCCCGCCCCGGCACGCAATTCAGCGCACCGGCGGGCAGGCCGGCCTCGCGCAGGATCTCGCACAGGCGCATCGGCGTCAGGCAGGCATCCTCGGCCGGTTTCAGCACGCAGGCATTGCCCATGGCCAGCGCGGCCGAGATGGTGCGCCCGAACATCTGCGCGGGATAGTTCCACGGGATGATATGGCCGGTGACGCCGTGGGGGACATGTTCGGTGGTCACGAAATAGCCCGGCATGAAGGGGATCATGTCTCCATGCACCTTGTCCGCCGCCCCGCCATAAAATTCCAGATAGCGCGCCGTCGCCGTGATATCCGCCCGCGCCTGCGAGATCGGCTTGCCACAATCGCGCGCCTCAAGCTCGGCCAACTCGTCAAAACCCGCCGTCACAAGCGCCGCGGCGCGGGTCAGGATGCGCCCGCGATCGGCTGCCGCCATCCGGCCCCAATCCGATGACAGGGCGCGGCGGGCGGCCTGCACGGCGGCGTCGATATCCTGCGCATTGCCGGCGGCGATCTGGGTGAACACCTCTCCGCTGGCGGGGTCGATTACATCCAGCACCGCCCCGCTGGCCGAGGGGCGCCATTCATTGTCGATGAACACGCCGTCCGACGCGGCTGTGATCGATGCATTGCGGGTCTGGACGTTCATGGGCTCTCCTCCTGGCCGCGCCAGATTTGCCGATTGGCGCGCCTAGGGCAAGCGGCGCTGCCAGACCTGATCCACAATCCCGATGGCCCGGGTGACGGCCTGATCGATGGCAAGCTCGCTGGTGTCCAGCACCACCGCATCATCGGCGGGTCGCAGGGGCGCTGTCGCACGTTCGCTGTCACGCCGGTCGCGTTCCTGCAATTCGCGCAGCATCTGTGCCGGATCGGCGCCCAGTTCGGCCGCGCGGCGGTGGGCGCGAACCTGATCCGAGGCGGTGACATACAGCTTTACCTCGGCATCGGGGCAGATCACGGTGCCGATATCGCGCCCGTCCAGCACGGCCCCCGGCTCTTGCGCGGCGAAACGGCGCTGAAAATCCAGCAGGGCGGCCCGCACCTCGGGGATGGCCGCGACACGGCTTGCCGCCTGCCCCGCCTGGGCCGAGCGCAGATCGCTGCGGGCCAGATCCTCGGCGGTCAGGGATTGCGCCGCCTGCACCGGATCCCCGCCTCTGGCGCCGGTTGCGCGGTACAGCAGGCCGGTATCCAGATGGTGAAAGCCGAAATGGACCGAGATCGCGCGCGCGATCGTGCCCTTTCCCGATGCCGCCGGCCCGTCGATTGCGATGGCAAAGCTCATGGATAAGCCCTTGTTCTGGTCCCGGGATTCTTTTCTGAAACGTCATTTCGCATGGGAAGTCACGTCAGGTCCAGACCTGCACATTTAACCATCACGGAAGTTGGGGCTTGGCAAAGGCACAACTGTGTAATTTTATTGCCTGAAATTTTGCAAATTTCAGGTTCGGTTCGTTTTGGCGCGATATATTTCCAGACTGATAGACGCGGTTACCGTCGAGGACATCCAATTATGTCTTTTTGAGGCCATGCAATCCTTTGGTTTCATGTACACACTTTACGCCGCCCGATATCTGACACAACTTCCGGCGACTGTCATCCATGAAGAATTGGAGGTCTGGAGCAATTTTCCAGATAACTTCCTCAACACGCTCACCTCGCAGCGAATTATCTACGGATCAAACTGGGACCAATGGGCGCTGGAGCATGATGGCTGCATCGCGACCGAGCAGATCACGAATCGCAGCGGGCCGGACCGCCTGTCCGAACTGGTCAAGCAGAACGGGTTTCAGGGCAGCATGCTGTTCAGCCTGAAAGGCAAGGTTCTGCGCAGCAACGGCGCAATTCTGCTGAATCCGGGCCGTGGTGCCAGCGCGGAGGAGGCGATAAATCTGTGGCAGGCAAATAGTCGCGAATTGACGCTGATCTGCTGGGTCGCACATTTGCGCATGGCCACCAGCCAGCGCCGCCGCAAGAATAATCTGCTGACACAACGTCAGCGCGAGGTCCTGGAATGGAGCTCAGCGGGAAAAACCATCGCAGAAATCGCGACAATTCTGGGGGTTACACCCGCAACCGTCGAAAAACACCTGCGCCTTGCGCGTGACAGTCTGGGGGCCGGAAACACCGCACAGGCGATCCTGAAGGCGCATCTGACGAACCAGATCTTCTCGGGCGATATCCCTGACGAAACGGAACGGTAAGGAATACCTGACTTTCATTCATCTGATCTAATCCGTTCTATGAACATGTTCCGTGAGTGGTGACACATCTGTGTCAGGAACGCAGCGTCAATCGGACCGAGTTGCCCGGTCCCCGACGCAGCCTGCTAGCCAGGCAGGGCTTGCCGATGATTTACCTCGTTATCGGCAAGCCCTTTTCCAATCCGGCCCCTGCATGAAAAAAACCGCCGATCCTGTGGACCGGCGGCTTCCGAATTGTCCGAAACTGGCGGTTAAATCAGTTGCCAGACAGGGTCTTCGCGACTTCTGCGGCGAAGTCTTCTTCTTTCTTCTCAATGCCTTCGCCGACAGCGACGCGGGCATAGCCGGTCACTTCAACGCCTGCATCCTTGGCCGCCTGAGCAACCGTGATGTCAGGGTTGATGACGAATTTCTGGTTCAGCAGCGTGACCTCTTCGAAGAACTTGCCCATGCGGCCTTCGATCATCTTTTCGATGACGGCCTCGGGCTTGCCCGATTCGCGGGCCTGCTCGGTCAGGACGGCCTTTTCACGCTCGACCAGCGAGGGGTCCAGATCGGCTTCCGACAGCGAGGCCGGATTCGTCGCCGCGATATGCATCGCGATCTGACGACCGATTTCCTGCGCCTTGTCCTCGGGACCGTTCAGCGCGACCAGAACACCGATCTTGCCCATGCCTTCCGCGGCCGCATTGTGGACGTAGGAGACGATGGTATCGCCTTCCAGCACATGCAACCGACGCAGGGTCATGTTTTCGCCGATGCGGGCGATGGCGTCGGTCAGAACGTCCTCGACCGGGCGGCCGTTCAGATGGGTCTGGCGCAGAACCTCGACATCTTCCTCGACGGTCAGGGCAACATCGGCAATGTCGCGGACCAGTTGCTGGAAGTCGGCGTTCTTGGCGACAAAATCGGTTTCCGAGTTCAGCTCGACCGCGACGCCCTTGCCGTTATTGACCGACACGCCGACCAGACCTTCTGCGGCAACGCGGCCGGATTTCTTGGCGGCTTTAGCCAGGCCCTTGGTGCGCAGCCAGTCGACGGCGGCCTGCATGTCGCCATCGTTTTCGGTCAGCGCCTTCTTGGCGTCCATCATACCTGCGCCGGTGCTTTCGCGCAGCTCTTTCACCATAGCGGCGGTGATAGCCATGACTCGTCTCCTTGTTTCAACGCGTCAGGCGGGGATATCCCCGCCTGACGACAATACGGTAAAATTCCGTGGCCGCGCGCCCGATCAGGCGTCGGCGGTCGACTGCTCTTCGGCTGCGACTTCGGCTTCGCCTTCGTCCAGCAGCTCTTCCGGCGATTCGGCCAGAGCGCCGACGTCGACACCGGCAGCGCCCATCTGGGCCGACATGCCGTCCAGCGCGGCGCGGCTGGCCAGATCGCAATACAGCGCGATGGCGCGGGCAGCGTCGTCATTGCCCGGAATGATGTAATCCACGCCTTCGGGCGAGGCGTTGCTGTCAACCACGGCCACGACCGGGATGCCCAGCTTCTTGGCTTCGGCGATTGCCAGATCTTCCTTGTTCACGTCGATGACGAACAGCAGGTCCGGCAGACCGCCCATTTCGCGGATCCCGCCCAGCGAGGCCTGCAGTTTCGCCTGCTCGCGCTCAAGACCCAGACGTTCTTTCTTGGTCATGCCTTCGGCGCCGCCAGCCATGGTTTCGTCAATCGCCTTCAGGCGGTTGATCGACTGCGACACGGTTTTCCAGTTGGTCAGCGTACCACCCAGCCAGCGGTGGTTCATGTAGAACTGAGCCGACTTCTCGGCGGCTTCCGCGACCGGCTTCTGCGCCTGACGCTTGGTGCCGACGAACAGAACGCGGCCACCCTTGGCAACGGTGTCACGAACGACCTGCAGCGCGGCGTCCAGCATCTGCACGGTCTGCGTCAGATCCATGATGTGGATGCCGTTGCGATCGCCATAGATGAACTCGGCCATGCGCGGGTTCCAGCGCTGAGTCTGGTGACCATAGTGAACGCCAGCTTCCAACAGCTGACGCAGAGTGAATTCGGGAAGCGCCATATCCATTTCCTTTCCGGTTTGCGCCTGAGCAGAAGTCTTGAAGGCAATGCCTCAACCGGTGGACCGTTCACGGATGTCTCCCGCGGCGGCCCTCTTCTGCCTGTGAAGTGAGCGGGCAAATAGGCCTGATCGCGCAGAAATGCAAGGGGCAGCGCGACGGTTATGGCGCGAAAATCACATTCCGCACACCAAAACCTGACGAAACCGCCAATTGTCAGGAATCGCAAGCGGCCCCATTCTTGAAGGATGAGTGCAGGCAGGCAGACATATCCCACCTCGGTCGCCGGAAAACATCCGTTTTCCTTTGGGCGCGATTATGACTTTCACGAACTTCTGGCCGATGGGATCGTCCATGGAATCGGCGTGGTGTTCGCCCTTGTCGGCGGCACCGCGCTGATCTTCTATGCAAGCGTTTACGCGGGCCGGCCAGAGCAACTCGCCGTCTGGATCTACAGCATCGGGCTGATCGCGTCGCTGGCGATTTCCTTCACCTATAACATGCTGCCCCATTCGCGGCTGAAATGGTATTTCCGGCGGCTGGATCACTCGGCCATCTTCATCCTGATCGCGGCCACCTATACACCTTTCCTGCTGCGCGGCACTGACGACAGCTGGCTTATGGGGCTGCTGGTGATGATCTGGGTCATGGCCGCATTTGGCATTGCCATCAAATGCCTGTTTCCGGGCCGCTACGACCGGCTGGCGATTCTGCTGTATCTGCTGATGGGGTGGAGCGGCGTGGTCACCTTCAAATCGCTGTCGACCGTATTGCCGCCGACAACGATGATGCTGATCGTGCTGGGCGGGCTGATCTATTCGACCGGGGTGATCTTCCACGTCTGGGAAAAACTGCGCTTTCAGAACGCGATCTGGCATACCTTCGTGGTCGTGGCCGCTGTCGTGCATTATTCTGCGGTGCTCAGCGCCTTCCGCCAGCTTTCGCCCTAGGGATCGGCCCAAACGGGTTTTGCGCCTTGGGTTTTATTTCCGATAGCGTTAACATGTCGCAGATCGACCGCTGCGCATCGCAGGACCTTGCATCGCGGCGGGCTTCGCCCCAGTCTGCAACCAGCAACCGTTAAAAGGTGCCACGATGACCCCTGAACTTCAGTCCCAGAAGACCCGCGAACTTTGCAATCTTGCCCCGGTCGTCCCGGTGATCGTGATCAAGGATGTCGCAAGGGCCGAAGGGCTTGCCACTGCGCTGGTCAGCGGCGGCTTGCCCGTGCTGGAGGTGACGCTGCGATCCGATGCGGCGCTGGATGCGATCCGCGCCATGTCCTCGGTTCAGGGCGGGCATGTCGGCGCGGGGACGGTGCTGACGCCGGATGATGCCAAGCGGGCCAAGGATGCAGGCGCGAAATTCGCCGTCTCTCCGGGCCTGACGGACCGCCTGATCCAGGCCTGTTCCGATCTGGAACTGCCGCTGCTGCCCGGCGCCGTCACCGCGTCCGAGGTGATGCGCGCCGCCGATGCCGGCTATGACATGCTGAAATTCTTTCCGGCCGAGGCCGTGGGCGGCGCGCCCGCGCTGAAATCGCTGGCCGGTCCCCTGCCCCGTATCAGCTTCTGCCCGACGGGCGGCGTCTCGCCGGACAACGCCCGCGACTACCTGTCGCTGCCGAATGTCGTCTGCGTTGGCGGCAGCTGGGTCGCGACCGATGCCGATGTGACCGCCGAAAACTGGTCCGCCATCGAGGCGCGCGCCCGGACTGCGGCGACCCTGCGACAGAGGTAACAGAACATGACCGCCCAGATAAGCCGCGCCCGCCGGAACGTGATCGTTCTTTTCGCAGCGCAGGCGATTCTGGGCGCCCAGATGCCGATGATCTTTGTCGTCGGCGCCCTTGCGGGCAAGATCCTGTCGCCCAATCCCTGCATGGTGACCCTGCCGCTGTCGATGATCATTCTGGGCACGGCGCTTAGCGCCCGCCCGCTGGCCCGTTTCATGCAAAATCACGGTCGCCGGGCCGGGTTTCTTCTGGCGGTCGCGGCGGGCAGTATCGGCGCGATGATCTCGGCAGGCGCGATCTGGATCGGGTCGTTCTGGCTGTTCATGGCCGGATCGCTGCTGACCGGGGTTTATATGTCGGCGCAGGGGTTCTATCGCTTTGCCGCGACCGACACCGCGCCGCAGGATTTCGCGCCAAAGGCGATCAGCTGGGTCATGGTCGGCGGGCTGTTTGCCGCGGTGATTGGCCCGGCCCTGGTGCGTTATACCGATGGCATGACCGCCGTGCCGTTTCTGGCAACCTATCTGGCGATCCTGGCGCTGAATCTGACCGGACCGTTCCTTTTTGCCTTTCTGGACATTCCAAAGCCAAAGCCCAGCGATGCCGATGCCGATACGGGCCGCAGCATCGGCCAGCTTCTGGCGGTGCCGCGCATCCGTGTGGCGATGATCTGCGGCACGGTGTCCTATGCGCTGATGAACCTGATGATGACCTCGACATCGCTGGCCGTCACGGGCTGCGGTTTCGACCAGAAGGACGCGGCGAATATCATCAGCCTGCATGCACTGTCGATGTTCGCGCCCAGCTTTTTCACCGGCACGCTGATCACCCGCTACGGGTCGCAGCGAATCGTGGCCATCGGCATGGCGATCCTGACGCTGTCGGGGCTGATCGCGCTGGCGGGGGTCGAGCTGGCGAATTTCTATATCGCGCTGATGCTTCTGGGTCTGGGCTGGAATTTTGGCTATATCGGGGCCACCGCTATGCTGACCGCCTCATTCACCCCGGCAGAGCGTGGCCGCGTTCAGGGGATCAATGATGCGGTCGTCTTTGGCGGTGTTTTCCTTGCCTCACTATCCTCGGGCGCGCTGATGAATTGCGCGGGAGGCACGGCGCAGCAGGGCTGGAACGCAGTCACGCTGACGATGCTGCCCTTCCTGCTGCTGGCGGCGGCCTCGCTGATCTGGCTGGTCCGGCAGGAACGCAGGCAACCGGCCCTTGGCTGACAGCTAGAACAGGTCTTTCTGCTCGGGCGCGGGCGGAGCGGATTTGCGCGCCGGTTTGGGCGGCGCCCCGTCAGGCCTGGCCGATACCGTGCCATCGGCGAATTGCAGTTCGATCTGCGGAACCTGCCGCGCCGCATTGGCCGTGGTCAGAACCCCATCCGGCCCGCGAACCACCGCAAATCCCCGTTCCAAGGTCTCGTGATAGCCCAGCGTCTGCCGCATCCGGTCCAGCCGCAGCAGCGCATCGCGGCGCTGGTGGATGGCCCGCTTTCCTGCGAGATCAAGCCGTTGCGAGGCCTGCTGCAGCCGGTCGCCCTGCGTGACGATCGCCCGCCGCGTGGTCGCCACCATCCGCGCCAGAGAGGATTCCAGCCGCTGCTGCAGGCTGTGCAGACGGTCTTGCCGACGCTCTGCCCGGCGCTGGATCGCCCCGCCCAGCCGCGTATCCAACCGCTCCAGCCCATGCCGCTTGCGATCCGTGAATTGCCGCAGGATCGCCACCGGCATCGGATGCGAGGCCAGTTCTTGCCGCCGGATGCGGACCAGACCGCGCAAGGCGGGCTCCAGCCGACCGGCCCACAGGTCGAATCGCTGCCGCGCGCCTTCGGTCAGCGCCGCAGGGCGCCCCATGGCACGGGACAGATCGCGCAAACGCTGGCGCGGACGCTCAATCCGCATGGCCGCCGCACGGCCGATCCGGGCCTGCGTTTCCGCCAGACGCGCAGCCAGTTCCGCCCGCACCGGCACCGCCATTTCGGCAGCTGCGGTGGGCGTCGGAGCCCGGCGATCCGCAGCATAGTCAATCAGCGTGGTGTCGGTTTCATGCCCCACGGCCGAGATCAGCGGGATCCGGCTGGCCGCCGCCGCCCGCACCACGGCCTCGTCATTGAAGCTCCACAGATCCTCAAGACTGCCACCGCCGCGCGCCACGATCAGCAAATCTGGGCGCGGGACCGGCCCATCCGGCGGCAGGGCATTGAACCCCTCGATCGCTGCCGCGACCTGCGGCGCGCTGGCCTCACCCTGCACGGCCACCGGCCAGATCAGCACGCGGGTCGGAAAACGGTCGCGCAGACGGTGCAGGATATCGCGGATCACCGCGCCCGAGGGCGAGGTCACCACCCCGATCATCCGCGGCAGGAAGGGCAAAGGCCGCTTGCGCTCCTGATCGAACAACCCTTCGGCCGCCAGCGCCTTGCGCCGCTTTTCCAGCATCGCCATCAGCGCGCCGGCGCCGGCAGGCTCGATCTGATCGACGATCAGCTGATAGCGGGACTGGCCGGGAAAGGTGGTCATACGACCCGTCGCGATCACCTCCATCCCCTCTTCCGGACGCTGGATCAGCCGCGCGGCCTGCCCCTTCCAGGTCACTGCCGCCAGAACCGAACGGTCGTCCTTCAGATCGAAATACAGATGCCCCGAGGATGGCCGCGACACCCGCCCGACCTCACCGCGCACCCGCACGCGCCCGAACTGATCCTCGATGCTGCGCTTCACCGCGCCCGACAGCTCGGATACCGTGAATTCATGGGCATTATTGCCCGGCGCGTCTTCCAACAGGTCCATGCGGCTTGTTCCCCTTTCGCGCGCAGACTAGAACGTGGCGACCGCAAGGAAAAGGGCGGCAAGCGAAAGGGCGATCATGAATATCCTCATCCTCGGCGGCGGCGGGCGTGAACATGCGCTGGCCTGGGCCATCCGGCAAAACCCGAAATGCGACCGCCTGTTCGTCGCCCCCGGCAATGCGGGCATCGCAGCGGTCGCCGAATGCGCCAGGCTGAACCCGAACTCCCGCGCCGAGGTTCTTGAATTCGCACAGGAAAACGCAGTCGACTTCGTCATCGTCGGACCCGAGGCGCCGCTGGCGGCAGGTGTCTCGGATGCGCTGCGCGATGCCGGTTTCCTGACCTTCGGCCCCTCGCAGGCCGCCGCGCAACTGGAAGCCTCCAAGGCCTTCACCAAGGAAATCTGCGATGCCTGCGGCGCCCCGACCGCCGCCTGGGCGCGCTTCACCGACGCCGCATCCGCCCGCGATTATGTCACCCGGCAAGGCGCGCCCATCGTCGTCAAGGCTGACGGTCTGGCGGCAGGCAAAGGCGTCACCGTCGCCGACACCGTCGAGCAGGCCCATCAGGCCATCGAACTGATCTTCGACGGTGAATTCGGCGATACCTCGGTCGTGATCGAGGAATTCATGGCGGGGGAAGAAGCCAGTTTCTTCGTCCTCAGCGACGGCACGGACTGCCTGCCCGTCGGCACGGCCCAGGACCACAAACGCGTCGGCGATGGCGATACCGGCCCCAATACCGGCGGCATGGGCGCCTATAGCCCGGCCCCGATCATGACGCAGGCGATGCAGGATCAGGTGATGACCCGGATCGTGCGCCCCACCATCGCCGAAATGGCACGCCGCGGCACGCCGTTTCAGGGCGTGCTCTATGTCGGTCTGATGATCAGGGACGGACAGGCCCGGCTGGTCGAATATAACGTCCGCTTCGGCGATCCCGAATGTCAGGTGCTGATGATCCGGCTGGGCGCACAGGCACTGGACCTGCTGCTGGCCTGCGCCGAATCCCGCTTGGGCGACGCACAGGTCACCTGGGCCGATGACCATGCGATGACCGTGGTTCTGGCCGCCGACGGCTATCCCGGAAGCTATGAAAAAGACACGCAGATCAAAGGGCTGAACGACATTCCTGAAGACAGCTTCAACACTGTTTTCCACGCCGGCACCGATCTGAAAGACGGCCTTACCGTCGCGACAGGCGGCCGTGTTCTGGCCTGCACCGGACGCGGTCAGACGCTGCAACAGGCCCGTGATCGTGCCTATGCGCTGGTCGAGGCCATCGACTGGCCACAGGGATTTTATCGCCGCGATATCGGCTGGCGCGCCCTCTGACGTAAAAGACCGGCGCCATCCCTGCGCCGGTCCCCTTTCTTCTTTGCCGAAATATCCCCGCCGGAGGCATCCGACAGGGCCACAGGCATCTCCACCTCAGGTGGAATACAACCCCTCGTAAATCGGCAGCAGATTATCGGTTTCAAACAGCGAACTGACCGAGGTGCCGTTCCAGATGTTCAGAATCGCCTGCGTGAACATCGGCGCGGTCGGCACGATGCGGATATTCGGGGCATTCTTCACCGCCTCGGTCGGCTGGATCGAATCCGTGATCACCAGCGATTTCATCACCGAATTGGTCACCCGCTCCACCGCCGGGCCCGACAGGACGCCATGGGTGATATAGGCGTGAACTTCGGTCGCGCCCTGATCGGTCAGCACCTGCGCCGCCTTGACCAGCGTGCCGGCCGTGTCGCAGATATCGTCAACGATGATACAGGCCTTGCCCGCGACATCGCCGATCACGGTCATCTCGGCCACCTCGCCCGCCTTCTCGCGGCGCTTGTCCACGATGGCCAGGGGCGCCCCGATCCGCTGCGCCAGCTCGCGCGCACGCGCCACGCCGCCGACATCTGGCGAAATCACCATCAGATCATCCATGCGACCCTTGAAGTGATGCTGCACATCCAGCGCAAAGATCGGCGCGGCATAAAGGTTATCCACCGGGATATCGAAAAATCCCTGAATCTGCGCCGCATGCAGATCCATGGTCAGCACCCGGTCGACACCGGCCTCGGTCAGCAGATTGGCGACCAGCTTGGCGCTGATCGGGGTGCGGGCCTTGGCGCGGCGATCCTGCCGGGCATAGCCGAAATAGGGGATCACGGCGGTGATGCGCGCGGCCGATGACCGTTTCAGCGCATCCGTCATGATCAGCAATTCCATCAGATTGTCATTTGCCGGGTTCGAGGTCGACTGGATGATATACATATCCTCGCCGCGCACATTCTCGAAAACCTCGACAAAGATTTCCTGATCGTTGAAACGTTCGACGCGGGTTTCGCACAGGCCGACATTCATGCCGCGATGCATCGACATGCGACGGGCAATGGCAGCGGCAAGAGGTTGGTTGGCGTTACCGGCGATCAGCTTGGGTTCGGTCATGACGGGCATGGATAACGGGCCTTTGGCAGGGATTCGTCAGATTGCAAAGCCATTAGCACCCGGCTAGCCTGCGGGCAAACCAAGAAGGACCGTCTTTATGGCCAGTATCGACTACTACCTGGGCACGATCAGCCCCTATGTCTATCTCGCAGGCACCCGCCTGGAAGAGATTGCGGAAAAACACGGCGCGACGGTGACGTATAAGCCCTTGGATCTGCTGCAGCTTTTCGACCGCACCGGCGGCATCCGCCCGGCCGAGCGTCACCCCAGCCGAAATGAATACCGCGCGCAGGAACTGCCGCGTTGGGCGGAATATCTGGACATGCCCTTCAACCAGAAACCGGCGCATTGGCCGGTGAATATGGCGCCCTCTTCCTATGCCATCATCGCCGCGCAGCAGGCGGGGGGCGGCGATCTGGGTGGGCTGGTCCACGGCTTTGCCAAGGCCGTCTGGGCGGATGAGCGCGATATCAGCGACGATGCCGTGATCCGCGATCTGCTGGGGGCGCATGGTTTCGACCCCGATCTGGCCGACAAGGGCCTGTTCGTCGGCGCCGAAACCTATGGCCGCAACCTGGAAGAGGCGGTCGAGGCCGGGGCCTTCGGCGCGCCCTTCTATGTGGTGCGCGACAGCGGGCAGAGGTTCTGGGGTCAGGACCGGCTGGACTTCCTCGACCGGCATCTGGCCACGTTGTGAGCGGCATCTATCAGCACCACTGGCAGGGCGATCCCGACCGCCCTGCCCTTGCGCTGCATTGCATGCTGGCCAGCGCGGGCTATTGGGGGCCGATCGCCAAGCGGCTGGATGGGCGGGTGGGTCTGAAGGCCTTCGACATGCCCGGCCACGGGCGTAGCGGCGACTGGACGCCGGACCCGGACGGGCCCGATTTCCACACCACGGTCACGCGCATCGCGGCCAGTTTCATCGACCGCCCGCTGGATCTGATCGGACACAGCATGGGCGCCACGGTGGCGCTGCGCATCGCGGTCGCCGCGCCCGATGCGATCCGCAGCCTGACCCTGATCGAGCCGGTTCTGTTCGCCGCGGCCCCCGACAGGCAGCAGGCGTCGCGCGACACGCAGGTCGCCTCGCTTTACGAACAGGGCCGCGAGACCGAGGCCACACGCGCCTTCATCGACGCCTGGGGCGCACAGCCTTTCGACGACCTGCCGCCTCAGGCGCAGCATCAGATGCAGCGACGCATCGGGCTGGTGGCCAATAATGTGCCGCCCCTGTCCCATGACAGCGCGAATATCCTGCGCGATGGCGGGCTGGAGGCCATCGACGCACCGGTGATGCTGATTTCCGGCGAAAACTCTCCGCCAGTCATCCATGCCATTGCCGATGCGCTGGCGGGACGTCTGCCGGATGTGGGCCGCGCAACCGTGCCGGGCGCCGGGCATATGCTGCCCCTGACGCATGCGGATGAGGTCGCAGGCCTGATCGGTGTCAATCTGGACCGCGCCTGAGGGCGCGATCCGATCCGCTTATTTCGACTGATCGAAAAGCCAGTCGCGCAGGGCCGGAATATCATAGGCCACGCGCCAGGTGTTCACATGGCCGGATGCGCCCTGCCGGTCGGTATCGCCGGGCGGAAAGACCGTGCCCCCCTGAAAGGCCGCGTAAAGGATATTGCTGTCTGACCCCGCACGGACCAGATCCGTGACCTGCTGATCAAGCTGCGCCTGCGATCCAAGCCCGTCCCATGTGGCGCGGGTGATCTGACCGCCATTTTCGGCCAGCACCTCCATGATCGCATTCATGCCCGGATAGGCCTTGGCGTCATCCTGAGACACCACGACGAACAGATTATCCTGCGCCAGCGGCGCGACCTGCGCCGGATCCCATTGCCCTGCGACCAGCAGCGAGGCCGCGAACAGATCCGGATATCTGATATTCAGCGCAACCGAGGCCATGCAGCCCCCCGACTGCCCGGTTGTGTACAGCCGATCCCGGTCCAGATTGAACCGCTGTGCCAGATCCTCGATCAGGCGCACGGTGATATCGGCATAATCCGACAACTGGCTGGCATCATTGGCAAGCGCCACCGGATATTGCGGTGCCAGCACGAAGGCCGGGTGCTTTGCCTGATCGCGCGGGCTGGCAAAGGCCACCGCGCCAAGCCCCTGCTGCAGGGTGCGCAAGGGGTTCGTGCCGGTCACACCGGCATCATGCATGAACAGCACCAGCGGATAGGCGCGCCCCGGATCGTAATCCTGCGGCGTGTAAAGATTATAGCTCAGCGACAATCCGGTCTGCGGATCGGTAAAGCGGAATTGCTGAAAATCATCGACGATCAGATTTTTCAGACGGGTGTTGATAAGCGGGGTCGTGCCGGGCGGGACAGGCTGCCCGGACAGGTCCGAAATGCTGGCCCGTTGCGATACAACGGTGGTGGCCGATTCCTCGACCTTCGGGGAAAAGACGATGGCGGCCTCATCCTCCGCGTCCAGTTCCAGAATGACATAGGCGCCGTCGCGACCGTCGGTTGCAAGATCGGGCCGGTCATTGGCGTAGATGCGGGTGATCCGGCGGTCCGTCACCTCGAAATCGGTCAGCGCCAGACCGGCATTTCGGATCGGCCGATCATATTCGACGATGGCCGCAATCACGCGCTGGCTGCGGCCAAAGACCTGCGTCACGGCGGTGACGGATTTCATCTGCTGGTCGCGAAATACGGTCGAATTGATCGCGGGCCCGTCGCCCCGCGGCTGCGCCTCTTGCGCATGGGTGACAGCGCCTTGGCCCAGCGAGATCAGAACGGCGCCGACCAGCGCGATCATCTTATGCATCCTCAAAGTCCTTCGGTAAAATCATGTCATCCGGGGCGGATAGCCGGTATCGCCCCAACGGAATGGAAACCGCAAGCCGGCGGCCACGCTATACGCGGAAATCATCCTCATGCGGCAGCGCCCCGATGGCGATCCAGTCCGCCCGGATCCGGGCGACGCGGGTGTCGCCCCATGTGCTGAACACCAGATCGAAACCGCTGGTGGTGATGTTTTCAGCGCGGATCTCGGCCCGCTGATTGCCGTTGCGGTCAATGTCCCACATGCCGATGGCGACCTGAACCACCGGCGTCCGCAGAAACCGGCGTGTGAAGGCGACATATTCGCGGACCTGCCGATCGCCACTGCCCGACCACATCGGGCCGCCATCCTCGAAGGCCGAGAACATGAGGCTGCTGCCCTGTGCCAGACCAACCGCGTGATGACTGAAAATCTGCATCCTACCTCCGCTACCTGGCATGAGTATAACGCGGCAGGGCAGTAAAAAAGCCCCGGAGTATCCTCCGGGGCCTGTCTTCTTCGTCAGCTTTTCGGACGGCTCAATCCGGCACGCTGGCCTGATTGGGGTCCAGACCGACATGGGTGCCCAGGGCCTCCATATCCGCCAGCAGCTTGACGGCAGCGGTCACGACATCTTCGCCGACCTGATCGCGGCGGTCTTCCGCCTGACGCCGCTGACGATGCGCATCGGTCATCATCTCGTTGAAGATCTCTTGCGAAATCTCCTCGCGCGGGTGGCCACGCTCGGCCAGCAGGCTGATCGAGTCGGGACCGATCTCGACGAAACCGCCGGTGACGGCGAATTCGGTTTCCGTGCCATTCTCGGCAACCACGGTCACCAGACCGGGGCGCAGCGTGACGATGGTCGGTGCGTGACCGGGCATGGCGGTCAGATCGCCGTCATTGCCCGGCAGGCGCACCTCGCGGACCGGGACAGAGACAAGGCTCCGTTCCGGCGACACGAGGTCGAACTGCATGGTATCGGCCATCTTGCCCCCTTACGCGGCTTCGCTTGCCAGACGCTCGGCCTTGGCTTTCACTTCGTCGATATCGCCGACCATGTAGAAGGCGGCTTCCGGCAGGTGGTCATATTCGCCGGCAACGACCGCCTTGAACGAGGCGATGGTCTTTTCCAGCGGAACCTGAACCCCGTCCGAACCGGTAAAGACCTTGGCAACGTCGAAGGGCTGCGACAGGAAGCGCTGGATTTTCCGGGCACGGGCCACGGTCAGCTTGTCCTCTTCCGACAGTTCGTCCATGCCCAGAATGGCGATGATGTCCTGCAGCGACTTGTATTTCTGCAGGATGCCCTGAACGTCGCGGGCGACCTGATAATGCTCTTCGCCGACCACGGCCGGGTCAAGGATCCGGCTGTTGCTGTCCAGCGGGTCCACGGCCGGGTAGATCCCCAGTTCCGAGATCGCACGCGACAGAACGGTCGTGGCGTCCAGGTGGGCAAAGGTCGTGGCAGGCGCCGGGTCGGTAAGGTCGTCGGCCGGCACGTAAACGGCCTGGATCGAGGTGATCGAGCCTGCCTTGGTCGAGGTAATGCGTTCCTGCATCGCGCCCATGTCGGTGGCCAGCGTCGGCTGATAGCCCACGGCCGAAGGGATGCGGCCCAGAAGCGCCGACACCTCGGAACCTGCCTGGGTAAAGCGGAAGATGTTGTCCACGAAGAACAGAACGTCGGTGCCGGTGGCATCGCGGAACTGTTCAGCCAGGGTCAGACCGGTCAGCGCGACGCGCATCCGGGCGCCCGGAGGCTCGTTCATCTGGCCATAGACCAGTGCCACCTGCGAATCCGCCAGATTGTCCGGCTTGATAACGCCCGATTCCACCATCTCGTGATAAAGGTCGTTGCCTTCACGGGTCCGTTCACCCACGCCCGCGAACACGGAATAGCCCGAGTGCACCTTGGCGATGTTGTTGATCAGTTCCATGATCAGAACGGTCTTGCCCACACCGGCGCCGCCGAAGAGGCCGATCTTGCCGCCCTTGGAGTAAGGCGCCAGCAGGTCGATCACCTTGATGCCCGTCACCAGAATTTCCGAGCTGGTCGCCTGGCTGGCGAAGTCCGGCGCGGGCTGGTGGATGGCGCGGGTTTCGGTCACTTCGATCGGCGCACCTTCGTCAACCGGCTGGCCGACGACGTTCAGGATGCGGCCCAGCGTCACGTCACCCACCGGAACCATGATCGGTCCACCGGTATCGGTCACGGCCTCGCCACGAACCAGACCTTCGGTCGAGTCCATCGCGATGGTGCGGACGGTGTTTTCGCCCAGATGCTGCGCGACTTCCAACACCAGCTCCTTGCCGTTGTTCGAGGTCGTCAGAGCGTTCAGAATCGCCGGCAGGTGGCCGTCGAACTGCACGTCCACAACAGCGCCGATCACCTGGGTAATCTTACCTTTGGTTTCTTGCATCCTTTTTTCCTTCACTCGAGCGCGCTTCCGTCCGTACGGCAACGCATCAATGACACATCTCGGGCGCCGACGCAGCGCCCTGTTTATTTCCTGTTACCCGGTCAAGAACTTCCCGCAGTGCTTTACCGGCAGCCTCATCCGAAAAATTCTCTTGCCAGCGACGATAGCCGGCCCGAGCCAGCTTGTCGCAAAGCTCCTGATCTTCCATCAGCGACAAAATCGCATTGCGCAGACCGGCCACGTCCTTCGGCGCAACCAGCAGAGCATCCTGTCCATCCGTCAGATAGTCGCGCGTTCCGGTACAATCGGTCGCCACGATCGCCTTGCCCATGGCCATGGCGGTCAGGAATGTAACCTGACCGGCCGCGTTCTGGGTCTCTGCGATGGGCACGACGTTTACCCGGGCAGCAGAGGACAAGGACAGGCATTCCGCCATGCTCAGCCCGTTTCTGACCTCGACATTCGCGGGGATGTCGATCCCCTGAATGACGTCGGGCTTGGCAATCAGCAATGTCTTCAGACCAGTCCCCTCTACCGCGGCGCAGAAGCTGCGATAATCGCGACCGGCCGATCCCATGGCGATCACGTCGAAACGCTCGGCCGAGGGCTCGACATTGATCGTGCCCCGCTGACAAGGCACGAAGGTCAGCCGGGACTCCGGCAGATCGAAAGCCTTCGCATAGACCGGGATCTCTCCGCGGGAATGCGTGATCAGCAGCGAGGCACGCTTGAACAGCTTGCCCGCGACACGCGCGGCGCGCCCCTTGCTTCCACCACCGAAATTGAAGCTCCAACCGATGACG
This sequence comes from Paracoccus fistulariae, assembly GCF_028553785.1. Lineage (NCBI taxonomy): Bacteria > Pseudomonadati > Pseudomonadota > Alphaproteobacteria > Rhodobacterales > Paracoccaceae > Paracoccus > Paracoccus fistulariae. The sequence continues at coordinate 917,841 of NZ_CP067136.1, forward strand.
CGGGTCGAGCTGAACATGGCTGCCTTCCAGAAGCAGCAGGCCAGGGTCAGTGGCGGGAAGTTGGCAATGACAACATCCGACCGCTGGTTCATGGCACGCCGCGCCTGGCGGAAATGGCGCCGCCATTCGGCAAGATTGGTGGTCTTGCCCCGGCGATGCCAGGACACGGCTTCCTCCGCCCCGACCTTCACAAACCGATAGGGCGCGGCGGGATCGACGAAATCGTCGATCCACCTGCCATCGGCTGGAATGCTGGGGTGAACGACCACCACACTTACCTCTTCTTTCATCAGAGCGCCTCGGCACCCGAGATGATTTCGATCAGTTCCTTCGTGATCGCAGCCTGCCGCGAACGGTTATATTCGGTCGTCAGCCTGTCGATCATGTCGCCTGCGTTGCGCGTGGCATTGTCCATGGCCGTCATCCGCGCGCCCTGTTCAGAGGCGGCATTTTCCAGCAGCGCGGCAAAGATCTGCGTCGCGACCGAGCGGGGCAGCAGATCGGCCAGAATGGCCTCTTCGCCCGGTTCGTAATCGTAAAGCGACGAAGCTCCTGCGGCGTCCTCGGCACCTTCCGGCACTTCCGCCGGAATGACCTGACGCGCCGTCGGTACCTGGCTGATCACCGATTCAAAGCGGTTGTAGAAGATCGTTGCGACGTCATAGTCGCCCGCTTCGAAACGGCTCAGAACCTCATCCGCGATGTCGCGCGCGTTGTCATAGCCGACACGCTTCACCTCGGACAGATCGACGTGATGGATCAGATGGCTGCCGTAATCGCGCTTCAACTGCTCGCGGCCCTTCTTGCCGACGGTCAGGATGGTGACATCCTTGCCTTCGCCGCGCAGACGCTCGGCATATTGCCGGGCCAGCTTGACGATCGAGCTGTTGAAACCACCGGCCAGACCACGTTCCGAGGTCATCACCACCAGCAGCTGCTTCTGATCCGAGCCCGTGCCCGACAGCAGGCGCGGTGCGGTTTCCGAACCGGCCGCATTCGCGGTCAGCCCGGCCATCACCGCCGACATGCGGTCGGCATAGGGGCGCGCGGCCTCTGCCGCATCCTGCGCACGGCGCAGTTTCGCGGCAGCGACCATCTGCATCGCCTTGGTGATCTTCCGCGTATTCTTGACGCTTCCGATCCGGTTTTTAAGGTCCTTGAGACTGGGCATCTATTCCCCCTCTCAGGCGCGGGTCTTGCTGTATTCGTCCAGCGCCGCCTTGATGGCATCTTCCAGATCACCGGCAACCTTGCGGTCGTTCTTGGTCATATCGTCCAGAAGATCGGCTTTCTGATTGCGCAGGAACTGCAGCAGACCGTGTTCCCATTCAACGACCTTGGCCACCGGCACATCGTCGATATAGCCTTTGGTCCCGGCATAGATCACGATGACGATTTCGGCATTGGTCAGCGGCTGGTATTGCGGCTGCTTCATCAACTCGGTCAGGCGGGCACCACGGTTCAGCAGGCGCTGCGTGGCGGCGTCCAGATCCGAACCGAACTGTGCAAAGGCCGCCATTTCGCGATACTGCGCCAGTTCCAGCTTGACCGGACCAGCGACCGATTTCATCGCCTTGGTCTGCGCAGCCGAACCGACGCGGCTGACCGACAGACCGGTGTTCACGGCCGGGCGGATGCCCTGGAAGAACAGTTCGGTTTCCAGGAAGATCTGGCCATCGGTGATCGAGATCACGTTGGTCGGGATATAGGCCGACACGTCGCCTGCCTGGGTTTCGATGATCGGCAGCGCGGTCAGCGAACCGGCACCGTTATCCTCGTTCAGCTTCGAGGCACGCTCCAGCAGGCGCGAATGCAGGTAGAACACGTCGCCCGGATAGGCTTCGCGTCCCGGCGGACGACGCAGCAGCAGCGACATCTGACGATAGGCAACGGCCTGCTTGGACAGGTCATCATAGACGATCAGCGCGTCCATGCCGTTATCGCGGAAATATTCACCGATGGCTGCACCCGAGAAGGGCGCCAGATACTGCATCGGGGCCGGATCGGATGCGGTCGCGGCGACGACGGTGGTATAGGCCATCGCGCCGGTCTCTTCCAGCTTCTTCACCAGCTGCGCCACGGTCGAGCGCTTCTGACCGACGGCGACATAGACACAGTGCAGCGTCTTCATGCCATCGTCTTCGCGGCCGTTATAGTTCAGCTGGTTCAGGATCGCGTCCAGAGCCACGGCGGTCTTGCCGGTCTGACGGTCGCCGATGATCAGTTCGCGCTGGCCACGGCCGATCGGGATCATGGCGTCCACCGCCTTGATGCCGGTCGCCATCGGCTCATGCACGGATTTGCGCGGCATGATGCCCGGCGCCTTGACGTCGGCCACGGCGCGGGTGTCGGTTTCGATCGGGCCCTTGCCGTCGATCGGGTTGCCCAGGGCGTCGACGACGCGGCCCAGCAGCGCCTTGCCAACCGGCACGTCCACGATGGAACGGGTGCGCTTGACGGTATCGCCTTCCTTGATGTCGCGGTCGTCACCGAAGATCACGACGCCGACATTGTCGGTTTCAAGGTTCAGCACCATCCCGCGGACGCCGCCGGGGAATTCGACCATTTCACCGGCCTGAACCTTGTCCAGACCATAGACGCGCGCAATCCCGTCACCGACGGACAGCACCTGGCCAACCTCGGCCACCTCGGCCTCCTGACCGAAATTCTTGATCTGATCCTTGAGGATGGCCGAAATCTCGGCAGCCTGGATTCCCATTATCCGACCTCTTTCATAGCATTCTGGAGGGAGGCGAGCTTCGAGCGGACCGAACTGTCGATCATCTGAGAGCCCATCTTAACAATCATGCCGCCGATGAGGGTTTCATCGACGCTGGTTTTGAGTTTGACCTTTTTGCCCGACTTCTCGGACAGCGTATCGGCCAGACGCTTTTGCTGTTCATCGCTCAGCGCGACGGCGCTGATGACATCGGCGGTCACTTCGCCACGTTCCTGCGCGATCAGGTCGCCCAGGCGGGTGACAAGCTGCGGCAGGACGAACAGGCGACGGTTCTTGCCCATCAGTTGCAGGGTGTTGGCCAGCGTGGCCGACAGACCCATCTTGGATGCCAGCGCGGCAATGGCGCTGGTCTGCTGTTCGCGTGTATAGATCGGGGAATTGATCAGATCCCGAAGATCGCTGCTGTCCGCCAAAGCGGCATCAAGATCCTGGACCTGCTGGGCCAGAGCATCCAGCCCCCCCTCTTCCTTGACGATGTCAAAGACGGCCTGGGCGTAACGCCCGGCGATGCTTTGGGACATGGAAACGGTGTTGGCCACGGTCATCCTTCGCGGTTAACGCACACCCCGCCGACGGGCCGACCAGCGATTGATCGGTCTGAAGCGGGGCATCGGTGAACAGATGGGCGGCGCCCGACGGGTGACGCCCTCAAATCTGCGGCGTCTCTAGCAGCAGATTTACCGCCCTGCAACCGCCTTGGACACGGAAATGAGAGCGGCTGGCGCAGCGATGTCGCATTCGTTATCGGAAAATCGCGCGGATCGGCGGCCAGAGGGCAGCGCAGGCGATCCACAGGCGTCCCAGCAATTTTTCGCGACGCTGCGGATCGCCCCCTTCCCCAAGGGCACCCTGCCCGCCTGCGCGGATCTGACGCGCCGAATCTGTGGCTGTTTTCAGGATCCCACTATCGCCTCTCAGACATTCCTGGCTTTCGGCCAGAGTCCTGACCCAACCGACCGCTTCAACCCGGGCAGATCAACGTCGGCTTTGAGCCCAAAGTTCCGGATGCCGCATTGTGTTTGAATGGCGACTTTCCGCTAAGCGCGACCGCTCGCTATACTGAACTTGCTTGGAACCCAGGACTGCGATCAGAAAGGCGTCCGATGAAAAATCTCACGACTGCACCCGTGCTGACAACGCAGCGGTTGATTTTGCGTGGACCCGAACGGAGTGATCTACCGGAGTTCACCCGCTTCATGACCAGTGCCCCGTCGATGGTGGCTCAGGGCGAGACGGTCACAGCGGAACAGGCTTGGTTCGGGTTTCTGACTGGAGTTGGCCACTGGCATTGGCACAGCTTCGGCTTCTTTATTGTCGTTGAACGGCAGACTGGGCACCCGGTCGGCAGAGTGGGCCTGATCAAGCATTCCAACTGGCCGGACGTAGAGCTGGCATGGCATCTGTTCGAAGGCACGGAGGGAAAAGGCTTTGCAACGGAAGCTGCGATTGCCGTCAAGGAATGGGCCCGTGAGGAATTGGGGTTAGATCGGCTATACAGCTACATTGACCGGGAGAATGCCCGTTCACAGGCTGTGGCGAAGAGGCTTGGTGCCGTCATTGAAGGAACGCAGGCCCCGCATGAGCCAGAGGCGGATGTATGGGTTCACTCAATGGAAAGCCATTGAGACAAGCCGGGGTGAAGGCGCTGACCCGATGCACCAAAAGTGCCAGCAACAACTTGGAAAACCTCGGGCCGTGGGATGATTTCGAATGGGGTATGTTGAATGGCAAGCTCTCCGCTCTGCGTTGGGTCTTGGGAGACTAATGGGACATGCTCGACACATGATTACACGGCGAAGTTCTGCGCCGTCCTGCCTGTTCAGGGCAGCGCGCTAAACGTCTGTTTCCTGCGCATCACTGCCGTTCGTCCTGGGCGCGGCGAACGGCAGAAGTGTCCGCGCTGCTTACCTTGGGATAGGTCGTGGTAAAGGGCCGGTCCATGTTAGAATCGTATGACGTTTGGGCCATTATTGCTTGACGCCGCCCCTTGATGAGATTCAGAAATTCCGGTGCTTCGCGTCGATGGTGCGCGACGTTCGAAAACCACGTGCGAAGCTGCAAGCACGGCAATCAGTCCGCAGATTCTTTTTTCATCCGCCGCAAAGCCTCTTGCCGACCGGGGCGCGGGCGGGCGATGCCGCCCAGCACCTCGATCGGGTTGGGCACATGAACCGGACTGCCCGCCGTGACCGCGCCCTGCACCTGTTTCGTCAGCTCGGTCAGCACCACGCCCGCGATCAGCACGCGGCTGATCCGCGTGCCCGTACGCTCCCACATATTGGCCGTGCGCAGCCAGAACCGGCGGTCAGAGGGCGGGATATAGACCGCCGCGCCGGTCCAGCCGCTGACAAAGCCCGCGCGACGGGTCTGGGCCTCAAGCTGTCCGGCGGTGTAGCTGCGGCCAAAGCCAAAGGGCGTGCTGTCAGATGCCGCCCACAGCCCCGCGCGATTGGGCACCATGATCAGGATCCGCCCGCCGGGACCAAGGACGCGCCATGCCTCGGCCAGAAGCGCGTCGGGGTGGTCGCTGGTTTCCAGCCCGTGCAGGATTACCAGCCGGTCCAGACTGCCGGTATCGATGGGCCAGGCGGTCTCGTCACAAAGCACGCTGTGATTGGCCATGCCCGCAGGCCAGGCCATCACCCCTTGCGGCCCGGGCATCAGCGCCGTCACCCGCCGCGCTTTGGACAGATAGGGCCGCAGCATCGGCGCCGCGAATCCATAGCCCGCCACGCTCATCCCCGTCGTCAGGCCGGGCGCCCAGCGTTCCGTCAGCCGGTCGCGCAGGATACGCTGCACCGCGCGCCCAAGGGCACGCTGATAATAAAACCGTCTCAGATCCTCGATATCGTGATGCATTGCACCCCGGCCCGGTGTTTGTCACTGTCAGCACATCATATGGACAAGGATTTGCCAATGGCACTGGAACTGGTCACGCTGCGATGCCTGAAAGACAATTACGCCTATCTGCTGCATGGCGATGAGGGCACGATCCTGATCGACGCGCCAGAGGCCGACCCGATCCTGAACGAACTGACCGCGCGCGGCTGGTCGCTGGATGCCATCCTGCTGACGCATCATCATGCCGACCATATCGATGGCGTGCCCCGGATCGTGGCCGAAACCGGGGCACGTGTGATCGGCAATGGGGCTGACGCCGCGCGCCTGCCGCCGCTGGATCAGCCCGTAGAGGCAGGCGAGCGGATCAGCATGCTGGGCGAGCCGGTCGAGGTGATTGACGTCTCTGGCCACACCATCGGCCACCTGGCCTTTCATTTCCCCCGCTCTGCATATGCCTTTACCGCCGACAGCCTGATGGCCATCGGCTGCGGACGCCTGTTCGAAGGCGATGCCGACATGATGTGGGACAGCCTGTCGCGGCTGGATGCGCTGCCGGGCGAGACGCTGATCTGTTCGGGCCATGATTACTGCGCCGCCAACGGTGCCTTCGCCCTGTCCGTGGATGCCGAAAATCAGGCCCTTCGCGCGCGTCTGGATGCGGTGCAGCGCGCCGAGCAGCCCTGCGCCCCCGCCACGCTGGACGAAGAGAGGGCGACAAACCCCTTTCTGCGCGTCGCCGCCTTGCGCGACAGCCTGGGAATGCCCAACTCACGGGATGCGGATGTTTTCAGGCGGCTGCGAGAGATGAAGGACAAGTTCTGATTGTCCCGCATTGCCCTTTTCACCGGTTCCGCAATCTTGAAAAACCGGCTTGCCGATATCACATCTGCCTCAACCACCGGAAAATCGCGGCATCAGGCGCAAAAAGCACTTGATACCTGTCGAAATCCACCAAATCTTAACTGTATCGTGACAGTCTGGGCAGGTGGGCCGCTAAATATGCCCATACCGCCAGTCGACTGACAGGAGACGACCCGTGCCAAGTTTCTCGACCTCACTGGAACAGGCCATTCACCAGGCGCTTGCGCTGGCGAACGAACATCGACACGAGCTTGCAACGCTGGAACACCTGTTGCTGGCGCTGACCGAGGAACCGGATGCGGTCAAGGTCATGCGCGCCTGCAACGTGGATCTGGAAGAGCTGCGCAAGCTGCTGATCGAGTTTATCGATGATGACCTGTCCACCCTGATCACCGATGTGGATGGCTCTGAAGCCGTCCCGACCGCTGCATTCCAGCGGGTCATTCAACGTGCCGCCATCCATGTTCAAAGCTCGGGCCGGGAAGAGGTCACCGGCGCGAATGTGCTGGTCGCGATCTTCGCCGAACGCGAATCCAACGCCGCCTTCTTCCTGCAGGAAATGGACATGACCCGCTATGACGCGGTCAATTTCATTGCTCATGGCGTGGCGAAAAATCCCTCCTTCAACGAAAACCGCAAGGTGGCCGGTGCCGAGGATCAGCCAGAGGCGAAGGCCACGGAAGCCGCGCAGGATGCCAAGGATGAAAGCGCGCTGGCGAAATATTGCGTCGATCTTAACGCGAAGTCGAAGAAAGGCGATGTCGATCCGCTGATCGGCCGCTCGGGCGAGGTCGAGCGTTGCATCCAGGTCCTGTGCCGCCGCCGCAAGAACAACCCGCTTCTGGTGGGCGATCCGGGCGTGGGCAAGACCGCCATTGCCGAAGGTCTGGCCAAGAAAATCGTCGAGGGCGAAACCCCCGAGGTTCTCTCCGGTGCCACGATCTTTTCGCTGGATATGGGCGCGCTTCTGGCGGGCACCCGCTATCGCGGCGATTTCGAGGAACGCCTGAAAGCCGTCGTCAAGGAGCTTGAAAACCACGACGATGCGATTCTGTTCATCGATGAAATCCATACGGTGATCGGCGCCGGTGCGACCTCGGGCGGGGCGATGGATGCCTCGAACCTGCTGAAACCGGCCTTGGCCGGGGGCAAGCTGCGCTGCATGGGCTCGACCACCTACAAGGAATATCGCCAGCATTTCGAAAAGGACCGCGCCCTGTCGCGCCGGTTCCAGAAGATCGATGTGAACGAACCTTCGGTCCCCGATGCGATCAAGATCCTGATGGGTCTGAAGCCGCATTTCGAAGAGCATCACGACCTGCGCTATACCAATGACGCGATCAAGACCGCTGTCGAACTGGCCAGCCGCTATATCAATGACCGCAAGCTGCCCGACAGCGCGATCGATGTCATTGATGAGGCCGGCGCGGCGCAGCATCTTGTGACCGAAAGCAAGCGGCGCAAGACGATCAGCCCCAAAGAGATCGAGGCCGTCGTGGCCAAGATCGCACGCATTCCGCCCAAGAATGTCAGCAAGGATGATGCGGAAGTGCTGCGTGATCTGGACAAGACGCTGAAGCGTGTCGTCTTTGGTCAGGACAATGCCATCGAAGCCCTGTCTTCGGCGATCAAGCTGGCGCGTGCGGGCCTGCGCGAACCCGAAAAGCCCATCGGCAACTATCTGTTCGCTGGGCCGACGGGCGTGGGCAAGACCGAGGTGGCCAAGCAACTGGCCTCGACCCTGGGCGTGGAACTGCTGCGTTTCGACATGTCGGAATATATGGAGAAACACGCGGTCAGCCGTCTGATCGGCGCGCCTCCGGGCTATGTCGGCTTTGACCAGGGCGGCCTGCTGACCGATGGCGTCGATCAGCACCCGCATTGCGTTCTGCTGCTGGATGAGATCGAGAAGGCGCATCCGGATGTCTTCAACATCCTGCTGCAGGTGATGGATCACGGCAAGCTGACCGACCATAACGGGCGTCAGGTGGATTTCCGCAATGTGATCCTGATCATGACCTCGAATGCCGGGGCGTCGGACATGCAGAAGGCCGCGATCGGTTTCGGCCGCGAGCGTCGCGAGGGCGAGGATACCGCCGCCATCGAACGCACCTTCACGCCCGAGTTCCGCAACCGTCTGGACGCGGTGATCAGCTTTGCGCCGCTGTCGCGCGAGGTGGTCATCCATGTGGTCGAGAAATTCGTGCTGCAGCTGGAAGTTCAGCTGATGGATCGCAACGTCCATATCGAACTGAACCCGGAAGCCGCCGACTGGCTGGCAGAAAAGGGCTATGACGACAAGATGGGTGCCCGTCCGCTGGGCCGCGTCATTCAGGAGAACATCAAGAAACCTCTGGCCGAGGAATTGCTGTTCGGTCGTCTGCAGAAAGGCGGCGTGGTCCGGGTGAAGATCGAGGATGGCAAGCCTGCCTTCGACATCACCGGGCCGGAGGCGCTGCGGATCGGCAAGAAGACGACGCCCTTGCTGACCGCGGACTAAGTCCTTGCTGACAGCGAGCTAAGATATCGCAACGAACCCCTGCCCCGCCGGGCGGGGGTTTTTCTTTGATCCGGCTCAATCCAGCCCGTGAAGCTCTGCGCCGATCATGCCGCGAAGCGCGTTGCCCATGATCAGCCTGCCGGTTTTCAGATCTTCGGGATACAGCACCGCCTCACGCGCGGCGCCCGATTCCAGCAATACCTGCCGCAGGATGCCCGGCAACAGCCCGGATGACAGCGGCGGGGTCAGCAGCCTGCCCTCGCGGCGCAGGAACAGGTTGGTGATCGTGCCTTCGCAGAGTTCACCGCGCTCATTCAGCAAAATCGCTTCATCCATGCCTGCGGGCATTGCCGCGCGGGCCGCGTCATAGACCGGTCGATGCGAGGTCTTGATCCGCAGCCAGGGATCCCCGCTGCCCAGCCGCTGATCGGACAGGACGACCTGCCAGACCTGCGGGTTGCGCGGCAGGGGATGGCAACTGGCCTCGACCCTGCCCGCCGCATCGACGGTCAGCCGGACCCGGCTGACATCGGTGAACCGCAGCGCCGCCAGCGCGCGGCCCACCGCATCCTCATCCAGCGCAAAGCCGACAGCCGCGCAGTTCCGGCCAAGCCGCGCCAGATGCAGCGGCCAATGCGCAATCGCGCCCGACGCGGTACCGCGCATGGTTTCAATGACGGTCAGATCTGCGGGGATCGGCCCAGGAACGCGGATTTGCATAGCGCCTCTTCCCATTCGGATCCGGCTTCGCTGTCATGGACAATGCCGCCGCCCACCTGCAGATGCAACTGCCCCGACGCTTCCAGCACGGGCGACCGGATCGCTACGTTGAAGCGCATCGGCCCGGCCGGATCCAGCCAGCCGATGGCGCCGCAATAGATGTCACGCGGACGCTGTTCCAACTCGGCGATGATCTCCATCGCGCGGATCTTGGGCGCGCCGGTGATCGAGCCGCAGGGAAACAGCGCGGTCAGGATCTGGGCCAGCCCGGCATCCTGGTGCAACTGCCCGGTCACGGTCGAGGTCATCTGAAAGACGGTGGCGTAGGGCTCGATCTGAAACAGCTGCGGAACGCGCACGCTGCCCGGCAGGCAAACCCGGCTGAGGTCATTGCGCAGCAGATCGACGATCATCAGATTTTCGGCGCGGTTTTTTTCCGATGCGGCCAGCGCCTCGGCCATCTGGAGGTCCTGTTCCGGCGTCGCGCCGCGCGGCATCGTGCCCTTCATCGGGCGGGTCGCGATCTGACGGTCGGCGTCGACGGCAAAGAACAGTTCGGGACTGCGCGACAGAATCGGCGCGCCGTCCAGATCGACAAAAGCCCCCTCGCCCACCGGCTGCCGCCGCGCCAGTTCCGCATAGATCGCCAGCGGATCGCCCGAGACCCGCGCGCGCATCGGAAAGGTCAGGTTGATCTGATAGCAATCGCCCGCCTCGATATAGCGCCGCACCGCCGCAATCGCCGCATCGTAATCCGCCCGCGACCAGAGCGGCTCGGCAGGTCCGATGCGGACCGGGGAGCGGGGCAGATCCGGTGGCGCCTCGGGGCCGTCGAACACCCCCATCAGGATCAGCGGCGCCGCGCGCCCCTCTGGCATCAGGTGATGCAGGCGCGGAATCAGCGCATAGCCCAGTTCGTAGGACAGATAGCCCGCCACCCAGAGGCCACTGGCGCGCGCATCCTCGACCCGCGCCAGGGCAGCGGAGACCTCGGCAATACTGTCAGCCCGGATCAGATCGCGCGGCTGCCGGAACAGCGTGCCCCCCGCCAGCGGACCCTGATCGAACAGGAGGCGTCCGCTCACTTCGCGGCCTTTGCCTTGACCGCCAGATCACGCGCGATGCCGAAGGCGCCCTTGATCCGTTCATTATCCGTCGACCAGTCGCGGCGGATGACGATCTTGTTGTCGGTAACCTTCGCCTGTCCGCGCTGATCGGTGATGAATTCGACCAGACCGGCGGGATTGGGGAATTTGTCGTTATGGAACTGCACCGTCGCGCCCTTGGGCCCGGCATCCAGTCGCGCGATATTGGCGCGCTTGGCCATGGCTTTGATACGGATGACCAGCAGCAGGGTGTTCACCTCACGCGGCAGCGTGCCGAAGCGGTCGATCAGCTCGGCGGCAAAGCCCTCCAGCTCGACCTTGGTGGTCAGCTCGGCCAGACGACGATAAAGGCCCAGACGCACATCCAGATCGGGGATATAGCTTTCAGGGATCGTCACCGGCACACCAAGGTTCAGTTGCGGCGCCCATTCGTCCTCGGGTGTGCCCTCGATCTCGCCGGATTTCAGCTTGGTAATCGTTTCTTCCAACATCTGCTGATAAAGTTCGAAGCCGACCTCCTTGATATGGCCCGACTGTTCTTCGCCCAGCAGATTGCCTGCCCCGCGCAGATCCAGATCCTGACTGGCCAGGTTGAAGCCCGCGCCGAGACCGTCAATAGAGCCCAGGAACTTCAGCCGTCGCATGGCCTGCGGGGTCAGCGGCGTGCCGGGTTTCGTGGTCAGATAGCAATAGGCGCGGGTCTTGGACCGGCCCACGCGGCCGCGGATCTGGTAAAGCTGGGCCAGACCGAACATATCGGACCGCCAGACGACCATGGTATTGGCCGTCGGAATATCCAGCCCCGATTCCACAATCGAGGTGGCCAGCAGAACGTCATGGCTGCCATCGTAAAAGGCGTTCATGCGCTGATCCAGATCGCCCGCCGCCAATTGCCCATGCGAGACGATATAGCTGACCTCGGGCACGTTCTCGCTCAGCCAATGTTCGACATCGGGCAGGTCCGACAGGCGCGGCACGACGAAAAAGCTTTGCCCGCCGCGATATTTTTCGCGCAGCAGCGCCTCGCGGATGGTCACACCGTCGAATTCGCTGACATAGGTGCGGATCGCCAGACGGTCCACCGGCGGGGTGCCGATGATCGACAGATCGCGCACCCCGGTCAGCGACAGCTGTAGGGTGCGCGGGATCGGGGTCGCGGTCAGGGTCAGCACATGGATATCGCTGCGCAATTCCTTCAGCCGTTCCTTGTGGCCGACGCCGAAATGCTGCTCTTCGTCGATGATCAAGAGGCCCAGATTCTTGAACCGCACCTGCTTGGCCAGCACGGCATGGGTGCCCACGACGATATCGACGCTGCCCTCGGCCAGACCGGCGCGGGTCTGGGCGGCATCCTTGGCGCTGACAAAGCGGGACAGCGGGCGGACATTGATCGCGGTGCCGCGAAAACGCTCGGCAAAGGTCTTGTAATGCTGGCGCGCCAGCAGCGTTGTGGGTGCGACCACCGCCACCTGCATCCCCTGCGAGGCGGCGATAAAGGCCGCGCGCATCGCCACCTCGGTCTTGCCGAAACCGACATCGCCGACGACCAGACGGTCCATCGGACGCCCGGCGGCCAGATCGGCGGCGACATCGTCAATGGCGGCGGCCTGATCGTCGGTTTCGCTATAGGGGAAGCGGGCCGAGAAGCTTTGCCAATCGTGGTCTTCCGGCTCCAGCACCGGCGCCGGACGCAACAGCCGTTCGGCCGCCACCCGCATCAGCTTATCCGCGATCAGCTTGATGCGTTCCTTCAACCGCGCCTTGCGGGCCTGCCATGCGCCGCCGCCCAGACGGTCCAGCAAACCCTCTTCATGGCCATAGCGGGTCAGCAATTCGATATTCTCGACCGGCAGGAACAGCCGGTCCCCGCCCGCATATTCCAGCGCCACACAATCATGCGGCACGCCCGCCGCCGTGATGGTTTCCAGCCCGGTATAGCGCCCGATGCCATGTTCGACATGGACCACCAGATCGCCGGGGCTGAGGCTGGTCGTATCCTTCAGGAAATTCTCGGCCCGGCGGCGTTTGCGGGCGCCCCGGATCAGACGGTCGCCCAGCACATCCTGTTCCGAGATCACCGCGACAGAACCAAGCGCCTGCCCTTCGGCCACGAACCCCTCTTCTAGCGGCCAGACAGTCAGACAGATGGTGCCGGGCTGCGCGGGCATGTCGCGCAGATCGGCGATGGTCTTGACGGCGCTCAGCCCCTCATCGGCCAGAAGCCCCTGCAAGCGTTCTCTTGCGCCGTCGGAAAAGCTAGCCAGGATCACCCGGTGATCGCGGTTCAGCACCCGGATATGATCGGCCAGCGCCTTGAAGAGGTTGATCGATTCTGCCTGACGTTCGGGCGCGAAATTGCGCCCCGGTCGCCCCCCTGCATCCAGCACCCCCGGCCCCGGCGGTTGCGGCAGCACCGACAGGCGCAGCACCCGATGGGGCGCCAGCCAGGCCGTCCATTCCTCGGGCATGGGAAACATCACGTCCGGTGGCACCGGCTTATAGACGGTATCGCTGCGCGATTTGGCGGCCAGCGCGGCCTTGCGGGCCTGAAACTGTTCGCGGATCATCTCGCGCCGGGCCTCGATCACCTGACCCAGATGATCGTCCAGCACGACCGAGGCATCGGGAAGATAGTCGAACAGGCTTTCCATCCGCTCATGGAACCAGGGCAGCCAATGCTCCATCCCCGCCATCTTGCGGCCTGCGCTGACCCCCTCATACAGCGGATCATTGGTGCCGCCGCCATATTCGGCCCGGTAATTCTGCCGGAAGCGGGTGATAGAGGGCTCATCCATGATGATCTCGGACATGGGTGCCAGTTCGATCTTCGACAGCTTTTCAGTGGTCCGCTGCGTGGCCGGGTCAAAGCGGCGGGCGCCGTCCAGCACATCGCCGAACAGGTCCAGACGCACCGGCCCGGACTGACCGGGCGAATAGATGTCGATGATGCCGCCGCGCACGGCGTAATCGCCCGGCTCGGTCACCGAGGGCGCCTGCACGAAGCCCATCCGGGTCAGGAAATCCCGCAGGCCGGCTTCGTCCACGCGGCTGCCCACTTGCGCGGCAAAGCTGGCGCCCGCGACCAGATCGCGCGCGGGCAGGCGCTGCAGCACCGCGTTCAGCGTCGTCAGCAGCACGAAGCCGCCCTTGATCCGGCCCTGCGCCAGCGCCGCCAGAGTCGCCATCCGCGTCGCCTGCAGATCGGGCGAGGGCGAGACGCGATCATAGGGCGTCGTTTCCCAGGCCGGGAAATCCAGCACCACCAGTTGCGGCGCCATGAAGGCCAGCGCGGCGCGCATCGCGGCCATGCGCCGGTCGTCACGGGCGATATGGATCACGGGCCTGCCCCGCGCGGCCTCGCGCGCGATCAGGGCGGCGTCATAGCCCTCGGGGGCACCGGAAAGGATCAGATGGTCGGACATGGCCTGTCAGGTAAAGCGCCAAGCGGTGAAGTCAAGCCAGCCCGGCACGGCACGTGCGTTAAATCCCGAAGGGATGCCTGATCATCCAGATCGTGCCCCAGAAGGCCGTCGCCGTCACCGAGACGATCGACAGCAGGCTGATGAAGCGATGATGCCAGGTCATCTGCTGAACCGCCTGCCGGGCCAGATGGCTGACCGGGATGGCGCCGGTCTCGGCCTGTTCCATCAGCGGCGTCAGGCGGCGGACCAGATAGATGCGCATCCAGAACAGCAGGAAAAAGGGCAACAGCAGCAAGGTCAGCGCCTGCGCCGCCTCCAGCAGGTAAAAGAACCCCAGAATCGCCAGCGACGACAGGCCAAAGCCGCTGATGGCAAGGAAGACGGCCCCTTCGGTCCGGCCAAGCTGCAAGCGCGGCAGGGTCAGCGACAGCCAGTCCAGCAGGCTCATCACCTCGGGCGATTCGGCGCGGCCGCTGCGCAAGGCGCCCCGCGCCCGCGTCAGGATCTCGACCGGCACTCCGATCACGCGGCGCCCCGCGACCGACCACAGGCCGAAAAGTAAAATCCAATACCAGACGGTGCTGAAAGAGCGGCTGTCCAGAAGGGCCAGAAGGCTGTTCAAAATGGCCACGCGGGCTTCCTTGTTCTTATCGTGGCGCGACCTTAAAACGAGCCGAAGCCGAAAGAAAGTCGCAGGCCCGATCTTTGCCCGCGCCGCCGACAGCCTGAAAGGACGACCTCATGGCAAATCCGATCATTGCCCCCTTCCCCGCCACGCGCCTGCGCCGCCTGCGCCGCACCGCCAGCATCCGCGCCATGATGTCCGAGGTGAACCTCAGCACCGCCAATCTGATCTGGCCGATCTTCGTGACCGAGGTTGCGGGCGCCGAGGGCGAGATCCCCTCGATGCCGGGGGTGCAGCGCCTGACGCTGGAGGGCGCGAAACGCGCGGCGGAACAGGCGGCAGAGCTGGACATCCCCGCCATCTGCGTGTTTCCCCATTCCGATCAGGATCTGAAAACCGAAGCCTGCGAGCGGGCCTGGGATCCGGACAATATCGGCAACCAGGCGATCCGCGCGATCAAAGAGGTCGCCCCGCAACTGACCGTGATGACCGATATCGCGCTGGATCCCTATAACGCCAATGGCCATGACGGCATCGTCGTGGATGGCGAGATCCTGAATGACGAAACCGTCGATGCGCTGGTCAGGATGGCGCTGGTTCAGGCCGATGCCGGGGCCGATCTGCTGGGGCCGTCCGACATGATGGACGGCCGCATCGCCGCCCTGCGCGCCGCGCTGGAGATGGAGGGGCACAAGAATGTCGCCATCCTGTCCTATGCGGCGAAATTCGCCAGTGCCTATTACGGGCCGTTCCGCGATGCGGTCGGCGCCTCGGGCCGTCTGGTCGGCGACAAGAAAACCTATCAGGTGAACCCCGCCAACCGGAACGAGGCGATCCGCTGCGTCGCCCGCGATCTGGCCGAGGGTGCGGATATGGTGATGGTCAAGCCGGGCATGCCCTATCTGGATATCTGCCGCGCGGTAAAGGATCAGTTCGGCGCACCGACATTCGCCTATCAGGTCAGCGGCGAATACGCGATGCTGGAGGGTGCGATCCGCAATGGCTGGCTGTCGCGCGATGCGATGATGGAAAGCCTGCTGTGTTTCCGCCGTGCGGGTTGCGACGGCGTGCTGACCTATTTCGCGCCGCTGGTGGCGCAGGCGCTGCGCGGCTGAAAGCAGCGGGTGACAGGTTCCGCGTTTTCCCGTAACCTCGGGCGCAAAACCGTCATCAGCGACGATAACAGGCGAAAATGGGGCATATAATGAGTATGACAGACATGAACAGACTGAACCGACGCACGCTTCTGAAGGGGGCTGCGGGGACTGCGCTTCTGGCCGCAGCCGGGTGCAGCAATGCGGTGGGCACGAATGCCACCGCCTCGCTGGATGCCCGCGTCGATGCGACCAATCAATTTCTGCTTCAGAACTACCCCTCGGCCCAGGGGCTGATCGACGGGGCCAAGGGTGTGCTTTACATGCCGCTGATGACCGAGGCGGCGCTTGGCGTGGGCGGTGCCTATGGTCAGGGTGCGCTGCGCATCAACGGGGCGACGGTCGATTACTATTCCGCGACTCAGGCCAGCTTCGGCTTTCAGGCAGGGGCGCAGCAATATGCCCATGTGCTGATCTTCCAGACCGATCAGGCCCTGGCCGCCTTCCGCGCGGCACCGGGATGGGTGGCAGGCGCAGATGCCTTCTATGCGATCCCCGCCGGCGGCATGTCGCTGGGGGCCGATACCGTCACCGCGCAATATCCGGTGGTGGCCATGATCTTCGGTCAGGCCGGCCTGATCGCCGGGGCCGCGATCGAGGGGACGAAATACAACCGCATCATCCCCTCGGCCATCCCGACACTGGGCGTACAGCGCCGCGGCTGATCGCGCTATGCAGCGGTCAGATGCCGCAAGCCGTGGGTGACATCGGCACGAACGGCAAGGCGAAGGGCAGGCTCATCCCCTGCCCTTAACGCTGCCATGATCATGCGGTGATGGCGCGGCGGCTCGTTGCGCTTGACCCGGCCATAAAGCGCCCGCATCGTCGGCCCAAGCTGCAGCCAGATGGTTTCCAGCATCGCCAGCATCGCCGGGGCCTGCGCCCGCAGATACAGCATCCGGTGGAATTCCAGATTGCAGCGGATATAGCCGACAGCGTCGTGATTTTCGACCGCATCGGCGATCCGGGCATTCATCTGCGCCAGCCTGTCGATCAGCGCCAGATGGGCGCGCGGCAGCGCCCGCGCCGCCAGTTCCGGCTCGATCAGCGCGCGCAGCGCGGCCAGCTCCTCGATCCGCTCGTCCGACAGCGCGGGCGTCGAGACGCGGCCCGAGGCCGTCAGCGTCAGCGCGCCTTCGGCGACAAGCCTGCGAACCGCCTCTCGGGCCGGGGTCATGGAAAGGTGATATTCCCGCGCAATCCCGCGCAGCGTCAGCGGCTTGCCCGGGGCCAGCTCGCCCAGCATGATGCGGCTGCGAAGGCTGCGGTAAAGCCGCTCATGCGCGGCGGGATCCGGGGGGCGGCTGATGGTCATGGCAGATATGTGATCACAGCCGCGCGCCGCGTCAATCCCCGATCACGCGTCGCGAAATTTCCACGCCATCAGCGACCCGCCCTGATCGCGCAGCCAGGCCCTGTGGCGCGCGAAATCGGGCATCAGCCCCTCCACAGCGGCCCAGAAGCGCGGGGAATGGTCCATATGCGCCAGATGCGCGACCTCATGCGCGGCGACATAGTCCAACACCTCGGGCGGCGCCATGGCCAACCGCCAGGAAAACATCAGCCGCCCGTCGGATGTGCAACTGCCCCATCGCGATTTCGTGTCCCGCAGCGCAATCGCGCGGAAGGACCGGCCCAGTGCCGTCGCATGGCGATCGCAGGCCAGGGTCAGCCGCTGATGCGCCAGATGCTTCAGGAAGGCCTGCACCACCGGCCCGACCGGCCGCGTGGCGGGCACCTGCAACTGGCCCTCCTGCAACTGCACCATACGCACCGGCGCGGGCGTGATCGTCAGCACCTGCCCCTCGACCGGCAAACGCGCCCCCGCGCCGACCAGCGAAGGCCCCGGCATCCGCGCCGCCGTCCTGCGCAGCCAGTCCGCCCGCGATTCCGCGAATGCTCGGCCCTCGGACAGGGCAAGGGATCCGGGCAGGGTCAGCACCGGCGGCCCGCCATGGCGCGGCACCCGCAGCGTCATCCGCCGCGCCCGGGCCGAGCGCCGGACAAGCAGCCGGATTCCATTGCCTATCGTGATCTCGTCGCTCATTGCCCTACCGCTTCGGCCCCGGCATCCCATATTGGAGCATGCTTTGACTTAGAAAGCCTTTGACACCCCCTGTTGCCTGTGGCAGGGGGTCCACCGATTTCCCTAAACGCGGCGGAAGGAGAATGCCATGCCCAAAGAGGAATGGGGTACGAAACGCCTGTGCCCGCATTGCGCCACGCGCTTCTATGATCTGAACAACGATCCGATGACCTGCCCGGCCTGCAGCAACCAGTTCACGGTTGAAAGCATGAATGAAGGTCGCGGCAAGGCCCTGGTCAGCGAAAAGACCTCGACCAATGACGACGATGAAGATCTGGTCGATGATGACGATCTGGACGATGACAGCGGCGATATCGACGACGATCTTCTGGAAGAGGACGACGACGATGGCGATGTCTCGCTGGATGAGATCGCCGACGTCGCCGATGACGACGAGGACTGAGGAAGGCTGAAGTCCCGCCAGACCGGCAATATCGCCTCTCCGGCGGTTTTTTCAGGCCCCTCCCCCAAAACTGCACGGCCCGGGATATGCGACCCCACGCGCATCCCGGGCTTTGTCATGCCCGCCCTCTGGCACGCAGTCGGGCGCCGAATTTTCCCGGCCGAATCCGCGCTGCACGGCCATACCCGACCTTCTGGAAAATTTCCGTCCGACGGGTGAATTTTCCGCTTGCACCCCGCTGCCACCCCCCCTATACGACGCTCCACAGCGACGCGCCAAAGCGCCTCGCAGACCTCCGGTGGGGCCATAGCTCAGTTGGTAGAGCGCTTGAATGGCATTCAAGAGGTCAGGGGTTCGACTCCCCTTGGCTCCACCACTCCGCACTTGAAAAGCACCAGATAGTTCTGCCTTTCTCGTCAAAGGTTTTGCCTCTGCCGCGCAGACCGGTGCTGTTTTCCCTGCGAAAATCCATGCTGCTTTGATCCGCGCCCATAGCGTGTCGATCACGTTGCAGCCCTTCCCCCTGCCAAACCCGAGGATGGCCCATGAGCGACCATTTCTTTGTCGTGACGGGCGGCCCAGGTGCGGGCAAGACCAGCCTCATCACCGAGCTCGCCCGACGCGGCTTCCACACGATCCCCGAAGCCGGCCGCGCGATCATTCGCGAGGAAATGCAGAGCGGCGGGGACGCCCTCCCCTGGGCGGATCGCATGGCCTATGCTGAACGGATGCTGGAGCGCGATCTCCGCGCCTACGAGGACGCTCAGGCCCTCTCAGCCCCCGTGATCTTCGACCGAGGCATTCCAGACATCATGTGCTACCTGACCCTCTGCGCCCTCCCCCTGCCGCCCCACGTCACCGCCAAGGCAGCCCGCTACAACCGTCGCGCCTTCCTGGCATCGTGCTGGGATGAGATCTTCACGCAAGACAGCGAACGCAAGCAGACTCGCGCCGAATCCGAAGCGACCTGAGAAGTGGCTCAGTTTGACTTAACAGTTTTCGTCCGTTTCCTTAAGTGGTTTTCCGCCTCGGTTACGCCGCCTCCAGATCGGGGAGCAGCGGGTTGAAGTAGGCTTGATTGGGCGTCCTGCTGTCAAGCGATGAATGGGCGCGGCGGCCGTTGTAGAAGCCGATGTAACGCCCGATTCCGGCACGCGCCTCGGACACACTGGCGTAGGCCCGAAGGTAGCTGTCGCCGTTCATCTCGAGGATGTTGACGTGGTGGGTCGGCCGATCAAGCAGTGCGCCGGTCAGGCGTTCGGTGCCGAATGTTTCGGTCCATTCATCGAACGGCAGGTTGCTGGTAACCATGGTGGACCCACGTTCGCAGCGCTGCGAGATCAGCTCGAACAGCAACTCGGCGCCGGTTTTTGATAAGGGCACGAAGCCCAGTTCGTCGATAATGAGCAGCTTGACGGTGGCTATCTGTTTCTGGATGCGCAGCAGGCGGCGTTCGTCGCGGGCCTCCATCAGCTCGTTGACCAGCGCGGCGGCGGTGGTGAAGCCGACCGTCATCCCCTTCTGGCAGGCCGCCAGCCCGAGTCCGAGGGCAACGTGGGTCTTGCCCGTGCCGCTCGGGCCGAGGGCGATGACATTCTCGCGCCGGTTAATCCAATCACAATGGGCAAGCTCCAGCACTTGCATCTTGTTGAGCTTGGAATCGCCCTGAAGTCGAAGCTGTCCATCCTCTTGGCCGCCGGGAACCTCGCCGCCTTGATGCGGAGCTCGATCATCCGCCGCTCGCGGTCGATTAGCTCCAGCTCGACCAAGCGGGCCAGGAACTGGACGTGATCCTCGCCTTCTGCGGCACATTGGCGGGCGAGCCTGTCGTATTCCCGCAGGAAGGTCGGCAACTTCAGCGTCTTCAGATGATCCGCAAGCAGGATCTTCGGGGCCACGGTCATGCCGCACCCCCCGAAAGCAGGGTCATGTAGCTGGCCGCCGAGGTGGTCTCGACATCGGCGCGCGGCAGATATGGGTAGATGTCGAGGTCCAGCCTGGGCGGCCGTTTCTCGACCTGACAGAGGATGAGGTGCTTGACGGCATCGAACCCGACCGGGCCCAGTTGCAGCGCCCTCTTTACCGCCGCGTGCAGGTCGTCGACGTCGAAGGTTTCCAGAAGGCGAAGGACTTGGACATACTCGCGGCGCCCGGTCTTGATCAACCTTTTGTTCCGGTGGTTCGTTGGCTTGGAGATCGACGATCCAGCCTAGGTGCCGACAGTCTTCACCAAGAACCGCGACCGGATGCTGACCACCGACATGTCGCGTAATGTGATGGCGGCAATACTCGCTCACCGAGAAGTCGCACGGCTGTTGTCGAACGACCGCGTCGGCATAGCCTCTGATCCAGACGTCGCGGTGGCCGTAGGCGACCGGCACCGAGTAATCGTTGGTCTTGTAGCGCACCAAGGCTTACCGCCCCTGATATAAAACCTCAGCCCTCCGAGCTTCTCCTTCACCTGCGCGACCTGAAATTCATTCAGGCCATCCTCCCGGATAATGGCGGACAGGTCAGCGCTGAGGCGTTCGATCAGCGGATACCAGCCCGGCCCGCAGAGGAAGCCGTATTCCAGCAGGCTGCCGGTCCAGGGGCCGGGTCCGTAAACGGCCGGCCAGGCGCGCATGATACGCAGGGCTTCCGGCGCGATGGGATCATCGTTGGTCATGTCTCATTCTTTCATCAATTCATATTGTCCGAAGCACCGTCTGCGGTGGGTCAATGCCGCATTGGTGCGGCTTCAAGATCAGCAGCCCGGTCCAGCAGGCGGAGCACCGTGCGCAGGCTGTGCCGCTTTGGTGGCGGGGCGGCGGTCAGCGCCTCATCAGGGCCGCGATCGCGCCTGCCGACAACCCGCGCCTTTCGCCCTGGCTTTGCGCAAAGCCGGTCAGGTCGGCCAGGGTCAGCGGGTCAAGCCGCACCGGCGGGCAGCGGCTCAGCAAAGGCGCGGGCAGATGCCGACAATGATTGCTGGTCAGCAACCAACCCACCCAGCTCATGTCGAAACTCAAGCCCGGCCAGCCCTCGCGGACCGAGCGGCGCATGGCCTGCCAGACGATCTCGGTCGCGGGCGCCATCCAAGGCATTTCGGCATGCAGTTCGGCCGCCAGTTCATCGGCGCGATGTTCGTTCGGGATCCGGATCAGGGTGACGCCGCCGCGCAGCGCCTGCAGGCGTTCGCGGTCCTCTGATTTCAGATGCCGCAGCCCGGAAGCGGCCTCGCGGCGCTCCAGGATGCGCCTGGTGCGACGGCCGATCTTGCGAATGTCTGCGGTGCTTATGGCGGGACGCGCGAGCATGGTTTCGGGGTTATCGTCGATGACCTCGGACAGATCATGCGCGTCAACCGGGTCTATATCCCGCAGCTTGCGCAGGTGCGTCGTGAACCGCACTTCCAGGGTCTGGCGGGTCTGGGCCGGATCGAAAAACCGCGCTTCGATGAACGGAATTCGGGACATGGGGAACCTCATCAAGGGGCCGTGGCCGCGGCGGATCGCGAGGCGATGGCGCCGCTGCTGGCTGGTTGAATTCAGGAACCCGGGTCGGGATGAGGGATGGACCGCGACCCAGATGAGGTCAATGGGAGGGCCCGCGGCCAGAGAAAACGCGCCGCCAGCTGGCGACGCATTTGCGGGATTTGACCAGCGCCTTGATATCAAAGAAAAAAGCCGGAATCCCCGCATCCAATGGCAGTTTTATAGTTGCCAAAAAGGAAGCAAAACCGCCCGAAAGGCAGTTTTATGCGTGTCTCCATACATAAATTGTGGAAACACAGGAAAAACTGCCATCGGGTCCAGCAATTGAATGGGTTCAGAGAGCCGTTCGGCGGCGAAAACTGCCATTTGGCAACCCAAAAACTGCCATCGAAAAATCCAGAAAAAAGCCGCCAGATGGCGGCCTTGTTTCTTTTGTCGAAGATTGCCCTCAGTTCAGTCGGGCAATCGACGCATTTCCTCGAGATCGATTCGCAATGCCTTGAACCCGGCACCGCCCGGGGCGCGCCCGATCCCCCTGATCCGACCCTGCAGGATCATCGCCAACAGCTGTCGCATGGGAATGCGCCCGCGCTTGGTGCATTGCGTCAGCGTCACCCAGTCGGACGGCAGGTTCGCAGTTTCCGGGGCCAGGTCATGGACGCGCTTGATGAGGCGATTCACCTCCTCGATATCGTAGCCGCATTTGTCGCGGGTGTTCTCGCCGACGCTCCGGTGCAGGGGCGTAAGCTGCCCGAGGTCGATCAGGCACGTGACGGTCGGCAGCGTCGCCTTCAGGAGCGGGCGCAATTGCGCCTGCGAGACGGAGCTTGTCAATGCGGCGGCGGTCGCGAGCCCGTCATCCGCATCGACCAGCAGGATCGCGTTGCCCTTCTCGGCATCCGCCGCCGCGATCAGACCTCGGGCCACCAGCACCTTGCAGAGCGTCTGGCGATGCAGCCCGGTCTCGAGGGCCAGAGACTGCACCGAGTATTTGCACCGCCGCTCGACCGGCTGACCGAGCAGATCGCGACCAACGCAGACGTCCATGTTCTGGATGATATAGTCGCGCAGCACCTGCTTGACCGGGCCGTGATCGCTGCGGTCGCCAGGCTCGAGCAACCAGTGATGGATCTGACCGAAGACCGTAAAATAGTTCTGCCCTCCCCTTCCCTGCGCGAAGGCAGCGTCCTGCAGCGCCCGGAACGCGGAGCGCAGGCCGGGCTCGCCTTGCGCGACCCAGTCCCACCCCATGCGACCTGCCAGGTCCCAGCCATCACGGTCGATCGAGCCCAGCCTGATGCCTGCGCCGAAGGCGAAAGTCATGCCCAGCATCTGGGTCGCCTTCACCGCCTGTTCGAGGCTCTGGCTGTCGAGCCAATCCGGGCCGATCCGGCCCTCAAGCCGGTTCAAGACATAAGTCTGCAGCGGGGAAGGGTCGCGGTGTGCCGCGTCACGCGCCAGCGCGACGAGTTCCTTACCACGTTCGGGCACATGCAGGTGCAGCTTGTGGAGCATGTTCTCGCGATGCTCACGCGCGCGCAGGATCAGCGCCAGCTTATGCCGGGGACAGGTGGTCACGACACGCAGGCTCCAGGCCAGTCGATCGCGCCGGGCAATTCCGGGATGGCCATGACCGGCGTCATCCTCATGCAGGCAGAGCGGACAGAACCGGGTTTCCTCGCGAACCAGCATCGAGGCCGGGATGATCTCGCCGCGCAGCATGTAGACTTCCTTCCCCTGCGACGACGCGGTGTTGCGCCAGACCGGCTCCGGATCCTGGCCGGTGACCTCGCAGAGACGCTCGACGACCTGGCGCGCACCGTGCAGCAGATCCGACGGTCTGATCCCCTGATCCGAGAGAAAGGACCGCAGGCTGGGGCAGCCATGCAGGGCCGAGAGGCGGGCGACCCAGGAGACCGGCGTCTCATCCTCGTGAAACGGCAGATGCGGGAAAAGCTGGGCCATGGTCATTTCCTCCGTCCGCGGCGGCGGAGGGGCCGCTGCCCGGGGTCGAGGTCCGGCGTGATATCGGCCCAGTCAGCGACCAGGAACACATTCTCTCCAGGCGCACATCCCTCCTGCATGGCCCAGACCTGAGCGAAATGATCGTCGCTCAGGCATTCGGCGCCGCAGCCAAGCGCGGTCTCGATGGCATTCAGCAGGGTCTCGATGCTGCGACCGAAGCGCTGGCGCGCGCCATGAAACAGCCGCGCGACAAGGTCAGCCGAGAGGTCCGCACGCAAGCCCGCCAGACCGGCATAGGCCATGATGAGGTCCAGGAAATCTTCGCCATCCGTCGCCGCAGAGACAGGACGCAGCTGCATCGTGGAAAACCGCCGCTGGACCTGCGGATCGGAACGGATCACTTCGGCCAGCCGCTCGGTGCCCGACAGGATGACGATCACAGCCTCGTCGCCCTGCATCAGGGATTTCAGGGCGCGCAGGATCAATCCGCTGTCCTTGCAGAACAGATCATGCGCCTCGTCGATCCAGAGGATGCAGACCCCGAGCATCTTCAGGCGGGACCGGATCTGGTCCCAGATGCTCCAGGTCTCGCGATAGCCGGAGACATGCGGATAGCCGCTGTCGCGCAGAATCTCGAAGCCGAGGCTCTTGAGCGTGGCGGGGCTGGGCACGCTGACACCGAGCCAAGCGGGACGCCCGCGATCGCCGGCCTGAAGGGCGGGATGCCGGGTCAGCGCATGCGCGACGGTGGTCGATTTACCGCCGCCGGGGCCGTCGATCACAAGGATGCCGCGGGTTTCGGGAGGGTTGGAAAACCTGACCGCCTCGGCGGTCAGCTTCCCGGCCCCGTCACGGCAGAGGAGCCGGTCGAGATGGGTGGCGAACTCTGCATCCCGAGGTGCGGCGACATGGCGGGCACGCAGGGTTTCCATGATGCGGGCGTTGCGGGCGGGATCGATCATCTTCAGTCCTCCAGACTGTATTTGCCGCTGCCTGCGGTCGGTTTGGCCGGCGCCTGCGCCGCAGCCTCGTCATGCTGGTCCACGCCGATCGCGCGCCCGATGCCGCCCTCACGCGGCCTCGGCGCCTTGGCGGGACCGACCTCGAAGCCGATCATCAGCTTCTGCTCTGCGTTTTTCAGCCGGTCGTCAGACCAGTCATCGACAAGCAGGCCCATCGCGGTCTGCGCGTCCTCCGAAAGCGCGCGGATGTCACGCAGGGCGGCCAGCACGACCTTCTCGTCATGGCGCTTCCGTTCGGGGTCAGTGGCGCGGAGATTGCGAACCGCATCCATCCACAGCGGCGCCCGGACCCCATGCATGTCTTCCATCACGGCGGGCACGGTCACCCAGTCATTGTCGATGCGGACCTCGATCTCGCCGAGATCGCTGGGCAACCAGCGGATTTCCAGCTCGCGCTCGCGCCGGCGCGTGAAATGCGCCGCCAGCACCGGGGAGTGATATTGCACGCCCAGAACCCGGAGCCCGCCCTTGTCCAGTTTTCGGGTGAATTTCGCGCCGAAGATGCGTCGGCAGGTGCGGGTATCGGGCGGCGGGGTCACTCCGAACTGCCTGGTCAGACGTTCCCAGCACTGCGCGGGCGTCTCGCCGTCGAGGCCATCATGCTCGGTGTTGTGATAGATGTCGACGACCCAGCGGACCAGGATCGTGGCCAGATCGTTCTGGTCGAGACAGGCACGATCGGCCGGATTGGCATCGCCCTTCTCCACGACATCCGAGAAGCTGCGCCCGGCGAGTTCCGGCATGAGGTTGATCGACATGGTCCTGAATACGCGCTCGATACGCGCGCGCATCTCGGGGACTCCGGCGATCGTGCGCAGTGCGGGCATGCCGAGATCAGCACAGACAGTCTGAAACGCCCGCGACTTGAAGGCCGGGCCGTTATCGCTGACGATTTCCTCGGGCAGGCCATGCATCGACCAGGCCCCATGCGCCTTGACCGACGTCGACAGCGCCCCCTTGTCCGAGATCACCATCCTGATTGCCTGGATCGCCGCAGTAGCCTTTGCCGAGGGCGTCATGACCATGGCGAGAATGCAGCGCGTCGTCGCGCAGATCGCCACAGTCAGCGTCCAGCGTCCGGCCTTTCCGTTCAGACCGAAAGCCTCGCGGTCTTCTTCCGACAGCCATTCGAGGACGCCGGAACCGGCCAGCAGCGCGAGAATGTCGACCGTCCATTCATCGATCTCGACCCGCTGCAGAGGACGGGTCAGCGACAGGCCTCTGCCGACGGGTTTGAACATCTTGCGCGCAGCATCCCGGCCCTTGCGACGCAACTCTACCTGATAAGGATCGAGGTTGCGGATTGCCCGGCGCACCGTCTCGCGGCTCGGCAGGCTGACAATGGGCAGGCCCTCGGCCTCGCGCTCGGCATTGCGGCTCTCGAAGGCGGCCTCGACCCGCTTGAAGATCGCCGCGATCGTGGGCCGGTCGGGATGCAGGTAACCGCAGACCTCCCGCATCATCCAGCCCAAACCGGTGTGGCAGAGTCCAGGCGTCGGGTTGCCGCGCTGGTGGGCGCGATCGGCCAGCCCTGCGAGACCGTCGGCCTCGAAGGCCTTCAGCCATTTGCGCAGCGAACGGGGGCTGGGCGGCCGTCCGAACGAAAAGCCCGCAGAGGCGTGCGATGCGTTCCTGCCCTTCAGGGCTTCGGCAAGTTTCAGGGCCTTCAGCGTAAGCGCACCCATACTGGCGCGGATTGCGTCATCGGTGCGCTGCACCTGTCTTTTGCCCTCCAGCTCCAGAAAGGCCTTGGTCCAGATCTGGCGCGCAAACAGCCTCTCCTGCTGTTTCTCGGTCAAGAGCGAGATCATCCTCTCGGTATCGACGCCGCGGCGTTGCGCTGCCTTCGCCGTGAAATAGTCGTGCTCGACCATGATGCGGCGGGATGCGCCCATGAGGCTCAGCTGGGCATGGGGGAACTGATGGCAGATCCCGGGTTCGTCCGGCCGGGTCATGACATAGCCGACCTCGTTGCTGCTGACCGGGCACCAGGCCTGGCCATCGATCACCACGCGATCGAACATCCCGAAGGCGTAGCGGTGGCCGCTGGTGTCGAAACGGATGTTCATGCGAGTGCTCCGGCGCTGAAGACCTGGGTGGCGTGGGTCAGATGCTCATGGCGCGTGGCGCGCAGCCGGCCAGCGCGGACGAGCCGGATCAGGGCGCGATACCCCCGGGCGCCGAGACCGAGCCGGTCCACCAGATCACCGAGCGTGACGACGCCCGGCAGCGCGGCGACAACCGCGGCCGCCGCATGGTCCGCCTCGGGGTCGGGGACGCGCATGCCATAGCCGAGCCGGGCGTTCGACAACTCGACCGGGTCAAGATCCGCATCGGTCAACAGCCGGACCTCATCGACGAGGCCGGTCTGCTTCGCCTGTCGGGCGACAGCGGTCATCTCGGCCATGAACCTGTCGTTCACCCGCGCCTCGGGCTTGACCGGATAGGCGATGCGGCGGCCATCGCTCTGCTCGACAAAGAGGTCGAAATAATGGGTTCGGCGTTTCCCGGCCCCGTCAGTCCAGTCGAAACCGACCTGCTCACGCAGCACTCTGGTCATCGGATGCGCATTGAGGCAATGCGCCCAGTTCATCTCCAGGTGGCTCTCGACATGGAGAACGCGGCCGGGCCAGGGCCCAACCATCAGATGTCCGGTGCAATGCCCCCTGGAGGCGTTGGCCGGGCGGCGGTCACAGCTGCTCGGCTCGTGCAGGATTGCGAAGCCGTTGTCGTCTTCAAGCATGGCTGTCTCTCGACATGAAGGTTCCTGCCCGCGCCCCGGAGATGGGGCGAGAGGATTGATTCAGCCACGGCGCTGGACATGCGGGATCAGCCCGGCAAACCGGCTGTCAGGCACGCCCGCGCGGGCGCCTGTGGGTTCAGGAGGTCAGACCAGCTGCTTGAATTTCCGGGGCGGAAATGCTAGGCGAAAGCCATTGCGACTGGCGGATTCAGGTCTGCCTCAGTGACGCTCGATCTGTTGGCGCAGGTCGGGCGTTCCTGTTTTCAGTTCTCCATGGCGTTGCATCCTGTGTCTTTTCGAGAGGCAATGGATAACCCATTGCGACCGAAGGTTAAATAATACCATTGAAATCAATGGATTGCTGCGAAAATCAGACCGGGCCGTCAATTCTGGCCAGCGACATGGGCAGGTTTGGTTCGTCCGGACGGACGACCCACCAATGATTGCGCAGCCGCATGCATCGCATCCATCCTCAGAGGGATGCGAAAACGACGGCCGGGCTGGTTATATCTGGGTAAGAGAAGCGGGATTCGCGCGGCGACCTGCCGCAACACCCGCGCTGCTGACCCGCTGCGACAGAATCTGCCCGGCAGCGATTCGCTGCTGGCGATGCGCCGCGCCAATGACATCACATGCCGCATGAAGCGGGTCACGGGTCATATTGATGAGCGAGATCAGGGCCATGCGTGAAGATTAAAGAAAACGACAAAGGTCTGGCAAGCTAAAAAGTTGCATCTTCTGTAAAAATTCTACTTGAAGAAGATTTACGTTCGTTGCATGCGCACGCGGGATCAACTGCGGCCACTCCCGGGATCGTCGTCAACCGTCGCGCCGCATCATCAATGGTCACGCGCTTGCGCAACTCGGTGTCGAGGCCCGCGATTTTCTCGGCGAGCCCGGCGATCTGATCCAGCAAAAGGCGTGCCAAATCGCGGACCGCTGCCGGCAACATGCCGTCATCGCCGTCGATGATAGCTGCAAGGCGCCCGACATGCGCCGGGCCGGTCGGGGCCACGATACCCTGCTCGGCCAAGTGCGCGCGCAGAGCATTGATCGTCTGCGTGCGCTGCCGAACCAGAAGATCGCGGGTCCGATAGGCCATCGCGGCTGCCTGCTGGGCCTCACTCTTCACTGCGACGAACCGCATCGTCGGCCGCGACGCCGCTTCTGCAATCGCCTCGACATCGGCCATGTCGTTCTTTTGCCGCTTCACGAATGGCTTCACATAGGCGGGCGGGATCAGCCGCACCTCATGGCCGAGGTCGCCGATTGCCCGACCCCAATGGTGCGAACTGGCGCCGGCCTCCATCGCCACCAAACAAGGTGGCTGATCCGGGATAGCTATGGCCGTCCTGGCAAAGGCAATGACAAGGGGAATGTTGAGGGCTTGGTGGGCTATTGCCGCCGCAACTTCATGGTGCCGCTCAACAAGCATGCCGAAACCGACTATGTCACGACCGGCACCACCGCCATTGCGGTTCCCGGATCGGACAGGAAGATCGTGGTCCCGAAGCGGCGCCGACTAGCACCAATCAAGCGCACGCCGGCGATGCGCGTCGGCATTCACACTATATCTGGGGGCGCTGCCCCAAAGGTTCCTGATCTGGCGCCTGTGCTCTACCTGCCCTGACTGTTCCATGGAGCGCCGCCCTGGGTCAAGCTTCAAGGCAGGAAAGTGACCCGTCAAGATCGGCGGAGCCAATAGGCTTCCAGGCCGATATCGACGAGCCAGGGTTCAGCACGGGCACATGACAACCTTACCCGCGGCACCTGATGAAACAAGGTCCAGCGCATGCTGCGCCTCGTCGAGCATACAGCGATGGGTGATCAGCTCTGCGAAGGGAAAAGTTGCATGATGCAGGGCCGCGATGCGCATGGCGTCGTGATAGTGATGCGCCTGCGCATATTGGGTTCCGACGATCCTGAGATTGTTCTGAACGACAAATGACGGGTCAAAAGGCTGCTCGCCCTGGCTCGCCCAGAGGCCGATCAGCAGATAGGTGCCATTGCGTGCACAAAGCCCAAGCCCCTCGCCGAACGCCGTGTGATGACCGGTCCCCTCGATGACCATGTCGGCACCACGGTTCGCAGTCAGTTCCCTGACCGCCTGCCTGCGTTCCTGCGGGGTCGTTTGGGAGATATCCAGCGTCGCCGTTGCGCCGAACCTGCGGGCGAAGTCCAGGCGCAGGCCGGACCCGTCGATGGCGATGATCGACTGAGCGCCGGACAGCCGCGCGATGAGGATCGCCGAAAGGCCGATCGGCCCGCATCCCTGAACGACAACAGATTGCAGTGGTTTCACCCCGCCCGCCCGCTCAAGCCCCTGGAGCACGGCAGGCAGGGCGCAGCCAAAGGCAATCACCGCCTCGCTTGGTGTGTCGTCGGGGATACGAAAGAAGGCGGCATCCGACGGCAGTGTGACATAGTCGGCATAGCTTCCCCAGGTCGGCTTCTCGATCGGGCCGAACCAGGTCGCGTTCGTGCAGGAGGAAAAGTCCTTTTCCACCGTGCAATACCAGCAATGATGGCAGGGCGCGATCGGGCACCAATAGATCCTGTCGCCCGGTGAGACCGGGACGCCGGCATAGTCCGCCACGACATTGCTGCCCAGTTCCTCGATGACACCCACGCCTTCGTGACCCAGCACGATGGCATGGGGCAAGGGGAACTCCCCCCTCGTCATATGGACGTCACTGCCGCAGACACCGCCGAATTCGACCCGGGCCAGAACCGCATCGGGTTCCGGGCGGGAAACGCTGAGATCATGAAGCTTGAGGGCGTTCGGGCCCTCAAGCACGACCGCGCGACCTTTGCGAACAATGCTCGTCATAGTTTCATCATCCCGCCATCGACCGAGATCGTCTGCCCGGTCATGAAGCCGGCATCGTCGCTGGTCAGGAACAGGACCGGCCCGACGATATCGGCGGGATCGGCAAAGCGCTTGATCGCCTGCTGGCCCCAAACGGCATCGGTGATCTCGCTTGGCATCACGCTTGTTCCGGGCGTCCGGGTGATCGCGGGCGCGATGGCGTTGACGGTGATCCCCCTGTCGGCCAGATCATTCGCGAGACCACGCGTCAGTCCGATCACGCCCATCTTACTGGCCATGTAATGGCTGAGCCCCGCCAGATTGGTGGCAATCGAGTTCGAAGCGAAGTTGACGATCCGCCCCCACCCGTTTTCCGCCATCACCGGCGCGAAGGTGCGGACGCCCAGATAGGCGCCTTCGAGATTGACGTTCAGGACGCGGCGGAACACCTCGGGCGTCAGATCGTCGATGTTCGCGAAGGGAAATATGCCGGCATTGTTGACGAGGATATCGGCGCGCCCGAACCTGCCCAGCACGGCCTCCCGGGCGCTGATCCAGTCCGCTTCGGACGAGACATCGCATTGGACGGCGATCGCTTCGCTGCCCGCCGCGGTTACGGCCGCGAGGGTCTCGGAACAATCGCCCATGTCGAGAAGCGCCAGCTTCGCGCCGCGTTCGGCGAGTTGCACCGCCAGTTCCTGCCCGATTCCCCGTGCAGCGCCGGTCACGATTGCGACGCGGTTGTCATGTGTCGACATCTTGCCTCCTGTTCAGATGTGAGATTTCCGGCAAACCCCGGGGGCGACTGCGAGAGACGCCCCCAGAGGCGGCATCAGTTGTTAGCTGCCACTGTGTCGGCCAGCGGGATGACATCGAGATCTGTCCCGAGGATGACCGGCCCGTCGAAATAATCGCCGATCCCGCGCGTATAGGGTTCCAGATCGACTTCGTGATCTTCACCGGGAACCAAATGGTTCAGAACGACCTTCTTGACGCCGGCAGCTTGCGCCAGTTTGCCGATCTCGGTCGGGACGATGTGCTGCATGGCCATATGCTCGGCAGTCTTCTTAAGCCGCTCTTCGTCAAAATCGAAGAAGCGGCTGGCAAAGGCGACCGCTGCGTCGAGATCGATCACCTCCGAGACCAGCACGTCCACGCCCTTGGCACAGTCGGCCAGGTTTTTGCTCGGCCCGGTATCGCCGGTGAAGAAGACCGAACCATCCTGCATGTCGATCCGGTAGCTGTAGGAGCGTGCGATGGGCCAGGACGGGGCGTCCTTGGGCATGAACTGGTAATGCGAGTTCACGCAGGCGGTGACCTTGATATTTGCATCCTCGAAGATGACGCCCTGCGCTACCGAGGGATCAATTTCCTTGGCGCGCAGAACCTGGCGCGGGTCCTCGGACTTGACCAGCCCCTGTTCGTTGAACAGCGTCCGGGGGGTGTCGACGCTTTCCATTGCGCCTTCGACCAGCGAATTGATGCCCACCGGGCCGACGATGTCGACGGGCCTGGACCGCTGGCCGACAATGCTGAAGCCCAGCACATCGGACAGTCCCGCGACGTGATCCATATGGTTATGGGTGACCAGGACCGCGTCGATATCCTGCGCCTTGTATCCGGCCTCGACGAGCCGTTGCAGCGTTCCCGACCCGACATCGATCAGATAGGTCGAGCCGTTGACCAGAAGCAGGCTTGCGGGCTGCGAGCGCTTGTTGCGGATGATCGGGCCGCCGGCCGTGCCCAGAAGCACGATCCGGGGCGCGCCCTCGGGATTGCTGGCTGTTTCGGCCGTGGCTGCAAAGCCGTTCAGACCCAGGATTGCCGCCAGAAGCGATGTTTTGACCTTGTCCATCATGTCGTGTTTCACCGTGTTGCTGAAAGTTCTGCTGTTTTCAGAAGGTCGAGCGCCACATCGACGATCATGTCTTCCTGACCGCCGACCATGCCGCGCCGGCCGACCTCGACCAGAATGGCGCGCGTATCCAGCCCATAGGTCTGGGCGGCTTTTTCGGCATGCCGAAGGAACGAGGAATAGACTCCGGCATATCCCAGAGACAGGGTTTCGCGGTCCACCCTGACCGGGCGGTCCTGCAGCGGCCGGATCAGATCTTCGGCGGCGTCCTGCAGTTTCGACAGGTCGCAGCCGTGGTCCCAGCCATAAAGATTGGCGACCGCGACGAAGGCCTCGATCGGGCAGTTGCCGGCGCCCGCGCCCATGCCAGCCAGTGAGGCATCGACACGGAACGCACCCTTTTCCACCGCCACGACCGAGTTTGCGACTGACAGCGACAGGTTTTCATGCATGTGCGCACCGCGCTGGGTCGTGGGCTTCAGCACCTTGTCGAATGCGTCGAACCGCGCCACCACATCCTTCGGCGTAAGGCGCCCGCCGCTATCGGTGCAATAGACGCAGTCGGCGCCATAGCTTTCCATCAGTGCCGCCTGCCGGGCCAGATTGTCGGGCGTGATCAAGTGCGACATCATCAGGAAGCCCGAGACATCCATCCCCATCTCTTTCGCCGCCGCGATATGCTGGGCCGCCACGTCGGCCTCGGTGCAATGGGTGGCGACGCGGACCGAGGCCACGCCCAGGTCGCGGGCGCGTTTCAGATCCTCGATGGTGCCGATCCCTGGCAGCAGCAGGGTGGTCAGCTTGGCCCGCCGGATGACGCGGGCAGCCTCGGCGATCCAGCTTTCATCGGTCTGCTTGCCAAAGCCATAGTTAAGCGTCGATCCTTTGAGGCCATCGCCATGCGCCACCTCGATGGCATCGACGCCGGCCTCGTCCAGCGCCTGCGCGATCTCGCGGACATGGCCAAGATCGTATTGATGGCGGACCGCGTGCATTCCGTCGCGCAGCGTCACGTCCTGAATATAGATCCGGGGCATCTCAGGCGGCCTCCCTCGCCCAGTTGCGTTTGACGGCGATGCGTTCTGCGGTCCGCATCGCGGCCGAGGTCATGATGTCCAGATTGCCGGCATAGGCGGGCAGGTAATGGGCGGCGCCCTCGACCTCGATGAAGACGGTCACCTTGAGGCCGGCGAAATCCCGATCCATTTCAGGGATGTGCAGCGGGTTGTTCGGGCCGATCCGCTCGAACTGGATATCCTGCTTCAGGCGATAGCCGGGGACATAGCCCTGCACCTCGGCCACCATGAGGTCGACCGACTTGCGGATCTCATCCGTGTCGGCCTCGGCGCAGAGGCAATAGACCGTGTCGCGCATCATGATCGGCGGTTCGGCGGGGTTGAGGACGATCACCGCCCGGCCATGCCTTGCGCCCCCGACCTTTTCGATGGCCGCGGCGGTCGTTTCGGTAAACTCATCGATATTGGCGCGGGTGCCCGGACCCGCCGATTTCGAGCTGATCGAGGCGACGATCTCGCCATAAAGGACCGGTGCGACGCGGTTGACGGCGGCGATGATCGGGATCGTCGCCTGACCGCCGCAGGTCACCATGTTCAGGTTCTGCGCGTCCAGATTGGCGTCGATATTGACGGGCGGAACGGTATAGGGGCCGATGGCGGCGGGGGTCAGGTCGATCACCTGCTTGCCATCCGCGATCAGCGCCTTGCTGTGGCGCTTGTGGGCGCCAGCCGAGGTGGCGTCAAAGACGATCCTGATATCCGCGTATCCGGGCAGGTTCATCAGCCCTTCAAGTCCCTCATGGGTGGTGGCGACGCCCAGTCGCGCGGCGCGGGCCAGTCCCTCGGATGCGGGGTCTATGCCGACCATCGCACCCATTTCCAGCACGTAGGAATTGCGCATGATCTTGATCATAAGGTCGGTGCCGATATTGCCCGACCCGATGATCGCGCATTTGATCTTTTCCATGTTCAGTCTCCAAAAAGGATGGCGGTTTCGCCGAAGCCTTCGATCCTTGCGGTGAATGTCGTGCCCGGCCGAGCGGTGACCATCGGGCCAAGCGCGCCAGACAGGACCACGTCGCCCTCTGCAAGCGGCCTGCCGGCGCGCGCCATCACCCGCGCCAGCCACAAGAGTGCGTTCAGGGGCGAGCCAAGGCAGGCGCGGCCTGAGCCCTGCGAGACGACCTCATCGCCGGCCCCCATTTCCATCCGGCAATCGAGCAGATCGATCCCGGCGAGCCGGCGGGCGAAGGGACCGAGGGTGAAGAAGGCGGATGAGGCGTTGTCGGCGACTGTATCGGCAAAGCTGATATCCCAGTTCGCGACGCGAGATCCGACGATCTCGATGGCCGGCGCCACGTATTCGACGGCGCGAAATACCTCGGCCATCGAGCTGTCGGCATGCGGCAGATCGCGCCCGATGATAAAGGCCAGTTCAGCCTCGGCCTTCCATTGCGCGCCCTCGGACCAGGTCAGTTCGCCCAGATGCGGCAGGTCCATATCGGCAAACAGCATGCCGTAATCGGGCTGATCGACGCCAAGCTGTTTCTGCACCGCCGGGTTCGTCAGGCCGATCTTGCGCCCGACAAGGCGCCCGCCCTCGGCCAGCCGGGCTTGGGTGTTGATCTCTTGCACGGCATAGGCGTCATCGGCGGCGATCAGGTCGCGCACCGGGGGCACGGGCTGGTCGCGTTTCCACGCATCCCACAGCCGTTCGGCCGCCTGCCGGATATTGGTCTCGGATGTCATTCTGTTTCCTCCGCCTTCAGGGCTTGCCGGGGTTCAGGCCGCGCCCAGGGCATGGGCAGCCGGCATCGCGGCGCGGGTTTTCCCCAGCAGCATCCGCGCGGTTTCCAGATCGCCGATCTTGAACAGGGCGCGGATGCGCGTGGATGAAATGCGCTCGCCCTGATCGCAAAGCACCGCCGATTTCTCAACCACGCGGAAGCGCGACCGGATCAGCTCTGGCGTGCCGGCGCGGCCCTTGCCAAAACGGAAATCGTCGCCGACATGCACCTCTGCGACGCGGATTGAGGCAAGATCGTCGAGAAAAGCCTCGGCCGGACGCGCGGCATAAGCGCGGTCGAAGCTGGCGACATGCACCTGCTCGACCCCAAGATCGTGCAAGCCGTCCAGCCGGTCCTGCAAGGACAGGATCGGCTCGGCGGCGCCGAAGAACACCTTGGGCAGGGGGTCAAAGGTAAAGACGGCGGCTTGCAGTCCCTGTGCCCTAGCCCGTGCCATCATGTCCGCGATCAGTGCCTTGTGGCCGCGATGCACGCCGTCAAAGGCGCCGATCGCGATGCAGGTGGCGCGTTGCGCTGCAGGGTCGCGGCCTTGGGCAACCTCATGGGTATAAGTTCTGAACCACATGTCACGCTCCTCCTCGTGCTGTGTTGCGGTCGTTTTCTGTCTGCGAGGGCGGCGGGTCGCGCCGGGCCCTGTGGTCCGCGCTTGCGAGAGCCGCCGGGTCTCAGTCCTTCAAAAAGTCGGCCAGCAGCATGTTGAAGCGCGCAGCATGTTCGATCTGGGTCCAGTGGCCGCATTTGCCGAACATGTGCAACTCGGC
Source organism: Paracoccus fistulariae (assembly GCF_028553785.1). NCBI lineage: Bacteria > Pseudomonadati > Pseudomonadota > Alphaproteobacteria > Rhodobacterales > Paracoccaceae > Paracoccus > Paracoccus fistulariae. Next base: position 953,754 of record NZ_CP067136.1, read on the forward strand.
ATTGGGCAGCAGCTCGAACAGGCGCCGGCTGGCCTCGGGCGGGATCACCTGATCCTCGCGTCCATGAACCAGCAGGGTCGGCTGGGTCAGGCGCGCGAGCTCGGCCTCGTCCGAGGCCAGTTCGTCGATGCCGGCCTGACGCGGCTCGGGGAACATGGCTCCGAAGCTTTCCTGAAAGCCCGGCTGGATGCTGGCCTTGTAGCGCAACTCGGCCAGTTCGTCATTGACCAGATTGCGATCATAGGCGAACACGTCCAGCACCCGCCGCATGTTCTCGATCGAGGGCTTATAGCCCCAGACGGTATCAAGGCCCCGGGTCAGAGGGAAGGATACGCCTACGCTGCCCATCAGCACCATGCGGCGAACCCGCTCGGGGTGGCGGATGGCAAAGGCCACCGCCAGGCCACCGCCAAAACTGTTGCCGACGATGTCGGTCTGTTCGATCTCCAGCGCGTCCAGCAGGTCGGCAAGATGCCTGAGCCACAGTTCCTTGCCATAGCGCACGCCGGCGGGGCGCTCGGTAAAGCCGAAGCCGACCATGTCGGGGGCGATGACGCGCTTGCTTCGGGACAGCGGGCCCATGTTGAGGCGCCAGTTGGCCCAGGCCGACACGCCCGGACCCGAGCCGTGGATCATCAGCACCGGCTTGCCGCTGCCCAGATCGTGCAGGTTGGTGACAATGCCACCGGCATCCAGCGTCCTGGCGATTTCATCGCTGCGCTGCCTGATCGCTACAGTCGTCATTGGCTTCCTCCTGAACTGGTCGGCCGGCGCCGTGGCGCTGCGGCGGGTCTGGCTGCGAGTCGGCTGTGGCGTGCTGCCCCTCTATCTGCGATAAGAAGGCCTGAAAAAATATCGTCTGTCAACGTTAATTTAGATATTTTTGAAAGTTGCCGTTTTTTTTCATCACGACTATCTTGGTGTTTGACAAGGACACCAGCAACTTAGAGGCAGAGATGAACAAGCCCAACACCATAGAGGCCGACAAGCCGGTCGAGGCCAGCTCGCCGGGCGGCGGGCAGGCGCGCACCCTGACCGAGGAAGCCTATGATGTGCTGCGCAAGGACATCATCGATGGCGTGCTTGAGCCGGGGCTGAAGCTGCAATCAGCAATGCTGAAAGAGCGCTACGGCTTTGGCGGCTCGACCCTGCGCGAGGCCCTGACCCGGCTCTCGGCGCAATCGCTGGTCACCTTCGAGGGTCAGCGTGGCTTCCGCGTGGCGCCCATGTCCACCAAGGATTTCGCGGATATCTGCGACGTCAGGAAAATTGTTGAAACAGAAGCTCTTAAGCGGTCAATTTTGGCCGGAGATGAGGAATGGGAGGCTCGCGTCGTCGCCGCCTACCACCGCTTGTCGCGGGTGGAATCGCAATTCCCCGACACCTATGGCAAGCTTTATGGCGAGTGGGAGCAGCGCAATCACGATTTCCATGCGGCGCTGCTGTCTGCCTGCGATTCGCCCTGGCTTCTGCGCATGCAGGAACTGCTGCTGCAGCAGGCCGAACGCTATCGGCGGATCACCTATGCCACCGGCAGCACGATTCCCCGCGACGTCAGCGAAGAGCACCGCCTGATCATGGATGCGGCCATCGCCCGCGACATTGACGCCGCCTGCGGCCTGACCGCCAGCCATATCCAGAAAACCTTGGGAATTCTGAAGCAGACAGGCGCTTTCCTCGGGAAGGGTGAAGACTAAAAAAATCGTCGATAAGTGAAAATTTCGAAATTTTGTTGACAGGCTTCCGAGTCGCTGCGATGATTATCGACAAGCCGGAAGGAAAGTGGACCTGCAGGAGGGCACTTGGCTGGCTATCAGGAGGAAAGCATGTCTCACGAACAAAAGGCGGCCGCCGAGCCGCTTCATGAAGTCGCCATGCTGGCTGCGACGGAGATCTATTCGCCGTGCCGACGGGACAGTGTCGATTTCTTCTCGAAGATCCTCGGCATGTATATCGTCAGGGAGGATGCGAATGCAACCTATCTTCGCAGCTATGAGGACCCTTTTGCCTATTCGCTGAAGATCACCGATGGCACCCAGGCCGGTCCGGGGCTGCAAAGCTTCCGCGCCCATTCCCAGGCCGCGTTGGAGCGCCGGGCCGAGGTGCTGGAGGCATCGGGTCTGGGCGATGGCTGGAAGGCCGGCGAGTTCGGCCATGGCAAGGCCTATCACTTCCGCACCCCCGACGGGCACCGGATGAAGCTGTTCTTCGATGTCGACTATGCCGTCGTCGCTGAGAAGGACAGGACCACCCTACGCAACCGCCCCTCGAAGCGGCCGGCGCAGGGGATTCCGGTGCGGCGCCTGGATCACATCAACCTGCTCTGCTCGAACGTCACGACGAACAAGAACATGATGATCGACACGCTGGGCTTCCGCCTTAGCGAGCATATCGTCATGGATGACGGCAACGAGATCGCGGCCTGGACCCGGGTGACCAATCTGGTTCACGACGTCGCCTTCATGCTGGACGCGGCCGGAGAAAAGGGCCGTCTGCATCATGTCGCCTTCTGGTATGGCATCCCGCAGCACCTGATGGACGTGGCCGAGCTTTGCGTTCAGGAAGGCATCAAGGTCGAGGCAGGGCCGGGCAAGCATGGCATCAGCCAAGCGCTGTTTCTCTATGTCATCGAACCGGGGGGCAACCGGGTCGAGCTGTTCGGCGATGCCGGCTATCTGATCTTCGACCCGACCTGGAAGCCGGTCACCTGGACGCAGGACGAAGTCCAGACTGGCATCATGTGGGTCGGCGCCGATCTGCCACAGGACTTCTTCGTCTACGGCACGCCCATCCTCGAGGCGGCGAGCGCGGCCGAGGAGACCCGGCAGTCGGAACCCGCCGAGGCCTGACCGGCCGAGGCATCCAGCCATGGAAAGCCGAGGACCACGGCCGCGCGGCCGAGCCCCCGGGCATGTCACAAGGGAGGAGTCAGCAACATGAAAGTCACCTATTTTCAGCAGGTGCCCTATCGGCATCTCGACGACGATTTCGAGCGTCGCCATGAATCCGTCGTCACCACGCCCTATTTCGAAACCACCAAGCCGGCCCATGTCGCCAGCGCCTTCCGGGACGCGCTCGACGAATGCATGATCGCGGCGCGGGCAGGCTTTGACGGGATCACCATCACCGAACATTCGCAAAGCGCCTATGACATGATCCCCAATCCGGATCTGCTGGAATCGGCGCTGGCCTATGTGACCGAGGTCGAGAACCTGCCGGTCGCGCTGTTTCCCGTCGGCCGCTCGCTTGGCAAGAGCCGCGAGCCGCTGCGCGTCGCTGAAGAGCAGGCGATGATCGACTGCATCAGCAACGGCCGGCTGGTTGCCGGGTTTCCGGTCGGTCTGGCCTATGACGCCAATGTCAACAATGGCGTGCCGCCGGCGGAAACCCGCGCCCGGTTCGACGAGAACCTAGAGCTGATCCTGCGCGCCTGGAACGAGGAAAAGCCGTTTCCCTTTAATGGCAAGTTCTCGCAGCACGGTTCGGTGAACCTGTGGCCGCGCCCGATCCAGCAGCCGCGCCCGCCGGTATGGATAACCGGGATTGGCAACCCCAAGACGATGGAATTCTGCCTCAGCCGCAATTTCGGCTTCAACTATTTCGGCTGGTTCGGGTCAAAGCTGACCGGGCGGCGGATCTTTGACCGCTTCGGCTCGGTCGCTGAACAGCTTGGCAAGCCGAGGAATCCGTTCCAGATCGGCTTCATGCAATCCGTCGCCGTGGCCGAGACCGATGCCGAGGCCGAACGCATCTATGGTCCGCATATCGAATATTTCTTCCGCAAGGGTCTCGGCTCGATCCCCACGAACCGGCTGATGATCCCCGGCGGCATCGACATCCGCGGGCTGGAGTTCATTTTCCGCGATCCCTCAGATTTCGGCATGTATGAAAAGATGCGCACGGCGAGCTTCCGCGAATTGCGCGATGCCGGCTGCGTCATCTGCGGCAGTCCTGAAACGGTCCGTGACCAGCTGGTCGAGATGTGCATCGATTTCGGCATCGGCAACCTGCATGCGATGCTGCAATACGGCTCGATGCCCAAGGCGCTGACGCAGCAGAACATCGATCTGTTCGCGTCCGAGGTGCTGCCGCATCTGAAGCCGATCTTTGCCGACAAGTATGACCATCACTGGTGGCCCGAGCGCCTTGGCGGCAAGCCGGCCGTTTCGGAGACCGCTCGGGAAGAGGAGGACGCGCTGTGAGCGATCAAACCGTCGAGAACCGCAAGGTGCCGGTCTGGAATGGCCGCGTGACCATGAATGTCCAGATCAAGGGCAGCGGCCCCGACCTGGTCTATTTTCACCCGGCTTCCGGCATGGCCTGGGATCCGTTTCTGGACGAGCTGGCCAAGTCCTACCGGATCCACGCGCCCGAATTTCCGGGCACCACGCCCGGCAATCCCTATGACATCCACAAGATCGACGATCTTGCCGATGCCGTGCTGATCTATGAGGAAACGCTGCGCGGGCTGGGGCTGAACCAACCTTTGGCCGTCGGCCAGAGCTTTGGCGGGATGATGGCGCTGGAACTGGCCTCCAGCTTCCCCGAGATCTTCTCGCGTCTCGTGGTGCTGGATCCGATCGGGCTCTGGACCGAGGCCCATCCGGTGACGAACTGGATCGAGGCGCCGGCCCCGGCGCTTCCGGCGATCCTGTTCAAGAACCCGGCCTCGGCCCCGGCGCAGGCGATGCTGGCGCTGCCCGAGGATCCCGAGGCGGCGATCTTGGCCACGGCGCAGCTGGTCTGGAACCTGGGCGCGACCGGCAAGATGGTCTGGCCGATCCCCGACAAGGGCCTGTCCAAGCGGCTGCATCGCTTGACCGCCCCTGCCCTGATCGTCTGGGGCGAGGAAGACGCGTTGATTTCCTCGGCCTATGCCGGATTGCTGGGCGAGCGAATCAAGGGAAGCCGGGTCGAGATCATCAGGGATTGCGGCCATATTCCACAGGTCGAGAAACATCCTGAAACGATGACGGTGGTGCAGCCCTTCCTGGCCGCCTGACCTCCTCTTTCACCGGGTCCGGGGGCGCAGAGCGCCCGGCCTCTCACAGACAAGGAGAAAGTCGATGCCCATGGTTTCCGCACAGGCCGCTCCCGAGGCCAAGACACACGATCCGCTGGAATTCCGCCGTGCCCTTGCCACCTTTCCGACCGGCGTCTGCGTGGTGACGACCCGCGCGCCCGATGGGTCGTCGATCGGGGTGACCTGCAGCAGCTTCAACTCGGTTTCGCTGGACCCGCCGCTGGTCCTCTGGAGCCTCGGAAAGAACGCCTACAGCCTGCCGATCTTCCGCGACGCCAATTATTGGACGGTCAATCTGCTCTCCTCTGATCAGGAGGATCTGTCGAACCGCTTCGCCCGGCCGGGCGAGGACAAGTTCAAGGACGTGCTCACCGAAACCGGGATTGGAGTGGTGCCGATGCTGACCAGCTGCTGCGCCCGGTTCCAGTGCCAGCGCGAGCATGTATATGAGGGCGGCGACCACCTTATCCTGGTCGGGCGCGTCCATGTCTTCGACCGCTGCGACCGCCTGCCGCTGGTGTTCCATTCCGGACAATACGCGCGCCATATCGGAAACGACATCGCCCGCGCCTGCGGGATGCGCACAAGGCACCTGATCGACTGGCTGTAGGAACGGGGTAGCCGCGTCTGCTCGCTGGACTGTGGGTGCCTGTCTATCACCAGCACCTGGCAGTAGCGCAGGGTCGAACCGAATGAGCACAGTGAGACAACTTCCAATGGGCTGGATAAGATCCCGGACCACGAGACCACCTGCCACCAATCTTCGCTCGCTTCGAAAGCACCTGCCGCACATCGAGGACGTGACAGAGCCGAGGACGCCCGACCAGCATTTGTGAAGATGGCCTGTATGGTAACGGTGACGACGGCTCGGAAGGGCTGGGCATCGCGCCCGCCAGTTTCACATAGCTGTCATCCGCAACCCAATGTCTGCCGGACCGTCCTATACGGAGAGTGTCATCATCCGTATTTTCAAGTGTTAACACGCCCCAAAAGCAAACGCCTGCCGAGAAAGATCTCGGCAGGCGTCGTTATCGTAAGCTGAGTTTCGGAATGCATGGTTGCAAGAGCCACGCGTCATTTGTGCGTTCATTCACCAAACCGGGGGCGTGTCCTACAACAGAGAATGCGTCAGCTTCGGTCATCCGGGTCGCGGATTTCGACGAGGCGCTGGCGGTGGCGAATGATACGCCTTTCGGCCTGTCGTCTGGGATCTGCACCTCGTCCTTGAAACATGCAACGGCGTTCCGGCGTGGCTCCAAGGCGGGCATGGTCATGGTTAACCTGCCGACCGCCGGCGTCGATTACCATGTGCCCTTCGACGGTTGCGGCGCCTCCAGCCTTGGCGGCCGCGAGCAGGGCCGTATCGCGATGGATTTCTACACATCGGTCACGACCGCCTATATCTTCGCGGGGTAGAGGATGAGCCTGCAGCAGGAACTGAGGACGAAATGAGCAAGCAAGCACTCGGGTCCAAATCCATTCAAGATGGCTTGAAGAAGGCCCTGATGGGACCGGGACGCCTTTACGAAGCATTGCAGGAAAGAGCCGCATGACCAGTGACCTTGTTGGTGGCGACTGGCGCGGCTTTCCCCTGCAAGCCATGCCGCGTCAGCTCGGCTGTCACTGGCAGCCAGGGCAGAGCGTCGTCAGCCAGGCATCGACGATATGGATGTGGCTGGCACGGCCGCATCCCTCGCAGGTGGTTTCGGCCTCCTGCGCGGCTTGCGCAATCCTGTCGAGGGCACGCTCATTGCCGCCCCTGATGTAGAACCGCAGCGATCCGAATTTCTCCTTCACCTGCACGGGGCGAAAGCGCCGCAGACCATCCTGCCGGATGATCTCTGCAAGATCGGCGCTGAGGCGGTCGATCAGCGGATACCAGCCTGGCCCGCAGAGGAAGCCGTATTCCAGCAGGGTGCCGGTCCAGGGGCCGGGCCCGTAGACGGCCGGAAAAGCGTGCATGATGCGCAGGGATGGGTCAGGACACGGAAAACGGGCCGCGCCTTGGTTGCGTATTTCTGGAAATCCGTCAGTGAATTGATATCAATGAATAAATCGAGATCAGCCAGTTTCAATGGCAGTTTTATGGTTGCCAGAAAGGAAGAAACCCCGCCGAAATGGCAGTTTTATGCGTGCCGGAACATAAATCACACCGTGTCCAGATACAGCTCGACCGTTTCCTCATCCGACAGTTCGGCCATGTAATGCAGTTCCTGCCTTTTGGTCATCACGTAATTGTCGACCAGATGGTCCGAGAAGATCCGGCGCATTTCGGGGCAGCTGTCGAAGGCGTCGATCGCCGCGCCCCAGTCGCCCGGTAGCTGGTCGAGATTCTGGTCATAGGCGTTGCCCTTGAAGGGTGCGGGCGGTTCCAGCTTGTCCTCGACCCCGTCCAGTGCCGCACCGAGGATGGCGGCGATGATCAGATAGGGGTTCACGTCGCCGCCCGCCACGCGATGCTCGATCCGGCGGGCCTTGGGGCCAGATGAGGGGATGCGGATGGCAGCGGTGCGATTTTCATAAGCCCAGCCGATGCCCGTGGGCGCATGGGCATTGGGGACAAGGCGGTCATAGGAGTTTTCATGCGGCGCGAAAATCAGGGTCGAGCCCGGCATGGCGCGCAGACATCCGGCGACGGCGTGGCGCAGGGCCGCTGTCCCCTCTTCGCCGCCATTGTCGAAGATATTCACCCCATCCTTGTCGAGGATCGAGAAATGCATATGCATGCCGTTGCCCGACAGCGTCTCGTAGGGCTTGGCCATGAAACTGGCGGCAAAGCCATATTGGCGCGCCACGCCCTTGACCAGCATCTTGAACAGCCAGGTATCATCCGCCGCCTTCAGCGGGTCCGCCTGATGCATCAGGTTGATCTCGAACTGTCCGGGGCCGGCCTCTGATATGGCGGTATCGGCGGGGATATCCATCGCCTCGCAGGCATCATAGAGGCTGGTGAAGAACTGGTCGAAGGCGTCCAGCGCGCGCAGGCTGAGAACCTCGCCCCCGGTGCGGCGCTTGCCGGAACGCGGGCTGGGCGGGACGCGCAGTTGCCGCCCGGAATCGTCGATCAGAAAGAACTCCAGCTCGGTCGCGACGACGGCATTCAGCCCCGCCGCCTTGTAGCGGTCCACGACGCGGGCCAGCGCCTGACGCGGATCGCCCTCATAGGGGGTGCCATCGGGATGGAACATCCACAGCGGCAGCAGCCCGGTCGGCGCATCCAGCCAGGGCATCGGCAGAAAGCCACGCTCGGTCGGCAGCAGCAATCCGTCGGGGTCGCCGGATTCAAAGACCAGGGGGCTGTCCTCGATATCCTCGCCCCAGATATCCAGGTTCATCACCGAATAGGGAAACTTGGTGCCGTCATCCATGATCTTATGGGCAAACCGCGCAGGCATCCGTTTGCCACGCGCCACGCCATTCAGATCAGAGGCGGCCACGCGGATCGTTCGCACCTCGGGGTGTTGTTCAAGCCATTCCATCTTCTCACCGGATCAGTTGCGGTCGGTATTTCACCTTCTTGGTCGCCCCCGGCAGATGCCGGTTCAGGCGCCGATTCACATTCCCGAAAATCGTGATCAGAACCAGCGTTCCGAGTATGAAATACATGGCCACAATAGGATATGCGACAAATGGGTTGAAGGTCTGTCCGGCAAAATAGCTGGCGTAATACAGGCTGTCGCCCTGCTGCCGGAATGCCGGAAAGGCCGAGAAATAGACCAGCGTGGTCGCGTGGAACAGAAAGATCGCCTCATTGGTATAAGACGGCCAGGCAAGCCGCATCATCGTCGGCCAGACGATGCGGCGAAACCGGGTCCAGCCCGTCAGCCCATAGGCATCGGCGGCTTCAAGGTCGCCTTTGGGCACCGACATCAGCGCGCCGTGAAAGATCTGCGCGGAATAGGCGGCGGTGTTCAGGATCAGCACGATCAGCGCCCCGGCCCAGGCCTTGGTCAGCCAGCTTGTCGCGATGGTGATGCCGAGGATCTCGATCCCCGAACGGGGCAGCAGCACGAAAAGCTGATAGGCCAGAAAGAACTGGATAAAGAGAGGGCTTCCGCGGAACAGGAAGATGAACCACTCGGCCGGTTTGCGCAGCCATGCCGAGGGGCTGGCCTTGGCCAGGGCCAGACCATTGGCCAGAAAAAAGCCAAAGAGCAGCGCGAAGAAGGCGAAATAGATATTCCAGATCAGGCCCGAACCGATCAGCGTGAATTGCTGGCACAGGTTCAGATCGGTGCGGGGCAGCAGCCGTTCGCCAATGCCGATGGATCGCAGGCCGTAATCGATGATCGTTTGCGAACAGCTCATGCCGCACCCGCCTTTCGCTGCGCTTCACCGGCCATGGTCGCCTGCCCCGATGACAGCCGGTCCGACAGGCGCGCCAGCACCTTTTCGGAAATCCAGGTCATCAGCAGGTAGAAAACCAGGATCGCAAGGAAGTAATACAGGCGCCAGTCGGGATGCGGATAGGCAAAGGCGCTGGTCTTGGTGCCGCCCAGTTCGCGCGCCCAATAGACGATATCCTCGATCCCCAGCAGGAACAGCAGCGGCGTCGCCTTGATCAGGATCATCCACAGATTCGACAGGCCCGGCAAAGCATAGGTCCACATCTGCGGGATCAGGATCCGGCGGTTCACCTGTCGCGCGCTCATGCCATAGGCCTCGGCCGTTTCCAACTGCGCGCGCGGCACGGCCTGCATCGCGCCGTAAAGCACATTCGCGGCGAAGGCGCCGAAGACGATGGAAAAGGCAATGACGGCCAGAAAGAAGGCATAGATATCGTGAACCCAGGGCGGGCTGGTCGACAGCGGCAGCTTGGCGGCCGCGCAGACGACGAAATCATTGCCCTGCCGAACCGGGGCATCGCTGTCACACAGCGCCTTGTTGCGCAGCCATTCGAAGCCCTGATCCAGCGCGATCGGCACGAAGAGGAAAAAGACGATGTCGGGAATGCCGCGCACCATCGCCGTATAGGTTTTGCCGAACCAGCGCAGCGGCGCGAAATGCGACCGGGACGCCATGGCCCCGCCAAATCCGAACAGCAAGGCCACGGGCGCAGTGACCGCCAGCAGCAGCAGCACCGTTCCGAAGCTGGAATAGAAAAGCAGATGTTTGCCCGATGTCAGATAACACATCAGCCAGGACAGGCCCTGAAGCGAGGAAGGATCGGCACAAGAGGCAAACATCGGGAAACCTTTTCAGCTGCCGCCGGTCGACCCGGCGGCAGTGTTACCTTGCATCACTCGAACTGCATGGCGTCTTCGCCGAACCACTTCTTCAGCAGTTCGTTCAGGCTGCCATCCTCTTTCATCGAGGTGATGGCGGCGTCGAATTTCTCTTTCAGTTCGTTATCCGACTGGCGCAGGCCCATGCCGATGCCCTCGCCCAGCTTGACGGTGTCGAAACCGTCGACCCAGACGATCTCGCCACCCGATTCCTCGACGAAGGGCGCCAGAAAGTCCTTGTCGGCAAAGACCGCGTCCGCTTCGCCATTGCGGATGGCAGCAACAGTTTCGTCCGGGGATGCGAATTCCAACAGCGTCGCACCGCTTTCGGCAACGTGACCGGCCTGGATGGTATTGGTCTGTGCGGCGACCACGACGTCACCTTCGACATCCACATCGGCCGACAGCGCGGCATAGGCCGAGGGCAGGCCCGGCGTATAGGGTTGGGTGAACTGGATCACCTTCTTGCGCTCTTCATTGATGTTCATCCCGGCCATGATCGTGTCGTAATTGGCCGAAACCAGGTTCGGGATGATCGAATCCCAGTCATTCTTGACCCAGGTGCAATCCAGTTCGGCACGCTTGCACAGCTCATCGCCCAATTCACGCTCGAACCCTGCCACTTCGCCGGAATCGTCGATGAAGTTATAGGGAGGATAGGCCCCTTCCGTGCCCATACGGACGGTTTCGGCCATGCCCATCCCGGCGGTCAGGGCGACAATCGCGGTCGCAAAGGTCAGTTTTTTCATCATGAATTCTCCTGTTGGTCGTCTTTTTTTGGTCAGCTTGCCATGGTGGCGCTGAGGAATTGCTGCAGCCGTTCGGTCTGCGGGTTCCCGAACAGTTGATCGGGGGCGCCCTCTTCGCAGATGACACCCTGATGCAGAAACACGACATGATCGCTGACATCGGCAGCCAGGCGCATGTCATGGGTCACGATGATCATGGTCCGGTGCTCTTGCGCCAGATCCTTGATCACCTTGACGACTTCCTGCTGAAGCTCCGGGTCCAGCGCGCTGGTCGGTTCATCAAACAGCAGGGCGGTGGGCTGCATGCACAAGGCCCGCGCAATGGCGGCGCGCTGTTGCTGCCCGCCCGAGAGCTGCGCAGGCCAGGCATCCGCCTTGTCACCGATGCCGACCTTTTCCAGCAGCATCCGCGCCCGCTTTTCCACCTCGGCCCGGTCTTCGCCCAGAACCGTCAGCGGAGCCTCCATCACGTTTTGCAGGATCGACATGTGGGACCACAGGTTGAACTGCTGAAACACCATGGACAGGTTGGTGCGAAAGCGCGTGACCTGATTGCGGTCGGCGGGCGCGCGCGATGCGCCATGCCCCTTCCAACGGACGCTTTCGCCGTTGAACAGGATCTCACCCCGCTGGCTGTTTTCCAGAAGGTTGCAGCAGCGCAGCAGCGTCGATTTCCCCGACCCGGACGAGCCGATCAGGCTGATGACGTGGCCGCGCGGCGCAGACATGGACACGCCCTTGATGACCTCAAGATTTCCGTAGGCCTTATGCAGGTCACGAATCTCGATGACGGGGGCGTTCTCATCACTCTTGGTCGTCGTGTTCATCATCTGCGCATTGGGCGACAATCGCAAAAGATTTGCAACGGTGTCTTTTCGTCATGCTGCGTTTTTCACCGCAACAGGACCTGAAAATCATGCGATTTCAATCGAATATTTCTCGATCACCGTATTGGCCAGCAGGCCTTCGCACATGCGGGCGACCTCGGCATGGGCCGCTTCGGCATCGGTGGCGGCCAGATCAAGCTCGATCAGCTTGCCCTGGCGCACCGAATTCACCCCGGCATGGCCCAACCCGCCAAGCGCATGGCGGATCGCCTCGCCCTGCGGGTCCAGAACGCCGTCTTTCAGCATGATGGTGACGCGGGCTTTCATGGGGCGATTCCTTCAGTTGATGGCGGTCGGTTTGAGGCTGGTCGTATTCGCGGGCATCAGGCCAAGACGGCGCGCGACCTCGGTATAGGCGTCGGTCAGATTGCCGAGATCGCGGCGGAACACATCCTTGTCCAGCTTCTGGCCGGTCTTGATGTCCCACAGCCGGCAGGAATCGGGGCTGATCTCATCGGCCACGATCAGGCGCATGAAATCATTGTCCCAGATGCGGCCGATCTCGATCTTGAAATCGATCAGCTTGATGCCCGCGCCAAAGAAGACGCCGGACAGGAAATCGTTCACCCGCAGCGCCAGGCTGACGATATCGTCCAGATCCTGTTGCGAGGCCCAGCCGAAGGCGATGATATATTCCTCGGTCACCAGCGGATCGCCAAGTTCATCATTCTTCAGGCTGTATTCGACGATCGGGCGCGGCAGCGGCGTGCCCTCTTCCAGACCAAGGCGCTTGGCGATGGATCCGGCGGCGAAATTGCGCACGATCACTTCCAGCGGGATGATCTCGACCTGCCGGATCAGCTGCTCTCGCATATTGATGCGGCGGATGAAGTGGTTCGGGACGCCGATATTGGTCAGGCCCTGCATGAAAAACTCGGACAGCCGGTTGTTCAGGACGCCCTTGCCTTCGATCGTCGCCTTTTTCTGGGCGTTGAAGGCGGTGGCGTCATCCTTGAAATACTGCACCAGCGTCCCCGGCTCGGTGCCTTCATACAGGATCTTTGCCTTGCCTTCATAGATTTTCTTGCGCCGCGGTGCCATTGCAGGGCCGTCCTTTCGCATATCCCTATCGGTGCGCCTTATCGCATTCAGGGCCACGGGGGCAATACGAGGCTTGCGACAAAGCCCCCGTGCAGGCTACCAAAAGACAACAGGACAAGAAAAGAGGTGTTCCATGACCACGTTCGACGACCGCGAACGCGCTTACGAATCGAAGTTCGTTCACGACGCCGAGCTGCGTTTCAAGGCCGAGGCCCGCCGCAGCCGTCTGTTGGGCGAATGGGCGGCTGAATTGCTGGGCAAGACCGGCGAGGATGCAAAGACCTTCGCGATGAGCATTGTCGCCTCTGACGTGCAAGAGCCGGGCGATGAGGATGTCTATCGCAAGCTGGCCTCGGAACTGGGCGACAAGGCGGATGAGGCGCAGATCCGCGCCAAGATGGCCGAGATGTGGGATCTGGCCCGCCGTCAGGTGATCGACGAAAAGGAAGGCTAAGGCCGTTTCGCAACAGAAATCGGGGCGGGGGCCACGCGGTCCCCGCCCTTTTTCTATGCCGCGGCGTGCGGGATCGGTGCCGCCGCAGCCTCGGCCCGCGGATAGCGGCGCGCCATGGTGATGCCGCGCGCGACGAACAGGATCATCAGCGCGGCCCACAGCCCGTGATTGCCGAAGATCGGCAGCAGCAACAGCAGCGCCGCCAGATAGACCACCACCGACTGGAACATCGCGATGCGCATGTCGCGGGTCAGCGTGGCCCCGATGAAGATGCCGTCGAACATCCAGCTTGCGATTCCCAAGAGCGGCGCAAGGCACATCCAGAACAGATAGACCCGCGCCTCGGCCCGAACCTCGGGCGCGGTGGTCAGCAGGTCGATAATCGCCCCGCCCCCGATCCAGAAGATCAGCCCAAGCGCCACCGCCCCCGCCAGACCCCATTGCGAGGTCAGGATCGAGGCGCGGCGCACCCGGTCGGGCCGATGCGCGCCGACTGCCTGACCGACAAGGCTTTCGGCCGCGAAGGCGAACCCGTCCAGCGCGAAGGCGGTGATCGACAGGAATTGCATCAGCACCTGATTGGCCGCCAGCGTCACATCGCCCTGCCCTGCCCCCAGAAACATGAATGAGGTGAAACAGGCCTGCAGCAGCACGGTGCGGATCATGATATCGCCATTCACCCGCGTCAGCCGGTTCAGCTTGTCCCGCGCAAACAGCGCCGCCGCGCTGCCCGCCGCCGTGACCGCCCGGCCCAGCACATCCCGCGCCAGCCACAGGCCCAGCACCAGCCCGGCCCATTCCGACACCAGCGTGGCCCAGGCCACACCGGTGACGCCCCATTCCAGTTTCAGGCCCAGAAAGATGCTCAGCCCGATATTCAGCCCGTTCTGGAACAGTTGCATGGCCAGCACGGTGCGCGTCCGCTCGACCGCGATCAACCAGCCGGTGATGGCATAAAGCCCGATTGTGGCGGGCGCGCCCCAGATGCGGATCGCCAGATAGTCACGGGTCAGCGCCTCGACCGCGTCCGAGGCCGGGGCCAGTTCAAAGGCCATCCAGAAAACCGGGATCTGGAACAGGATGAAGAACAGCCCCGCCGCCCCGGCAATGGCCAGCGCGCGCAGCAGATGCGCGCCCGATTCCGCCTCATCCCCCTGCCCGTGGCTTTGCGCGATCAGCCCTGTCGTGCCCATCCGCAGGAAGCCGAAGATCCAGTAGATCGAGGTCAGGATGATCGCGCCCAGACCGACCGCGCCAATCGGCTCTGGCCGACCAAGCTGGCCAACCACGCCGGTATCGACCAGCCCCAGCAAGGGAATCGTGGCATTGGACAGCACGATCGGAATTGCAATGTTCAGCACCCGCCGATTCGTCAGATCCGGCAAGGGCGCGCGGGTTGCTGTTTGCGTCATGCCTCAGCCTTGCGGCATCAGGAAATGACCGGTCGCCTGCGCGATCAGCCGGGTGCGGTTATCCTGCCAGGCCTCGACATGGACCGAGGCATAGCGCCGCCCCGACCGCACCACCCGCGCCCGGGCATAGGCATCGCGCGGCAGGCCGCTGCGCAGATAGTCGATGGTGAAATCGATGGTCTTGGGCAGGCGCGGCAGGCTGTCGGGCACCGCCGCATCGGGCGAGATCCGGCCCGATTCCATATCTTCCCACATCACCGTCCAGGACAGTTCGATAATCGCCGTCACCTCAAGAAAGGCGGCGGTGACGCCCCCATGCAGGGCCGGCAGCGCGGGATTGCCGATCAATTTGCGGTTATAGGGCATGACAGCAGTCAGCTCATCTCCGCGCCGGTCAAAACTGATGCCAAGCCAGTTCATGTAGGGCACGCCCGAGACCAGCGCCTTCAGCGCCGAATCGCGGCGGGACTTGATCTGATCCAGCGGTTCGTTGCGATCGATCATCCGTGATCCTTTCTCAGCGTTCGACCGTAAAGGCGCCGGTCGCGGTCGCCACGGGGTTTTCACTGTCCTCATCCACGGCCACGGCCCGGATGAAGGCGACATTCCGCGTCATGTGATAGCATTCGGCAGTGGCCACGATTCGCTGCCGTGGCGCCGCCGCGCGCATGTAATCAATGCGCAAATCGATGGTGGCGGTGGAACGCGGCCCGGACGGATGCGCCATCACCGCCGCGCCGGAACAGGTGTCCATCAAGGTCGAGACGACACCCCCATGAATCACCCCCGTGCGCGGATCGCCCACCAGATGCTCGGCCCAGGGCATGCTGATCTGGGCCTTGCCCTCGCCCAGATCCTCGACCTGCATGTCCAGCGCCTTGGCATGGGGGATGGCCTCGATGAACTGCTGCGCGATCCGGGCGTGCTCTTTCGAAGTTATTTCGGAACCATTCTTGGCCATCTTCCTTCTCCTTACGGCAGCGGCGCATATGTTGGCACAGGTTTAGCCCTCGCCCGCAGGAACGCTCAAGCCCTGTCGCTCGTGATGAACGAACGCGATAGTTGAGAACCATGTCGCAACGCGGTAGCTTTCTTTAGTTGCGCCATATTGAGGAGATGTTGATGCAGGACGAAGAGCTTATCAGCTTCAAAGATATGTGCGCGCGTTTTGACGTGACCCCTAGGACGCTTCGTTATTACGAATATATCGAGCTTCTGAAACCGTTTAAGGAGGGGCGCGCCCGTTTTTATGGTCCGCGAGAAGTGGCCCGCATGACATTGATTCTGCGCGGTCGGCGCTATGGTTTTTCATTGGAAGAAATTCGTCAGTGGTTGCTGATTTACGAACAAAAAGGCTCGAAAGAGCAATATCAGGTCTGGCTGGATCTGGCCGACCGCCAATTGAATGTGATGGGCGAGCAAATCGCTGAATTAGAAACAGCGCGCGCCGATTTGAAAGCGTTGCGCGAAACCGCTGCCAAAGAGTTGACGGACATGAAGTAACCAAACGTCACGATCTTCTTTGACTGGATCGTGACGTTGCGTTTTACTTTACGTTCGCGTCAACTTGACCCTATACCGGTCAGGCAAGGACGGCAGACGGTCAAGAGGAGATCCGCGTTCCATGTCCGAAGAACTGATGACGATCCGTCAAATGTGCGACGCCTTCGGTGTCACCCCCCGCACGCTGCGCTTTTACGAGGCGCGCGAACTGATCTTTCCCGAACGGCGCGGCCAGCACCGGCTGTATGACCGCCGGGACCGTGCGCGGCTGACCCTGATCCTGCGTGGCAAACGCTTCGGCTTCAGTCTGGAGGAAATCCGCCAGTTGCTTGAGCTTTACGAGCCCGGCGGCGCGAACCGCACACAGATCGCCGCGACCATCGATGTCGCGCGGCTGCGGCTGGACGACATGGAACGCCAATATGCTGAATTGAGTGAGGCGATCGTCGATCTCAAGGCACAGATCGTGGAAGCGGAGAAACGTCTGACGTCCGAATCAAAAGACAAGCTAACGGGGTAAAACATGCCGATCTACACGCCACCGATCCGTGATTTGCAATTCGCCTTGCATGACGTTCTGAAACTGTCGGAATCCGATCTTCCGGGCCATGATGAGCTGGACCGCGACTTTACCGAAGCCGTGCTGGACGCGGCGGGCAAGCTGTCTGCCGAAGTTCTGGCACCGCTGAACATTATCGGCGACCAGCAGGGCTGCAAGCTGGAAAACGGCGTGGTGCGTACCCCCGACGGCTTCGGCGCTGCCTTCGAGGCGATGAAGGAAGGTGGCTGGACCGCGCTGGATTGCGACCCGGAATATGGCGGCCAGGGCATGCCCTATGTGATGGGTCTGGCCACGGGAGAGTTGTTCGTCTCGGCCAATATGGCCTTCAACATGTATCAGGGCCTGACCCACGGCGCCTATTCGGCCATCCACGCCCATGGCACCGATGCGCAGAAGCAGACCTACCTGCCCAAGATGGTCAGCTGCGACTGGACCGGCACCATGAACCTGACGGAACCGCATTGCGGCACCGATCTGGGCATGCTGCGCACCAAGGCCGAGCCGCAGGAGGATGGCAGCTATCTGATCACCGGGCAAAAGATCTTCATCTCGGCCGGCGATCACGACATGGCGGAAAACGTCATCCATCTGGTGCTGGCCAAGGCCCCGGGCGGTGGTGAGGGCACCAAGGGCATCTCGCTTTTCATCGTGCCGAAATTCCTGGTGAATGAGGACGGCTCGCTGGGCGAACGCAACGGCGTTTCGGTCGGCAATCTGGAAGAAAAGATGGGCATTCACGGCAATGCCACCTGCGTGATGAACTATGATGGCGCGCGCGGCTGGCTGCTTGGCGATCTGCACAAGGGCATGCGGGCGATGTTCACGATGATGAACGAAGCACGCATGGGCGTCGGCCTGCAAGGCTATGCCGTTGCAGTGCCCGCCTATCAGAACGCGGTCGAATATGCCAAGGACCGGCTGCAGGGCCGCGCCGTAACCGGGGTCGAAAACCCCTCGGGTCCGGCCGATCCGCTGATCGTGCATCCCGATATCCGCCGCAGCCTGATGGACCAGAAGTCCTTCCTCGAAGGCGCCCGGATGCTGTCGGTCTGGGGTGCCCATCTGATCGACCGCGCCCATAATGGCGATGCGGATGCCGAAGGCATGATTTCGCTGCTGACCCCGGTGATCAAGGGCTTCCTGACCGATAAGGGGTTCGAGGCCACGGTGCTGGCGCAGCAGGTCTATGGCGGGCACGGCTATATCGAGGAACATGGCATGAGCCAGTTCGTCCGCGATGCCCGGATCACCATGATCTACGAAGGCGCGAACGGCGTGCAGGCGCTGGACCTGGTCGGCCGAAAGCTGGCGCAGGATGGCGGCAAGCATGTCATGGCCTTTTTCGAGATGGTGAAATCCTTCTGCAAGGAACATGGCGACAATGAGGCGCTGGCCGCAGATTTCATCGAGCCGCTGAAAGCCGCCTCGAAGGATCTGCAGACCGCGGGCATGTTCTTCATGGAACGCGGCATGACCAATCCCAATGACGCGCTGGCCGGGTCGTATGATTTCATGCATCTCTTCGGCCATGTCTCGCTGGGCCTGATGTGGGCCAAGATGGCCGTCGCCGCACAGGAAGGCCTTGCGGCTGGTCAGGGCGATGCAGAGTTTCTCAAGACCAAGCTGGCGACGGGGCGCTATTACATGGCGCGCCAACTGCCGATGACGGCGACTCACCTGGCGCGCATCAAGTCGGGCGCCGCACCGGTCATGGATCTGGGCGCAGACGCGTTCTGATCCGTTTCACGACCCCGCCGACCATAGGGCATGCGGCAAATGTCGGGTGCCTCCGGCGGGGATATTTAAACAAAGAAGAAACGGCCCCGGCACAGGGCCCGGCTATCCGCATATCGGCCCGGCCGGGGCTTTCTCCTTTGGCGGCCATCGGCTTCCCAGCCTGTTCCGCAGCGTCATAAATAGCGAAGAAAGGTTGCGCTAAAGTTAATCAGCCTTTCTTCTTTGCAGAAATATCCCACGGGGGTCCGGGGGCGTGAAGCCCCCGGTGGCAGGAGGAGCCATTCGATGACCGCGCAACTTTGGTGTTTTGGTGAAAGCGGCAATGCCTACAAGGCCGCGCTGACAATGGAACTGGCCGGATATGACTGGTCGCCCGTCTATGTCGATTTTTTCAATGGCGAGGCCCGCAGCCCGGAATTTCGGGCTTTGAACGAGATGTGCGAGGTTCCCGTCTTCCGCGAGGGCGATCTGACGCTGACGCAATCGGCCGTGATCCAGCTGCATATCGCCGAAACGACCGGCAAATTCCTTGGTGCTGACCGCAACGAGGTTCTGCGCTGGCTGATGTTCGACAATCACAAGCTGTCGGGTCAGGCGGGGCCGGTTCGTTTCCTGATGAATTTCCTGCCGCCCGAAAAACGCCCGCAACCCGCCATCGACTTTCTGCAGGGGCGGCTGAAGGCTACCTACCAGGTGCTCAACAGCCATCTGGAGGGTAGAGACTGGGTCGCAGACAGCGCTCCGACCATCGCCGATTTCGCCTGCTGCGGCTATCTGTTTTACCCCGAGCCCTTCGGCTTTGACCGCAAGGACTGGCCCCATATCGACCGTTGGCTGGACGGCATCGCGGCCCTGCCCGGCTGGAAACATCCCTATGATCTGATGCCCGGCAGCCCTGCCGACCGGGCGTAACAGGAGGACACATGACCGAAGCTTATATCTATGACGCCGCCCGCACGCCGCGCGGCAAGGGTCGCCCGGATGGCAGCCTGCACGAAGTCACCTCGCTGGCGCTGTCCGCCCGCCTGCTGAATGCCGTCAAGGAACGGAACAATCTGGAAGGCCATGCCGTCGAGGATGTGATCTGGGGCAATGTCACCCAGGTCAAGGAACAGGGCGGATGTCTGGCGCGCAGCGCGGTGCTGGCCAGCGATCTGGACGAATCGATCCCCGGTCTGGCAATCAACCGCTTCTGCGCCTCTGGCATGGAAGCCGTGAATCTGGCTGCCAACCAAATCAAGGGCGGCGCCGGTCAGGCCTATATTGCGGGCGGGGTCGAGATGATGGGCCGCGTCGCCATGGGCAGCGATGGTGCGGCGATTGCCGTCGATCCCAGCCTGGCGATGAAAACCTATTTCGTGCCGCAGGGCATCAGCGCCGATATCATCGCGACCGAATACGGCTTTACCCGGGAAGAGGCCGACGCGCTGGCCGTTGAATCCCAGAACCGCGCCGCCAAGGCATGGGAAGAGGGTCGCTTCGACAAATCCATCGTGCCGGTTCTGGATCAGAACGGCCTCGTCATTCTGGACCGCGACGAATACATGCGTCCCGGCACCAGCGTCGAGGATCTGGGCAAGCTGAAAGCCAGCTTCAAGGATATGGGCGAGGTCATGCCCGGCTTCGACAAGGTGGCGATGCTGAAATATCCGCATCTGGATCACATCAACCACATCCACCATGCGGGCAACAGCTCGGGCATCGTAGATGGCGCCGCCGCCGTGCTGATCGGCAACAAGGAATTCGGCGAAGCCCATGGCCTGAAACCGCGCGCCCGCATCCGCGCCACCGCCAAGATCGGCACCGACCCCACGATCATGCTGACCGGCCCGGTGCCCGTCACCGAAAAGATCCTGTCGGACAGCGGCATGTCGATCAGCGATATCGACCTCTTCGAGGTGAACGAGGCTTTTGCCAGCGTCGTTCTGCGCTTCATGCAGGCGTTCCAGGTCGATCCGGGCAAGGTCAACGTGAACGGCGGCTCGATCGCGATGGGCCACCCACTGGGCGCGACGGGCGCCATCATCATCGGCACCCTGCTGGATGAGTTAGAGCGTCAGGACAAGAATGTGGGTCTGGCCACCCTTTGCATCGCATCCGGCATGGGCGCGGCAACCATCATCGAGCGCGTGTAAGGAAAGGCGCAGGACATGACCGATTTTACCATGACAAAAGACGCCGACGGCGTCGCCATCATCACCTGGGACGTGCCGGGCAAGTCGATGAACGTGCTGTCGATGGAAGGCGCGACGGCGCTGGGCAGCCTGATCGATGACGCTCTGGCCGATGAGGCCGTCAAGGGCATCGTCATCACCAGCGGCAAGAAGGATTTCGCCGCAGGGATGGACCTGAACGTCATCGCCGATATGAAACAGGGCGGTGCGCAGGGCGTCTTTGACGGCGTGATGGGCCTGCACCATCTGCTGCGCAAGATCGAACTGGCCGGGATGGACCCCAAGACCAAGAAGGGCGGCAAGCCCATCGCCGCCGCCCTGCCCGGCACCGCGCTTGGCATCGGGCTGGAACTGCCGCTCTCCACGCATCGCATCTTTGCCGCCGACAACCCCAAGGCCAAGATCGGCCTGCCGGAAATCATGGTCGGGATCTTCCCCGGCGCGGGCGGCACCACCCGCCTGACCCGCAAGCTGGGCGCGATGACGGCGGCCCCCTTCCTGCTGGAAGGCAAGCTGTCCGACCCCGCGAAGGCCAAATCCGCCGGTCTGATCGACGAGGTGGTCGAGGATCCGCTGGCCGCCGCGAAGGACTGGGTGCTGAACGCGTCCGAGGCCGATCTGGTCAAGCCCTGGGATGCCAAGGGCTACAAGATGCCCGGCGGCGAACCCTTCCATCCGGCCGGCTTCATGACCTTTGTCGGTGCCAGCGCGATGGTGCATGGCAAGACCATGGGCGTCTATCCCGCCGCCAAGGCGCTGCTCAGTGCGGTTTATGAAGGCGCGATGGTGCCCTTTGATCAGGCGCTGAAGATCGAGGCGCGCTGGTTCACCAATGTCATCATGAACCCGTCCTCGGGCGCGATGATCCGCAGCCTCTTCATCAACAAGGAAGCGCTGGAAAAAGGCGCGAACCGTCCCGATCAGCCCGATCAGTCGGTGAAGAAGGTCGGCATTTTGGGCGCGGGCATGATGGGTGCGGGCATTGCCTATGTCAGCGCCATGGCCGGGATCGAGGTCGTGCTGATCGACGCGCAGCAGGCCTCGGCCGACAAGGGCAAGGCCTATTCCGAAGGCCTGCTGGACAAAGCCATCAGCCGCAAGAAATCGACCGAAGAGAAAAAGGCCGAGGTTCTGGGCCGCATCACCGCCACCACCGATTACGACAAGCTGCAGGGCTGCGATCTGATCGTGGAAGCCGTGTTCGAGGATCCGAAGGTCAAGGCCGAGGTGACCGCCAAGGCCGAAGCCGTGATCCCCGAGGATGCGATCTTTGCCACCAATACCTCGACCCTGCCGATCAGCGATCTGGCCCGCGCCAGCGCACGGCCCGGGCAGTTCATCGGCATCCACTTCTTCAGCCCGGTGGACAAGATGCTGCTGGTCGAGATCATCAAGGGCCGCGAAACCGGCCCGCGCGCCGTCGCCAAGGCGCTGGATTTCGCGCGCCAGATCAAGAAGACGCCCATTGTCGTCAATGATGCGCGCTTCTTCTATGCGAACCGCTGCATCATCCCCTATATCAACGAGGGCATCCGCATGGTCGGCGAGGGGGTGAACCCGACGCTGATCGAAAATGCCGCCAAGATGATGGGGATGCCTCTGGGTCCGCTGCAACTGGTCGATGAAACCTCGATCGATCTGGGCGTGAAGATCGCCAAGGCGACCAAGGCGGCGATGGGCGATGCCTATCCCGACGCGGCCGTCGATGAGCTGCTGTTCAAGCTCTATGACGAGGGCCGTCTGGGCCGCAAATCCAATGCCGGCTTCTATGACTATGACGAGAAGGGCAAGCGTCAGGGCTTCTGGGACGGTCTGGAAGCGAACTGGCCGGAATCGGACGAGCAGCCCGACCTGACCGAGGTGCAGCACCGCCTGATGTTCGCCCAGACTCTGGAAGCGGTGCGCGCGCTGGAGGAAGGCGTGCTGGAGGATATCCGTGAAGGCGATGTCGGCGCGATCCTGGGCTGGGGCTTTGCGCCCTGGTCGGGCGGTCCGTTCAGCTGGCTTGATATGCTGGGCGCGCCCCGCGCGGTCGAGATCTGCGACGCGTTGACCGAGGCCCATGGCGCGCGTTTCGCAACCCCGGCCCTGCTGCGTGAGATGGCCCAGAAAGGTCAGACCTTCTATGGCCGCTTTGGCCAGCAGGCCAAGGCCGCCTGAGGCCGGTCACATCACCATCAAACGGGGGCCTTGCGGTCCCCGTTTTTCGTTGCGCGCCGTTTCTGTACCCTGTCACTTGCCCGCATCAGGCGCTGAAAGCTGGGGCATTCCAGATGCGACGGCGCCGTGCAATCGGCCACATGGCGCAGCGCCCTGATCAGGACGGCAAGCTCTTGCATCTGCCGCTCCAACTGATCGGCGCGGCGGTGAAGCTCATCCCTTGGCAGGGCGGGCAGGCCGTCCTTGTTGAACATGGCCGCAATCTCGGTCAGCGAAAATCCCGCCGATTTCCCCATATTGATCAGCGTCAGTTGCATCAGCACGCCGGGCAGATACTGCCGCCGCAGCCCATGCCGACCCGCCGAGGAAATCAGCCCCTGATCCTCGTAATAGCGCAAGGTCGGGACCGATAGGCCGCTGGCCGAGGCGACCTCTGATATATCCAGAAGTTTCATGCTTGACCTGAAGTTGACTTGAGTTGCTAGCTTTGCCGCCGATCACCAAATTCGCAAGGGGACCGGCATGGAAATTTCAGCTTCTTCACCAGAAAACGCACTGATCCGGCGCGATCCGCGCGCCGTCGCGCTGCTGCTGGCGGCAACGCTGACCGTCATGGCGGCGGCCACGATCAGCCCGGCGCTGCCCGGGTTGCAGCAGCAGTTTCCGGCCACCGACAGCAATGCCTTTCTGATCCGGCTGCTGGTGCCTGCGCCGTCCATTGCCGTGGTGCTGACCGCCGCGATCTGCGGTCGCATCGCGGATCGACGGGGTCGGCGGCGGATGCTGCTGGCGGGGGTCGTGCTTTATGCGCTGGCGGGCAGTCTGGGGGCGCTGCTGACGGATCTGCACATGCTGCTGGCCAGCAGGCTGATCCTGGGCATCGCGCTGGCCACGATCATGACCGCGCAATCCGCGCTGATGGGCGATTATTTCACCGGCGACCGGCTGCAGGCCCTGTCGGGGGCGCAGGTCTCGGCCCGGAATCTGGGTGGGCTGCTGTTCATCACGCTGGCCGGGTTTCTGGCCATGATCTCTCCCCGCCTGCCCTTTGCGATCTACGCGCTTCCGGCGCTTCTGCTGCCCTTCTTCTGGCGCGTGATCGTGGAGGTCCAGCGCAGCCACGGCACCTCGACCGCCCCCCTGCCCGAGCCGCAGGGCTGGCGACTGCGGGTGCGGCTGCTGGCGCTTGGGCAGGTTGCGGTGACGGTGGTGTTTTTCACCATGCCGACGCAATTGCCCTTTTATCTGGAGTTTCGCGGATATCCGTCCCCGGCCATGACCGGCGCCGCATTGGGCATGATGATGCTGGCGGGGGGCATTGCCGGGCTGCGCTACAGCGCCATCTGCGGCCGGATCGGCCATGCCCGTGTCTGGGCGGTGGCGTTCGGGCTGATGGCGGCGGGCTTTGCCGCGTTGGCCGGGGCTTCGGGATTTGCAACGGTGCTGGCCGGGGCCGCGTCCATCGGCGCGGGCTATGCGCTGGCCATTCCCGGCTTAATTTCGCTGTCGCTGGCGGCCACGCCCGCGCATCGGCGCGGCTGGACCGGTGCGCGGCTGACCATCGCGGCCTTTCTGGGGCAGTTCCTGTCGCCCTTTGCCAGCATGCCCGCGCTTGTCCAGTGGGGCTGGCAGGCATGCGCCGGCGGGCTGGCCTTGGCGCTGAGTGGCGCGGCCCTTCTGGCGCTGCTGCTGAAACCCCGGACCATGGCCGCGCCCACCGGCACATAAGCGCCCATGGACCCGCGAAAGCCCCGCGGTTGTGACCCCTGTGCAAGGCCCCGCAACTTTCCGCCGGATCATCCGTTGATCCGCGCGGGATTCGGCATATGCTGCAACGCAACATCTTTGCCCCGCACTTTCTTTGCCCCATGGGGCGCAGACATACAGGAATTGACGATGACCGATGAAACGCGCCGCCGCGCAGAAGCTGCCTTGAAGGATATCGAAGAGGTCACCTCGGTGGTGCTGCCGGAACCGGAATCGGACAGCACCCCCGCACCGACCCACGATCCGCAGGTCGCAGCCGAAGTCCGCCGCCGCATGGATGAGATCAATCTGGAAGATACCGGATCCATCGTGCGGTTCGGCACGCGGGCGCAGGCGGGCCTGCAAGAGATCAGCCAGAAGATGCTGGCCGATGTCAAAAGCAAGGATGTCGGCCCGGCCGGCGAAAGCCTGCGCGAAATCGTCACCACCATTCGCGGCTTTTCGACCTCGGAACTGGATATGCGGCGCACGCGCAGCTGGTGGGAAAAGCTGCTGGGACGCTCGGCCCCCTTCGCGAAATTTGTCGCCAATTATGAAGAGGTGCAGACCCAGATCGACCGCGTGACGGTTGAACTGGAACGCCATGAGGGCGTTTTGCTGAAAGATATCAAGGCGCTGGATCAGCTTTATGAACAGACGCTGAATTTCTATGATGAACTGGCGCTGTATATCGCGGCGGGCAATGAGAAGCTGGCCGAACTGGACAGCACGACCATTCCCGCGCTGGAAGCCAGGGTCAAATCCGTGCCTGAAGACGATCAGGTGATGCAGGCGCAGGAACTGCGCGACCTGCGCGCCGCGCGTGACGATCTGGAACGCCGCGTCCATGACCTGAAGCTGACCCGGCAGGTGACGATGCAATCGCTGCCCTCGATCCGGCTGGTGCAGGAAAATGACAAATCGCTGGTGACCAAGATCAACAGCACGCTGGTCAATACCGTGCCGCTGTGGGAAACCCAGCTGGCGCAGGCCGTCACCATCCAGCGCAGTGGCGAGGCCGCCCGCGCGGTCAAGGAAGCCAGCGACCTGACCAACGAACTGCTGACCCGCAATGCCGACAATCTGCGTCAGGCCAATGCCACGATTCGCGCCGAGACCGAGCGCGGCGTCTTTGACATCGAATCCGTCAAAAGCGCCAATGCTCAGCTGATCGCAACCATCGAAGACAGCCTTCGCATCGCGGATGAGGGGCGCGCCCGCCGCGCCGCCGCCGAAGAGGATCTGGAAAAGATGGAATCCGATCTGCGCGACACGCTGGCCCGGGCCACCGCCGCGCGGCAGACGGATGGCAGCCAGCAACTCCGATAAGGGTATCATGTTCCACCGTTCCGCCCTGACCTCTTTGCGTCATCTGCCCCTTGCGGCGCTTCTGGCCCTTGCGGCCTGCAGCGAGGCGCCGCCGACCGATACGGCGCCGCGCCCGGCGCCGCGCCCTGCCGTCGCGGCCGGGGATGACCTGAAGGCTGCGGAACAGGCGCGGCTGCGCAAGGCCCGCGCCGAACGTAACCGCGCCGCCAATGCCGCCGCCGCAGTGGCGGCGCGCAATGCCAGCGCCAGCACCACGGCCAATCGCGAGTTCTATGCCCGGGCCGAGGCCGCCTTGCTGGCCGAGGGTCGGCTGCGCCGCGATCGCGTGCCGCAAGACGCCCCGATTACGGCCGAGCATCTGGCGCAGGATTTCATCGAAATCGCGCTCTATGACGAATATCGGCGTGATGGCGACCGGCTGGTGCCCGGCGCGACGTCGGCGCCCTTGCGGCGCTGGCAGGACGCGGTGCGCTTTCAACTGGAATACGGCGCCTCGACCGATGTGGCCACGCGCCGCGCCGTGCGGGTCGAGGTCAGCGATTATGCCGCGCGGCTGTCAGGCGTCACGCGCCATCCGATGCAGGTCGTCGATATCAGCGGCAATTTCGTCATCCTGCTGCTGACCGAGGATGAGCGTCGCAGCCTTGGCCCGCGTCTGGAACAGCTTGTCCCCGGCATCCCCGCCTCTGACGTGGATCTGATCCGCGATCTGGACCGTCAGAATTACTGCACGGTCTTTGCCTATTCGCGGGGCAATTCGGCGGTCTATGCGCGTGCCGTGGCGCTGGTCCGGGCGGAACTGCCGCCGATGCTGCGCAAATCCTGTTTCCACGAGGAACTGGCACAGGGCCTTGGCCTGTCCAATGACAGCCCGAACGCACGGCCCTCGATCTTCAACGATGATGAGGAATTCGCCCTTCTGACCCGGCATGACGAATTGCTGCTGCAGATCCTCTATGACCGCCGCCTG
The DNA here is from genome assembly GCF_028553785.1 of Paracoccus fistulariae. Taxonomy (NCBI): domain Bacteria; kingdom Pseudomonadati; phylum Pseudomonadota; class Alphaproteobacteria; order Rhodobacterales; family Paracoccaceae; genus Paracoccus; species Paracoccus fistulariae. Next base: position 980,726 of record NZ_CP067136.1, read on the forward strand.
CGCCCCGGCATGACCGAGGTCGAGGCACGGCCCATCGTGCTGACCATCGCAAGAGAGCTTTTGGGAACCTCGACCTGACCGCGCGGTTTCGCAGCGGGCTGCCCACAGGACCGGCTTTCGCGACTTGACGATGGGGACGCAAATGGCGGTATCCTGCCCCGGACCGGGCGGCGCTGTCCAAAGACGCAGGGCCCGCCCGCATATGACGACACAGAAAAAGGAACGGCCATGGGTATTCTGGACATTCTTGGCGGAGAGTTCATCGAAATCATCGAATGGACGGACGATACCCGCAACACGATGGTCTATCGCTTTCCCACCGTCGGCAAGGCCATCAAATACGGCGCCAAGCTGACCGTGCGCGAAGGTCAGGCGGCGGTGTTCGTGCATGAAGGGCAGCTGGCCGATGTCTTTGGCCCCGGCCTCTACCTGCTGGAAACCAATAACCTTCCTATCCTGACACGGCTGCAGCACTGGGATCACGGCTTCCGCTCTCCCTTCAAATCCGAGATCTATTTCGTCAACACCACCCGCTTCAACGATCTGAAATGGGGCACGAAAAACCCGGTCATGGCGCGGGATCCGGAATTCGGCCCGGTGCGTTTGCGCGCCTTTGGCACCTATTCGATGCGGGTCACCGATCCGGCCCGCTTCATGGCCGAGATCGTTGGCACCGATGGCGATTTCACCACGGACGAAATCACGTTTCAGATCCGCAACGTGATCGTGCAGGAATTTTCGCGCATGATCGCCAGTTCGGGTATTCCGGTGCTGGATATGGCCGCCAATACCGACGAGTTGGGCAAGCTGGTCGCCCGCGCCATCGCGCCGGTCGTCGGCGAATACGGCCTGACCCTGCCGGAATTCTATATCGAGAATATCAGCCTGCCCGAAGCGGTCGAGAAGGTCCTGGACAAGCGCACTTCGATGGGGATCATCGGCGATCTGGACCGGTTCGGCCAATATGCGGCAAGCGAGGCGATGCTGAATGCCAGCCAGAATCAGGGCGGCGCCGGTGCGGGCATGGGGGCTGCGATGGGGGCCGCGATGGGCATGGGCGTCGGCGCGCGTCAGGCGTCGGGGCCATGGGGACCGGTTCCGCAGGCGGCCACGGGCGCGCCCGTGGCACCTCCACCCCTGCCGGGTCGGCAGGCCGAAACCGTCTGGCATATCGCGCTGGACGGTCAGCCGCAGGGGCCCTACGGGCGCGGCCATCTGGGCCGACTGGCGGGCGAGGGTCAGTTCACCCGCGACACGCTGGTCTGGACGCCCGGGCAGGATGGCTGGCAAAAGGCCGATGATGTGGCAGAGCTGGCCCAGCTTTTCACCACCATGCCGCCGCCCCTGCCGCCGCAGTCATAAATGCCCACGCCGCAGACCGAATATCGCTATCCCTGCGAGAATTGCGGGGCCAGCCTGCGGTTTCAGCCCGGGCAGGATGTGCTGGTCTGCGACTATTGCGGGCATGAGCAGCGCATCGGCGAGGGTCCCGGCCGCGCCCCCGCGCGGCAATCGCTCGGCGGGGCCGAGGGCGAGGCCGCGATCCTTGCCGATCCCGAAACCGGGCGTGCTTTGCAATGGGATGCGGGCCATAAATCCCCCGAACTGGTCGAGATCCCGCTGGAACAGGGGCTGCGGCTGGACAAGGGGTCAGAGATCGCGCTTGAGATCCGCACCCTGTCCTGCCCCAATTGCGGCGCGCAACTTGAACTTGACGGCGCAAACCATTCCGGCACCTGCCCTTTCTGCGCCACGCCCGTCGTCACCGACACCGGCACCACGCGCAAGATCAAGCCCCAGGGCGTGCTGCCCTTTCGCCTGACCGAGGAACAGGCCCATCGCGCGATGGAGGACTGGATGGGCGATCTGTGGTTCGCGCCTTCGGGGCTGGTGGCCTATGCCCGCAAGGGCGAAAAGCTGCGCGGCGTCTATTCGCCCTATTGGACCTTCGACGCCAATACGCAATCCGAATATTCCGGCCAGCGCGGCGATTATTATTACGAAACCGTCTATGTCACCCAGCTGGTCGACGGCGAGACGCGGCGCGTGGCGCAGCAGGTTCAGAAGATCCGCTGGCGTCGTGCGGCGGGCAGGGTCGCGCGGCGCTTCAACGATGTGCTGGTGCTGGCCTCGGCCTCGCTGCCACGGCGCTTTATCGACGCGCTGACCCCCTGGGATCTGTCGCATCTGCGGCCCTATCGCCCGGATTATCTGGCCGGGCTTGAGGCCGAGGGCTATACCATCCCTCTGGCCGAGGGGCATCAGAATGCGCGCCGCGAAATGGCCGGTGTGATCATGAACGACGCGCGCCGCGATATCGGCGGCGATGTGCAGCGGGTCGACCGGATCAGCACCCGGCATTCGGCCGAGACTTTCAAACATGTCCTGCTGCCGGTCTGGACCGCCGCCTATCGCTATAACGGCAAAAGCTATCGCTTTGTCGTCAACGGCCAGTCCGGTCGGGTCATGGGCGAACGTCCCTGGTCCGCCTGGAAAATCGCCGGCGCTGTATTTGCTGGACTGTTAGCGCTTGCAATCCTGCTCTATTTTGCCGCATCCAACGGATATGTCGATTTTGGTTCGGGCGTGCCATCGCCCGATTACGTTATTCAAGGCTATTGAAGGCCAGTTGGGAGGAAGACATGATCCTGTGCGCGGGCGAGTCGCTGATCGATATGGTGCCGCAGGACGGCAGTTTCACACCGCATCTGGGCGGGGCGGTCTTCAACACCACCGTTGCACTTGGTCGGCTGGGCCGCCCCACGGGCTATCTGTGGCCGCTGAGCCGCGATCCCTTTGGCGAACAGCTGTCGCAGCGCCTGCGCGAGGCCGGGGTCAGCATCGACCTCTGCCCGCGCACCCATCGGCTGACCACGCTGGCGCTGGTGACGCTGGATGACGGCAATGCGCGCTATTCCTTCTATGATGAGGGCTCGGCCGGGCGTCTTTTCGCACAAGAGGATCTGCCGTCCCTGCCCGCCGGGGTCGAGGCGCTGTTTGTCGGCGGCATCAGCCTTGTCCCCGATCCCTGCGGCGGCACGATCGAGAAACTGATCCAGCAGAACCATGCCGATCTGCCGGTAATGATGGATCCGAATATCCGCCCCTTCTTCGTGAATGACCCCGAGGCCTTCCGCGCCCGTCTGGACCGGCTGCTGGCGATGGTGGATATCGTCAAGCTGTCCTCGGACGACATCGAATGGCTGTTCCCGGATCTGTCGCCGGAACAGGCCGCGCAATCGCTGCTGACCAGCGGGCCGAAACTGGTGCTGCACACGGCGGGCGAACATGGCGCAACCGCCTATTGGTCGGGTGAACCGGTAAATGTGAAATCCATGCGCAGCACCGTGGTCGATACCATCGGCGCGGGCGATACCTTCAATGCGGGCTTTCTGGCCGGACTGCATCAGCAGGGCGCGCTCAGCAAGCAGGGACTGGACAGCATTGATGCCGATATCATCGGCAATGCATTGAAAACGGCGGTGCAGGCGGCGGCAATCGTGGTGTCGCGGGCCGGGGCAAACCCTCCCTGGGCGCATGAGATGCCAAAGGCCGACTGAAGCGTTCTGGGTTAAGGTCAAGGCAGTCCTGCTTCGCGTTGAGCGTCTGTCGCTGGCGCGACAGGCAGGCTAAGCGGAGATGTATCGACCTGACCCCGAAACGCTTTAAGCGTCGGCGCCAAGCGCCTCGAACCCGGCCTGCTGGCGTCTGGTCCAGCGGATGTGGAAGGTCAGGCCGTTTTCCCCGGCCTCTTCCCGCTCGACCACGCCGGCCTCGTGAAGCCAGGCGCGACGGCGGCCATCCGAAAATGGCAGGGTCACGGTCGCGGCTTCGCGCGGCTCATCCAGCGCGTCCGACAGTTGCGTGTCGATGGCCGCGATCAGATCGTCCAGCCCCTCTCCGGTCAGCGCGCTGACGGCCTGAACGCCCTGCCTGCGCGCATCGGTGCGGCGCAAGGCGGCGCGGGTATCTGCCGACAATGCGTCGATCTTGTTCCAGACCTCGATCAGCGCGACATCTTCTTCCACGCCCAGCGATTCCAGGATCTCGGCCACATCGGCGGCCTGTTCCTCGGTCTCGGGGTGGCTGATATCGCGCACATGCAGGATCAGATCGGCCTCCAGCACCTCTTCCAGCGTGGCGCGGAAGGCGGCGACCAGTTCGGTCGGCAGATCGCTGATGAAGCCCACCGTGTCCGACAGGATGATCTTGCGCCCCTGCCCGCCGCCCTGTGCATCGGGCAGACGGATTGCGCGCATGGTCGGGTCCAGCGTGGCAAACAGCATGTCCTTGGCCATCACCTCGGCCCCGGTCATGCGGTTGAACAGCGTCGATTTCCCGGCATTGGTATAGCCCACCAGCGCAACGATGGGATAAGGCACCTTGGCCCGCGCGGCGCGGTGCAGCGTGCGGGTCTTGACCACGCGTTCCAACTGCCTGCGCAGCCGGGTCATCTGCTCATCAATGGCGCGGCGGTCGGCCTCGATCTGGGTTTCGCCCGGACCGCCGACAAAGCCCAATCCGCCCCGCTGGCGCTCCAGGTGGGTCCAGGCGCGGACCAGACGGGTGCGCTGATAGGATAAGGCCGCTAGTTCCACCTGCAGCACACCTTCCCGCGTCCGGGCGCGATCGGCAAAAATTTCAAGGATCAGCCCGGTGCGGTCCAGCAGCTTGACCCCCCAGTCCTGTTCCAGATTGCGCTGCTGCACAGGCGTCACCGGGCCGTCGATCAGCACCAGCTCAACCTCGTCTTCCTTCAGCCGCGCGCCGATCTCGGCCAGTTTGCCCTTGCCGAACAGGCGGCCCGGATCGGGCTTGCGCAGGCGGGCGACATCGCTGCCGACAATCTCGATCCCCGGCAGCGCCTCGGCCAGGGCCACGGCTTCGGCCAGCGCATGCTTGGCCTCGCGGCGCTGCGTGCGACCCGAGGCAAGTTCGGGATGCAGCACGAAGGCGCGGGTCGGTTTCGCCTCGGTTGAGGTGGGTTCAGCCAATCAGTCGTCGCCTTCGTAAAGCGAGATCGGCTGTCCGGGCATGATCGTGCTGATGGCATGCTTGTAGACCAGCTGCGACTGCCCGTCGCGACGCAAAAGCACGCAGAAATTGTCAAACCACGTGATCACACCCTGAAGCTTGACGCCGTTGATCAGAAAGATCGTCACCGGCACCTTGGCCTTGCGCACATGATTCAGGAAGGCGTCCTGAAGGTTCTGTCTGTCGCTTGCCATGCTACGTTCCCGGTTTTGTTTTTTGTGTTTCTTTTCGATATCTAGGCCAGCGGTGCCAACCATGCAACAAGTTGCGACACTAGCCTATCAAGTCCGGGAATCACCCTACAACAGGAAGCAGGCCGATTTGCAGCTGATGCGGAAAATTCTTTTTGTTATCGCGCTAACTGCTGTGGTATTTGCCACAGTCCTGTCAGTCTTCATCGGCTGGCGAACGATCAATTATCAACCTGCGGCAGAGCAAGACGGCAGCAGCCAGACCGCGCCCGCCGCAAGCTCTGGCTGATGCGGACCTATTTGCGCCAGAATTCGGGCGACAGCAGCGCCAGGATCGCAAGCGTTTCCAGCCGCCCCAGAACCATCGCCCCCGCCAGCACCACCTTGGTAAAGACGGGCAGGCCCGACCAGCCCTCCCACGGGGCCGAGGCGACGCCGGCCGTGCTTTCGAATGCCGGGGTCAGCGGGATCGCGGCGGCCAGCGGCCCGGTATTCGTCAGCGCCGCCACGGACAGGATTGTGGCGGTTTCGATCTCCAGCTGCTGGATCGACACCAGCACCACCGTCAGCGCGATCGAAGCCGCAAAGAGCATGAAGAAGATGAAGGACAGATAGGCACCCTCGCGGCGCAGCCTGCGGGCAAAGCGGCCGCCGCCCGCGATCCCATGCGGGTGGATGATCTTTTCCATCTCGTGATGGCCATGCGAGGCCAGCGCATAGACCCGCAACAGCTTGACCCCGCCCGCCGTGGTCGCCACGCCGCCGCCCATCATGGCCAGCCCCGCCAGGATCAGCCCCGGAGAGCTGATGCCCGACCAGGCGCGCGCGCCCTGCCAGTCGATCGAGTTCCACCCCGTCGTGGTCAGAAAGCTCATGGCATTGAACAGCCCGCCCCAGAAGGCGGCGAAAGATTGTTGCAGATCGAACAGCATGCCCGTCTCTGGTCCGGGCTCTCCGATGGCGGCCGCAGCGCCCAGGAAATGGCGCAGGAACAGCACGATGGCGACGGACATGATCAATGCCGTGGCCAGCTTCAGTTCCGGATCGTCCCACAGCTGTTCAGTCACGCGCAGTTCATTCCCGCCTGGCCAGAAGCGGCGGGACAGCGCAAAGATCAGGAAGGCAAAGACCGCGAATTCCCCGACGAAGCCGGTATTGGCGCCCACCGGCCCGATCACCGGGGAAATCCCGCTGGTGGACATGGTGCCCATCGCGCGGCACAGCGCAACGAGCGAGTCGTCGCCCGCCATCAGCAGGATCACCCAAAGGGCCAGCGTCAATCCGCCGTAAATCGGAAAGACCGCCACCGCCAGACGCGTCAGACGATAGCGCGGATCGGTCAGCCGGGTGTGAAACTCGGGCGAGGACAGGTGCGGCTGCAGCGTCCGTGGCTGTTCCGATTGCGGCAGACGCTCGAAATATTCGTTGCGTCCATAGGGTGTGGCGACAATTTCAAAGCCGCCGATCCGCAGCGGTTCCAGAATGGCGACAGCGGCGACAAGGATCAGGAAGCCGCCCATCCAGCCCACCTGCGCCCGCCACAGATGCAGCGGCGTCGGCAGAAGATCCGCCGAATATAACGAGGCGCCGGTCGTGGTCAGCGATGACAGCATCTCCCACCAGGCGTTGAACACGCCGGTATCGGGCAGGCTTTCGGCAAAGGGCAAGGCCATGATCACCGGCAGCACGCAATAGACCGCCAGCATGTTCAGCAGGGTTTCGAAGGCCGACAGGCGCTTGCGGGTGGAAATCGCCGCCAGCCCGATCATGCCCGAGATGACGATGATCAGCAGCGCCCAGTAAAAGAAGCTGCGGGCGATGACATGGTGATCGGTGACCGAGGCATAGATGGCCGGGATCAGCATCGACAGCGCCGTGATGATGGCCAGCATCACCAGGATCGGAAGGCGCAGGAAGAAGGACACCGCCCCGCGCCCCTAGAAAAAGTCGATCGAGACCTGCAACAGGCGCTCGACTTCGGGAACATCGTCGGTCATGGCGAAGATCAGAACGATATCGCCCTCTTCAATGCGGGTGTCGGGCAAGGGCTTGATCACCTTGTCGCCCTTTTGCACCGCGCCGATCAGCGCGCCTTCGGGGAATTCGATATCGCGGATCGCGCGCCCCGCCATGGGCGAGGTGGACAGCACCTGCGCCTCCATCACCTCGGCCTCGGCATCGCCGATGGAATAGATATCGCGGACGCGGCCATGACGGATATGGCGCAGGATGGTCGAGACGGTCGTGGCGCGCGGGTTGATATAGGCGTCGATGTCCAGCGCGCTCATCAAGGGCACCAGCGTCGGGTCGTTGATCAGCGCAATGGCCATCTTGGCCCCGGCCTGCTTGGCGCGGATCGAGACGAGGATATTGGTCTTGTCATCCTCGGTCACGGCCAGCACGGCGTCGGTGGTCTGGACGGCGGCCTCTTCCAGCAGTTCGGCCGACAGCCCGTCCCCATTCAGGACAATGGTGCGTTCCAGATGATCCGCGGCATATTCGGCCCGGTGCCGGTCACGCTCGATCAGTTTCGTGCGGATGCGTTCGTGCCGGGATTCCAGCTTCTGCGCCACCACCAGACCGACATTCCCGGCCCCGACGATCACCAGCGTTTCCTGTTTCTGCGGCGGCTTGCCGAAAATCTCAAGCGTGCGGGTGACGTCGTCGGTATGGGTCAGGATATAGATCTGATCGCCCGCGAAGAGCTGGTCATTGGCCTCGGGCGCGAACAGGCGGCCATCGCGGCGCACGCCCGCCACAATGGCCCGCAGGCTTGAAAAGATCTCATCCAGCTGCCGCAGCGGGGTATTCAGCGCCGGGCAATCCTCATCTAGCAGGATGCCCAGAAGCTGAACCTTGCCTTTCAGGAAGGTCTCGACATCGAAGGTCGTGGGGGCGGACAGGCGTTGCAGGGCGGCCTTGGCCACCTCTCGTTCCGGGCTGATGACCACGTCGATGGGCAGGTGATCGGTGCGGTACAGATCCGAATAAAGCGCGTCCAGATAGGCCCCGCTGCGCAGGCGCGCGATCTTGCGCGGCACCTGAAAGACCGAATGCGCGACCTGACAGGTGACCATGTTCACCTCATCCGAATGGGTCGCGGCGATGATCAGATCAGCGTCCCTTGCTCCGGCCTGATCCAGAACGTCGGGATGGCTGGCAAAACCGGTCACGCCGCGCACGTCCAGCGCATCGGTCGCGCGGCGGATCAACTCGCCATTATTATCGATCACCGTCACATCGTTGCGTTCACCCGACAGATGCCGGGCGATCTGCCAGCCCACCTGCCCCGCGCCGCAAATGATGATCTTCATGCTGGCCCTCTTGCGCCGTTGGATATTTTGCAGATTAGTGCCTAAGCCCGCCAGAAGGAACACGCAACCACGGGTTTCGGTTCGGGCCGACCTGTTGCCTTGCACCAGCCGCGCAGGCCTGCCACCAGAACCGGATACCACGCCCCATGATCCGCACCACCCTGATTGCCTTCGCTGTGCTGAGCCTTGCCCCGCAAGCCCGCACGCAGATCACAGAGGGGCAAGAGGTCTATTCGGCCAACCCGCAATTCATCGAGACGGAGGATCTCAGGATCGCCGTCGAAGCCATTGACGACGTGACCTATCTTATCCTCACCACGAACAAGGCGAGGGGCGAAACACGTCAATTCCTGTGGGACGCAGGATCACCGATCCGGCCCGACCGCCTGTATCTGCAGCGCAGCCATCTGTGCGGGCGGGGATTTGTCGATCTTGTCCTGCACATCCCGCCGCCGCGTTATCGCGATATCCGCAGCTACAGCTATGAAAGGCTGGTCTTTTCCGACGATCTGTCGCAGATGGTGACACAGATGCAGGATGGCTCGGTCGCGGCGGCGAATGCGGTTCTGCCGCTGCAGGTCTTTACCCTGAACCCGGAGACGTCCGGTTTCGATTTCCCGGACACCCCGGTGACCTGCCAGAACGGGATCCCGAAGGGACCAGATCCGGTCTGGCAGGCCGAGTGATCATTTCCCTGCCATCATCTCTTCCTCGGCCCGCACGCCGCCCACGACGCCCAGCGATTTCAGCTTGCGATGCAGGGCGCTGCGCTCCATCCCGACGAATTGCGCGGTTCGGCTGATATTGCCGCCGAAGCGATTGATCTGGGCCAGCAGATATTCCCGCTCGAACATCTCGCGGGCTTCGCGCAGGGCCATGGCGGTGATCTGCGGGCCAAGGCTCAGCGCGTCACTGTTATCCGGTGTCGCACCCTGCGGTTCCAGCTCGGTCGGTTGGATCGGGCCAGAGCCCTCGGCCAGGATCAGGACGCGTTCGATGATATTGCGCAGCTGGCGGATATTGCCCGGCCAGCGCATGGATTGCAGCGCCGCCACCGTGTCTTCGGGCAGATCGCGCGGCGTCAGTCCCTGGCTGGTCTGAAACTGCTCGATGAAATGCGTGGCAAGAAGGGCGATATCCTCGCGGCGTTCGGCAAGCGAGGGCACCGCCACCGGTACGACATTCAGCCGGTCGTAAAGCTCTTGCCGGAAGCGCCCGGCGGCGATCTCGGTCGGCAGGTCGCGGTTGGTCGAGGAAATCACCCGCAGATCCACCCGCACCCGGTCCGATCCGCCTGCCCGCGTGAATTGCTGTTCTGTCAGGACACGCAGGATTTTCGGCTGCGTTCCCAAGGGCATATCACCCACTTCGTCGAAATAGATGACGCCGCCATGCGCCTCTTCCAGCAGGCCCGGCTCGACCCCGCGTTCGGGGCTTTCGCGGCCGAACAGAACCTCTTCCATCCGCTCTGGCTCGATGGTGGCGCAGGGCACGGTGATGAAGGGCGCATGCACGCGCGGGCTGTGGGCATGGATATAGCGCGCGGCCATTTCCTTGCCCGTGCCCGGTTCGCCGGCCAGCATCACCCGGCCATTGGATTTCGCGACCTTGTCCAGATTGTCGCGCAACCGCTTGAAGGCCGTGGACTGACCCAGCATCTCGCCCAGGCGTTCGCCGCCGCGGCGCAGATTGCTGTTTTCGCGGCGCAACCGGCTGGTTTCCATCGCCCGGTTGATCACCACCATCAGCTGGTCGATGTTGAAGGGCTTTTCGATGAAATCATAGGCCCCCTGCCGGATCGCGGCGACCGCGATTTCGATATTGCCGTGGCCCGAGATGATGATTACCGGCACATCGGGATTGTTGCGCTTGACCTGTTTCAGAATGTCGATCCCGTCCATCCGGCTGTCCTTCAGCCAGATATCAAGGATCATCAGATCCGGTTCACGCTCGTTCAGTTCATGGATCGCCTGATCGGAATTTGCTGCCAGGCGTGTGTCGAAGCCTTCATCCTTCAGGATATCGGCAATCAGTTCGCGGATGTCCCTTTCGTCATCGACGATAAGAATATCATTCGTCATATAGCCGCCTCATTGGTTTCTTGCTTGTTTTTGCGTTGAGCCCCACGCACCGGGTTTCGTTCCCGGGGCAAGCGGATCTCGGCCATGGCGCCGGTCCTGTCCGGCGCATCTGTCAGGATCAGGCTGCCGCCATGCTCCTCGACGATCTTCTTGACAATGGGCAGGCCAAGCCCGGTGCCGGTCGATTTCATCGTCACATAGGGTTCAAACAGGCGCGAGCGGTCGGCAGGCAGGCCCGGCCCGTTATCGATGATGCGGATGGTAACGCTGTCGTGATCAACCTCAAGGCTGACATCGACGCTGGCCTGCCAGTCCTCTGGCGGATTTTCTGCCTTCTCATCAACCGCTTCACCGGCATTCTTCAGAAGATTGGTAAAGGATTGCCGCATCATCCCGGCATCGCAATCGACGATCACCGGCTGATCGGGGATCTGCACCGACAGCGCCCCTTTCAGCGCATCCTGCTGCAACAGGACCACCTCGCGCAGCAGGGCCGCGATATCGGTTTCGCGGCGATCCGGTTCGGGCATGCGCGCAAAGCGGCTGAATTCATCGACGATGCGGCGCAGGTCGGTGGTCTGGCGGATGATCACATCGACATATTGATCGACCGAGGCTTTCTCATCCTCGCTGGTCACCATCGGCGTGAATTTGCGGCGCAGCCGTTCCGCCGAAAGCTGGATCGGGGTCAGCGGGTTCTTGATCTCATGCGCGACGCGGCGGGCGACATCGCCCCATGCGGCCATCCGCTGGGCGCTGACCAACTCGGTCACATCGTCAAAGGCCACCACATAGCCTTCCAGCTGCCCTTCCGCGTCCCGCCGCACCGCCATCCGCACCAGCAGGCTTTCCACCCGCCCCTCGCGGCTCAGCCGGATCTCATCCTGCACCGATTCCGCGACCGAGCCGGACAGCCGGTCGAAAAGCGGCGCGAATTCCGGCACGGCCTCGGACAGCAGCGCGTCGATATCGCCCCGCGCATCCAGCCCCAGCAGGCGACTGGCCGAGCGGTTGACGAAATCGATCTCTCCGGCGGCATCCAGCCCGATCACCCCCGAGGTGACCGAGCTCAGCACATTGTCGAACAGCCGTCGCTGTTCATCGGTGATGCGATAGCTGTCCATCAGTTCCAGCCGCTGCGCCTTGAGCTGCCGGGTCATGCGGTTGAACGCTTCGCCCAAAGTCTGGATCTCGTCCCCGGTCTGGGCTTCGGGGATCTGGAGATCCAGATTGCCGCGCCCGACCTGTTCGCTGGCGATGGCCAATTGGCCGATGGGGCGCGACAACCGGCTGGCGAACCACAGGCCCATCCAGATGGCAGCCGCGACCAAGAGCAGCGCAAAGCCCAGATAAACCAGAGAAAATTCCAGCAGAACCTGCCCGCGCGTCTGTTCCAGCTGCCGATAATCGCCCACTGTCGCGCGGGTATCGTCCAGCAGCCCCAGCAGATCGCCATCCACCACGCGGGTGATGTAAAGATAGCGATCGGCCAGCGGCGGCAGCGCGACAAGGGCGCGGAATTCGTTATTCGGCCAATCTTCGATCAGGGTCAGCCCCTGCGATTGCGCCTGATCCAGTTGCGTGCTGGTCGGTTCCTTGTACCAGAACAGATAGCTGCGTTCGCCCCGCGCCCGGATTTCGCCCGCGCCATTGATGATATAGGCCTCGCGCAGCCCGCGCTGGATCAGGCTTTGCCCCTGCACCAGCAATTGCCGCATCTGGCCGTCATCGATCAGCGCATTGGCCTGCCCGGCCTGCGTCAGGATCCCGGCCAGCGCGCGGGCATCCTGGCTCAGATCGCGACGATGTTCCTCTTGATAGGCCTCGGCCGCGGCCTGAGAGGTCAGGACCACCTGCTGAACCCGCCCGGAAAACCAGCCCTCCAGCCCGATATTCACCAAAAGCCCGGCGAACAGCGCGATCAGCACGGTCGGGATCAGCGCCACCAGCGCGAAGATCAGCACCAGCCGCGCATGCAGCCGCGACCCGGCAGCAGAGCGGCGCCGGTCCGAGATCAGCTTGGCCATGCGGATCACGACAAAGCAGGTGAGCACAATCAGATAGATCAGGTCCAGCAGCAGGATGACGCGCAGCATCCGGCTTTGCGTGCCCTCGGACAGCGGGCCCAGCACGGTCATGGTCGCGATGGCCAGAAAGGCCCCAAGCGACAGCATGCCGACGCTCATCACGCCGCGCCATTGCCTTGGCAGCCTGATCCGAGCAAGCCTGTCCCACCCTAGCCCAGTTGCGGACTCTGCCATAACCCTCACCACTGCCGTCTTCTGCGGCTTCAACTGTTGCAGGGCCGTTACGGTTCAACGACCTGCTGTGGCGGTTTTACATCAGTTTGCGCCTGCGTGTCACCTCGATATTCAGGTCGGTCAGCTTCTTGCGCAAAGTATTGCGGTTAATTCCCAGCAAATCGGCGCAACGAAGCTGATTGCCGCCGGTCGCGTCCAGCGCCACCTGCAGCAGCGGACGTTCGATTTCGCGCAGGATCCGGTCGTAAAGTCCCGGCGGCGGCAGCGAATCCCCGTGCAGATCGAAGTAACGCTGCAGATGCGCCTCGACCGTGTCCGACAGACGTCCCGTTGCCGCAGCCGGTGCCATGCCCGCCGCCGCGCCCCGGGTCTCGACCGGGGTGGCAGGCAGCGCGGCGCCCTGCTGGCCAAGCGCGCCCTGCATCTCGGTCCCCGAGATCGCCGCCGCGCTGGCGGTCAGCGCCAGCCGCCGCATCGTGTTTTCCAGCTCTCGCACATTGCCGGGGAAGCCGTGGGCCCGCAACAGGCTGGCGGCGGCATCGCCGAGGCTGCGTTCGGGCAGGCCCTGCGCAGCAGCGCGGGCCAGAAGATGGTTGGCCAAGGGCAGGATATCGTCCACCCGCGCCCGCAGCGGCGGCACCAGAACCGTGATCCCCGCCAGCCGGTAATAGAGATCCGAGCGCAATCGCCCGGCCGAGACATCCGCCATCGGATCCGGCCCGGTCGTGGCCACGATGCGCGGCGAATCCTCGCGGCCAACGGCGCTTTCCATGGCCTCGATCAGCCCGATCAGCCGGGCCTGCGCTGCCGGATCGAAACCCGCCGGATTTTCGACGATGATCGTGCCGCCGCGCGCCTTCTCGGCAGCGCGAAAGATGACCTCTTCCCCGGCATCGGCGGCGGTCAGAAAGGCCAGCCCGCGATCGCGCCGGTCCGACAGGTCATGGAAAGACCGCGCAATGGTGGTCTTGCCCACTCCGGCCTCGCCCGCGATCAGCACCGGCAGATCGGCATTCAGCACCCGTGCGATCATCCGGAACAGGGTCTGCATGGCCGGGGCACGGCCAATCAGTGGCATGGCGGGATCGGCGCTGTCCTGAACCTCGGGCGCGGGCTCGGGCGGCTGATCGGACCGGCGCGGGCGGCGGGACAGGGCCTGATTGGCCTTGCTCATCAGATCCGGCAGATCGAAGGGCTTGGGCAGATATTCGAAGGCCTCGGCCTCATTGGCGCGAATGGCCGTGACGATGGTATTCTGGGCCGAAATCACGATCACCGGCAGATCGGGCCGCGCCCGACGGATCGCGGGAATACGGTCGATGCCGTTGCCATCGGGCATCATCACATCGGTGATGACCAGATCGCCGCGGCCTTCCTCGACCCATTTCGACAGTTGCGCCAGACTGCCCGTGGCATGAACGCGGCAGCCCGCGCGGGTCAGGGCCTGGGTCAGAACGGTGCGGATTGTGCGGTCATCATCGGCGATTAGAACGGTTCCGTCCATGAAAGCGATCCTCAGGCTTTGGGTAGCGATATGCGAAAGATGGTGCGGCCGGGGCGGCTGTCAACGCGGATCAGCGCCCCGTGATCGGTGATGATCTTGCTGACCAGCGCCAGGCCAAGACCGGTGCCGTTTTCACGGCCCGAGACGAAAGGCTCGAACACCTGATCGGCGATGCTTTGCGGCAGGCCCGGCCCGTTATCCTCTAGCTCGATCTGCAGGGGCAGCGGGCGGCCCGTGGGGTTGTCGTCATCGGGCAGCTTGCGCAGCGCGTGATCGTAATAGCTGCGCAGCCGGATCTGCGGATTTGCGCTGCCCGCCAGCGCCTCGGCCGCATTCTTGATCAGGTTCAGGCAGACCTGCATCAGCTGATCCGCATCGGCCAGCGCCATGGGCAGCGAGGGATCGTAATCGGCCGCGATCGCGATATCCCTGGCAAAGCCCACCGCGGCCGAGCGGCGCACCCGCTCCAGCACGTCATGGACATTCACCGGCTGCAATTTGGGGGCCGAGGTGTCGCCAAAGCGTTCGACCTGATCCAGAAGCGCCACGATCCGCTGCGATTCGCTGACGATCATCTCGGCCATGTCGCGATCTTCGGGCGTGGCGCCCATCGCGATCAGCTGCGCCGCGCCCCGGATCCCGGCCAGCGGGTTCTTTATCTCATGCGCCAGCATCTCGGCCATGCCGATGGCGCTGCGCGCGGCGCTGCGGACGGCGCGCGATTGCAATTGCATCCCGGCATCGTCCATCGGCACCATCAACAGGCTGACCGCGCCGCCGCTTGCGCCTGCCGGTCCGGCATGGACCACCGCAAAGCGATCCAGATGCCCGCCCGCGCGGTCGCCGATCTCGAAACAGACATTGGGCTGATACAGCGCCTCATCCAGCGCCATGACGCGCTGAACCACCGGCGTGATGGAGGGCAGGATGCGCAGCCGCTTGGACATCTCATCCCCGGCCAGCTTCTTGCCCAGGGCGGAATTGCGCGACAGGTTCAGCCAGATTTCGGCGGCGTCGTTCATCGCCACCACGCATCCGTCCGGATCAAGGATCAGCGCGGGCAGCGGCAGGCTGTTCCAGCCGGGACCGGGTTGCGCCAGGGCAAGGCAGGACGGATCCGGGCGGGTCATGCGGCGCGCATCCCTGCACCCTCGCCCGGGGCGTCGGCAAAGGCCTGACGGATCAGGGCAATTGTCGCCGCCACGCTGTCGGCCCGCAGCAATTCCGCCCGCAGCGGGGCGTGGTTTTCCGTCGCATACCAGCCCAGATGCTTGCGCGCGACGCGCAGGCCCAGATCGGGGCCATAGAAATCCAGCATGTCTTCGTAATGCTCTTCGACCAGATCGGCCAGCGCCTGCCCGGTCGGCACCTCTGGCGCGGGCGTTCCGTGCAATTCATGCGCAATCCGCGCCAGACGCCAGGGCGCGCCCTGCGCGCCGCGACCGACCATCACCGCCTCGGCCCCCGAGGCCACCAGCGCCGCCCGGGCCGAGGCCGCATCGACGATATCCCCATTGGCCACCAGCGGCGGACGCCCGGTCAGCTTCGCCACCGCGCGGATCCGCGACCAATCCGCCTGCCCCTTGTAGAACTGGGCCCGCGTGCGGCCATGCACCGTCAGCATGCGCACCCCGGCATCGCGGGCGCGCCCGGCCAGATCGGCCGCGTTCAGGCAATCCTCGTCCCAGCCAAGCCGCATCTTCAGCGTGACGGGGACCGTGACCGCAGCCACCACGGCGTCGATCAGCGTCAATGCATGGTCCAGATCGCGCATCAGCGCCGCACCTGACAGCCCGCCCGTCACCTTCTTGGCCGGGCAGCCCATATTGATATCGATGATCCGCGCGCCCATGCCTTCCACGATGCGCGCTGTTTCGGCCATCGCCCCGGCCTCGCGCCCGGCGATCTGCACGGAAACCGGCAGCGCGCCCTCGGTCAGGGCCTTGGCGCGCACCGCCGCGCGGGTCGAGGGGCGCGGCGTCACCATCTCTGTCGAGGCGACCATTTCGCTGACCATCAGCCCCGCCCCGAACCGCGCCACCGCGCGGCGGAACGGCAGGTCGGTGATGCCCGCCATCGGCGCCAGAAAGACCGGCGCGCCCAGCGGCGTGTCACCAAGGATGATCGGGGCAGTTCGGGTCATGGCTTGTTCCTTTACGCGCCGCGCCCCCACCGCAAGGTCGAGGCGACAGGGCGAATATACGGATCACAGGACAATCGGAATCTCTGCCTAATAATTAGGCGCGCCGCCCAAATCAATGGCAGAAGAAAAGTCCCGGCCATGTCGTTCGCACCCCGTCATCGGGTCGCTTCGGCACTGGCGGGGTCCGGGTGCCCATGATTAACTGGCGGGCAAAGCAGCAAGGGGGTCTCATGTTCCTGTCCGTCTTTGACATGTTCAAAATAGGCGTTGGCCCGTCCTCATCCCATACCATGGGACCGATGGTCGCGGGATCGCGCTTTCTGGACGCGCTGCGGCAGCAGCCTTTCAAGCCGCAGGGGCTGAAGGCAAGCCTGCATGGCAGCCTGGCCTTTACCGGAAAAGGCCACGCCACCGATCGCGCCACGATCCTGGGGCTGGCGGGCTTCGTGCCCGCCACCATGGATGCCGAGGCCGCCGAGGCCGCGCTGGAGGAAAACCGCCGCACGAAGGTTCTGCCGGTCGAGGGGATCGGCGATCTGGCCTTCGATCCGGAACGCGATCTGCGCTTCGATTTCGATCAGGCCCTGCCCGGCCATGCCAATGGCATGACGCTGTCGGCCACCGATGCGCAGGGCGACGTGATTTATCACCAGATCTATTACTCGGTCGGCGGTGGCTTCGTGCTGACCGATGAGGAACTGGCCCAGAAGGCCGATCAAAGCCGCAGCGATGCGGTGTCCAAGGTGCCCTTCCCTTTTGCCACCGCCGCCGAGATGCTGGAAATGTCGCGCGCATCCGGCAAATCCATTGCCCAGATGAAGCGCGAGAACGAGTTGGTCTATCGCAGCGATGCCGATCTGCGTCAGGGGCTGGACCAGATCTGGCAGGTGATGCGCGACTGCATGAATCGCGGGCTGACACAGGACGGCATCCTGCCCGGTGGTCTGAATGTGCGCCGCCGTGCCAAGGGGATCCACGATAAATTGATGGCCGAGCGCGGCATGAACCTGACCGCGCCGCATGTGATCAATGACTGGATGTCCACCTATGCCATGGCCGTGAACGAGGAAAACGCGGCCGGCGGACAGGTCGTGACGGCGCCCACCAATGGCGCGGCGGGCACGCTGCCTGCCGTCATTCGCTATTGGCTGGATCACGTGCCCGGCGCCTCGGAACGCGACCTGCCCGATTTCCTGCTGACCGCCGCGGCGGTGGGCGGGCTGATCAAGCATAACGCCTCGATCTCGGGCGCGGAATGCGGCTGTCAGGCCGAGGTCGGCAGCGCCAGCGCCATGGCCGCCGCAGGTCTGGCCGCCGTTCTGGGCGGCACATCAGAGCAGATTGAAAATGCAGCGGAAATCGCGCTGGAACACCACCTTGGCATGACCTGCGATCCGGTCAAGGGATTGGTGCAGGTGCCCTGCATCGAGCGTAACGGTCTGGGCGCGATCAAGGCCGTCAGCGCCGCCAGCCTGGCACTGCGCGGCGACGGGCAGCATTTCGTGCCGTTGGACGCAGCCATCGAAACCATGCGCCAGACCGGCAATGACATGTCCGAGAAATACAAGGAAACCTCATTGGGCGGGCTGGCGGTCAACGTCCCGAATTGCTGAGACGGGGCACGGCCCGTGCTGGCGAAGCGTCGCTGCAGATCCCGCACCGCGCTTGCCCCGGATGGTGTAGGTTGCTAACGCTTGCATGACAGTGATCAAAATCAAAAAAGGTTCCTGAATGTCTTCGCGCCTTGCCCTTGTCGCCCTGATGATCTTGCCGCTTGCCGCCTGCGAAGGCACCGGTTTCAACCTCAGCCCTGATGCCCAGGCCGAAGCCCCGGCCACGCCGCGCGCGCCTGCCGTCTCGCCGCTGGAACAGCCGATCGAAACCGGTGGCGGCAGCCGCCCCGTGTCGACCGCCGAGCGGGTGACCTATAACACCCAGGCCTTCACCGCCCGCGGGAATGAGCCCTTCTGGTCGGTCGATGTCGCAGGCAGCACCGCGATCTACAAAACACCCGAAAATCAGCGCGGTCAGGCCATCCGGGTCGAGCGTCTGACCTTTGCCAAGGGCGTGGAATATATCGGCGTGCGGGGCGGTCGGCCCTTCGCGCTGAACATTCGCGGCACCGAATGCCGCGACTCGATGTCGGGTGAGCGTTTCCCGATGACCGCCGTGCTGACGACCGGCGGCAAGCGGGAAGAAGGCTGCGCGGGCCCGGCCTCGGCCGAGGTGGCGCAGGCTGTCGCGGCCACCCGCGCCCCTGCCCCGGCACAGCCCAAGGCCGCCACCCCCAAACGCCGCAGCGCGCCGAAACCTGCCGCCCGCCCGGCAGCGGCGCCCGCAGCCGCAAGCACGGCGGCAGCAAGCACGGCTGCAGCAAGCACGGCGGCAGCAACGGCCAGCACGGAGACGGAAGCCCCGGCCGAAAGCAGCACCCCCGCCGCCAGCACGGCCACACAGGACAGCACGACCGCCACCCCGGCGACCACCAAGCCCTCGGTCCCGGCGCCGACCATGGTCCTGCCCGCAACGCCACCGACCACCACGCCAGCCACCACTGGCGCGGACTCCGGCGAGGCGACCGAATAAGTCCAGCCCGTTCCCGACTGCGGCCCAAAGGACGCAACCTCTTAGCGAAGTTGCGTTTGCGGGCTGCAAAGGATGCGGCTGCCAGATATGATCCGCTCAAAAGCTTGACGAGGACTTCGCGATGCGCCGATCCAGAACAATAAGACGCCTGATGGCGACAACCCTGCCGGCCGCGCTTTTGTTCGGGTCGGTCAATTCGACCGCCGTGGCAGAGCCGCTGAAGGGCGACCAGATGTCCACCTATGGTCTGGCCGGCGGGATCGACACGCCGACGGCGCAGATGCTGGAGGATGGCACGCTGGGCGCCTCGGTCTCGTGGTCGGAATATGGCCGCCGCACCAATATCGTGTTTCAGCTGTTGCCACGCCTGACGACGGTGCTGCGCTATTCGCGGGTCGAGGGGATCAACGATTACCGCAATGACGGCTATATCTCGGACCGCTCCTTCGATCTGCGCTTACAGTTCCTGGACGAGGATCAGGACGGCTGGCGCCCGGCGGTGGCCGTGGGCCTGCAGGACTTCATCGGCACCGGCGTCTATTCGGGCGAATATATCGTCGCGACCAAGACCGTGACCCCGAAGGTCAGCGTTTCGGCCGGTCTGGGTTGGGGCGTGCTGGCGGGCAAGAACCGCACCATCGACGTCGATGATGAAGGCGGCACGCTGAATGCCGGTGACTGGTTCAGCGGCGGGCCAAAGCCCTTCGCCTCGGTCAGCTGGCAGGTGAATGACAAGCTGAACCTTGTCGCAGAATATTCCAACGACAAGTATCAGGCCCGCTACAATAACGGGAACTTCTTTCAGCAGGGCGATGCCGAGCCCGGCAATAACCTGAACCTGGCCGCCTATTACCGCTTTGGCGAAAGCTATCAGGCGGGGATCTACTCGATCGGCGGGGAAACCTTTGGCATGCAGGTGTCCATCGCGCTGAACCCGCGCGAGGCGCCCTATCCTTCCGGTCTGGAAAAAGCGCCCGCCCCGGTGCGTCCGCGCCCGGCACTGGCCGCCGATCCCGACGGCTGGGCGGGCACATGGGCACAGGATCCGACCGCACAACCGGCGATCCAGCAGGCGCTTGGCACGGCGCTGGATGACGAAGGCCAGATCCTGGAATCCATGGCGCTGAATGCCAACCGGGCCGAGGTCCGCATCCGCAACCAGCGCTATATCAGCCAGGCCGAGGCCATCGGCCGCACCGCGCGCCTGATGACCCGCGCCCTGCCGCCCTCGGTGGAAACCTTCGTCATCACCTCGACCGCAGACGGCGTGCCGACCTCTTCGGTGACGCTGCGCCGGTCCGATGTCGAGCGGCTGGAGAATACCGAGGCCAGCCAGATCGCCGCCGTCGCGCAGCTGACCGACGCGCCGCGCTCGGCCCCCGGTCTGGTGCGCACGCCCGATGTCTATCCGCGCTTCCGCTGGAGCATTCAGCCCTATTGGGATCTGGGCATCTTCAGCGCCGAGGACGGCCTGACCAACGAGGTCGGGGCCGAGGCCAGCGCCAGCTATGAGCTGCGCCCCGGTCTGTTCCTGACCGGCACGCTGCGCCAGCGCGTCTTTGGCGATATCGACCAGCGCGGCCCGGGCATTCCCGGCGTCCAGCGCGGCGAATATTACAGCGCCAAGGAATATGAATCGAACCCCGATCTGGCCAGCTATAACGGCATCCCGCGCGTGCGGTCGGACACGCGGATGTATACCGGAAATACAAGCCCGGTGATCCCGGAACTGACGCTGGCCTATTACGCCAAGGCCACCGATAACGTCTATGCCCGCGTGACCGGCGGTCTGCTGGAACGCGCCTATGGTGGCGTCTCGGCGGAAGTGCTGTGGAAGCCGGTCAATTCGCCGCTGGCCTTCGGGGCAGAGATCAACCGCGTGCGCAAGCGTGATTTCGACCAGCTGTTCGATTTCCGCGATTACGAGGTCACGATGGGCCATGTCTCGGCCTATTACGAATTCTCGAACGGCTTCACGGCGCAGCTGGATGTCGGCAAATATCTGGCCGGCGACAAGGGCGCGACCGTGTCGCTCAGCCGCGAATTCGCCAATGGCTGGCGGATCGGGGCCTATGCCACGAAAACCGATCTCAGCGCCGAGGAATTCGGCGAAGGCAGCTTTGACAAGGGCATCACCTTCTCGATCCCGCTGGGTTGGGCAACCGGCGTGCCGACACGGGAACGCGTCTCTGCCGATCTGCGCTCGCTGTCGCGCGATGGCGGTGCCCAGTTGAATGTCAACGGTCGCCTCTATGACCGGATCCGCGACAGCCATTCTGTCGAACTTTACGAAGGCTGGGGGAGATTCTGGCGATGAACCGCGCAATCAAGATCACGCTGGCGGCGTCCCTGCTGGCCGGGTTGACGGCCTGTGGCAATACCACGGGCGACGATGGCGATGTCGGCGCCCTGGGTGTCGTGACCCAGACCGCGGCCGAGATGATCGCCCAGCGGCGTCAGGCCGACACCACGGCCGCTGTCGCCAAGACCCCGCAAGAAGCCGCGGCCGAGGCGCTGCGCGTCAATCCCGGTCCGCTGATCCAGGCCGGGTTCGAAAATCTGGGGCGCACGCAGATCATGGCAATGACCGGCCAGAATGGCGGCCTGCGCACCTATATGACGCCCTCGGAAGAGGCGCTGATCCTGCGCGGTGGCATGTTGGTGGGCACGCGCGGTCTGGGCCATGACCTGTCCGTGGCAGAAGCCCAGACCGAAAGCCTGATCCGCGCCGGCGCGTCAGGCAGCGGCACGCGGATCATGCGCTATTACGGTGGCGATGGTCTGGAACGTCCGCTGCAATTCACCTGCTCGGTCGGGCCGGGTCCGCGCGCGGGCGTCACGGTCGAGAATTGCGAGGGCCACGGCGTCACCTTCCAGAACAGCTACATGCGCTCGGGCAACCAGATCGCCGTGTCGCGGCAGTGGATTGGTCCGAAGCTTGGCTATGTGACGATCCAGACGCTGCGCCCCTGAACGTCCCTGCGTTGACAAACAAACCGGCCCCGCCAAGGGCCGGTTTTTTCATGCCGGAAGGTCAGGCATTGCTGCGTTTCCATCCGGCTGCCAGCACCCCGCCCCGATCATCAGCGTTCCGCCGACCCGGTTCACCGCAGACTGCACCGACGGCTTGCGGATCGAGCGGCGCGCGGCCGAGGCCAGCAGCGCATAAATCGCCGCATTCAGGATGGCCAGCGCCAGGAATGTCGCCTCCAAAATCGCCATCTGCGGCAAGGCGGGCTGCGTGCTGTCCATAAATTGCGGCAGGAAGGCGACGAAGAACACGATGCTTTTCGGGTTCAGCGCCGTCACCGCATAGGTATGCGCCAGGATCCGCCAAGGACTGCCCTTGGGCGCGTCCTGTGGATCAAGGTCAAGCGGCCGGTCGCTGACCGGCGCACGCCATAGCTTGATCCCCAGATAGATCAGATAGGCCGCCCCGATCCATTTTAGCAGTGTGAACAGCGTGGCCGAGGTCGCCAACAGCGCCCCAAGCCCCAGCATCGAGGCCGTCATCGCCGTAAAATCCCCAAGCGCGGCCCCCGCCACCGTCGCCTTGGCGGCGCGCCTTCCATGGCCAAGCGCGTAAGAAATCACCAGAAGGATCGTCGGACCCGGAATTGCCAGCAGCACGGCCGAAGCCGCCGCAAAGGCCAGCCATTGTTCGAAAGACATCTTCACCCTTTCCGTTTGGAAAGCCAAGCAATCCACAGGCACGACAAGGGCGCAAGCATTTTTGCGGCATCGCATCCGCCAAAAAGAAAAGGGCTGACCCTAAGGTCAGCCCCTCAAGTTCAGACCGGTGAGACCGATCCTACTTGAAATTAGCTGTCGTCGTCGTCCGAAGCGACGGCAGCGATCACGCCCAGCAGCAGCAGAGCGGGAACAACCAGGCCGGCGTTCGAGGACGAGGGCTGCTCTTCGACAACGACGGGCTCGACGTCGACGACGGGGGCAACATAGCCACCGGCCAGAGCCGAGGTTGCGGTCAGGCCGAGAGCGGCAGCGAAAGTAGCGAATTTGGTCATGATCATGCTCCGTTTCGTTTGAAGGCTGCCGTATCCGGCAACATCGCTGCGACAGTCGCACAAACCCGCTGGGTTGAAAAGCAGCATTAATTCAATTCCCATACGGGTCTGCGGCAACTGTTGCATAATCGCCAACACTTTAGCCGCCCGCCGGTTCCTTCCTTATCGCCGCTGGGCAGAAATTGTTGCAAGACTGCACTAAGGGCGTCGAAATACAAAGAAAATTGCGAAAAACACGGCTGCGACGGCCACAATCGACGGTCCGGCCGGTGTGTCCAGATGCAAACTTGCCCCCAGTCCAAGCATGACTGAAAAGCAGGCAATCAGCGATGCATTGGCGGCCATCCGCTCGGGGGTGCCGGCAAGGCTGCGGGCGGCGGCTGCGGGAATGATCAGCATGGCCGAAATCAGCAGCGATCCGACTATTCGAATCGACAGCGCCACCACCACCGCCAGCGCGACCGACAGCAGCAGGCGCTCGATCCGCGGATCGATCCCGGCGGCCATGGCCAGTTCCTCATTCAGTGTCGCGGTCAGCAGGTTCTGCCAGCGCCAGATCAGCAGCGCCAGAACCGCCAGCGCGCCCAGCCAGATCAGCGCCAGATCCCCCCGCCCGACCGTCAGGATATCGCCGAACAGATAGGCGTTCAGATCGACCCGCGCCGAGGGCACGAAGCTGATCGCGACCAGCCCGAAGGCCAGCGCCGAATGGGCCAGCACCCCCAGCACCGTATCCATCGCCTGCCCGCGCGACACCAGCGCCGTGACCAGCAGCGCCATGGCCAGCGCGACCGTCAGCGTCCCCGCATAGATCGAGAAGTTGAAGGCAAGGCTCAGCGCGACGCCCAGAATCGCCGCGTGCGCCGTCGAATCGCCGAAATAGGCCATGCGCCGCCAGACCACAAAGCTGCCCAGCGGTCCGGCCACCAGCGCCAGCCCCAGACCGGCCAGCATCGCGCGCAAGAAGAAATCGTCCAGCATCCGTGTCGCCGCCTAGCCCTGTTGGGAATGGTGATGCGCATGATGCCCGTGGCAGCCATCATCCGAATGGTCGTGATCGTGGTCATGGCGGTGCTGATACAGCGCCAGCGCGCCATCCCCGCCCGCCCCGAACAGCGCACGATAGGCGGGCGCCGTGCTGACATGCTGGGGCGTGCCCTCGCAGCAGATATGGCCGTTCAGGCAGATCACCCGATCCGAGGCCCGCATCACGACCAGCAGGTCATGGCTGACCATCAGCACCGCCGCCCCGGTTTCGCCGCGGACCTCTTCGATCAGCTTGTAAAAGGCAACGATGCCGGGCTGGTCCAGACCTTGCGTCGGCTCATCCAGCACCAGCAGGTTCGGGTCATGCAGCAGCGCGCGCGCCAGCAGAACCCGCTGGAACTGCCCGCCGGACAGCTGAGTCAATTGCCGCGTTTGCAGGCCCTCGACCCCCGTCCGGGCAAGCACCTGCGCCGCCATCTGATCGCTGATCCGGCGCGGCAGGGACAGAAAGCGCCGCACCGTCATCGGAATCGCCGTATCGATCTGCACCCGCTGCGGCACATATCCGATGCGCAGATCCGCGCGGCGGCTGATCCGCCCCGAGGCCAGCGGCATATGCCCCAGCAAGGCCCGCACAAGCGAGGATTTCCCCGACCCGTTCGGGCCGAGGACGGTGACGATCTCTTGCGGGGCGATCTGAAAATCGATGTTTTCCAGCACGACGCTGCTGCTGCCCGGACGCAGGATCGTCGCGGCCTCGGCCCTGATGAATGGCGTCATTGGCCTGCCTCATCTGCGCAGCCGGGGCAAAGGCCCATGGCCTCGATCGTGACCCTTTCGACCGAAAAGCCAGAGGCCGCGGCAAGCTGTGACAGTGTCTCGCGCAGCGGTGCCCCCGGCAGTTCGGCCAGCCCGTCGCATGCGCGGCAGATCAGAAAGGCCGGCGCATGGTCGTGGCCCGGATGCAGGCAGGCCGCAAAGGCATTCAGCCGCTGCAGGCGATGGGCCAGCCCGTGCTGGACCAGAAATTCCAGCGCGCGATAGGCCACGGGCGGCTGGTTGCCAAAACCCTCGGCCGCAAGGCGCTGCAATACGTCATAGGCCCCCAGGGCCCGGTGCGATTCCAGCAGGATTTCCAGCACCCGCCGCCGCACCGGCGTCAGCCGCGCCCCGGCCTTGGCCAGACGGGCCTCGGCCTCATCAAGGGCATGGGCGCTGCATTTTTCGTGATCATGCGGCGCGAAGGCGGCTTGGGCAGGATCGGCGGGCAAGGGCTTCATCTATGTTACTTTATAACATTTCATTTGACTTGTTATCATATAACATCAACAACAGCGCCCCGACAACCAGATGACGGACCCTTCCCATGCGAATTTCCCCTGCCCTGACCGCGCTTCTGCTGGGCGCCGCCCCTGCCCTTGCCGCGCCCCAGATCGTTGTGGACACCCAGATCACCGCATCCCTTGTGCAGCAGGTGACCGGCGATCTGGCCGAGATCCATGTGTTGCTGCCCGCCGGGGCCAGCATCCACCACCACCAGATGCGCCCCTCGGATGCGCGGGCCTTGCAGGGGGCCGACCTGCTGATCTGGACCGGGCCAGAGCTGACGCCCTGGCTGGACCGGGCGGCGGAATCGGCGGGCCAATCGGTCGCGCAGCTGCGCCTGCTGGACAGCAAGGGGACCACGCTGCGCGATTATGAGGGCGAGCACAGCCATGCGCATGACGAGGACGAAGGGCACGACCACGACCACGACCACGACCACGACCACGACCACGACCACGGGAATATCGACCCGCATGCCTGGCTGAACCCCGAAAATGCGGCTGTGTGGCTGGGGGCAATCGCCGAAAGCCTGTCCTCTGCCGATCCCGAAAACGCGGCGACCTATGGCGATAACGCACAGGCCGCCGCGAAGGCGATCCGCGACATGGATGTGACGATTCGCGATGAGTTGGCAACCGTCGCGGACAAGAGCTTTGTCGTGTTCCACGACGCCTATGGCTATTTCACGGATCACTACGGGTTGGCGCCCGCGCTTGCCGTCAGTCCGGGCGATGCCAGCACGCCATCGGCGGCCCGGATCAGCGAATTGCACAGGCAGATCGGCGATAGCGGCGCAAGCTGCGCCTTTCCCGAATTCGCGCAGGATCCGAAATTGATCGCCGCAGCGACGCAGGGCACCGGCGTCAGGATGGGACAGGAACTGGATCCCGAAGGGCTCGGGATCGCGCCCGGGCCGGCGCTTTACGGGCAGGTCATCGCGGGTCTGGCCCGGCATCTGCATGACTGCCTTTCGGCGGATTAGTGCCTTTATTCAAGGGTTTGCTATTCCGACACAAAAAACTGACTCTTTTACTTTGACATTCCGAAGTAAATTAGTCAGGTTTACCCCACAGAAGTTCACACGCAATGAGGCCGACAATGACCGCCATCCGTCCTGCCGACTTTACGCAACCCTGCACCAGTGCTCTGTCGCGCCTGCCGCAGCATGACGCAAATGAATTGACGCGCGGGGGGAATCAGGCGCTGATCATTCTGGACGATCAAATTTATCAGCTGCGGATCACCCGCGCTGGAAAACTGATTCTGACGAAATAATCACCATAGCCGGACACGACGTCCGCCGAGGTTCCCAAGAACCGGGCAGGCCATGACGCCTGTCCGGTTTTTTGTCAGCCGCGCGGCTTGTCGCCACCGGGACGGCCGCCTGGACGACCACCGGGTTTGCCCCCGCCGCTTCTACCGCCGCCCGGTTTGCCACCACCCGGCTTCCCACCGCCGGGCTTGCCGCGAAAGCCGCCGCCCGCACGTGGACGACCCGGTCCGCCGCGCTCACTGCGATCACCGCCGAAAGAGGGCTTGCCACCGCGCTTGCCGTCAAAGGAGGCGCGCTCCCCCCCCGGTTTGCCGAAACGGCGCGGCTTGCGATCGTCGCCGCCCTCGCCCGCCTCGGCCGGCCGACGCGACCCGCCGCCATCGCGGCCCCAATTGCCTTTGGCCGGACGGCTGTCGTCGCGCGCGGACTGGCCGAAACGGCGCTCACCCGCAGGCTTGCCACCGAAGCGTCTGGGGCGATCTTCGCCTTCCGCAGATTTGCCACCAAACCGCCGGGGCCGGTCGCCGCCCTCTGCGGGCTTTCCACCGAACCGCCGGGGACGATCCTCGCCGTCAGATGGTTTGCCGCCGAACCGCCGGGGGCGATCCTGCCCCTCGGGCGATTGCCCGCCAAAGCGCTTCGGACGGTCGTCAGAGCCAAAGGGCTTCGCGCCGAATTTGCGGGGGCGGTCGGGACGCTCGCCACCCTCACCACGCTCGGGCCGGTCGCCCTGCGTGCGGAAGCTGCGGCGTGGGCCGCGATCCTCGCGCTCCTCTCGCGGTCCCCGGGGCGCATCGGCCCCGCGCGGGCGCATCGGGCGATCCTTCTCTGTCATCTCTCCGGTCAGCAAGCCGCCCAGCTGGTCGCGCAGCACGCGGCGCTTGACCTCGGTGACCTCGTTCTTTTCCAGCCCCGCCAGCTTGAAGGGCCCGTAACCGATGCGGATCAGCCGGTTCACCTGCAGCCCGACATGCGCCATCGCGCGACGGATCTCTCGGTTCTTGCCCTCGCGGATGCCGACGGTCAGCCAGGCATTCGCACCCTGCTGGCTGTCCAGCTTGATCTCCATTGGCGCAAATTCCTCGCCATCAATGGTGACGCCGCGACGCAGCGAGGCGAAGGTCAGATCGGTGGGGTTTCCGTTCACCCGCACGCGATAGCGGCGCAGCCAGCCAGTCGTCGGCAATTCCAGCCGCCGCTTCAATTCGCCGTCATTGGTCAGCAGCAGCAGACCTTCGGAATTCAGGTCCAGTCGTCCGACGCTCATCACCCGCGGCATGTCGCGCGGCAGGGCGTCGAAGACCGTCTGACGGCCCTTTTCATCCGCTTCCGTGGTCACAAGGCCCAGCGGCTTGTAATAGAGCCACAGCCGGGTTTCCTGCGGCTCTTCCAACCGCTTGCCATCGACGATGATCCTGTCGCTGGGACGCACGTCCAGCGCCGGGCTGTCGATCTTCTGACCGTTGACCGTCACGCGGCCTTCCACGATCATCCGTTCCGCCTCGCGCCGGCTGGCGACGCCCGCGCGTGCCATCACCTTGGCGATGCGTTCGGCAGTATCGGGGGTTTTGGGGGTGTTTTCATCGGTCATGCGAATTCTCCTGCGCATCTCTGCGGTGGGTTAAAGCGCCCTTCTAGGGCAGCGGTCCCGGGCGGGGAAGGATTATTTTGCCCGCTTGCGCAGTCGTGACCGGCTTGCGACAAGCGCATATGTCCGGGTTCACCTCTTATATGGATCGCGCCTTGGCCGAGGCACGCGCCGCCGCTGATCGCGGCGAGGTGCCGGTGGGCGCGGTTCTGGTCGCCCCGGATGGCCGCATCATCGCATCGGCGGGCAATCGCACGCGAGAACTGTCCGACCCGACCGCCCATGCCGAGGTCCTTGCCATCCGCGACGCCTGCGCCAAGATGCGCAGCGAAAGGCTGCCGGGGCACAGCCTCTGGGTGACGCTGGAGCCCTGTCCGATGTGCGCGGCGGCCATTTCGGCCGCGCGGATCGCCCGGCTGTATTACGGCGCCAGCGACCGGCGCATGGGCGGGGTGGAACACGGGGCGCGGGTCTTTGACCACCCGCAATGCCACCATCGCCCCGAGATTTATGACGGGCTTGGCGCGCATGAGGCGCGCGGGCTGTTGCAAGATTTCTTTGAAGGAAGGCGATAGGCGATGAAGACACATATCATCTTTGATCTGGGTCAGGTATTGATCAACTGGTTTCCCGAGGCCGCCTTTCAGCAGCATTTCGATGACGAGGCCGCGATGAAAGCGTGGTTCGAAAAGATCGATTTCAACGGCTGGAACAGAAAGCAGGATGGCGGACGCAGCTTTGCCGAAGGTCTTGCCGCCGCGCATGCGGCGCATGGCGATCTGGCCGCGCCGCTGGACGATTATCTGGACCGATTCGGCCTGACCATCACCCAATCCAATGCCGGAACCTGGGAGATCGCCGAAAATCTGAAGGCCAATGGTCACGACCTTTATGCGATCACCAACTGGGCAGCGGAAACATGGCCCGAGGCGCGCCGCCGTTATCCGCGTCTGGATGATCTGTTCGAAGATATTCTGGTCTCGGGCATCGAGGGGATGCTGAAACCGGATCCCGGGATCTACCTGACCCTGTGCCAGCGCAACGGTCTGCGCCCGCAGGATTGCCTGTTCATCGATGACAGCGCGGCCAATGTTCAGGGCGCAATTGATGTGGGAATGGACGCGATCCACTTTACCAGCGCCGGGGACCTGCGCAACGAACTGACGGTCAGAGGCATCGCATAGCTTGAACCCCGCATCGTTCCCGCCTATACGGTTCTGCGATGCGGGTGTAGCTCAATGGTAGAGCAGCAGCCTTCCAAGCTGAATACGTGGGTTCGATTCCCATCACCCGCTCCATCATTCCCGCCAGTCCAACTGCAAGGTACCGTCCCCAACGGGTCGCGACCTTCGGCGTGGCTGCGGCAGAGGGGCACTGCCGCGCGTCGCCCGGGCATCCCGCCCTATGCCAGATAGCTTGCGGCGCCCTGTTCGACAGGCATGTGGACCGGCATGAAACGGTCCCGCGCCATCAGCTGCGCCAAGGCCTCGCTGACCGCCTTTGGCTGTTCGATGGGGGTCAGGTGGCCGCTATCGGGCAGGATCACCAGTCGCGAATCGGGGATATCAACGGCCATGTCGCGATGCATGTCGGGGGGCGTCAGCACGTCGCTTTCGCCGCACAGAACCAGCGTCGGGCAATAGATGTCGTGCAGCAACGGCCGACTGTCGGGACGCTCGATCAGGCTTTGACGGATGAAAACCTCGGGGCCGAGGCGTTCGGTCATGCTGCGCACACGCGCCGCGATCCGGGCATCCTGCCGGTTGCCGGGGGCCACATAGATATCCAGCAGCCGTTCGCCAAAGCCGTGGAACTTGGATCCGTTATGCACCATCGAGATCAGGCGCTGGCGTTCGCGGTCGTGATCCGATCCGTCGGGCAGCATGGTCGTGTCCAGAAGCGCCAGATGGGTCACACGCTCTGGCGCGATGCGCATGATTTCCAGCGCCACGACGCCGCCCATGGAAAACCCGGCCAGCGCGAATTCCTCTTCCGCGTTTGCCAGCACGTCCTGCGCCAGTTCCCGCAGCGTGTTGCCCTGCGTGATATCGGCGACCATCGGCCGTGAAATTTGCGAGAGGGGTTTCAGCTGATCGCGCCAAAGTTCGCCGTCATTGAGAAGGCCCGGGATCAGAATCAATTGCGGTTTAGTCATGTCATGTCACCAAGTTCAATGGTTACCAACCAGGATCGTCCTACACTGCACGTCAGACAAATATATCTTATGATTACCGCTTCCAACGACTGACTATTGGGACAGGTTCGTTACCAAAACGACACATTTTCGTGCTTAAATGGTGAATCGATGGTGAATTGATAATGAAAATGCCCGGCAAATCGCCGGGCATCCGCCGTTTCGGGAAGATTCGCGAAGCCTAGCTTCGCAACGTGCCGCCGGTCGCTTTCGTGACCTTGTCGATGATCTTCTGGCTGACCGCCTCGATCTCGGCATCGGTCAGGGTCTTGTCGCGCGGCTGCAGCCGGGCGGTGATGGCGATGGATTTCCGCCCCCCCTCCAGCCCGGTGAACTGGTCAAAGACCGAGACAGAGTCGATCAGCGCCTTGTCGGCGCCCTGCGCGGCGTTGACAATGGTCATCGCCTCGACCTGCGGATCGACGACGAAGGCAAAGTCACGCTCGACCGCCTGCAATTCGGAACTGTCCAGCGCCGGGCGGCTGGCCGATTTCGATTTCGGGAAGGGCACATTGGCGATGCGGATGGTAAAGCCCACCGCCGGTCCCTTCACGTCCATCTGGCGCAGCACCTTGGGGTGCAACTCGCCAAAGCTGGCCAGCACATTCGGGCCAAGCGCGACATTGCCCGCGCGGCCGGGATGCCACCAGCCGTCCAGCTTGCGGTTGATCTGCGCCTTGGCCGGCGCCCCAAGCACCGACAGGATCGCCTCGGCATCGGCCTTGGCATCATAGAGATCGACCTTGCGGCGGCTGCCATAGGGATCGCGCGGCGCATTATGCCCGATCAGCAGGCCCGAGATCTGCGTCGCCTGTTCGCCCGGCTCTGCCCCCGAAAAGACCGGCCCGATTTCGAACAGCGCCAGATCCATGAAGCCGCGCGCCTGATTGCGGGCCGCAGCCGCCAGAAGTCCCGGCAGCAGATCCGGGCGCATATGGGTCATTTCGCTGCTGATCGGGTTTTCGACGCGCAGCGCATCGGTGCCGCCGCCGAACAGGCTCGCCGCATCCGCGTCGATGAAGCTGTAGGTCACGCATTCATTATAGCCCAGCGAGGCCGCCTGACGACGTGCCGCGCGTTCGCGCATCTGCAGGGGCGTCAGGATCGGCTTTGGCACACCGGCCTGCGGACGCGGCAGGGGCTTGCCTTCCAGCTTGGTCAGGCTGGCGATGCGGGCGATTTCCTCGACCAGATCGGCCTCGCCCAGCACATCGGGCCGCCATGAGGGCACATGCGCCATGTCACCTTCCATGCGGAAACCCAGTGCCTCCAACGAGGCGCGCTGCGTCTCGGCCGGGATATCCAGCCCGACAAGGCGTTGCGTGCGGGCGGGATCCAGCGGATAGGCGCGGTCGGTCTGGGGGATCGCACCGGCGCTGACCACATGAGAGGGCTCTCCTCCGCACAGATCCATCACCATCTGCGTGGCCAGATCCAGACCCTGCAATGTGAAGGCCGGGTCGATGCCGCGTTCGAAGCGATAGCGGGCATCCGAATTGATCTTCAGCGCCCGGCCCGCCGCCGCAATGCTGATCGGGTCGAAATAGGCGGCCTCGATGAAGACATCCACCGTGTCCTCGGACGAGCCAGAGATCGCGCCCCCCATCACGCCCGCAATGCTTTCCGCGCCATTGTCATCGGCGATGACCAGCGTGCCCGCAGGCAGGCTGTAGGTCTTGTCATCCAGCGCCACGATCTCTTCGCCGTCCTGCGCCGCGCGCAGCACCAGATCGCCCCGGACCTTGGCCGCGTCAAAGACATGCAGCGGTCGGTTCAGATCGAAGGTGAAGAAATTCGTGATATCGACCAGCGCATTGATCGGGCGCAGTCCGATCGCCTTCAGCCGCTGTTGCAGCCAGGCAGGGCTGGGGCCATTTTTCAGCCCGCGCACCATGCGACCCGCGAAGAAGGGCACCTTGTCGGCGACTTCTGGCCGGATAAAGACATTGATGCGGCTGTCAAAGCTGCCCTCGATCTTCGCCTCGGGCACCGGTTTCAGGCGGCCCAGACCACGGGCGGCCAGATCGCGCGCAATGCCATGCACGCCAAGCGCGTCGGGGCGGTTCGGGGTGATCTTGATATAGATCATCGGGTCGATCTTTTCCGGCGCGTTTTCGGCCAGCCAATCGACGAATTTCTGACCGACCTCGCCCGAGGGCAGTTCGATAATCCCGTCATGCTCGTCCGACAGTTCCAGCTCGCGCTCGGATGCCATCATGCCGTGGCTTTCGACGCCACGGATCTTGCCCACGCCCAGCGTCACGTCGATGCCGGGAACGTAATCGCCGGGCTTGGCCAGCACCACGGTGATCCCGGCCCGCGCATTCGGCGCGCCGCAGACGATCTGCTTTTCGCCCTCATCCGTCATCACCCGGCAGACCCGCAGGCGGTCGGCATCGGGATGCTGTTCGGCCTGCTCGACCTTGGCCAGGGTAAAGCTTTGCAGCCGCGCGGCGGGGTCCGAGACCTCTTCGACCTCAAGGCCCAGATCGGTCAGCGCCTCGGTGATCTCATCCAGGGTCGCCTCGGTTTCCAGATGCTCTTTGAGCCAGGACAGGGTGAATTTCATGACGTCTTTCCACTTCTTTGCCGACCGGCAGGAACGGACGGAACTGCTGCACGCCTTGAACCCGTCCAAGGCCGATTGGTCAAGCGCCTGCACGCAAGTTTTCGGTTTCGGCTGGCGTTTTGCCGCGAACTGTGGTCGACGGCATTGCCCCGGGCCCATGTTTACACCAGTTTGCATCAGGGAACTGAAACTGCTGCCGGATGCACGTTAAGAAAGGCAAAGAATTAGATGAGCGATACTGGTTTCACGAAATTTTTCGCAACTGTCGCCGCCGGATGTCTGGCATTCGGGCAACCGGCCTTGGCGCAGGAGGCCGACACGTCGGTGCAGCTGGAGCCTCTGGGCGGAACAGAGGAGCAAGCGGCCGGTGACGATCTGATGGAATGCGCCGACCTTGGCGCGGCCCGCTGGATCGCCGACAATTCCGACCTCTCCGACGTGATCTTCAGCGAGGTGCCCCTGTCGCGGCAGATCGCCGTGACGGGCAATCAGCAGGAGGTTTTCGCCTTTGTCATGTCCGAGGATGGCACCGCCCGGATCGAGGCGCGCGCGGATGAGGGCGACCCGATGATCCAGCTTGTCGCAGCCGACGGGACCGCGCTGGCGGAAAATGACGACACGCCTTCGACGCTGAATTCCAGCCTGCAGAAAGACCTGACTGCCGGGCGCTACTGCGTCGTGCTGTCCAATATCCGCAGCGAGAATATGGCCGCGACGCTGCAAATCAGCCGCCCCGAGCAGCCGCCTTTGCTGAACGAGGAAAGCACCGCCTCGGCAAGCGCCACCCTGGTCGAGACCTGCACCCCGGAAACAGAGGCAACGGCGCTGGCAGACGGACCGCTTAATGCCGCGCTGGCCCAGGGCCCGGTCTCTGTCCCCGCCGATGGCACCGCGACCAGCTATTTCCGCTTTACCCTGTCAGAGGCGACCCCGCTGACGCTGCGCGGAACCAGTCAGGATCTGGACCCGCTGATCAAGCTGTTCGGCGCCGATGGCGAGATGCTGGCCGAAGATGACGACACAGAGGGCACCAATGCGCGGCTGGATTACGCCGATACCCTTGCCGCAGGCGATTACTGCCTGGGCATCGCGGCCTATTCGGCGCAGCCGGGCGATATGACGGTCTTGGCCGAAAAGCTGGATCGCGAGGCATTCCTGCGCCGCGCCTATCAGCAAGGCAATCTGGTGCCGCCGATGGATGGCAGCTTCCCGATGGAAACAATCGACCTGACGTCCGAGCGTCGGGCAGTGCTGCTGAACAGTGGCGGGGCAAACTGGCTGCGCTTTACGCTTGATCAGCCGCGCATGCTGGTCGCGCATGCCCAGGGAGAGATGCTGGGCGTGGATACCAAGCTGGCGCTTTTTGCCGAACGCGGCGATCTTATCGGCCAGAATGACGACAATGACCGTGGCAGCACCGACAGCACGCTTGGCCCCGTCCTGCTGCAACCGGGCCGCTATGCCATGGCCGTCAGCGATCTGAACCGCGAGGGCCCGTCCGAGGGCGGCGTGGTGCGCCCGATCGGTATCTCGCTGGAGCTTTACGGCCTGATCCAGCCGGAACAGGCGCAGTAACAGAACACGGGGCGCGGAGCGATTTCCGCGCCCTCTTCTTGCCAAAACCGGCATCGTTCCTATGTTTTCATCGGCAGCGGCAAATCCGCCGCGACGATTTGAAAAGGACATGCACCAGGATGAACACGACCCAACAATTGCTGATCGAGCAGCGCGTCACGAATGAGGCGAAATCGCCCCTCGTCGCCTATCTGCTGCTTCTGCTGCTGTGGGGCTTCGGGGTGCACCGGATGTATCTGGGTCGCTGGGCCAGCGGGCTGATCATGCTGCTGATGTGGGGCATTGGCTGGCTGACCGCGCCGATCCTGATCGGCTGGCCGCTGATTGCGCTGGTCTCGGTCTGGGTGGTGATCGACATCTTCCTGATCCCCGGCATGATCCGCGACGATAACGCCGTGACGCGTCAGCGCCTGATGGCCGAAATGGCGCGCTGACCCCGCCGATATCTTGTGAAGGGCCGCTGCCGGATCACCGCAGCGGCCCTTTTGCGTCACAGATCGGCGCCAAAGCCGATCCGGTAGGGTTTCTGATCCGCAGGCGGTGGCACTGCAATCAGCAGGAAACTCAGCTGCGAGATATGCTGGATGATCAGCACCTGCTGCGCGCCGTTCAGCATTCCGGAAAATTCGATGATATTGGGGTTCTTGTAGCTCATCCCGCGCACATGCAGCGCCTGCCCTGCCCCCATATCGGCCAGTTGCAGCCCCAGTTCGTGATCCTCAGGCAGTTGCGCCTGAAAGGCTTTCACGCGACCAAGAATATGGTTGAAGACCTCTTCCGCGGCATAAAGCATGGCCGCCTGCTCTGCCTCGGCACAGATGGCCTTGTCGGGCGAGATTGCGGGCACTCCGCCATCCGCTGCCTGGCCTTTCGCGTCGTCAGAGGACTGGCTCATCGTCGTTGAAAATCGCTTTCTTCCGGGGTTTTCGAAGGGAACGGACAAGGCTTATCCGCCTTTTCCACCAATGTCACTTGCCCTGCGACATCCGGTACAGCCGAACTTCCCGCCACAGCTTGATCGTCGGCTTCAATGCGAACAGCACCGACCCGATGACGAAAAACCATGTCGCGGTGAACATCCAGCTTTGCCAGAAGAACATGATCGAGCCGATCAGAAAGCACAGCGCCGCCCCGAAATCGACGCCAGTATGCGCAATCTCGAACTGCTGCCTGACGCGTTCGGAGGCGTTGTCAGTGGGCTGATTGCGGAAAATGCTGTCGAAAAAGCTCAATGGTGACTCCTGTGGCAGTTCTCACTTTTAAAAGAACCGAAGCTATATCTTGTGTGACAAGTGTTCACCACACCTCGTTTCAAAGGGATAAATTTGACTCGCTGCAATAAGCTCTTTTAACAATTATCCGACAAAGCACGTCAGTCTCCTGATTGAGCTTCCTCATCAGGGCCTTGCTGAGCACGAGTGAACGCTTTCAAGATTTTCTCGCCCTCCTCCTCTGATGGGAAGAATTCTTTGCGAATAACAACGATATAGCGATCACGAGAGCATTGAAAGTTCTGCCACTGCCGCTTCCTCTCAGTATACTGCTTTCTACGCTCGTCTTCTTTTTCTTCTCTTTTGGCATCCGCCCATTTTTTAACGGCCTTGGCGTAGTCCTTTGCTGAGAAATATACAGCACCAAGCGCATCGACCTCTTTGCCATCAATATAAAGGGCGAGTCTTCTGGCTGCGACTTCAAAACGCGATTGAGTAAGTATTTCGTCCTCTCGCGCGCGTCTGTTATTGCTGTCGACGAAATCCTGAGCGGCCTCCAGAAACTCAATCGCAGCTTCACGTTTTTCGCTGCGCATCTGCAGCTGCCTGTCCAGTTCTTTCTGGTGCGGATAAACCTTATACGCGACCCACAAAGCAGCGGATGAAGCCATTAGAGCGCCTACGAGCGCAAATGCACTCACCTGCTTAACCCTCCCGCCACGCTGGGCACGTCGCCCGGAACGAAACCGTAATGGCGCAGCCAGCGCAGGTCGCTTTCGAAGAAGGCGCGAAGGTCGGGGATGCCGTATTTCAGCATCGCCATGCGATCGATGCCCATGCCGAAGGCAAAGCCCTGCCATTCATTCGGATCCACGCCGCCCGAACGCAGCACATGCGGATGGACCATGCCAGAGCCCAGAACCTCCAGCCAGTCATCGCCCTCGCCCACGATCAGCTTGCCGTCGACCCAGGAGCACTGGATATCGACCTCGGCCGAGGGTTCGGTGAAGGGGAAATGGCTGGCGCGGAAGCGGGTTTTGACGCGGGTGCCGAAATAGGCGCTGAAGAATTCCTCGACCGTCCATTTCAGCTGGGCCATCGAAATGTCGCGGCCAATGGCCAGACCCTCGATCTGGTGGAACATCGGGGCGTGGGTCTGGTCCATATCCATGCGATAGACGCGGCCCGGTGCAATCACCCGGATCGGCGCGCCGTGATCCTGCATGGCACGGATCTGGACCGGACTGGTATGGGTCCGCAGCACATGCGGCGGACGGTCATCGCCCGGGGCGCGGTGCATGAAGAAGGTGTCATGTTCCTGCCGCGCCGGATGTTCGGGCGCAATGTTCAGCGCGTCGAAATTATACCAGTCGGTTTCGATCTGCGGCCCCTCGGCCACGGCGAAGCCCATATCGGCGAAAATCGCGGTAACCTCATCGGAGACCTGACTGATCGGGTGGATCGTGCCCTGACGGCGGGGACGGCCCGGCAGGGTCACATCCAGCCATTCCTCGGCCAGTCGCGCCTCCAGCGCCGCATCCTCAAGCGAGGCCTTGCGGGCGCGCAGCGCGCTGTCCAATTCGTCGCGCAGGGCGTTCAGCGCCTTGCCGGTGGTCTGGCGTTCCTCGGGCGTCATCTTGCCCAATTCGCGCATTTTCAGGCTGATCTCACCCTTCTTGCCAAGGGCGGACAGGCGCACGTCCTCGATCGCGGCGGGATCGGCGGCGTCCTTGATACGGTCAAGCCATTGCTGGCGGAGGGGGGAAAGATCATCCATCGTCGTGCCTCGGCATTCTGGTCGGTCAAGCCGTTAGCATTTGTGGACGGGATGGAAAAGCCTTGGCCGCGATTTCGGCGGCCAAGGAGATGTTGAAAGGCGGATCCTATCCGTTATTGGCCGTCCAGATCGTCTTGTCGACGCCCGGCGCGATTTCCGGGTGATCGGCGACCACGAAGACCGGGTTCCTGCCCTCTTTGCGCTGACGGATATAGTCTCGGGTCAGGACCAGCACAGTGCCCGACAGCAGCACGATGGCCACCAGGTTGATCGTCGCCATCAGACCCATCGAGGCATCGGCAAAGCTGAACACGGTACCGACAGCCTGGATCGCACCCCAGACGACCATGCCCATCACCGCGACACGCAACATCATGATGCCGCCCTTGCCCGCGCCCAGATAGACGACCGCGTTTTCGGCATAGGAGTAATTCCCGATGATCGAGGTGAAGGCGAAAAAGAAGATCGCCACGGCCACGAAGATCTGGCCAAGGTTGCCAAAGTGATCGCCAAGTGCCGCCTGCGTCAGGTTCACGCCGGTCAGCTCAGCCGAGGGAATCACATCGGCCAGAAGGATCATCGTCGCGGTCGCGGTACAGACCAGGATCGTGTCGATGAAGACGCCAAGCGCCTGCACGAACCCCTGACTTGACGGGTGATGCGGCGCGGGCGTCGCCACGGCGGCGATATTGGGCGCCGACCCCATCCCGGCCTCGTTCGAGAACAGCCCGCGCTTGATCCCGTTCATCATCGCGGCGGTCACGCTGCCCGCAACGCCGCCCACGGTTTCCTGCAGGCCAAAGGCGTTCAGGACGATGCCGCTGAGGATGCCCGGAACGCGGTCGATATTCATGACCAGCGCGATGATCGCCGCCAGCAGGTACAAACCGGCCATGAACGGCACGACGAATTCCGCCACGCGCGCGATCTGGGGGATGCCGCCAAAGATGATGATCCCGGCCAGAACCGCGACCACGGCACCGATGATGGCCTTGGCGGCGGTAAAGGCCGCGGCGGTGCCTTCGGGTGTCGCCTCGAACATGCCAGAGCCGACCAGCATCGTTTCAATCGGGGTGGCCGCCGCTTCGGCGATGGAATTGGCCTGCACGGCGTTGAAGATCAACCCGAAGGACAGGATCAGCGCGACCGAAAAGACCGAGGCCAGCCAGGGCTGTCCCAGACCGCGCGCGATATAGGCTGCGGGCCCGCCACGATACATGCCATCCGGACCGTGGGTCTTGTAAAGCTGCGCCAGGGTCGATTCGGCATAAGCCGTCGCCATCCCGACCAGCGCGACCATCCACATCCAGAAAATCGCGCCGGGCCCGCCCAGCGTCAGCGCCACGGCGACGCCCGCGATATTGCCGGTGCCGACACGGCTGGCCAGCGAGACGGTCAGCGCCTGAAAAGGCGAAATCCCGTCCTTGTCGGATTCGCGCGACCCAAGCACACAGCGGAACATCTCGCCAAAATAGCGGAACTGGATGAAGCCCAGACGGATGGTGAAAAACAGCCCGACAGCCAGAAGGCCGTAAATCAGGATGTATCCCCAGAAAATATTATTCAGAAAATCTACGATAGCGCTCATCGTGGCACCTCCTCATTGCGCGACCATGTAACAGCCGCGTGAGGGCCGCAATAGCGGTCCTGACAACGCGCCGCGAAGATGTGGTGAAAATCCCTCGGCCTATCAACGGCGTTCCACGTTCAGCCAGACCCCGCCATGCGGCCGCAGCGTCAGGATCATGCGCGGCTGCGGATCCTTGTCGGCAATCGACGAAAAGCGGAACCGGGCCAGCAGGGTCGCCAGAATGATCACTGCCTCTTGCATGGCAAAGCTGGCGCCGATGCAGATGCGCGGCCCCGCGCCAAAGGGCAGGAAGGCGAAACGATCCGGGGTGGTTTCGAAACGCGAGGGGGCGAACATGTCGGGCTGGTCCCATAACTGCCGGTTTCGATGCAGGGCATAGATGGGCAGCATGACCTGATCGCCCGCCCGAACCTCGCGTCCGCAAAGCCTGTCCGGCACGCGCGCCGTGCGCAGCAGCAACGCGGCGGGCGGATAAAGGCGCAGCGCCTCGTTCACGATCCGGGTGGTCAGCGTCAGCCGGGGCAGATCCTCGACCGTGGCGATGCGATCGCCCAGAACCGAAGCCGCCTCATCTGCGGCCCGGTCCTGCTCTTCGGGGTCGAAGGCGCAAAGATACAGCGCCCAGGCCAGCGTCAGCGCCGTGGTTTCGTGCCCCGCCACGATGAAGGTCAGCAGGTTATCGCGCAACTCGGCCCGCGTCATCGCGCGGCCCGTTTCCGGGTCTTCGGCATCCAGCAGAAGCTCCAGCAGGTCGGGCACCTTCTCACGATCGGCGCGCGCCGCCCGCGCTGCGATAGTCTGATCGGCGATCCGCTTCATCTCGGCCAGTTTCCGGCCAGAAAACAGCCGACCCAGACGCGGCACCCAGGCCGGCGCCGCCATCACATCCAGAAGCGAGACCTTGGCGGTTTCGGAAATATAGACCTCGATATTGCGGTGAACGGTGTCGCGGTCAAAGCTGTCTCCGCCCGAAAGGGTCACGTCCGAGATCACCTCGAAGGTGGCGGCCACGGTCTCGGCAAAGATATCGACGGGACCGCTGGCCTCTGACAGCCTGCGGCAGGACGCCCGGGCTGCCGCGCTCATCACCGGGCCAAGCGCCTGCATGTGACGATGGGCAAAGGCCGGCGCGACGGCCCGGCGCTGCCACAGCCATTGCGCCCCCTCGGCCACGAACAGGCTGTTGCCGATGGCGGGCTTCAGGACCAGCTTGGTGGTCAGCGATTTCGGATAATCCTCGACCCGGTCTTTCAGCACATGGCGCAGGCTTTCGGGATCCATGATCATGTGAAAGCGCGAGCCGGCCTTTCCCGACACGATGGGCTGATACAGCGCCAGTTCGGGAATGATCTCCAGCACGTTGCGACGCGCCGTCATCGCCGTCTTGACGATGCCCAGCGGCTTTTTATTCAGCCGTGCCTTGACCGGTTCGCGCTGCTTCATGCCCCGAATATAAGCACAAACATTTCAGGAAACAGAGAAATGATAGGCCTGCCGCGTTTCGCCGCACCCTGTCACGA
The DNA here is from genome assembly GCF_028553785.1 of Paracoccus fistulariae. Lineage (NCBI taxonomy): Bacteria > Pseudomonadati > Pseudomonadota > Alphaproteobacteria > Rhodobacterales > Paracoccaceae > Paracoccus > Paracoccus fistulariae. The sequence goes on from NZ_CP067136.1 coordinate 1,021,476, forward strand.
AAAAACCCTGCCGGACGTAAGTCAGACAGGGTTCAGTTGGAAACGGGTAGGAAAACCCGATCCTGTCAGGCCGCAGCCTTCGCCTTTTCGACGATTGCACCGAACGCGTCGGGTTCGTTGACGGCCAGATCGGCCAGAACCTTGCGGTCCACTTCAATACCGGCTTTCGACAGCAGGTTGATGAAGCGCGAATAGGTCATCTCGGCATCAACCGCGCGCACGGCCGCATTGATTCGCTGAATCCACAAGGCGCGGAAATTGCGCTTGCGGTTCTTGCGGTCGCGGGTGGCGTATTGGTTGGCCTTGTCGACCGCCTGCGTGGCGGTGCGAAAATTGCGCGAACGGTTGCCATAGTAACCTTTGGCCTTGTCCAGCACCTTCTTGTGACGGGCGTGGGTAACCTTACCGGATTTAACTCGTGCCATCTGTCAGTCCTCCGATCAGCGGTTATAGGGCATGTATTTCTTGACGATCTTGGCATCCGCATCCGACAGGACGGTGGTGCCGCGCGCATCACGAATGAACTTCGTGGTCCGCTTGATCATGCCGTGGCGCTTGCCGGCCTGGGCGGATTTCACCTTGCCCGAAGCCGTGAACGAGAACCGCTTCTTGGCGGCCGATTTGGTCTTCATCTTCGGCATTTTCGTCTCCTTCGATCAGAGTGAACGCGCGCCTCGGCAATGCCATCTGGCCGGACGCACGGGTCGGAAGCGCGCCGTATAAGCGCAGCCCCGGCTTTTGGCAAGGGGGATCAGGGGTTTTCTGGCACCGTTTCCGTCACTTGCGACCAGGCCTCACCGATATCCGAGACCTGAAACGGCTGCGGATCCAGATAGGCCGCCGCAAAGATCAGCACGATCCCCACGATCAACGTCACCGCCGCGGCCCGTGGCGGCTGAAGGCGCAGCAACTGCACCACCGCCAGAACCACCGAGATCACGCAAAGCGCGATCCCGCCAAGAAGCAAAAAATCCGTCATGCCATCCCCCTAAGCTCGCAACAGGATAGCGTCCTGCTTATTCCGGATCGCTGGCATAGATCAAACGCTCATCGCAGGGCGCGATCCGCACGATATTGGTCGTACCCGGCACGTTGAAGGGCACACCGGCGACGACCACGACCTGACGGGTCTCGTCTGCGAAACCGAAATCGCGCGCGGCGCGGGTGGCATTGACCACCGCCTCCTTGAAGCGCGACAGTTGCGGGGTGATCACGCAATGCGTGCCCCATGTCAGCACCATGCGACGCACCACGCCTTCCAGCGGGCTCAGCGCGATGATCGGTACGCGGGGCCGTTCGCGGGCGATCAGGCGGATGGTCTTACCCGACTGGCTGAAGGCGCAGATCGCGGCAACATCGGTGGTTTCGGCAATCTCGCGCGCGGCGGTCACGATGGCATCGGCCACGCTGTGCAACTCGGCATGGCGCGAGGCATCGATGATATTGCGATAGTTCTGATCCGCCTCGACCGAGCGGGCGACGTTATCCATCGTCGTCACCGCCTCGACCGGATAGCTGCCCGCGGCACTTTCGGCCGACAGCATCACCGCATCCGTTCCCTCATAGATCGCGTTCGCCACATCGCTGACCTCGGCCCGCGTCGGCATCGGGCTCTCAATCATCGATTCCAGCATCTGGGTGGCCACGATCACCGGCTTGGCCGCAGCCCGGCACTTGCGCACCAGACGCTTCTGGATCGGCGGCACCGAATGCACCGGCAGTTCGACGCCCAGATCGCCGCGCGCCACCATGATCCCGTCCGAGGCTTCCAGAATCTCGTCAAAGGCCCGCACGGCGGCCGGCTTCTCGATCTTGGACAAGACCGCAGCCCGGCCCTTGGCCAGCTTCTTGGCCTCTTCGACATCCTCGGCCCGCTGCACAAAGGACAGCGCCAGCCAGTCGACGCCAAGCTGACAGGCGAATTCCAGATCCGCGCGATCCTTTTCGGAAAGCGCCGCCAGCGGCAGCACCACATCGGGCACGTTCACGCCCTTGCGATCCGAAATCGTCCCGCCCACGGTCACCGTGCAATTGGCGAAATCCGATCCGCATTCATCGACGCGCAGCCGGATCTTGCCGTCATTGACCAGCAATTCGCTGCCCGGTTCCAGCGCCTGAAAGATCTCGGGGTGCGGAAGCTGCACCCGGTTCTGATCGCCCGGCGCCTCATCCAGATCAAAGCGGAAACGCATCCCCTCTTCCAGATCATGCGCCCCTTCGGCAAAGGCGCCCACACGCAGCTTCGGCCCTTGAAGATCGGCCAGAATCGCGATCGGACGCCCGGTCTCTTCCTCGATCGCGCGAATCGTATCGTAACGCGCCCGGTGATCGTCGTGATTGCCGTGGCTCATGTTCAGGCGAAATACATCGGCACCCGCCTCGAACAAGGCCTTGATCATCTCTTTCGAGGATGATGCCGGGCCCAGCGTGGCCACAATCTTCACATTACGATGTCGTCTCATCAAGTCGCCCCTTCACGTTTAGCGCTATCTATGCAGCAAATTCAGTCCTGCGCAACTGGCGTCGGCGGTTACGGTCGCATAGATAATCTGCACGATGACCGATGAAATTGCCATGACAGAACCCGCTTTCTGGACCAGCGGCGAAGACCGCCCCTCGCGCTGGCTGATCACCTGCGACCACGCCACGAACCGCGTCCCCGACTGGATCGGCGGCGGATCGCTGGGCATCGCAGCCGCCGATATGGCGCGCCACATCGCCTTCGATCCGGGCGCCGCGGGCGTCACCCGCGAACTCGCCAACCAATTGAACGCCCCCGCAATCTTCGCCGATTTCTCGCGTCTCGTCATCGACCCGAACCGGGGCGAGGATGACCCCACCCTGCTCATGCGCCTCTATGACGGCACGGTGATTCCGGCCAATCGACATGCCGGGCCAGAGGATCGCGAAAAACGCCTGAATGCCCTGCACCGCCCCTATCACGCCGCGCTTGACCGGATCGCATCGCAACATCCCCAACGCTGCATCTGCGCCATTCACAGTTTCACCCCGCAATTGCGCGGCCGCCCGCCCCGACCGTGGCAAATCGGCATCCTCTATTCGCACCGGGACGACCGGCTCGGCAGACGCATGGTCCAGGCCTGCCGCGATCAGGGCTGGATCACGGGCGATAACCAACCCTATTCGGGCCATCTGCAAGGCGATTCCATCGACCGTCACGCGCTGGCCCATCAACGCCCCAACCTGCTGATCGAGCTGCGCAACGACCTGATCGCCACGGCCGAAACCCAGGCCGCATGGGCTGCCAGACTGGCCCCGGTGATCACCGCAACGCTGGCAGAGTCCCAACTCTGAGATCTTCTTTGCAGAAATATCCTCGGGGGTCCGGGGGCAGACAGCCCCCGGCCAGCGCCACCACTCCTCAGACAGCAGCCTTGCGCATCTCCTCGACATAGATCTCGCGCAGGCGCGTGGCGACAGGACCGACCTGCCCCGAACCGATCGCCGCCCCGTCGATCTCCACCACCGGCATCACGAAGGCAGAGGCCGAGGTCACGAAGGCCTCATCCGCCCCCTGCGACTCCTCGATGGTAAAGCTGCGCTCTTCCACTTTCATCTGCGCCTCATTGGCAAAGCGCAGCACGGCGGCCCGGGTGACCCCGTGCAGGATATCATTGCTCAGCGCGCGGGTGATGATGGTGTTGCCCTTGACGATATAGGCGTTGTTCGAGGTCCCTTCGGTCACCAGCCCGTCTTCCACCAGCCAGGCATCATCGACGCCCCGCGCCTTGGCCTCCATCTTGGCCAAAGACGGGTACAGCAATTGCACCGTCTTGATGTCGCGCCGCGCCCAGCGAAGATCCTCGACGCTGATGATCTTCCAGCCGGTCTTCGCGGCGGGGTTATCTGCCAGACCCGCCTTCGCCTGAGTGAACATCACCACGGTCGGGCGCGTGCCCGCAGGCGGAAAGGCGAAATCGCGATCGCCGGGATTGCCGCGCGTCACCTGCAGATAGATCAGCCCGTCGCCTATCCCGTTCTTCGCGATCAACTGCCGATGCGCCTCCAGATACTCTTCCTCGCTCAGCGGATTATCCATCTGCAATTCATCCAGCGAGCGCTGCAGACGCCGGATATGCCCGCCGAAATCCAGCAGTTTGCCATCGAGCACACTGACCACCTCATAGACGCCATCGGCCATCAGAAAGCCGCGGTCGAAGACAGACACCGTCGCCTGATCCTCGGGCAGATACTCCCCATTGACGTAAACGGTCCGCGTCATCAGTCTTCCTCCGTGGCGATGCTGTAGCTTGATGTGGTCCTGCGCCCAAACCGCCTTTAGGTCAAGCCGGATCACGTGATGCAGGGAAGCCTGTTGCATCATCCGGCGCGAAAGATTATTGCTCTGCCAAGCCACTTTTTAAACGAACTGGACCCAAGCATGAGTTTCCGGATACAGCCCCAAGCCCCTGCCCGCCTGAATCGCTGCCAGCTTTTCGGCCCGGGCTCTCGCGACAGCCTGTTTGCGAAAATGGCGAAATCCGATGCTGACGTGATCAATCTGGATCTGGAAGATTCGGTGGCGCCCGATGACAAGGATCAGGCCCGCCGCAATGTCGTCCAGGCGATCGGCGATGTGGATTGGGGCGACAAGACCCTGTCGGTGCGCATCAACGGCCTCGACACGCCCTATTGGTATCGCGACGTGGTCGATCTGCTGGAACAGGCCGGCGAAAGGCTGGACCAGATCATGATCCCCAAGGCCGGGAATGCCAGCGATATCTATGCCGTGGATGCGCTGGTCACGGCGGTCGAAAAGGCCAGGGGCCGCAAGAAGCCGATCAGGTTCGAGGCGATCATCGAAAGCGCCGCGGGCATCTGCCATGTCGAAGAGATCGCCGCTGCCTCGCCCCGGATGGAGGCGATCAGCCTCGGCGCAGCCGATTTCGCCGCCTCGATGGGCATGGCCACGACCGGCATCGGTGGCACCCAGGAAAACTACTACATGCATCGCGAGGGGCAGAAATACTGGTCCGACCCCTGGCATTGGGCACAGGCCAAGATCGTCGCCGCCTGCCGCACCCATGGCGTGCTGCCCGTCGACGGCCCCTTCGGCGATTTCAGCGACAGCGAGGGCTTCCGCGCCCAGGCCCTGCGCTCGGCCACATTGGGCATGGTCGGCAAATGGGCCATCCACCCCAGTCAGGTCGCCCTGGCAAATGAGGTCTTCTCTCCCTCCGAGGCCGCCGTTTCCGAAGCACGCGAAATCCTTGCGGCGATGGAAGAGGCCAAGAAGTCCGGGGCGGGCGCAACAGTCTATAAGGGTCGGCTTGTCGATATCGCCTCGATCAAGCAGGCTGAGGTGATCGTACGACAGGCCGAACTGATCGCCAAGTGATCCAACCCGGCGGCGCAGATCAGTGGAGGGATCAGCGCCGCATCACGGGAGGAGGAAGGCCCCGCCATCGCGCGGGGCCTTTTTATAGTGCAGAACATTGTATGTTGGCAGTAGGCAGCAACGGCGGCTTTGAGCCCGTTTTGGCAGATGTTGCGCGTCGTCCTAATGTCGGCTTGCCTGAACGTGGCCAAAAACGTGACAGAACCAAAACAGGTTTCGCCAAGGGTTTGTGGCACGAGATTTCCTTGCGATCTCGGCAACGTGCGGTCGCGTGCCAAAAACGACCGCTTTCGTCACTCACAGACAATGTGACTCGGCCGTTGCCCTCTTGAATAATGGCGTCCGCGCTGCTATCTTCTCGCGTAGCCGTGCTTCGGAGCATATTTCCGCAGGCCGTTCACTTTATGTGAACGTGCCCGAGGTCGTCCTCAAGCGCCGCGGCCGCTGGGCGCACTCTTTTCAACCCCTAATCGGGCTGGAGAGGTGCGAAACGCCCACCAGCCTCGCAAAGAAGGAGACCGGGCGTGGGCAAATCAGAGATCTGTCTGATCTTATCCATCACACTTGCGCTTTTGAAGTATTACTGGGGCGTATGATTAGTGTGAGGGAGGCTTACGAGCCTCTCTCACCGCCGCGATGCAGCGTCAAAACAGACCGTTTTTATCTTTGTCGTTTCTTCAAACCCGACTTTGGTGCAGCCACAGCAAAAGCTCACTTCGTCCCGCATAGCCGCCATCTGCTGCTCACAGAAAATTCCCATCACGCCCTGCGCAAGCTTCGGAATGCAGCGGAGGCGCCCCAGCCGGCGATGACTGCGACGGCCAGCGACATCAGCCCGTAGATCAGCGGCTGATCGAAGGCCAGGCGGTACAGCCAGCGCTCCAGCCCGACCTTGCTGACGGTGATCGGCGCGACGAAGGCGTCGACCACGCGGCCGTCGCGCAACAGGAAGATGCGGGTCTTGTAGGCGCCCTCGATCAGGTTTGCGGGCAGGCGGACATCGGCGCGGAACAGGGTCTGGTCGATGATCGAGACCGCGTTTTCATCCAGCCGGTACAGCCCCTCGCCCTTACGGATGCGCAGCAGCGCCTCGGTAAAGGGAACGGTGCTGTCGACGTCTTCCCGCCCGGCAAAGGCGCGCATCGCATGGGTCAGAGAGATCCGGTAGCGATTGTCCCATTCCGGGCGCAGGATCTGATCCAGCGGCCCCGAGGTCGCCACGGCATAAAAGCTGGGCGCGGCGGCGATGCGCACGGATTGGGCATTGACCCAGATGCCCGCCTTACGCTCCTTGCGCCAGACGGTGGCGCTGCCAGAGGGGGCCTCGACGGTGATGATCACCTCGATGGGCGGGCCGGGCGGGATCGCGGTTTCGCGCTTGACCGCGCCGTAGATCAGGATGTCAGAGCCGTCGAAGCTGGCCGTGATGGCAACCGAGTCGCTGGAGAGGCCCGCCACCACCTGCTCATCGGGATGCACGACGGTTTCGGCATCCGGCACGCTGGGATTGTCATAGATGGGCTGGGTCGGGCTGCCCTGACGCTCGATCAGCGGTTCAGAGCTGTCCTGCGCCCAAAGCGGCATTGCCAGGCAGGTCGCGGCCAGAACGGATAGCAGCGCGCGCATCACTTCACTCCCGCCGTGATTTCGTAAAGGTCATCGGGCGTCAGGAACAGGTCCAGGGCCAGCTTGCCACAGACCAGAAGCACCAGCAGCGCCAGCAGGATCCGCAATTGCTCGGCCCGCAGCTTGGCGCCCAGTTGCGTGCCGATCTGCGCGCCGACCACGCCGCCGATGATCAGAAGCACCGCCAGCATCACATCCACGGTATTATAGCTGACGGCATGCATCAGCGTCGTGAAGGCGGTCACGAAGGTGATCTGGAACAGCGATGTGCCCACCACCACCTTGGTCGGCATGCCCAGCAGATAGATCATCGCGGGCACCATGATGAAACCGCCGCCCACGCCCATGATCGCCGCCAGCACACCGACGGCCACCCCCACCAGAAGCGGAGGGAAAATGCTGATATACAGCCCCGAGGCGCGGAATTTCATCTTCAGCGGCCATTTATGCACCCAGTTATGCTGGTGCAGACGCTTGCGATAGGTCGGGTTCTTGGACCGCCGCATGGTGCGGATGCTTTCCTGCAGCATCATCAGCCCGATCAGCCCCAGAAACACCACATAGCAAAGCTGCACGACCAGATCGATCTGGCCCAGACTTTGCAGGATGTTGAAGACGATCACCCCGAGGAAAGAGCCGATCAGCCCGCCAACCAGCAGCACGCCGCCCATTCGGAAATCGACGCTTTTGCGTTTGACATGGGCCAGCACCCCCGAGACGGACGAGGCCACGACCTGATTTGCGCCCGTCGCCACCGCGATCGGAGGCGGGATGCCGATGAAGAACAGCAAGGGCGTGATCAGAAAGCCGCCTCCGACACCGAAAAGGCCGCTCATCAGTCCGACCAGCCCGCCAAGACCGATCAGCGTAAATGCGTTCACCGAAACTTCGGCAATGGGCAGGTAAATCTGCATATCTCTCGCGCCATTTGCGTTCGCGTCAGGATGCAACGCGGGCGGCGACAGGTCAAACCGCTTTCGGTGCGGTGTCAATGGCTTGAAGCGCCGCGCGTGGCTCGGTAAGCAAAGATACGGAAGATTTTTTGTATCGGGTTGCGCGCCTGCGGGCGTGCCCGAGCTGGCACGGGGGCAGAATGCGCATCCTCATCACCAATGACGACGGCATCAACGCGCCGGGCCTGAAGGTTCTGGAACAGATCGCCGCCGAGCTTGCCGGAGCTGACGGCGAGGTCTGGGTCGTCGCCCCCGCCTTCGAACAATCGGGCGTCGCCCATTGCATCAGCTATGCCCATCCCACCATGGTGGCGGAACTGGCGCCACGCCGATATGCGGCCGAGGGCAGCCCCGCCGATTGCGTCCTGGCCGCCATTTACGACATCATGGTCGGGCAATTGCCAGATCTGGTGCTGTCGGGCGTGAACCGCGGCAATAATGCGGGCGAAAACGTGGTCTATTCCGGCACGATCGGCGCTGCGCTGGAGGCCGCGTTGCAGGGCATTCCCGCCATTGCCCTGTCGCAATATCTGGGACCGGCAACCGCGAAGCTGGATGATCCCTTCGACGCCTCGCGCATCCATGGCGCCGCCCTGGTCGGGAGGATTCTGGATCACGGGAACTGGGGTCAGGATGACGACTACCGCCTGTTCTACAACGTGAATTTCCCGCCGGTCGCCGCTGATGGCGTGCGCGGCACCCGCGCCGCGCCGCAGGGCCGCAGGCGGGGCACCAATTTCGGGGTCCAGCCCTATACCGCGCCCAATGGTCGCCGCTTCATGTGGGCGGTCGGCGGCGCGCAAAATGCGCCCGCCGTCAGCGGCAGCGATGTCGCGGCGAATATGGACGGCTATATCTCGGTCACGCCGATGCGGGCGGATCTGACCTGCCACGCATCGCTGACCGGCCTGCAGGCTTCGCTGCAGGGCAAGCCACCTCAGAACGGGGCAGAGCAATGAACGCCGACGATCACGAAGAGGACAGCCCCGCCGAACGCAAGATGCGCTTTCTGTTCCAGCTGCGCTCGCGCGGGGTGACGGATCCGCGTGTGCTGGAGGCGATGGAGCGCGTGGATCGCGGCCTGTTCATCCGTGGTCAGTTCTCGGATCGCGCCTATGAGGATACGCCATTGCCGATCCCCTGCGGACAGACGATCAGCCAGCCGTCGGTCGTGGGGTTGATGACACAGGCGCTTGCGCCCCGGCAGCGCGATACCGTGCTGGAGATCGGGACAGGCTCGGGCTATCAGGCGGCGGTGCTGTCGGGCCTGTGCCGCAGGGTCTATACCGTCGACCGCCATCGCCGTCTGGTGCAAGAGGCCGAGGCGATCTTCCAGCAGCTTGGCATGTCCAATATCACCGCGCAGATTGCCGATGGCTCGCGCGGCCTGCCCGATCAGGCGCCCTTCGACCGCATACTTGTGACCGCCGCAGCCGAGGATCCGCCCGGCCCGCTGTTGGCACAGTTGAAGATCGGCGGTATCATGGTGGTGCCGGTCGGACAGTCGGATGCAGTGCAGACGCTGATCCGCGTGACCCGGACCGAGACAGGCTTTGACTATGACGAATTGCGACAGGTGCGCTTTGTGCCACTGGTCGAGGGGCTGGGACAGACATAGCCCCCTTCCGCGCAACCGGACATGAGGACGACAGGATGAGCAGAAATTTCAAATGGTTGGCTGCGGGCGCAGCCCTTTCCCTATTGGCATCATGCGGCGCGAATGGCGCCTTCGATCCGGATTTCCGCCGCTGGGCGCCGGGCGGGCTGAACACGGCGGATGCCGCCGCGCGCGCAGCGCCCCGCCCTGCCCCTGACAGTCGCGGTCTGATCAACTTCCCCGACTATCAGGTGGTCATTGCCGGCCGGGGCGACACGCCCGCCAAGATCGCGCAGCGGCTTGGCCTGAACGCGAATGAGCTGGCGCAGTATAACGCCCTGCCCGCCGATGCGACGCTGAATACAGGCCAGCCGCTGGTCCTGCCGCGCCGCGTGGCGGCGGGGACGGGTGGCGGCGGCGGCACGGCAGCGGTTGCCGATCCCTTCGCGGGCCAGCCACAGGCCGCAACGGCCGCGCAAAAACCCGCCCCCGCGCCGACCAGCACCGCAGCCCAGCCGCGTCAGCATGTCGTGGCCTCGGGCGAAACGGCATGGTCGATCGCCCGGAAATACGGAACCAATGTGCAGGATCTGGCCGAATGGAACAGCCTGCCCGCGAACATGTCGCTGCGCGTGGGCCAGCGGCTGATGATCCCGGTCGCGGGGCAATCCCCCCCCGCCGCCAAGGCTGATGGCACCACCGCGCCGGGCGCAGGCAGCCCGACACCGCGCCCGCCCTCATCCTCTGAGCCCCTGCCCGATGAAAAAACGGCCACTGCAGGCGATCCCGGCCCGAAGGCGCCCGAAACCAATCTGGGCGCGACCCGCACGGCGGCCAGCAGCGGCGGGCAGTTCCAGATGCCGGTCTCCGGCTCGATCATCCGCGTCTATGACAAGGGCAAGAATGACGGCATCGACATCTCTGCCACCGCCGGCGCCCCGGTCAAGGCTGCGGGCAGCGGCACGGTTGCGGCCGTGACCAAGGACACCTCGGGCGTGCCCATCGTCGTCGTGCGCCATACCGGCAATCTGATGACGGTCTATACCGGGCTGGACAATGCGCTGGAGGTGAAAAAGGGCGATACCGTGACCTCGGGCCAGCCGCTGGGCAAGGCGGGCGGCGGCGGCTTTGTCCATTTCGAGGTGCGACAGGGCTTCGACAGCGTCGATCCGGAGAAATACGTCAACTAGGCTGTGTGATCGACGACATCCACCCTGCCCTATCAGATCTCGCCCTTCGACAGCTTCTTGATATCGGCGAATATCTGATCCCATTCGTCATCGTCGATCTGCATGAAGTGCATGAAGCGCAGAAGGAACGTTCCCTCGCTTGCCAGAAAGGCCAGCCGCTGCCTGCGTCCCGTCAGCGTCGAGACGTCCACGCCCGCCAGCCTGTTGCGATACCATGTCCGTGTGCTTTCCAGATCCTCGGGCGTTTGCAGCAGGGCCGCCATCAGGCTGGCCGCCTTGGCATAAAGCGCCTGATCCCCCTGATGCGTCGCGGTCAGATGCGCGGCGATGCGGAGGGCGGGATCGTCGGAGGCACCGAGCAGCGCATCGAAACGCCGGTCGTAATCTGCCGACCAGCGCTCGAACATGGCGTCCAGGATCTCATCCTTGCTGCGGAAACTGTATTGGACGCCGCCCTTGGTGATGCCGCAGGCGCGGGCCAGCGCGTCGATGGTCAGCGCCGCGGCACCCTTGTGCCGGACGATCTCTTCCGCGGCATCCAGCAACTGATCCCGGTCGATTTTGCGTGGTCGTGCCATGGGCCCGCTTTCATTTCCATACGAACGTATTTAAACATCGGGGAGACGATTCGTCATGCCCGAAATACCCCTGTTCTCCAAGGTTGGAAAATGCAGACCCGCTCTCCCTGGCTTGTTCTGGCGATTGTATCGACCGCGCTGTTTCTGATCGTGGTCGATATGACGGTGCTTTATACGGCGCTGCCCCGGCTGACGCAGGATTTGCGGGCCACGGCGGTCGAGAAGCTGTGGATCGTGAATGCATATTCGCTGGTGGTGGCGGGGTTGCTGCCCGGATCGGGCGCGCTTGGCGACCGTTTCGGGCACCGGCGGATGTTCGTGATCGGGCTGGTCATCTTTGGCGTGGCCTCGCTGATCGCGGGGATGGCACCAAGCTCGACCGTGCTGATCGGGGCGCGGGCGCTGCTGGCGGTGGGCGCCGCCGCCATGATGCCCGCCACCCTGTCGATCATCCGCCACAGTTTCGAAGACCCGGCGCAGAGGTCGCTGGCCATCGGGGTCTGGGCCGCCGTCGCCTCGGGCGGGGCCGCGATCGGGCCGCTGATGGGCGGGATCCTGTTGGAGCATTTCCACTGGGGCGCGGTGTTCCTGGTCAATCTGCCGATTGTCGCGCTGGCCATCCCGCTGACCCTTCATTACGTGCCGCGCGGCACGTCCGGGGGCGGCCATCCCTTCGATCCGGTGGGCTCGGTGATGATCCTGATCGGGCTGATCAGCCTGACCCTGGCGATCAAGGAGATCGCCAAGCCGCAGCCCGGCTGGGCGGGCTTTGCGCTGCCCGCCGTGATCGGGGTCGCGGCGGTCTGGCTGTTCATCCGCCGCCAGCGGCGCGGGCCGCATCCGATGATCGATCTGGCGCTGTTTCGCGATACGCGCTTTGCGGCGGGGGTGATCGGGGCCATTTCCTCGGCTGCGGTTCTGATGGGGCTGGAACTGGTCATCAGCCAGCGCCTGCAACTGGTCGCGGCGATGACACCCTTGCAGGCCGGGCTGTTCATCCTGCCGATCCCGCTGGCCTCTTTCGTGGCCGGACCGCTGGCCGGCGTGCTGCTGGGCCGGATCGAGACCGGCAAGGTGCTGACCTGGTCCTTTGCGCTGACGGCGCTTGGCGTGGCGGGCTACACGCTCAGCTTCGATGGTCAGGCCTGGGCGCAGCTGACCTCTTTCGCGGCGATCGGCGGCGGGATCGGTGCGGCGATGACGGCCGCCTCTTCGGCTATCATGCTGAATGCCCCGGCCCATCGCGCGGGCATGGCGGCCTCGATCGAAGAGGTGTCCTATGAACTGGGCGGCGCCCTGGGCGTGGCGCTGCTGGGCAGCCTGATGTCGGGCGTCTATACCGCCGCCTATCTGGCGGGCGGCGATCCGGGCGCGGCGATGGCGGCGGATTCGCTGGATCAGGCGATGCTGGTGGCCGAGACGCTGCCCCACGAGCAGGCGGCGCAGATTCTGTCCACGGCGACCGCCGCTTTCGAGAGGTCGGTTTCCGTGGTGATGATGGTCTCGACCGCCATCCTGATCGCGGCGACGCTGTGGATTGCGCGGCTGTCGCGGATCATCTGATCGCGGCGCGCGCCTATAGCCCGTTGACCGGCACTTTCAGCATCGGTCGCCCGTCCTTGTCGCGCGGCACCTCGCCCGCACGCATGTTCACCTGCAGCGACGGGATGATCAGGCGCGGCATGCCAAGCTGCGCATCGCGCTCGGTGCGGAAACGGACGAATTCCTCGCGCGTCTTGCCGCCGCCGACATGGATGTTATGGGCCTTTTCCTCGGCCACGCTGGTCTCCCACCTGATATCGCGCCCGTTGGGGCCATAATCGTGGCACATGAACAGCCGGGTGTCGTCCGGCAGGCTCAGTACCCGCTGGATACTGTCGTAAAGCTGGCCCGCATCGCCGCCCGGAAAATCTGCCCGGGCCGAGCCGCCATCGGGCATGAACAGCGTATCGCCCACGAAAGCCGCATCGCCAATCACATGGGTCATGCAGGCGGGCGTATGGCCGGGCGTGTGCAGCGCCAGACAGCGCATCTGGCCGATCCGATAGACATCGCCATCCTCGAACAGCATGTCGAACTGACTGCCATCGCGCTGGAACTCGGTCCCTTCGTTGAAAATCTTGCCGAAGGTGTTCTGCACCTCCATGATCCGCGCACCGATCCCGATCATGCCGCCAACCTGATCCTGAATATAGGGCGCTGCGGACAGGTGGTCGGCATGGACATGGGTTTCGATGATCCAGTCCAGCATCAACCCGCGCTGCCGGATCTCGGCGATCATTGCATCGGCATGTTCATAGGTGATGCGCCCGGCGGCATAGTCGATATCCATCACGGAATCGATGATCGCACAGCTGGGCGAGGCCGGATCCTTCACGATATAGCTGATCGTGTTGGTGGCCGGATCGAAATGGGCGCTGACCTCGGGGCGCACGGATTGGTCGAGGGCGTGGTCCATCATGGGAATCTCCGATGTCTTGGGCTGCACTATAGCATCTTGCGCCCCGGTTGTGAGGTTTCGCGACAACGACAGGCCCGCGTTAAGGCGTCGCAAGCAGATAATCAGCGTTTGCCCGCTTGACGGGTGGCGGGGCGCACGGCAAGCAGACCAGATGATCGACTTTCGCCCCATTGCCCAACCCATCGGCAGGATCGTCGCGACGCTTGGCGTTGCGATGCTGATTCCGATGGTCGTGGATTGGTGGCATGGCAGCGAACATTGGCAGATATTCCTGCAATGCGCGTTGCTGACCTTCGTGATCGGGCTGATGATTTCCGTCGCCTCTCGCGGCAAGCATACCTCGGTCAGCCTGCAACAGGCCTTTCTGCTGACTTCCGGGCTGTGGCTGATCCTGCCGATCTTCGGCGCCCTGCCCTTCATGCTGGGAGAGCCGAATGCCCGCTTCGTCGATGCCTATTTCGAGGCCATGTCGGGCGTGACCACCACCGGCACCACGGCGCTGCCGCTGCTGGACCCGCTGCCGCGCGGCACGAATCTGTGGCGGGCTATGCTGCATTGGATGGGCGGTCTGGGGATCGTCGTCGTGGCGATGATCTTTCTGCCGGTGATGAAGGTCGGCGGCATGCAGTTCTTCCGATCTGAGGGCTTTGACACGCTGGGCAAGATCCTGCCCCGCGCGGGCCAGATCGCGTCCGAGATGACGCGCATCTATGTCATTCTGACCGCCGCCTGCATCGTGACCTATCTGATGCTGGGCATGTCGGGCTATGACGCCGTGGTCCATGCCTTTGCCACCGTCTCGACCGGCGGCTTTTCCAGCTATGACATGAGCTTCGCGGAATTCCTGGGGCCGATTGAATGGGCGGCATGTGTTTTCATGGTGCTGGCCTCGATCCCCTTCATCCGCATGGTTCAGGTGATGCGCGGGAATTTCATGCCGATCTGGCGCGACACGCAGATCCGCGCCTATCTGCGCTGGATCTTCTATGTCTGCGCGATGATCCTGATCTATCGCGCCTTCAGCGGGATCGAACATGAAAGCGTCATGGATATGGTCCGCGAGACCGTGTTCAACACCATCTCGACCTTTTCGGGCACCGGGTTCTTTTCCTCGGACGTAATGACCTGGGGGCATTTCCCCTTTGCGGTGCTGATCATCGCCGGGCTGATCGGCGGCTGCACCGGGTCGACCGCCTGTTCGGTCAAGGTGTTCCGCTATCTGGTGCTGTCGCAGGCGGTGCGCGCGCAGTTGCGACGGATGCTGTCGCCGAACCGCGTCTATCCGCTGCGCTATCAGGGCCGCCCGCTGGATCAGGACGTGGTGAATTCGGTCATGGCCTTCTTCACGCTGTTCATGCTGACCTTTGGCCTGCTGATCGTGGCGCTGTCGCTGACCGGGCTGCATCCGCGCACGGCGCTCACCGGGGCCTGGACGGCGATTGCCAATGTCGGCCCCGTCTGGGGACCTGAGGTGTCGTCCAACGGCTCGGTCTCGAACTTCCCCGAGGCGGCGAAATGGCTGATGATCTTCGGGATGTATCTGGGCAGGCTGGAGCTTGTCGCCGTGCTGGTCCTGCTGCTGCCCAGATTCTGGCGCAGTTAACGCATTTCGGGTAAAGGTCGAGGCAGCGCGGCTTCGCGGCGCGCGCCTGCCGCTGGCGCGACAGGCAGGCCGCGCGGATATATCACCCTAAAACCCGAAAAGCTTTAGGGCTGCGCCTCCGCCCCGCTGTCCTGCCCTTCGACCACGGGCGTCGGATCATTCTGCGCCGGGCCGCTGCGGGTGAAGCTGTCCGACATCTCGGCCGCGATCCGGGCCTGAGCCTCGGCATCCGCGGCAGGCCAGATCACCACGAAGCCTTCGGCCCGGCCATCGCGCACCCAGCCTTCGGCGCGGCCGATATGCTGGTCATCCGCGCCTTCCAGAAGGATATGCCCGTTCGAGATCTGGCGATCCGGCTGTGGCACCCAGCCAAGCGCGGTCACAAGGCCCGACAGATCGACCAGTTCCTGCTGACCGCCCGGCTGGCTGAACAGGATCAGCGCGGCACCGGATTCGTCTTTCGGGCGATAGATCGACAGCGCGCGTTCGGCCCGGCCGAATTCCAGCCGGTCCATCGGCGCGATCAGCGACAGGCCGGTCGCCTCATCCGTCAGCATGCTCAGCCCCATCTCGTCACGCCATTCGGCACGGCGGTCGATCAGGCGGGCCATGGCCGTGCCGGGATCGGCAGACAGGCGCGACCCCGCGACCTCTGCCGCGATCGCCTCTTGCGTGCGGGGGCCGTCCTTGCCGTCGATCGCACCGCCATAGCGGCCCGCCCAACGCAGGGCACGCTGCACCTCATCCAGCGGCGGCATGTCGCGTGGTTCGTCGGGCGCAGGAAGCGGTTCGCCCTCGACCACATCGACAGGCGCGGACAGATCCTCGGAGGCCGCGATAAAGGCGTCGCGCGGCACGTCGCCCGCGCGCTTGAACGCCGACAGCCAGACATCGGCAGTGTCGCGCGGCATCGGGCCAAGCGTCACCACATACCAGCCGCCCGGCGCTGACCACAGCCCCGCATCCGCGAAGCGTTCACGCCAGGTGGCCAGCGCGGCCTGCCCTGCGGCCTCGCCCTGCACGGCCTGCAGACGGATATGCGCGCCCGGCGGCACCGGGGGCGGCGCGGGCGGCGCCTCAGCCGTTTCCGGGCTGGGCTCTTCGGCTGCTTCGACGGCCTCACCCGTGGGCGCGCTGTCGCCCGACAGCGTGGTCAGCGTCACATTGCCACGCGGCACGGCCACGAAACTGTCGCCAGGAATGCTGCCTGCGGCCTTCAACTGCTGGATCTGGGCAGCGGCCTCGGCCTCGCTCAGCGGGCCAAGGGCGATGGCGATCCAGTTCTGCGCCAGCGGGAAGGTCACGACATTGTCGAATTTCTGCCCCCATTCCGCCGCCGCATCCGCCGCTGCCTGCGCACCGCGCTTTGCCTCGATCCGGATCACCGCATCCTGCGCAAAAGCCGCCATCGGCAAGGCTGCCGCCACCACAATCACCGCCAAATGCCGCATCCCGCTCTCCGTTGTTCCGGGCGTTTGCCGCCCTGTGACGTGAAGGCCGTTTATTGACCCTGTGCCATGGCGCGCCTAGAAGGCGGCAGGCATTGAACGATCTATGCAAAAGGATGGCCCGGATGACCAGCCCCAACAAACCCCGCAGCTTTCAGGAAATCATCCTGCGTCTGCAAAATTACTGGGCCTCGCAGGGCTGCGCCGTGCTGCAACCCTATGATATGGAGGTGGGCGCGGGCACGTTTCACCCCGCCACCACGCTGCGCAGTCTTGGCGCGAAGCCCTGGGCCGCCGCCTATGTCCAACCCTCGCGCCGTCCGACCGATGGCCGCTATGGCGAAAATCCGAACCGCCTGCAGCATTATTATCAATATCAGGTGATCATCAAACCAAGCCCGGCCAATCTGCAGGACCTGTATCTGGGCAGCCTGCGCGCCATCGGGCTGGATCCGATGATCCATGATGTCCGCTTTGTCGAGGATGACTGGGAATCGCCGACGCTGGGCGCATGGGGTCTGGGCTGGGAGGTCTGGTGCGACGGCATGGAAGTCAGCCAGTTCACCTATTTCCAGCAGGTCGGCGGGCATGACTGCCGCCCGGTTTCGGGTGAGCTGACCTATGGGCTGGAACGGCTGGCCATGTATGTGCTGGGGGTCGAGCATGTGATGGACATGCCCTTCAACGATCCCGACAGCCCGATCCCGCTGAGCTATGGCGATATCTTCCGTCAGACAGAACGTGAATATTCGCGCTGGAATTTCGAGCAGGCCGATACCAAGATGCTGTTCCAGCATTTCGAGGATGCCGAGGCCGAATGCGCCCGCATCCTTGCGGCGGCCGAGAGTGACAGCGCCGGGCGCCATATCCCCATGGCCCATCCGGCCTATGACCAATGCATCAAGGCCAGCCATATCTTCAACCTGCTGGATGCGCGCGGCGTGATCAGCGTGACCGAACGTCAGGCCTATATTGGCCGGGTGCGCGCGCTGGCCAAAGCCTGCGCCGATCTGTTCGTCACGACCGAGGCCGCGCAGGCCCAGCAGCCCGCCGCCTGATGCAGCGGGCCGCCTTGCATATTCCCTCGCTACCCGGCCAGCCCGGGCAGCAGCTTGGTCAGCCCCTCGGCGATCATGCTGACCGCGATGGCCGCAAGGATCATGCCCATCAGCCGCGTTACGATGGTCCGCAGGGTCATCGACATGTGATGGCCGATATCGCCCGCGAACCACAGAACGACGGCCAGCGCGATCAGTACCAGCGCCAGCGCCGCGACCAGCGCGATCCAGCCAGACATATCCTTGGCCTGCCCGGCAAAGATGATCAGCGTGGTGATCGTGCCCGGCCCGGCAATGATCGGGAAGGTCATCGGGTAGAACGACACATCCTGGACCTTTTTCTGGCTGCTCTGTTCCGCCGCGGTCCCGCTGTGACTGCTGTTGCCGGACCCGTTCAGCATGCCAAGCGCGATGATCATCAGCACGATGCCGCCCGCCACGCGGAAATCATCGACGCTGATGCCGAACAGGGACAGCACCGACTGACCCGTCAGCAGGATCACCGCGCAGAAGATCGTCGTGAAAACCGCGATCTTTGCGGCTTGCGCGCGCTGTTCGGACTGGGTTTCGCCCTCTGTCAGCGACAGAAACAGCGGCAGCGCCAGAAATGGGTTCATGATCGCAAAGAACCCGCCAAGCGCTTTGATAAACAAAGCGGTATCCATATAAACCTCTACTTTTTGATTCGATGTAAGGTGCCAGTATGAAAGGCAAATGGCCAGTCCTCGCCATTCTTGGATCCGCCGTCCTTGTCGGCGGCGGCATCTGGTATACGCAGCAATACATGTATTATCAGCGTATCGACCCGACCGCCCCGCAAGCTGCGATCTTCGTGGAAACCGCCTCGGGGCAGCAAGAATTGCAGCTTGGCGAGTACCAGGGCATCGACGCAACCAGCGCGCCGCATCGCTGGCGGGCCTGCGCCGTGGTTCAGGATCTGCCCGCCGATGCGGTGCCCTTTGACGGTCCCCTGCCCAGCTACGCCCCCGGCTGGTTCGACTGTTTCGACGCCGAGGCCATCGGCGAGGATCTGGAGGCGGGGAACGCGCTGGCCTATCTGTCGCAATCCGAGATCTATCCCGACGTGGATCGCGTGATTGCCGTCTATCCCGATGGCCGTCTCTTTGGCTGGAATCAATATAATGAAAAGACCCCGGAACGCGGAGTGATGGACTGATGCCCGACCTATTGATCGAACTCTTTTCCGAGGAAATCCCCGCCCGGATGCAGGCCCGCGCCCGCGCGGATCTGCAAAAGCTGGTCACCGACGGTCTGGTCGAGGCCGGGCTGACCTATGCCAGCGCCGGTGCCTTCTCCACCCCGCGCCGCCTGACGCTGACGGTCGAGGGGCTGGCCGCCGAAAGCCCGACCACCCGCGAAGAACGCAAGGGCCCACGCACCGACGCGCCCGAAAAGGCGCTGGAGGGCTTCCTGCGATCGACCGGCCTGACCCGCGATCAGCTGGAGGCGCGCGACGACAAGAAAGGCCAGGTCTGGTTCGCCACCATCACGAAACCCGGCCGGCCCGCCGCGCAGATCGTGGCAGAGGTTCTGGAAACCACCATCCGCAACTTCCCCTGGCCCAAATCCATGCGGTGGGGCTCGGGCAGCCTGCGTTGGGTGCGCCCGCTGCACACGATCATCTGCCTGCTCAGCGACGAAACCGGCGCCAGCATCGTGCCGCTGACCATCGACGGCATCACTGCGGGCGATCAGACCCGTGGCCATCGCTTCATGTCCCCCGACAGCCTGACGGTGACCGGCTTCGACGATTATGCCGCCAAGCTGCGCCGCGCCCATGTCATGCTGGATGGCGAGGAACGCGCCGCCGAAATCCGGCAGCAGGCCGACAACCTGGCCTTCGCCCGCGGCTGGCAGATCGTCCGCGACGACGCGCTCTTGACCGAGGTCGCGGGAATCGTCGAATGGCCCGTCCCGCTGATGGGCGTGATCGAGGACCGCTTCCTGGACCTGCCGCCCGAGGTGCTGCAGACCTCGATGAAAGAGCATCAGAAATTCTTCTCGGCCCGCAATCCGAAAACCGGCCGGATCGAGGGTTTCGTCACCGTCGCCAATATCGCCACCCCCGATGATGGCGCGACCATCCTTGCGGGCAATCAGAAGGTGCTGGCCGCCCGCCTGTCGGATGCGCTCTTCTTCTATGACAACGACCTGCGCGAGGCGAAATCGGGCATGGAGACCTGGGCCGATGGCCTGAAATCCGTGACCTTCCATAACAAGCTGGGCAGTCAGGCCGACCGCATCGCCCGCATCGCCGCCCTTGCCCGCGAAATCGCCCCGCTGGTCGGCGCCGACCCGGATCAGGCGGCCGAGGCGGCCCGCCTCGCCAAGCTCGACCTGCGCAGCGAGATGGTCGGCGAATTCCCCGAATTGCAGGGCATCATGGGCCGCTACTACGCGCTGGCGGCGGGTCAGCCCGAGGAAATCGCCAACGCCGCCCGCGACCACTACTCCCCCCTCGGCCCCTCTGACGACGTACCCACGGCGCCCGTCTCTGTCGCCGTCGCGCTGGCCGACAAGCTGGACACGCTGACCGGCTTCTGGGCGATTGACGAGAAGCCGACCGGCTCTAAGGACCCGTTTGCACTGCGCCGCGCCGCTTTGGGCGTTATCCGTCTGGTGCTGGGTAACGGAACCAAATTTGATTTGCGCAAGCGTCTCACCGTGGCCGAGGCCACCGAACCGTCTGACGGCCCGGCGCAACGCGACGCGCTGGCGCTATCGGCGGAACAGGCTGCCGACCTCCTCGCCTTCCTCCACGACCGCCTGAAGGTCCATCTCCGCGATCAGGGCATCCGCCACGACATCATCGACGCGGTGCTGGCACAGCCCGGCAATGACGACCTCCTGCAGGTCACCAACCGCGCCACCGCGCTGAACGCCATGCTGCAGAGCGAGGACGGCCAGAACCTGACCCAGGGCCTCAAACGCGCAGGCAATATCCTCGCGCAGGCCGAAGAGAAGGACGGCGTCGAATACAGCTTCGGCGCCGAGGAAAAATTCGCCGAAACCGATGAGGAACGCGCCCTCTTCACCGCCCTCGACACCGCCGAACCCGCGATCCGCAACGCCATGGCACAAGAGGACTTCCCGGCCGCCATGACAGCCATCGCCGCCCTCCGCGCGCCCATCGATGCCTTCTTCGAGGCAGTACAGGTGAATGCCGAAAACCAGATCCTGCGCCGCAACCGCCTGAACCTCCTCTCACGCATCCGAGAGGCCGGCCGCCAGATCGCCGATTTCACCCGCATCGAGGGCTGACACCCAAGACCAGCCAATAAAGAAAGGGCCGAAGGATAAAACCTTCGGCCCTTTCATCTTTGTCTAAATATCCCGGGGGTCGCCGGTTGGTGCGCCACTGGTCCGAGGACCAGCCGGCGACGGGGCTGGCCCCCGGCCATCGCGGGACGCAGACTCACACGATCCGATCCACCATCATGTGCTTGATCGAGGCGATCGCCTTGGCCGGGTTCAGCCCCTTGGGACAGGTATTGGTGCAGTTCATGATCGTATGGCACCGATACAGCTTGAAGGGATCCTCCAGCTCGTCCAGACGCTCGCCCGTCGCCTCATCGCGGCTGTCGATGATCCAGCGATAGGCCGCCAGCAGCGCCGCCGGGCCCAGATAGCGGTCGCCATTCCACCAGTATGACGGACAGGCCGTCGAACAGGAGGCGCACATGATGCACTCATAAAGCCCGTCCAGCTTCTTGCGATCCTCGATCGACTGGCGCCATTCCTTGCCCGGAGTCGGCGATTTGGTGATCAGATAGGGATTGATGCTGGCATGCTGGGCATAGAAATGCGTCAGATCCGGGATCAGGTCCTTGACCACCGGCATATGCGGCAGCGGATAGATGGCAATATCGCCCTTCACCTCATCGATGCCATAGATACAGGCCAGATGGTTGCCGCCGCCGATATTCATCGCGCAGGATCCGCAGATCCCCTCGCGGCAGGACCGGCGGAAGGACAGCGTCGGATCGATCTCGTTCTTGATCTTGATCAGCGCGTCCAGAACCATCGGGCCGCATTTGTCCAGATCGACGAAATAGGTGTCCAGACGCGGATTCTCGCCGCTTTCCGGCTCCCAGCGATAGATCTGGAATTTCTTCACATTCGTCGCGCCCTCGGGCTTGGGCCAGGTCTTGCCGACCCGGATCTGGCTGTTCTTGGGCAGGGTAAACTGGACCATTGGGTGCTCCTTTCAGAGAGTGCCTTCGGACGGCGCATCGGCCGTAAACAGATGTTGGGCGCGGGCGACAAGGTCAACGACCTTGCCACGGGCATGAGGGTTCAGCGCCGATTGATTGAGGCGCCGCAGAAATTCGGTCGCGCCTGCATTCAGGCGCGGATTGGCGGTGCCGTCCAGCGGCGTCAGCGCGTCGATATCGCCATCCGACAGCCCCGCGTGGCGCAGCAACAGCCGACCGGGATGGCCGTCTCTGGGCTCATCCTCCAGCCGGAAGCAGGTGATATTCTGGGCGCCGATCACACGCGCGATCCGATCAGTCAGATCGTCCCATGCAGGCAGCGCGTCGGTGGCCTGAAGAAATTCGGGCAAGGTGCCGGTATAACCGTCGGTGCGCACGGCCTGCGCCCAGACACTGGGCCGCCAGGTCGCCATATCGCGGGTATAGATCACGAATTCCACGTCGAAATCGCGGGCCGTGCGCATCACCATCCAGGCAATCTGCGGCAATGCCGGATAGAGTGCCGTCTCGCCACTATTGCCGGGCATCGCCCCGGCCAGGTTTTCGTGGCTCAGCAGCACCGGCAGATCATTCCGGGGCAGTTCGGACAGAACCTCCTGCAGCGCCTCTTCCAGGGCGCGGGCCGTCTGTTCCGTGGGCGACAGGCTATAGGCCACCGCCGCCCGCCCCAGAGGCCGCATCGGCGAACCCTTTTCCGGCGTCAGCGGCACCAGCCGCCCGGCCAGAGCATCAGAATTCATCCGCAAATGCCGTTGCAACCCGGTACTGCCGGTCTTCTGCACGCCAAGATGCACGATCAGACGGCGCTGTATTTTCTGCTCTGTAGCCATCGGCGCCTACCCTGCCCAGCCGGGCTGGTCTTCCAGCCTGCGCGTCGGCATCTGCCCCGAGCGGCTGACAACGCAGCGCTCATAAGCTTCGGCGGGACTGCGACCGGACAGAAAATCGTCGGACAGTTCCAGTTCGACACGGCCATAGCTGCCCCCGCTTCCCGCGCCGATCGCAACCGATCCGCGCGGGCTTTGGGCATATCTGGCGTCGCGCAGGCATGACCGCTCGGCCTGTTCCACCGGGACCGGGCCGCAGGCAGCCATCGCCGAAAGAAGCGGGAAAGCAGTCATCATGGCCATGCGCGTCAGCATCGGATCAGGCGGCACCCGCGCTGCGGGCGGCCGAAGCGATACATTGCGTCGTCGCCGGGCGCGACACGATGGTCGCCACGCTATCCGCGGTGCCCGACACGCCCGAGGTCGAGGCCTGCGCGATGTCGATCAGCTCTGCCGTGGTGGCGTTGTTGATGACGCAATCGGTATAGGGCGCGACATTGGCGCCGGGCAGACGCTTCTGCATCTCGGTATTGATGACATTGCGCGCGATCTGACGCGAGGCCGCGTCCAGCGTCGCGGGCTGCGCGGGCGTGGTCACGCCGGGCGTGGTCGTGGTGGTCGTCGTGGCCAGAGGCACCGGCGCGACACAGGCCGACAGGGACAGCGCTGCCACGCCAAAAGCCGCGAAAAGTTGAAAACGCATCAGTAAACCCTCTTCTTGGGAGCAATCTTCTTCAGGTCAATTCCGCCATCCTGCTGCTGCGTCAGCGGCTCCAGATGGACGGGGCGATAGGCCAGTTTAACCTTGTTACCCTCGATCCAGGCAAGCGAGTGCTTGCGCCAATTGGCGTCATCCCGCTCGGGGTAATCCTCATGCGCATGGGCGCCTCGGCTTTCCTTGCGGGCCTCGGCGCCGACGATGGTGGCCAGCGCGTTGGGCATGAGATTGGTCAGTTCCAGCGTTTCCATCAGGTCGGTATTCCAGATCAGGCTGTGATCGGTGACCTTCAGATCGTCCAGCTTGGCGGCGATGGCCTCCATCTTCTCGACCCCTTCCGCCAGCGTCTTGTCGGTGCGGAAGACGGCGGCATCGGCCTGCATGGTCCGCTGCATCTCATCGCGCAGCTGGGCGGTGGGCGTATTGCCATCGGCAAAGCGGATGCTGTCGAAGCGGGCCAGGATCTTGTCCACTTCGGCCTGATTGGTGGCGGGAACCGAAGAGCTGCGGTCGATCACCTCGCCCGCGCGGATCGCGGCGGCGCGGCCAAAGACCACGAGGTCGATCAGCGAGTTCGAGCCAAGACGGTTCGCGCCATGCACGCTGGCGCAGCCTGCCTCGCCCACGGCCATCAGACCGGGGAAGACCTGATCGGGCGCGTCCTCGGTCGGGTTCAGCACCTCACCCCAATAGTTGGTGGGGATGCCGCCCATATTGTAATGGACGGTGGGCAGGATCGGGATCGGTTCGCGGGTCACATCGACGCCGGCAAAGATCTTGGCGGATTCGCTGATGCCCGGCAGACGCTCGTGCAGCGCCTCGGGTGGCAGGTGCTGCAGGTTCAGGAACATGTGGTCCTTCTGCTCACCCACGCCGCGGCCCTCGCGGATCTCGATGGTGATGCAGCGGCTGACCACGTCGCGGCTGGCCAGATCCTTGTAGGTCGGGGCGTAACGCTCCATGAAGCGTTCGCCTTCGGAATTGGTCAGATAGCCGCCCTCGCCGCGCGCGCCTTCGGTGATCAGACAGCCCGAGCCATAGATGCCGGTCGGGTGGAACTGCACGAATTCCATATCCTGCAGCGGCAGGCCCGCCCGCGCCACCATGCCGCCACCGTCGCCGGTGCAGGTATGGGCGCTGGTCGCGCTGAAATAGGCGCGGCCATAGCCGCCCGTCGCCAGCACCACCATCTTGGCGTTGAAGACATGCATCGTGCCATCGTCCAGCTTCCAGCAGACGACGCCGGTGCATTTGCCATCGGTGATGATCAGATCCAGCGCGAAATATTCGATAAAGAATTCCGCATTTTCCTTCAGGCTCTGCCCGTAAAGCGTGTGCAGAATCGCGTGGCCGGTCCGGTCGGCGGCGGCGCAGGTGCGCTGCACCGGCGGGCCTTCACCAAACTCCGTCGTATGGCCGCCGAAGGGACGCTGATAGATCTTGCCCTCTTCGGTGCGGCTGAAGGGCACGCCGTAATGTTCCAGCTCATAGACCGCCTTGGGGGCCTCGCGCGCCAGATATTCCATGGCATCGGTATCGCCCAGCCAGTCCGAGCCCTTGACGGTGTCATACATATGCCACTGCCAATTGTCGGGGCCCATGTTGGACAGCGAGGCCGCGATGCCGCCCTGCGCCGCGACGGTGTGGGAACGCGTCGGAAAAACCTTGGTCACGCAGGCGGTGCGCAGCCCCTGTTCGGCCATGCCCAGCGTGGCGCGCAATCCGGCACCGCCGGCGCCCACGACGACGACATCATAGTCATGCGTGACGATTTCGTAATCCGCCAGATGCGGAGTGTCTTTTTCTGCCATGATATCCTCAGATCACAAGGGTG
The DNA here is from genome assembly GCF_028553785.1 of Paracoccus fistulariae. Taxonomy (NCBI): domain Bacteria; kingdom Pseudomonadati; phylum Pseudomonadota; class Alphaproteobacteria; order Rhodobacterales; family Paracoccaceae; genus Paracoccus; species Paracoccus fistulariae. The sequence goes on from NZ_CP067136.1 coordinate 1,046,963, forward strand.
ACGAATGCCATCTTGGCCAGCGCGTAAACCGCCGCCGCAATGACCGCCCAGCTGAAGATCACCGAAATGATGATCGCCACCTTGCGCGCCGTATGTTGGAAATAATCGTCGATCATGATGCGGGTGCCCTTGATGAAATGCAGCATTCCCACGATCACGAAAAGCCCGGTCACGATGGCCGGGTAAGGCCGTCCGAAATAGGCGATCACGCCTTCCTGCGGCAGGCCGATGGCGCTGCCCACGACCAGCAGAAAGGCCGGGGTCAGCAGCACCAGCGCGCAGGAACTGACAGTCATGGCCCAGTGATGGGCGGTGCCGGTATGGGCGGACCCCATGCCCTGGGCGGCTTTCAGCGGAGTTACGTAACGCATCTGAATTCCCCTCGCCTTACGCCACAAAGAACAGGATGATCGAGATCAGCGTCAACACGACGGAACCGATGATGATCGCCCAGGACGATTTCTCGGCCTCGTGGATTTCCAGCCCGATCCCCGCGTCATAGAACAGGTGACGGATCCCGGCCAGCGTATGGTACCACAACGCCCAGGCCGAGCCTGCCATCACGATAAAGCCGATCCAGGACCGCAGCACCCAATCGGCGACGGCGAAGGCCCCCGGGCTGCTGACCGAGGCGACAAGCCACCAGACCAGCAGCAGGATCCCCGCCACCAATGCATGTCCGGTAATACGGGTCAGAATAGAGGTCTTGGCCGCGATAGGCAGCTTATAGACCTGAAGATGGGGAGAAAGCGGCCGGTTACCCCGGTTCACATCTGCCATGATGCGGCGCTCCTTTGTCGGTTCAGGCTAAACCCGTCGCAGGCATTTGGCTGGCCGCGCGGGCTGGCGATTGGCGCATGTATTGGCGCCATTAGTGCCACCTGTCATCGGAAGATGCCAGCCCCGAACAAGAAAAAGCGCGGAATTGCGCATTTGTGATCACGTGACGCTTTCGTGTGATCACAATATCCTGCCGCAGCGCAGCGGAAGAATGAGGCGCCGCTGCGCAGTTAGCGCAAACGCCGGGATTCTCACAATATTTCACGCGGAGGACAGGCTGAGGCTTTTGCCTTGCCTTTGCCGCCCCGTCTTCGATCATGTCCAAGACGACATGGGTAACAGGAAAGCGAATCCCGATGGAAAACCGCCTGACCATTCTGAACCGCTACAGGCTGCTGGACAGGCCCGAAAGCTTCACGACGGCTATCGCGGCCCTTGTCGCACGGGTGAGGACCGACGGTACGCCGGGCATCCTCTCTTACCGTTTCTTCGTCAATGCCGATGACAAAGAGGCGCGCGGGATTATCGATTACGACACGCCGCGCGCTTGGATCGCCCATCACGATCTCGCAATGGGATGGCCCGAAATGAAAGCCCTTCATCAGGTCGCCGCACTTACCGAGGTGACCTTTCTGGGCCCGCTGACCGATGAGATCCGCGACTGGCTTGCGGGCTCATCACTGACGGCGCGGATCGAAAGCGGAAACCGCTTTGCCAGCGGTTTCCAGCGTTAGAGGCGAGGCAGATCCGGCCTATAAGTCACTTGATATACCAACCTCAAAAACCTGATATATCTTGCATTTCCAGATCAAACAGGAATCAGCGCCCAGTAATCCAGATCCAGCAGAACCTCTGGCAGATATTTCCCGTCCTCGCCCTTCAGCGGGAAATTCGCGCTGTCGCCCTTGGTTGCAACCAGCCGCAGCCGGATCGCACCAACGCCCGGCGCAGAGGTTTCGGCCTTGTCCAGTACCTCGGACCAGGCGCGGATGGTGTCGCCCGCGAAGCAGGGATTGGCATGCGCCCCGGCATTCAGCGCGACCATCATCTGCGCATTGGCAAGGCCGTTGAAGGACAGCGCCCGCGCCATCGAGATCACGTGCCCGCCATAGATCAACCGCTTGCCATCCTCGCGATTGGTGGCGTCGAAATGGACCTTGGCAGTGTTCTGCCACAGCCGGGTGGCCAGCATATGCTCGGCCTCTTCGATGGTCACGCCGTCCACGTGATCGATCTTCTCGTCGATCTCGTAATCGCCCAGACGATGAGATTCTCCGGCAAGTTCAAAGTCGTAATCGGCAAAGCTCAGGCCATCCGGAACAATAAGATCTTCGGCAGCCACAGCATCGGCCAGATCGGGAACCACCGTTTCCGGTGCCGCCGCGTCGGGGTCGCGTTTGCGCACCATCACCCAGCGGACATAGTCCAGAACCGGCTCTCCGACCTGATTGAGGCCCTGTGTCCGCACATAGACCACACCGGATTTGCCGTTGGAATTCTGCTTCAGCCCGATCACCTCGGATTGCGCGCGCAGCGTGTCGCCCGGCATGACCGGCCGCAGCCAGCGCCCCTCGGCATAGCCCAGATTGGCGACCGCGTTCAGGCTGATATCCGGGACGGTTTTGCCAAAGACGGTGTGGAAGGCGATCAGATCGTCGATCGGGCTGCCATCCAGCCCGCAATCCGCCGCGAATTCATCGCTGGAATACAGCGCATGACGCGCGGGATAAAGCGCGTGATACAGCGCGCGTTCGCCTTCGGCGACGGTGCGCGGCACGGCATGGCGGATCACCTGCCCGATCTTGTAATCCTCGAAAAAACGGCCCGAATTCGTCTTGGTCATTGCTGTCCCAGTTTCATGTCGCTGTGATATTCGGCGGCGACCTCTTTGGTCACCGCCTGCCCCATGCGCATCACGCCCTTTTGCGGATCGAAGGCCATGGTCGGGCTGCCATGCAGGGACCAGCCCTTCGACAGCGCCTCGCTGACGCGGTGGCAGAATTGCGAGGTGTCGTCCTCGGTAATGCAGCGGTAGATCGTGGTCATATCAGCCTCCGAACGGATTATAGCCAAGCCAGTAATGGATCATGCCGACGACCAGCATGACGATGATGGCGCCTGCGGCAGCCATGATTTCCTTGCGCATGGGAAAGGGGCCGGTCGGGCGCGTCCAGCTGCTGTCACGGTTGATCACCACGATTTCCGCCAGCGCCCAGATCAGCAAGCCGCCAAAGAGGACGAACGAGGGCAGATCGCCATTGATCAGCAGATGCGCCACCGCCCACAGCGCGAATCCGACCAGTTGCGGATGCCGGATCACCTCCGTGATCCGGGTCTTCATGCCCGAGGCCGCGAAAAGATAGAAGGCAAACAGAATCAGCAGATTGTTGATCCCGACCAGCGCCGGAGAGCGCCCCCACCAGACCGGCCCGGAACTGTTGCGATAGCCGATGATCATCAGGATCGTCGCCAGCGTCAGCACGACGGTCATGATCACCATGCCCTGCATGCCCATCGCCTCGCGGCGTTCCGGCGCGATACGCTTGAAAAGATGAGCCGCCCACCACAGGGCCATGCCGAGGATCAGGAGAAACATCTGGCTTTCCTTCGCTGGAGATATCGCCCGCAACCTGCCTCTATTCGGTCATTTCGGCAATAGCTTCGGCAAGGGCCAGCGTCTTGCGGGCCGTCTCGACATGCAGATTCTCGACGATCTTGCCATCGACAACGGCCACGCCCTTGCCCTCTCGGGTGGCAGCCTCGAAGGCCTCGATCTGACGGCGGGCCAGGTCGATATCGGCATCGGCCGGGGCAAAGACCTGATTGGTAATGGCCAGTTGTGCCGGGTGGATCAGGGTCTTGCCGTCAAATCCCATATCGCGCCCCTGTTCGCATTCGGCGCGCAGGCCCTCGTCATCCTTGAAGGCGTTGAAGACGCCATCCACGATCACCTTGCCATAAGCCTTGGCCGCCAGCAGGCACAGGCCAAGACCGCTTTGCATCGGCAGGCGATCCGGACGGAAACGGCTGTTCAACTCCTTGGCCAGATCATTGGTGCCCATGACCATGCCCTGAAGGCGCGGATGGGCGGCGATTTCCGCGGCATTCAGCATGCCCAGCGGCGTTTCCATCATCGCCCACAGCGGCAGGTCGGGGATCAGCGCCGCGACCCGGTCCAGATCGGCCGCGGAATCGACCTTGGGGATCAGCACCGCATCGGCCTTGTCCGCCAGCGCGCCCGCACAGGCGCGCGCGTCGCCCTCGCCCCAATCGGTCGCCATGCCATTGATCCGCACGATGCGGGCGCGGCGGCCGTAATCCTGCGTCAGGGCCTGCGCCAGCGCGTCGCGGGCGGCCTCTTTGGCATCGGGGGCGACGGCATCTTCCAGATCAAAGATGATCGCATCGGCGGTCAGGCCCTGCGCCTTTTCCATCGCCCGTTGATTGGCCGCAGGAATGTACAGAACCGAACGATAGGCACGCGCCATGGAATCCTCCTCGCAATAATCTTGCGTGAATGTGTCGCGATCGGTCAGAATTGGCAAGACAAACTTTGCTGCATCGCAGCGTCACCCGGAAAGCGCCTGCCAGATCAGCCGGATGGACAGGATCATCAGCCCCCAGGTGATGAATTGGTAGAACAGCTTTTGCGGCATGATCCGCACCAGCCGCAGCCCGACCCAGACCGAGATCAGCGCCACCGGTACCAGCACCGCCGCGGTTTTCAGCGCGGGCAGCGACAACTGGCCAAGCGCGGCATATGGGATCAGCTTGACCCAGTTGACGATGGCAAAGAACCAGGTCGTCGTCCCCGCATAGACCAGCGCAGGCAGGCGCAAGGGCTGGACATAAACCTGCCAGGGCGGCGCGCCGGAATGGCTGACAAAGCTGGTATAGCCTGCCAGCAGCCCCCAGACATTGCCCTTGGCGGGCGACGGCGCGCGCCTGACGGTGCCCAGATCCGGCCGGATCAGCGCATTCAGTGCAAAGATCAGCCCGATCAGCCCGACGATCAGCGTCACCCCCGCCACCGGCACGATATGCGCCGTGGCCCAGCCGATCCCGACCCCGGCGACAGCCCCTGGCAGCGCCGTTTTCAGCACCTGCAGGTCGAAATCGCGGCGGAATGCGATCAGACCGCCAATATCCGAGACGATGTAGATCGGCAGCATCAGCCCCGCCGCCTGCACCGGCGACATGACCAGCGACAGGACCGGCACCGCGATCATCCCCACCATGGCCAGCCCGCCCTTGGCCATGCCAACCGCGACCGAGGCGATGACGGCCAGAACCCATGCTTCAACTGTCAGATCCAGCATATCCGCCCCCCTGCCTGCCCGATTTCAATGCAGCCAATGCCGGTCTTGCGCAAGTGTTAGGGCCATCATCATGGCGTGTCTCTTGCGATTCCCTGTCCAAGGCTCTAACCAACCTCGCGACAATCCATCCTATGACACTGGAGGTTACTCATGGCCCGACCCAAGATCGCACTTATCGGTGCGGGGCAGATCGGCGGTACTTTGGCACATCTGGCCGCGATGAAGGAACTGGGCGATGTCGTCCTGTTCGACATTTCGGAAGGCACGCCGCAGGGCAAGGCGCTGGACATCGCGGAATCCGGCCCCGTCGAAGGTTTCGACGCCGTGCTGAAAGGCACCAATGATTACGCCGATATCGCAGGTGCCGATGTCTGCATCGTCACCGCAGGCGTTCCGCGCAAGCCGGGGATGAGCCGCGACGACCTGCTGGGCATCAACCTCAAGGTCATGAAATCGGTCGGCGAAGGCATCAAGGCGCATGCGCCGAACGCCTTTGTCATCTGCATCACCAACCCGCTGGACGCGATGGTCTGGGCGCTGCAGAAGTTCAGCGGCCTGCCCGCCGAAAAGGTCGTCGGCATGGCCGGCGTTCTGGATGCCGGCCGTTTCCGCCACTTCCTGTCGCTGGAATTCGGCGTGTCGATGCGCGACGTTTCGGCCTTTGTGCTGGGTGGTCATGGCGACACGATGGTGCCGCTGGCACGCTATTCGACGGTTGCCGGGATCCCGCTGCCGGATCTGGTCAAGATGGGCTGGACCACGCAGGACAAGCTGGATGCCATCGTGCAGCGCACCCGCGACGGCGGTGCCGAGATCGTCGGCCTGCTGAAAACCGGCTCGGCCTTCTATGCGCCGGCCTCCTCGGCGATCGAGATGGCGGAAGCCTATCTGAAGGATCAAAAGCGCGTCCTGCCCTGCGCGGCCTTCGTGAAGGGCGCCTATGGTCTGGACGGCCTTTACGTCGGCGTGCCCACCGTGATCGGCGCCAATGGCATCGAGAAGGTCATCGACATCAAGCTGGACAAGGACGAACAGGCCATGTTCGACAAATCCGTCGATGCGGTGAAAGGTCTGGTCGAGGCCTGCAAGGGTATCGACAACTCGCTGGCCTGAAGATGACGGCGCGCGGATATGTCTATGCGGCGACGGGTGACGCTTATGTCACCCTGGCCCGCCGATCCGCGCGCAGCCTGCGCAAGGTGATCGGAGCGGATGTTCCGATCGACCTTTTCACCGACCAGAAGATCACCGATCCGGTCTTTGATCGCGTCCATGCGCTGCAGCACAGGTCCCGCCGTCCGAAGATGGAGGCACTGCGCAACAGCCGCTTTCAGAAGACAGTCTATCTTGATGCCGACACGATCTGCGTCGCGCCCATCGATGACATTTTCGACATCCTCGACCGCGCCGATCTTGCCGCCTGTGCCGAACAGCGCCGCAATGATATGCGCGTCCGGATGCAGCATCGGCTGGGCGAGGTGCCTGCCGCCTTTCCGCAGATCAATTCCGGCGTGATCGGGCTGCGGAAATCCCCGGCCACCGACAAGCTGCTGCAGGACTGGCACCAGATCACCCATTCGGGTCAGGACAAGTTCGACCAGCATTCGCTGCGCTATCTGCTGTTCCACAGCGACCTGCGCTTTCACACGCTGCCCGCCGAATATAACGTGCTGTATTTCGGCCCGTTCATGTTGCGCGCGGGTGCCTTTGCCGCGCCGCGCCTGCTGCATCTGCCGGTGCTGCACAAGCTGCCTGCGGGCGATCCGTCCCGGCCCCTGGTGGCAAGCGATGCGCTTGGCCCGAAACAGATCGCGCATGTGGCCGCACATCTGCAGGCCGATCAGACCATTGCGGCGCATGTGTCCCTGACCGAAGGCGGCAGCGGTGCAGAGTTCCGTCACCCGCATGACACGCTTCGCGGCAAGATCCGCAACATTCTTCGCGAATACCTGCGGCGCCCGATCCGATAGCTGCGCCAGCGCCGTCAGACTCTGAAATTATCGCATAACCGGCTGGCGCAGATGCCGTCATGGTTAATTTGTGATCACACCCAATCCGCCTGTGATCACAGTTGGGTGTTTCGCATGGGTTTTGCGCTAACAGCCTTTCGCTCCTGTTCAAATGCGCTTTTCACTGTGCAAGAAGCGGGCAACCGAACTAGCGGGGGATGACATGAACATTCACGAATACCAAGCCAAGGCGCTGCTGCGTCAATATGGCGCGCCGGTCAGCGATGGCCGCATCGTCATGAAGGCGGACGAAGCCAAGACAGCCGCGGGCGAGATGGACGGCCCGCTGTGGGTCGTCAAGGCGCAGATCCACGCAGGTGGTCGCGGCAAGGGCAGCTTCAAGGAAGCGGAAGCCGGTGAAAAGGGCGGCGTTCGGCTGGCCAAATCGGTCGAAGAGGCCGAGGAACTGACCCGCCAGATGCTGGGCCGCACGCTGGTGACCCATCAGACCGGCCCGGCCGGCAAGCAGGTCAACCGCATCTATATCGAAGACGGCTCGGATATCGAACGCGAACTGTATCTGGCGCTGCTGGTCGATCGCGGCACCTCGCGCGTCAGCTTTGTCGCCTCGACCGAAGGCGGGATGGATATCGAGGAAGTCGCGGCCTCGACCCCGGAAAAGATCGTCAGCTTCAGCGTCGATCCGGCCTCGGGCCTGTCCGATTTCCACGGCCGTCGCGTGGCCTTTGCCCTTGGCCTGTCGGGCCAGCAGGTCAAGCAATGCGTGGCGCTGGTGAAAAACCTGTATCGCATGTTCATCGAAAAGGACATGGAGATGCTGGAAATCAACCCGCTGATCGTGACCACCGATGGCAATCTGAAATGCCTCGATGCGAAAATGGGCTTCGACAATAACGCGCTTTATCGCCAGTCCGACATCATGTCGCTGCGCGACGAGACCGAGGAAGATCCCAAGGAACTGGCCGCCTCGAAGTACGACCTTAACTATATCGCACTGGACGGCGAGATCGGCTGCATGGTCAATGGCGCGGGTCTGGCCATGGCGACGATGGATATCATCAAGCTGTACGGCGCCGAGCCGGCCAACTTCCTTGATGTCGGCGGTGGCGCGACGAAGGAAAAGGTGACCGAGGCGTTCAAAATCATCACCTCGGACGAAAACGTCAAAGGTATCCTGGTCAATATCTTCGGCGGCATCATGCGCTGCGACATCATTGCGGAAGGCATCGTCGCCGCCGTGAAAGAGGTCGGGCTGAAGGTTCCGCTGGTCGTGCGTCTGGAAGGCACCATGGTCGAGGAAGGCAAGCGGATCATCAACGAATCCGGGCTGGACGTGATCGCGGCCGACGACCTGAAGGACGGCGCCGAGAAGATCGTGAAGGCGGTGAAGGGCTAAGCCCTGCTGGCCGCGCCTGATCCGCGGATCGAACCAGGCGTGGCCCTCGGGTAGCCAGGCTGTAACAGGAGATCATCTTGCCCTTCGTGTCCCATACACATCGCATCGCCTATTTCCCCGTTCCCAAGGTGGCTTGCACCAGCTTGAAACGGGCGATGTATGCGATCGAGAATGGCAAGGATTTCAACACTGCCGAATTCGGTGGCCTGACATTGCAGCAGTCCTTTCCGACAAAGGATTTCGACCCCGGATGGTTGAAGGATCTGGACGGCTATTGGCGTTATGCGGTGGTCCGCGATCCGGTGAAACGGGTCGTCTCTGCCTATAACAACAAGATCGGAAACTGGAGCAGGCAGATCGCCGCCGCGCTGGACAATCCCAAGCGTCGCGACCGACTGCTTGCGGCGGGCATCACACCCTGCCCCAGCCTGTCCGAATTCGCCGAAAAGCTGGAGATCTATCGCAGGCATTTTCGCCCGATCCGGCACCACACGGATAGCTTCCATGTGTTTCTGGGTCAGGACCTGTCCCGCTTTGACGCGATCTATCGCATCGAAGAGATGGAGAGGCTGCGCGAGGATCTGTCGGCACGGATCGGGCAGCAGGTTCAGTTCACGCGGTCGAACACATCGAAGCGGCGGGATCAGAACCTGACGCCAAAGGCGGTCGACGCGCTGCTGGCCTATACGGCACCGGATTACCACCTGCTTTCGGATTTCTACCAGATGCCGACCCCTGACCGGGTCAGTGCTTGAAAATAATGCGGGTCCGGCCGGGTCGGACCTGACTGTGAACACAACGTCAAGAAAGAGGCTCTCATGGCCATTCTCGTAGACAAGAACACCAAAGCCATCACCCAGGGGATCACCGGATCCCAGGGCACCTTCCATACCGAACAGGCGATCGCCTATGGCACGCAGATGGTCGGCGGCGTCACCCCCGGCAAGGGCGGCACGCAGCATCTGGATCTGCCCGTGTTCAACAGCGTGCATGAAGCGGTCGAAAAGACCGGCGCCAATGCCACCGCGATCTATGTCCCGCCGCCCTTCGCTGCGGATTCGATCCTTGAGGCCATCGATGCCGGCATCCCGCTGATCGTGGCGATCACCGAAGGCATCCCGGTTCTGGACATGATGCGCGTCAAGCGTGCGCTGCAAGGCTCGAATTCGAAGCTGATCGGCCCGAACTGCCCCGGCATCATGACGCCCGATGAATGCAAGATCGGCATCATGCCGGGCAGCATCTTCAAGCGCGGCAGCGTCGGCGTCGTCTCGCGCTCGGGCACGCTGACCTATGAGGCCGTCAAGCAGACCACCGATGTCGGTCTGGGCCAGTCCAGCGCCGTCGGCATCGGCGGCGACCCGATCAAGGGCATGGAGCATATCGACGTGCTGCAGATGTTCCTGGACGATGACGAAACCGAGTCGATCATCATGATCGGCGAGATCGGCGGTTCCGCCGAGGAAGAGGCCGCCGAATTCCTGGCCGAACAGAAGAAGAAGGGCAAATGGAAGCCCACCGCAGGCTTCATCGCCGGTCGCACGGCGCCTCCGGGCCGTCGCATGGGCCATGCCGGTGCCATCGTCTCGGGCGGCAAGGGTGACGCGGAATCGAAGATCGAGGCCATGAAAAAGGCCGGTATCGTCGTGGCCGACAGCCCCGCCGGTCTGGGCGAAGCCGTGCTGAAAGCCATCAAGGGCTAAGCGGCAGGGATCGACGACATGTCCGTTTCCATCCCCCTTGATGCGAAAACTGCCCGCTGTGGAAAGCAGCGCTGCACGGGCATGTCGGCCGATCACGAAATGCCACGGCAGGCGGCGCAGGCGCATATTGCGCAGACTGAGGCGAATTTGACACTGTCACATTCACGCCCGACTATGGATCGCAATCGCGGCCAGAAAAGGCAAAATTTGCAGAAAAACAGTCAATACCGCCCCCGTCGCCTGTCCGTTCCGCTGTCTCTGGCGGGACTATTGCTGATCGCCGCATGCGGTCGCGCGCCGACCGATGTCGTGCTGCGCGGCGGGGTGCCCGCGATGACCGACCTGCATCGGGCCAGCACCCTGCCCTCGGAATCTGTACGTACCGTCGCACGGCGCGATTTCGGCTGGCGGCTGATCTATCACCCTGCCCGCGCGCCCGCGAATGCGGAACAGGACGCCGCCCGCGCGCTGTGCGGTCTTGAGAAACGTCGCCCGGCCCAGATCGACCGCGTGCCCCGCGTCGATCCCTATGCCGATCCGGGTGCCGCGATTATCGACATATATTGCGCTTGATGAGCCAACAGGTGAGCAGAATGAGAGATGTGATGACCCGGACCCTCAAACCAGCCGCGATGCTTGGTCTGGTTGCAACTCTGGTCGCAGGCTGCGTCCAGCCGCCTATGGCGGGCGCGCCCGTCACCGGCGCACCGGCGACGACACCGCAGGCGCCCGCCGCCACCTCGCCCAAGCCGCCGGTCATTCCCGCGCCGGTCACACCCCCTGTGCCCGTCGCACCCACGCAGCCGGTGCTGAAAACCGGCCCCGTCGACAGTCGCACGGGCTTGCAACAGGCCGCGCTGGTATCGATATCGGGCGATGTCAACAGCCGCTATATCGTGCTGCTGCGCCCCGAACAGGCAAATCCCGGCCAGGTCGATGCGGCGCCTGCCAAGCTTTGCGGTCAGGACGGCCGCAGCGTCGCGAACAGCAAGAAGAATGCACCCGGTGCGGGCAGCGCCATGCCGGGCGTGCAGATCATGATCGTCGAATGCAGCGCCGCCTGAGGCGGTGCCAGCCCCATTCCCCAGCCAAAGCGTCAAAGGCGCGAACAACATGACCGAGCAACCGAAAAACTCTGATTTCCACGACTCGTCGTTCCTGCAGGGCCATAATGCGGCCTATGTAGAACAGCTTTACGGTCAGTGGGCCAAGGATCCTTCCGCCGTCGATCAGGCATGGGATGAATTTTTCCGGGGTCTGGGCGATGCCGAGGCCGATGCCGTCCGCGAGGCGCAGGGCGCCTCTTGGGCCCGCGCCGACTGGCCGCCGATGCCCGCCGATGACACCACCGCCGCGCTGACCGGCGAATGGCCGATGTCCAGCAAGGCCGAAGCCACCGCCGCGATGGAAAAGATCGCCGCCAAGGCCGAAGAAAAAGGCGTCACCCTGACCAGCGACCAGATGCGTCAGGCGGTGCTGGATTCGATCCGCGCGCTGATGCTGATCCGCGCCTACCGGATCCGGGGTCACCTGCACGCGCAGCTTGATCCGCTGGGCATGCGTGAGGTTCCCGATCACGGCGAATTGCAGCCCGAGACCTATGGCTTTGGTCCCGGCGATCTGGACCGCCCGATCTTCATCGACAACGTGCTGGGGCTGGAGGTCGCCACGATCCGCCAGATCACCGAACTGATGGAGCGGACTTATTGCGGCACCTTTGCGCTGCAATACATGCATATCTCGAACCCCGAAGAGGCCGCCTGGCTGAAAGAGCGGATCGAGGGCTATGGCAAGGAAATCGCCTTCACCCGCGAAGGCCGCCGCGCCATTCTGAACAAGCTGGTCGAGGCCGAGGGATTCGAGAAGTTCCTGCATGTGAAATACATGGGCACCAAGCGGTTCGGCCTTGATGGCGGCGAGGCGCTGATCCCGGCCATGGAACAGATCATCAAGCGCGGCGGCGCGCTTGGCGTAAAGGACATCGTTATCGGCATGCCCCACCGGGGCCGCCTGTCGGTGCTGGCCAATGTGCTGTCCAAACCCTTCCGCGCCATCTTCCACGAATTTCAGGGCGGCAGTTACAAGCCCGAGGATGTCGATGGCTCGGGCGATGTGAAATATCACCTGGGCGCCTCGTCGGATCGCGAATTTGACGGCAATACCGTGCACCTGTCGCTGACCGCGAACCCCTCGCATCTGGAAGCCGTGAACCCGGTGGTGCTGGGCAAGGCCCGCGCCAAGGGCGATCAGTTGCAGGATACCTCGGACCGGACGGCGGTTCTGCCGATCCTGCTGCATGGCGATGCCGCATTTGCAGGTCAGGGCGTGGTGGCGGAATGTCTGCAACTGTCGGGCATCCGTGGCCACCGCACCGGCGGCACGATCCATATCATCGTGAACAACCAGATCGGCTTTACCACCGCGCCGCATTTCAGCCGCACCTCGCCCTATCCGACGGATATCGCGCTGATGGTCGAAGCGCCGATCTTCCACGTCAATGGCGACGACCCGGAAGCGGTGGTCCATGCCGCCAAGGTCGCGACCGAATTCCGCCAGAAGTTCCACAAGGACGTGGTGCTGGACATCTTCTGCTATCGCCGCTTCGGTCACAACGAAGGCGATGAGCCGATGTTCACCAACCCGGCGATGTACAAGCAGATCAAGTCGCACAAGACGACGCTGCAGCTTTACACTGACCGTCTGGTGGCCGACGGGCTGATCCCCGAAGGCGAGATCGAGGATATGAAGGCGGCCTTCCAGGCCCATCTGAACGAAGAGTTCGAGATCGGCAAGAATTACAAGCCGAACAAGGCCGATTGGCTGGATGGCAAATGGTCCGGGCTGGAACGCGAGGGTGCCGATTACGTCGCGGGTGAAACCGGCATTGCGCCCGCCACCATGACCGAAATCGGCAGGGCGTTGACGACGCCGCCCGAAGATCTGAACCTGCACAAGACTGTCGCGCGCCTGCTGGAAGCCAAGAAGAAGATGTTCGAGACCGGGGAAGGTTTCGACTGGGCCACGGGCGAGGCACTGGCCTTTGGATCGCTGCTGGTCGAGGGGCATGGCGTGCGTCTTGCGGGTCAGGATTCCACCCGCGGCACCTTCTCGCAGCGCCATTCCGCCTTTATCGACCAGCAAAGCGAGGACCGCTATTATCCGCTGAACCATATCCAGCCGGATCAGGCCAAATACGAAGTCATCGACTCGATGCTGTCGGAATATGCGGTTCTGGGCTTCGAATATGGCTATTCGCTGGCCGAGCCGAACTCGCTGGTTCTGTGGGAAGCGCAATTCGGCGATTTCGCCAATGGCGCGCAGATCATGTTCGACCAGTTCATCAGCTCTGGCGAAAAGAAATGGCTGCGCATGTCCGGTCTGGTAATGCTGCTGCCACATGGCTATGAGGGTCAGGGGCCTGAACACAGCTCGGCGCGTCTGGAACGCTTCCTGCAAAGCTGCGCCGAAGATAACTGGATCGTCGCCAACTGCACCACGCCGGCCAATTACTTCCACATTCTGCGCCGCCAGATCCACCGTGGCTTCCGCAAGCCGCTGGTGCTGATGACGCCGAAATCGCTGCTGCGTCACCCGCTGGCCGTCAGCAAGGCCGAGGATTTCCAGACCGGTTCGACCTTCCACCGGATCCTGTGGGATGATGCCGAACGCGGCGCCTCGGACACGAAGCTGGTGGCGGATGACAAGATCAAGCGCGTCGTCATCTGCTCGGGTAAGGTCTATTTCGACCTGCTGAAGGCCCGCGACGAAGCCGGGATCACCGATGTCTATCTGCTGCGGCTGGAACAGTTCTATCCGTTCCCGGCCCAGGCGATGGTCAAGGAACTGGGCCGGTTCAAGCAGGCCCAGATCGTCTGGTGTCAGGAAGAGCCCAAGAACCAGGGCGGCTGGAGCTTTGTCGAGCCCTATCTGGAATGGGTGCTGGAACGCCTTGGCGCCAAGCACAGCCGTCCCCGTTATGTCGGCCGTCACGCCGCCGCATCGCCCGCCACGGGCCTCGCCTCGCGCCACAAGGCCGAACAAGAGGCGCTGGTCAACGAAGCAATCACCATCGAAGGATGATCTGATGCCCACCGAAGTTCGTGTGCCCGCACTGGGCGAATCCGTCACCGAGGCCACCGTCGCCACCTGGTTCAAGAAACCGGGTGACGCCGTCGCCGTGGACGAGATGCTGTGCGAGCTGGAGACCGACAAGGTCACCGTAGAGGTGCCCAGCCCGGCTGCCGGCGTCCTGGCCGAGATCGTCGCCGCCGAGGGCGAAACCGTCAGCCCGGACGCGCTTCTGGCCCAGATCGACGAATCCGGTCAGGGCGCGGCGCCCAAGGCAGAAAAGGCAGAAGCTGCCAAAGAAAAAGAACAACCGCAGGCCAGCGACGATGCTGCTGCAAAGACTCCGGAAGGACAGAAGAAAATGAGCGGAAAATCCGTCGATGTCATGGTGCCCGCCCTTGGTGAAAGCGTCACCGAGGCCACGGTTGCAACCTGGTTCAAGAAGGTCGGCGACAGCGTTGCGGCCGATGAGATGCTGTGCGAGCTGGAAACCGACAAGGTCTCGGTCGAGGTGCCCGCACCGGCCGCCGGCGTTCTGGCGGAAATCATCGCCGAAGAGGGCGCGACAGTCGATGCCAAGGCCAAACTGGCCGTGATCACCGAAGGCGCGGAAGGCGACGCACCCGCCCCTGCGAAACCCGCCGAGAAAGACGGCGCCGACGCCAAGGAAGATGCCGCTCCGGCGAAGGCATCGGGCAAGGATGTCGAGGATGCGCCCTCGGCCAAGAAAGCCATGGCGGAAAAAGGCGTCAGCCGCGATCAGGTCACCGGCTCGGGCCGCGATGGACGTGTCATGAAGGAAGACGTGGCCGGTGCCTCGGCCGCGCCCAAGGCCGCCGTTCCCGCCACACCGCGCAAGGCCGAGGATACCGCGCGCGAGGAGCGGGTCAAGATGACCCGCCTGCGTCAGACCATCGCCCGCCGCCTGAAGGATGCGCAGAACACGGCGGCCATGCTGACGACATATAATGAGGCCGACATGTCCGGCATCATGGAACTGCGCAACGAATACAAGGACGCCTTCGAAAAGAAGCACAAGGTCAAGCTGGGCTTCATGTCCTTCTTCGTGAAGGCCTGCGTGCATGCGCTGCATGAGGTGCCCGAGGTGAATGCCGAAATCGACGGCACCGACGTCGTTTACAAGAACTACGTCAATATGGGTATCGCGGTGGGCACGCCGAACGGTCTGGTCGTGCCGGTCGTGCGCGATGCGCAGGACAAGTCCTTTGCCGAGATCGAAAAAGAGATCGGCGAACTTGGCGCCAAGGGCCGCGACGGCAAGCTGTCCATGGCTGACATGCAGGGCGGCACCTTCACCATCTCGAATGGCGGTGTCTATGGGTCGCTGATGTCCTCGCCCATCCTCAACCCGCCGCAATCGGGCATTCTGGGCATGCACAAGATCCAGGAACGCCCGGTCGCCATCGGTGGTGAGGTGGTGATCCGCCCGATGATGTATCTGGCGCTGTCCTATGACCACCGCATCGTCGACGGCAAGGGCGCCGTGACCTTCCTCGTGCGGGTCAAGGAAGCCCTGGAAGATCCGCGCCGTCTGCTGATGGACCTGTAAGGCCCGGTCCGCGCTTGCCGGAAACGCCTTGCCCGCATGATATGCCGGGCAAGGCGTCGCGGGATCGCTGCGGGCCGTTGCCATCCGCTCACGGTCCGGCCACTGGGCACCGCCGACGGCCGATATCGCTCCACGCGATCGGCGCGATGCGAAGCAACCGAAATGGCCGTCAAGCCGTTGTGGAACTGGCCGTCATGGAAGCGGCTGGAACTTACTCAGGACAATCGCAGCATATTGGCCCGGCATGAATTATCTGAAATGACTGTCAGTGACGCAGCCGGGACCGTATCCCGCACCATCCGCACAGAGATTCGACAGGAGAGTTAATATGAGCCAGATGATCGCACATTACACCATCAGCGATTTCACCACCTTCAAGACGGCGTTCGACAATGACGCCGAGGATCGCGGCAATAACGGCCTGTCTCTGCTGCAATTGTGGCGTCAGGACAATGGCAATGCCTGGGCGCTGTTCAATGTCAGCGATGCCAAGGCGGCCAAGGCCTATCTGGATGGCGCCGCGGGCGTCTTCAACAGCCAGGCCGGCGTGACCGACACCAGCTTTGCTTTCGTCGAGACCGCCTGACATGACCACCGAACTGACCGTCCTCGCCCTGGCCGGAGTGCTGCAGGCCATCCAGTTCGCCGCCTTCTCGATCGCGGCCAATATGCAGATCGGCCCGAAAGTCGCCATGGGGCCGCGCGACAATGCGCCAAGCCTGACCGGCACCGCAGGCCGGTTGCAGCGCGCGCTGAACAACCATTTCGAGGGACTCATCCTCTTTACCCTGGCGGTGGTTGTCGTGACCATGGGCGGCCAGGCCTCGGGCGTGACCGCCACCTGCGCCTGGATCTATCTGATCGCGCGGCTGTTCTATGTGCCCGCCTATGTGCTGGGCTGGACGCCGGGCCGCTCGATCATCTGGATGGTGGGCTTCACGGCCACGCTGGCGATGATTTTGGCCGCGCTGTTCTGAACGGACGGCCCGGCGGCCGGGAAATGACGAATGACGAATGACGCATGCGCGGCCCGGAGATCCGCGGCGCGATGCAAGCCCCCCGCGGGCCACGGGACAAGAAGGAGTTTACCATGTCCACCTATGATCTGATCGTGATCGGTTCGGGCCCCGGCGGCTATGTCTGCGCCATCCGCGCCGCCCAGCTTGGCCTCAAGGTCGCCTGCGTCGAGGGTCGCGAAACCCTGGGCGGCACCTGCCTGAATGTCGGCTGCATCCCCTCCAAGGCGCTCCTCCATGCCAGCCATATGCTGCATGAGGCCGAACATAACTTCGACAAGATGGGCCTGACCGGCGCCAAGGTCAAACTCGACTGGACCAAGATGCAGGGCTACAAGGCCGACACCGTGAACGGCAATACCAAGGGCATCGAATTCCTGTTCAAGAAGAACAAGGTGGACTGGCTGAAAGGCTGGGCCTCGATCCCTGAAGCGGGCAAGGTCAAGGTCGGCGATACGGTCCATGAGACGAAGAATATCGTCATCGCCACCGGCTCGGTTCCCGCCACGCTGAAAGGGGTCGAGGTCGATAACGAGGCCGGGATCATCGTCGATTCCACCGGTGCGCTGACCTTGCCCAAACCGCCGAAATCCATGGTGGTGATCGGCGCAGGCGTCATCGGGCTGGAACTGGGCTCGGTCTATGCCCGCCTCGGCGCCGAGGTCACCGTCGTCGAATATCTGGACGTGATCACCCCCGGCATGGATGCCGAGGTGCAAAAACAGTTCCAGAAGATCCTGTCGAAACAGGGGTTGAAATTCGTCCTGGGCGCCGCCGTGCAGGGCGCCAAGGCAGGCAAGGACGGCGCCAGCGTCACCTACAAGCTGAAGAAAGACGACAGCGAACATGTGATCGAGGCCGACGTTGTGCTGGTCGCCACCGGCCGCCGCCCGACCGTGGACGGTCTGGGCCTCGACAAGCTGGGGGTCGAGATGACCGATCGCGGCTTCGTCAGGATCGACGATCACTGGCAGACCAATGTGAAGGGCATCTACGCCATCGGCGATTGCGTGCCCGGCCCGATGCTGGCCCACAAGGCCGAGGATGAGGGCATGGCCGCCGCCGAGGTGATCGCGGGCAAGGCCGGTCACGTGAATTACGACGTGATCCCCGGCGTGATCTATACCACCCCCGAGGTCGCCAATGTCGGCCTGACCGAAGAGGCCGCGAAGGAAACCGGCCGCAAGATCAAGACCAGCAAGTTCCCCTTCATGGGCAATGCGCGCGCCAAGGCGGCGATGCAATCCGACGGCTTCGTCAAGATGATCGCCGATGCGGAAACCGACCGCGTCCTCGGCTGCCATATCATCGGCCCGAATGCCGGTGAAATGATCCACGAGGTCTGCGTCGCCATGGAATTCGGCGCGGCCGCCGAAGACATCGCCCTGACCTGCCACGCCCATCCGACGACATCCGAAGCCGTGCGCGAAGCCGCTCTGGCGCTTGGGGATGGTGCCATCCATGTCTGACGTGACCCGCTGGTCACGCCGGGGGCTGATCCTTTCGGCCCTCGCCCTGGCCGCCTGCGGGGCCAAGACATCCCAGCCGATGCCTTCGGGCCTCGGCGCGAACGGGCTTTATCCGAACGAAACGCCCTATCTCCGCTCTCGCATCACCTATTGGGCCCGCTATTACGAGGTGCCATCGGCCCTGGTGCATCGCGTGATCATCCGCGAATCCCACCACCGCCCCTGGGCGCGCAATGGCCCCTATTACGGCCTGATGCAGATCCTGCCGCAAACCGCCCGCACCATGGGCTATCGCGGCCCGGCCAGCGGCCTGCTCGATGCCGATACCAACCTGCGCTACGGCGTCAAATATCTGCGCGGCGCCTATCTCGTGGCCGAAGGCGACCCGGACCTGACCATCAGCTGGTATTCGCGCGGCTATTATTACGAGGCCAAGCGCAAGGGCCTGCTGAAGAAGACCGGCCTGCGCAGCTGACCTTTCTTCTTTGGAAAAATATCCTCAGGGGGTGAATTGCGTCGCCAGACGCAAGAGGGGGCGCGAGCGCCCCCTTTCACCACATATCCCAAAACGCCTCAGGCGCCTTTGTAGATATCGACCAGCTTCTGCAGCATATCCAGCGCATCCTCGCGCGAGCGCTGGAAGCTGTTGCGCCCGATGATCGAGCCATTGCCGCCGCCATCGCGGATCGCGCGCGCGTCGTCATAGACTGCATCCGCGCCCTTGGCCGCGCCGCCCGAAAACACCACGATCCGGCGACCGTTGAACGATGCCTGCATGCAATGTTTCACACGCTCGGCCTGGGTCGCGATGTCGATCTGCTTCTCCTCATAGACCTTCTTGGCCTCGGGCAGTTCCAGATGATCGGTCGACAGCTTGATCTTGATGATATGCGCCCCCAGCAGCGCCGCGATCTGGGCGGCATAGGCGGCGATATCGATGGCGGTTTCGCCATCCTTGCTGATGGCTTCCCCGCGCGGATAGGACCAGATGACGGTCGCGATCCCCTTGGCCGCAGCCTCCTGACGCATGGCCGAGATTTCTTCGAACATGTCCAGCGCCATGTCCGAGCCCGGATAGATGGTGAAGCCGATGGCCGCACAGCCCAGACGCAGCGCATCATCCACCGTCGCGGTGATCGCCTGGTTCTTGCCCGCCGTATCCGACATCAGGCTATTGGCCGAATTGGCCTTCAGAATGGTCGGGATCTGACCGGCAAAGCTGTCTGCGCCGGCCTCGATCATGCCCAGCGGCGCGGCATAGGCGTTCAGCCCGGCATCGATGGCCAGCTGATAGTGGTAATGCGGATCATAGGCGGTCGGATTGGCGGCGAAGGACCGGGCCGGGCCATGCTCGAACCCCTGATCGACCGGCAGGATGATCATCTTGCCGGTGCCTGCAAGCTTGCCGGTCATCAGCATACGTGCCAGTTGCCCCTTCACACCGGGGGTCTCGCCTTCATAATTGGCAAGAATTTTCCGAACCGTATCGGTCATCTGCATCGAAACTCTCCATACTGTATTGCGGCTGCATAGCACGGGCGCGACCAGAGACAACGCTGGTGACGCTAACAGCCGAAAACAATAGCGGAAACAAGCCTGTCTGGCCGTTAAGGATTAATAAAATCTTAATTTCAAACTGATGGAGAAAGCGCCCGCTTTGGCCCATAGCAAAAGAGGAGGACTGAGTTTACTGAAAGGAGGTAACCATGTTCATGAATTCTAACCTCTCGACCTACCATATTTCCCTGTTTGGCGGACGAACGAACGCCATCTCGACGGAAATTGGGGGCGACCAGCGAAGCCTCTTCCTGCGTCCCATCACCGCAGCGGGCGAAACCAGCACCTATGATGCATCGACCTATGCGGTCAGGACGGATGTGAAGCGTCTGCCCCCCGATTATAGCAGTTGGAGGAAATCCATCGACGGCTATAACGAGGCGGCCGCGCAGTCCAAAACATCGGACAGTTCGGCCAAATCCGACGGCGGCGGAAACGCGGCTGCGGTGGCGGTACTGGAAGATGCAACGGCAGGTCTCCCTGTCACGGCACCGGCCGGCGACACCGCAGGGGTCGACGAAAATGCCGCGACGACTGCGCAGACGTCCGAAGCGGAAGCGACCGAGGCCACGAAGGCTGAAGCCTTGGCTGCAGAAACCGCAGCGAAGGAGCAGGCAGAGGCCGCGGAAGAGGCAGCAGATACCCAAGTCTCTAGCAAACCCGGGCGCCGCCGCGGGCTTCTGGGCCTGTTCTGGTGATGGGCTGCATCGCCCAAAACGATATGAGGCGACAGATTGCCGCCTCATATCGCATGATATCGCGCTGATTACTGCGCCGATTTCGTCAGCGCGACGACCCCGGGCAGTTCCTTGCCTTCCATCCATTCCAGGAACGCGCCACCCGCGGTCGAGATGAAGGTGAAATCCTCTGCCACCCCGGCCTTGTTCAGCGCGGCGACGGTATCGCCGCCACCGGCGACCGAAATCAAGCGCTGCTCTCGGGTCAGTTCAGCGGCTTTCTGTGCGGCGGCATTGGTCGCAGCGTCAAAGGGCTCGATCTCGAACGCGCCCAGCGGGCCGTTCCAGATCAGCGTCCGGCACTGTTCCATCGCGTCGCCCAAAGCCGCGACCGTAGCCGGACCTGCATCCAGAATCATGGCATCTGCCGGGCAGTCATCGACGGGCAGCACCTCACTGGCCGCACCGGCCTTGAATTCCCGCGCCACGACGATGTCCTTGGGCAGCAGAATGGTGCAGCCGCTCTTTTCGGCCTTTTCCATGATCGCCCGGGCGGTATCGGCCATGTCGCGTTCGGCCAGCGATTTGCCGACCTCGACGCCCTTGGCGACCAGGAAGGTATTGGCCATGCCGCCGCCGATCACCAGATAATCGACCTTTTCCAGCAGGTTGGTCAGCAGTTCCAGCTTGGTCGAGACCTTGGCCCCGCCGACGACCGCCATCACCGGGCGCTGCGCATCGCCAAGCGCGGCGTCCAGCGCCGTCAGTTCGGCCTCCATCAGCAGGCCCGCGCCTGCAGGCAGCAGTTGCGCCAGCGCCTCGGTCGAGGCATGGGCGCGATGGGCGGCCGAAAAGGCGTCATTGATATAGGCCCCGCCAAGCGCCGCGATGGATGCGGCGAAGGTGCGGTCGTTCTTTTCCTCGCCCTCATAGAAGCGGGTATTTTCCAACAGCGCGACATCGCCCTTTTCCAGCCCGGCCACGACCCGCTTGGCCGGACCGCCGATCAGCTCGTCGCTGAAGGCAACCTTCTGGCCAAGCGCCGCTTCCAGCGCGGGCAGGATCTGTTTCAGGCTCATGCTGTCGACGCGCTTGCCCTTGGGACGGTCGAAATGGGCCAGCAGGACCGGGATCCCGCCCTTGGCCTGGATCGCCTTGACCGTCGGCACGATCTTGTCGATCCGCGTGGTATCCGTCACCCGGCCATCCTCGACCGGCACATTCAGATCGACGCGGGTCAGCACGACCTTGCCGTCAAGATCCATATCTTCAATCGTGTTGAACTCTGCCATCTCGCGTCCTTTCGAGGTGAAGTCTTTGAAAGGCTTCAAAGCGCATGGGCGCGTCGGCGTCAACAGTGACACCGACGTGAAGCATGATGACGCCTGCGTGATAAACCTTTGAGCCCTTCGCGCGTTGCACCCGTATTCGCAAACGCCTAAGTCAACAGATGAACGAGGCAAAGGAGGCCCGCATGGCCGAGATCAAAGACCCCGAAAACACCATTATCATCGAGCTGAAGGACGGTCCCGTCGTGATCGAGCTGCTGCCCGATGTCGCGCCCAAGCATTCCGAGCGCATGAAAGAGCTGGCCCGCGCCGGCGCCTATGACAATGTCGCCTTTCACCGCGTGATCGACGGCTTCATGGCGCAGACCGGCGATGTCGCCCATGCCAATATGGAAAAGGACTATAACCCGGGCCGCGCAGGCACCGGCGGCTCTGACCTGCCCGATCTGCCGGCCGAATTTTCCAAGCTGCCGCATGCGCGGGGCACGCTGGGCGCCGCGCGGTCGCAAAATCCGAACAGCGCCAACAGCCAGTTCTTTATCAATTTCAAGGATAACGACTTTCTGAACGGTCAATATACCGTCTATGGCCGCGTCATCGACGGGATGGAGCATGTCGACAAGATCGCCCGGGGCGAGCCGCCAGCATCGCCGGACCGCATGATCTCGGTCAAGGTGGCCGCCGATGCATAAGAACCTGCTGCTGATTCCCGCCTTCGCGCTTGCCGCGACCTCTGCGATCGCGCAATCGGCCCCCGAGCATCAGGACGGCCCCGGCCCGAACATGGTGATCGAGGTCGCCGCAGCCGATGGCACGCCCAGGGGCACGATCACGCTGGACCTGCTGGCGGACAAGGCGCCCAATCATGTGGCGCGGCTGGTCGATCTGGCCAAATCCGGGGCCTATGACGGCGTCGTCTTTCACCGCGTGATCGACGGTTTCATGGCCCAGACCGGCGATGTCGAACATGGCAAGATGGGCGGCGATCTGTCGCGTGCGGGCATGGGTGGTTCGGACAAGCCCGATCTGCCCGCCGAATTCAGCGATGTCTCGTTCGAGGCGGGCACCGTCGGCATGGCCCGCGCGCAGGATCCCAACAGCGCCAACAGCCAGTTCTTCATCGACCTGGCCCCGGCCCCCTTCCTGGATGGCGAATATACCGTCGTCGGGCAGATCGTCGATGGCTGGGATGTGCTGAACCAGATCAAGAAAGGCGATTCCGCCGCGAATGGCTCGGTCTCCGAGCCGGACTATATGTCCAAGGTCACGATCGTCGAATAATCGCGACATTACCGGGCAAAATAAGCAAAAGGGGGCCGCGCGCCCCCTTTTTCGCACTTGCAGCATCAGCGGCGCGGTGCATATCTTGCAAAATCATGGATATGCGCAAAAGCCCCGATCTGACCGAAATCACGCCCTCGGCTGGGATCGAGCGCAATCAGCATGGCTGGCGCGCGAAATGCCTGCAGCGGCTGATCCGCCTTGACCTGCCCGTCCCGCGCAGCTTTGCGATCCCCGCCTCGTCCGTGGCGGGCATTGCCAGCGGCCAGCGCATTCCGATGGCCGGGCTGCGGGCGCTGTTTTCGCAGGGCAGCCGCCTTGTCAGCGTGCGGCCCTCGGCCGTGATGCCGGAATGGGGCGGGCCGCGCACGGTGCTGAATGTCGGCATCAATGACGATGTTCATGCCCAGCTTGCCGCCTCCATCGGCGGCGCGAATGCCGATGCGCTTTATCTGGATTTCATCCAGAGCTACGCGATCAATATTGCCCGGCTGGACCCCGACAGCTTTGCGCAGGAAGGTCCGGGCGCGCTGGCCAATGTGCTGCGGCTGTATCAGGACCAGATGGAAGAGCCCTTCCCCCAGGATCCCGGCACGCAGCTGGCCGAGGTGCTGCGCTCGATGTCGCGGGCCTGGGATGGGCCGACCGCGCGGCTGCTGCGGCAGGCCAAGGGCGCGCCCGCCGATGCGCCTCTGGGCCTTGTGGTGCAGGATATGGCCCCGGCCCTTGGCCCCGGCCTGTGCGGATCCGGCACGATCCAGTTGATCGACGCGGCATCGGGCAAACCGGGCGTGACCGGCCGGTTCCGGGGCCAGTCGCAGGGGGGCACCGTCGGGCCGGGCGCCGAAACGCTGTATCTGGTGCGCGACGCACGCGGCCCCTCGCTGGAAGAGGCAGCCCCTGCCCTGTTTGAACAGCTGGTCGGCTTTGGCACCGCCGCGCGGGCACGCCTGCGCGAGGAAATGCAGATCGAATTCGTCGTCACCGACAGCAAGATCTCGGTCATCGACGCGACGCGGGTTCAGCGATCGTCGCGCGCGAATGTGCGGGTGGCGGTGGCGCTGGCCCGCGATGGCATCATCTCATCCGCCGAGGCGGTGATGCGGGTCGAGCCGCGCGCGCTGGTCGATCTGCTACATCATCAGGTCGATCCTTCCGTGCCGCGTCAGGTGATTGCGCGGGGCATCAATGCCAGCCCCGGCGCGGCCACGGGCAAGATCGTCTTTTCCGCGGCCGAGGCGCAGGCCGCCGCCGCCCGCGACGAAGCCTGCATCCTGATCCGCCGCGAAACCGGGCCCGAAGATATCCGTGGCATGCATGCCGCCGTCGCCGTGCTGACCGAGCGTGGCGGCACCTCCAGCCATGCGGCGGTGATCGCGCGCGGTCTGGGCAAGCCCTGCATCGTCGGCGCGACCGGCCTGAACGTGGATCTGCGCCACCGCCGGATCAAGGCGGGCGGCACCGTGCTGAAGGAAGGCGACGAGATCACCATCGACGGCACCTCGGGCGAGGTTCTGGCCGGACAGGTCGCGCTTCTTGGCCCGGCGCTGGATGACAGCTTCAACCAGCTTCTGGACTGGGCGGATCAGGAAAGCGACATCATCGTGCGCGCCAATGCCGACACGCCCGAGGATGCCCGCACCGCGCGCAATTTCAAGGCGCAGGGCATCGGGCTGTGCCGGACCGAGCATATGTTCTTCGAAGCCAACCGCCTGCCTGCCATGCGCGAGATGATCTTTGCCGATTCGCCCGATGACCGGCGGCTTGCGCTGGAACGGATCCTGCCGATGCAGCGACAGGATTTCAGCGAGTTGTTTGAAATCATGGCGGGAATGCCGGTCACGATCCGCCTCTTCGACCCACCTTTGCATGAATTCCTGCCCCATGACCGCGAAGGGATTCACGATCTGGCGGAATCGCTGGACCTGCCCCTGTCCGACGTCACGCGGCGGGTCGAGGCGCTGTCCGAATTCAACCCGATGCTGGGCATGCGCGGCGTTCGTCTGGGCATTACCGTGCCCGAAATCTACGACATGCAGGCGCGCGCCATCTTCGAGGCGGCCATCGAGGCGGCCAGGCGCACCGGTCAGCCCATCGTGCCCGAGATCATGATCCCGCTGGTCAGCGCCGTGCGCGAGGTCGAGATCGTCAAGAACCGCATCGACGCCATCGCCGCCGAGGTCCGCAACAATCATCGCATCGATTTCGACTACAAGCTGGGCGTGATGGTCGAAACGCCCCGCGCCACCCTGCGCGCGGGCGAGATTGCGGCGCATCTGTCCTTCCTGTCCTTCGGCACGAATGATCTGACGCAGATGACCTATGGCCTGTCGCGTGACGATGCCGGGCGCTTCATGGGCGCCTATGTGGGCCAGGGCGTCTTTGCAGAGGATCCGTTCCATATCCTGGATCACGAAGGCGTCGGAGAGTTGATTCTGACCGGCGTGCAGCGCGCGCGCGACACTGCGCCCGACATCACCCTGTCGATCTGCGGCGAGCATGGCGGCAATCCCGAATCCATCGCCTTTTGTCACGAAGCCGGGATGGACCATGTATCTTGTTCACCGTTCCGGGTGCCGATCGCCAGACTGGCGGCGGCGCAGGCGACGATTCATGCAAAAGGGCAGACAAATAAGCCTTGCTGATGGAAACGCATGATTCGACAGATTCGGATAATTTTTTCAACTTCAGGTTGCTGAAACTAGGTCCGAATCGGTCTTTTTTCCACCGTGATTTGCCGAAACCTGCCAGTTTAGCAAAAATCTATCGGCAGATTTCTGCCTGAAATCCGTGATTTCGGGACAAGCACGCCCCTCACGCGGCTGTGTCATAGCTGGCAGGGGGCCAAAAACCCTATTCATCCCCCTGAAACAGACATGCGGTCCTCTGCTCGTGACCGCGTCACCTTTACGACCTGTCAATCTGACGCGGTTATAGGATTAGAGATGAAAACGCTGCTTAAGCGGTTGGCGCCACTGTGTTTGTGCGCAACTGCCGCACTTACCTTTGCTTCGACTGCCGCCAAGGCCGGCGGAAACGGTTCGCTTTTCTCCTCGAACGCAGGCATTTTCGGTGCTGCGTCGAATGCGATGGACCTGCCCCGCTCGAAGCCGCTTCTATACACGGATGCCGAACCTGTGAAAGTGGAAAACCTCGTCGTTGACGAAGATTCCGACACCCCGCGGGCCGAGCTGTTTCTGGCCAGCAGCCGCAACCAGTTCAGCGAACAGGACCTCAGCTGCCTGTCCGAGGCGCTGTATCACGAAGCCCGTGGCGAAGGCGCCCGTGGGCAGGCCGCCGTTGCCGAGGTGATCCTGAACCGCGTGGACAGCCGCCGCTTTCCGCGCACGGTCTGCGGCGTGGTGAACCAGCCCAGCCAGTTCAGCTATACCATCGGCGGGCGCAAGCCGATCCGCAACAAGGCCGCCTATCTGCGCGCCCGCGCGATTGCCGAAAACGCCCTTGCCGGCGCGCCGCGCGTCCTGACCGGCGGGGCCACCTATTTCCACACCCCCGCCGTGCGCCCCGCTTGGTCGCGCCGCTTCCAGCGCACGGTGCGCATTGGACAGCACATCTTCTATCGCCGCGGCGGTCAGCGCGTCGCCTCGAACTGAAGACAGGATGACAGGCTTGCCTGTCGCCTGCTTTTGCTGTGAATGGCGGTATGGAACATCCTGATCGCATTCACCTCAAAGACCTGATCATCGCCGCCGATATCGGCGCATTTCAGTCCGAGCGTGGCCGCACACAGCGGCTGCGCTTCAATCTGGATGTGGAACTGCGCCAGACCGCGCCTGATCCGGACGATCATGTCGATCACATCCTGTCCTATGACGTGCTGACACAGGCGGTCGAGACGGCGCTGGCCGATCGCCGCTACAATCTTGTCGAGACGTTGGCCGAAAAGATCGCGGCCGAGGTTCTGGCCCAGCCGAAGGCCGCGCGGGTCACGGTGACGGTGGAAAAGCTGGATCGCGGTCCGGGCGCGCTTGGGGTGACAATCACGCGCGACGCCTCGCGGCTTGACGTGTCGCGCGCGACGGCGCCGGTGCGCGTGATCGTGGGCCGCCCGACCGCCGTGCCGGATGAGGCGACCGTCATACTTCCCCCCGCCCCGGCCCTGCCCCTGCCCGAGGGCGGCGATCAGCGACAGATCGCCCTGCTGGAACTGGATCAGGCGGCCTGGGCGCTGGCCGGTCAGCTGGGGCTGGAAACTGCGCAGACCCGCACCGAGCTTGAGGCGGCCATCCGCGCCGGGCGGGCGGTGATCTGGGCGCCGACGCGGCTGAGTTCGGACGCGCCCGAGGCCGGGCAACAGCCCGCGACGCTGGGCCTGTGGATCGCGCGGCGTCTGGGCGCGCAGCGGATCGACTTTGCCGGCTCCGAAGGGCAGGCCCTGTCCATTCCCGAGAATTTCGACATTCCCATCGGCCATATCGACTAAGCCATGACGGATCGCATCTATTATCGACCGATCCCCACCGATGCGCCCGATGCCCGCTATCGTCTGGCCGGGGGCTGGACCGGGTTTTCGCGCTTTGAACGTTTGCAGCGCGGCGCCGCCCCGCAGATCACGCAGGATGCCCCGCCAGAGGTTATCGCCACCCTGACCGCGCCGCGCGCGCCTGTAGCGGGGCTGGATCTGTCCAGACCGCGCCTCATGGGCATCGTCAATGCGACGCCCGACAGCTTTTCCGACGGCGGCAGCTATGACCCGACCGCGCAGGCCGCGCACCTGCTGCGGGACGGTGCCGATATTCTGGATATCGGCGGCGAATCCACCCGCCCCGGAGCGGTCGAAATCCCCGAAGCGCTAGAGATCGACCGCATCCTGCCCGTAATCCGCGCGCTGTCGGATCGGGCCGCGATCTCGGTCGATACGCGCAAATCCGCCGTGGCCCGCGCTGCGTTGCAGGCGGGGGCCGCCATGATCAACGACGTTTCGGGCTTTGATTTCGACGCCCGCCTTCCCGCCCTTGTCGCAGAGGCCGGGGTGCCGGTCTGCCTGATGCACGCACAGGGCCTGCCGGAAAACATGCAGGACGATCCGCGCTACAGCGATGTTCTGCTGGATGTCTATGACGCGCTGGAAGCGCGGATCGACCGGGCCTTGCAGGCGGGGATCGCGCGCGAGTGCATCGTGATCGATCCCGGCATTGGCTTTGGCAAGACGCTGGATCATAATCTTGCCATCCTTCGGCGGATTTCGCTGTATCATGGGCTTGGTTGCCCTATCTTGCTGGGCGTATCGCGCAAGCGTTTCATCGGCACGCTTGGCCGGGCCGAGGATGCCGCACAGCGCATGCCCGGCACGCTGGCGGTGACTTTGGCGGCGCTGGATCAGGGGGTGCAGATCCACCGGGTCCATGATGTGGGACAGATAGATCAGGGGCTGCGCCTGTGGGCCGCCCTCAAGAACATAGAAAAGGCAGAGGTATGAGCAGAGGATTATTCGGAACCGACGGGGTGCGCGGTCGCGCGAATTCCTATCCGATGACGGCAGAGATGGCGCTGCGTCTTGGCGCTGCCGCCGGCCGCTATTTCCGGCGCGACGGCAATAACGCGCATCGCGTCGTGATCGGCAAGGATACCCGCCTGTCGGGCTATATGCTGGAAAACGCGCTGACGGCGGGGCTGACCTCGACAGGGATGAATGTGTTGCTGCTGGGCCCGGTGCCGACGCCTGCCGTGGGCTTTCTGACGCGCTCGATGCGGGCGGATGTGGGCATCATGATCTCGGCCAGTCACAACCCGGCCGAGGATAACGGCATCAAGTTCTTTGGCCCCGACGGGTTCAAGCTGTCCGACGAGGCCGAGGACGAAATCGAATCCATCGTCGCAGGAGAGATCGTTCCGGCACAGCCGCAGAATATCGGCCGCGCCCGCCGCATCGATGACGGCTTGGGGCGCTATGTCGAATATGCCAAGACCACCTTCCCCAGCGGGCAGCGGCTGGACGGGCTGAAAATCGTTGTCGATTGCGCCAATGGCGCCGCCTATCGCGCCGCGCCCGAGGTGCTGTGGGAATTGGGCGCCGATGTGATCCCGATCGGGGTGAAGCCCGACGGCTTCAACATCAATGCGGGCGTTGGCTCGACCCATCCCGAGGCCTGCGCGGCGGCCGTGCTGGAACATGGCGCGCATCTGGGCATCAGTCTGGACGGCGATGCGGACCGGGTGGCGATCATCGACGAAAAGGGACGACTGGCCGATGGCGATCAGATCATGGCGCTGATGGCGGCCCGCTGGGCAAGGCAGGGTCGGCTGCGCGGCGATGCATTGGTGGCAACGGTGATGTCGAACCTTGGCCTTGAACATTTCCTTGATCGCCACGGATTGCGGCTGGAGCGGACGAAGGTCGGCGACCGCTATGTGGTCGAGAGGATGCGCGAAGGCGGCTTCAATCTGGGTGGCGAACAGTCGGGCCATATCGTGATGACCGATTATGCGACCACCGGCGACGGGCTGATCGCGGCGATGCAGTTCCTGGCCGCCATGTCCGATAGCGGCCAGAAGGCCAGCGATCTGGCAACGCAATTCGATCCGGTGCCGCAGCTGTTGAAAAACGTGCGCTACCGGGCCGGGGCGGATCCACTATCGGCGGCGGCGGTGCAGGCGGTGATTGCCGAGGCCGAAACCCGTCTGGCCGGATCGGGCCGCGTGCTGATCCGCAAATCGGGCACCGAGCCGCTGATCCGCGTCATGGCCGAGGCCGATAACGAAAACCTTCTGCGCGAAGTCGTGGATGGCATCGTGTCCGCCGTCGAGAAGGCGGCCTAAACGGCCACGCTTTCAGCTGACAACCCGGGTCGGATCATAGCTGTAGATCCAGTCGAACCGCGACAGCAACCGACCCGGAGCCAGCCGCCCTGCCAGCCGCAGCGCGCTGTGGCCCAACAGGCGCCTGGCCCCGGTCAGGTGATAATTGCGGGCATTGTCATTGGCGGCCTGAACGATCCTGCTGCAACGCGGCTTGCGCAACTCTTCATAGCGCTTCAGGGCGCGGCTCTGGTCGGGCTCTGCCGACAGGCAATCGGCCAGGATCCACGCATCCTCGATTCCCATGCAGGCGCCCTGTGCCATGAAAGGCAGCGTCGCATGGGCCGCATCGCCAATCAGCACGCGCTGACCGTCCTGCCAGTTCCGCGCAACCTCGTGCCGGAACAGCCCCCAGACATT
This sequence comes from Paracoccus fistulariae, assembly GCF_028553785.1. Taxonomy (NCBI): domain Bacteria; kingdom Pseudomonadati; phylum Pseudomonadota; class Alphaproteobacteria; order Rhodobacterales; family Paracoccaceae; genus Paracoccus; species Paracoccus fistulariae. The sequence goes on from NZ_CP067136.1 coordinate 1,077,237, forward strand.
GGTCTGCGTGACCTTTTCCAGCCAGCCTGTGACAGGCTCGCCAAAACCGGCAAAGGCTGCGCGCAGATTGGCGGGATCGTCAGGATAGGACCATCCCTCTTCCTGCCAGTCATAGCGTTCCAGCACCGCCACGAAATTGCGCAGGCCACCGGCAAGCGGATAGGTCACAAGGTGCCGCCCCGGCCCCATGAAGATCTGGGTTTCGGGCAGATCGTCATGGCTGTCGATCAGCGCGCGCCATGCGGTCTGGCCGGTGAAGAAGGGCACTTCGCGTCCGTTCAGGGCCACCCTGACCCGGCTGCGCAGCCCATCCGCCCCGATCAACAGCGGCACCTGCGGAAGCTCTGTCACGTCCTGAGCCAGTTCGATCCGCGCGCCGGCCTGCCGGGCGGCACCTGCCAGCACTTCGATCAGGCGGGCGCGGTGCATCATGCGAAAGGGCTTGTCCGCGCCGCCATCCGCCATCGGGATACGCACGACCTCTGCGCCCGAGAGGTCGCGCAGTCGCACGGCCTGTATCGGCAGCGAATCCGCCCTGATCCGCTGGCCCAGGCCAAGCGCTTGAAGCACCCGCATTGCATTGGGCGACAGCTGCAGACCGGCGCCGACCTCACCCAGTTCCGGGGCGCGTTCCTGAACGGTGACCCGCGCGCCGCGCTGAGCCAATGCGATGGCCGCGGTCAGCCCCGCAATTCCCGCGCCGATGATCCGGATTTCACGCCCCTGCAGCGACATGGTCTTTCCCCTGGCTGATATGAAAATGCCGCCAATCCGGCGGATCAGCGGCGGTCATGTCGGGCTGATCGACCGTTGCCGGCGACCGGTCTTAGTCGTCGCGATGCACGCGTTCCCGACGCTCGTGCTTTTCCTGCGCTTCCAGCGTCATCGTGGCGATCGGGCGCGCATCCAGCCGCTTGAGGCTGATCGGCTCTCCGGTCATTTCGCAATAGCCGTATTCGCCGGTTTCGATGCGGCGCAGCGCCGAATCGATCTTGCTGACCAGCTTGCGCTGACGGTCGCGTGTGCGCAGTTCCAGGGCACGGTCGGTTTCTTCACTTGCGCGGTCGGCCAGATCTGGCACGGCGCGCGCGCTGTCCTGCAAGCCTTCCAGCGTCTCGGCTGACTGATCCAGCAGTTCTTGCTTCCAGGCTTCCAGTTTCCTGCGGAAATATTCCAGCTGTCGATCATTCATGAAGGGCTCGTCCTCGGCGGGACGATAGTCCTGTGGCAGGAAGGTCTGAGCTTTCATGCGTCTCTCCGGTTGCATATGCGGCGGTATAACCGGCAATGCTTGCCACCTAACGGATGAAGCTGTCCTTGTCACTAGCCGAAAGCTGCGTAATTGATCATTAACAAGCCGAACTTCGCGCGAGGCGGCCTGTACCGCTAACATCTGCACGCAAAAGGAGAGTTTCATGCAGTTTACCGGCACCGACCGATATGTGGCGCCCCCCGAACTGGCCGTTGCGGTCAATGCGGCGGTCACGTTGGAGAGGCCCTTGCTGGTCAAGGGGGAACCGGGAACGGGCAAGACCGAACTGGCGCGGCAGGTGGCCGAAAGCCTGGGGCTGCCGATCATCGAATGGCATGTGAAATCGACCACCAAGGCGCAGCAGGGTCTGTATGAATATGATGCCGTCAGCCGGTTGCGCGACAGCCAGTTGGGCGATGAGCGGGTCCATGATGTCGGCAATTACATCCGCAAGGGCAAGCTGTGGCAGGCCTTCGAGGCGGGAGAAAAGGTCGTGTTGCTGATCGATGAGATCGACAAGGCCGATATCGAATTTCCCAATGACCTGCTGCAGGAATTGGACCGGATGGAGTTCCATGTCTACGAGACCGGCCAGACCATCCGCGCGCGGCATCGTCCGGTGGTCATCATCACCTCGAATAACGAAAAGGAACTGCCCGACGCCTTCCTGCGACGCTGCTTTTTCCACTATATCCGCTTTCCCGATGCCGAGACGCTGCGCCAGATCGTCGAGGTTCATTATCCCGGCCTGAAGCCCGCCCTGCTGCAGGAGGCGCTGAGCCAGTTCTTCGAGATGCGCGAGGCGCCCGGACTGAAGAAGAAGCCCTCGACCAGCGAATTGCTGGACTGGCTGAAGCTGATCCTGGCCGAAGACCTGTCGCCCGAGGATCTGAAGCGCGATCCGGGCGAGATGTTGCCAAAGCTGCATGGTGCGCTGTTGAAGAATGAGCAGGATGTGGGGCTGTTCGAGAAGCTGGCCTTCATGGCGCGGCGTCAGGGGCGATAGGGGTCAAGGGGGCGCTGCCCCCTCTTGCCTGCGGCAATTCACCCCCGGGATATTTGGACAAGGAGAAACGACATGGTGGTGATCCGCGCGCTGGCGGCAGAGGACAGGGTGGCCTGGCAGGATCTTTATGCGGGCTATCACGCCTTTTACGATCGCCCGGATCTGCCGCAGGATTTCTTTGACGGCGCGTTTTCAAGGCTGATGGCGCAAGAGCCGGGAGAGTTCCGGGGGCTGGTGGCGGAAGAGGACGGCACGCTTTCGGGGCTGGTCCATTATGTGTTTCACCCGCATCTCTGGCGGCCCGAAGGGGTGTGCTATCTGCAGGATCTGTTCACGGCGCGCGAGGCGCGGGGCAAGGGGGTCGGCCGGGCGCTGATCGAGGCGGTTTACGATGCGGCGGATGCGGCAGGCGCGCCCGCCGTCTATTGGATGACGCAGGAGTTCAACTATGCGGGACGGATGCTTTACGACCGCGTGGCAGAGCGGACGCCCTTTATCAAATATTCCCGGGCGCTGTAGCGTCGCGGGCGGATTTTGGCCAGTTCCGCGTTGCCGTTTTCGCCATCGGCGCTAAGCTGCAGCGGAACCGAGGGAGGACAGAATTCATGACCCATGGCTTTGATACCGCAGCCGTTCACGCAGGCAGCGAAGCCGATCCGGCCACCGGCGCGCGTCAGGTGCCCATCTATCAGACAACCGCCTATGCCTTTCGCGATGCCGAACATGCGGCGCGTTTGTTCAACCTGCAGGAGGTCGGTTATATCTATTCCCGCCTGACCAATCCCACCGTGGCCGCGCTGCAAAGCCGCATTGCCGCGCTGGAGGGCGGTGCGGGCGCGGTCTGCTGTTCCTCGGGACATGCGGCGCAGATCATGGCGCTGTTTCCGCTGATGGGGCCGGGCAAGAACATCATCGCCTCGACCCGGCTTTATGGCGGCACCGTGACGCAGTTTTCGCAGACGATCCGGAGGTTCGGCTGGTCGGCGAAATTTGTCGATCTGGACGATCTGGAGGCGATGAAGGCCGCGATTGACGAGGATACGCGCGCGATTTTCTGTGAATCGATCAGCAATCCGGGCGGCTATGTCACCGATATTCCCGCCGTCGCCGGGATCGCGGATGAGGCCGGTGTGCCGCTGATCGTCGATAACACGCTGGCCACGCCTTATCTGTGCAAGCCCATCGAGATGGGGGCAACGCTGGTCGTGCACAGCCTGACCAAATATATGACCGGCAATGGCACGGTCACCGGCGGGGTGGTCGTGGATAGCGGCAGGTTCGACTGGTCGGCCAGCGACAAGTTCCCCTCGCTGTCTCAGCCGGAGCCTGCCTATCACGGGTTGAAATTCCACGAGACCTTCGGCGGGATGGCCTTTACCTTCCACGGCATTGCCATCGGTCTGCGCGATCTGGGCATGACGATGAACCCGCAGGGCGCGCATTACACGCTGATGGGGATCGAAACGCTGGGCCTGCGCATGCCGCGCCATGTGGAAAATGCGCAGAAGGTGGCCGAGTGGCTGGAAAAGGATCCGCGCGTGGCCAGCGTGACCTATGCCGGTCTGGCCTCGTCGCCCTGGAATGCGACGGCGCGGCGGCTGTATCCCAAGGGGGCGGGTGCGCTGTTCACCTTTGAGATCAAGGGCGGCTATGAGGCGGCCGTGAAGCTGGTCGATGCGCTGGATCTGTTCAGCCATGTCGCCAATCTGGGCGATGCGAGGTCGCTGGTGATCCATTCGGCCTCGACCACCCACCGGCAATTGACCGAAGCGCAGCAGCGTGCCGCAGGTGCCGGCCCCGAGGTCGTGCGCCTGTCCATCGGGATCGAGGATGCCGATGATCTGATCGCGGATCTGGATCAGGCACTGGCCAAGGCGACCGCATAGAAAACCGCATAGAAAAAGGGGCCAGCAGGCCCCTTTTCGTTTCAGATCAGGCGATTGCGCAGATCAGTTCGAGGGCGTATCGCCATTCGGCGCGTCATCCGCCGGGGCCTGACCCATCGGCACCACAGGCTCTCCGGGTTCGGGGGCGCCGTGATCGGTTCCCATGGGCGGGGGCATGTCGCCGGCGGATTTCGGCTTGTCGTGATCGCCTCTGTCGCCACCATGTCCGCCATAGCCGCCCTTGCGCGGAGCGCAGGCGCCGTCGCCGATCAGGCCATATTCCGCCTGCACCTGCGCGCTCATCGACAGTTCGCCCGCCGCGATGGGCGTGCTGGCGCCGGAAGAGGCCGCGCGCGCATCCATCATCATCGGGCGCGGGCCATCGGGCTGCGGCGTGTCGCGCAGGGCCAGAACCGGGCCAAGCGTCAGGCCACTGGCCTCGGCCAGAACCTCGGCCTTGCGGCGGGCATCCCGGACCGCATTGCGGCGGGCGTCGTCCTGCGCGTCCGATCCGTCCTCGCGCTGGAAGGCGATGCCGTTGATCTCATTGGCGCCTGCATTGACGATGGCGTCCATCACCTCGCCCAGCCGGGCGATGTCCCTGACGCGCACCGATACCATGTTCGAGGCCTGATAACCCGCCACCGTCGGCGCCCTGTTTTCACCGTAATCCATCATCGGGTTCAGGTTCAGACCCGAGGTCTGGATATCGGCCTGCTCGATCCCGGCCTCGGCCAGCGCGGCGATCACCGCCGTCTGGCGTTCGGCATTCTGGCTCATCGCCTGCGCGGCGCTTTCGGCCTGGGTGGTGACGCCAAGCTGAATGGTGGCCATGTCGGGGGCAACGCGGGCCTCTCCGACTCCATTGACGGTGATGGTGGACATGCCGCCATTCCCGGTCATCGGTGAACAGGCCATGCCGTTCGGCTGCGCCATGGCGGGCAGCGCGGTCAGCGCCAGCGCGGTCGAGATCGCCAATGCCGCCTGCCCGGCCCTGCCCGTGAGGCCAATCCTGCCTTTGATGGATGTCATTCTGCGTCCTTTCACAGCTCATGTCTCCCTCGGGCAGGGTAACGCAGCGAACCCGCAATATGTTCATCCCGAAGGCATCACGCTTTCGCCGCTTTTTGTTCACAGATGCGGCAGATTTCCGCGAGATATGCTTTCCAGACCCCAGAAATTGCGGTAAATGATATGCAATTCCACCAAATCGCGGCGTCAGACACGCGATCACAATCGAGCAGCGAATAACAACATGAATAAACATGCCGCACCGCCCGAATTTGCGATGAGCTTCACGCAGGAAGCGGTGCTTTTGGAAAAGCGCCACGGGGCCATGTGGCAGCCCCTGGGCGAGGCCTATTTTTCAGGCCGCGACATGGCCAGCCGGCTGCGCGCCCTGCGCGACGATGCGGGTGCGACATCCGATCACCCCGATACGGTTCTGGTCATTCCCGACGATCAGATCCTGTACACGACGCTGACCGTTCCGGTCGGTGCCGATACGGCGGCGGTCGTCGGCCGCGCGCTGGAGGGGATGACCCCCTACAAGGCCGATGAACTGGCCTTTGACTGGTGCCCGGCCGAGAATGGCGAGATCGAGACGCTGCGCGTTGCCGCCGTCGCCCGCCGCACGCTGGACGAGGCCGAGACCTTTGCCCGTGATCAGGGATTCCAGCCCGCCGGTTTCGTGGCCCGGCCCGGCGATAACCGCTTTCAGGACGATCCGGATTTCGGGCCAAGCCGCCTGATGCAGGAACAATATACGCGCCCGCCCTTTTCGGAACCCGATCTCAGCCAGGCGCGCATCACCGCGCCGGTGATCGCGGATGAGGCTTTGCCTGCGACGCCGACGGAACCTGCCAGCGCCGCGCAGGCGGTGACCGTGTCGCGCATCGTGCCGCATTATGTCGTGGCTGTCGCCGCGCCGGGGGCTGCGGTCGCGGCGCCCCTGCCCGGCGTCGAAGCTGCTGCCGAAACCGCAGCAGCCGCCGAAGCTGCGCCGACCGCTCAGGAAGCGGCTGCAAGCGGTGTGATCCGGCATGGCGCGCCCCGTGCGCCTTCGACCAAGGGCCTGTCGCCGCGTGCGCAGGCAGTGCATGATCGCGCCCGCGACGCCAAGGCCAAGCGCGCGGAACAACCTGCCGGGGAAACTGCGGCAGAGGCCCCCTTGCTGGCCCGGCTGCGGAACATGAAACCGGACCGGCTGACGCTGATGGTCGGCGGGCTGGCGGCTGCCGTGCTGCTGATCCTGATGCTGTTTGGCGGTCAGGGCACGGATGATCCTGTCGCCCGGACCGAAGACTCCGCGCCCCCGGTGGAAGAGGTCGCGGCGACCACGCCGGAACAGATGCCGGTCGATACCGTGGCCGATGGCGCGGAAATGCCCGCCCAAAGCCCCGCCGAGGTTCAGCTTGCCGAACAGGCGCAGCCTGTCGCCCCAACCGATCAGGGTCAGGCGGCCGAACCGGGAACGGACGACGCGGCGCTGCCCGATGCCTCTGCCCTGACCGAGGCCCCTGCGGCTGACGCCGTGTCCGCTGATCCTGTCACCGCCGAAAATCCGGCAGAGGATGGGCCGCAGCAAGAGCTTGCCACAGCCGCCACCGCACCGACCGCAGCCATTGCCGAACGCAGCCTGACGGGCAGCCGCCCGCTTGCGCGGCCGACGCAGCAAAGCGCGGCCGCATCAGCACCGGCACCGGAAACCGATGCGGCCCGTGCCGCCCTGGGCAATGACACGCTCAGCCGCGCGCTGAACGAGGCGATTGCCGCACGCGATGCGACCCGCGAAGCCGAGGCCCAGCGGCGCCAGGCCATCAGCGCCGCGACCATGGCCAGCGATCTGGCCAATGCGCCGACCTCTCGGCCCGCAGCAAATGCGCAGCCGACCACCGCGCCCCGCGCCGTGGCGCCGCGCGGGCAGCGTCTGGCAAGCTCGGCGCGCCCGCCGCGCGCGACCCCGGCCCGCGCCAGCCTCAGCGCGACGGATCGCCAGCCTGCCGTCCCCGCCAATCCGCAGCCCTATGCCGAACGCAGCAGGCCGCAGCCCGCCAGCCTGAGCGGCAATCGCCCGCCCGAGCGTCCCTCGGCCGCACGTCCGGCGGCAACACCCGCAACGGCCCCGGCAGCAGCGGCCCCGGCGGCAAGCCCTGAACCCGCAACGCGGCCCGCTGCGCCGACCTCGGCACGGCCGCCCTCGCGCCCCGATCGCCAGACTTTTCTGGAAGAGGGCAGCGCCAGCGAAGATCACGCCCCGACCAAGCTGACGGCGGATGAGCGGCGTTTTCTGGAAGGTCTGCTGCGCGATCTGCGCACCGCGCAGGCCGGTGCAACGGGGCTGAGCGAGGCAGAGCGTGGCGCGGTCATCCGTCTGGCCGAGGCGCGCCCGGCCCGCAGGCCCGTCGCCGTCGGTGCGACATCGGAACGGGCGGTAGAGGATGCGCTGGCCGCCGCGCTGTCCGAAAGCGATCGCCCCTCGCGCCGGGCAGGCTCGGCGGCATCTGAACCGGCACCAGTTGCCGCAACCTCGACCCGACCGGCGCAGGCGGGGCTGGGCAGTTCCGCCCGGCCAACCGCAAGGCCGGGGACCAGATCTGTGGCCAGCGGCAATGATCCCGGACCGGGCAGCGCCAGCCTTTCAAAAGCGGCGGTTGAAGATGCGATAGCCGCCGCCGTTGCCAGTTCCCCTTCCCAGCCAGGCGCCGTCCCCTTGACGGCGCTTACTTCGTCCTCGCTTCCGCGCCGCCGTCCTGCCGGGGAAACCGGTGATGCCCTGGCCAATGCGGTCGCGCTGGCGGCCAGCGCCTCGAACACCCCGACCCCCACGGAATTGCGCGCGGCAGCCGAAGCGCAAAGCCAGGACGCGCTGGCCGAGCAACGCCGCGCCGATGAGGAATTGCAGCGCCAGGCCGAGGCCCGCGCCCGCCAGTTCGCCGCCGCAGACGCCCGACGCGAGGCCGAGGCCCGCGCCGCCGCCGAAGCCCGCGCCCGCGCACAGGCCGAGGCCGAGGCCCGCCAGCGGAACTATCAACCGCCAGAGGCGGAATCGGAACCCGAGGTCGCCTCTGCGAATATCCCCGATGGCCGCACGCCGACCACGGCAGGAAGCGCCGCGACCGTCAAGGACGGCATCCAGCTGAACCGCACCCAGATCATCGGCACCATCGGCGCGGGCCGGGCCAGCCGCGCCCTGGTGCGCCTGTCGAACGGTCGTATCCTGACGCTGCGGATCGGGGACAAGATCAATGGTGGTACAATCTCGGCCATTGGCGACAGCAAGATCACCTATGTCCGTGGCGGGCAGTCACAGCAGCTTTCGGTGCTTGGCGGACGCTGAACGGCCTAAACCCGGTCAGCGGGATTATCGCAGCGGCGCGATGGTCCAACCCTGTTTTTCCAACAATCGCAGAACGCCGTTTTCCCCGGGCAGATGCAGGGCACCAAAGCCCGCGACGACGCTTTTGCCGCGCCTGGCCGCATCGGCTGCGGCCTTGGTCAGCGGTGCGATCCAGCTTTGATTGCGCCGGTCCATCATCTGCACCTGCGCCATGTTCAGCATCGAATCGACCTCTTCCCGGCCCATCTCCGAATTGCGATAGGCGTCGAAGCGGCCGAATTCCCAGATCGCCCAGATATCGCCGTCGAAATAGGCATCGCCCAGCGTCACGCCATAATCATCCGCGTGATTTGCCACGGGCAGCGACGTGCGGATCATGCCGATCTCCTGCTCGGGCGTCAGATCGTCGAACAGGGTGAAAACCGTATCCCACGGCTCCAGCGAGGCGACGGGAATGTTCATCTCTTGCGCCTTTTCGACCAGCAGCTGGTCCAGCCCGTCATCCATCCCCTTCTGCATCTGCGTCATCATGCAGGGGCTGATGCCCAGCATCATCGACACATACCAGGGCCGCAGGCGCGAGGTCACGGCGGCGGGCATGCCACGCGCGGCCATCGCCTCGGACAGGGCCTGCCATTCCTTGTCATTCAACCGCTCTGGCAGGGTCGGGCCGCGCGCATCCACCATCAGGTCGGGATCCCGCTCCAGCGCGGTGGTCAGCTTGGCTTCCTCTTCCGGTCCGGCCTCGACATACAGCACCGCCGCATCGCGCAGGGCGGGCAGGATCCGCAGCATGGTTTTCTGATGACGCGGGTCGGGAAAATGATAGGTTCCCACAATCGTGATCTTCTGATCGCCCTTGCGGGCCAGCCACATGAAGCCGCGCGCGAAGGGCACATTGCTGACCGCCGCGTCGATCTGGGCGCGCTGTTCGGCGGGCATGGTGTCCAGAAGATTCGTTCCGATACATTCAGCCCGTGCCGAAAACGTCGAAAACCCCAATAAAATCAATGTTGCGATAGGGAAACGCATATCGCCCCTCTTGGTCATCAAAACGTCATCTGGGCATAGGCTGGCACAGGATTCCGCCGACGACCAGAGCGCAATAATTTTTCCGCCCCGAACAGTTGACACCCCGCATGGCCCGGCCTAGATCACCGCTATTGGCACTCGCATCAGGTGAGTGCCAACAACGAGACACTGCAACCTGAGATACGGAGTGTTCCATTATGGCATTCAAACCGCTGCATGACCGCGTTCTGGTCCGTCGCGTCGAATCGGACGAGAAAACCAAGGGCGGCCTGATCATCCCCGACAGCGCCAAGGAAAAGCCCGCCGAGGGCGAAGTCATCGCCGTTGGCGAAGGCGCGCGCAAGGATTCGGGCGAACTGATCGCCCCCGCCGTGAAAACCGGTGATCGCGTGCTGTTCGGCAAATGGTCGGGCACCGAAGTCACGGTCGACGGCGAAGAGCTGCTGATCATGAAGGAAAGCGACATCCTGGGCATTCTGGCCTAACGGCCCGGACACCAGCGCATCCTTCAACACGAAATTCAGGAGAATCAAATGGCTGCTAAGGAAGTCAAGTTCAACACCGACGCCCGCGATCGCATGCTGAAAGGCGTGAATATCCTTGCCGATGCCGTCAAGGTCACGCTGGGCCCGAAAGGCCGCAATGTCGTCATCGACAAATCCTTCGGCGCACCCCGCATCACCAAGGACGGTGTTTCGGTCGCCAAGGAAATCGAACTGGCCGACAAGTTCGAAAACATGGGCGCCCAGATGGTCCGCGAAGTTGCATCGCGCACCAATGACGAAGCCGGTGACGGCACCACCACCGCGACCGTTCTGGCCCAGGCCATCGTCAAGGAAGGCATGAAGGCGGTTGCCGCCGGCATGAACCCGATGGATCTGAAGCGCGGCATCGACCTGGCAACCTCGAAGGTTGTCGCGGCGATCAAAGCGGCCTCGCGTCCGGTCAATGACAGCGACGAAGTCGCGCAGGTCGGCACCATTTCGGCCAATGGCGAAGCCCAGATCGGCCGCTTCATTGCAGATGCAATGCAGAAAGTCGGCAATGAGGGTGTCATCACCGTCGAAGAGAACAAGGGTCTGGAAACCGAAGTCGAGGTCGTCGAAGGCATGCAGTTCGACCGCGGCTACCTGTCGCCCTATTTCGTGACCAACCCCGACAAGATGGTCGCCGAGCTGGAAGATTGCTACATCCTGCTGCACGAGAAGAAGCTGTCGTCGCTGCAGCCGATGGTTCCGCTGCTGGAATCGGTGATCCAGTCGCAAAAGCCGCTGCTGATCATTGCCGAGGACGTCGAAGGCGAAGCCCTGGCAACGCTGGTCGTCAACAAGCTGCGCGGCGGTCTGAAAATCGCTGCCGTCAAGGCTCCGGGCTTCGGCGATCGCCGCAAGGCCATGCTGCAGGACATCGCGATCCTGACCGGCGGTCAGGTCATCAGCGAAGATCTGGGCATGAAGCTGGAAAGCGTGACCATCGACATGCTGGGTCAGGCCAAGAAGGTCTCGATCACCAAGGACAACACCACCATCGTCGATGGCGCCGGTGAAAAGGCCGAGATCGAGGCCCGCGTGTCCCAGATCCGCCAGCAGATCGAGGAAACCACCTCGGATTACGACCGCGAGAAGCTGCAAGAGCGTGTGGCCAAGCTGGCCGGCGGTGTTGCCGTGATCCGCGTCGGCGGCCTGACGGAAGTCGAAGTGAAAGAGCGTAAGGACCGCGTCGACGATGCGCTGAACGCGACCCGCGCTGCCGTTCAGGAAGGCGTCGTGGTTGGCGGCGGTGTCGCACTGGTTCAGGGCGGCAAGGCTCTGGACGGTCTGACCGCTGAAAACTCGGATCAGGAAGCGGGTATCGCCATCGTGCGCCGCGCGCTGGAAGCTCCGATGCGCCAGATCGCTGAAAACGCCGGCGTCGATGGCGCTGTCGTGGCCGGCAAGGTCCGCGAATCCAGCGACAAGGCCTTTGGCTTCAACGCCCAGACCGAGGAATATGGCGACCTGTTCAAGTTCGGCGTCATCGACCCGGCCAAGGTTGTGCGCACCGCGCTGGAGGATGCGTCCTCGGTTGCCGGTCTGCTGATCACCACCGAAGCCATGATCGCCGAAAAGCCCGAGCCGAAGGGCCAGGCCGGCGGCGGCATGCCCGACATGGGCGGAATGGGCGGCATGGGCGGCATGATGTAATCATCCCCCTGCCCTCATGGCAGATCGAAAGGGCGTCCTTCGGGGCGCCCTTTTTTCGTGCCGATCCGTCGCGGGGCGCGGGTTCCGCGACTTGCCGCAAAGGCAGGATTTCCCGGTCGGCATTGAATTCGCTGCATTTCATGTCGCCGCGTCGCATCCCGTGCATAGCGGCTTTGACCTTTACCGGGCTTTTACCGCGCCGCTTTCCGCATATCTTGATGCCGTAACGCGGCAATCCCGCCAGCGTCACAAGCAGGACAGACACGCCATGAAACTCTTTGATGCTTTCAAACCGCTTCGCAACTTCTTTGCCGGTCTGGTCAATGCCTCGGCCAACAGCACGCCGCGGCTGGAAAACACGATCCGCTCAGCCAAGAACTGAGCGGACCGCAAGCAGGGCTGATCGGCCCTGTCAGGTGAAGATGAAGTAGGTCGAGACCACCACGGCCACGATCACAAAGCCCAGCGGCCGCGCCATTGGCCAGGGCGTCATATCGACAGCGTGGCTGTCACGCGGGGCATAGGCGGGCTCCATCGGGCGGAGCTTCCCGATCAGCAGCATAATGCAAACGTTCAGCACGAACAGCACCGCCATCACATGCAGGAAATGCGGATAGTTCTCGGCACCGACGGCGGGCTTCAGGACGAACTGGCTGATGATATACAGCCCGACACCCGAGGCCAGACCGATCTTTGCCGCAATCGGCGGCACGCGGCGGGTGAAGATGCCGACCAGAATGATCGTCAGGATCGGGATCGAATAGCAGCCATTGACCTCTTGCAGATAGCCGAACAGCCCCTGCGGCGCATTGGCGATGAAGGGCGCGATGGTCATCGAGGCGATGGCCAGCACGATGCCGAACCGCTTGCCTGCCGTCACCACCTGGCTGTCGCTGGCGCCGGTGTTGAAATACTGGCGATAGATATCCACCCCGAACAGCGTGACCGAGCTGTTCAGCGCCGAGTTGAACGAGCTGAGGATCGCCCCGAACAGCACCGCCGCAAAGAAGCCGCGCAGCGGGAAGGGCAGCACCTCGGTCACGAGGCGCGGATAGGCCTGATCCGCGACATCCAGACCGCCATCGAACAGATGCCAGGCGATAATGCCCGGCAGCACCACGATCACAGGCCCGAAGATCTTCAGGAAACCGGCGAGGATCAGACCCTTTTGCCCCTCTTTCAGATCCTTCGCGCCAAGCGCGCGCTGAATGATCGCCTGATTGGTGCCCCAGTAGAACAGCTGCACCAGCATCATCCCGGTGAAGATCGTTGCAATCGGGATAGAGCTGTCAGGCCCGCCAACGGCATCGAATTTCTCGGGGTTCTCGGCCCACAGCACCGACAGCCCGCGCGTCAGGCTGCCCCCGCCAATCGCCATCAGCCCGAAAACCGGCACCAGCAGGCCGCCGACGAACAGACCCACCGCGTTGATCGTGTCAGAGACCGCAACCGCCTTCAGCCCGCCGAAAATCGCGTAGATCGACCCGACAATGCCAATGGCCCAGACCGTGATCCACAGCGCCGCCCGGTCGCTGACCCCCAGGACCGCAGGCACGTCGAACATGGTCGACAGCGCCAGCGCCCCGGAATAGAGCACGATCGGTAGCAGCACGATCACATAGCCCGACAGGAACAGCAGCGAGGTGATGGTCTTGGTCTGGGCGTCGTAACGCTCTTCCAGAAAGGCCGGGATGGTCGAGATGCCCGAGCGCAGGTAGCGGGGCAGCAGCACCAGCGCCGTCACGACGATGGCAATGGCGGCCAGCGTCTCCCAGGCCATGACCAGAATGCCCTCGGCATAGGCCTGCCCGGTCAGACCCACGATCTGCTCGGTCGAGAGATTGGTCAGCAGCAGCGAACCGGCAATCACCGGGGCCGTCAGAGAGCGCCCGCCCAGAAAATAACCATCGGAATGATGTTCGTCCGTGCCGCGTGTCCACAGATAGGACAGATAGGCCACCAGGGCCGTACATCCCAGAAAAACAACGAAATTCAACGTACCCATCAACCTGTCCCACCCTTGTTAATCGCGTTGTGAAAGTGACTTATTGAAAGTGACTTAGCGGAAATGTAACGCCGCAGTGAACGAAGGTCCATGCGTTGCCGGTCGCGGAAAGGCCGGAAGCTGCCGGGTGATCAGCTACAGGGCACCGCAACCTTTGATTGCGGCGGCCGACGGCGGGGACCGGGCGTCAGTCTGTTGAAAAGCGCAGAACGCCAAGGCGCCTGTTCGCGTGGCCGTCATTGGGGTGATTGACCCCGTCCAGCACCTCGATTTCGGCGAAATCGAACGGGCTTACCCCGTCAAGGCAGGCAACATTGATGCCAAGCTCATTCGGGTTCGAGCGACATTTATGGTGGGTATAGATGCCGCAGGTCTTGCAGAAATAATGCTTCGCGGCACCGGTCCCGAATTGGTAAAGGCTCAACTGGTCCTCGCCGGTCAGGAATTCGATCCCGTCCAGCGGCGCCGAAACGGCAATCGCGCCCCGCATGCGGCAGAACGAACAGGAACAGCGCCGCGCCGTGTTGAAACCGTCGCTCAGCCGCACACGGAAACGCACGGGGCCACAATGGCAGGCAGCATCATGGGTGTCGGTCACGATCTTTCTCCTTCAGGACAAGCCAAAGCTGCGCAGCAGCCCCGGATTACAGCACGACCGGTTCGACCCCCATCGTCTTGCACAAGGATTGAAAGCGCGACTGGGCGACCTCGCCCATCAATTGCCGTCCGGTCCGGGTCAGCTTCAGCTGAAGCTGGTTCTTTTCGGGCAGAAAGCGCAGCGTGGCCGCGTCGGCGGGATCGTCAATCGCGAACATGGCGCCAAAGCGCATGGCCTTGCCCAGAATCTCTGCATCGCGGATCTCATCTTCGCTCAGCAGGCCAAACAGCCGCTCCATCGGCGAATTCGCACGGCTGTTCTTGTAGCGATGCAGCAGCGCCAGCCCAAGGAAGATCCGTTCCTGATGGCTGAGCGCGGCCATATTGGCGCGGGTCACATTGTCGAAACAGGCCTCGGCGCGGTAATCGGGATGCGCGCGCCATGTGGTGTCATGCAGCAGGCAGGCGGCAAGGATCAGCCGCGTGCGATCAGCCGAGGCATCGGCAAAGATCGGTTCCAGAAACTGATACAGCCGCTTGCCGAAGCCCGGCATCCGCGCCATCTGGCGCTCGGTAAAGCGCGCCGCCTCGATCAGCGGATCGCGTTTGCGCAGGCTGTCGGACATATGTTCGTACAGCAAGCCTTCGCGGATCCCATAGCTTGAAACCGCCAGTTCCGCGGGCTTGAACGTATCGACCAACTGCTCCAGCACCAGCGAGGCCAGCGGCACAAGCTCCATCCGCGAGGACGAGATCCCGACGCGCCCGCGCAGATCGTTGATGTCATTGGCGCGGATCCATTCGGCCGTGTCACGGACCGCATCCGGCGTCATCCGGTATTCGTGCAGAACCGTCATCGGATAGTCGGTCCGCTCCATATCCAGCCGCGCGATAGCCCGCCACGAGCCGCCGACCAGATAGATCCGTTCGTGATCGGTGCCCATCGCCTCGGCCAGATCCTTCATGATCTTGCGGATATGCTTGACGATGCCGTCCCTGCCGCCCTTGATCTGCTGAAGGCGGAACGGCCCAAGCTGCGAGGTCACGCGGCGGCCGATATTGCCCTTGCCATCGACCTCGGCCAATTCCATCGAGTTGCCGCCGATATCGCAGACCAGTCCCTTGGCATCGGGCCAGCCCAGCAACACGCCCTGCGCCGACAGCCGCGCCTCTTCCTCGCCGTCGATGACATGCAGTTTCAGCCCCGTCTCACGTTCGACCCGCTTCTGGAATTCGGGACCGTCCTCGGCCTCGCGCACGGCGGCGGTGGCCACGCAGGTCAGCGGCTCGATATCCATGCCCTTGGCAAGGGCCGCAAAACGCGACAGCGCGGCAAAGCCACGTTCGGCGCCTTCGGGATTCAGCCGTCCGGTTTCGGCCATCTTGGCGCCCAGACCGGCCATCACCTTTTCATTATAGAAATAGGCCGGAGAGCGCGCCGCACCGTCAAACACCACCAGACGAATCGAGTTCGAGCCGACATCGACCACCCCGACCCGGGACAAGGCGCGCTTGGGCAGCTTTTCGAACAACTTCCCCAGATGGTCGATGTTCTTGCCGCTGGATGTCCGCGTGCTGCTCATGACAGCCTCCCTGCTTGCGCATCGGTTTTTGTTAATGACCCGTCATCCACTGGCGGTCAATCGGAAGAATGGGTCAGCGCGGGCACATCGCGCGCCCCCGCCTTGCCCCGGCCCGAGAGTGACGGGTTTTCCATGAAGAAACGGTGACAGTTGAACAAATCCCCGCGGTTTTCGGGCAGATAGCGCACGAAACGGCCATTGGGCTGCAACAGCCAGCTTTGCGCCTCATCGGCCATATTGGCCGCCATGATCTGGCTGACGATCTGCGCCTTGACGGTGTCGTTCATGCATTCGACCAGCGTTTCCACGCGGCGGGACAGGTTCCGCTCCATCCAGTCAGCGGAACTGATAAAGACCCGCGCCTTTTTCGACGGCAGGTCATGTCCGTTGCCGAAACAGATGATGCGGGAATGTTCCAGATAGCGCCCGATGATCGATTTGACGCGAATATTTTCCGACAAGCCCTTGATACCCGGCCTTATTCCGCAAATGCCGCGCACGACCAGGCTGATCTTGACCCCGGCGGCGCTGGCGGCATAAAGCGCCTCGATCACGTCCTTTTCGATCAGCGAATTCATCTTGGCCCAGATCGCCGCCGGGCGTCCCTGCCGGGCATGATCGGCCTCTTTCGCGATCAGCGACAGCAGCTTTTCCTTCAGATCATTGGGCGAGATCGAGATGTTTTCCAGCCCCGCAGGCTGGACATAGCCGGACAGGAAATTGAACACCTTGGTCGCATCCCGACCCAGAGAGCGGTCGCAGGTGAACAGCGACAGATCGGTATAGATCCGCGCCGTGATCGGGTGATAATTGCCGGTGCCGTAATGGGTATAGGTGACCAGGTTTTCACCTTCGCGCCGGACAACGGTGCTGATCTTGGCATGGGTCTTGTAATTCACGAAACCATAGACGACATGCGCGCCCGCACGCTCCAGCCTGCGGGACTGGCGGATATTGGCGGCCTCGTCGAAACGGGCTTTCAACTCGACCAGCGCCGTGACGGATTTGCCCGCCTCGGCGGCCTCGCACAGCGCCTCGACAATGGGGCTGTCGCGGCTGGTGCGATACAGCGTCTGCTTGATCGCCAGCACATCGGGATCGCGCGCCGCCTGCTGCAGAAAGCGCACCACCATGTCGAAGGTCTCATAGGGGTGATGCAGCAACATGTCCTTTTGCTGGATCGCCGAGAACATATTACCGCCGTGATCCTGCACCCGTTCCGGCACCCGTGGCGTGAATGAGGGCCACAGAAGGTCGCGCCTGCTGTCCAGCACCAGTTCGTTCAGATCCGCCATGCCCAGCAGACCTTCGACGTCGATGACCTCGTCCGGGCTGACCTCCAGTTCCTCCATGATCAGCCGACGCATCTGCTTGGGTGCGCCGGTGGTGATCTTCAGCCGGATGACGCTGCCGCGACGGCGCCGTTTCAACGCCGTCTCGAATTCGCGGACCAGATCCTCGGCCTCTTCCTCGACCTCCAGATCGCTGTCGCGCAGCACGCGGAAGGCGCAATGGCCGGTATCGCGATAGCCGGGGAACAGGCTGGACAGATGCATCAGCAGCAATTCTTCCAGCGGCAGGAAGCGCTGCCCCCCCGGCAGCGGCACAAAGCGGCGCAGCTGCGCCGGGATCGGCAACAGCGCCTGCATCTGCCGGCCATCGGTGTCACGGGCCAGTTGCAGCGCCAGC
Organism: Paracoccus fistulariae; assembly: GCF_028553785.1. NCBI lineage: Bacteria > Pseudomonadati > Pseudomonadota > Alphaproteobacteria > Rhodobacterales > Paracoccaceae > Paracoccus > Paracoccus fistulariae. The sequence continues at coordinate 1,094,809 of NZ_CP067136.1, forward strand.
GAAAAGCCCGCATTCGGGATGAACGGGAAGGGATGGGCCGGGTCGATCGCCAGCGGCGACAGCACCGGGAACACCTTGCTGTCGAAATAATCGTGCAGGAACTGCTCATCCGCCTCGGTCAGCCAATCGCGCGACAGGATGACGATGCCTGCCGCCTCCATCTCGCGGCGCAGGTGGTTCCAGACCGCCTGCTGCGCGCGCATCAGGTGACGCGCATCGGTATTGATCAGCGACAGCTGTTCCGCCGGGCTGCGGCCATCGTCGGACGGGATGGTGCTGCCCTCACGGACCAGTTCGCGCAGGCCTGCGACGCGGACGGTGTAGAATTCGTCCAGATTGGTCGCGCTGATCGAGACAAAGCGCAGACGTTCCAGCAGCGGCACCCTTGGGTTCCGCGCCTCGTCCAGCACGCGCCAGTTGAAGCTGAGCCAGCTCAGCTCTCGGTTAAAGAACCTCTCGGCGCCGGTCGGCGGGCCATCGGGAAGTTCCAGCGGTTCGGGGAATTCGTTACGCAAAAAATCTGACTGGGTCATTTTGATACTATTCAACAGACTACGCGCCGGATCATGCGCCGACCTCCGCTAGATTGTCCAGCAAATCAGCAGCCATGCGCCGGGTGATCGGGCGTTTCTGGGCCATGGCGGTCCGATCCAGCGCGATCACAAGACGCCGCGCCAGCCCAAGATCGCGGTCCATGCGCAGCACCAGCCAGTCGATCAGCTCGGCCGAGACGGATTGCTGCCGGTCGGCGAAGAGCTTCACCAGAACCGCCGCCAGCAGCGCCTCGTCCGGGGGGCCAAGCCGGACCAGCGGCATGGCCTGCATCCGGCTGCGCAGATCGGGCAGCACAAGGTTCCAGTCGCGCGGCGGCGTGCGGGCCGTCAGCAGCAACAGGCAATCACGGGCGCTGCACAGGTTCCACAGGTGAAACAGCGATTGTTCCGCCCCGGCGGCATGGCCCGCGCGGTCGGCATCCTCGACCACCAGCGCGCCGTCCTGCGCGGCCAGAAGATCGGCCATGTCCGGATGCAACCCCGAGGCCCTGACCCGCATCGCGCCGTTCTCGGCGGCCCAGAAGGCCGCCATATGCGACTTGCCCGATCCTTCCGGGCCGACCAGCAGCATTCGGCCCTGCGGCCAGCGGCCCGGATCGTCCAGCAGGGTCAGCGCCTCGGCATTCGCGTCGGCGGGCAGGAAATCCGCCCGCGCATGGGCCGGGGGCGTTGTCAGGTCAAGGGTCAGTTGACGGGACAGCGCGATCATCTAGCCCTGCGATCCGTGATCTTGACCCATCGCGCGGGCGTCCCGCAGCACCTCGGCACGCTGCCGTTCGGCCTGTTCGCGGGCCGCGCGGATCTGTTCCTCGACCGTGCCGCGCGGCAGCAATTCGACCAGCACCGGCTGGCCCGGATCGGGTGGCAGCACCTCTCCGGTATAAAGCGCGCTTTCGCGATAGCGTTCGATGGCAAATCGCGCCAGCACGCCCATGGCAGCGGCCAGAGGCACCGCCATCACCATGCCCACGAACCCGAACAGAGAGCCAAAGACCGACAGCGCCAGCAGCAGCCAGACCGGATGCAGCCCGACATGGCCGCCCACGATCTTGGGCTGCAGGTAATTGCCCTCGACCACCTGCCCGATCACGAAGACGGCGATCACGGCGGCGATCCAGATCGGCTCGTCCCAGAAGCTGAACAGAGCGACGCCGATGGCCGTCACCCCGCCAAGCAGCGCGCCGACATAGGGGATGAAGGACAGCACCGCCGCCATGATGCCGATGAAGAAGCCAAAGGGCAGGCCGATCACCATCAGCATGATCGAATACCAGGTGCCCAGGATCAGGATCACGGTGCCCTGACCGCGCACGAAACCCGACAGCGCCTGATCGACCTCTCGGCCAAGGCGGCGGATCGTGTCGGCATGTTCGCGCGGCAGCAGGCGGTCGATCTGGGCGACCATGCGGTCCCAGTCCAGCAGCAGGTAGAAGGCCACGACCGGCACGATGACCAGCAGGGCTATGGTGCTGATCACCCCCCCAAGCGAGGTCATGACCGTCTGCGCGACATTGCCCCATTGTTCCTTCATCGCCGCGCCAAGATCGTTCAGCGCGGTGCCCAGGGTGCCATCCTTGGGCAGAAGCTGCGGAAAGCGGGTGGTGATAAAGACCTGCGCCTGGCGGAACATCTCGGGCGCGGCATCGAACAGCGCCGTGGCCTGACGCACCAGGATCGGCACGACCACCAGCACCACGGCGACCAGCAGCAGGATGGCCAGCAGGCTGATCACCACCACCGACATCAGCCGCGACAGCCCGGCCCGTTCCAGCCGGTCGGCCACCGGATCCAGCAGATAGGCCACCCCCGCCCCAAGGATGAAGGGCAGGATCGCGGGCCCCAGCAACCACATCGTGACGAACAGCACGATGGCTGCAATGCTCCACCAGCGAAGCTGTTTCTGAATCGGCATCGCCTGCATCCTCTCGAACTACCCGGCCTTTCTGATCGCCTTGGCCCGATGTTGCAAGGGCGGGTTACGGATCGGGCTTGGGTGGGGGTGTGTCGCTGGCGGGACCGGATTGCCAGAGTCGCCATTGGCGGTAAAATTCACGTGGATGCAGCTTCCCTTCCGGCCAATGCGCCGGCCTGTCGATTGTCGGGGGCAATGTCACGCTGCCATCGCCAAAGCTTGCATTGACCTGATCCTGCGAAATGCGGACGGTTGACAGATCCACCGATCTCAGGGGCGAACCCGAAAAATCCGCGCCCCTGAGATCGGTGGATCTGTCCAGCCGCGCCTCCTCAAGGTCCGCCCCCTGCAGCCGCGCCTCCATAAGGTTCGCCCCCTCCAGCCGCGCCCCCTCAAGGTGCGCCCCCTGCAGCCGCGCCGCCATAAGGACCGCCCCCTGCAGCCGCGCCTCCATAAGGACCGCCCCCTGCAGCCGCGCCCCTGCAGCCGCGCCCCTCCAGCCGCGCCTCCCTAAGGACCGCCCCCTGCAGCCGCGCCCGCCAAAGGACCGCCCCCCAGCCGCGCCTCCATAAGGTCCGCCCCCTCCAGCCGCGCCTCCTCAAGGACCGCCCCCTGCAGCCGCGCCTCCATAAGGTCCGCCCCCTCCAGCCGCGCCCCCTCAAGGACCGCCCCCTCCAGCCGCGCCTCCATAAGGTCCGCACCCTCCAGCCGCGCCTCCATAAGGTCCGCACCCTCCAGCCGCGCCTCCATAAGGTTCGCCCCCTCCAGCCGCGCTCTTTCCAGCCTGACGCCCTGTAGACGGAAGTCAGAAAGATCCAACTTTTGCAGGCAGGTGTCCCGAAGGTCCGGGCGATACCCGCCGTAAGACGAGAGCGCATTCCGCCAAGCGGACAGCCCGCGTCTGAGATCTGCAACAGCATCCCTGAGATGGGCCTCGTCTACCGGCGGTTCGGGCAATTCTGGTGCGGGCGTGGCAAAGATCCACTCCGCCTCGGTTACCCCGTCCTGACCATGCGCAGCCTCGATCCGGCGCTGTTTATCCGACCGGCGCTCCAGAATGGTCAGCGCCAGCATGATATCTTCGCGCGGCTTGTTCACAGTGGTCAGCCAATCCTCTCGCTCGTGCTCGCGTGCCTCAATCTGCCGCAAATACGCTTCACGCTGCTCATCGGTCGCCCCCTCTTCCAAGGGCTCCAGATCGCCCAGCGGGAAATCCTTTGCCATGCTGGCCGGGGCGTTGTTGCGGATATAGGCGCAGATGATCTCCATCACCCGGACATGGTCGCGGCCCTTGTCATAGGCGGTCGAATCCTGCGCGATGCGTTCCAGCGACAACAACCCGCCCATGCGAACCTCCAGATTCGGTTCGCTGGTTTCCTGTGTGACGCCCTCGACGATCTTCTTGACGGTCTTTTCCGCGCCCAATTGCTCGACCGCCTTGGCCAGACGGTCGGTCAGGTGCCCCTCTTTCTGGAAATTCAGCGTGGTCTGGCGGATTATCGTGTTCCAGATCAGGAAGGGCGAGGAAATCAGCGCAACCACCAGCGCGCCCGCGCCCAGCGAGGCACCGTTGCCGTCGGCCACCTGCACCAGCACCATCACCGCGACGATCACGGCCAGAATATAAATCCCGACAAGTAAAACCCCCAGACCGCGCAGAACGTGGCGCGCCGGTCCCCAATCCGGTTCTGTCTCGATCCCCAAAGCCTCTACCAGGCTCTGTTTCGTGTTTTCGGGCTTCGCCATCTGCAACCTGCTCTTGATTCAGCGCCACTATGGTGAATCGATCCGCCGCTGCACAAGCCCTGCATCTTGCCCCGCACCTGTGTCTGTCCTAAACGGGCTCAAACCCGTGAATGAGGACCGCCCATGCGTCTGTCGCGCTACTTCCTGCCCGTGTTGAAGGAAGACCCCAAAGAGGCTCAGATCGTCAGCCACCGGCTGATGCTGCGCGCCGGAATGATCAAGCAGCAATCGGCGGGGATCTATTCCTGGCTGCCGCTGGGCTACAAGGTGCTGAACCGCATCCAGCAGATCGTGCATGAGGAACAGCAGCGCGCGGGCCATATCCCGCTGCTGATGCCGACGCTGCAATCGGCCGATCTGTGGCGCGAAAGCGGGCGCTATGACGCCTATGGCGAAGAGCTGCTGCGGATCAAGGACCGGCAGGATCGCGACATGCTGTACGGGCCGACCAATGAAGAGATGATCACCGATATCTTCCGCAGCCATGTCAGCAGCTACAAGGATCTGCCGCTGACGCTGTATCACATCCAGTGGAAGTTCCGCGACGAGATGCGCCCCCGCTTTGGTGTCATGCGGGGCCGCGAATTCCTGATGAAGGACGGCTATAATTTCGACCTGACCAAGGAAGACGCGCTGCATGCCTATAACCGGCATCTGGTCAGCTATCTGCGCAGCTACGAGCGCATGGGCCTGCAGGCCATTCCGATGCGCGCCGATGGCGGCCCGATCGGCGGCGATTACACCCATGAATTCCTGGTGCTGGCCGAGACCGGCGAATCCGAGGTGTTTTATGACAGCGAGATCACCGATCTGAAATTCGGGGATCGTCAGATCGATTACGACAATGTCGCCGAATGTCAGGCCGTGCTGGAGGAATTCACCAGCCGCTATGCCCGCACCGATGAAACCCATGACGAAGCCCTGTTCGATCAGATCCCCGAGGATCGCCGCCGCAGCGCGCGCGGGATCGAGGTCGGCCAGATCTTCTATTTCGGCACCAAATATTCCGAAGCGATGGGCGCCACGGTCGTCGGCCCCGATGGCAACCGCGCGCCGGTGCATATGGGCAGCCACGGCATCGGCGTCAGCCGTCTGCTGGGCGCGATCATCGAGGCGAACCATGACGACAAGGGCATCATCTGGCCCGAAGGCGTCACCCCCTTCCATGTCGGCATCGTCAATCTGAAACAGGGCGATGTCTCGACCGACAGCGCCTGCGAGGCGCTGTATCGCGAATTGATGGCGCGCGGTCTGGACCCGCTTTACGATGATCGCGACGAACGCGCGGGCGCGAAATTCGCGACCATGGATCTGATCGGCCTGCCCTGGCGCATCACCGTGGGTCCGCGCGGGCTGGCCAATAACAAGGTCGAACTGACCGACCGCCGCAGCGGGCAAAGCGAAGAGCTGTCCCCGCAAGAGGCCGTGGATCGTCTGGTCAGGATCTATCAGCCGATCGTCGCGCTGTCGGCCCCGGTGGCATGACGGGGATCCTGCGACTGGCGGTGGCGCTGATCTGCGCCGCCTGCCTGTCGCAGTTCCCTGCCTTTTCCGATCAGTATGTGCAACGGCTGGGCGGCCAGGTCGACAGCCTGTCCCGCGTCGCGGCCGATTTCGACGCCAGCGCGCGCAAGGCGCGACTGACGCGCGCTGAGGCGCTGACCGATCTGACCGGCAGCCCCTTCCGCGAGGCGCATCAGGCCGATATGCGGCGCAGCTTTGCCCGTCTGGATCAGGCCCGAAGCGATCAGCAGATGCTGCGCCTTGCCTCTCCGCTGGAACGGATGGCCCTGCCGCACCGGCTGCGCGATCCCGAAACGCTGGCGGCGACATGGGGCGATTTCAGCCCGGCCCTTCCGGTGACCATGGCGGGGCTGTGGGCGGCGCTGATCGGCTTTCTGATCGGCTGGATGCTGACCTTTTTGCCCCGGCTTTTCCTGCGCAGGCAGCCGGACCGCCTGGGATGGCGCTAACAGGTAAAAACTTGACATAACCGACAGGCCCTGCGCGCGACAAGATGCTTTCCTTTTACAAAAGGCGCTTTTAACCTGCGCGCAGGACACAGTTCCAACTGGGAGACTAAAGAATGAAAAAACTTCTTCTCGCGACGGCCTCGACGGCAATTCTGGCCGCAGGGGCAGCCGGAGCCGAGGATGTGAAGCTGGGAACATCCCTTGGCTTTACCGGCCCGCTTGAATCGATGTCGCCTGCGATGCAGGCCGGTGTCGATCTGGCTGCGAAAGAAATCAACGAGTCGGGTCAGTTCATGGATGGGTCGATGGTGACCGTGGTTCAGGGCGACTCGACCTGCGTGGATGCGGCCGCAGCCACCGCGACCGTCGAACGCCTGATCACCGCCGAAGGTGTCAAGGGCATCGTCGGCGGCATGTGCTCGGGCGAGACCATCGCCTCGCTGGAAAATGTCGCCAAGCCGAATGGCATCGTGATGATCTCGCCCTCGGCCACCTCGCCCGCGCTTTCGACCATCGAGGACAACGGGCTGTTCTTCCGCACCTCGCCTTCGGATGCGCGTCAGGGTGACGTGATGGCCGATATCATCATGGGCCGCGGCATCGAAAGCGTGGCCGTGACCTATACCAATAACGACTATGGCAAGGGTCTGGCCGACAGCTTTGCGGCGGCCTTTACCGCCAAGGGCGGCAATGTCACCACCAACAGCGCCCATGACGATGGCAAGGCCGACTATTCGGCCGAGGTCGCGGCATTGGCAGCGGCGGGCGGCGATGCGCTGGTCGTGGCGGGCTATGTCGATCAGGGCGGATCCGGCATCGTGCGCGGGTCGCTGGACAGCGGCGCGTTCGACACCTTCGTCTTCCCCGACGGCATGGTCGGTCAGGCGCTGGTCGATAATTTCGGCGCGGAAATCGATGGCAGCTTCGGTCAGAACCCGGCAGCCGAAGGCGAAGGCCGCGAGAAATTCGTGGAAATGGCCAAGGCAGAGGGCTTTGACGGCACCGGCGCATTCTCGGCTGAATCCTACGACGCTGCGGCGCTGATCCTGCTGTCCATGGCAGCGGCGAAAAGCTCGGATCCTGCCGTCTACAAGGATCAAGTGATGGCTGTGGCCAACGAACCGGGCGAAAAGATCATGCCGGGCGAATTGGGCAAGGCGCTTGAGATCCTGAACGGCGGCGGCGATATCGACTATGTCGGCGCCTCGGCGGTCGAAATGATCGAGCCCGGCGAAACCGCTGGCGTCTATCGCGAAGTCGAATATAAGGACGGCGACATGACGGTGGTTGGCTACCGCTAAGCGCCGAAAAAGATCGCGGTCCGGTTCTCCTTCACGGGGTTCCGGGCCGTTTTCATAACAACAACCGCGGATCGCGGGCATCCTTCACCACCGATGTGAAGACAGGGATTAAGGTATGATCAAGGTCGAAGACCTTCACCGACATTTCGGCGGGTTTCGCGCCGTGGACGGGGCCAGCCTGGAGATCGAGACCGGCTCGATCACCGGGTTGATCGGCCCGAACGGCGCCGGAAAATCAACGCTTTTCAACGTCATCGCCGGTGTCCTGCCGCCCACTTCGGGCCGCGTCACCATGGATGGCGAGGATATCACCGGCCTGCCCCCGCATGCGCTGTTCCACAAGGGGCTGCTGCGCACATTCCAGCTTGCGCATGAGTTTTCCTCGATGACGGTGCGGGAAAACCTGATGATGGTGCCGGGCGGCCAGACCGGCGAGACGATCTGGAAGACCTGGTTCCAGCGCGGCCGCATCGACCGGGAAGAGGCGGCGTTGCGGCAAAAGGCCGATGAGGTGCTGGATTTCCTGACCATCAGCCATGTCGCCAATGAAAAGGCGGGCAACCTGTCCGGCGGGCAGAAAAAGCTGCTGGAGCTGGGCCGCACGATGATGGTCGATGCCAAGGTCGTCTTTCTGGATGAGGTCGGGGCGGGCGTGAACCGCACCCTGCTGGGCACGATTGCCGATGCCATCCTGCGCCTGAACAAGGAACGCGGCTACACCTTCTGCGTGATCGAGCATGACATGGATTTCATCGGCAAGATCTGCGACCCGGTGATCGTCATGGCCGAGGGCAAGGTTCTGGCCAAGGGCAGCGCCCAGGACATCATGCAGAATGAAGACGTGATCGAATCCTATCTGGGCCGCGGTCTGAAGAACAAGGACATGGTAAGCGCATGAGCGACGCGGAAATCGCATTCGGCAAGCGCGGCAATCGCGATGCCTCGGTCGTCAATCCCAAGGGTCAGGGCAGCTTTGATGGCAGCCGCAAATCCGGCGCTGTCGGGGCCGGTATCGAAGGTGCGCCCTTCCTGATCGGTGACAGCATGTCGGGCGGCTATGGTCGTGGCCCCGATATCCTTCATGATTGCACCATCGCCGTCGACAAGGGCGAGATCGCTGTGATCGTCGGCCCCAATGGCGCGGGCAAATCCACCGCGATGAAGGCGCTGTTCGGGATGCTGGACCTGCGCAAGGGGCGCGTCTGCCTGAACGGGCGCGACATCACCGCGCTGAACCCGCAGGATCGGGTCAAGGCGGGCATGGGCTTCGTGCCGCAGGTGAACAATATCTTCCCCTCGATGAGCGTCGAGGAGAACCTGGAAATGGGCGCCTTCATCCGCAGCGACGATATCCGTCAGACGCTGGAACAGGTCTACGAGCTGTTCCCGGCCGTGGCCGAAAAGCGCAAACAGGCCGCCGGAGAGCTGTCGGGCGGTCAGCGTCAGCAGGTGGCCGTGGGCCGCGCGCTGATGACCCGCCCCGATGTGCTGATGCTGGATGAGCCGACCGCCGGGGTCAGCCCCATCGTCATGGATGAGCTGTTCGACCGCATCATCGCCATTGCCCGTGGCGGTCTGCCGGTGCTGATGGTGGAACAGAATGCGCAGCAGGCGATGAATATTGCCGACAAGGCCTATGTGCTGGTGCAGGGGGCCAATGCCCATACCGGCACCGGCAAGGAACTGATGGCCAATGAAGAGGTGCGCCGCACCTTCCTGGGGGGCTGAAGGCCATGCGCAATCTTCTGATCCCCGCCCTTCTGGCCCTGCTGGCCGCCCTGCCCGCCAGCGCCAATTCGCCCCGGATGCCGGTGCTGAACTGCGTCTTCGCGACCGAATGCCTGGACAATGAATGCGCCGATAGCGGCTATTCGGCCCAGTTGCGGCTGCGCAATGCCAGGCCGGTCGATAGCCAGATGACGCTGATCTCGGCCGAGTTCGAGGATGCCTCCGAGACCGTCCCCCTGCAGGGCATGATCCTGTCGGGCAACAAGCGTCTGTTCAACACCGAAAGCGCGACCGGAACCCGTCTGCTGACCATCAGCCCCGACGGCACCGCGCGCTATACCACCCATATCGCAGAACCGCTGATGGCAATGACCTATCTTGGCCAGTGCGAGGAAGACCGCTGATGGATATCCTGAATGCCCTCGTGGCCTTTCTGAACTTTGTCTTCATCCCCGCAGCCGCCTATGGCGCGCAGCTTGCGCTTGGTGCGCTTGGTGTGACGCTGATCTATGGCATCCTGCGCTTTTCGAACTTCGCCCATGGCGACACCATGGCCTTTGGCACCGCGGTCACGATCATCGTGACATGGGGCCTGCAGGCCTTGGGCATCTCGCTGGGTCCGCTGCCGACGGCGCTTCTGGCGCTGCCCTTCGGGATCGCGGCGACGGCACTTCTGGCGCTTGGCACGGATCGCGTGGTCTATCGCTTCTACCGCGTGCAGAAAGCGGCGCCGATCATTCTGGTCATGGCCTCGGTCGGGGTGATGTTCCTGATGAACGGGCTGACCCGCCTGCTGATCGGCGTGGATGAGATCCGCTTTACCGATGGCGCGCGGTTCATCATCAATGTCCGCGACTTCCGCGAATGGTCGGGGCTTGAGGAAGGGCTGGCCCTGCGCACCACGCAGCTTCTGACGCTGGTTGTCGCGGTGCTGGTCGTCTGGGCGCTGTTCTGGTTCCTGAACCGCACCAAATCGGGCAAGGCGATGCGCGCCTATTCCGACAATGAGGATCTGGCCCTGCTGTCAGGCATCGACCCCGAACGTGTCGTGCGCATGACATGGATCATTGCCGCCGGTCTGGCGACCATCGCGGGCGTTCTGTACGGTCTGGACAAGTCCTTCAAGGCCTTCAACTATTTCCAGATCCTGCTGCCGATCTTTGCCGCTGCCATCGTCGGCGGTCTGGGCAATCCGCTGGGCGCGATCGCGGGCGGTTTCGTGGTGGCCTTTTCCGAGGTTGCCGTCACCTACCCCTGGGTCAAGGTCGCGGGCTATCTGTTCCCCGGCTGGCAGCCTGACGGTCTGCTGCAATTGCTGGGCACGGAATATAAATTCGCCGTCAGCTTCGTGATCCTGATTATCGTCCTGCTGTTCAAGCCCACCGGCCTGTTCAGCGGCAAATCGGTGTAAGGGGGAACATCCTATGGCAACCACTCGTCAAGCCGCCGCGACAAGCCCCTGGCGCGCGCCGATCCTGTTCGCGATCCTGGCCCTGCTGTTCGTGCTGGAAGGGACGGTCCGCAACTCGATGTTCTCGGGCAGCTGGAACACCTCTCTGGCGATCCTGAACATGGGGCTGATCTCGGCCATCACCGCATTGGGCGTGAATATGCAATGGGGCTATGCGGGCCTCTTCAACGTGGGCGTGGTGGGCTTTCTGGCCCTGGGCGGGCTGGCCCCGGTGCTGATCGCCCTGCCCCCGGTCGAGGGGGCCTGGTCCTCGGGCGGGATGCGGCTGTTGCTGTCGCTTTTCGTCGGGATGGGCACGCTGGCCATGGCGAAAATGGCCTGGACGCGGACCCGAAGCGGGCTGATCGTCGCGGGGGTGCTGCTGGCCGGTTTCGTCGCCTATCGCTGGCTATTCGATCCGGCCGTGCTGGCGATCGAGGCCAATAACCCCGCCCGCCACGGCAATATCGGCGGCCTTGGCCTGCCGGTTCTGCTGTCCTGGGTGGTGGGCGGGCTGTTCGCCGCCGCCGCCGCATGGGCCGTGGGCAAGGTCGCGCTTGGCCTGCGCTCGGACTATCTGGCCATCGCCACGCTGGGCATCGGCGAAATCATCGTCGCCGTGCTGAAGAACGAGGACTGGCTGGCCCGGGGGGTGAAGAACATCACCTCGATCCCGCGCCCGGTCCCCTATGAGGTCGACCTGCAGGCCAATCCGGATTTCGTCGATTTCGCCACAAGCTGGGGCTTTGGCGCGGCCGAGGCCTCGGGCATCTGGGTCAAGCTGTGCTATATGCTGCTGTTCCTGGTGGTGCTGCTGACCATCATCCTGCTGGCCGAACTGGCGCTGAAATCGCCCTGGGGCCGGATGATGCGCGCGATCCGCGACAATGAAACCGCGGCCGAGGCGATGGGCAAGGATGTCACCGCGCGGCATTTGCAGGTCTTCGTGCTGGGCTCTGCCGTGATCGGGATTGCGGGTGCGATGATGATCACGCAGGACGGGCTGATGGCGCCGACCAGCTATAACCCGCTGCGCTATACCTTCCTGATCTGGGTGATGGTGATTGTCGGCGGGTCCGGCAATAACTGGGGCGCGGTTCTGGGCGCGATCCTGATCTGGTTCATCTGGATCAAGGTCGAGATCTGGGGCCCGAACCTGATCGGCTTCCTGGTGACACCGCTGCCCGATGGCGATCTGAAAACCCATCTTCTGGATAGCGCGCCGCATATGCGCTTTATCGTGATGGGTCTGGTGCTGCTTCTGGTGCTGCGCTTCGCGCCGCGCGGGCTGGTGCCGGAAAGATAGCGTAGGACTGCGCTGCAAAAGCAAAAGGCGCGCTGCCGGGCAGCGCGCCTTTTTCAATGCCGGGCCACGTGCGATCAGCGGCAGTCATCGCCCAGAACAAGGCTCCACCAGATGCGCCCGTCAGGCCCACGCGCCGCGCCCGCGCCGATCTTGTCGGGATCCTGACCCAGCAATTCCACGCGATGCGGATCGGACTGCATCCAGCGCTGCGTGACCTCTTGTGCGCCGCTGCCCACGGCAACCAGCTGCGCCACGCCGCAGGTCGGGAAATCCACGGAACGCGCACGATCGACGATATTCGACCCATCCGCCCCGGCCACGCTGGGCTGCTGTCGCGCGGCGATATCGCAGGCGTGGGACTGCGCGATCCGGACCAGCCGGTCATCGACCTCCAGCACGGTTTTCTCTTGCACGACGCGCAGTTGGTTGGTGGCATCGACCATGGCCTGCTGCATCACCGGATCGCCGCCACAGCTGCCGATCACCTCGGGGTCCTGCCAGACCTCTGTGAACAGCTCATCCCCGACCGGTTCGCTGCGCTCGCAGGCAGCGACGGTGGCAATCGCGATTGCGGCGGCGGTTGCAAAACGAAGCGACATATCGATCACCCTTCAATGGCCTGTTTCCAAGGGATATTCTGAACGCGCCCGAAAGTCACGAAGTTCCCCCCTGCCCGGTCGCTCTTGCTGCCTCTTGCGTCAATCCGGTTCCGCGCTTAAAGCCCAAGCATGACCCAACATCAGCGCCTTCTTATCATCGATTTCGGCTCTCAGGTGACGCAGCTGATCGCGCGCCGCCTGCGCGAGCTGAACATCTATTGCGAAATCCACCCCTATCAGAACGTGACGCAGGCGTTCCTGGCCGATTTCGCGCCGAAAGCCGTGATCCTGTCAGGCGGCCCCGACAGCGTGACGCGCGACGGATCGCCCCGCGCGCCGGAAAACCTGTGGCAGATGGGGGTGCCGATCTTTGGCATCTGCTATGGCCAGCAGGTGATGATGACGCAGCTTGGCGGCAATGTCGAAGCCGGGCATCACGCCGAATATGGCCGCGCTTTCGTGACCCCCGCGACGGGCCACAAGGCCGATGGCATCTTCGCCGGGCTCTCGGATCGCGAACAGGTCTGGATGAGCCATGGCGACCGCGTGACCGAACTGGCCCCGGGCTTCGAGGTGATCGGCACCTCGCCCAATGCGCCCTTCGCGATCACCGCCGACGAGGCGCGCGGCTTTTACGCCGTGCAGTTCCACCCCGAGGTGCATCACACGCCGCATGGCCGCCAGATGCTGGAGAATTTCACCCGCATGGCGGGCTTTACCGGCGACTGGACCATGGCCGCCTATAAGGACGAGGCGATCCGCAAGATCCGCGAACAGGTCGGCGACAAGCGGGTGATCTGCGGTCTTTCGGGCGGCGTGGACAGTTCCGTTGCCGCCGTGCTGATCCACGAGGCCATCGGCGACCAGCTGACCTGCGTTTTCGTCGATCACGGGCTGTTGCGGCTGAATGAGGCCGAAGAGGTCGTGACCATGTTCCGCGACAATTACAACATCCCGCTGATCCATGCGGATGAGGCCGATCTGTTCATCGGCGCGCTGGAAGGCGTCAGCGACCCCGAGGTCAAGCGCAAGACCATCGGCAAGCTGTTCATCGACGTATTTCAGAAATACGCCAATGAGATCGAGGGGGCCGAGTTTCTGGCCCAGGGCACGCTTTATCCCGATGTGATCGAAAGCGTCAGTTTCAGCGGCGGCCCCTCGGTCACGATCAAATCGCACCATAATGTCGGCGGCCTGCCGGAAAAGATGGGCCTGAAGCTGGTCGAGCCGCTGCGCGAGCTGTTCAAGGATGAGGTCCGCGCCCTTGGCCGCGAGCTTGGCCTGCCCGACAGCTTTATCGGCCGCCACCCCTTCCCCGGCCCCGGCCTTGCCATCCGCTGCCCCGGAGAGATCACCCGCGACAAGCTGGAGATCCTGCGCAAGGCCGATGCCGTCTTCATCGACCAGATCCGCAAGCATGGGCTATATGATGAGATCTGGCAGGCTTTCGTGGCGATTTTGCCGGTGCGCACGGTGGGCGTGATGGGCGACGGGCGCACCTATGATTACGCCTGCGCGCTGCGCGCCGTGACCTCGGTCGACGGCATGACGGCGGATTATTATCCCTTCACGCATGAATTCCTCGGCGAAACCGCGACCCGGATCATCAATGAGGTCAAGGGCATCAACCGCTGCACCTATGACATCACGTCAAAGCCACCGGGCACGATCGAGTGGGAATAATTCGCGCCTGAGCGGGCGAGGGAACGGATCCGGGCTTCGCGCGTCCTCTTTGCACAAGGGAGGACGCGATGACGAAATTGATCCTGGTGCTGGGCGACCAACTCAGCAAGGACATGGCGGCCCTGCGCGCGGCCGAGGATGGCGATGTCATCGTCATGGCCGAGGTGCAGGACGAGGCCAGCTATGTCGCGCATCACCCCAAGAAGATCGCGTTCATCTTTGCCGCGATGCGCAAATTTGCCGACGCGCTGCGCGAAGACGGCTTCAAGGTCGCCTATACGCGGCTGGACGATCCCGAAAACAGTCACAAGATCGGGGGTGAGCTTCTGCGCCGGGCCGAGGAGTTTGGCGCTGATCGGATCATCGCCACCGAGCCGGGGGAATGGCGGCTGATCAATATCCTGACCTATCTGCCGATCCCGGTCACGCAATTGCCCGATGATCGCTTCTTCGCCAGCCATGCCGAATTCGAGGATTGGGCCGAAGACCGCAAGGAATTGCGGATGGAGTGGTTCTATCGAGAGATGCGGCGCAAGACCGGCCTGCTGATGGAGGGTGACGACCCGGCGGGCGGCGAGTGGAATTACGACCAGCAGAACCGCAAACCGGCCAAGCCCGACCTGTTTCGCAAGACCCCGCCGGAATTCGAACCCGATGCCATCACCGAAGAGGTTCTGACGCTGGTGGAGGACCGATTTGGCGATCATTTCGGCGATCTGCGCCCATTCCGCTATGCCACGGATCGCGCAGGCGCGCTGAAGGCGCTGGATCATTTCATCGCCCATGCGCTGGATGAGTTCGGCCCCTATCAGGACGCGATGCTGATCGACGATCCGCTGCTGTTTCATTCGGTCCTGTCGCCCTATCTGAATGCCGGGCTGCTGTCGCCACGCGAAATCTGCGAGGCGGCGGCGGGGGCTTATGCCGATGGCAAGGTGCGGCTGAACTCGGCCGAGGGGTTCATTCGCCAGATCCTTGGCTGGCGCGAATTCATGCGCGGGATCTATTTTCTGCAAGGCCCCGATTACACCAGTCAGAACCGGCTGGGCCACCGCCGCGACCTGCCCGCGCTTTACTGGGGCGGCGAGACGCGGATGGCCTGCCTGTCGGCGGCGGTCGGCCAGACGCAGAAGCTGGCCTATGCCCATCACATCCAGCGGCTGATGGTGACGGGCAATTTCGCGCTGCTGGCGGGCATCGATCCGGCGCAGGTGCATGAATGGTATCTGGCGGTCTATCTGGACGCCTATGAATGGGTCGAGGCGCCCAATGTCATCGGGATGAGCCAATTTGCCGATGGCGGGCTGGTCGGCAGCAAGCCCTATGTCTCATCCGGCAATTACATCAACAAGATGTCGGATTATTGCGGCAATTGCGCCTATTCGGTCAGCAGGAAGACCGGCGAAGGCGCCTGCCCATTCAACCTGCTTTATTGGGATTTCATGCTGCGCCACCGCGATCTGCTGGAACAGAACAGCCGCGTCAGCCGGATCTATGCCAATTGGGACCGGATGGACAAGGACCGCCGCAGCACGGTTCTTGCCGAGGCGGCGGCGTTTCTGGACCGGATGGAGGCGGGCGAGATCGTCTGAGCGCCCGCCCGGCACAGATGCGCGACAAGATCGGCAGGCGCGCGGGTCACTAATCGCATGGCCCTTGCCGCGATTGTCGCCTAACCTGCGCCGGTCGGGGTGGCAGCCCATCGGAGGAGTCAGATGAAAAAGATCCGGATCGGAATCGGCGGCTGGAACTTTCCCGAATGGCGCAAGGGCGTCTTTTATCCCGAGGGACTGCCACAGCGGCAGGAACTGGAATACGCCTCCCACGTGCTTGGCAGTATCGAGATCAACGCCACCTATTACGGCAGCCAGAAGCCCGAGAGCTTTCAGAAATGGCATGATGAAACGCCCGAGGATTTCGTCTTTGCCGTCAAGGCCTCGCGCTTTGCCACGAATCGCAAGGTGCTGGCCGAGGCGGGCGACAGCGTGGCGCGGTTTCTAACGTCGGGCATCACCCGGCTGGGCACGAAACTGGGACCGATCAACTGGCAACTGGCCGAGACAAAGAAATTCGACGCGCCGGATTTCGCGGGCTTCCTGAAGCTGCTACCGCAGGCGCAGGACGGCGTACCCCTCCGCCACGCGGTCGAGGCCCGCCATGACAGCTTTGCCAGTGACGAGGCCGCCGCGCTGTGCCGCGATCATGGCGTGGCGCTGATCCGGTCTGGCGACAGCAAATTCCCCGAAATCGACGCGCAGACCGCCGATTTCGCCTATCTGCGGATCATGGGCACCACCGATCAGCCCCTGGGCTATGGCGAGGCCGATCTGGATCGCTGGGCCGATGAGGCGCGCCGGATCGCGCAGGACCGCGAGGTTTATCTCTACGTGATCTCGGGCCAGAAGGATCGCAACCCGGCGGCGGCGCGCGCCCTGATCGAAAGGCTGGCTCAATGAGTTGCGCCTGCGGACATCACCACGCGCCCCGGACGGGCTGCACCAACGGCCAGCCCGTTGCGCTGTCGTCGCCGATGATTGCCCTGTCGGGGCGGCTGATCTGCGCGGATATGGCGCAGATGATGCTGGCCATGGACCTGCTGCCCGAACATGTCAGGCTCAGCCGCGCAGAGCCGGGTTGCCTGCGCTTCGATATCGGGCAGGACGACGATCCGTTGATCTGGTCCCTGTCAGAGCTGTTCACCGATGCGGCGGCGTTTCAGGCGCATCGGGACCGCAATGCGGCATCCGTCTGGGGCCGGGAAAGCCGCGATCTGCGCCGCGATTTCAACCGGCGCGAGGTCCAGCCCGTAATGCGCGCTGAAATTGCCGCCGATGCCGATGCCATCGACGACCTGTTGACGCAGGCCTTTGACGGCCCGTCCGAGGCGCAACTGGTCCGGGGGTTGCGTGCCGATGGCGATTTGCCGATCTCGCTGGTGGTCGAGGCCGAAGGCACCCTGCTTGGCCATATCGCGCTGTCGCCCCTGCGGGCCGAGCGCCCGGCCTATGCGCTGGCGCCGCTGGCGGTTCATCCGAAAATGCAGGGCCGGGGTCTGGGCGGCGCACTGATCCGCGCGGCGGTGGCACAGGCGGGCGATGCCGCCATCGTGCTGCTGGGCGATCCGGCCTATTACGCCCGCTTCGGGTTTCGCCCGGTCGATCTGACCTCTGCCTATGCCGGGCCTTATCTTCAAATGCTGGGCAATCTGCCCGCCCAAAGCCGGATTGATCACGCACCGGCCTTTGCCCGGCTGTAAGCGGCGAAAACAATGGCGCCCGCCTTGCGGACGGGGCTGTCCCGGTCCACATCTAGGGCAAAGAGAAAGGACCGATCATGGCAGCAGAAATGACCTTCGACGCGGTGGATGCCGCAAAGGGCGCCTCGCTGGGCGATTTGCCCGAATGGGATCTGAGCGATCTCTATCCCTCGCCAGAATCCCAGCAGTTGAAGGATGATATCGCCGATCTGGACGCGCGCGTCGCGGATTTCGCCGGTCGCTATCAGGGCAAGCTGGCGGATCTGACACCCGCGCAGATGCTGGAGGCCATTCAGGCCTATGAGCAGATCGATATCATCGGCGGCCGGATCATGTCCTATGCCGGTCTGTGCTATTATCAGAACACCACCGATGCGGCGCGGGCCAAGATGCTGGGCGATCTACAAGGCAGGATCACCGATATCACCACGCCGCTGGTGTTTTTCAGCCTGGAATTCAACCGCATCCCGGATGAGACCTATGAGGCGGTCTTTACCGCGCCCGATGGCCCCGCCCGCTACAAGCCGGTCTTTGACCGCATGCGCGCCATGCGTCCGCATCAGCTGTCGGATGAGTTGGAACAGTTTCTGCATGACAACAGCGTCGTCGGGGCTGCCGCCTGGAACCGTCTGTTCGATGAAACCACCGCCGCGCTGGAATTCGAGGTCGAGGGCGAAACCCTTGGCATGGAAGCCACGCTGAACCTGCTGACCGAACATGACCGCGCCAAGCGCGAGGCCGCCGCAAAGGCGCTGGCCAAGGTGTTCGGCGATAACGTCAAGCTGTTCGCCCGCATTCACAATACGCTGGCCAAGGAAAAGGCCATCGAGGACAAGTGGCGCAAGATGCCGACGCCGCAATATGGCCGTCATCTGTCCAACCATGTCGAGCCCGAGGTTGTCGAGGCGCTGCGCAATGCCGTGACCGCGGCCTATCCGCGCCTGTCACATCGCTATTACGCACTGAAGGCGAAATGGCTGGGTCTGGACAAGCTGCAGGTCTGGGACCGCAATGCGCCGCTGCCCACCGACGCGCCCCGCACCATTGGCTGGGACGAGGCGCGGGACACCGTGCTGGGTGCCTATGGCGATTTCGCGCCGCGTCTGGCCGAACTGGCGCAGCCCTTCTTTGACAAGGGCTGGATCGATGCCGGGGTCAAGCCGGGCAAGGCGCCGGGCGCCTTTGCCCATCCGACCGTGGTGACCGTGCATCCCTATGTGCTGCTGAATTATCTGGGCAAGCCGCGCGACGTGATGACCCTTGCGCATGAGCTGGGGCATGGCGTCCATCAGCGGCTGGCGGCGGATCAGGGAGAGTTGCTGGCCTCGACCCCGCTGACGCTGGCCGAGACCGCCAGCGTCTTTGGCGAGATGCTGACCTTCCGCGCGCTTCTGGCCAGAACCAGCGATCCGGCGCAGAAAAAGGCGCTGCTGGCGGGCAAGGTCGAGGATATGATCAATACCGTCGTGCGCCAGATCGCCTTTTATGATTTCGAATGCAAGCTGCATGCCGCGCGTGCCGAGGGTGAGCTGACGCCTGAGGATATCAATGCGCTGTGGATGTCGGTGCAGGCGGAATCGCTGGGCCCAGTTTTTGAGTTCATGCCGGGATATGAGACCTTCTGGACCTATGTGCCGCATTTCGTGCATTCGCCCTTCTACGTCTATGCCTATGCCTTTGGCGACGGGCTGGTGAATGCGCTTTACGCCGCCTATGAGGACGGGCTGCCCGATTTCCAGCAGAAATATTTCGACCTGCTGGCGGCGGGCGGATCGAAACATCACAGCGAATTGCTGGCGCCCTTCGGGCTGGATGCCTCGGACCCGGCCTTCTGGGACAAGGGGCTGTCGATGATCGAGGGCTTTATCGACGAGCTTGAGGCGCTGGAAGAGTAGGCGGATCTGTCGGCTGGCGAAGGGGTTGTCTTTGCCAGCCGGGTTCGGTCGCTGCGCCTTCTTGTCTGTCGCGGGATGTGATCTGGCGACAGAAGGGGCTGCCGCCCCCGGTCGCGCTGACGCGCGCCCTCCCCCGCGGATATTTTGCACAGATGATATGGTTGCGGCGCGATCTGGCGCTATTGTGGCGGGAAAAGGGGGATGCGGATGTTCAGACGCGTTTTGCTGGGAATTCTGGGGCTGGCCATCATTGCGGTGGCGGGGTTTTTCATCTTTGCACCGGCCTATGTCGAGCGTGGCATGAACCCCTTGCGGATGCCCGAGGGCGGCTGGCCGGTGAGTGCCGAGGCAGAGGCGCTGCATCAGCGGCTGGTGATCGGCGACTGGCATTCGGATGCGCTGCTATGGGATCGCGACATCCTGCGGCAGGTCGATCGCGGGCATACGGATGTGCCGCGTCTGTTGGCGGGGAATGTGGCGCTGCAGGTGTTCACGACCGTCACCAAAAGCCCGCGCGGTCAGAATTATTCGCAGAACAGCGCCGAGGCGCCCGATAATATTACCCCGCTGTTCATGGGGCAGTTGCGGCCGATCCGGTCCTGGTCGTCGCTGCGCGAGCGGGCGCTGGTGCAGGCCGAGGCGCTGCAGCAGGCGGCGGATCGGGCGCCCGATCGGCTGCGGATCATTCGCAGCCGCGAGGATCTGGCGTCGCTGTTGCAGGACCGGGCTACGGGGCAGAAGGTTCTGGGCGCGATGCTGGGATCCGAGGGGGCGCATCCGCTGGAGGGCGAGTTGGCCAATCTGGATGTGCTCTACGGCGCCGGTTTCCGGCTTCTGGGGCTGACGCATTTCTTTGACAATGAATTGGGCGGCAGTCTGCATGGTCAGGGCGGCAGCGAGTCCGGGCTGAGCCCCTTTGGCCGTCAGGTGGTCGAGGGGATGATGGCGCGCGGGATGGTGGTGGATCTGGCCCATGCCTCGCCCCGGATGGTGCGGGATGTGCTGGCGATGGAGGGTACGCGGCCTATCGTGTCGCATACCGGGATCCGCAGCTATTGCGACAGTCCGCGCAATCTGGAGGATGAGGTGATTGCAGCGATCGCAGCAAAGGGCGGGCTGATCGGAGTCGGTTATTGGGAAGATGTGGCTTGTGGCGCGACGCCTGCCGATGTCGCAGGCAGCATTCTTGCGGCGATTGATCTGGTGGGTGAGGATCACGTCTCGCTTGGCTCTGATTACGACGGGGCGGTGGATGCGCCTTTCGATGCCGCGCATCTGTCGGCGTTGACGCAGGCGCTGCTGGATGCGGGTCTGTCCGAGGCGCAGATTGCCAAGGTCATGGGCGGCAATATGATGCGCTATCTGGCAGAGACATTGCCAGCGGATGAAGAGGCAGACGGATGAAGCGCGGGAAGCTGTTACATGCGGAACTGTCGGGGCTGATCGCCTCGATGGGTCATGGGGATCTGATCGTTCTGGGCGATGCGGGCCTGCCGGTGCCGCCGGGGGTGCCTTGCATCGATCTGGCGGTGACGGCGGGAGTCCCGGGACTGTTCGATGTGCTGGATGCCGTCCTGTCGGAACTTGTCGTGGAGCGTTCGGCGATTGCCGGGGAGGCCTCATCCGGGCTGGGCAGCGCGTTTCGTGCAAGGGAGATCGGCGATCTGCGCACCGTCACCCATGACGAATTCAAGCGGATCAGCCGCGAGGCGCGGGCCATTGTGCGGACCGGGGAATTCACGCCCTATGCGAATATCTGCCTTTGGTCCGGCGTCGCCTTCTGACGCGGAACCGGCAGGCCCTTCCTGCGTTTCAGTTTCGAAGAAGCTGAGGGAGCATAGCAATGACAAAGAAATTTCTGGGACTGGGGGCGATCTTGGCCATGATGGCACTGTCGGCCTGCGAAACGGTTCAGGGTGCGGGCCGCGATCTGCAGACTGCCGGCTCGGTGGTGCAGCAGGAAAGTGCGGAAGTGCAGGCCGGGATGTAAGTCGCGGCCGATATGATCGCAATGCAAAAGGCGGCCTTCGGGGGCCGCCTTTCTGTTTGGCGCACCTGCCTAGAACAGGATCCAGCCGATCCAGGCCAGCCCGAAGCCGATCACGCCCAGAAGCGTCTCCATCACGGTCCAGGTCTTCAGCGTGGTCTTTTCATCCATGCCCAGAAAACGCCCGACCAGCCAGAAGCCGGAATCGTTCACATGGCTCAGCACGGTCGATCCGCAGGCGATGGCGATGACCAGAAAGCACAGATCCAGCGCGCTGAGCCCGGTGGTTGCTGCCAGGGTCGGCGCGATCAGCCCCGCCGTGGTGGTCAGCGCCACCGTGGCCGAGCCCTGCGCCACGCGCAGCGCCGTGGCCACCAGGAAGGCCGCGACGATCAGCGGCAGGCCGATCTGTTCCAGCGATCCGGCCAGCGCCTGACCGATCCCGCTGGCCCTGAGGACGCCGCCGAACATGCCGCCGGCCCCGGTCACAAGGATGATCGCGCAGACCGGACCCAGCGAATCGTTCATGATCTTCTCGATCTCGGAGGGGCTGCGGCCCGCACCCAGCTTCCACATCGCGAAAAGCACCGTGATCAGCAGGGCCACCGCCGTTTGCCCCAGCATGCGCAGGATATTGACCCATAGCGCATCGCCATCGACGGCCCCCATCGTGGCCAGCGTGTTCAGCCCGGTATTGAGAAAGATCAGCCCCAGAGGCAGCAGCAGAACCGACAGAACCGTGCTGAATTCGGGCAGATCCTCGGGCGCGACCTGCTTCATCTCTCCCATGAAAGCGGGCACCGGCAGATCGAATTTCCTGCCCGCGTAAAGCGCGTAAAGATAGCTGCCGAAATACCAGGTCGGCAGCCCGATGATCAGGCCGACGATCAGCAGCAGGCCCATATCCGCCCCCAGCAGATCACCCGCCGCGACCGGGCCGGGATGCGGCGGCACGAAAGCATGCATCACCGCAAAGGCCCCGGCCGCGGGCAACGCATAGGTCAGGACCGAGCCGCCGAAACGCCGCGCGACCGAGAAGATGATCGGCAGCATGACGACCAGACCCGCATCGAAGAAGATCGGAAAGCCGAACATCAGCGAGGCGACGCCAAGCGCGAAGGGCGCCCGGTTTTCGCCAAAGACCTGGATCAGCCGGTCAGCCAGCACCTGCGCGCCGCCCGTCACCTCTAGCAGGCGGCCGATCATGGCGCCGAATCCCACCAGAATCGCCACCGAGGCCAGCGTGCTGCCAAAGCCGCCCAGCATCGTCGGCACCACATCGGCAAAGGGAATTTTCGTCGCCAAAGCCGTCAGAAGGCTGACCAGAACCAGCGCGACAAAGGCGTGCAGCTTGAATCGCAGGATCAGAACCAGCAGCAGCGCCACCGCCGATGCGGCGATCAGCAGCAGCCCGCCCGTGCCATAGGCCGGTTCGATTGCAGGATTATTCATGGGCCCCTCCCGTCAGGGTTGAAGTGTCACAAGAAGATATTTCAAATAGATGTCCCGAAGGACCTGTCAGCCATGCCCGCAGGGCGATCTCACAGGGCTTACTCTAGGGCCGGGCGCGACGCGCCGGAAGAGGTTAATGTGTATTCATTTCGTTCTGCTGGCACTTCCCGGCGGCACGGAATAATGTATGGCGGAATCCCGTCCGGACCCCGCCGCTATGCTAGGCAAGCCAGCATTTGCTGCTATGATACGGATATTAGATAGACCATGAGCGGGCCGAATTTCGCCCGGAGGAGGAGTTCCATGAAGAACCCATGGATGAGCGCGTGGCTGTCGACGGCCAACCAGATGGCCTCCACGTCTCGCACGCTGATGTCGGCCGAGGTGCAGCGGCAGCAAAACGCCATGATCGAAGCCTGGAGCGATGCGACCTTCGAATTCTGGATGCGGATCTGGTTTCCGCTGATGCCGATGAAGAAACAGCGCCGGAAGTAGATCCGGCCCCTGCCCGGCCCCGATCAGGAGACCGGCCACCATGTAAAGGAGGCTTTCCGCATGCGCCTCGTGTTGCTTGTTCTAATGATGATCCTGCCACTACCAGCGGCGGCCTTTACGGCGCAGAACGGAATGACGGTGGTCCGGCAAAGCCAGACCGAGATCGAGGTCATCTATCGCGCGCGTCGGGTTGATACGGATTACTGGTGCGCGGCGGGCGATTTCGCCCAACGCGCCCTTGGCTATTCGAACAAGACGCCAATGTGGCGCGCCTCGCCAAAGCCGCGCCGCGCGGGCCAGGGTATCATCTTCACCATCGATCCCGCGAAGAAGGCGCCCGGTGCCGGGCTGTCGCAATTCGGATCCGGTCCGCATGATGGATCGGTGACAATCGGCATGGCCGTGGGCAGCTACTGTCGCATCACGATGCCCTTCTGGCACGACTGAGGGCGTGCCATGCAGGCAACAGGCATGGCTTTCGCAAAAATAAAGAAGATCAACCCAGCATTGTTTCACGTTATGGTGAACAGGCGAATCACCTGCTGCCCCTGACCTGGGACAGTCCGTTTTCTTTCACGATGACAGAAGGGTGTGGTCAAAATGCTTGTCAGAACAGTCCTCCCGATCCTGCTTGCGGCGCAGGTCTTTACCGGTGCCGCCATGGCGCAAGAGGCGCCGACCGAAAGCACCAGTCAACTGGCAGAGCAGTTGACGAACCCCGTCGCCTCTCTCAGCAGCATCCCGTTCGAGTTCAACCATGACAGCGGCTATGGCAGTGCGGACGGGCATCGCACCGTGACCAATTGGCAGCCGGTCGTGCCGTTTCAGGCAGGTGAGAACTGGAACGTCATCTCGCGCACCATCGTTCCCTTCATCCGCCAGAAGGACATTGCCGGAAATTCGGGGACGCAGTCCGGTCTGGGCGATATCGTGCAAAGCCTGTTCTTCACACCGCGCCAGGTAGAGCCGGGCGGCCTGATCTGGGGCGTCGGCCCGGCCTTTTTGCTGCCCACGGCCAGCGATGACGCCCTGGGAACGGGGAAATTCGGCATCGGCCCCACCGGCGTCGCGCTGCGGCAGAAGAACGGCTGGACGCTGGGAATCCTGGCCAATCACATCTGGTCCGTGGCGGGCGACGATGATCGCCCCGATGTCAGCGCGACCTTCATGCAGCCCTTCATCAACTACACGACCAAGGATGCATGGACCTTCGCGCTGAACACCGAAAGCACCTATGACTGGAAATCCGAACAATGGAGCGCGCCGGTCAACCTGATGGCCGCGAAACTGGTCAATTTCGGCGATCAGCCGGTCAGCTTCCGGGGCGGCGTGCGCTACTGGGTCGACTCGCCAGAGAACGGACCCGAAGGCTGGGCCCTGCGCGCCAGCATCACCTTCCTCTATCCGAAGAAATAGAGGTAAGGGCCGGTTTACCTTTGCGGTGTAGCGTGGCGCGATGTCGCGCTATCTCCGTCCCCGGATCCCGGGCGCTCCGATCTTTTTCACCGTCGCGCTGGCCCGGCGCGGCAGCCGGTTGCTGGTTCAGCAGACCGACAGGCTGCGCGATGCGGTGCGCGCCACACGGGCCGAGCGGCCCTTCACGATCGAAGCCTGGGTCGTCCTGCCAGATCACCTGCATTGCATCTGGCGCTTGCCGGATGGAGATACGGATTATTCGACGCGCTGGCGGCTGATCAAATCGCGCTTCTCTCGCACGCTGCCCCTGGGCGACTTGCGCGACAGCCATATCCTGCGGCAAGAGCGCGGCATCTGGCAGCGCCGGTTCTGGGAACATCACATCCGCGATCAGGACAGCTTCAACGCATATCTGCGCTATTGCTGGTTCAACCCCGTCAAACACGGGTTGGTCGCAGCCCCCGGCGATTGGCCCTATTCCTCCTATCACCGCGAAAAGGCCCGAGGCATCGCCCCGTAGGGTGCGTGTTTACACGCACCTTGGCAGCGTGTCGAATGACACACGCGACGCCCCACCATCCCCGTAACGCGAAATCGTAGGGTGCGTGTTCACACGCACCGTTGGCGCTTATGGCGATATGGAACGGTGCGTGCGAGCACGCACCCTACGTTTGCTAAAATGGTGCCGTATCTAGATCCATTCTATCGAGTTCCTCTATCAACTCATCCAGCACTCTTTCAGCGCCCGTCGAGTTACGCTCTATTACTCTCAAAAGCTCCTTGAATCTCACGTAATAATCGCCACCCAAATCATCATCCGTAAAAATATCAATTTCTTCATCAAAAAAATCACGAATGCTAATTCTTATTAGCGGAACATGGTTGCCGCTTTTATCTACACCATCGAACTCATCAAGAACGACGGTATTATCACCAATACTAGTAACAAATTTTCCATGTTCGGCTGTATCATCCCACTTCAATCTTCCGATTGCAGATAGCCTCAAGAGGTGATCTGCAATTTTTTGCCACTTCTGAATGGTATTTTGAGGGACGTCAGACATTTTCTAACCTCGCAGTAGTTCGGAGTTGCTCGATGGCAATCAGCAGAGGCTCTTTCTGCTCGCCGACAAGCTTTCGCAGTTTTTTTGCATCCACGGGCACATTTGCGTCCATTACAGTTTTATCGGCCACCGTAGCGATCGAACGAAAATGAGTGCTGGCTTTGGCAAGTTGAGCACGACTTTCCTCAGATAAAATCGGCTCTGTTTGAACAACTATCGAGCTGAGTGAATCTGCAATTCGGTTTGCTCTATCCACCACAAGAGCCCATCCCTTATGGCCAATTATGACGTGAAGCTCATCAACCAAACCTGAGATCTTTGTGGTTTCAAACAAAAGATCAACGTTCAAAATCCTTGCTCTTGCCGCGTCCGCTGCAACTCTTGCCGCCTCTGCAGCAGATGTTGCTTTGTCCGCTGCATCCCGTGCCTCACGCGAAAAAAACACAGTGAGAAACGCGCCAACTATAGACACAAAAATCCCACCTAGAGCGTAGGTGTGAGCGAGCCAATCCTGCAATCCTCACTCCATCTTCAACGCCTGAATAAACGCCGTCTGCGGGATCTCGATCTTCCCGAACTGGCGCATCTTCTTTTTGCCCGCCTTCTGCTTCTCCAGCAACTTCTTCTTCCGCGTGGCGTCCCCGCCGTAGCATTTCGCGGTCACGTCCTTGCGCATGGCCGACAGCGTTTCGCGCGCGATGACGCGGGACCCAATCGCCGCCTGGATCGGGATCTTGAACATGTGGCGGGGGATCAGCTCTTTCAGCTTTTCGACCATCACCCGCCCGCGGCTTTCGGCGCGGTCGCGGTGGACCATGATGGCCAGCGCGTCCACCGGCTCGTCATTCACAAGAATCGACATCTTGACCAGAAAATCCTCGCGATATTCGCTGATCTGATAGTCGAAGCTGGCATAGCCCTTGGTCACGGATTTCAGACGGTCGTAGAAATCGAAGACGACCTCGGCCAGCGGCAGGTCATAGACGACCATCGCGCGATTTCCGGCATAGGTCAGGTCCAGCTGGATCCCGCGCCGGTCCTGGCACAGTTTCAGCACATCGCCCAGAAATTCGTCGGGCACCATGATCGTGGCCTTGATGCGCGGCTCTTCGATATGGTCCACATAGGTCAGGTCGGGCATATCGGCGGGGTTGTGCAGGTCACGGACCTCGCCATCCTTCATATGCAGCTTGAACACGACCGAGGGCGCGGTGGTGATCAGGTCCAGATCGTATTCGCGTTCCAGCCGGTCGCGGACGACCTCAAGATGCAGCAGACCCAGGAAACCGCAGCGGAAGCCAAAGCCAAGGGCGGCCGAGGTCTCCATCTCATAGCTGAAGCTGGCATCGTTCAGGGCCAGTTTCTCGATGGCTTCGCGCAGCGCCTCGAAATCATTGGCATCGACCGGGAAGAGGCCGCAGAAAACCACCGGCTGCGCGGGTTTGAAGCCCGGCAGCGGCTTGTCGGTCGGCTTCTTCTCATGTGTGATCGTGTCGCCCACGCGGGTGTCGCGCACCTGCTTGATCGAGGCGGTAAAGACGCCGATCTCGCCCGGGCCAAGTTCGGCGATATCCTTCATCGCCGGGGTCAGCACGGCCAGCTTGTCCAGCCGGTAGGTGGCGCCGGTCTGCATCATCTTGACCTGATCGCCCTTCCGGATGACGCCATCCATGACCCGGATCATCACGACCACGCCTAGATAGGCGTCATACCAGCTGTCGACCAGCATGGCTTTCAGCGGCGCATCGCGGTCGCCCTTTGGTGCGGGCAGGCGCGTGACGATGGCTTCCAGAACCTCGGGGATGCCAAGGCCGGTCTTGGCGCTGATCGGCACGGCTTCCGAGGCGTCGATACCGATCACATCCTCGATGTTTTCCTTGACCCGCTCGGGCTCGGCCGCAGGCAGGTCGATCTTGTTCAGGACCGGGACGATCTCGTGATCGGCGTCGATGGCCTGATAGACATTGGCCAGCGTCTGCGCCTCGACCCCCTGGCTGGCATCCACCACCAGCAGCGAGCCTTCGACCGCGCGCATCGAGCGGCTGACCTCATAGGCGAAATCGACGTGGCCGGGCGTGTCGATCAGGTTCAGGACATAGGTTTTGCCGTCCTTCGCCGGATAGGCGATCCGCACGGTATTGGCCTTGATGGTGATACCGCGTTCGCGTTCGATATCCATGCTGTCCAGCAACTGGGCCTTCATGTCGCGCTCGGCGACGGTGCCCGTCAGCTGGATCAGCCGGTCGGCCAGGGTGGATTTGCCGTGGTCGATATGCGCCACGATCGAGAAATTGCGGATGAGATCAAGGTCGGTCATGCGCCGCATATACAGGGGCAGAATGGGCGCGGAAAGGGGGATTATCGCGCCGCCCGCAGCTTCTTGTCAGTCGCTGTCCCTGTGGTCGCGGCGCGGCGGATCGACCATGGCCGAGACGCTGCCCGCGGCCTCGGCCGGGGCCAGGCCGTCGCCCGCCTTGCGCCGCGCTTCGCGCCACATGGTATAGATGCCCGACCCCACGATGATCGCGGCCCCGATCAGCGTCATGGCGTCCGGGCGTTCGTGGAAGATCAGTATCCCCAGGATCATCGCAAAGACCAGCCGCGCATAGCGAAAGGGCGCGATAACGGCGATCGGGGCGATGCGCGTGGCGATGACCATGGCCGAATAGCCGCCAAGCCCGAAGCAAAGCGCGCCAAGCAGATAAAATGCCTCATCCCCGGCGGGCAGGCGCGGCGCTGTCTGCTGCAGGATCGCCAGCACGACCCCGCCCAGACCGGCCGACAGGAAGGCACTGGCCGTCAGCGCGTCCGAGGGCACATGCTCTGGCACCCGCCGCGTCGCCAGATCGCGCACCGTCAGCATCACGACCGCGCCCAATGCCA
The DNA here is from genome assembly GCF_028553785.1 of Paracoccus fistulariae. Lineage (NCBI taxonomy): Bacteria > Pseudomonadati > Pseudomonadota > Alphaproteobacteria > Rhodobacterales > Paracoccaceae > Paracoccus > Paracoccus fistulariae. Next base: position 1,123,509 of record NZ_CP067136.1, read on the forward strand.
GCAGTGAGGCAGGCTGGAACGCCTCGCCCCCCGGTCGCAGGATCATCAGCACGCCCACGAAACCGACCATGATCGAGGTCCAGCGCCGCCAGCCGACCGGCTCACCCAGCAAAAGCGCGGCGCCCAGAGTCATCGTCAGCGGCAGCGCCTGAATGATCGCAGCCGCGCTGGACAGATCGCCAAGCGCCAGCGCGGCGACGAACAGGATGCCGCAAAGCGCCTCGCCCAGATTGCGCAGCAGGACCATGGGATGCAGCAGATCGCGCGTGAACAGCCGGATCCCCCGCACCGCCATCACGGCCCAGAAGACCAGCCCGCCAAGGATGCCTAGAAAAGCCATGATCAGGCCGATGGGCATGGAGGTGGTCAGCAGCTTGATGAACACATCTTCAAAGGCAAATGCCGCCATGCCCAGAACCATCAGCGCCGCGGCCTTTTGATGTTCCGTCATATCTGCCCCCTGCCCGATTGTCCTGCCATCGCTTCTGCGGCAAGATCGGCGGCAATACCACCCCCCACCCCGATATCCCGCGCCAAGACGATGACAGGAGCCGCGATGAAGCTGACAATTACGGGAATGAGCTGCAATCACTGCAAGGCCGCGGTCGAAAAGGCCATTGCCGCGAAGGGCGGTCAGGCCACGGTCGATCTGGCCGCAGGCAATGCCGAGATCCGGGGGCTGTCCGCGGAAGAGGCAACCGCCGCGATTCGCGAGGCGGGTTACGACGCCCAGATCGCGGGTTAGGCAGGCTGCCCTTACAAGATATTGATCCGTCGGCCTGGAACGGCACAGCACAGGCCAGCCCGCGAAGATTGAGCCTGCGTCACATTTCTGCTATGGATCACACAGATGACAAGGCATTCAGACCGGGACAACCGGCCGCCTTCGCAGAGGACAAGGAACCGAGGAGACAGCCCCATGTTCAACCGCATTTTCATTGCGGCAGCGGCCATTGTTTTGACCGCACCGCTGGCCGTGGCCGGACCGATTGACAGCGCCTGCGTGCGTTCCGACCGAGCGCGCGGCAATGCCCCGCTTTGCGGCTGCATTCAGCAGGTCGCGAACCAGACCCTGTCGCGCTCTGATCAGCGCCGCGCCGCCCGCTTCTTCCGCGACCCGCATGAGGCGCAGGTGGTGCGCATGTCGAAAAGCAATTCCGACAATGCGTTCTGGGCGCGCTACAAATCCTTTGCCGCCCGGGCCGAGGCCTATTGCCGCTAAGATCGCGCGATGCGGATCACGGTTCTGACCGGCGCAGGGATCTCGGCGGAAAGCGGCATTGCCACCTTCCGCGCCAGCGACGGTCTGTGGGAACAGCACCGGATCGAGGATGTGGCGACGCCCGAAGGCTTTGCCCGCGATCCTGCGCTGGTCCATCGTTTCTATAACGCCCGGCGGGCCGCAGCCTCGGCCGCCGAACCCAATGCGGCGCATATCGCGCTGGCCGATCTGGCGCGCGCGCATGATCTGACGCTGGTGACGCAGAATGTCGATGATCTGCACGAACGTGGCGGCAGTCCCGACGTGATCCATATGCACGGCTCGCTGGCCCGCGCGCTTTGCGCGGCCTGCGGCGAAAGATGGGACGCCCCGGACAGCATGTCGCCGGAGGATCCCTGCCCCTTCTGCGGCAGGACCGCCACCCGCCCCGATATCGTCTGGTTCGGCGAGATGCCCTATCAGATGGAACGCATCTGGGAGGCGATCGAAGGAAGCGATCTTTTCGCGGCTATCGGCACATCGGGCAATGTCTATCCGGCCGCCGGTTTTGCCCAGCATGCCGCGCATAGTGGCGCGGAATGTGTCGAACTGAATCTGGATGCCAGCTTCAATGCCCGCGATTTCGACCGCCGGATTCTGGGTCCGGCCTCGCAAACCGTGCCGGAATGGGTCAAAAGCCTGACCCCGTGACACGATCGCGCTGCGTTCTCTCCACGACCTGCCGAAAGCCCTTGCCCTGCCGATCCGGCATCGGTTAACCCGTGCCTGCCTCGGTTCCGGGCCAAAACCCGGTGAAAAGGGAACGCGGTGCAATTCCGCGACTGCCCCCGCAACTGTAAGCGGCGAGCGAGGCCGGAAAACGCCACTGCCCGCGCCTGCGGATGGGAAGGCCCGGCCAAGCTGCGACCCGCCAAGTCAGGAGACCTGCCAAGGCAATCACCCTGGGTGCATGCGGGGCGCATGTGCAAAGCGGACCTTCCGTCGTGGTGATATCGCCGTCCGGCCAGCGGACACAGACACCACCGCCCGACCGGGCCAAGGAGGGAAAACGAGCCGATGCGCCAGATGACCCGATATTTCACCAGCAGCCTTGCGCTGAGCCTGACCACTGCCCTGCCCGCCCTGGCGCAGGATCCGCAGGACCCCTATCTGCTGGATCCAATCACCCTGACCGCCAACCGCGAGGCGACGGATCTGGATCGCAGCGGCAGTTCCGTCTCGGTCATCTCCCCTCAGGATCTGGATGGGCGCGCGGGCGAGCCGCTGACGAAAACCCTGTCCCGCCTGCCCGGCGTGACCATCCGGCAAAGCGGCCCGTTGGGCACCACCGGATCGGTCGTCCTGCGCGGCGCGCCCAGCCATTACCTGCCCGTGGTCATCGACGGGATCGAGGTTTCGGACGCGGCGGCGGGCCAGCCGTCCTACGACACGGGCGGGCTGATCGGCGCGGATGTCATGCGCGGCGAATTGCTGCGCGGGGCGCAATCGGCGCTTTACGGTTCGCGCGCGATCTCTGGCGTTCTGACGCTGCAATCGGCGCGCCCGACCGAAAACGGCTTGCAGCAACAGGCCACGGTCGAGGCCGGCAGCTATAATTCCTGGCTGGCCAGCTATGGCCTGACCTGGCGCGGCGTGGCGACGGATCTGGCCTTCACCGCGACACGGATCGACACGGACGGATTTTCGGCGCTGGATGAAAATGACGGCAATTTCGAGGATGACGGCTATGACGCCACCCGCCTCAGCTTCTATGCCGCGCATGAGCTGGAAAACGGCACGCTGCTGGGCCTGAACGGCTTCTGGGAAGACAGCACCGGCGATTTCGACGATTTCGGCGGCGATGTGATCGGGTCAACCGGCGATGATTACACGGATCGCAAAAGCTTTGGCCTTCGCGGCTTTGCCGAATTCCGGACGGGCGCGGTGGACAATACCGTAACCCTGACCCGCTATCGTCTGGACCGCACCAGCTATGGCAACAGCTTCCCGACGGAATTCATCGGCGCGCGCAACAAGCTGTCCTGGCAGGGCGCAACCGATCTGGGCGCGGATGGCGGGCGGCTGATCTTTGGCGCGGATTCCGAGAAGGAAACGGCCGAAGGCAATGGCGATACCCGCACCAATGGCATCTTCATCGAAACCGACACACCTCTGGGCACGCAGGCCGATCTGTCGCTGTCGCTGCGCCATGACAATCATTCGCAATTCGGCGATTTCACCTCGGGCCGGGTTGCTGCGGTCTATCGCCTGCGCGAGGATCTGTTCCTGCGCGCCTCGCTGGGCAATGGCTTTCGCGCACCCTCGCTTTACGAGCTTTACGGCCCCTATGGCGATGACACGCTGCAGCGCGAGGAAAGCCGCAGCGCCGAGCTTGGCATCGAAAAGCAATGGGGCGAGGACAGCTATCTGCGGGCCACCGCCTTCTGGCTGAAGGCCACGAACCTGATCGGTTTTGATTTTCCTGAGGCATGTACGAACGGATGGTACGTGCAGGTCGAGGGCGATGCCCGCCGCAAGGGGGGCGAGCTTGACGGCCGCTATGCCTTCGGCGCGGGCTACGCCGTCAGCGGGTCCTATACCTATGTGGATAATGAGGTAGCTTCGAACTGGGCCGAGGTGCCCGCCCATACGCTGAACCTGGGGATCGAGGGCAGCTTTGCCACCGGCACCACGGCCGCCTTCAACCTGCGCTATGTCGCGGATCGCCCGCAGGATATGGAGGATTACACCGTTGCCGATCTGCTGATCACCCATCCTCTGCGCGAGGATGCCGAGGTCTATCTGCGGATCGAGAACCTCTTTGACGAGGAATATCAGCTTGTGAACGGCTATGGCACCTCGGACCGGGCGTTCTATGCGGGGATCCGTGCCTCGTTTTAAGGGCATTGCGATCTGGGCGGCGTCCATGCTGGTGGCCGCCCAGACGCTGGCCGCGCCCGCACGCGTGGTGTCGATGAACCTTTGCACCGATCAGCTTGCCATGATGCTGGCGGCGCCCGGTCAGCTGATCTCGGTCAGCGATCTGGCGCAGGATCCGCGCATGTCACCCATGGCCGAAACCGCCGCCGGGTTTCGCCCCAATCATGGCCGGGCCGAGGAAATCTATCTCATGCGGCCGGATCTGGTGATCGCGGGGGCCTATGCCTCGGGACCGACGGTGGCGATGCTGCGGCGGCTGGGCATCCGGGTCGAGGTGCTGCAACCCGCCGACAGCATCGCGGCGATCCGCGACCAGATCGTGACGATGGGCGCGTTGCTGGAACAGCAACAGACGGCCCGGCAGGTGCTGGACGATTTCGACAGCGGGCTGGCGCAGGTGACGGCCAAGGCCGATCGCGGGCGGGCGGCGCTGTATTATGCCAATGGCATCACCTCGGGGCGGGATACGCTGGCGGGGGTGATCCTCGACGCGGCGGGCTATCGCAATATCGCGCAGGATTACGGCATTGCGGGCACCTCGGCCCTGCCGCTGGAGGTGCTGGTCATGTCCAGACCGGACCGGCTGATCACCGGCGCGAAATGGCCCGGCCAGTCGCGCAGCGAATCCATTCTGGACCATCCGGTGCTGGCGCGCCTAACCCCTTCGATGGTCGAGGTCACCGATGCCGACTGGGTCTGCGGCACGCCCTTCGTGCTGCGCGCCATCGGGTCGCTGCAATGAGGCCGCTTTTCGCATGGCTGTCGCTGGGCGCGCTGCTGCTGTTTCTGGCCTCGCTGCTGACCGGGCCTGCGGGCATTGGCGGCTGGCAGGGGCTGCAGGCGCTGATCCTTGTCGGCGACGGGCCGGTGCCGATCGTGATGCGCGAAATCCGCCTGCCGCGCGCCCTGCTGGGGCTGGTGATCGGCGCGGGGCTTGGCCTCAGCGGTGCGGCCATGCAGGGCTATCTGCGCAACCCGCTGGCCGAGCCGGGGCTGATCGGCGTTTCGGGCATGGCGGCGCTGTTTGCGGTGATCGCGATCCAGACCGGGCTGGCGACGGTGGCTGCGATGGCGCTGCCGGTCGCGGCGCTGATCGGCGCGGCTGTCGGGGTCGGCCTGCTGATGCTGCTGGCCGGGCCGCGCGGCGGGTCGGTGACGCTGATCCTTGCGGGCGTCGCGATCTCGGCGCTTGCCGGGGCGGGGACCGCGCTGGTGCTGAACCTGTCGCCCAACCCCTATGCCGCGAACGAGATCATCTTCTGGCTGATGGGATCGCTGGCGGATCGATCCTTGCAGCATGTGCTTTTGGCGCTGCCGCCGATGCTGCTGGGCGCGGCGCTGATCTGGTCCACCGGGCAAGGCCTGAACGCGCTGACGCTGGGCGAGGCCGCCGCCAGCGCCATGGGCGTCTCGGCCACCGGATTGCGGCTGCGGCTGGTGGCCGGGGTCGCGCTGATCGTGGGGCCTGCGACGGCTGTGGCGGGGGCCATCGGCTTTGTCGGTCTGGTGGTGCCGCATGTGCTGCGCCCCTGGGTCGGGGCACGGCCTTCGGCGCTGCTGCTGGCCTCGGCCCTTGGCGGCGCGATCCTGCTGCTGGCCGCCGATATCGCGGTGCGGCTGATCCTGCCGGATCGCGACCTGAAACTGGGCGTCCTGACGGCGCTGGTCGGGGCGCCGCTGTTTCTGCACCTGATCTGGAAAACTCGCAGCGGAGGGCGCGGCTGATGCTGCTATCGCTGACCGATATCGCCGTCACCCGCCGCAATCGTCCCATTCTGCACGGCGTGTCGCTGTCGCTGGCGGCGGGCGAATTTGTCGGGCTGATCGGCCCGAATGGCGCCGGAAAATCGACATTGATGGAGGCCGCGCTCGGCCTTCTGCCCCATGAGGGCCGCTCTAATCTGGCGCAGATGTCGGCGGCGGATCGCGCCCGCGCCGCCGCCTATCTGCCGCAGACCCGAGACATCGCCTGGCCGGTCAGCGTCGAGGATCTGGTCGCGCTTGGACGTATCCCCTGGCCGGGTGGCGGGCGTGGCCCGGCGGATCTGGCAGCAATTGACCGCGCCATCGACCGGCTGGGCCTGCAGGATTTCCGCAAACGCACGGCTCTGCGCCTGTCAGGCGGGGAACAGAACCGCGCCCTGATCGCGCGGGCCTTGGCGCAGGATACGCCGCTGCTGCTGGCCGATGAGCCCGCCGCCGGGCTGGATCCGGCGCAGCAACTGGCCTGCATGGCGCTGTTTCGCGATCTGGCGCGCGAGGGGCGTGGCGTGCTGGCCTCGGTCCATGATCTGGCGCTGGCGGCACGCTATTGCACGCGGCTAGTGCTGCTGGCGGAAAGGCAGGTGCTGGCCGATGGACCGCCGGATGAGGTGCTGACCGATGCGCTGCTGCACCGCGCCTTTGCCATCCGCATCCGGCGCATCGACACGCCCGACGGCCCCGCGATCCTGCCGGTTCAACCCTAGCCGATGGCAGCCAGAACCTCATCGGTCAGGGCGGCGACCTCATCCCGGGCCGCACCGCTTTTGGCACGCTCGACCACGCCCAGACCAAGGCCCAGCGTCTCGGCATAGGCGACGCGGTTGGCGACCTGAACCTCGGCCACATCAACGCCAAGTTCAGATGCTTTTTCAGAGACTTCCGCCGACAATCTCGTATTCGGGCGAACCCGGTTCAGCACCAGCAGAACCGAGGCTTTCTCGCGCCGTGCAAGGTCCAGAACGCCCTCGGTCGCCCACAGATCGACATGGCTTGTGGCCACCGGCACCAGAACCAGATCGGCCACCCGCAGCGCCGGGCGCAGGTCGCTGTCGATCTTGGGCGGCGTGTCGATGATGACGTAATCAAAGCGCCGCTTCAGCTTTTCGGATTCGTAGCTGGCCCCCCAGGCCGATGAGGTCGAGAAATCCATCGCCTCATCCTCGCCCTGCGCCTGCATCCGCTCGATGAACCAGCGGCCCATGCTGCCCTGCGGATCGGTGTCGATCAGCGCGACGGAATGGCCCCGCTGATGCAGGCTGACCGCCAGATTGATGGCCATCGTCGTTTTGCCCGAGCCGCCCTTTTGCTGGGCGATCGTGATGATCTTTCCCGCCATTGCCCCTCCTTCGCGTCACTATGTCGTGACGTTAGCGATGCGGCAGCGCATTTGCACGGGCTTTTTGCAGTTGCAGCATCAGTCACGGAAAACCGACTGCACCTCATACATGACCGGCTCGAAACTTTTGCACATGCCATGGATTTCGCGGTTCCGGCGGCGCATTTCATCGCTGCGCAGCATGGCCTGATAATCCTTGCGGTCGCGCCATTGCGAATAGGTGGCGATCCGGGTCTGCGCATCATTCAGATGAATCGCGCCCGAGACAAACCCCTCGCGGCGCCGGATCACCTGATCCCAGGCATCGGTCAGCAATTCCAGCACGTCATGCGCGCTGCCCGGGGTCACCTCGAATGTGGTGATCACGGTCTGACCGTCGAAATCGGGGCGGATATCTGGCATGGCTGGCCTCCTTCTGGCGATGCAGATGTGATCAGCCTATGTCGAAAACCACGATCTGCAAAGTGATGCGTGACGGCATTGCCGCGCCGCGCATCTGGGTGCATGGTTCGCGGGACGCAACGGACAGGAGCAGGCGATGATCCCGGTATTTGATGGCCATAACGATTTTATCCAGCGCGTTGTCGCGGCGGGAAAAAATGGCAGGCAGGTCTGGCTGGAGGGCGACGGGACCGGGCATATCGACCTGCCGCGTGCGAAGGCCGGGGGGTTTGTCGGCGGCTTTTTCGCGATTTGGGTGCCGTCGCCCGCCGGGCCGAATGATGAGGCGGCGGTCAGGCAGATGCAGAACCCGCCCTTCAACATGCCCCTGCCTGCCGAAATCCCGCATGATCAGGCCCTGCCCCACGCCTTCGCCCAGGCCGTTGCCCTGCGCATGCTGGAGCGGGCCGGCACGCTGGATATCGTCCAGACCGCGCAGCAGATCCGCGACAGCATCGCCGCCGGCCGGATCGCGGCAATCATGCATATGGAGGGGGTCGAGGCGATCCGCGACATGGATGCCCTGCATCTGTGGCATGCGGCGGGACTGCGCTCGCTGGGACCGGTCTGGTCGCGCCCGACGCGCTATGGCGAGGGCGTGCCCTTTGCCTTTCCCAGCAGCCCCGATACCGGCGGTCCGCTGACCGATCTGGGCAAGGCCCTGGTGCGGGAATGCAATCAGCTGCGCGTGATGATCGACCTGTCGCATCTGAATGAGGCCGGGTTCAACGATGTTGCCCGCCTGTCGGATGCGCCCTTGGTTGCCAGCCACAGCTGCGTGCATGCGATCAGCCAAAGCAGCCGCAATCTGACCGACCGGCAATTGCAGGTCATCGCGGAAAGCCGGGGGCTGGTGGGACTGAACTTCGCCTCAAGCTTCCTGCGCGAGGATGGCAAGCGCCTGCCGCTGGAAGATCTGGATGTGATGCTGCGGCATCTGGACCATCTGCTGGGCTTTCTGGGCGAGGATGGCGTGGCGCTTGGGTCAGATTTCGATGGCGCGCTGATGCCCGAGGATCTGGCCGAGGTCTCGGCCCTGCCACGTCTGCTGGAGGCGATGGCGGCGCATGGCTATGGCGAGGATCTGATCCGCAAGATCGCCTGCGATAACTGGATCAACCTGCTTGAGCGAACCTGGGGGCGCTGACATCACAAAGGGCTGACATGACAAAGGCCGGTGCAGTCACCGGCCTTTAGGTCTGATCGCGATTGGTTATTCCGTCACCGGACCGTCGGTCATCCCCACCGGCGCCTGCGCCATCGCCACCATCTGAGCCAGCTCGGGATCCGCGTTCAGATCGGCCAGCGTGTAGGTCGCGGTCAGGTTATCCTGCGACAGTTCGACATTCTTGACCACCTGCGGACCGGGCGCGGCAGGGCCATAGGTGCGGCCATTGACGGCGAAATAGACGGCGCCGGAATTCCCCGTGCGCAGCAGCGGTGCCTGTTCCAGATTGGGCAGCGTGAAGCGTTCGCCCGCATCCATGATCTTTTCCAGCAGCACGGTGCCATCGCTGGCCGTCACACGCACCCAGGCCGGGCGCGCGGCCAGCAGTTCCAGCGGCGGCGCATCGGCGGCGACCGTCATCGCGGTCTGGATCGGCTGTTGCGGGCCGTAATCCATCGGGCCACTGCCATTGGAGTTGTTCAGCGCGGTCTGAATCGCGGCCTGAACGGAATCGGACAGTCCGGGGTTTCCGGCCACATCCGTTACCGTCTCGGGGCCGGCCAGGGCCACAGACAGGCCCGGATCGATCGAGGCAATCGGACCGTCGCGCGAAATCAGGACCGGCGCTTCAAGGATCTGAGGGCGATACAGCCGGTCCAGCGACTCGCGCTGCGGCAGGGTCTGCGCAATCTCACTGCTGTCGCTGGTATCCAAGGCGGGACCGGCCATGCCAGCGGCCTCGGTCGGATCCAGCGCGGTGGCAACCTCGGGCGAATCTTCACCCGGGCTCAACGTCACGCGCTGCACCTCTTGCAGGACCGTCCAGCCGCCATAGCCCAGACCGCCCACCAGCAGAACCAGCACCAGAATGGCACCGATCGCGCGCGGTTCGATACTGGACCAGAAGCTTTCCCGCTGCGGCAGAAACAGGGCATGGGGATTGGCCAGCGCCTCCGCCGGATCCGAGGGGCGACGCACGGGTTTCGGGCCCGAGGCAGAGGGCGCCATGCCATGTGTCGGCTGAAATCCGGATTCAACGCAGAAGCGGCGGAAGGTCCAATCCGAATCCATGCCCAGATAGCGGGCATAGGATCGAACATAGCCGGCGATGAAACTGGGGGCGTCGAAGGCGGTAATATCGCAATTTTCAATCGCCGCGACATAGGACGCCCGGATGCGCAATTCGCGCTGGACGTCCAGCAGCGACTTGCCCATTGTCGCACGCTCTCCACGCATGATGTCACCAAGACGCGTCTCGTCGTCGAGGAAATGTTCTACTTCCTCCACCTGCACAATCTCCTCTGCCGGGTAATCAGCCCGCAGCCTGCTCATTTTCAGTTGCCTCATCGCCCGCAATAGGTCCCGACCGAATCGGACGTTACCCTGTTTTCATTAACCATATGTTATCACGGAGGCGAGAGCAGTTCACCCGTCGTTTTGGCTAAGCGCTCAATTCTGAGCGATTCAATGCGCAATGCGACCACAATGCATCCATTGCGCGAACCAAATGGTCAATTTGCTTCGGATCATGCACGGGGGACGGGGTGAACCGCAGACGTTCGGTGCCGCGTGGCACGGTGGGGAAGTTGATCGGCTGCACATAGATGCCGTAATCGCGCAGCAGCATATCGGACAGCGCCTTGCAATGCACCGGATGGCCGACATGGACCGGCACGATATGGCTGCCATGATCGATGATCGGCATCCCAAGCGATTTCAGCCGCATTTTAAGAATACGCGCGTTCAGCTGATGCGTCTCGCGCAGCTTCTGTCCCTGCTCGGATTTCAGGAACCGGATCGAGGCCGCCGCCCCCGCCGCCACCGCAGGCGGCAGCGAGGTGGTGAAGATGAAGCCGGGCGCATAGGACCGGATCGCATCGCACATCCGGGCGCTGCCCGCGATATAGCCGCCAAAGACGCCATAGGCCTTGCCCAGCGTGCCGTTGATGATGTCGATGCGATGGGCCACCTTGTCCCGCTCGGACACACCGCCGCCGCGCGGGCCGTACATGCCCACGGCATGCACTTCGTCCAGATAGGTCAGGGCGCCAAATTCATCGGCCAGATCGCAGAGCTCGGCAATCGGGCCGAAATCGCCATCCATGGAATAGATCGATTCGAAGGCGATCAGCTTTGGCGCAGCCGGGTCATCGGCCTCCAGCAATTCGCGCAGATGGGCGACATCATTGTGACGGAAGATCCGCTTGGCGCCGCCATTGCGCTTGATCCCCTCGATCATCGAGGCATGGTTCAGCGCATCGGAATAGATGATCAGCCCCGGAAACAGCTTCGGCAGGGTCGAGAGCGTCGCGTCATTGGCGATATAGGCGCTGGAAAAGACCAAGGCGGCCTCTTTGCCATGCAGGTCGGCAAGCTCGGCCTCCAGCAGGTTGTGATAGATCGTCGTGCCAGATATATTGCGCGTCCCGCCCGAGCCAGAGCCGACAGCGTCCAGCGCCTCGTGCATTGCGTCCAGCACCACGGGGTTCTGCCCCATGCCCAGGTAATCATTGCCGCACCAGACGGTGATATTCTGCTTTCCGCCGTCCGGTCGCGTCCAGACCGCATGCGGATACTGACCCTTCGTGCGTTCGATATCGATAAAGGTGCGGTAGCGTCCTTCATCGTGCAAACGGCTAATGGCCTGATCCAATGCAGCATCGTAATTCATTTGCTGGCGTTCCCTTGCATAGCTGGCTGGGTGCGATCATTGTCCGATCACGCACGGCCCCTCGTTGTTACAGCCTTCAGCGTTGAATTGACAGGGCGAAATTGTCGCAGGCGGGCGCAAGTTCCGCGGCAAAAACCTATAAAATTACTCGGGAAAACGGAGCAGACATGGCAGATTCAGACAAGCTGGAACAGATTTTGGCCCGGCTGGACAGCGGGTTGGAGCAGGCAATGCAGCGGCTTTTGACCTTTCTGGCGATCCCCTCGATCTCGACCGATCCGGCGCATAAGGGCGATGTTCGTGACGCTGCGGAATGGCTGCGCGATGAATTGACGTCGCTGGGCTTTGACGCCGATATCCACGACACGCCTGGCCATCCGATGGTCGTCGCGCGTTCGCAGCCCGGCGATGCCCGGCCGCTGCTGTTTTACGGCCATTACGACGTGCAGCCCGTCGATCCGCTGGATTTGTGGGACAAGCCGCCCTTCCAGCCCGAAATTCAGGACACGCCGCAGGGCAAGGTCATCCGGGGCCGGGGCGCGGCGGATGACAAGGGGCAGTTGATGACCTTTGTCGAGGCGTTCCGCGCCTGGAAAGAGGTTCACGGCGCCCTACCCTCGGATCTGATCCTGCTGTTCGAGGGGGAAGAGGAATCGGGTTCGCCCTCGCTTCGTCCTTTCCTGCAGGATCATGCCGAGGATCTGCGCGCCTCTCTGGCGATGATCTGCGACACGGGCATGTATGCGGATGGGCGACCCGCGATCACGACGCAATTGCGCGGTCTGGTCGGGGAAGAGGTCGTCATTCACGGCGCCGACCGCGATCTGCATTCGGGCAGCTTTGGCGGGCTGGCGGCCAATCCCATCATGATCCTGTCGCGGGCGCTGGCGGCGCTGAAGGATGACAATGGCCGCGTGACGCTGGAGGGCTTTTATGACGGGGTCGAGGAATTGCCCGACGCCCTGCGCAAGGATTGGGAGGCGCTGAATTTCGATGCGGCGGATTTTCTGGGCCGGGTCGGGCTGAAAACGCCCATCGGGGAAAAGGGGCGCACGCCGCTGGAAATGGTGTGGAACCAGCCAACGGCCGAGATCAACGGCATCGCAGGCGGCTATGCGGGCGACGGGTTCAAGACCGTGCTGCCCGCACAGGCCCGCGCCAAGGTCAGTTTCCGCCTGACCGGCAAACAGGATCCCGAGCGGATCCGGCAGGCCTTCCGCGCCCATGTCGAAAGCTTCGTTCCGCAGGATTGCCGGGCAGAGTTCCACCCTCATGGCGGCAGCCGGGCCAGCGTAATGGACACCTCGGATCAGGCCTTCGGCGCGGCCAAAGAGGCGCTGACCAGCGAATGGGGCCGCGACGCCGCCTATATCGGCGCGGGCGGGTCGATCCCGATTGCCGGTGATTTCAAGGAAATTCTGGGCATGGATTCGATGCTGATCGGCTTTGGCCGCGACGACGACCGCATTCATTCCCCGAATGAGAAATATAACGTCGAAAGCTTTGCCAAGGGCGCGCGCTCCTGGGCGCGCATCCTGACGGCGCTGCGCTGAACGAAAGAAGGCGGGGTGCTTTGCCCCGCCTTTCCGCCCCTCGTTGACCTGTGGCTCAGCCCTCTTTCGGCTGGCAATAGCTTTGGCTGCTGGTCCATGCCGCGATATCGGCACGCTTTTTGGGGTTGCGCATGGGCGCCCAGTCGCGGGCGACGCCGCGCCAGTGCCCGTCGCTGCGGGCCACGGCATTGTCGCGCCCGACCTGCCGCGACATGATCTTGACCGCGCAGGCCATATTGTCGCCGCCGTTCTTGATATTCCCGTCACAGCCATAGTTGCGCCAGGTCGCCGGCGCGATCTGCATCAGGCCCAGCCAGCGCCCACCGCCGCCGCTGGCCTTGGGATTATAGGTGCTTTCATGCTTGGCCAAAGCCGACAAAAGGCCCGCCCAGAACGCCCGGCGTCCGGTCTGTGTCAGCTGCGGATAATTGGGGCAATAGGCGTCGATATCGGATGGCACGCGCGACATGATCGCCACCCCTTCCCGGTCCAGTGCCGTCAGGGTCGCCTTCGTCCATGCATCCGCGCCATTGCGCTGTGACCATCTCATCGGCGGGTTCTGGGCCAGGGCCATCTGCCGTGCCTGCGCCTCGGGTTGGGGGGCAGGCGCTTGGGTGGATGTCGTCTCGCAAGCGGCCAGCATCGCCAGAGCGGCCAGGGGCATCAGCGCAGCGCGCATCGTCGCCTCATCATGTTGTTGCACTTGGCCATTGGCTGTAGCCGGGTTGAAAAATCTTGCAAGCGTGGCGATTTCAATCGGCAATTTCACGCCAAGCCCCAAGGTCAGGGCAACGGAAACCCGCCGATGATGCGCGACATGCAGGCGCGACACCGGCCGGCGCACAAAATCTTGTGTTGATTTGTGGCGAAACCGGCGATCGGGCGGCGGCGCGGACAGGATTTGCCACGACATCGCGGCAAGGCGTGACATCGCCCGCGCGCTGGCCTAAAAGACCCGCCAACGCCGATTTGCATGCCGAGGACGCAGATGCTTGACCACCTTTCCTTTACCGCCCCGCAACCCAAGACCATTGCTGGTGCAAAAGGTGACTGGGAACTGGTCATCGGGCTGGAGGTCCATGCGCAGGTCTCCTCGAACGCCAAGCTGTTTTCGGGCGCCTCGACCACCTTCGGGGCGGAACCGAACAGCAATGTGGCCTTCGTGGATGCAGCCATGCCCGGCATGCTGCCGGTGATCAATGAATTCTGCGTCGCACAGGCGGTCAAGACCGGTCTGGGCATCAGCGCCGCGATCAACCTGCGCAGCGCCTTCGACCGCAAGAACTATTTCTATCCCGATCTGCCGCAGGGCTATCAGATCAGCCAGCTTTATCATCCCATCGTCGGCGAAGGCGAAGTGCTGGTCGATATGGGTCCGGGCGTGGCCCGCAAGGTCCGGATCGAACGAATCCACCTGGAACAGGATGCCGGCAAGTCGATCCACGACATGGATCCGAACATGTCCTTCGTGGACCTGAACCGCACCGGCGTCGCGCTGATGGAGATCGTCAGCCGCCCCGATATCCGTGGCCCCGAGGAGGCCGCCGCCTATGTCAGCAAGCTGCGCCAGATCATGCGCTATCTGGGCACCTGCGACGGCAATATGCAAAACGGCAATCTGCGCGCCGATGTGAATGTCAGCGTCTGCCCGCCCGGCGCCTATGAGAAATATCAGGAAACCGGCGATTTCGGCCATCTGGGTACGCGTTGCGAGATCAAGAACATGAACTCTCTGCGTTTCATCCAGCAGGCCATCGATTACGAGGCGCGCCGCCAGATCGCGATTATCGAAGATGGCGGCAGCGTGACGCAGGAAACCCGGCTTTACGATCCGGACAAAGGCGAAACCCGGTCCATGCGCAGCAAGGAAGAGGCGCATGATTACCGCTATTTCCCCGATCCCGACCTGATGCCGCTGGAAATCGAGCAGGCCTGGGTGGATGGGATTGCGGCCACGATGCCCGAACTGCCCGACGCCAAGAAAGCCCGCTTCGTCAAGGATCTGGGCCTGTCGGAATATGATGCAGGCGTGCTGACCGCCGAGGTCGAGAATGCCGATTACTTCGAAGCCGTGGCGGCAGGCCGCGACGGCAAGATGGCCGCGAACTGGGTCATCAACGAATTGTTCGGTCGTCTGAACAAAGAGGATCTGACGGTCGAGACCTCGCCCATCAGCGCCGCGCAGCTGGGCGGCATCATCGACCTGATCGCCAAGGGCGACATTTCCGGCAAGATCGCCAAGGACCTGTTCGAGATCGTCTGGACCGAAGGCGGCGACCCGGCGGAAATCGTCGAGGCGCGCGGCATGAAGCAGGTCACGGATCTGGGCGCCATCGAGGCGGCTGTGGACAAGATCATTGCCGAAAACCCGGCTCAGGTCGAGAAGGCCAAGCAGAACCCGAAACTGGCGGGCTGGTTTGTCGGTCAGGTTTTGAAGGCCACCGGCGGCAAGGCCAACCCGGCGGCTGTGAACGATCTGGTCGCGAAAAAGCTGGGCAGCTAAGGCGAAACGGCGCGATCCGCCGGGGTCGCGCCTGCCCGGCAACGCGCCGGAATGCCGCGCGAAGTTCCTGGGCCTGCCACTTTCATCGTCACGGCAAAGGCTTTACAGATTACCTGACCCCAAATCAGGACCCAGGCGATGCATTACGAATATTCGGTTATCCCGGCCCCCAGTCGCAGCGAAAAGGACAAGGACGCCAAGACGCCCGCCGATCGCTATGCAACCACCCTGACGGCAGAGCTGAACCGGATGGCCGGCGATGGGTGGGAATATGTCCGCGCCGATGTGCTGCCCAGCGAGGAACGCTCGGGCCTGACGGGCCGCAGCACGGTCTATCACAATCTGCTGGTCTTTCGGCGCCCTGCCCCGGCGGCGGTGCAGACGGATGCCAAGACCGAATATCCCTTCAAGGCCGCAGACAGCGCCCGCGACGCCGCGCCCGCCAATAGCAGCCCCGACAGCGCGGAAAAACCGGCGGCAAGCTGACCCTATGCCGCGCGGGTCATTGCGGCCGGGCGAAAATCCTCGATCGTGACGCGGTCCTGATCAAAGATGCAGAAGCTGCCCGAGGGAAGCTCCTGCCAATCGTCCTGATCATCTTCCAGCGGCTCTGACACCACGGCGCGGCCATTCCGGCTGGCCGACCAGCGGTGATACAGGCTGGGCGCATGTTCATCGCTGGCGTGACGGATCGCATAAAGCCGCCGCCCGTCCGAAAAGGCACAGGCGATGCGGACATGCGGCGCGCTGCCGCGACGCTCGGACAGATCGCTCATCCGTGCGACGGCGCGTTCCATCGCCCCCTTGGGATCGCAGTCCAGCCCCTCGCCCAGGGCGATCAGGAACAGCGCCTCGCTGTCGGTCGCGCCCTTGCGATGGGCGTAAAGATCATCAGGGATCATCAGATCCGCATCGCGGCGGAATTCGTCATAGCCGCCGAACTGGCCGTTATGCATGAAGCTCCACTTGCCGACGGCGAAGGGATGGCAATTGTTGCGGCTGGTGGCGGTCCCGGTCGAGGCGCGGACATGCGCCATGAACAGGCCCGACCGGACCTGCTGAACCAAACAGCGCAGATTGGGGTCGGACCAGGCGGGCATGACGTCACGATAAAGTCCGGGCTCTTCCCGTTCGCCGTACCAGGCGATGCCGAAGCCATCAGCATTGACCGGGGTAAGGCAGCGCTGTGCGCTTTGGCTTTGGCGGATCAGGGAATGCGCCGGTCGCGAAACAATATCTTCCAGAAAAATAGGCTGGCCCACATAGGCGGCCCAACGACACATAACCTGCCCCTTTTCAACAACGGCTTATTGCGCCGAAGATAGCATGAAAGTTTTAAGAAAACAGCCTATTCAGAGGGCGGTGTTTCCTCGACAATCACCAGATCCCGGTCAGAGGCGCCTTTGGCGAATTCCAGCGCGGCCTGATATTCCGCACTGTTATAGCAGGCCACGGCGTCGTCGAAACTGGGGAAACGGGCCACGACATTGCGGGGCCGGTCCTTCCCTTCCATCTGCTGATATCGCCCGCCGCGCGCCAGAAACACGCCACCATGGGCGGCAATGGCGGGACCGGCGGCCTTGGCATATTTGCCATAGGCATCGGCATCATGGACATCGACATGGGCAATCCAAAGCGCGGTCATGCGGTTTCTCCGATCAGTTTTTCGACCTCGGCAAAGGCGGTATCGGCTGCGGCAAGGCTGGGCGCCCCGCCCTGGGCACGGTCGGGACGTCCGCCGCCACCCTTGCCGCCAAGCGCCACCGTCGCGGCCTGAACCAACGTCACCGCGCTGATGCGCGAGGTCAGATCGCCGGTCACGCCCGCCGCGACGGTCGCCTTGCCATCGGCCTCGGCCAGCAGCAGCACGGCACCGCTGCCAAGCTGCGCCTTCATCTCATCGACCAGCGCGCCCAGTTCCTTGCCGGACACGCCATCGACCTTGCGGGCGATGAACTTCACGCCGCCGATCTCTTTCGCCTCGGCACCGCCGCCGCTGCCCATGGCCAATTGCCGCTTCAGCTGCGCGACCTCATTGGCCAGCGCCTTGCGCTCATCGGCCAGCGCGCGAACCTTGTTGACCACATCGCCCGCCTGCGCCTTCAGCAGGCCCGCGATTTCCGCAAGCTGGCTGTCGGATTGGCGCAGATGATCCAGCGCCGCCTGCCCGGTCAGCGCCTCGATCCGGCGCACCCCGGCCGAGGACGCCCCGTCGCCCAGCAATGCAAAAGCCCCGATATCGCCCGTTCGCGCAACATGGGTGCCCCCGCACAGTTCCAGCGAATAGGTCTGGCCATCGGCGCCCTTGCCCGAATTGGCCTGACGACCCATCGACACGACGCGCACCTCATCGCCATATTTTTCGCCGAACAGCGCCTGCGCGCCCAGACCGCGCGCGTCGTCGGGCGTCATGATCCGGGTTTCCACTGGCGCGTTCTGGCGGATGAAATCATTCACCTCGGCCTCGATCCGGGCCAGTTCATCGGCCTTGACGGCGTGGTTATGGCTGAAATCGAAACGCAGCCGGTCGGGCGCGTTCAGGCTGCCCCGCTGCGCGACATGTTCGCCCAGCGTGCGGCGCAGCGCCTCGTGCAGCAGATGCGTGGCCGAGTGGTTGGCGCGGATCATGCCGCGACGCTCGTGATCGACCGAGAGCTGCGCCCCCTGCCCGCGGCTGATCGTCCCCAGCGTGACCTCGGCCAGATGCACGAAGACGCCCGCGATCTTCTTGGTATCCGTCACCCGTGCCGCGCCGGTTTCGGTCTTGATCAGGCCGGTATCGCCCACCTGACCACCCGATTCCGCATAGAAGGGCGACTGGTTCACGACGATCTGGATCTGATCGCCTTCCTTGGCCTCGTTCAGTTCGGCGCCGTCCTTGACCAGCGACATGATCTGGCCCTCGGCCTCTTCGGTGTCATAGCCCAGAAACTCGGTCACGCCGTGCTTTTCGGCCAGATCGTACCAGATGGTCGCGTCCTGCGTTTCGCCGCTGCCCGCCCATGCGGCGCGGGCCTTGGCCTTCTGTTCGGCCATGGCGGTGTCGAAGCCGCCGACATCGACGGCGCGGCCCTTTTCGCGCAGGGCATCCTGCGTCAGGTCCAGCGGGAAACCATAGGTGTCATAGAGTTTGAAGGCGGCCTCGCCCGGCAGGTTTGCCCCTTCGGGCAGTTTGCCCAGTTCGTCGTCCAGCAGGCGCAAGCCGCGATCCAGCGTCTGGCGGAAACGGGTTTCTTCGCTGCGAAGCGTCTCTTCGATCATCGGCTGCGCCCGGCCCAGTTCCGGATAGGCGGCGCCCATTTCATGGACCAGCGAAGGCACCAGCTTGTACATCACCGGATCCTGCGCGCCCAGCATATGGGCATGGCGCATGGCCCGGCGCATGATCCGGCGCAGCACATAGCCGCGGCCTTCATTCGAGGGCATCACCCCATCCGCGATCAGGAAGCTGGTCGAACGCAGGTGATCCGCGATCACGCGGTGATGGACCTTGCCCGGGCCGTCCGGATCGCTGCTGGTGGCATGGGCGCTGGCTTCGATCAGCGCCCGCATCAGATCGGTGTCGTAATTGTCGTGCTTGCCCTGCAGCAGCGCGGCGATCCGTTCCAGGCCCATGCCGGTATCGATGGACTGCGCGGCTAGATCCCGCATGCTGCCATCTTCGAATTGCTCGAACTGCATGAAGACCAGATTCCAGATCTCGATGAAGCGGTCGCCATCCTCTTCGGCGCTGCCCGGAGGGCCGCCCCAGATGTGATCGCCGTGATCATAGAAGATCTCGGTGCAGGGACCGCAGGGACCGGTCGGGCCCATGCGCCAGAAATTGTCGTCGCTGGCAATGCGGATGATGCGGTCATCGGGCAGGCCCGCGACCTTTTTCCAGATATTCGCCGCCTCGTCATCCGTGTGATAGACGGTGACCAGCAGCTTGTCCTTGGGGATGCCGAAATCGCGGGTCAGCAATTCCCAGGCATAGGGGATCGCCTGTTCCTTGAAGTAATCGCCAAAGCTGAAATTGCCCAGCATTTCAAAGAAGGTATGGTGCCGCGCGGTATAGCCGACATTGTCCAGATCGTTATGCTTGCCACCCGCGCGCACGCATTTCTGCGCCGTGGTCGCACGGTTATAGTCGCGCGTTTCGACCCCGGTGAACAGGTTCTTGAACTGCACCATGCCTGAATTGGCGAACATCAGCGTCGGATCGTTGCGCGGAACCAGCGGGCTGGATTCGACGATGCGATGACCGTTCTTTTCGTAATAGTTCAGAAATGTGGACCGGATATCGTTTACGCTCGGCATGGTGGTTCCTTCGCTGCGGCGAGGGTGACAGTTACCGCCCCGACGCCAGCACGTAAAGGCGATTTCGCGGATAACCGGCCGCACCGGATACCCGCAATGCTGCGCTATTCCGCTGTGGTCAGCGCGGCGGTGATGGCGTCGAACATGACAAGCGGATCGACAGGTTCCTTTCCAAGCGGCTTCGGCTGGGCCGCCGTCATCGCGATCACCACGTTCTTGGCCGGGTTGATATAGATGTTCTGCCCCTGAATCCCAATGGCCAGATAGGCCTTGTCCTCTTTCGAGGGCGCGGTCCAGCCCGGCCACCACATCAGCCCGTATTCGACCGTTTCGCCATCGCCAAGCGTGACCGGCCGCCCGGCCATTTCGGTCCAGCCATCGGGCAGGACCGGTTCACCGTCGATCACGCCGCCATCCAGAAAGAACTGACCGAAACGCGCGAAATCGCGCAGCGTTGCCGACAAGCCGCTGCCGCCGATCTCATTGCCATCGGGCGCGTCCAGCCACCAGGCCGCGTCCGCCTCCATGCCATAGGGTTGCCAGATCTTCTCGGCCAGATAATCCGACAGGTTCTTGCCGGTGGCGCCGATCACGATCTCACTCGCGACCGAGGTTTCGCCGGTCGAATAGTTGTGCTGCATCCCCGGCTCATGCGCGCGGGGCAAGGCGGCCATTACCTCCATCAGCGCGCCGGGCTGCTGCGCGATCTGCGCCGCCAGAAGCGCGCGGCGGTCAGAGTCCGGGTTGGTATAGGTCTCATCCCAACGGACGCCAGAGGACATCTCCAATATCTGGCCCACGGTCACGCCGTCATAGGCGCTGCCCTTCAGCGCGGGCACGTAATCGACCACCTGATCGTCCAGCCCGCCGATGCTGCCATCCTTGATCGCGGCACCGACCAGCGTCGAGGTGATCGACTTTGCCACCGACATCGACATCCAGCGCGTATCGGGACCATTGCCGCGCTGATAGATCTCGTACGCGACCTTGCCATCCTTCAGCACGATCAGCCCGGTGACGTTATCCAGCGCCAGAAAGTCGTTCATGTCATAGCCGGCGTCGCCGATCTCTGCGCGGATCGGCCCAAGCTGGACCTCTGCAACCTCCAGCGGGCGGGGCTGGTCCGAGGCCGCGACCCGCCGCGCGGGAAACAGCCTGTCGATATTGCGGAAGGTGCTGACCGCGAGATCCGGCACCAGATCGCCGTTATAGACCTGCTCGACAGTGCCGATCGGCTCTTCGGCATGACGATAGCCGTCCTGCGCCGCCACGGGTGTCGCCGCCAGCGCGGTCAGCGCCAGACCTATATGCAATCGCTGCATGTCCTCTCCTCCTGTCATGGCACGCAGCTTGCGCGCATTCGCGGGGTAAGCCAAGAGTGCATGGCAGCTTTCGCGCAGGTCTTTTTCGCCCCCTGGACTGTCGCGAACAGGCCATCATCCCATCCAATGCCCGCTACCTTTGGTATGTGCATATAGGGCCATGGCAAGAGGCGCCCGCGCCCGGTCATTCAGGAGGGGAAGATCGCATGTCCAGTAACAGAGGTGTTGTCTATATCGGACCCGGCAAGGTCGAGGTGCAGACGATCGAGGATGCAAAGCTGCAGGCCCCCGATGGCCGCAAGATCGGGCATGGCGTGATCCTCAAGGTGATTTCGACGAATATCTGCGGCTCTGACCAGCATATGGTGCGCGGTCGCACCACTGCCGAACCGGGGCTGGTTCTGGGTCACGAGATTACCGGCGAGGTCATCGAGAAGGGCGACGATGTCGAAATGCTGGAGATCGGCGATATCGTCTCGGTCCCCTTCAACGTCGCCTGCGGACGCTGCCGCTGCTGCCGCGAACAGGATACCGGGGTCTGCCTGACGGTGAACCCCTCGCGCGCGGGTGGCGCCTATGGCTATGTCGATATGGGCGGCTGGATCGGCGGTCAGGCACGCTATGTCATGGTGCCCTATGCCGATTTCAACCTGCTGAAATTTCCGGATCGTGACCGCGCGCTGTCGAAGATCCGCGATCTGACCATGCTGTCCGACATCCTGCCCACCGGCTTTCATGGCGCGGTCAAGGCCGGGGCGGGTGTCGGCTCTGTCGTCTATGTGGCGGGGGCGGGGCCGGTGGGGCTTGCGGCGGCGGCCTCGGCCCGGATCCTGGGCGCGGCCGTGGTGATGATCGGCGATTTCAACAAGGAACGTCTGGATCACGCCGCCCGCGTCGGGTTCGAGCCGGTGGATCTGACCAAGGGCGACAACCTGCCCGAAATGATCGCCCAGATCACCGGATCGCCCGAGGTCGATGCCGCCATCGACGCCGTGGGCTTCGAGGCGCGCGGCCATGCGGGCGGGGAACAGCCCGCGATCGTGCTGAACCAGATGATGCAGATCACCCGCGCGGCCGGTTCGGTCGGCATCCCCGGCCTTTACGTGACCGAGGATCCGGGTGCGGTGGATGACGCGGCCAAATTCGGCAGCCTGTCGATGCGCTTCGGGCTTGGCTGGGCCAAGGCGCAAAGCTTCCATACCGGGCAGACGCCCGTCCTGCGCTATAATCGGCAGCTGATGCAGGCGATCCTGCATGAACGCCTGCCCATCGCCGATATCGTCAATGCGACGATCATTCCGCTGGATGAGGCTGCTGCGGGATATGAAAGCTTCGACAGCGGCGTGGCGCGGAAATACGTGCTGGACCCGCATGGAGAGCTGGCTGCCTGATCGGGTCGCAGCGCCCGGAAACGACAAAGCGCGAGGGATTTCCCTCGCGCTTTTTTATTTTGCCATCTGGCGTGGGGATCACTCTTCGGTCAGTGCCTCATCTTCGGCGCCGATGTCGAATTCCAACCCATGGCTGGCCCGGATCTTGTCCTCGATCGCCATGGCGATCTGGGGATTGTCGCGCAGATATTGCTTGGCATTTTCACGCCCCTGCCCGATCCGCTCATCGCCATAGGAATACCAGGCGCCCGATTTCTCGACCACGCCGGCCTTGACGCCCAGATCGATCAATTCGCCGACCTTGCTGATGCCTTCGCCATACATGATGTCGAATTCCACCTGACGGAAGGGCGGCGCGACCTTGTTCTTGACCACCTTCACCCGCGTGGTGTTGCCCGTCACTTCGTCCCGATCCTTGATCGAGCCGGTGCGGCGGATATCCAGACGGACCGAGGCATAGAATTTCAGCGCATTGCCGCCGGTCGTGGTTTCGGGGTTGCCGAACATCACGCCGATCTTCATGCGGATCTGGTTGATGAAGATCACCATGCAATTGCTGCGCCCGATACTGGCGGTCAGCTTGCGCATCGCCTGGCTCATCAGGCGGGCCTGGCTGCCCATCTGCATATCGCCCATATCGCCTTCGATTTCCGATTTCGGCGTCAGCGCCGCAACCGAATCGACGACCACGATATTCACAGCGCCCGAGCGCACCAGCGTATCAACGATCTCAAGCGCCTGTTCGCCGGTATCGGGCTGCGAGATCAGCAGCTCCTCCAGATTGACGCCCAGACGCTTGGCATATTGCGGATCCAGCGCATGTTCGGCATCGACAAAGGCGCAAACGCCGCCTTTCTTCTGTTCTTCCGCCACCGCATGCAGGGTCAGCGTGGTCTTGCCCGAGCTTTCCGGACCGAATATCTCGATGATGCGCCCTTTCGGCAGACCGCCGATTCCAAGCGCGATATCCAGCCCCAGGGATCCGGTCGAGGTCGCCTCGATCTCGGCTACCGGATTGTCGGCGCCCAGTTTCATGATCGAGCCCTTGCCGAACTGCCGCTCAATCTGTGCCAATGCGCTGTCCAAAGCCTTTTGCTTATCCGCGCTTCGCTTGTCATTCATATCGAAGATGCTCGCCTGTGCCATGTCGTCCTCACTGTTATTTCACAGCCCTTCGACCGGGGCAATCTGCCAGGGCCGACGAGATGTTCACATCTTGTTCTCGTACTCAGATGCGCGATTCCGCAGCGGATTTCAAGGAAGAACTGCAAGATTGTCGCGATTCCTCCGCCAATTCTGCGGCAATCTTCCTTAATAGAGATTTAAGAACCGCGTTTCGGCCGCCCGTCCGGGGTCCGACGATCTAATGCAAGGGCGGCTTTTCCGGCGCTTCCAGCTGCTGCGACACGATCTGAGTCAGCTCTGCCAGCGTGAAGGGCTTGGCCAGGAAGGCGGAATTCGGCACGGGCGAATGTCCCTCGCCAAAGATGTCATCGGTATAGCCGGACATAAAGACCACGCGCGTGTCGGGACGATCCTTCAGCGCGCTGCGGACCCAGGTCGGCCCGTCCATACCGGGCATCACCACATCGGTCACGAAGACATCGACATGCAGCCGGTTATCCGCCAGCAATTCCAGCGCGGTTTCGGCGCTGTCGGCCTCGTGCACCTCATAGCCCTTCAACTGCAGCGCGCGGCTGGCAAAGGCGCGGACCGGGGCCTCATCCTCGACCAGCAGGACGGTGGCGCGCTGTTCGTTGCGCATGTCGCTTGCAACCTCTGGCGCGCTGACCGGTTGCGGCGCCAGATCGGCATAGGCATGGGCGGGGAAATACAGCGAAAAATTGCTGCCCTTGCCCGGTTCACTGTCGCAAAAGATGTAACCGCCGGTCTGCTTGACGATGCCATAGGCCGTCGACAGGCCCAGACCCGTCCCTTCGCCCGTGCGTTTCGTCGTGAAGAAGGGTTCGAAGATCTTGTCCAGCATATCCGGCGCGATCCCGCCGCCCTGATCGCGTACCTCGATGCGGACATAATCGCCCTGAGGCAAGGAGACGCGGTCCCGCAGCAACGGCTCTTCCAGGTGGATATTATCCGAGCGGACGGTGATTTCGCCGCCATCGGGCATCGCGTCGCGGGCATTGACGACCAGGTTCATGATCACCTGTTCCAGCTGCCTCTTATCCGCCCGGATGGGCCGCAACTTGCGATCATGGCTGATATCCAGCGTGATCCGCTCACCCACCAGCCGGTTGAGGAGATGCGTCAGATCGGCCAGCGTGTCGCGCGGGTCCAGCAATTCCAGCTTCAGGTTCTGCTTGCGCGAAAAGGCCAGCAACTGCCCCACCAGTGCCGCCGCGCGATTGGTATTCTGGCTGATCTGGTCCAGATCGGCGTAATCGGGGTCGCGCTTGTCATGGCGCAGCATCAGCAGGTCGCAATGGCCGCGGATTGCGGTCAGCAGATTGTTGAAATCATGCGCCACACCGCCGGCCAGCTGACCAATGGCCTGCATCTTCTGGCTTTGCACGAATTGCGCCTCGAGCGTTTTCAACGCGCTGGCATCGCTGAGAACGGCAATGACGCCCGGCCGGTCGGTCGGGTCCGGCGCCAGCGAGACCTGAAAATACCGTTCGACACTGTCGCGGCCCTCACCCATCCGAAGGCGCAGGATTTCGGATCGCATGTCCATCTCATTGGCCAGGACATCCGCGATCCATTGCCCGACCGGACGGCCCGGCCCTTCCAGCAAAGCGCCGATATGAACCGTCCGATCGTCATCCCCGGGAATAGCGCCATCCAGCAACCGCCGGGCGGCGGCATTGGCGCGCCGGATCGTGCCGTCAGGGGCGATTTTCAGCAGCGCGACGGGCATGGCTTCGAAATCGTCCACATCGTCGCCATCGTCCAGATAAAGCGCCCGCAGCCCGTGTCCGTTATCGTGATAGGACCAGATCTGCAGCAACCCATCGGGCGAGGAACTGAGCGCCAGAACATCGCCCGAGGCCAGCGGCATCTCGACATATTTGGAATAGAGCGCGCGGCGCGTCAGCTGCGTCAGCTCTGATTCGGCATCGGCGCGCAGGCGGATCAGCAGAGACAGGATGCCACGTCCGGTGATATCGCCGAATTCATCCCGCGCGGCCTGATTCTGGAAGATCACCTGACCTTCGCCATCGCAGATCCAGATCGGTTCGGGCGCGGCGGTCGCTTCGGCCCGGACCATGGCCAGCGCACGCCTGCTGGCCACACGTCGCCGCGCATGCGCGACCGAGATCGCACCGCCCAGAAGATACCAGCCCACCGCAACCGAAGACAGCACGATCGCCGCCGTGCCCGTCGCCATATGCGGCCAGATCAGCAGCCCCGCCGCCCCGATCACCATGGGTAGCAACAGCAGCGGCACCGCCGTCAGCGCCGAATGAGGAATTCCAATTCGATCATCCAAATGAGCCATTCGCCCCGCCTTTCTGCGGATATCCGAAGACCTGAATAGCGAGCGATCATTTAAGATTGTATTAATGCGCCGCAATTGACGCACCATCAGGCGTCACGCTGCATCAGCGACAGGAAAAAACCGTCGCTGGCGTCAAGCGGGCTCCACCGGTGGCGGGCCAGTTCGGTGAAGGGCGCATCGGCAAGAAAGGCGTCGACCTGATCGGCGTTCTCTTCCTCCAGCAATGAGCAGGTCATATAGGCCAGAGAGCCGCCGGACGCGACAAGATCCGAGGCGTTTTCAAGAATGCTCTTTTGCGCTTTCAGGACCGTTTCCAGCATCTCTCGTGTCGATCGCCATTTTGCATCCGGCGTCCTGCGCCAGGTGCCGGAACCAGAGCATGGCACATCCGTGATGACCAGATCAAATGTCCCGGCAGGGGTGTCGCATATGGTGATCCGCGCCCCGGCCCGACCGGCACGCGCGGGCAGATCTGCCATCCGGGCCGGATCGGCGTCATGGGCGGTGACCTCCGCCCCGTCGGCCATCCCCGCCACGGCCAGCGCCTTGCCGCCACCGCCCGCGCAGTAATCCAGCACGCGCAGGCCGGGCGTGACCGGCAGCGCGGCACAGGCAAGCTGAGGCGACAGGTCCTGAAGCTCGACCAGACCTTCGCGATAGGCGCGCGATTGCGCCAGCTTGCGTTCGTTGCCAAGTACCATCAGCGCGGTGGGCAGGCGCGTGTCGGTGCGCACCTCGATACCATCCCGGGCCAGGGCGGCGATGGCATCGGCGGGACTGGCGCGCAGCGGATTGACCCGCAGCCAGACCGGCGCGCGCTGGCGCATGGCCTCCGCAACGGCCTCTGCCCGTTCATCCAAAGCGCGCTGCCAGTAAGGCAGTACCCAATCGGGCAGATCCACGGCATCGCCGCCTTCCGACACCATCTCGCTGTCCAGAAGAGGCGCAGGCGCGTAGCCCTGCCCGGTAAAGATCGCTGCCGGATCGCGGCCCTCGGCGCGCAGGGCGCCGATCATCAGCCCCCGCCCGGTCAGCGCACCGCCCTGCGCCGCCAGACTGTTGCGCCGACGCAGCGCGTCAAAGACCAGATCGCGCACCGCGGCCCGGTCGCCGGATCCGGCAAAGCGGCTGGCACGGGACCAGCGCAGCAAGCTCTGCTCTGCCGGCTGTCCGTCCAATATCCGGTCCAGAACCTCGATAGCGGCGGCGATCCGGGCAGAGGGCGTCATGGATCAGGTATCGCGCTGCAGCAGATCGCGGGTAAACACCCGGTCGGCCACATCTTCGATATCCGCATTCAGGCGATTGGCGATGATGACATCCGATTGCGCCTTGAACTGGTCCAGATCGCGAATGACCGGAGAGCGGAAGAAATCTTCGGCCTCAAGCGCCGGTTCATAGACCACGCATTCGATGCCCTTGGCCTTGATCCGCTTCATGATGCCCTGAATGGCGCTGTCGCGGAAATTATCCGAGCCTTCCTTCATCACCAGACGATAGACGCCCACCGTCTTGGGCCGCCGCGCGATGATCTGCTCCGAAATGAAATCCTTGCGCGTGCGGTTCGATTCCACGATTGCCGCGATCAGGTTCTGCGGCACCGAGGAGTAATTCGCCAGCAATTGCTTGGTATCCTTGGGCAGGCAATAGCCGCCATATCCGAAGGAAGGGTTGTTATAGAAATCGCCGATACGCGGATCGTGGCTGACGCCTTCGATGATCGCGCGCGGATCAAGATCGTTGGTCAGCGCATAACTGTCCAACTCGTTGAAATAGGCGACGCGCATGGCCAGAAAGGTATTGGCGAACAGCTTGATCGCCTCGGCCTCGGTCGGGCGGGTAAAGAGGACCGGCACATCCTTGTCCTCGGCCCCCTGCTGCAGCATCTGGGCAAAGCGGTGGGCCTTTTCGCCGGTATCCCCGACGATGATCCGGCTGGGATGCAGGTTGTCGTAAAGCGCCTTCCCCTCGCGCAGGAATTCGGGGGAAAAGACAATGCCCTCATAGCCGAACCGGTCGCGCATCCGGGCGGTAAACCCGACCGGCACCGTCGATTTGACGATGATCATGGCCTCGGGCGCATACATGCGGGCGCTTTCGATCACCGCCTCGACCGAGGTCGTGTCAAAGCCATTGGTCTTCGGGTCATAATTCGTCGGCGTGGCCACGATGACATAATCGGCGCCCGACAGCGCCTCTTGCGGATCGGTGGTGGCGGTCAGGTTCAGTTCACGCTCGGCAAAGAAACGAGAAATATCCTCATCCTCGATCGGACTGCGGCGCGCATTCACCGCATCGCTGCGCGACTGGTCTATATCCAGCGCGACCACGGGCCAGTGCTGCGCCAGCAGAACGGCGTTTGACAGACCAACATAACCCAAACCAACAACTGCAATCTTCATGCCCGGCACTCCATAGCGATGCCCGCTATGTAGTCAGAGTGAAGACCAAAGTCCACGCAGCCCGCGTCCGGCAGCCAATGGGTAGAGCATGTACCTTTTCGGATATTTGGCCACACAATTTTAACGATCCGCCCTCACAGGTAATTGCGCGCCACCGCAAGCGCCACGGCCTGAGTCCGGGTTTTCGCGCCCAGCTTGCTGCAGGCCTTGATCGCGCGCTGCTTCACGGTGGATTCCGAAACCTGCAATGCATCGGCGGTTTCCGCCTGCCCCATGCCGTCGCGGAAACAGCGCAGCACATCCAGCTCTGCCAATGTCAGAGAGGCCCGGTTCAGCACCAGATCCGTCCACAGATTGAACTTTGTCTGGACCGTCGCGATCTCCTGATCGGTGAATTCGCGATCCGGATGCGACAAAGTCAGAAAAGAGCGTTTCCCGACGACTTTTCGTGAAAAGGCAACGCCGTAGTTCAACTTATAGCGACGGGCATGTTCCATAACCCCGCGCAGATCGGGGATGCGCACCTCGGACCAGCGGATCGCGCCGTCATTGGTGATCGTCCAGACCGCAATCGGGTCGCCGAAGAAATAATTCCGCTCTTCATAAACCGCGCGCCAGGCATCGGGATAGGCATTGAACAAATGTTCCGGCCCACGATAGGTCAGATTAAAGCCCATAATCCAGCCCGATGGCGCCAGTTTATGCAGCTCGGCTATCTCATCGTCGAAATTTGGAATCAGGTCCTTCAC
Source organism: Paracoccus fistulariae (assembly GCF_028553785.1). Taxonomy (NCBI): domain Bacteria; kingdom Pseudomonadati; phylum Pseudomonadota; class Alphaproteobacteria; order Rhodobacterales; family Paracoccaceae; genus Paracoccus; species Paracoccus fistulariae. The sequence goes on from NZ_CP067136.1 coordinate 1,152,706, forward strand.
CACATCACCGCCCTTGGCATCCTTCACTTAACCGTCAACTTATGTCTTTTCGGACATGCCAGAAAGGCAGTTTATCGATTTTTTGCAAGACAAGCACCCCATTCGTCCATTTATTGGGGGTTATCCGAGAAAGGGAGCATCTCAATGGTAAGTGGAATACGGGAACCGCGCTTGGCAACGGCCGAGTTCAGCCGCGACATGGTCGAAACAATGCTGACCTACTTCGATCAATATGCCGAGGATGGCGTCTTGACGATCGAAGTCACGCAATGGGGCCTCTGGCTACCCAACCCAGAGACTGCAGGACGACAATTTCTGGGGCTGGCCCGGCTGCCAGAATATATTAAACAGTAGGATACTCAAAAGATGAATTCAGTACAGATTGACGACGTTACGGTCGAGGTTGTGGTCTTGCCGCGGGATATGCACCGCTTTGACCTGATCACCTCTTTCCTCCGCTTCAGAAAGCAGATCTTCGTCGACCGCATGGCATGGCCCTTGCACCATGCCGAAGGGATCGAATTCGAACAATATGACACATTCGATACCGCCTATGTCATCGCCCATCGTGACGGTGAAATCGTCGGAGGGGCGCGGCTGAAGCGGACCGACAAGGAATATGGCAACGGCTCGATCGTCTATTCCTACATGATCCGCGATGCCTATCTGGGGCTTTTGCCGGGCATGCCGCATAATCTGTGCACGGCCGCACCGCCGGTCGATGCCAGAAGCTGGGAACTGACGCGTTTTGCCGCGCAACCGATCACCGGTCTGGCAGAGCGTATCCTGGAATCCGCGAACGCCTATCTGTTCACGCTTGGCGCCTGCCAATGCCTGTTCCTTGGCCCGCCCGCCTTCCTGCGGATGGCGACCAAGCTGGGCTGGCAACCCGAGCCGATGGGCGAGATCGTGAAAAACGATGACGGTCGCTTCCTGGCATTTTCCTGCGCCGTTCTGGCACCTGAAAGCCGTCACAGCCCGGCGCTCTATTCGTCGGCACAACGAAAGGCAGCCGCAGTTTACGCAAATTGATTTGAACTTCTGATTTCACACGAAGCTCGGCCAGTCCATTGGCGATGGCCGCACTTCGCTGATCACACGAACTGCTCGCGCAGAAGCCTTTCTTCCAGACCATGCCCGCTATCGAACAGCAGGCGGTGGCGGATCTCTTGTGCGCTGCTGATCTCGACCTTGGTGACATGCCTGACCGACCGCGAATCCGCGTCGGCCATGACCGGCCGCCTTTGTGGGTTCAGCACCTCGATCACGACATTGGCGGATTTGGGCAAAAGCGCCCCCCGCCACCGGCGTGGCCGAAAGGGGGCAATCGCGGTCAGGGCCAGCACTTCAGAGCGGATCGGCAAGATCGGCCCATGCGCGGAATAGTTATAGGCCGTCGATCCTGCGGGCGTGGACACCAGCACGCCGTCGCAGACCAGTTCCTCCATCCGCATCTTGCCATCGACATGGATGCGCAACTTGGCCGCCTGCGGACCTTCGCGCAGCAGACTGACTTCATTGATGGCCAGCGCCCCCTGCACCGTGCCATCGGCCCGCGTCGCCCGCATCTGCAGCGGGTTGATCACGGTTTCCTCGGCCATGGCCAGACGGTCGTGCAGCCCGTCTTCGGCATAGGCATTCATCAGAAAGCCGACCGTGCCGCGATTCATGCCATAGACCGGCAGATCGCGCCCCTGCCCCTGCATCGCATGCAGGGTCTGCAGCATGAAACCGTCGCCGCCAAGCGCCACCACCGCCTGCGCCTCGGGCAGGGGGACATGGCCATATCTTTTCACCATATCCGACAGCGCCTGCTGGGCATGATCCGCCTGACTTGCGGTGAAGTGAATCCGTGTGCTCATTACCAAACCGGTCCGTTCTGACCGGGGCAGCATCGGCTGCGAACCGCGTGAAGGCAAGTCCCGTCGCGCGCAACGCCTTCGCCGTCGCTTTTGACACTTTCCGCGTTTCCGCCATTGGGTTAAGAGAACGCAACGAAACCGCCCCTTGGCCTGACGAAAGGACGCGAGACCGATGACCTCTTCCACCACTACCGGCTTTTTCACCGAAGATATTGACAGCCGTGACCCCGAGATTGCCCGCGCCATCACGCAAGAGCTTGGCCGCCAGCGCGACGAGATCGAACTGATCGCATCCGAGAACATCGTCTCCAAGGCCATTCTGGATGCGCAGGGCTCGGTCCTGACGAACAAATATGCCGAGGGGTATCCGGGCAAGCGCTATTACGGCGGCTGCCAGTACGTGGATGTGGTGGAAAACCTGGCGATCGATCGCGCCAAGGAACTGTTCGGCTGCGAATTCGCCAATGTGCAGCCGAATTCGGGCAGCCAGATGAACCAGGCCGTCTTTCTGGCGCTGCTGAAGCCGGGCGACACCTTCATGGGTCTTGATCTGAATTCGGGCGGTCACCTGACCCATGGCTCTCCGGTCAACATGTCGGGCAAGTGGTTCAATGTCGTCAGCTATGGCGTGCGCCAGCAGGACCAGTTGCTGGACATGGAAGACATCCGCGCCAAGGCGCTGGAGCATAAGCCGAAGCTGATCGTGGCCGGCGGCACCGCCTATAGCCGTGTCTGGGACTGGGCCGAATTCCGCAAGATCGCGGATGAGGTCGGCGCCTATCTGATGGTGGACATGGCCCATATTGCCGGTCTGGTGGCCGGGGGGCAGCATCCCTCGCCCCTGCCCCATGCCGATGTCGTCACCACGACCACCCATAAATCACTGCGCGGCCCGCGCGGCGGTCTGGTTCTGACGAACAACGCCGAGATCGCGAAAAAGATCAACAGCGCCGTGTTCCCCGGCCTGCAGGGCGGTCCGCTGATGCATGTCATCGCCGCCAAGGCCGTCGCCTTCAAAGAGGCGCTGGATCCGTCCTTCAAGGATTATGCCGCTCAGGTCGTCGCCAATGCCCGCGCCATGGCGGATGAGCTGATGAAGGGTGGCATCGACATCGTCTCGGGCGGCACCGACAACCACCTGTGCCTGGCCGATCTGCGTCCCAAGGGCGTGACCGGCAAGGCGACCGAGGCTGCGCTTGGCCGCGCCCATATCACCTGCAACAAGAACGGCGTGCCCTTCGATCCGGAAAAGCCCTTCGTCACCTCGGGCATCCGCCTGGGCGCCCCGGCCGGCACGACGCGCGGCTTCAAGGAAGAGGAATTCCGTCAGATCGCCCGCTGGATCGTCGAAGTCGTCGACGGGCTGGCCAAGAGTGGCGAAGAGGGCAATGCCGAGGTCGAAGAGAAGGTCAAGGCCGAGGTGTCGCAGCTTTGCGCCCGCTTCCCGCTCTATCCCGATCTGTAAGACCGGCTGACTGTGACAGAAAAAGGCCCGTCATCGCGACGGGCCTTTTTTCGTTCTTTGGTCGTGGCGCGGCTGGATCATGTCTGCCAGTCAGGCTTGCGCTTTTCAAAGAAGGCGCGGATGCCTTCGGTCGCCTCGGGATCCTCCCAGACGGCGACCAGCCGGTCGATGCTGTCCTCGATCACCGACTGATCGATCTGCGGTCCCAGAAAGCGGCATTGCGCCTTGGCCGCCGCAATCGCGCGCGGGGCGCCGTTCAGGAAGGGCGCGACCTCGGCCTCAATGGCGGCATCCAGGTCATCGGCGGGAACCACGCGGGCGGCAAGGTTCAGTGCCACCGCCTCGGCCGCGCCAAAGAGCCGTGCCGAGAAAAACACCCGCCGCGCCTTATCCTCGCCCATTCGGGCCAGCACATAGGGACCAATCGTGGCCGGGATCAGGCCCAGCTTGACCTCGGTCAGGCCGAATTTCGCGCCCTCGGCCGCGATGGCGATGTCGCAGACCGACATCATCCCGATGCCGCCGCCAAAAGCGTTGCCATGCACGCGCGCGATCAACGGCTTGGGCAGCGTGTTCAGTGCAAACAGCATCTGCGCCAGCACCCGTGCCCCCGCTCGCCGTGTCTGTGCATCCGCGTCGATCTGCGACTTCATCCAGCCCAGATCGCCGCCTGCACAGAAGCTGCCGCCTTCGGCTGCCAGAACCACGACGCGGATATCGGGATCCTGACCCAACTGCGCGGCGGCAGCGGTCAGCTCCTCCATCATCTGCTGGGACAGGGCATTATGCTTCTCCGCTCTGGCCAGCCACAGGGTGGCGACGCCACGGTCATCTGTCTCGATCCGGATCGTCTCAAACATCGCATGTCCTACTCAACGGTGAATTGCCACAAGGGCGAAAGGCTGCAAGAGGCCGCGCCCGCGCGCTGACCCGAAAACCGGCCCGACCACAGGCGATACTGTCCGGCGGGCAGCGGCGAGGATTGGCCCAATTGCTGCGCAATGTCCGTCGCCGCCACCCCGCCCGAGGCCGACAGCGATGCCGAGGCCGCGCCGCCTGCCGCCTGCAGCGGCAGATCCTGCCAGCCCGCACCGGTCCGGCGCTGCAATCGCGCCGCGCCAGCGGGCAGCGCGACACGGATGCCACCGCCCGCGCGATAGGCCGATGCCCGCAGATAGATCTTCCCCTGCGACTGCGATGCGGCGGTCAGCCGCGCGGGCGCATAGACATCCAGCCGGTAGCCATTGCAATCGCGCAGACCAATATGGGTCAGGCTGCGCCGTTCCGCCGCCAGCCCCGCCGCCGCGGCGCCGGTGCTTATCACGGTGCCGCTGCCCGGCAAGGGCTGCTGCGGCATCTCTGCCGCGCAACCGGCCAGCAGCATCAGCGTCAGCAGGGCCGCGCGGCGCAGGCTCATGCGCCCACCCGCATCGCGCGGGCCATATCGGCGGCCTTGTCGATCACCGCCATGTCCAGCCCGGTCTGATACCCCTGCGAGGCCAGATAGGCGGCGACAGCCTCGGTGGCGACATTCCCCTTGGCGCCCGGCGCATAGGGACAGCCCCCCAGACCCCCGACCGCCGCATCGAAGACACGCAGACCGCGCGCCAGACTGGCCTCGATATTCTGCAACGCGCGGCCGCTGGTGTCGTGGTAGTGGCCGGCCAGTTGTCCGGCGGGCAGTTCCTGCAACACCGCCGACAGCATCGCATCGATGGTGTCCGGGCGGCCCTGCCCGATCGTATCGCCCAGACTGATTTCATAGCACCCCATATCGCGCAGCGCCGCCGCGACGCGGGCGACATTTTCGGGCGGCGTCGGGCCGTCGAAGGGGCAATCCGTCACCACGCTGACATAGCCGCGCACCGGGATGCCATCGGCCCGCGCGGCCTCGGCCACAGGGGCCAGACGCTGCAGGCTTTCGGCGATGGTGGCGTTCAGATTGGCCTTGCTGAACCCTTCCGAGGCGCTGGCGAAGATCGCCACCTCATCCGCAGCGGCCTGTTTCGCGCCGTCATAGCCCTTCATATTCGGCGTCAGCACGGCATAGCTGATGCCCGGCACCCGCCGGATCCCGGCCATGACCTGCGCCGCATCCGCCATCTGCGGCACCCATTTCGGGCTGACAAAGCTGGTCACCTCGATCCGCCGGAACCCCGCCGTGGACAGCAGATCGACCAGAGCGATCTTTTCCCCGGCCGGGATCAGCCGCTTTTCATTCTGCAGACCGTCGCGCGGTCCCATCTCGAAGATTTCAACCGTCTCAGCCATCGGGAAGCTCGTAGAAATCGCGGGCATACATGCTGGCCCCGCCCCGCTCCATCGCGCGTTGATAGGCCGGTCGGGCCGTCATCCGGTCGCGATAGGCGGCAAAGGCGGGATAATCCGCAGCCGACAGAAAGCGGAACACGGCGTCGATATTGAAGCCCAGCATGCAATCGGCAGCGGAAAATTCCGACAGCAGCGTGTCAGAGGAGACCAGATGCCGGTCCAGTGCGCGGGCCGTCACCCCAAGCCGCTTGGTGTCCAGCTTCATCAGCGGCACCGAGCGGGCGCTTTCGGGACGCAGAAAGATATGCTGAATATTCAGCGCCTGCAGGATATTGCCCTGAGTTTCGGCAAAGCTGATCCATTCCAGAAAATCCGCGCGTTCGCCATTGCCCAAGGGCGGCGCCAGACGGCCTTCGCGTTCGGTCAGATATTGCACGATGGCCGCGGATTCGAAAATCGCCCGGCCGTCGATTTCCAGGGCGGGAATCCGACCCGCTGGCGACATCGCGATGAAATCGGCGCTGCGCAGCGAACCATCGGTCAGTGACCATTCCCGGATGTCATATTCCAGACCCAGCTCCTCCAGCAGCCACAGGACTCGCACGGAACGCGAGCCGGGAACGTGATGCAGACGGATCATTCCTCGACCTCCTCAAGCCGGATCAGCGGGGCGCCAGCCTCGACCTGATCTCCGGGACCGGCCAGAATTTCGGCGACGACACCGTCGCGGGCGGCGGTCAGGCTATGTTCCATTTTCATCGCCTCAAGCACGGCCAGCCTGTCGCCCGCCTTGACCTCCTGACCGGCCTTCACGTGAACCGCCTTGACCAGGCCGGGCATGGGCGACAGCGTCAGCGCATCGCCCCCCGCGGCCGAGGCATCCCGATCCAGCGGATCGCGCGGCACCAGATGCACGGTGCGACCGCCAAAGACGCTGACACCCGCGTCATGGCTGACGATGCGGTTGCGGCGCAGCGCGCCATCGACCCACCAGCGATCGCCCTGCCAGCGCACCTCATGGCTTTCATCCTCCATGGTGACCCGCGCCGCGCCCGGTCCCAGCACTTCCAGCACCGCCTCGCCGCCGTCCCAGGCGATGGTGCGGCGAAGCGGCTGCCACAGCGTCGCCCCGCCCTTCACATCGGGATCCGCCAATCCGGCCAACCCGATCACGGCCAGCGCGCGCGCGGCGCCTTCGGCTTCGGATGAGGCGATGAGATCGTCCAGATCGCGTTCGATCAGGCCGGTATCGACCTCGCCTTTGCGAAAGCCCTCATGCCGGGTCAGCGCGATCAGGAAGTCCAGATTGGTCACGGATCCGGCGACCTCGGTATCGACCAGCGCGGTTTCCAGCGCGCGCAGGGCGATGGCACGGGTCGGGCCGTGGGTCACAACCTTGGCGATCATCGGGTCATACCAGGGGCTGATCACGTCGCCCTGCCGGACACCGGTTTCGATCCGCGCGCCCTCTGGGAAATGCAGGTGCGCCAGCGTTCCGGTGGCGGGCAAAAACCCTGCGGGCACATCCTCGGCATAAAGCCGGGCCTCAAAGGAGTGGCCGTTGATCTGAAGGTCTTCCTGGCGCGCGGGCAGTGGCTCTCCGCTGGCGACACGAAGCTGCCATTCGACCAGATCGACACCGGTAATGGCCTCGGTCACCGGATGTTCGACCTGCAACCGGGTGTTCATCTCCATGAACCAGAAGCCGTCGGGACGCAGTCCGTCAGATCCATCGACGATGAATTCGATGGTGCCCGCGCCCTTGTAGCCGATCGCCTCGGCTGCGCGCACGGCGGCGGCGCCCATGATCTTGCGCATCTCTTCGGTCATGCCGGGGGCCGGGGCTTCCTCGATCACCTTCTGATGGCGGCGCTGCAGCGAACAGTCGCGTTCGAACAGATAGACGGCGCGGCTGCCATCGCCAAAGACCTGAACTTCGATATGACGCGGCTGCAGGATATATTTCTCGATCAGCACGGCAGGATTGCCGAATGCGTTCCGCGCCTCGGATTGCGCCGAGGCCAGCGCATCGGCGAAATCCTTTGGATCGTCGACCCGCCGCATCCCCTTGCCGCCGCCCCCCGCAACAGCCTTGATCAGAACCGGATAGCCGATGCTGTCAGCCTGACGGGAAAGATGATCGGGATCCTGATCCTCGCCATGATAGCCGGGTACCACGGGGACGCCCGCCTCTTCCATCAGCGCCTTGGCCGCATCTTTCAGCCCCATGGCGCGGATCGCACTGGCCGAGGGGCCGATAAAGGTTAACCCGGCCGCCTCGACCGCATCGACGAAATCGGGATTTTCCGAAAGGAAGCCATAGCCGGGATGGATCGCCTGAGCACCCGTGTCCAAGGCCGCCTGTATAATCGCATCGCCGCGCAGATAGCTGTCAGCCGGGGCAGGCCCGCCCAGATGCACGGCCTGATCGGCCATGGCCACATGTCGCGCGCCGCGATCGGCATCTGAGTAGACGGCAACCGTCGCCACCCCCATGCGGCGGCAGCTGTCAATGACACGGCAGGCGATCTCGCCCCGGTTGGCGATCAGGATCTTGGAGAACATGGCAAGTCCTTGGCTTTGAGGCAGGCGCCGGGGGCTTTGCGCCCCCGGACCCCCGCAGGATATTTATGCACAAAAGAGAGGATCATCCGAGCGCCTCTGTCAGACATCCTGCCGTTTCCGGGTCAAACGCGACGAGGGTGACGTGCAGCGGTCCCTGATGCTCGCGAATGGTGTCGACGGCGATTCTTGCCGCGCGGTCAGGTGGAAACCCGTAGACGCCGGTTGAAATGGCAGGAAAGGCGATGGTGTATAGGCCGTATTCGCGGGCGAGTGACAGGCTGTTTCGGTAGGCAGATGCCAGCAGGTCTTCTTCGCTGTGATCGCCGCCTTTCCACACCGGCCCAACCGCATGGATGACATGGCGCGCGGCAAGTCGGTGGCCGCCGGTGATCTTTGCCTTGCCGGTCTGACAGCCGCCGAGGGCACGGCATTCTTCCAGCAGATCCGGACCCGCGGCACGATGAATCGCGCCGTCCACGCCGCCGCCACCAAGCAGAGATCTGTTCGCGGCGTTGACAATCGCATCGACATTCAGCGTCGTGATATCACCCTGCCAGACACGGATCACCGATAGTCCTCCACCATACGAAACCGCTCGCATACCAGCATCATATCGGGGCTGTAGCCGCCGTTGCGGGTGAAGAAAGCGATATGGGCGTCGCGCCAGGCACGGTAATCCCCCTGGCCTTCGGCTTCGGCAAATTCGGTCGACACGTCGTCGAAACGGCAGACCGTGACCTCTGTCGTCTCGATCATCAGCGCAGGTTTGCCATCCCAATCCAGAGCGATGTCCCGGCGCCCCACTTCTGGCAGCGGATCATCCTCTGCTTCATACTCACGCAATGCGCCGCAGCTTGCCGTCTTGCGCCCGTCGCGCACCAGCGCAAGAATCCGGTCACACAGCGCGCGGCTGTCACCGAAGGTGAAGCGAACCGGCCCTTTCTTCTTTGCCGAAATATCCCCGCCGGAGGCACCCGCCATATCCACCCTCACATCCGGAAGATGCCGAAGCGCGTCGGCTGGATGGGCGCGTTCAACGACGCGCGCAGTGACAGCGACAGAATCTCGCGGGTCTTGCGCGGGTCGATGATGCCATCGTCCCAAAGCCGCGCCGACGCATAAAGCGGATGCGACTGGCGCTCGAACATCTCGATGGTGGGGCGCTTGAACTCGGCCTCTTCCTCGGCCGACCAACTGCCGCCCGATCGCTCGATCCCGTCCCGGCGGACCGTGGCCAACACGCCCGCGGCCTGCTCTCCGCCCATGACCGAGATCCGGCTGTTGGGCCACGTCCACAGAAAGCGCGGGCTGTAGGCCCGGCCCGACATGCCGTAATTGCCCGCACCGAAGGATCCGCCGACCAGCATGGTGATCTTGGGCACATTGGTCGTCGCCACTGCCGTCACCATCTTGGCGCCGTGACGGGCGATGCCCTCATTCTCATATTTGCGCCCGACCATGAATCCCGTGACATTCTGCAGGAAAATCAGCGGGATGTTCCGCATGGAACACAGTTCGATGAAATGCGCGCCCTTCTGCGCGGCTTCCGAGAAGATCACGCCGTTATTGGCGACGATGCCAACCGGGCAGCCCTCGATATGGGCGAATCCTGTGACCAGCGTTTCGCCGAAGCGCGCCTTGAATTCGTCGAAGCGGCTGCCATCGACCACGCGGGCAATGATCTCGCGGATATCATAGGGGGTGCGCAGATCTGCGGGGACGACGCCCAGAATCTCGTCGGGATCGTAAAGCGGGGCCTCGGGCGTTTGCCATTCCACCGTGCCCGGCAGGCTTCGGTTCAGGTTGGCGACCGATTGCCGTGCCAGCGCCAATGCGTGGGCGTCATCCTCGGCCAGATAATCGGCCACGCCCGACAGCCGCGTGTGGACATCGCCGCCGCCCAGATCCTCGGCGGTGACGACCTCTCCTGTCGCGGCCTTGACCAGCGGCGGACCCGCCAGAAAGATCGTGCCCTGATCGCGGACGATGATCGTCACATCGGACATGGCGGGGACATAGGCCCCACCCGCCGTGCAGGACCCCATCACCACAGCAATCTGGGCGATCCCTTTCGAGGACATGCGCGCCTGATTATAGAAGATCCGCCCGAAATGATCGCGGTCGGGAAAGACCTCGTCCTGATTGGGCAGGTTGGCACCGCCGCTATCGACCAGATAGATGCAGGGCAGATGGCACTCTTCCGCGATCTCTTGCGCGCGAAGGTGCTTTTTCACCGTCATCGGGTAATAGGTGCCGCCCTTGACCGTCGCATCATTGGCGACGACCATGACATCCTGCCCATGCACGCGGCCGATCCCCGCGATGACGCCCGCGCCGGGCGCTGCGCCGTCATACATGCCATGGGCCGCCGTCGCGCCGATTTCCAGAAAGGCAGAGCCAGGATCCAGCAGGTTGGCGACGCGCTCTCTCGGGGGCATCTTGCCGCGACTGACGTGACGATCCATCGCCCTGGGACCGCCACCCGCAACGGCGGCCTCGGCCGCGTCGCGCGCGGTGGCCAGCAGGGCCAGATGCGCCTCTCGGTTGCTGCGGAACGCATCGGAATTGGTCAGGGCCTGCGATTTCAGCTTCATCTGGGTCTTCCCGCATGGTCAATGTTCAGGACGCGGGTCGCGCCCGCGACCGGCATCAGGTTGGAACAAGGGGATATGCTGGCCGCCATCGCCATCAGCCCCCCTGATCGTTCCGCGTATATTGCTGCAGCCAGAAGACCTGATCGGCCGTCAGGCGCAGCATGCAATTGGCCGAGGCCGGGCCGCCCCCCGTGCCGCCGCCCCAGCGGCTGCGTTCGAACTGGCAGGCAGCGTCGCGATAGGCGATCCAGTTTCGCTGCATCTCGCGCAGATAGGGCACCTGCTTTTCCGCCGCCGAGCCAAGGTCGGCCATCTCCTGATCCATCTTTTCGGCATCCGACAGGACGGACTGATAGGTCTGGTTCAGCCTGCGATCCCAGAACTGGTATTCGCTGTTGACGCATTCGGACATGCCGACCGTCGTATAGCCCCCCGGCAGATCCATGCAGGCATCCGAGGCCAGCCCGACGCAGCTTTGCCATTGCGGATCGTCGCCCTGATCCTGGCGCAGACCGGCATTCTCCAGACAGATGTCCGTGACCTCTGTATCGGCAACCATAGCGCCGTCCTGCGCAAAGGCAGGGGCGGCGGCGAAGATGATCATCAGGCAGGCGGCGCGGATCATGTGTCGTCCCCCGGAAGGCGGAAGCCGAACCGCTCGCCCGATTTGAAGGCGGTGCGGTCATTGCCCTGCGCGGGAATACCCGGCTTCAGCATCCGGGCCAGATGCATCAGGTTCCAGCACATGATCGTCGTGTTGCGGCGGGTGAAATCATTGTCAAAGCCGACCCGCCCGCCCTGCGGCAGAGGATCGCCAAAACTCGGCCCCGGCCCGGCCTCGCCAATCCAGCCGCAATCGGCCTGTGGCGGGATGGTATAGCCCAGATGGTTCAGCGCGAAACTCAGCGTCATTGCGGTATGCTTGATGCCGTCTTCATTGCCGGTGATCACGCAGCCGCCGACCTTGCCGTAATAGATCGACTGGCCCTTGTCGTTCAGCATCCCGGACATGGCATAAAGCCGTTCGATCAGGATTCGGCAGACGCTGCTTTCCTCGCCCAGCCACAGGGGCGTTCCGATCACCAGAATATCGGCCTCGCGCAACTTGGGCCACAGCAGGTCCGGCCAGTCGTCCCGATCCCAGCCATGTTCGCGCATGTCGGGATAGATGCCGGGGGGCACCTGATGGTCCAGAAGGTGCAGATGCTCCACCGCCACGCCCTGCCCCGCCATCAGATCACCCGCAGCCGTCAGCAGGACCTGCGTATGACTGTCATCGCTGCGCTTTTGCAGCGAGGTATTGATGAACAGGGCTGTCAGCGTATCGGTCATGCTGTCACCGTGCTCAGACCTTGGCCATCAATTCGCGGCCAATCAGCATGCGGCGGATCTCGCTGGTGCCGGCGCCGATCTCCATCAGCTTGGCATCGCGGAACAGACGGCTGACCACGCTGTCATTCAGGAAGCCCGCCCCACCAAGCGCCTGCACCGCCTGATGCGCCTGCACCATGGCCTGTTCGCTGGCGTAAAGCACCGCGCCGGCCGCATCCTGCCGCGTGACCTTGCCCGCGTCGCAGGCCTTGGCGACCTCATAGACATAGGCGCGGGCGGTGTTCAGCGCGACATACATATCGGCGATCTTGCCCTGCATCAGTTGGAAGGATCCGATGGGCTGGCCGAACTGCTTGCGTTCGGTCACATAGGGCATGACCTCATCCAGACAGGCGGCCATGATGCCGGTGCCGATGCCCGACAGGACAAGGCGTTCGTAATCCAGCCCCGACATCAGCACGCGCACGCCGCGGCCTTCCTCTCCCAGAACATTCTCGAACGGAATCTCGCAATTCTCGAAGATCAACTCGCCCGTGTTCGAGCCGCGCATCCCCAGCTTGTCGAAATGGGGCGAGGTCGAAAAACCGTCCATGCCACGTTCGACGATAAAGGCGGTGATGCCCTTGCTGCCCGCCTCGGGGTCGGTCTTGGCATAGACCACCAGAGTCTGTGCGTCGGGCGCATTGGTGATCCAGTATTTGTTGCCGTTCAGCACATAGCGGTCATTCTTCTTTTCCGCCCGCAGCTTCATGCTGACGACATCGCTGCCCGCCCCTTCCTCGGACATGGCCAGCGCGCCGACGGCCTGACCGCTGCACAGGCCCGGCAGGTATTTTTCCTTCTGCGCATCGCTGCCGTTCAGCTTGATCTGATTGACGCAGAGATTCGAATGCGCGCCATAGGACAGGCTGACGCTGGCGCTGGCGCGGGCCAGTTCCTCGGTCGCGATGACATGGGCCAGATAGCCCATGCCCGAGCCGCCATATTCCTCGGGGACAGTGATGCCCAGCAGGCCAAGCTCGCCCATCTCGGGCCACAGATCATTGGGGAATTCATTGCTTTGATCGACCTCTGCCGCGATCGGCTTGACGCGGTCCTGCGCCCAGCGATGCACCATATCGCGCAGAGCGTTGACGTCTTCGCCCAGATCGAACTCCATACCCTGCGTGAACATGAGCACCCTCCTCCAGATTTATTGAACGCTTGTTCATTTAATAGCCTTTTACGCCAAACCGGCCATTTGCGTCAAGCAAAGCCTGCGCGCGAAGTTCGATTTGGTCAACCACCCGCCGCTTGCCCTTGCCGAAGCGACAGGACATTCTGCGCCCGCGCCGATCCGGGCGCTGATCGAAGGAAGTCGCGATGCCCCGTCTTTTGCTGTTGCGCCATGCCACGCCGCTGACCGATGGGCGGCTGGCCGGACGCCGGGACGTCGCCGCAGATCTCAGCGACCGGGCGGCACTGGACCGGATGCGCGGGCGGATCGGCACCGTCGCGCGGATCATCAGCAGCCCGGCGCGGCGCTGCGTGATGACGGCGCAGGGCCTTGGCCTGTCGCCCGATGCGCTGGATGAGCGGCTGTGGGAACAGGATTACGGCGCGTGGGAGGGCCTGCCCTTCGCCGATCTGCCGGATCTTGGCCGCCTGCCCCTGTCCGATCTGGCCCGCCATCGCCCCGATCGCGGAGAGAGCTTTCGCGACATGGCCGCACGGGTCCTACCCGCGCTTCAGGCGCTGTCGCAGGATACGCTGATCATCGCCCATGCAGGCACGGTGCGCGCTGCCCTGTCGCGGGTGGTGGGCGATGCGGCCCTGTCCTTTGCGGTGGCGCCATTATCCCTGACCATCCTGCAATGCCATGAAGATTGGTCGGTCGAGGCCGTGAACATTACCGCCACATGACCCCCATCGTCGCCCTTGTCGCGCTGATCCTGGATGCGCTTTTGGGTTGGCCCGATGCGCTGTATCGACGCATCGGCCATCCGGTCACCTGGCTGGGCCGGGTGATCTCGGCGCTGGAGGCGCGCTGGAACCGGGGGCGGCATCGCTTTGCCAAAGGCGCGGCGGCCAGCCTTTGCGCCATCGCCCTTGCGGCGGGGATCGGGGCGGCGCTGCAATCGCTTCTTGGCCTGTGGATCGCGGGGGTGCTGGCCTGGCCGCTGGTCGCGGGACGCTCGCTTCACGATCACCTGCGCGCGGTCGCCGTGCCGCTGAGGGCGGGCGATCTGCCCGCCGCCCGCAAGGCCACGGCGATGATCGTCGGGCGCGATGTGTCACAGGCCGATACGCCCGCGCTTGCCCGTGCCAGCATCGAAAGCCTGGCCGAAAACGCCTCGGACGGGGTGATTGCGCCGCTGTTCTGGGCGGCGCTGGCCGGGCTGCCCGGGATCGCCGCCTATAAGGCGATCAATACGCTGGATTCGATGATCGGGCATCGCAATGACCGCTATGAGCAATTCGGAAAATTCGCCGCGCGGCTGGATGATGCCGCGAACTGGATCCCGGCCCGGCTGACGGCGATCCTGTTTGCGCTGGCGGCAGGTGCGAACCGGGCCAAGGCATGGCGAACCGCGCGGCGGGACGCGCGCGCGCACCGCTCGCCCAATGCCGGCTGGCCCGAAGCCTCGATGGCGGGCGCGCTGGATATCCGCCTGTCGGGGCCGCGCGTCTATGGCACGCGGATCGCGGATGAACCCTGGCTGAATGCAGGCGCGCCCGATCCGACCGCCGCCGATATCGACCGCGCGCTGGCGCTGTATCGTCGCGCGGTCATCCTGTGCGGTCTGACGCTTCTGCCGCTGGTGCTGCTGACCTAGCGCGGCGCCAGACGCCCAGCAGAGAGGTCAGGATCAGCAGAACCGTCGCCACCACGAACACGGCCGAGATCGGGCGTTCCAGAAACACCATCGGATCCCCGCGAGAGATCAGCATGGCGCGGCGCAGGTTCGTCTCGATCAGCGGCCCAAGGACAAAGCCCAGCAACAGCAGCGCCGGATTGAACCGCGCCAGCGCCAGCAGATAGCCCGCCGCCCCGATCACCGCCACGGCGGCGATATCGAAGGTCGATCCGCGCACGGAATAGACGCCCAGACAGACAAAGACGATGATCGCCGGATAAAGCCAGCGAAAGGGGATGCGCAGCAGGCTGACCCAGATCCCGATCAGCGGCAGGTTCAGGATCAGCAGCAGCAGATTGCCGATACCGAAGCTGACCACCAGCCCCCAGAACATGCCGGGATGCGCCTCCAGCATCATCGGGCCGGGCTGGATGCCGTGGATGACCAGCGCCCCCAGCATCAGCGCCATGATCGGGTCGCCCGGAATGCCCAGCGTCAGCGTGGGCACGAAGGCGGTGATGGCGGCGGCGTTATTGGCGGCCTCTGGCCCGGCGACGCCTTCGATCGCGCCCTGCCCGAAGCGCGACGGATCGCGGGCCACGCGACGCTCTGCCGCGTAGGACAGGAAGGACGAGATTGTCGAGCCGGTCCCCGGCAGCGCCCCGAAAAAGCAGCCAAGCGCACCGCCGCGCAGCACCGGCAGGCGCATCCGGCGCAGATCCTGCCGGGTCGGGATCAACTGGCGCAGGCGCACCCGCTCGGGAACGCCATTGCGCTCGGCCGTGCGGATATTGCCGATCACCTCGGCCACGCCGAACAGCCCCATGGCCAGCGCAACCAGGTTGATGCCGTCGAACAGCTCGGCCCGGCCAAAGGTCAGCCGCGCCACACCGCTGTTCACATCCGTGCCGACGCAGCCCAGGATCAGGCCCAGAATCACCATCGCAAAGGCCTTGGCCGGACGTTTGGACCCGATGGTAGAGGCCGCGACCAGCCCCAGCACCATCATCGCCGCATAATCCGCCGCGCCGAATTTCGTAGCCGCGCCGGCCAGCCACCCGGACAGCCAGACCAGCGCGACAATCCCGATCAGCGATCCGGCAAAAGAGGCCACCATGGACGCAAACAGCGCCACGCCAGCGCGCCCCTGCTGGGCCATGGGATAGCCGTCCAGCGTCGTCACCGCCGATTGCGGCGTGCCGGGAAGGCGCAGCAGGATCGAGGCCACCGCCCCCCCATATTGCGCCCCGTAATAGACCCCGCCCAGCATCACCAGCGCGGCCTCGGGGCTGATATAGAAGGTGATCGGCAACAGAAGCGAGATCGCGGCCATCGCCCCGATCCCCGGCAGCACGCCGATCACCGTGCCCAGCACGACGCCCAGCACGCAATAGATCAGCACCGAAGGATCCAGCGCGACGGCAAAGCCGCTGATCAGCCCGTCCCAGCCTGCCATCTCAGATCCCCGGCCAGAGGGGCACGGTCATCTGCAGCCCCTGCTTGAAGATCAGCCATGTCAGCGCGGTGACAACCACGGTCAGAACCACCCGCCACAGCCAGCCCGGACGCGGCGCGGCCAGGCTGGCGATCAGGGTCGCCCCGGCGGTCGACAGGATCAGCCCAAGCCTGCCCAGACCGAAGGCAAAGACCGCAATCGCCGCCAGCACCGCCAGCGCATCCAGCGCGGCAAAAGGCGCGGCCTTTCCCGCGCGGAACCAGGCAGGCAGCGCGATCAGCACGCCCAGCAGCGTCAGGATGACGCCCAGCACGACCGGAAAGAAGCCCGGCCCCATCTGGCGCAAGCTGCCGAAATCGTAATTGCCCAGACAGTACAGCGCCACCGCCGCACCGGTTGCGGCCAGAACGGCGCCGCCCCACAGATCGTGATAATCGCGCTGCATGATGCCCGTCCGGTCGCCGTGTTATCTGGCCTCGATCCGGTCGATCACCGCGCCCCAGACCTGGGTGTCATCGGCGATGCGCTGTTCCAGATCGGCGGGCGAGCCACCTTCGGCTTTCCAGCCGATGGCCAGCATTTTCTCTTGCACATCCGGTTCCGCCAGAATCTGGTTGATTTCGGCATTCAGCCGCTCGATCACCGCCGGATCCGTGCCTGCCGGAGCGATGAAGGCGTTCCACAGCTCGGCCCGGAAATCTTCGGGCAGCCCGGCATTTCCGGCCATGACCGGCACATCGGGCACCTGCGCGAAAGGCTGGGTCGAGGTGACGCCAAGGATCTTCATCTTCCCCGCCTCGACCTGCGGCATCGCGGCCGAGGGCGCCATGAAACCGGCATTGATCTCTCCTCCGATGATGGAGGTCGTCACCGCGGCATAGCTGGCAAAGGGGATATGCAGCATCTCGACATCGGCGGCGTCCGAAAACAGCTCTGCCGTCAGATGCGCGCCGGAACCCTGCCCGACCGACCCATAGGCAATCCCGCCCGGATCGGCCTTGGCGGCGGCGATGAAGCCCGCCAGATCCTGCGCCTCGAAATCCGCGGACACGGCCAGCACCAGCGGCGAGGTGGCCAGCAGCGCGACCGGCGCGATATCGGCGGCGACGTCATAGCTGATATCCTTCACCAGACGCGGCGAGGTCGTCAGCGGCCCGTTGATGGTCGATCCGAAAGCATAGTTTTCCGTGCCCGCCAGCATCTGCTGAACGCCGATGACGCCACCCGCGCCCGGCTTGTTTTCCACCACCACCGGCTGACCCAGCCGCTGCGACAGCGGCTCGGTCACCAGCCGCGCCAGCGTATCGGGCGAGGAGCCTGCCGGGAAACCGACAAATGTATGAACCGGCTGGCTGGGCCAATCCATAGCCTGCGCCATTGCGGTCAACGGGATCGCGGCCGTGATGGCGGCTGCGGCGGACAGGACCATTGCGGCCCGGCGGTGAAAGCTGATCATCGTGTTGCCCCCTGGTGATTTCGGGGGCGAGTTAGGACCGCCAGCGCCGCAAGGTCAAGACGGCGGCGCATCGGCAGGTCAACGCGTCACCCCGGCAATTCCACGGCCGAGACACTCTGCCGCTGCAATTCGGCAAAGCTGTTGGTGGTCATGAAGGCGATATCCACCGCATCCCGCCCGACCGCGATCAGGGCCATGTTGTCGGCCCGCGCCATGCCGGTCGGGTCGATCAGGTGCCAGGCGCCATCCAGAAACACCTCGACCACGGCGTGAAAATCGGGCGGCTCCACGCTGGGCGCAAAGACGCTGGCGATGCGAGCGGGGATCTGGGCGGCGCGGCACAGCGCGATCATCAGATGCGCATAATCGCGGCAGACGCCCTGACGAGACAGAAAGGTGTCACCCGCCGTGGTCAGCGCATCGCTGGTGCCTGCGACATAATCCAGCCGGTCCTCGCACCAGTCACGGATCGCCATAACCTTTGCCCCGCCCCGCAGATTGCCGAAACGCTGCGTGGCGAAGGGAACAAAGCGTTCCGCCTGACAATAGCGCGAGGGCAACAGATAGCGCAGCGCATCGCCGGGCATCTGGTCGATCTGAACCTCATTCAGCGCGCTGAAATCGGGCAGCGCGCGGGTGATCGTCACGTCGGATGAATAGCTGCAGGTGATCCGGTCGGCGGCACGGATCAGGATCTTTTCGCCGATGCCCTCTTCGGCCGGGACGCGGCCCACATGGCCGACATTGCCGAAATCAACCGTGGTCGAGGTCAGATTCTGCCCTTCCGCCCCCGCCGCCTCAAAGACAAGGATCGCGGGGCCGGGCTCTGCCAGGGTATAGTCAAGCTCGACGTCGATTTTCATTCGCATGGTGATACTCCGGCTCGGCCATCGGCTGACACATGGCCCGCCCGGTTCTGAAACGCGGCCCGCATTCGCACGGGTCCGCGCGGCATCATTTGTTTATGGCGCGATCACTTGCGCCGCATCGCCTCGGCCAGCGCGGCGCCAAAGGCGCCTTGCCCGCCGTCGCGCGTGGGTTTGGGCGCAGCGCCCCCCTTGCCACCCGCCTTGCCACCCGCCTTCACCGGCGGCTTGCCCCCGCGCGGGCGGTCCGCCGCGCGATCCTGCGCGCCGCCGCCATCCTTGCGCATGGTCAGCCCGATACGCTTGCGCGGGACGTCCACCTCGGTCACGCGGACCTTGACCACATCGCCGACCTTGACGACCTCATTCGGATCCTTGACGAAACGATCCGCCAATTGGCTGATATGCACCAGCCCGTCCTGATGCACGCCGATATCCACAAAGGCGCCGAAGGCCGCGACATTGGTCACCGTGCCTTCCAGCGACATGCCGGGTTTCAGATCCTTGATATCCTCGACCCCCTCGGCAAAGCTGGCGGTGACAAAGCCGGGGCGCGGATCGCGGCCGGGCTTTTCCAGCTCTGACAGGATATCGCGCACGGTCGGCAGGCCGAAATGCGCATCCACGAAATCCTCGGCCCGCAGCTGTTTCAGCGCAGCGGGCTGACCCATGATGGCACGGATATCGCGACCGCAGGCCTGCACGATCTTGCGCGCGACACCGTAAGCCTCGGGGTGGACAGCCGAGGCATCCAGCGGCTCTGCCCCGTCGCGGATGCGCAGGAACCCCGCCGCCTGCTCGAAGGCGCGCGGCCCAAGGCCCGTGACCTTCTTCAGCGCCGCACGCGAGGGGAACGCGCCCGAGGCATCGCGATGCGCGACGATGGCCTGCGCCAGCGACGGGCCAAGCCCGGCCACATGGGCCAGCAGCGGGGCCGAGGCGGTGTTCAGATCGACGCCCACGGCATTCACCGCATCCTCGACCACGGCCTCCAGCGCGCGGGTCAGTTGCCGCTGGTCCACGTCATGCTGATACTGCCCCACGCCGATGCTTTCAGGCGGCACCTTGACCAGTTCGGCCAGCGGATCCTGCAACCGCCGCGCGATCGAGACCGCGCCCCTCAGCGACACATCCAGATCGGGAAATTCCCGCGATGCCTGTTCCGAGGCGGAATAGACCGAGGCCCCGGCCTCGGACACCACGACCTTGGTGGGCAGCGGGGCGCCCTTGGGCAGGCGTTTCAGAACCTCGGCCACCAGACGCTCTGTCTCGCGGCTGGCGGTGCCATTGCCGATGGCGATCAGTTCCACGCCATGTTTCGCGATCAGCGCCCGCAGCGCGGCTTCGGACCCGGTCAGGTCATTCTTTGGCTGAAAGGGATAGATGGTGGTCGTGTCCACCAGCTTGCCGGTGGCGTCGATCACCGCGACCTTGACCCCGGTGCGAATGCCCGGATCCAGACCCAGCGTTGCCCTGGCCCCCGCCGGCGCGGCCAGCAGCAGGTCTTTCAGGTTGCGGCCAAAGACGCGGATCGCCTCGTCATGGGCGCGTTTGCGCAATTCGGTCAGCAGGTCGATATACATGGTGTTGGACAGGCGCACCCGCCATGTCCAGCCCGCCACCTGCCGCAGCCATTGATCGCCCGGCTGATCGCCCAGCGGCCCGATGGCCTGCGCCACGATCCCCTCGGCCCGCGCGGCCCCTGTATCGGGGTCGGGAGAGATGTCGATGGTCACCACCTCTTCCTTGGCTGCGCGCAGGATCGCAAGCGCGCGATGTGCAGGGATATCAGCCCATTTCTCGCGATGGTCAAAGTAGTCGCTGAATTTCGCGCCAGCCTCTTCCTTGCCCGCGATGACCTTGGCGGCGATGAATGCCTGATCGCGCATGAAATCCCGCAGCGCGCCCAGAAGGGTGGCGTTTTCCGACAGTTCTTCCACCAGAATATCGCGCGCACCGTCCAGTGCGGCTTTTGGATCCTTCACCGCCTCGGTCACATAGCCCGCCGCCAGCGCCTGCGGATCGGCGGCACGATCATCCTGAATGGCGCGCAGTAACGGCTCCAACCCATTTTCGCGGGCGATCATCGCCTTGGTGCGGCGCTTGGGCTTGAAGGGCAGATAGATATCTTCCAGCGCGGCCTTGGTCTCTGCAGCGGCCAGCGCGCGGGCCAGATCGTCGGTCAGCTTGCCCTGATCGCGGATCGAACCGATGATCGCCTCGCGCCGCGCCTCCATCTCGCGCAAATAGGTCAGGCGTTCGGACAGGTTGCGCAGCTGCGTATCGTCCAGCCCGCCCGTGACCTCTTTGCGGTAGCGCGCGACAAAGGGCACGGTCGCCCCACCATCCAGCAACTCCGTCGCCGCCGCGACCTGGGCGGGCGTTGCATTGATCTCGGTGGCGATGGTGCGGGCGATACGGGCTGCGACGGTCATGCGAGTCCTTTCTGGAAATCAGGGCACGGTGATAACCAGCCGGAGAGCCAAGGCCAAGAGCAAGCCGCGCGTCTGGCGGTTCACGCAGGCTGGGGCCAGCAGGATCACTCCAGCGCCAGTTCGGGCAGCTTCTGCAATTCTTCCGAATGCCGCTTGAAGGCCGGGCTTTCCCGCACGACATTGCGCAGCGAGGGCGATTTGCGCAGCAACCGGCGGAAGCCGCGTTCGTCCAGTTCCAGCAGGCTGGTGGGGGTCAGCGCGGTGACCTGCGCGCGGCGCGGTTTGCGGGTCAGAACGCCGATTTCGCCAAAGATATCCCCCCGGCCAAGACGCGTGACCTGCCCGGCGATATCCTGTTCCACCGCGCCCGAAGAGACAAAGAAGACGCTGCGCGCGGGCGTATCCTTGCGGGCGATCACCTTGCCCGCATTGACATATCGGGTCTTCAATTCCCGCCGCAGGCGGCGCAGCTCTGCCTCGTCCAGATCGGCGAAAAGCGGGAATTGCCGGACCAGCTGATCGCGGCGCAGGGCCAGATCCAAAAGCGGGCGTACCTCGGTCATCTGGCGACGCTCGGCAATGCCCTGCATCAGGGCGCTGTGGACCTCATCCCCGATCAACCCGTCATCGCGCATCACGTTATATTCCCGCTCTTCAAAGCGCAGGGCGGTGCGGCGGATGAAGCGGCGCTCCAGCTTTTCGGCATAGCCGGGATATTGCAGGCGCAGGGCCTCGATGGCGCCGGCCACGCTTTCCACGCGGCGCTCCACCAGTTCATGCAGCAACTCGGCCACGCGGCGACCGTGGATGCGCCGAATGCGGCTGTCGATAAAACCGCCAAGTTCGTTCAGGATCAAACGCTTGGCCAGCAACATCTCGAAACGGTCGGCAGTCATGCGGGCCAGCGGCGCCGCAATCCGCAGACGGTTGCGCAAGAAGGCCGCGACGCGGAAGGCCGTGCCATAGCGCAGATTGCGCCGCGCCGCCCGGCGATAGCCCGTGCGCCCGTCCGCCCGCGTGCTTTCGATCAGCCGGTCGGCATCGAACAGCATCTGTTCCGACAGCCGCGCGCCGATCACCCTTTCGCGAAACCTCTCAAGGATCTGCTCGCGCTCATAACCCGCAAGCGCGATCAGGCCCAGGGTAATACGGTCGCGGTCAAGGATCTGGGCGTTGTCCTCGGCCTCGGCGCGTTCGACGGCCTCATCCACACGCTCGGCGAATTTCTTGGCCTCGGAGCGGACGGTTTCGCGCGGCAGGCCGTAATTCTCGGTGGTTCTGGCGACATCCTCGCGCACCTCCTGCAGCGCCACGGCGATGACCTGGTTCGACAGGGCACGGTCCAGCGGCGACAGCCGGTCCAGCCCCAGCCTGCTGATCACCCATCGCAGCGTGGTCCCCTGCACCATCAGCGTCCACAGGGTAAAGCCGGTGGCCAGAATACCGACCTGACGCTTTGTCTCGACATCGATCAGGCGGCTTTCGGTCACGGCCAGCGCCAGTGCAAGCGTGACGGCCCCACGCAACCCGCCCCACAGGATCGCCACCCGGTAACGTGCATCGACCGCAGGCGACAGGCGCAACATGGTCAGCAGCGGCAGGAAACCGAACAGGATCACCGCCCGCGCCACCAGCGCCGCCGCCACGACCACCATGATCAGCGCGATGTCGCGCAGATCAATCGTGTCCAGCAGGCGCGGGATCAACAGCGCCGCCAGCACGAAGATCATCGCCCCGGCCCAATGCGCCAGCAGCCCCCAGACCGCGCGCAACCGTTCCCAATAGGTCGGCGACAGCCGCGCCGGCCCAAGGATATTCATGGTCAGACCGGCCACCACCACGCCGATCACGCCCGAAGCGCCAAGCGCATGTTCCGCCACCACATAGGCCAGATAGGGCACCGCGACCGAAATCGAGGTCTGGGCCAGCTCGAACCGGCTGAACATCGCCATGATCCAGATGGCAACGCGCGCCACCCCCCACCCGGCCAGCATGCCCCCCGCGAAAAGCACCGGGAAATCGCCGATGGCCTGTGCCACGCTGGGCGCCGGAAGGCCCGCGATCACATAGGTGATGAACAGCCCGAACAGCGCGATGGCGGCGGCGTCGTTCAGCAGGCTTTCGCCCTCGATGATGCGGGCCAGACGCTGCGGCGTGGTCAGCGACCGGAAGATGCTGACGACTGCCGACGGGTCCGTGGTCGATACGATCGAGCCGATCAGCAGGCACACCACCAAGGGCAGCGTGCTGACCCATGACAGCGCATAGCCGATGGTCAGCGTCGCCACGATCACCGCCACAACCGCCAGCGTCAGGATCGGCACCCAGTCATCCATCATCCGGCGGATGTTCATTTCCAGCGTGGATTGAAAAATCAGTGTCGGAAGAAAGATATAGAGGAAAACGTTCGAGCGGATCGGCAGGTTCAGGATGAAGATGGCCAGCGGATTGAAGGCATCTGTCAGCTCTGTCTGCAGCAGGAAAAGTGCGCCCGCGCCGATCAGGATCCCGATCATGGCCAGCAGCACGCTGAAGGGCACGGACAACCGCGCCGCCAAAGGCTCTGCCATGCCGATCAGCACAAACAATGCGGCGGTGACGGTCGTAAGAAGCGTAATGTCCATAGCTAGTCGATAGGTCTCTCGTTACCGTATCGAACACCATTCGTCCGGGAATGGCCACGGCTAATCGTCCATTCAATTCACCCGGCTAGCCGATTGTGAGCGGCAGGAACCCGCTGCGGTTGCGGCGCCTGTTGAAATGGCCCGATACCGCTCACAAGTGGATAGCAAAGAAGTGACCCGCGAGGATATCATGCCCGACCTTTTCGACCCGCTGCAGCTTGGCGCAGTCACGTTGAAGAACCGCATCGTCATGGCCCCGCTGACCCGCAGCCGTTCCGGGGCGGATCGCGTGCCGAATGATCTGATGGCGACCTATTACCGGCAGCGCGCCGGTGCCGGGCTGATCATCAGCGAAGCCACCTCGGTCATGCCGATGGGCGTGGGCTATGCCGATACGCCGGGCATCTGGAGCGACGCGCAGGTCGAGGGCTGGAAGAAGGTCACGAAGGCCGTGCATGACGCCGGGGGCACCATCTTTCTGCAGCTTTGGCATGTGGGCCGGATCTCTGCCCCGCTGTTTCTGAATGGCCGGACCCCGGTTGCGCCAAGCGCGATCAGGCCCGACGGTCATGTCAGTCTGGTCCGCCCGAAACAGGAATATGTCACGCCCTACGCGCTGACCATCGACGAGATTCAGGAGGTGGTCGAAGCCTATCGCACGGGCGCCGAAAACGCCCGGAAGGCTGGCTTCGATGGCGTCGAGATTCACGGCGCAAACGGTTATCTTATCGACCAATTCCTGCAGGATAGCACCAACAGGCGCGAGGACGAATATGGCGGCACTATCGCGAACCGGACGCGATTTCTGAACCAGATCGCCGATGCGGTGGTCGGGGTCTGGGGCGCGGATCGCGTGGGGCTGCATCTGTCGCCCCGCGCCGATGCGCATGACATGGGCGACAGCGATCCCCAAGCGCTGTTCACGCAGATCGCCCGCGACATGGCCGAACGGGGCATCGCCTTCCTGTGCCTGCGCGAATATGTCGCCGAAGACAGCCTGCTGCCGCAGATCCGCGATGCCTTTGGCGGTCCCGTGATCGCGAATGAGGGCATGACGCCAGAACTCGCCAAGAAGCTGATCGCCGAAGGCCGCGCCGATGCCGTGGCCTTTGGCCGCGATTTCATCGCGACGCCCGATCTGGTCAGCCGGATCAGGGACGGCCTGCCCCTGAACGCACATGAGCCAGAGACATTCTACAGGGGCGGTGCCGAAGGCTATACCGACTATCCTTTCGCGGCGGGTTAAGCCCGTCCCGCGATAAAACCACAGCCTGAACGACAGGCCGATCCCGATCCGATTGCACCCGGCAACCGGCGCTGTTAGGCGCGGTTCATACAATCGGGGCGGGAATCGGCATTGTCAGCCTTTGCCCCCTTTGCCCCGGTCACCCTGTCCGCGCGGATCGCGCGGCATTTGATAAAGAGGTGCGTTGTGGGACTTTTAGGAATTTTCTTATCGCTGGGCCTGCTGATGTATCTGGCCTATCGCGGGATCAACGTGCTGATCCTTGCACCGCTGCTGGCGCTGCTGGCCGTGCTGATGTCGGGCGATCTGCCGGTGCTTGCCACCTATACCCAGGTTTTCATGAAATCGCTGGGCGGTTACGTGATCACCTATTTCCCGCTGTTCCTGCTGGGCGCGATCTTTGGCAAGCTCATGGCAGATAGCGGCGCGGCGCGCACCATTGCGGAACAGATCGTCTCGACGCTGGGCACGAAACGCGCCATTCTGGCGGTGGTGCTGTCCTGCGGCGTGCTGACCTATGGCGGGGTGTCGCTGTTCGTGGTGGCCTTTGCCATCTATCCGATTGCGAACTCGCTGTTCCGCCGCGCCGATATCCCCAAGCGGCTGCTGCCCGCCGCCATCGCGCTTGGGTCCTTTACCTTCACCATGACCGCCTTTCCGGGCACGCCCGCGATTCAGAACGCCATTCCGATGCCCTTCTTTGGCACCAATGTCTTTGCCGCGCCGGTTCTGGGGACGCTGGCCGGGCTGGTGATGCTGTTCGGTGGCACCGCCTGGCTGAACCGCCGCGCCGCAGCCGCCGCTGCGCGGGACGAGGGCTATGGCCAGCATGCCCGCACCGCCGCCGACAGTTCGCTGGCCGAGGATGCCGACCTGCCCGGTTTCGGGCTGGCCATCCTGCCGGTGATTTCGGTGATCGCCCTGAATGCGATCTTTACCTATCTGGTGATCCCGAACATGGATGCCAGCTATCTGGCCCTGCCCGAATATGGCGCAACCGACCTGAAAAGCGTGGCCGGGATCTGGGCGATAATCGTGGCGCTGACGGCCTCGATCGCGCTGACGCTGTTGCTGAACTGGCGCCGCTTCACCGATGTGAAGGAAAGCGTCAATTCCGGCACGATGGGATCGCTGCTGCCGATCTTCAACACCGCGTCCGAGGTCGGTTACGGCGCCGTCATCGCCTCGCTTCCGGCCTTCATGGTGATCAAGGATGCGGTGCTGGGGCTGTTTCCCGACAATCCGGTCGCCTCGCTGGCCGTGGCCGTCAATGTGCTGGCGGGGATCACCGGCTCTGCCTCGGGCGGGATGTCCATCGCGCTGAATGCGTTGGGAGAGCAGTTCGCGACCATGGCGCAGGATCAGGGGATCAGCATGGGGCTGATGCACCGGGTGACGGCGCTGGCCTCGGGCGGGTTCGACGCCCTGCCCCATAATGGCGCGGTCATCACGCTGCTGGCGATTACCGGGATGACGCATAAGAAAAGCTACGCCGATATCTTTGTCGTCGCCGTGGCGATTCCGGTTCTGGCCACCATCGGGGTGATCATTCTGGGATCCTTCGGCCTCTGACACGCTCGCCGCAGGTACAGCAAAAAGCCGCCCCCGACAGGGCGGCTTTTTCTGTTTTCAGATCCGCAAGGCGGGATCAGCAGCTGTAATACATCTGATATTCGACCGGATGGGGGGTGTGCTCATAGGCATAAACCTCTTCCCATTTCAGGGCGATATAGCCCTCAAGCTGGTCGCGGGTGAAGACATCGCCCGCCAGCAGGAAGTCCATGTCCTTCTCCAGCTCTTCCAGCGCCTCGCGCAGGCTGCCGCAGACGGTCGGGATTTCGGCCAGTTCTTCGGGCGGCAGATCATACAGATCCTTGTCCGATGCCGGGCCCGGATCGATCTTGTTCTTGATGCCGTCCAGACCCGCCATCAGCAGTGCCGCAAAGCACAGATAGGGGTTGGCCGAGGGATCGGGGAAGCGGGCTTCGACGCGCTTGGCCTTGGGGCTTTCGGTCCACGGGATCCGCACGCAGCCCGAGCGGTTGCGGGCCGAATAGGCGCGCAGCACCGGGGCCTCGAAACCGGGGATCAGGCGCTTGTAGCTGTTGGTCGAGGGGTTGGTCAGCGCGTTCAGCGCCTTGGCGTGCTTCAGGATACCGCCGATGAACCACAGCGCCTCTTGCGACAGGTCGGCATATTTGTCGCCCGCGAACAGCGGCTTGCCGTCCTTCCAGATCGACATGTTCACATGCATCCCCGAGCCGTTATCGCCCTTCATCGGCTTCGGCATGAAGGTCGCCGATTTGCCATAGGCATCGGCCACGTTGTGGATCACGTATTTGTATTTCTGGATATTGTCGGCCTGTTCGGTCAGCCCGCCAAAGATCAGGCCAAGCTCGTGCTGACCGCTGGCAACCTCGTGGTGGTGCTTGTCCACCTTCATGCCCATGCGCTTCATCGTGGACAGCATTTCGCCGCGGATATCCTGACCGGCATCGATGGGATTGACCGGGAAATAGCCGCCCTTGTGGCCGGCGCGGTGGCCCTGGTTGCCCATTTCGTATTCGGTATCGGTATTCCAAGCCGCATCGACCGCGTCGATCTGATAGGCCACCTTCTGCGGCGTCACCGAATAGCGCACATCGTCGAACAGGAAGAATTCAGCCTCGGGGCCGAAATAAGAGACATCGCCGATGCCGGTCGATCTCAGATAGGCTTCGGCCTTGTCGGCGGTGCCGCGCGGGTCACGGCTATAGGCCTCGCCGGTATCGGGTTCGACCACGTTGCAGTGAACGCAAAGCGTCTTTTCGGCGTAGAACGGATCGATATAGACCGACGCCGGGTCGAGGATCAGTTTCATGTCCGACTGGTCGATCGACTTCCAGCCCGCGATCGAGCTGCCGTCGAACATGAAGCCTTCTTCAAAGAAGTCCTCATCGACCAGATCGACATCCAGCGTCACATGCTGAAGCTTGCCCTTGGGGTCGGTGAAACGAACGTCGACATAGGCGACTTCTTCGTCCTTCAGCAATTGCAAGACATCTGTAACTTTCATCTCTTCCCTTTCTTCAATTTTACGCCGCGCACCATTCGGGCCGGGGCGTCAAGGTTCCTGTCTCCGACCGCCCGCACCTGCGGACAGCCGGGAAATCTCAGACCGCGTCGTCGCCGGTTTCGCCGGTGCGGATGCGGATGGCCTGTTCAACCGGCGAGACGAAGATCTTGCCATCGCCGATCTTTTCGGTGCGGGCGGCATCGACGATGGCATCGACCGCAGCTTCGACCTGATCATCGGGCAGCACCATCTCGATCTTCACCTTCGGCAGGAAATCGACCACATATTCAGCGCCGCGATACAGTTCGGTGTGACCCTTCTGACGACCGAAGCCTTTGACCTCGGTAACGGAAAGGCCCTGGACGCCGACCTCTTGCAGCGCCTCTTTCACATCGTCCAGCTTGAACGGCTTGATGATCGCTTCGATCTTTTTCATCGCAATTGACCCTTCCTCGCGGCTTGTCTGCTGACTGATTGGCGGGTTTCATGGCCCGGGTAAATGCAGCAGGCGGCGGATCATGGTTGGAATGAAGGCAACCGGGTGTGTTTGCGCAAAAATTATGCAGCAAGATTAAAAGTCAGGCAATCGTGATGTTGGACGGCACTGAAATTCTGACCTCTGCCCAAATGCGCGCCCTCGAATCCCGCGCGATGGCCAGTGGCACGGTCACCGGTCTGCAGTTGATGGAGCGTGCGGGCAGCGCCGTGGCAGGGCAGATCCGGCTGCGCTGGCCCGTGCCGGGGCGCGTCACCGTGTTATGCGGTCCGGGCAATAACGGCGGCGACGGTTATGTCATTGCCCGGCTGCTGCACGAGGCGGGATGGCGCGTGCGGGTTCTGGGCCTGCCGGCCCCCCCCGGCCCGGATGCCGCGCAGATGAAGGACCGCTGGCAGAGGATCGGACCGATCCTGCCGCTGACGCGGGCAGAATTGCAGCAGGGCGGCGGTCCCCACCTTCATGTCGACGCAATTTTCGGCACCGGCCTGACGCGCCCGCCGACGGGTGAGATCGCCCAGCTGTTGCGCCATCTGGCGGGCTTTGGCGGCGATCTTGTCGCCGTGGATTGCCCAAGCGGGCTGTGCATGGATAGCGGCGCGATGCTGGGCCAAAGCCGCGAGGATGCGCAATACCTGCTGCGCGCCGGGCTGACCGTCGCCTTTGACAGCCCAAAGCCCGGGCATCTGCTGGGGCTTGGGCCGGAATGCTGCGGCAGGCTGGTGATCGCCGATATCGGGCTGCATGACTGGCGCGTGACAGGCGCGGATGATCCACCCGCCGCCCCCCGCCCGTTGACCGAGGCGATATGGCCCGAGTTCGATATCCCCGACAGCCGCCGCCCGGCGCTCTCAGCCCAGAAACAGGCACAATGGCTGAGCAGACGAGGCTCTGGCCGGGGCCATAAATTCAGCCACGGTCACGCGCTGGTCATTGCCCGAGGCATCGGCCACGGCGGCGCCGCGCGTCTGGCGGCCCGCGCCGCCCTGCGGATCGGCGCGGGTCTGGTCACCATCTGCCCCACGGGTTCCGCGCTGATCGAGCATTCGGCCCCGCCCGACGCGCTGATGCGCAAGCAGGTGAATGATGCCGAGGATTTGGCGAAGATGCTGGCCGACAGGCGGATCACATCGGTTTGCCTTGGCCCTGGCTGCGGGATCGACCGCGCCTCGGACCTGCTGCCTGTTCTGCTGGCATCGGCGCGCGCCGCCGTGCTTGATGCCGATGCGCTGACCGCCCTGGCAATGGACGACACCCCGTTCAGGGGTCTGCATGGCAACATCGTCCTGACCCCGCATCTGGGCGAATTTGCCCGTCTTTTCCCGGATCTGGCCCGGCGGCTGACCGAAACGCCCGACAGCGGCCCCGCCTATTCCAAGCTTGACGCCGCGCGCGACGCTGCCGCGCGCAGCAAGGCGGTGGTCCTGCTGAAAGGGCCGGATAGCGTGATCGCCGCGCCGGATGGGCACGCGGCGATCCATTCGGCCTTCGACATTCCCTGGCTTGCCACGGCCGGCGCGGGCGATGTTCTGGCGGGCATCATCACCGGGCTTCTGGCGCGTGGCCTGCCTGCCCTTGACGCGGCATCGCTTGGGACACGTGTCCATGCCAAGGCCGCGCGTCTTTTCGGTCCCGGCCTGATCGCGGATGACCTGCCCGATCTGATCCCGCAGGTCTTGCGCGACATATCCGGCTAGCAGCAAATGGAAAACGGCCCGCGGGACATGCGGGCCGTCTGAAGAAAAGGCAGCGGATCAGTTGCTGCCGTTTGTCTCTCCGGTGGCGGCATCGTGGCTTTCCGACGCGCTGGTCGGCGCATCCGGGTCCATCTTGTCACCATCATTGGCGGTTTCCGCCTCGGATCCGTCCGTCATGGCCTCACCGGCCTCGGCACCGTCAGCCATATCGGCGCTTGTGTCAGCATCCATGCCCGCCGCAGACGCATCGCCCGCCGTGATCGCCTTATACATGACGTGGAAGATCAGGTTCTGCTCGATCACGCCGCCGAACAGATGCGCCCAGGGCCCTTGCGCCATCACCGCCACATCGACGGCGGAATGCGTCTCGGACGGCAGAGGCAGCAGCGCCTGTTGCAGGAAATCGGGATCCGTCGCCTGTTCCTGGGTCAGCACCTCGCGGGTCCCGGTATAATCGTTGCTGCCTTCCTCCTGATGCAGGATGGAACCCGCGCCGTTCAGATAGCTGGCCACGCTATAGGGCTTGCCGTCCAGCGCCATGGCCAGATCTTCCGAATGCTCCGGCCCTTCATCATCGACATTATAGCACAGGCCGGTGATCGGCGTGCCGCGTCCGCAATAGCCGTTGAATTCCAGCACATGCCCGTGATCAGCAGTCACCACGATCAGCGTCTCTTCCTGATCCACCATCGAAACGGCCTTTTCGATCGCCTCGGCAAAGGCCGCGCCATCGGTCACCGCACGATGCAGGTTGCCGTCGTGATTGGCGTGATCGACCCGGCCGGCCTCGACCATCAGGTAATAGCCATCACCGTTCTGCGACAGGCTGGTGATCGCCTTTTCGGTCATCTCGGCCAAAGAGGGCTCATCCGTGCGGTCCTCTTCGTACTGCATATGACTGCCTTCAAACAGGCCCAGAATCGGCTGCGCCGGATCGGCATCGGCAAAGGTCTGGTCGTTCCAGACATATTGCCAGCCCTTGGCAGTGATCTCATCCACCAGATTGCGGTTATCGACGCGGCGGCCCTCGGTCCCCTCATCATCGGTGATCCCCGCCGGCAGGAAATTCGCCCGCCCGCCACCAAGGGCCAGATCCACGGTCCCGGCCTCGATCGCATCGACCATCTGCGCGGCGATATCCTTCTGGGCACAGCCCTCGGGCAGCTTGGTGTCATCCTCCCAATCGCGATTCGCGGTGCGGGCATAGACGGCAGCCGGGGTGGCATGGGTCAGCCGCGCCGTGCTGACGATCCCCACCGATTTCCCCATATCCGAGACGATCTCGGCAAAGGTGGTCAACCCCGCCGTCGCCGCCGCATCGCAGCTGTCATAGGCGCCGGCATCGTCGATATTGATGGTGCCGTTGCGCGACTTGATCCCGGTGTTCAGGGCGCTGGCCGTGGGTGCCGAATCCGGGGTCTGGCCGTTCGTGGTATAGGTCTTGACCAGCGCCGAATACGGGAATTTCTCCTGCGGCAGCACATGATCGTCGCCAAGCCCGCCGGCCTTCTGGCCGACCCACAGCCGCGTCGCATATTGCGTGCCGATGCTGTTGCCATCGGCGACGAACAGGATCACGTTCCTGGCGCGATTGGTGTTGTTTGTGACCGCCTCACGCGCGGTCAGGGCCGCCTGCGCATCGGTAAACCACGTGCTGTCCTTCTGCGCGATATCCACCTCTGCGACAGCCGGTATCGCCGCCAGCAGCGACAATGTACTCGCCATACGAATAATCATGTTTGATCTTCTCCCCTAATCACGCGCCTTGGCAGATGTCAGGACAGGTCAGCCAGAAATATCCGGGCTCAGGTGATCGAGGCCCGGATTCCTGCACCGGCGCAGTCCCGATAGTGAACCAGATAGCCGCGTCAGGGAAAGATTTTATGACAGTCAAAAAGGAGAATTCTTCTGGCCCTGATCCCGCTCTGCAAGAATTCGGGCCAGATCGGGCCTGCGGAAAGATGGCCCTTTCAGGACCTTCCCATCCTCGCGCAGGACCGGCCGACCATCAGCCCCCAGCTTCGACATGTTCGAGTCATGAACCTCGGCCATGGCGCGATCCTTCAGCTTGTGCAGGCCGAATTCCAGAAACGTCCCGTCCAGCACATATTGGATATCGCACAGCGCATCCAGAACCTCGACCAGATCCCCGGCCTGGGCGGCGGCCCGTAACTCGGCCACCTCCTCTTCCAGAAGCGCCAGCCGCATCTGAACGCGCGCCTCGGGAATGACCGGCGACTCTTCCACCGGCACATCGAAGGCCTCGTGCCACTCCTGCACAATGGCCAGCGTGTCAGCCATCAGAAATCCCAGTCCTCATCCTCGGTCGCAACCGCCTTGCCAATGACATAAGAGGATCCCGAACCGCTGAAGAAGTCGTGGTTTTCGCTGTCGGGCGACAGCGCGGCCAGAATCGCCGGATTGACCTCGCAGGCCTGCGGCGGGAACAGCGCCTCATAGCCCAGATTCTGCAGCGCCTTGTTGGCATTGTAATGCAGGAAAGCCTTCACATCCTCGGTCAGACCGATGCCATCATACAGCTCTGCCGTGTATTTCTGTTCGATATCATACAGATCGAAGATCAGCGAGAAGGCGAAATCCTTCAATTCCTGCCGCCGTGCTTCGCCAAGCTTCTCCAGACCGCGCTGATATTTGTAACCGATGTAATAGCCGTGCACGGCCTCATCACGGATGATCAGGCGGATCAGATCGGCGGTATTGGTCAGCTTGGCGCGGCTGGACCAGTACATCGGCAGATAAAAGCCCGAATAGAACAGGAAACTCTCCAGAAACACGCTGGCAATCTTGCGCTTCAGCGGATCATCACCGGCCCTGTATTCATCAAGGATCAACCGCGCCTTGGCCTGCAGATGCGCGTTTTCTTCGGACCAGCGGAAGGCCTCATCCACCTCCTTGGTCGAGCACAGCGTCGAAAAAATCGAGCTATAGGACCGCGCGTGGACCGCTTCCATGAAAGAGATATTCGACAGCACCGCCTCTTCATGGGGCGTGATCGCATCAGGCATCAGCGCGGGCGCGCCCACCGTGTTCTGGATCGTGTCCAGCAAGGTCAGCCCGGTAAAAACCCGGATCGTCAGCTGCCGCTCTTCCGGGCGCAGCGTTCCCCAGCTCGGCACGTCATTCGACAGCGGCACCTTTTCCGGCAACCAGAAATTCACCGTCAGCCGGTTCCAGACCTCCAGATCCTTCTCATCGTCCAGCCGGTTCCAGTTGATCGCCTTCAGCGCGCTGCGCTGCATCACCTGATCCTTCATCGCCGACCGCCCCTCTTCTTCTTTGTCAAAATATCCTCGGGGGTCCGGGGGCAGACAGCCCCCGGCCACCAGATGCCTACAGGGTGCAGGACACGCAGCCCTGAACTTCGGTTCCCTCCAGCGCAGCCTGCCGCAACCGGATGTAATAGATGGTCTTGATGCCCTTCTTCCAGGCATAGATCTGGGCGCGGTTGATGTCGCGCGTCGTCGCTTCGGCCGGGAAGAACAGCGTCAGCGACAGGCCCTGATCCACATGTTCGGTCGCCGCGGCATAGACATCAATGATCGCTTCCGGCCCGATCTCATAGGCGTCGCGATAATAGTCCAGATTGTCATTGGTCATGAAGGCGGCCGGGTAATAGACACGGCCGATCTTGCCTTCCTTGCGGATCTCGATCTTCGACACGATCGGATGAATCGAGCTTGTGGAATTATTGATATAGCTGATCGACCCGGTCGGCGGCACCGCCTGCAGATTGCGGTTATACAGCCCGTGCTCCATCACATCGGCCTTCAGCTTCGCCCAATCTTCCCGCGTGGGCAGCGTGATGCCTTCGAAGACGCGGGCGACATCGCCGTGAACCGGCAACCAGTCGCGCTCGGTATATTTGTCGAAGAAACTGCCATCGGCATAGGCGGATTTGTCGAAATCGCGGAAACTGCGGCCCTTTTCCTGCGCCAGCAGATTCGAGGCGCGGATCGCGTGATAGGCGACGGCGGCGAAATAGACGCTGGTGAATTCGACCGATTCCGGGCTGCCGTAATGGATATGCTCACGCGCCAGAAAGCCGTGCAGGTTCATCTGGCCCAGACCCACGGCATGCGCCTCATCATTGCCGCGCCGGATCGAGGGCACGGCGTCGATGGCCGACATCTCGGACACGGCGGTCAGCGCCCGGATCGCGGTTTCGATCGTCGCGCCGAAATCCGGGCCATCCATCGTCGCCGCGATATTCAGCGAGCCCAGATTGCAGGAGATATCGGTGCCCAGATGCTGATAGCCCAGATCCTCATTGAAGGTGCT
The DNA here is from genome assembly GCF_028553785.1 of Paracoccus fistulariae. Classification (NCBI taxonomy): domain Bacteria; kingdom Pseudomonadati; phylum Pseudomonadota; class Alphaproteobacteria; order Rhodobacterales; family Paracoccaceae; genus Paracoccus; species Paracoccus fistulariae. The sequence goes on from NZ_CP067136.1 coordinate 1,187,262, forward strand.
GGCCTCATTGACCTGCAGGATCTCGCTGCACAGGTTCGACATGGTGATGCGCCCATGCACCGGATTGGCCGCGTTCACCGTGTCTTCGAACATGATATAGGGATAGCCGGATTCGAACTGGATCTCGGCAATGGTCTGGAAGAACTCGCGCGCATTGATCTTTTTCTTGCGGATGCGCTTGTCGTCCACCATCTCGGCATATTTCTCGGTCACCGAGATTTCCGAGAAGGGCACCCCATAGACCTTTTCAATGTCATGGGGCGAGAACAGATACATATCCTCGTTCTTCTTGGCCAGTTCGAAGGTGATATCGGGGATCACCACACCCAGGCTCAGCGTCTTGATGCGGATCTTCTCATCCGCATTCTCGCGCTTGGTATCCAGAAAACGCAGGATATCGGGGTGATGCGCATTCAGATAGACCGCACCCGCGCCCTGACGCGCGCCCAGCTGATTGGCATAGCTGAAACTATCTTCCAGCAGCTTCATCACCGGAATGACGCCCGAGGACTGGTTCTCGATGCCTTTGATCGGCGCGCCGGATTCGCGGATATTGGTCAGCATCAGCGCCACGCCGCCGCCCCGCTTGGACAGTTGCAGCGAGGAATTGATCGCCCGGCCGATGGATTCCATATTATCCTCGACCCGCAGCAGGAAACACGAGATCAGCTCGCCCCGTGACTTCTTGCCGGCGTTCAGAAAGGTCGGCGTGGCCGGCTGAAAGCGGCCCGACAGGATCTCATCCATGAAGCGCATCGCCAGCGCCTCATCCCCGCGCGCCAGTGCCAGCGACACCATCACCACGCGATCCTCATAGCGTTCAAGGAAACGCTGCCCGTCACGGGTCTTCAGCGTATAGCTGGTGTAATATTTGAACGCGCCAAGGAAGGTCGGGAAACGGAACTTCTTGGCATAGGCCGCATCCCAGATCGCGCGCTGGAAATTCTTGGAATACTGATCCAGCACCTCTGGCTCGTAATAGCCCTCATCCACCAGATAGCGCAGCTTTTCGTCCAGATTGTGGAAAAACACCGTGTTCTGGTTCACATGCTGCAGAAAATACTGACGCGCCGCCATGCGATCCGCATCAAAACGGATATGCCCTTCACTGTCGTAAAGGTTCAGCATCGCGTTCAGCGCGTGGTAATCCATATCTGGCTTTACACTGTCAAGCATTCCAACCCCCGGAATTTTTCCAGCCCCGCCCGCACGCGAAGCACATCAGTTTCAGTTCCGGCCAGCTCGAAGCGATACAGAACCGGGATCTTGCATTTCTCGGCGATTACCCGGGCCGCCAGGGCAAAGGTCGCGCCGAAATTGCGGTTTCCCGCCCCGATCACGCCACGCAACAGCGCGCGATGGGCGGGATCGTTCAGAAAACGGATAACCTGCTTGGGGACCGCGCCCCGTCCCTCTCCATCCGCGAAGGTCGGGCTGACCAGCACGAAGGGGCGACGGGGCTGCGGCATGGCATCCTTGGGCGAGACCGGAATCCTCATGGCGGGCTGCGCCAGCGCGGTGATGAACCGCGCCGTGTTGCCAGATGCCGATGAGAAATAGACCAGATCCGCCATTATCCTGCCTCAGGACAGGCGGCCGATCATATCGGGACGGAAGCCGGCCCAATGGTCTTCGCCGGCAATGACCACGGGCGCCTGACGATATCCCAACGAAGTCACATGCTGCATGGCCGCATCGTCTTCGGTCAGGTCGATCACGCTATAGGAAATGCCGCGGGCATCCAGCGCACGGGTCGTCGCGGTGCATTGTACGCAGGCGGGCTTCGAATAAACGGTGATGGTCATGGCTGTCCTCTGCTCTGTCTTTTTTCGGCGCGGCGGTCAGAGAGGAAAGATCGGGGCCATCTGCCGCCCCGCGCTCCCCTTACCGGCCCCGTCGCCCGGTTGGTCACTGCGCCACAGCGGTGCTTTGCCCCCTGCCATCAGCCCCCGTCGCTGTCCCCGGTTGGTCCCGGCGATCATTCGCATCCAAGGGGCTGTGCCGGACAGACAGAAACGACGGCGGTTTGCCACCGTTTTTCATCCTGACCATCCACTGAAACAAATGCCCTGCAGCCACATCATATAGACACAAAGCCGAAAGCGGCGTCAATATATAGTCTGCACGGGATTTTGATTTTTCTGCCGGACGCGCGTTGCGCCCTGTGGTCACGGCATCGCATAGCGGCGTTTCGCCCTGCTTTCTTGCCGTCTGGGCGGCCGCAGATCAACCCCGAATGTGGCGCGTCGGGCACAGCCATTGCCCCGTCCGAATCGAAGATCGCAGATATGGTTGACCTGTCTTCGAACCACAACTGCTTGTGGCATGACCAAGACGCGCAAGGCACGCGGCCCACCACCGCGCGAAAGGCCCTGACCGGGCCACCTTCGCCGAGGCGGTCGGCCACATATGTCTGAAACGACTTACGGCATGTCGCAAATTTGCCTTATCGAAATCATTGCAGGTTTAACGTGGACGGCAACGCAGCTGCTATCTTCGATGGATTCGCCATGACGCAGACCACCACAGCCGACATGATCGCCGCCCGCATACCGGGCTTCGCGCTAAGCCGCGATCTTTATTGCAGCGATCAGACCTACCAGGACGATCTGGAAAACATCTTCTACCGCGAATGGCTTTATGCGATTCCGGCCTGCGAAGTGCCCAAGACCGGCAGCTTTGCGACGCTGCAGGTCGGCACCTATCCGGTCATTATCGTGCGCGGTGCCGATGGCCGCATCCGCGCCTTCCACAATGTCTGCCGCCACCGGGGACAGCGCCTGTGCCCCAAGGAGAACGGCACCAATCCGAAACTGGTCTGCCCCTATCACCAGTGGACCTATGATCTGGACGGCAAGCTGATCTATGCCCGCGATATGGGCGAAGGCTTCGATGCCGCGAAATATGGGCTGAAGCCGGTGCATTGCCTGGATATCGGCGGCATGGTCTTTATCTGCATGGCGCAGGTACCGCCGCCGGTGAACGAGCTGGCGCCGCTGATGATGAAATATCTGGCTCCCTCGGGGCTGGCGGATACGAAGATCGCCTTCACCTCGACCATCATCGAGAAGGGCAACTGGAAGCTGGTGATGGAAAACAACCGCGAATGCTATCATTGCGGTGGCTCTCATCCGTCGCTGTGCCGCACCTATTCCGACAATCCCAACATGACCTCGATGCAGGGGCCCCACAGCGCCAGCCGGGAAATCCTGGACCATTGGGACCGTTGCGATGATGCGGGTCTGCCCTGTCGCTTCGTGCACCACCCGCAGATGCAGTGGCGGCTGGCGCGGCTTCCGCTGCTGAACGGCACCGAAAGCTTTACCCTCAGCGGCAAGGCGGCGGTGAAGAAGCGCATGGGCCAGATCCCCTTCGACACCGCGGGCAGCCTGATGTTCTATCACTACCCCAATACCTGGAACCATTTCCTGGGCGATCATGCCATCGTTTTCCGGATCCTGCCGATCAGCCCGACCGAAACCCAGGTCACGACCAACTGGCTGGTCCACAAGGATGCGGTGGAAGGGGTCGATTACGATCTGGACAATCTGACCCATGTCTGGCTGCACACCAATGACGAGGACCGTCAGGTGGTCGAGGAAAACCAGTATGGCATCCTGTCCCCCGCCTATGAGCCCGGTCCCTATTCCCCCACCCAGGAAGAGGGTGTCATCCAGTTCGTCGACTGGTATTGCGGTGTCATGGCAGAGCGTCTGTCGCCCAAGCCCATCGCCGCGGAGTAAGCATGAATAAACGGCAGTTGAACTGGTCCGCCGAGCCGTGGTCGGATTCCGAACTTCTTGAGGTCGCGATGGTGGTGCCCGAGGTTGCGGGCTGTGCCACCTTCACCTTCCGCGCACCTTCGGGGGCCTGGTTCGACTATCAGCCGGGCCAGTTCATCACGCTGGATCTGCCGGTTCCGGGCGGCAATGTGCAGCGCACCTATACGATCTCTTCCTCGCCATCGCGGCCACTGTCGATCTCGGTCACGGTCAAGGCGCAGGCGGATTCCATCGGCACGCGCTGGATGCTGGATCACCTGCGGCCGGGGATGAAGATCAAGGCCTATGGTCCCTCGGGCATCTTTTCGTCCCACAGGCATCCGGCCAGGAAATACCTGTTCATTTCGGCCGGGTCGGGCATCACGCCGATGATGTCCATGACGACATGGCAATGGGATTCGGGCGAGATGCCCGATATCGTCTTTGTCCATGCCGCGCGTCAGCCCAGCGATATCATCTTCTATAACCGGCTGGTGCAATTCGCGGGCCGCGTCCCGGGGCTGCAACTGCGCTTTACCGTGGAAGAAACCGCCCCGCATGACGTCTGGACCGGCTATCAGGGCCGCCTGTCGCAGATCATGCTGGGCCTGATGGCCCCCGATTACCTTGAACGAGAGGTGTTTTGCTGCGGGCCGGAACCCTTCATGCAGGCCGTGCGCGACATGCTGATCGCGCTTGGCTATGACATGGATCACTACCATCAGGAAAGCTTCGGCGCCCCGGTCAAGACCGAGGCGGATGCACCCGAACTGGACGACGTGATCCCCGATGAAGATGCGCGGTCCGAGATTACCTTTGCGACCTCTGGCATCTCTGCGCCGTGCACAGAAACCGATACCGTTCTGGCCGTGGCCAAGCGCGCCGGGCTGAACATCCCCTCTGGCTGCACCTTCGGGCTGTGCGGCACCTGCAAGATCCGCAAACTGTCGGGCGAGGTGCATATGGTCCATAACGGCGGCATCAGCGATGAGGATATCGAAGAGGGTTATATCCTCGCCTGCTGTTCCAACCCGATGGGCAAGATTTCGGTGGATGTCTGACGGCAGATGCCGAAGCGCGTGGACGGGCTTGCCGCATGGCCATGCGACGTGACAAGGTAAGGCGACCCGACTTACCGGACCGTCTGCAATGCCCCGCCTTCCCGTCCTGACCGCACTTGCCCTGAGCTTCGCCACCATGGCCGTTGCGGATGCGCCGCTGATCATCCTTGATCGGGCGCAACTGCCCTTTGATCTTGGGCCGGGACATCCGGCGAACAGCCCCGCGCGGACCTCGAACTCGCCCAATTCGGCGTGGAATTCGGCTTCGAATTCGGCCAATTCCTCGGCCGCCTGGGAAAACCGCCCCTCGAACCCGGATAATGAAAAGCGGCTGATCTTTACCGCCGATGGCAGCGTGCTGGGCTATTACGCGACGAATGCGGGCGGGGTGATGAACCTGTTTGACGTGAACGGCAAGCGGGTCGCCTATCGGCCCGCGCGCGGCACCCGCAGCCTGTTCACGACCTCGGGCGAATGGTGCGGCACGGTGGACCGCAATCGCGGCGGAATGGTGCTGGCGGTGACGCGTAGCTGCGCGGCGCGGTTCTGAAACATCGCCTCGGCGGAAACCCCGCCTGACATAATGCAGTTACAGTGCGGGCATAGACGGGTGCCAGCTTTGCGGAGTGGATGATGAAAGACGAACCAAAGGACTGGCTGGAAGCCGAGCTTCAGGACACGCTGGACGAGGATATCGAGATCGAGCTGGAAGACGCCGTGCTGTCCTCCGAGATCCGGCGCATCTATCGCGACAACCACCCCGAACAGATGTCGCGCAAGACCTATTTCGAGGAATTGCTGCGCCTTCAGGCCGAGCTGATCAACCTTCAGGACTGGGTCAGCTATCACGGCGAAAAGGTCGTTGTCCTGTTCGAGGGGCGCGATTCTGCGGGCAAGGGCGGCGCGATCAAGCGCATCACCCAGCGGCTGAACCCGCGCGTGGCCCGCGTGGTCGCCCTGCCCGCACCCTCGGATCGTGAAAAGACGCAATGGTATTTTCAGCGCTATGTGCCGCATCTGCCGGCAGGCGGCGAAATCGTCCTGTTCGATCGCAGCTGGTACAACCGGGCAGGGGTCGAGCGTGTGATGGGCTTTGCCGACGAAGATCAGGTCGAACAGTTCTTTCAGGACGTTCCCGAATTCGAACGGATGCTGGTGCGCTCGGGCATCCGGTTGGTGAAATACTGGTTCTCGATCACCGATGAAGAACAGCAGATGCGCTTTCTGATGCGCATTCACGATCCGCTGAAACAGTGGAAGCTGTCGCCCATGGATCTGGAATCCCGGATCCGCTGGGAAGATTACACCAAGGCCAAAGAGGATATGTTCGAGCGTACCAACATCCCCGAGGCCCCGTGGTATATCGTGCCCGGCAATGACAAGAAACGCGCCCGGCTGAACTGTATCAGCCATCTGCTGAGCCTGATTCCCTATGAGCCCGTGCCGCAAGACGACGTCGCCCTGCCGGATCGGGTCTTTAATCCCGATTATGAGCGCGAATATCTGCCCCGGGACTTATATGTTCCGCAGAAATATTAATATCTTACAGATTTGTTCCGGATTTTTTGGAACAAATCGGTTCACCTCGGAGTTAATATAGCGATTGAAGCTGTGGCGGCCGTGCGTTCACCCCTAAGATCCCACCGCCACCCGAGATTTTTGCGTTTGCGCCCCGGCGCAGCCCGATTTTCAAGCGTCGACGTCGCCCGTCCGGATAACCTATGGTTTCTGGGCGGGCTTTTTTATGTCCCGTGACCGAAACGGAGGAAAAGCCATGCCCAAAGGATATTGGGTCGCCCATGTCGATATCGACGATCCCGCCGCCTATGAGGCCTATCGCCGCGCCAATGCGGCGGCCTTCGACAAATACGGCGCGCGGTTCCTGATCCGCGGCGGATCGCAGCAACTGCTCGAGGGTCAGGCCAGGGCCCGATGTGTCGTGGTGGAATTCGATTCGGTCGAGGTCGCGCGGGCCTGTTATCACAGCCAGGAATATCAGACGGCCAAGGCATTGCGCGATCCGGTGTCGCGGGCGGATGTGACAATTGTGGAAGGTTGCCCGTAAAACTGCTAGGGATAACATCAGATCCAAGAATCTGTCTCTAGTGAAAGTCTCCGATGTTCCGCAATCTCTTGTCCAGGCTGTTTACCGATGATCCCAATCCGGTCCGGCTGGCATCGGAAGATGCCGAGGTCGCGATTGCGGCGCTGATGGTGCGGCTGGCCCGCGCCGATGATCGGTATTCGCGCGAAGAACAGGACCGGATCGACCAGGTTCTGTCACGCAGTCGTGGCGTCACCCGACGCGAAGCGGCCGAGCGTCGCGCCGCCGCCGAGATGATCGAGGCCGAGGCCCCCGACACCGTCCGTTTCACCCGCCATATCAAGGACCGCATCGCGCTTGAGGATCGGCTGACCGTGATCTCGGCTTTGTGGGAGGTCGCTTATGCCGATAAGCGCCGCTCTTCGGAAGAGGAAAGCCTCGTGCGGCTGGTTTCGGGATTGCTGGGCGTGACGGATCGCGATTCCGCGCTGGCCCGCCAGCGCGTGCGCGAGGATATGGGCCTGCAGCCGGTCAGCAAATCGGCCTAGAACCCCAGCCTGTCGCGCAAACCATACCAGGCCATCCCCGCCACCAATAGCGGCCCGCGCAGCATGGAACCGCCCGGAAAGACCCGTGTCGGAATGGCTGCCATGGCATCAAAGCCGTCCGCCTGACCCTGAACCGCCTGCGCCATCAGCTTTCCCGCCAATGTCGCCAGCGCCAGACCGTGACCGGAAAAGCCGCTGGCCGACAGGCAATTCGGCGCGGGCCGGGCGAAACAGGGCATCCGGTTCATGGTGATCGCCAGCGTCCCGCCCCAGGCATGGGTCAGCTTCACATGGGCCAGCTGCGGATAGACCGACAGCAGATGCGGCCGCACCAGCGCGGCAATGTCCTGCGGAAAACGATAGGTCACCGTCTCGCCACCGCCGAAGATCAGGCGGCGTTCCTCATCCATGCGCCAGTAATTCACCACGAATTTCGTATCCGCCACGGCGCTGCGTTCGGGCAGGATCTCGGGCGCGCGATTACCCAAAGGCTCGGTCGCGACGATGTAATTGTTGATCGGCATGACACGGGCGGCGATCCTGCGGTTCAACCCGCCCAGATAGCCATTCGCCGCCAGGATGACCTGATCGCAGACGATCTGGCCCTGCGCGGTAAAGACAGTGCTTTTTCCCGCGGCGCTGCCATGCTGGATGCGCTGCACCGGGCTGTTTTCAAAGATCTGCGCGCCCGCAGCCTTGGCCAGCCGCGCCATGCCAATGGCCAGATTCAGCGGATGCAGATGCCCTGCCCCACGATCCAGATCCCCGCCGACATAGGTTTCGCTGCCCAGCAGCCGCGACATGCCGTCAATATCCAGCGGTTCGATCTTGTCATAATCGTAATGCCGCGCCAGATGATCGGCCATCTGCATGGCGTGATCGACCTCTTCACTGGTGCGACAGGCATGGGCGATGCCGTCGGTCACCGGCACATCGCTTTCGGCCGCCAGTTCGCGGACCAGCGCCTTGGCCTCTTCCGCGAGATCCCACAGCCGCCGGGCTGTGTCGCGGCCCAACTTGTCTTCCAGCCAGTCGACCTCTTGCCGCTGGCCCGAGCCCATCTGCCCACCATTGCGCCCCGAGGCGCCAAAGCCCACGCGATGCGCCTCCAGCAGGACGACCCGCCTGCCCGCCCGCGCCAGATGCAGCGCCGCCGACAGGCCGGTATATCCCGCCCCGACAATGGCGATATCGGCCCGAACCTCACCCTGCAGCGCGGGAAAGGGCTCCAGTTCTTGCCGCGTCTGGGCATAGAGGCTGGCGGGATATTCCCCGCGCCGGTCATTGGCGTAAAGCAGGTTCGTCATGTGGTGATCCGTCAAAGCGGCCTGATTTCTTTAACCATATTTCATGGCAGGACGGGACGAAACATCCATTGTCATCTTTTCACGCAGCCGAAAAAGGCGGCTATGCCGAAATCAGAGTTCGTTTTTTCAGAACGAATATTCAATTGTATGTTCTGTAATTGAGATCATATTCAGCATGTGCTGCCGCAGGGAATTCAACCCTTACGCGACAGTCGCACGGTACATATCGAATGAAAGGATGTTACCATGTCTTCTCCTGCAAATTTCAACGGTGCCAGACCCGTCATCGACGCCGATGATGCCGTCATGCTGCTGATCGACCATCAAAGCGGCCTGTTCCAGACGGTCAACGACATGCCAATGACCACGCTGCGCCGCCTTGCCGGGGCGCTGGCTTCCATGGCGACGCTGGCCAATATTCCCGTGATCACAACGGCCTCGGTTCCGCAGGGGCCGAACGGCCCGCTGATCCCCGAGATTCACGGCAATGCGCCCCACGCCAAATATGTCGGGCGCAAGGGCGAAATCAACGCCTGGGACAATCCGGAATTCGTGAAAGCCGTCGAGGAAACCGGGCGCAAGACGCTGATCATTGCAGGCACGATCACCAGCGTCTGCATGGCCTTCCCCGCGATCAGCGCCATTGCAGCAGGCTACAAGGTGTTCGTCGTCGTGGACGCCTCGGGCACCTATTCAAAGATGGCGCAAGAGATCACGCTGGCCCGTGTCGTTCAGGCCGGGGCGGTCCCGATGGACACCGCCGCCGTCGCATCCGAGCTGCAAAAGACATGGCATCGCGAGGATGCCGAAAAATGGGCCGAGATCTATACCCAGATCTTCCCCGAATATCAGTTGCTGATCGAAAGCTATCAGAAGGCCCGCGAGGTCGAGCATCAGGGAGAAGAGCTGGATTCGCAGAAAAGCTGACGCCTTATCCGCAGGCGTAAGTCGCACGGCCCCGGAAATCCGGGGCCGTGCCGCGATCAGACATTCAGCAACAGATGTTCACGTTCCCACGGGCTGATCACCTGCAAGAACTCTTTGTATTCATTGCGTTTGACGGCTTCGTAGACGGCTGCGAACTCTTCGCCCAGCACGTCGCGCATGGGTTTGCTTTCGTTGAACAGATCCAGCGCATCGCCCAGATTATAGGGCAGCTCATCCTGCGACATATAGGCGTCGCCCAGACATTCGGCGCGCGGGCTTTCCTGTTCGATCAGGCCCAGATAACCGCAGGCCAGCGACGCCGCGATGCCCAGATAGGGGTTGCAATCCATGCCTGCCAGACGGTTTTCGACGCGCCGCGCCTCGGGTCCGGAAATCGGCACGCGGATGCCGGTCGTGCGGTTGTCGCGCCCCCATTCCAGATTGATCGGCGCGGCAAAATCCGGGACATAGCGGCGATAGCTGTTCACATAGGGCGCCAGCAGCGCGATGGCCGCAGGCAGATGACGCTGCATTCCGCCGATGAAATGCAGGAAAGCCTCGGTCTCGCGCCCGTGATCGTCGGAAAAGACATTCTTGCCGGTTTCAAGATCCACGACGGAATGGTGGATATGCATGGCGCTGCCGGGCTCGCCCTCGATGGGCTTGGCCATGAAGGTCGCGAAACAGTCGTGACGCAGCGCGGCCTCGCGGATCAGGCGCTTGAAGAAGAAGATCTCATCGGCCAGCGCGACGGGATCGCCGTGGTTGAGGTTGATCTCGACCTGACCGGCGCCGCCTTCCTGCAGGATGCCGTCGATCTCGAACCCCTGTGCTTCGGCGAAATCATAGATGTCGTCGATCACCTTGCCATATTCATCGACCGCCGACATGGAATAGGCCTGCTTGGCCGCCGCGCGACGGCCCGTGCGCCCCATCGGCGGGATGATCGGCTGGTTCGGGTCGGTATTCCGAGCGACCAGAAAGAACTCCATCTCGGGCGCGACGACGGGCTTCCAGCCCTTTTGCCGATACAGCTCGACCACGCGTTTAAGCACGTTGCGCGGCGCGATGGGCACCGGATTGCCCTTCTGGTCATGGGCGTCATGGATCACCTGCAGCGTCCAGTCCGCCGTCCAAGGGGCAGCCGTCGCCGTGGTGAAATCCGGCGTCAGGATCATGTCCGGTTCGGTAAAGGCACCCGAGGGGTTGTCCGCCCATTCCCCGGTGATGGTCTGCAGAAAGATCGAGTTCGGCAGATAAAACTTGTCCTGCCGCCAGAATTTCGACGCGGGCATCGCCTTGCCCCGCGCCACGCCTGCAATATCGGCGACGATGCATTCGACCTCATCCAGCCGGCGATCGGCCACATAGTTCCTGGCCGCTTGCGGCAATCGGTCTGTCCAGTCGCTCATGCGCCCCCCTGCGACGTGTTGCCCGCAGCAGCACGCGATTTCCTGAAAAAGCTCTCGATCCGGTCCGCCATATTGGCCGAGGCCTTGGCCTCTCCCATCCGTCCGGCAGCGCGGTCCAGCAGATCATCGGGGACAACGCCCTTGGCGCGCGTGTCCATCAGGCCCTGCACGAAATCGTCGTTGAATTCCGGATGCGGCTGAATGGTCAGCGCCTTGTCGCCATAGACCAGCGCCGCATTGGCGCATTGATCGTTGCGGGCAATGACCGACGCGCCTTCGGGCAGTTCGACGACCTGATCCTGATGCCAGGCATTCAGCCGCAGCTTTTCACCCTGAAAATCGTAATCCTGCGTGCCGACAGCCCAGCCGCCCTCGTATTTGACCACCTTGCCACCCAGGGCCTGCGCGATGATCTGATGGCCAAAGCAGATGCCGACCATGGGGACAGGCGCGGCATAGGCCTGACGGATAAAATCCTCCAGCGGCGGGATGAAGGGATGCGGCTCATAGGCGCCGTGGCGCGATCCCGTCAGCAACCAGCCATCCGCGTCGTGGATCGTGTCGGGAAATTGCATCTCCTCGACATCCCAGATGGTGAACTCAAAGCCGCGTCCGGCCAGAAGCCGCACGAACATATCCGGATAGTCGCCCAGGTCGTCCTTCAACTGCGCGGGCGACTTGCCGCATTGAAGTATGCCGATACGCATGAAAAACCTGCGAAGTTATTGCCTGTGAAATCGTAATCGTCCGACAGGGGGTGCCGCAAGGGGGCAAAGCGATTTAGCGCGGCGACAGGCTGGCAGCAGCCGTCAGGGGCGGCTAACCTGTCACGGAAGCAGAAAACCAAAGGAAGCCGCCATGCCGCATCTGCGCCCCGAAATCGATCCCGATGGGTTAGAGGAATTTTCGGTCGTCTTCACCGATCGGTCCCTGAACCATATGTCGCAACGTTTTCAACAGGTCATGCGCGATCTGTCGGAGATGCTGAAGGATGTCTATGGCGCGGCGCAGGTGGCGGTGGTCCCCGGCGGCGGCAGCTATGCGATGGAATCAGTGGCCCGGCAATTCGGTCGCGATGCCCATGCGCTGATCGTCAGAAACGGCTGGTTCAGCTATCGCTGGACGCAGATCTTCGAAGCGGGCGGCTTTGCGCGCGACACCACCGTGGCCATGGCCCGCCCCGCCGGGAACGAGCCGCAGCCCGCCTATGCCCCGCCCCCGATTGATGAGGTGGTGGCAAAGATCCACGAGGCGCGCCCCGACGCGGTCTTTGCGCCGCATGTCGAAACCTCAGCCGGGATCATCCTGCCTGACGACTACATCACCGCACTAGCCCAGGCCGCGCATGAGGTCGGCGCGCTGATGGTGCTGGACTGCATCGCATCGGGCACGATCTGGGTCGATATGCAGAAAACCGGCGTCGATGTGCTGATCTCGGCCCCTCAGAAGGGCTGGTCCGCATCACCTGCGGCGGGTCTGGTGATGCTGTCGGACCGCGCTGCCGCAAAGCTTGCCGACACCGAAAGCGACAGCTTTGTTCTGGATCTGAAGAAATGGCGCGCCATCACGGAAGCCTATGAAAATGGCGGCCACGCCTATCACGCCACCATGCCCACAGATGCGCTGCTGGGCCTGCGCGATGCCATGGTCGAAACGCGCGAGATGGGGCTGGAGGCGGC